>OZ253944.1:2312500-3724760 GCA_965267265.1 Parvibaculaceae bacterium
AAGGCCAATCAAACTCGGAAATAGCTGGTTCTCCGCGAAATCTATTTAGGTAGAGCGTTAGACGAATACCATCGGGGGTAGAGCACTGGATGGGCTAGGGGGTCTCACCGACTTACCAAACCTAACCAAACTCCGAATACCGATGAGTACTATCTGGCAGACACACTACGGGTGCTAAGGTCCGTAGTGGAAAGGGAAACAGCCCTGACCGCCAGCTAAGGTCCCTAAGTTATGGCTAAGTGGGAAAGGATGTGAGAGTGCATAGACAACCAGGATGTTGGCTTAGAAGCAGCCATCATTTAAAGAAAGCGTAACAGCTCACTGGTCAAGCGCTCTTGCGCCGAAAATGTACCGGGGCTCAAGCCATACACCGAAGCTGCGGATGCACATTTATGTGCGTGGTAGCGGAGCGTTCTGTAAGCCTGTGAAGGGTGACCCGCGAGGGCACTTGGAGGTATCAGAAGTGAGAATGCTGACATGAGTAGCGATAAAGAGGGTGAGAGACCCTCTCGCCGAAAGACCAAGGGTTCCTGCGTAAAGCTAATCTGCGCAGGGTTAGTCGGCCCCTAAGGCGAGGGCGAAAGCCGTAGTCGATGGGAAGCAGGTTAATATTCCTGCACCTGGAGGTAGTGACGAATCCCGTGTGTTGTCCGTCCTTATTGGATTGGGCGGGCCGCGAAGGGGTTCCAGGAAATAGCTCCTCCATTATAGACCGTACCCCAAACCGACACAGGTGGTCTGGTAGAGTATACCAAGGCGCTTGAGAGAACGATGTTGAAGGAACTCGGCAAAATGCTCCCGTAAGTTCGCGAGAAGGGAGACCTCCATTTAGGCAACTAGATGGGGGTGGCACAGACCAGGGGGTGGCGACTGTTTACTAAAAACACAGGGCTCTGCGAAGCCGCAAGGCGACGTATAGGGTCTGACGCCTGCCCGGTGCTGGAAGGTTAAATGGAGGGGTGCAAGCTCCGAAATGAAGCCCCAGTAAACGGCGGCCGTAACTATAACGGTCCTAAGGTAGCGAAATTCCTTGTCGGGTAAGTTCCGACCTGCACGAATGGCGTAACGACTTCCCCGCTGTCTCCAACATCGACTCAGCGAAATTGAATTCCCCGTGAAGATGCGGGGTTCCTGCGGTCAGACGGAAAGACCCCGTGCACCTTTACTACAGCTTCACAGTGGTGTTAGTGACGGCATGTGTAGGATAGGTGGTAGGCTTTGAAGCTTGGGCGCCAGCTCAGGTGGAGCCATCCTTGAAATACCACCCTTATCTTCATTGGCATCTAACCGCGGCCCGTTATCCGGGTCCGGGACCCTGTGTGGTGGGTAGTTTGACTGGGGCGGTCGCCTCCCAAAGAGTAACGGAGGCGCGCGATGGTAGGCTCAAGCTGGTCGGAAATCAGCTGTTGAGTGCAATGGCATAAGCCTGCCTGACTGCGAGACTGACAGGTCGAGCAGAGTCGAAAGACGGTCATAGTGATCCGGTGGTCCCGCATGGAAGGGCCATCGCTCAACGGATAAAAGGTACGCCGGGGATAACAGGCTGATGATGCCCAAGAGTCCATATCGACGGCATTGTTTGGCACCTCGATGTCGGCTCATCGCATCCTGGGGCTGGAGCAGGTCCCAAGGGTTTGGCTGTTCGCCAATTAAAGCGGTACGTGAGCTGGGTTTAGAACGTCGTGAGACAGTTCGGTCCCTATCTGCCGTGGGTGTAGGAGAATTGAGAGGATCTGCCCCTAGTACGAGAGGACCGGGGTGGACGTACCTCTGGTGGACCAGTTGTCGTGCCAACGGCACAGCTGGGTAGCTATGTACGGACTGGATAACCGCTGAAAGCATCTAAGCGGGAAACCAACCTCGAAACCAGTTCTCCCTTGAGAGCCGTGGAAGACGACCACGTTGATAGGCCAGGTGTGTAAGTGCAGCAATGTATTGAGCTTACTGGTACTAATCGCTCGATTGGCTTGATTGCTCTCATTTACCAATGCTCATCCAGAGCGTTTCCAGGAAAAGTGCTTTGCAGTTTTCCGTCAGGAAACGCGGCTTAAAAGGCCGGATGGCGGTAGTGAGTGCGGTTCAGATCAGAAACAGATTGTCGTTCCTCATATTCAGGAAACTGAAGACTGAGCGTTTTTGCCTTTTGCCGACCTGGTGGTTATTGCGAGGGGCCTGCACCCGATCCCATCTCGAACTCGGCCGTGAAAACCCTCAGCGCCGATGGTACTGCGTCTTAAGGCGTGGGAGAGTAGGTCGCTGCCAGGTCTGCTAAATGCAAGAACGAACGACAGAAATTGTCTTGGGAAACCCTTCTTTACTGACTTACACAAAACGCCGCTTGAGCCTCACCGCTCAGGCGGCGTTTTTTGTTTGTTCCCTAACCACCCATCCGCCCACCTTGTCCACGTGACCTGCACCCCTCAATTATCCGCATTTAGAGGTTAGTCTGTTCCCAGACGAAGGAGACAGACAATGAAGCGATCACGTTTCACAGAAGAACAGATCATCGGGATTTTGAAAGAGCACCAGGCAGGTGCCAGTGCGCGAGATTTGTGCCGTACGCATGGCATCAGTGATGCCACGTTCTATAAATGGCGCTCGAAGTATGGCGGCATGGAAGTGTCGGATGCGAAGAAGCTGAAAGCCCTGGAGACGGAGAATGCCCGACTGAAGAAACTTCTGGCGGAGTCCATGATGGATGTCTCGACGTTGAAAGAGATGCTCGGAAAAAACTTCTAAAGCCTGGTTCAAGACGGAAAGCTGTGGACTGGGCCATGAAGGAACAAAACTACTCACAGAGACGCGCTTGTGCGCTCGCAGGCATTGATCCGCGTGTCTATCGCTACCGCTCCATCCGGTCGGACGATACCGCTGTGCGGCAGAGACTGCGTGAACTGGCCTCAGAACGCCGTCGCTTTGGCTACCGGCGTCTGCACATCCTTCTGAGGCGAGAAGGCATCCATCTCAATTGGAAGAAGCTCTATCGGCTCTACAAGGAGGAAGGACTTATGGTTCGTAAGCGTGGAGGCCGCAAACGCGCTCTTGGGACGCGAGCTCCTATGACGGTTCCACAGGGGCCAAACCAGAGGTGGAGCCTGGATTTTGTCTCCGACACACTAGTGGACGGCCGCAAGTTCCGCATTTTGTGTGTCATTGATGACTTCAGCCGGGAGTGTCTGGCGACAATCGTCGACAACTCGCTCTCGGGGGTGCGGGTTGCCAGAGAGCTAGATCAGATAGCAGAAATGAGAGGATTGCCAAATATGGTGGTCAGTGACAATGGCACTGAGCTCACCTCCAATGCGATCCTCAAATGGCAACAGGACCGCCAGATTGAATGGCACTATATTGCGCCAGGCAAACCAATGCAGAATGGCTTCGTGGAGAGTTTTAACGGACGCCTCCGGGACGAATGTCTAAATGAGCATCTCTTCGATACCTTGCGCCATGCTCGCCGCTTGATCGCTGCATGGCGCAGCGACTACAACCATCACAGACCCCACACCAGCCTCAACGGGCTGACCCCGTGGGAATACGCAAACCGGTCACATGAGGACCAAAACCTGAACAGAGCTAACTTATAAACGAGGACAATTAGGGGTGCAGGTCAGTATTCTTCGCCCGGCGTTTATGCCACTTTCCGCGAGTGAGCTCAGGCAGGGTGATGCGTTTATCCCCGTCCTCCTTGGGGCCTGGACAATGGTCTTTCATGCGAAAGAAAGGAAGGCCTATGAACAGAGTCGATATTGTCGAGACGTGTGATCGATTGGGGAGCGAAGTTCGCGAGCTTGAGCAGGGTGTTCGTGACCGAGATGATGCAATCAGGGTGGCCAGGCGAGAAGCTTCACGGCTCGAAAGTGCAAAGATAGGACTGCGCGTGGAGTTCGGTCAGGAGAACGACGCCGGAAGGCAGGCTCAGCTCGATGCTGCAATTCGGGATCTGAACCAACAGGTCGCGGCCCTGAGGGCTGAGGAAAGACGCCTATTGCAAGAGCGCCGCGTGTTAGCGGACCAATTTCGGCAAGCGTCCAATGCCCACCGTGATTTTGGATGCTCTAATTTACGCAGAGTGTAAGCACGACAAAGGGTGGCATGCTGTCCACGGTTGCGACGGCGGCGAGAACGTCGGTCGTGGGTGCCACTGGGTCCGGATCAATGACGCCGGGGTCAGATGTGCGGTGCTCGGTCGACATTGATGGTGTTGCAAATTTTGGGTCGAAGCCGGAACGCTCTGACCCTCCCGTTTCGCCCGGTGATCGCGGAGTGAGGCCCGCGCCGCTGCCGGCACCTATGACCACCCGACCTTCTGCGGCGCTGAACTTCCGCCAACCTGGCGGACAGTTTTCGCTGTTGAATGCCACAACTGCCCCCTCCCATGAGGTTGAGGGCTCGTTTGTGTAGTAGAAGGCAGCGGCGGCTCCGATCAAAACTGAGAGGAGCGCCGTGAAGATCATGCGTCGGTCCATGGCGGGTATCCTTAATGTGAAAAGGAAGCGCGTCCATAATGAATTGGCCATTTCGCGTCTGTCCAGTGCTCGACGGTCCGGTGGGAAAGATAGGTAGTGCGATGAAACAGCATTTGGGATGCGCACACGTCGGCAAATCACCACGGGACGAGAATCCTCTTGTGAAGCCGTCGCTCTGCCTATATATCTCCGCGCCCTGACTTAGCGAAAAATCAGATGACATTTTGGGAGGGTCCAGTGACCAACTGGCTCGGGGTGGATTTTGGCACCTCAAATTCGGCGGCTGCCTACATGGCAGACGGCCAAGTGGTGCATGTGGAGCTTGAAGAGGGGCGGGAGACGATCCCGACGTCCTTGTTTTTCGACCTCTACGACAAAAAAGTCTTGTCCGGGCGGCCTGCCAACCAGGCGCTGCTCGATGGGGCACAGGGGCGCTATATGCGCTCGCTCAAAAGTGTGCTTGGCACGCCGTTGATGAATGAGCAGCGTGTCTTGCTCGGGCGGCGGACGGATTTTTCTGAGGTGATCTCCGAGTTCCTGCGTCAGCTGAAAGACCGGGCAGAGAGCTTTGCGGGCAAGACCCTTGATCATGTGGTTGCGGGCCGGCCGGTGTTTTTTCATCGAGTCGATGCGGAGCGGAATATCCAAGCGGAAAAAGACCTGCGCGCCTGCTATCTCAAGGCGGGTTTCGACCAGGTCCAGTTCATGTATGAGCCAGAAGCGGCCGCACTCGAAAGTGCACGTGACTATAAGAAAGGCAGCGTTGGACTGGTGGTCGACATTGGCGGGGGCACGTCCGACTTCACGCTTTTTGAAGCGGAGGCGGAGGGGATCCGCGTGATCGCATCGAATGGTGTGCGTGTGGGGGGCACGGACTTTGATCGCCAGATCTCTTACGATCATTTCATGCCGCTTCTGGGCCGGGGGGCTCTGCTGAAACGCCAATTTGCGGAGGGTACGATCCAGGCGCCAGCGCACATCTTCTCAGAGCTCGCGACCTGGGAGAAAATTCCCTTCCTCTATGACGAGAAGACGCTGCAGCTGGCTAAAGGCATGGTGCGGGACGCAGTTGATCGATCCGTCCTTCGCCGCCTCGTGACTGTGCTGGAGAAACGGCTCGGACACGACTTGGCTTTTGAAGCTGAGAAGACAAAGATCGCACACAATCAGGGACGCAATCATTCAACTGTTGATCTCTGTCTGGTGGAGCCGGGCCTCACAACCGAGCTCACAGTTCCTGCTTTTAATGAGAGCCTGTCGCGCTATGGCGATCAGATCGCGGATGCCATTCAGGAAACGCTCGATGCCGGCAAGGTCGATGCTCAGCGGGTCGAAGCCGTCGTGAGTGTGGGCGGGTCGAGTTCTATGTCGATCGTCACCGATGCAATTCAGGGATGTTTGCCGAATGTGCGCGTGCAGCAGGGGGACATGTTCACGTCGATTGTCGACGGGCTGGCGCTGGCGACGCAGCGCGCCCCGGCGCATAGCGGTTAGCTGGACAATCACATCAGTCCATACGATCTTCCTCTCATGACCGCGTCTTCTCATTCCCTGCGATCCGACTGCTCAAACTGTGCGGCGCTATGCTGCGTGACATTTGAGTTTGAAGTGTCTGACGATTTTGCAATCGGAAAGCCGGCGGAAACGGCCTGTCCCAACTTGGATGATTGTGGTCAGTGCAAGGTTCACGACAAGCTTGAGGATCTGGGGTTTCGGGGCTGTGCGGTTTTTGAATGCCATGGGGCTGGGCAAAGGGTGACACAGGAGATGTTTGGTGCGCGGTCCTGGCAGAATGATCCCTCCCTTATTCAGCCTATGGCGGTACGTTTTCGGCAGGTGCGCCGTCTCCATGAGTTGTTGATGCTGCTCGAGGCGGCATCGACGCTTTCTCTTCCCAAAGCTGAGGAAACGCAAAGGCGGTCATGGGCCGAGCAGGTCGATGTGATGGTCATGAACCATGCACCAGACCAGGCAATTGAAGAAGTGAGAGAAGGCGTGCACAGGTTCCTTCGGTCATTACAACAGCATATCGGGAGTCGTCCCTGACGTGCGTCCAGGACGCCGCCTCTAATGAACCCGCACGCCTTGGCGGCTCAGTTCCTGTTGAACCGCACTCACATTTACATCTTCCAGCGCTGTGTCCTGTTTCACAGACAGGGCGGCAGCGATGCCCGCGCCCTGACCCGTGACTGCACAGCAGGACATATTGCGGGTGGCGGCATGTGAAATCTTGTCTCCTCCTATGGCGCGTCCTGCGACAAGAAGGTTCTCCACCTTCTGAGGCAATAAAGAGCGATAGGGGATGTGCATGTAGCGACCCGTGGTGGGCAGGATCAGCACGCCATAGCCATCGATGAATTCGGGGTAGATGCCGATCGAATCGTCAAAGCGCCCTTCATTCCGTACATCTTCTTCGGTGAGGTTATAGACCGCGTCGATCTTACGCGTGTCGCGAATGCCAATGCTCATGCCGAAATTTCGTAGCCGCGCTTGTTCGCAGCCCGGTGTGTATCTTCGCAGCACGTCTATGGCAGTTTGCGTTTGTTTGCGACCTTCCATCTCGAATTTCGTGAGGCTTTCTGGGTCTGTACCGTCACATTCATTAAGGTGAATGAGGTTCATATAGGTGAGTTCGCCGCTGTCATGGACGGCGCCCCATGTACCTCCAATCGTCTTGAGCTCTGCCGGGATAATCCCGTCCTTGATCGCTTGATCGAAAGGTTTTCCCAGAAAAGGCGAGAACATCTCGTCCTCCTTCCCATCGGTTTCCATATGCCAGGTGCTGTTCTCCCAGTCTTTGTATGTCTGGGGATCGTCGCGCACACCTTTGAGGAAGGCTTGCTTGTCAACACCCGCCAGATGAAACATGACGGAAGCCGCCTGCATCTCCTCAAGGGGCGTTTTGATCGTCGGCGCGCCTGCGCGATGAGCGACGTCGGCATCGCCGGTTGCGTCTATCACGCGTTTGGCAATGATCGCTTCGCGGCCGGCTTTGGATTCGACGATCACACCTTCAATGGAATTGCCGTTCATAATCGGGGCGACAAACTGCCGATGGAGCATGGGATGGATTCCGGCTTCTTCCACAAGCCGATCAGCAACCAGTTTGAAGCCCTCTGAATCCAGTTCATAGCTGAGGGACTGGCTTTCGGGCACCGCGGCGCCCATTTCTTTCGCGCGTTCCTCAAACTCGCGGCCGATACCTCCAGCTTCGACGGTTTGTTCATGGCGATACCAGGCAAAACCTTCGACGCCAACGACCGTAATGTTGCCGCCAAAACAGCCAAATCGTTCCAGAAGGGCGACACGGACGCCACTTCTCGCGGCGGCGATTGCCGCAGCAAGGCCGCCGGGCCCGGACCCGACAACCAGAACATCTGTTTCGTGCACCACTTCGGTCTCGCGCGCCGGCTCGGGAATGGTCTTGGTCATCTGTTGTTCTGCCTTCAATCTCTCTCTTTGACGGACAGTCTGCGCTGAACCATTCTTCTTGTGAAGCGGGAGATGGATCCAATCGGCAGGGGAGACGGTGATGAAACCAGCAATCGAGGCTCTGAAGGTTGACGCCATACGAGGAGGTACGGCGCTGCCTCCTGATGCAGAACGAGGTTCTCTGGGCCCACATGAACTGGGCGGTCCTTACGAAAGCAGGAACCTCGGCGAACTTTTTGGGCTCACGCAATATGGCGTGCTCATGGAAACGCTTCCGCCTGGGTCCCGTTCGTCGATCCGCCACTGGCATACAAAATCAGATGAATTTGTGATGGTGCTGGAGGGCGAGCTGGCCCTTATTACCGATGAAGGTGAGATGGCAATGACGCCGGGTATGGTTGCCGGCTTTCCTGCGGGCAAGGACAATGCGCACCACCTCATCAACCAATCTGATGCGGAAGCTCGATTTTTGGTGGTGGGCACGCGGGCTCCGGGAGACGAGGTGCACTATCCTCATGACGACTTCAAATGGGCCGTGAGCGACGATGGCGGTTGGTACGCGGCCCATAAAGACGGAACGCCTTACTGATGGCCTCGTTATAGGACCCGACGTGCGCTCATGGTTTGGCCGAGACCGCAGGATTGACCCTGATCCAGGCTGCTCTCCATTTTCCATTCAAAGCTGTTTTGTTCAATATTGGTAAAGAGCACTTTTGCGACCACTGTTCTGCCGGGAGCGACCTCCGCGACAGCCTTGAAGCGGCCTTCGCCGTCTACAAACTCACCTTCAAAGGATTGAACAGTCTGTCTTTGTTGTGAAAAGAGGAATGCCATCTCCCATTGATTTGTCTCGGGGCAGTAGGTGCGGAGGGTGGCTGAATAGGATACCTTCCGCTTGTCTGCTGAGAGCCGTGTGAACTCGTCTAAAACCATTCTGCCGTCGTTCTTGTACTCTGCTCGCCAGACCCCGTCGCATTCAAAGTCGACCCCGCCATCCGGCGTGTAGCTGACTAGATGCACATCCCATATGCCAATCAAAAAGGCGAACTGCCTCATCTGAGGGGGCGCGGCAACAGCGGCGGGAACGATTGCGCGCCATGTTTCCTGAAACGTCCATCGACGAGACCGCGATGCAGGATTTTCTCGCACCGTTGGACCGATTGCTTGAGGCCCACAATCCGTTTCCCGGCTGTCTGATTGATGCCTGTGGCAAAATTCACCTTGCGAACCGGGCACATGGGTTGCTTATGCCGGGCGCAAAAGACCGAGAGCCTCTTGAGGCGGCGGAACTATTTTATCGCGAGACTGGACCGAAGAGGATCGAAAACTGGAGCGAAGTCGGTCCGATTATGGCGCGGCGGTGGGCGGTTAGTGCAGCGCGGTTTGACAATCCGAGAGTCCAGGAAATCGCAGACAGAGTTTCGGCTCTTGCGCCCACGCCCATCACCGCCGAGCCTGCGATAGACGCGCCCGCGCTTTGTATTCGCATAAGGGCACGTCAGCAGATTGTCAGCGTCTATTCTGCCATTACGCTGCTGGTCGATGCATGGGATGTGTCGCTTGAGGAGTTGCGGTTGGAGATGTTGTTCCCAGCTGACGACGCCTCCCGACAGTTTTTTGAACAACTCTGTTCTGCTTGAGTATTTTACTCCGCTGCATTCTCCAGCATTGAGTCGAGCGCTGTGCGATCAAGAACGCTCCCGCGGGTGATGACCGTATCTATGGTCCGCGTGTTTGCAATATCCGTTAGCGGGTTCGCGGTGAGGAGAACCAATTCGCTGCTCTTGCCAACCTCGACCGTGCCCATGATTTTGTCGAGTCCGAAGAACTGAGCCGGGCGAAGCGTCGCGCTTGCAAGTGCCTGCTGCTGCGAAAGACCTGCTTTAACAAGCATTTCCATCTCCAGGTGCAGGCTGAAACCGGGCGTCAGGAGGCCGATGGGCGTGTCGGTCCCTGCCATGATGGGCACGCCGGCGTCATGGAGTTGCCTCACCATAGCGAGAGACCAGTCGGCAAATGCACTATATGCCGGATCGATGGGCGTGTCGGCCGCGCCGTCGGCAAAAGCATTCCACCTGTCCCTTACCGCGACGGGCAAGTATTGAAATGACTCGCGTTGCCGCGGTTCGAGGAACTGCCGCAAGGCGCCGCGTGTGTTGAGGGCCAAGGTTGGCGTTTGAAAGACCTGCGCGCCCGCAAGTGCGTCAATCACGGTGCTGCAACGCTCTGGGTCTTGCGACGCAAAGGCGATCGGACGTTGGGCCGCATGTATTGATGAGCGAAGGGTGCTGCCTTCATCCTCTCGGCCTGCGCGCAGCATGGACTGCCTTTCTGCGAGCAATATTTCCGACTTGTCAGAGCAGGCAAGGCCGATATTGCGCAGGTGTTCCATGCCTTTGACGCCAGCCGCAATCACCGCCTCGGCGTTCATGCTGAGGGGGATGTGAGAGGTCACAGGCAACCCTCGTTCGCTCGCCCGCGCCACAAGGGCCCGAAACACGTCTGGGCTGAGCATCTCATAGGATTTGATGAGACTTACTCCCGCAGCGGCGAGTTCATCAACGATGCGTTCAGCATCGGCAGGCGTTGCTGCGCCGTCGGAAATGTTCGGGAAGCGGGCAGGCGTTCCGTCATAGACACGGGGAATGCCGTCAATTAGCGGACCCGCAAAGTAGATTTGCGGTGCATGAGGCCCTCTTTCTTCGGCAACCTGCTGAACCAATAGGATTTCGGACAATAGTCCGCCTGTGTCGCGGACGCGTGTTACCCCGTTGGCGATGAATAAAGGAAGCGCCGCATTGCCGATGTCCTTGTCAAAGGTCAGATGTACATGAGCATCCCACAGAGCGGGGATGAGGAACTTTCCGGTGCCGTCAATCGTTTCAACTTCGGCCAGGGTAGCGATGCTGCCAGGCGCGCCAATGGCTGCGATGGTCTCGTCGCCGATCAAGATGTCCTGGTTTGGGGTCTCACCTGAGATCGGGTCGATGATGGTCACGTTCTGGATCATCAACTCGGCCGACGCGGGCGACAAGAGGACCAAAAGCCCAGTAATTGCCAGCGTTGCGCTTTTGATTTGCTTGCTGATCCGTCCGCCCATGCTGCCCTCCTCGCGTGATGTCCTCATAGTGAGCGGGAATGGCATGGTGCGCAACGTCTTGTATCGGTATGTCTTTCACTTCCGCCGTGTCAGTCTACGAGACGAAGCTTTTCATGGAGAGGGTGGCGTTGACGCCGCCAAAGCCGAATCCGTTGCAGAGTGCGTGGTCAATATCTTTTCGCACAGACTCCAACGGTGTGAGGTCGAGGTCCTCCATACCTTCGTCAGGTTGATGAAGGTTGAGGGTCGGAGGAATAACGCCGGTTCGCAAAGACATGGCTGTAAAGACGGCTTCGACACCGCCCGCTGCGCCGAGCAGGTGCCCGATGGCAGACTTCGTCGAGGAAATCGCCACGTCCTGGATTCGGTCGCCAAAAACCTGTCGCAGTGCGGCCACTTCCGCCCTGTCGCCCACAGGCGTGGATGTGGCGTGGGCGTTTACATAGTCGACGTCCGAGCCATCGCTCCCTGCCATGTTGAGGCATGTGCGCATGGACCTGGCGGCGCCGGCGCCATCCTCAGGTCCGGCCGTCAGATGAAACGCGTCGGCACTTGTCCCGTATCCTGTGAGCTCGACGAGCGGGGTGGCACCGCGGGCCTCGGCATGGTCCAGTGTTTCGAGCACCAGGAGACCGGCTCCTTCGCCCATCACAAATCCGTCGCGATCTTTGTCAAACGGTCGGGAGGCTTCTGAAGGTGCGTTGTTATGGGTCGAAAGCGCCCGGGCGGCGGCAAACCCCCCAAGTCCCAGGGGATCGACGCAGGCTTCCGTGCCGCCTGCGAGAGCTACATCGGCTTCGCCGGTTAAGATGAGCCGCATAGCATCGCCTATCGCCTGGAGGCCAGCTGCGCAGGCGGTGACGGGCGTTCCTAAAGGGCCTTTGAAGCCATAGCGAATTGAGAGATTACCGGCGGCGAGGTTAGCGAGAAATGCGGGCACGACGAAAGGCGAGAGCCTGCGGTAGCCACGGTTGTCCATGATCTCTTTTGCGGTGGTGATGATCGGAAGGCCGCCGATGCCCGTACCGACAATTGTCGCTGTGCGTTCTCTCTCAGTTTCGCCCTCAGGTTTCCAGTTTGCCTGGGTCAGCGCCTCGTCTGCCGCGGCCAGCGCATAGATCGTAAACAAGTCGACCTTGCGCCGCTCTTTGCGAGAAATCACGGCGTCGACATTAAGTCCTGCGGGGTCATCTGCATAGTCGGGCACAAGGCCTGCCATATGGGAGGGCAGAGCACTGACGTCGAAGCGTGTATTGAGGCGAACGCCAGATTGTCCGGCGATCAGGCGTTTCCACACTGGCTCTACACCGACGCCCAGCGGCGTTACGAGGCCCATCCCAGTAACGACGATCCGCTTGTTCATAGTCTTCTCCATTTATGTATATACACTACTTATCGAAATTTTCAGGCGACTTCGGCCAGGGTTGAAAGGGCGGATTGGATTTTTTTCCATTCGTGTTCACCCAATTCCGCTCGCAGTTCGTCCTGTGCCTTGATCCAAAGCGGCGCGACCTTTTTGACTGACTTCTTGCCGGCTTTTGTGAGCGTCACTTTTTGTGCGCGGCCTCTGCCTTCAGCATCTGAGGTAATGTACCCCTGGTCCCGCAAGACCTTGAGATTGCGAGTAAGCGCGCTCCGTTCAATAGCCATTTTTTCGGCAAGATCGGAAATTGAATCAAAGCCACCTGCGTAGATGATGGAAAGCAGGGATGCCTGCGTCGACTGGATGCCGAATGGCTTCACCAGCTCATTGTAGCGGCGCGTCACAGCGCGCGCGGCACGGCGCGTTTTCAGGACCATGCATTGGTCCGTCATGCCAGGTGGGATTACAAGAACCATCTCCTTTTCTACCCTTTATTGTGCATATGCACAAGTATGGATGAGGTGGGGTCGTGGTGGATGAGTTTTGCTCACTTGTCGGTTGGCGTTCCGCCGTGGCTTATTCCGCGCTCACCATTAGGTAGATATCTATGTCGCAAATCCCACCCGGTTTTGAGCCGCACTTTCGCAAAAGTCCCCTCACGGATCCATGGGAACCGCTTTATTCCAAAACAACCGACAGTGCCGTTGCATTGGGGTTTGTCGCGAGCGAGCAACATACAAATTCACGGGGTTTCGTCCATGGTGGCTTGCTCAGTGCCCTCGCTGACAATGCGATGGGGCTTTCCTGCGCGATCCAGCATGACGCGGTCGGTGGTTTGGTGACGGTCAATTTGAATGTCGACTTCTTAGGCACCGCGCAACTTGGCCAGTGGATCGAAATCAATTCACCTTTCACCAAAACCGGGCGCACGCTCGATTTTGCGCAAGCGTTTGTGACCGCCGATGCCGTGGTTTGCGCCCGTGCGAATGCGACGTTCCGGGTATTGCCATCGGGCGATAACAGGAAGCGTTAGGCTGCCTGCGAAAGCGTGAGGTGTTCTATCGTCATTGACACCAGCTCCCGAGGTTTCTCAATTTGAGGGTAGTGTCCGCACTCATCGATTACGCACAATCGGGCATTAGGGAGCCATCCCATAGCTGTGTTGGCCTGTTTGACCGAAAATATTTGATCCTGCCTTCCCCAAACGACCAAGACCGGTCGGTTGAACATCTTCGCTTCCTTTTCAAATGACGTTCTGTCCTTTACGCCGAAAGGGGTCGCTAGTCCCTGTAAGGTTTTGTAGAAAGCCCGATGTGCGCCAGGAAGTCGCGATAAGGCGTCTGCCTCGTCAATCATTTCCGGCGTCGCCAATGACTTGTCGCATAAGCACAGCTTCGCTGCGAAGGCGGTCACTGCCCGATTGGGCCTGCTCATCACAGGGCCCAAAAATGGAATGGTCGGGACACGCAAAAAGGGATGAATGCGCCTTCCAAACCCGCCCGGGTTTGTAAGAACGACACGGTCCATGGTTTCGGCATGGTGCGCGCTGTAGCGCACCAGTAAACTGGCTCCCATCGAATTTCCAAGGAAATGCGCTTTTTCGATCCCGACCTGTTTCAGGAAATCCCGAAGCGCTGCGACAAAGAAAGCGGCCTTATAAGAAGCGTTCTTTGGCTTGTCTGCATGCCCAAACCCTGGAAGGTCCAGAGCTAACACGCGAAATTGTTGACTTAACGGGGTGAGGATTTCACCCCATTGTTCGATTGACGCGGCAATTCCGTGCAAGAGCACCAATGGCTCAGATGGACCCCCCGTATCCAGATACCGCGTTGTCAGTCCTGGACTTAGGGTTATCCGCGAACAGTTTTTAAGTGACATCTTTCCCTCGCTGCGTTTGTCCGTAACGGTGTTTTTATAGGTAACATTGTTACCTATTGCAACAGTGTTCTTTTTCGGGCATGAGCGAGGGATGAATTCGTCACCGAGAGAGCCTGACTTCCATCTCGCGGAGAGTCGCATGACCCAGCGCGTACAGCTGCGTGAAGCGATTCTGAAGGAAGCGGCAAAGAAGCTCGCAAAGGACGGGCCGACAAGCCTATCCGTGAGAGCTGTCGCGCAGTCTGTCGGTGCCTCAACCAAGGTCATTTACAGCCACTTCGGAGGTAAGCCAGGTCTGATTGAGGGCATATATGAATATGGCTTTGATCGGCTTGCACAAGAGATGTCGCATGCAGTAAAGGCCGCATCCGGGCCGGTCGAAGCACTCCGTGGTGCAGCGGGAGCGTACCGTCGGTTCGCGCTTTCAGATCCACATCTGTATGAGCTTATGTATGGACCAACTGTGCGGGAAATGTTGCCGGATCGACAAGCGCGCAGCGCTGCGACGCCGTCGCTGGATGTCTTGATTGGCGTGATAAAAGACGGGCGCACGACGGAAATATTTCGCGTCGAGGACGCCCGTATTGAAGCTTACCGTTTATGGGCCTGTATGCATGGTGCCGTCTCGCTTGAGCTGACGGAGTGGACCGATCCAGAAGATCAATCCATCTTTGATGACCTTGTCGAAAGAACGTTGGCCGTTCTAATGATTTGATGCCTTTGCCCTGAGGGCGGTTGCGTGAAGGTGCTGCTTACTTTGGCTGTGCTGTCTTTTTGCGCTTCGCTTTGGCCGGCGCTTTGCGGGCTTTTTTCTTGGGCGCGGTGGGCTGTTTGCGTGTCGTTGTGGCCGCCCTTTTTGCTGTCTTTTTCTTCTTGCGAGCTTTCACCTTTGCGCTGACCCGCGCGACTTCTTCCTCTAACAGGGCTGTCGACGCGTCGTCCAACTCTGCGAAGGCTTCCTTCATATAGGCCGAGATTTTGGAAAGGTCTTCGATGGACTCATGCGCCGCGATGAGCCCAAAGTCGAGACTGTCTTCCCGCGACAGCACAGTGATGTTGAAGGCTTGATAGTCGATCAGGACCGAGACCGGGAAAATGGCAGAGAGTTTCGCATCGCCCAGATAGAGCGGATGGCGCCAGCCGGGCACGTTTGAGATCACCACATTGGTCGGCGGCATTGAAAAGTCGCCGGCTCCGACCAGTTGAGGGATAAGCGCAGACAGACCAAAAATTGTGGCGTAGTTCTGGGCCCCGGTCGAGGTCAGACTGCTGATCTTTTTCTTTTCGGCCGTCGCCCACGAAGAGACAGTCTTTAGGCGTTTGACAGGGTCTTTGATATCGCTGCCAGTGGTTGCGGCGAAGATTGAGACGTTGTTTCCCTCTTGCTCTGCATCAGCAGGGCGCACAGATACGGGCACGCCAGCCAGCACAGGCTTTTCCGGTAGTTGTTCTGTTTCTTGAAGATACCGCCGGATAGCCCCGCCGCTAATCGCGATGACGACATCGTTGACCGTTGCGTTGAAGTCTTTTGCGATTTCTTTTGTGCGTGAGAGCGGAAGTGAGAAGACGTCCAGGTGGCGGTGGCGTGTGATGGCCACATTAAACGGTGTCTTTGGCGCTTGCGATCTTCCCAGCGAGGGCATGTTCCCGTGGGAGAGTTTATCGAGCTCACCTCGTAGGAAGTTCCCTGTGATCTGCCGGAGAGAACTCACCTGTTCGAACGCTTCTTCCATCGTGTGGCGCAGGGCCGCGACAAAAGACTCCTTATTGGGTTCGGGGCGCTTTTTTCGCGGTATCCGCCAGACGGGGTGTAGAGGACCAGACGCTTTCTTCTCGGGTGATAAAGCGCTCTGCACCAACGCCATACCTGCCACGCCATCTATGAGGGCGTGATGGGTTTTAAAGTAGACGGCCATTCGGTTCCCCTCCAGGCCGTCAATAAAATAGAGCTCCCAGAGAGGACGATTGCGATCAAGGACTGGTTCATGCAGACGCTCGACCAATCGCATCAACTGATCTTTGTCGCCAGGCGCCGGAAGTGCGACGAAGCGTATGTGATAGTCCAGATCAATCTTGTCGTCTTCGACCCAGCTGGGCCAGACATCAAGCTTGCTCCAATCGGAATGAAGTTTTTGATTGAAGGGGGCAGAGGCACTTAGGTCGCCAAAGCGCTTCATCAGCTTCGGAACGAAATCTCGGCGTTCAGCATATTTCTTTGGGAGATCGAAAATCTGCACACTGGCGATGTGCATCGGACACTCGATACTCTCGGCCTGCAGAAAGGCTGCATCCTGGACGCTCAGTCGTTTCATTCACTTCCTCCCAAACTTGGCCTGGAGGTCCTCTAATCCAGCCCGGCAATGGAAGTATGGGTGAGGAATCTCACCTCGTCAGCCTTAAATCGCCGTTTTCCTCGCCCTCTGACCCGACAAGTCCGCCTCATTGACGCCGGTGTCAGATTCGTCCTACAATCCATTATGCGTATTACTAGTACGCAAAATGAGAATCAGGGGCCTTTGAGGTTTCTGATCTCGCTAATGGATTGATTGGGAGGAGAAGCTGTTGGTCCAGGTTACGTATATCGAGCACGATGGAACGAGCCACGAAGTCGAGGCGACGGAGGGGCACTCCCTCATGGAAATAGCGATAGAAAAAATGGTTCCTGGTATCGATGGCGACTGCGGGGGCGCGTGTGCCTGCGCGACCTGCCACGTATTTGTCGACGAGGTCTGGCTCGCGAAGACGGGCGAGAAGGATGACATGGAAACCAGCATGCTCGAATTTGCCGAAGGCATTGAGGCGAACAGCCGCCTTGCTTGCCAGATCAAAGCATCCGCCGATCTTGATGGGATCGTTGTCCGTCTGCCTGAATCACAGCATTGACGTTTGCTCTGGAGGAGACCGTTATGAGCCAAGCTGCCGTAAAACCAGAAGAGAGTGTTATTCCAGACCCCTATTCCCTTCCTCTTGAAGAAATTGATATGGGGAAGGCTGCGCTTTATCCGGCGCAGGCGCATTGGGCCTATTTTGAGCGGCTTCGGAAAGAAGATCCGGTCCATTTCTGTGAATCAGAAGAGTTCGGGCCTTATTGGTCGATCACGAAATTCAACGACATCGTTCATGTGGATACGCACCATCATCAGTTCTCGTCTGAGCCGCAGATCGTGATCGGAGATGCTGAGGATTTCCAGCCGCCTATGTTCATTGCGATGGATCAGCCGAAGCATGATGTGCAGCGCAAGGTTGTGACACCGGCTGTCTCGCCGGTGCAGCTTTCTGAAGTCGAACCCCTGATCAGGAAGCGCGTTGGGGCTGTATTGGACAGTCTGCCGATCGGTGAAACCTTTAACTGGGTCGACCTCGTGTCGATTGAACTGACGACGCAGATGTTGGCGACGCTGTTTGACTTCCCGTTCGAAGAACGTCGGAAGCTCACCTATTGGTCTGACATTTCGGCGTCAGGTCCGCAGGTCGGCGACGATTCCGTCACCGAAGAGTTCCGTTTGCAGGAGCTGACCAAGTGTCTGGAAGAATTCAATGCACTCTGGCAGGAGCGTAAAGCACAGCCACGTAAGAATGATTTCATTTCGCTCATGGCGCACCATCCGGACATGCAGGACATGGAACCGATGGAATATCTCGGCAACCTGATGTTGCTTATTGTGGGCGGTAACGACACGACACGGAACTCCATGTCAGGCGGTGTCGTAGCGCTCAACCAGAACCCGGCGGAATATGACAAGCTTCGGGCCGATCCGTCTCTTATCCCCAACATGGTGTCAGAGATTATTCGCTGGCAGACACCGCTTGCTCATATGCGTCGCAATGCGACTGAAGATGTTGAGCTTGGTGGCAAGACGATCAAGAAGGGCGACAAGGTCGTCATGTGGTACATCTCGGGCAATCGGGATAGCGATGTGATTGATCGCCCGGATGAGTTCATTATTGATCGGCCGAAGGCGCGCCATCATGTTTCATTTGGGTTCGGCATTCACCGCTGCATGGGCAACCGCTTGGCTGAAATGCAAATCCGGATCCTGTGGGAAGAGATCATGAAGCGTTTCAGTAATGTCGAGTTGGTCGGTGAGCCGGTTCGGGTGACGTCCAACTTTGTCATGGGCTATTCACACTTGCCGGTTAAGTTGCACGCCAAGTAACCCCAAAAGAATCCCCTGCCGGACGGCGTATTTGGTCCGGTTTTGCGCCTTCCCAGAGAGGTGCCGCCGCCGCTCATCCCCCATGAGCGGCGGTTTTTGTGTGGCTTTCTGATTGACCTTGCGGAAACAATCCCAATATGGAAAGTTGACGCTACCGTCATTATGACCTCAATTCCTATGGGGTCTGGTCTTTGGAGGAACCATGTCACAATCGGCCGTGCTTGATCAGGGAGCCACAGACTTTGATCCCTATGCCATTCCGCTCGATAATCTGGATATATCGAACGGAGATTATTTCCAGAACCAGCAGCATTTGGCTTTGTTTGACCGCCTCCGCAAAGAGGACCCGGTCCATTTTTGTAACAGTGAGGTGATTGGTCGGTACTGGTCGATCACCCGGTACGAAGATATTGTCGCTGTGGATACGAACCACAAACAATTCTCCTCAGAGCCGTCGATTTTTCTAACGACGCTGGAGAATGAGCTCCGGGCAGAAGAAACAAATTTCCAGCCGGAAACATTCATCGCGATGGATCAGCCGAAGCATGACGTGCAGCGCAAGGCGGTGACGCCAGCCGTTGCGCCGCCGGCACTGGCGGAATTGGAGCCGCTGATCCGAGAGCGTGTCGGCAAAGTACTCGACAGTTTGCCTGTGGGTGAACCATTCAACTGGGTGGAAAAGGTCTCTATTGAGATCACGACACAAATGCTGGCGACTCTGTTTGACTTTCCTTTTGAGGACCGCAAAAAGCTCACCTTCTGGTCCGACATCACCACCGCTGACCCGGTAACCCTTGAGGAATATGGTCTGACGGACGATGAGCGCCGCGAACATCTTTTGGAATGTTTGGAGACGTTTGGCCGGCTTTATGCCGAGCGCGCTGAGCTTCCGCCAACCAACGATTTCATCTCGCTCATGGCGCATAACCCGGCGATGAAAGACATGGACCCGATGAACCTACTCGGGAACCTTATTCTTTTGATCGTTGGGGGAAACGATACGACACGGAATTCCATGTCCGGTGGTGTGCTCGCGTTGCACGAACACCCGGAACAGTTTGCGAAACTGAAAGCAGACCCGTCCATCATTCCGAATATGGTCTCTGAAATCATTCGCTGGCAAACGCCTCTCGCCTATATGCGGCGTACCGCGCTGGAAGACATTGAGTTTCAGGGCAAGACCATCAAAAAGGGCGACAAGGTCGCCATGTGGTATGTCTCCGGAAACCGCGATGAGAGTGTGATCGATCGTCCGAACGAGTTTCTGATTGATCGTCCAAAAGCACGGCAGCATCTGTCTTTTGGCTTTGGTATTCACCGGTGCATGGGCAACCGTGTCGGCGAAATGCAGGTGCGGATTCTCTGGGAGGAGATCCTTAAGCGTTTTGATCGTGTTGAAGTGGTTGGCGAACCAACACGGCTCCATTCCAGCTTTGTGATGGGAATCACCGATCTCCCGGTTGTTGTGCATCCTCTCTAAGGCACTGATTTCCAAGAACTAATTTACTGAAAAGGCCCGGTTTTCCGGGCCTTTTTGTTGTCAGCAGCTGTTAAGGTCCGCCTGCTAGGTTTACTCTTCCTTGACCCTGCGGAAATAAGGCCCATATGTAAAGTTGACGCATGCGTCACCATTGACCTAATGTGGTGCAAAATAAGCGATTTCTATTTGGAGGAACCATGTCCCAGGCTGCCGTGAAAGAAGATCTACAGGCATTCGATCCTTACTCGATTCCCATTGAGCAATTGGATATCGCGCGGCCTGAATATTTCTCCAACCAACTTCATTGGGGATTGTTCGAGCGGCTTCGGAAAGAAGATCCGGTGCACAAGGCACACTCGGAAGAATTCGGCGATTATTGGTCGGTAACGCGGTATCAGGACATCATGCATGTCGACACCAACCACCAGATCTTCTCTTCAGAGCCGACGATCGTCTTGCCGGAGCTGGAAGAAGATTTTGCGCCCGAGATGTTCATCGCGATGGATCAGCCAAAGCACGACATCCAGCGCAAAGTAGTCTCTCCCGCGGTGGCGCCGCCTGCTCTTGCGGAGCTTGAGGACCTCATCCGTGAACGCGTGGGCAAAGTGCTCGACAGTTTGCCGGTGGGCGAAACCTTTAACTGGGTTGACCGTGTTTCCATCGAGATTACCACGCAGATGCTTGCGACACTGTTCGATTTCCCCTTTGAAGAGCGTCGCAAACTGACCTACTGGTCAGACGTCACAACAGCCGGCCCCGATGGCGGAGACACTGGCCTTGACGAAGATGAACGGCGCGCCGAGCTTCTTGTCTGCCTCGAAACATTTTCAAAGCTGCTCGCAGAACGTGCAGCGCAGCCGCCGAAGCCTGACTTCATTTCGCTGATGGCACATGACCCTCAGATGTCGAAGCAGCAGCCGTTTGAGTTGCTGGGCAACTTGATGTTGCTGATTGTTGGTGGCAACGACACCACCCGGAACTCCATGTCCGGTGGGGTCCTTGCGCTCAACCAGTTCCCTGAAGAATATGCGAAGCTCAAAGCGGATCCCTCTTTGATCCCGAACATGGTGTCGGAGATCATTCGCTGGCAGACGCCGCTTGCGTACATGCGCCGGACCGCTCTTGAAGACACGGAGCTTGGCGGCAAACAGATCAAGAAGGGCGACAAGCTCGCCATGTGGTACATCTCCGGCAACCGGGATGAAACAGCGATTGACCGGGCGAACGAATTCCTCATCGACCGGCCGAACGCGCGGAAACATCTGTCCTTCGGGTTTGGTATTCACCGTTGCATGGGCAACCGTCTGGCAGAAATGCAGATTCGCATCCTTTGGGAAGAAATCCTGAAGCGCTTCGACAAAGTAGAGGTCGTAGGTAAAGAATCCCGTGCGAACTCTGTCTTTGTACACGGCATCACGGACCTGCCCGTTCGCGTTCATCCGCTCTAAGCGAGAAACGCAATAAGAGTTGGAAAGCCCGGCCGAAGAGCCGGGCTTTTTCATGCTGAATTTACCGAAACACAGCGACAAGATGGCGCGCCAGAGTTCTGGGGCTTCTCGCGATGGGCCCGAAGAGCGACGATGGGTCGAAATAGGCGACCCGCTCTTTGACCAACCCTTCTTGCAGGGTCACTTTATCAATCACGGGGAGGCGATGTTCATTCCGTCCTACCGGTACGACCATCGTCCAGTCGATGAAGACGATGTCGCCTGAACCCTGGCCTCCATGCACGTCCCCGAGCAGTCCCGGGAAGCGTGTCAGTATCTTGCGAAAGGCACTTCGCGCCGCGGTCTTACCGTAGAGCGGCTTTGACAGAGGTTGGATCAGCGTGACGTCTTCACATAAGGGAGCCATCAAGTCATCTAGTGTTGGCCTCGACCAGATGTCTCTAAAGGTCTGAATGAAGGGATGTTGGTCTGGCGACATGTTGTTCAATCCTATCCTCCTCGTGTCTCGGGAGGGTGGTGGAGGATTGTCCGCATGGGAGGAGCCAGATGCCCACGTGAGGTGCGAACCACTTTTTTTCATTTTGGGGCTTTACCGATTCAGCCAAATCAGTTCATGCTTGCCATGTTTTCAACCATTGAAAGGAGGTGATCCGATGTCCAGTGAGATTTCGTCGCTAGCTCGGAAGAGAAAGCGTGTCCAGGGGATGATGGAGCAGCCTTCACCTACCTCCTAATACGCTAGGCCGCCCTTGCGGTGGCCACTCGAGCGAGTTAGCGCGCTCACGTTTTGGGATCGTTCTTCCGGGAACGATCCCATTTTGCGTTTTGGCGGCTTTTTGAGGTGCCTCGTTAGTCGATGAGCGCGTCGATATGGGCGCGGAGCAGGCGTCGTGCCCGGAAAAGGTTTTGTTCTGTCGGATTGACTGCCGCATGCAAGCCCACCCCATTGATTAGGCCGATCAGGAGGTCAGCCTCTTGTTTTGCGTCCGTATCTGGTGCCGCTTCCTGGATGAGGTCAGCCAGTTCTTTTGCCCAGGCTTCGTGCCGCGCATCGTTCTCTTGAGCCAGTGTTTCGTCAACGGTCGCCGCGCTCCAGAAAGCGATCCAGACCTTCCATTCAAGCTGACGTTGTTCGTCTGACGGCAACATCTCGTCCACGAGCCGGATGAGTTTTTCGTGTGGGGGGATCTCATCGGCTATCGCAACACGCGTGCGGTCTCCGGTTACATCATATGACGCCCGAAGCGAGGCAAGGATGAGCGCTTCTCGGTCCGCGAAATAGTGGGTGAGACGACCTGTCGTGCAGCCTGCCTCGGCCGCAATTTTCCGCATGGTGACGCCTTCCAGCCCTTCGGTGGCGATGACCTGCCAACTGGCTTCTATGAGCTCCCGCCTGCGTTTTTCATGGTCGACAACTTTCGGCATTGGCAGAATTTAGCCGATTTTTCCTCTTTACACAACATGTGTTTTGTAATAGATTTTTTACGAAACAAACGTTTTGCAAAGGGAAATCAGACATGTTGGACTTTCTGCAAGGACTATTGGCCATACGCGATGTAGACCAGATCGGGATTCTCTTGGTTTTGCTGTTGGGCGAAGTGGCGCTGACATGGGTGTTGCGGCGCAAGTTTTACGAGATGACGGACACGCTGTGTTCAGTTGCGATGGGTCTCTTTTATGCAGCCAGTATTGCCTTGGCGGCGGGGACCGTGCTCTTAAGTTTCTACTGGGTCCACCAGTTTGCATTGTTTGATATTGATTGGACGAGCAGTGTGCTGCTGATCGTTGCGGCCTATGTTTTTGTCGATTTCCTGTTCTATTGGTATCACCGGGCCATCCATGAAGTGCGTCTTGGATGGGCAGCGCACGTGAACCACCATTCAAGCCAGCAATATAATGTCGGCACGGCACTTCGCGCGTCGTTTGCGGAGGCTTGGATTGAGCCGGTGTTCATGATCCCGGCACTACTGATCGGCATTAATCCGATCATGGTGATCGCTCTCCTGTC
Organism: Parvibaculaceae bacterium; assembly: GCA_965267265.1. GTDB lineage: Bacteria > Pseudomonadota > Alphaproteobacteria > Parvibaculales > Parvibaculaceae > Mf105b01. The sequence continues at coordinate 2,335,833 of OZ253944.1, forward strand.
GCTCAACCATCTCTATCAATACTGGTTGCACACGCGCCATATTGGGAAGCTCGGTGTCCTGGAATATGTGATGAACACGCCCTCCAACCATCGGGTGCATCACGGCTCGAACCTTCAATATTGCGATCGCAATTATGGCGGCACGTTCATCGTGTGGGACCGACTGTTTGGCACTTATGAAGTGGAAGACGAAGAGGTCGTGTATGGCATTCGCCATCAGCTGGATACGCACAACCCGATCAAAGCAACCTTTCATGAGTGGATTGCATTGGGGCGCGACATCAAAGCGTCTGGTTCATTTGGGAATGCTCTCGGACATCTGTTCCAGCCGCCAGGATGGGCGCCGGATGGTAAGGGGGAACTTACCCGCGACCTGCAGGCGCAAATGCGTGCCGCGGCAGAAAAGTAGGACACAATTGGTTCTTCTAATGTCTTCTCAATGGCCATCCAGGTGGTGCCAGTTTTGTGCATGCTAGGCGCTGGTACGATGTGCGGGGGAAGATCACATGGAGCTAGGTCTTGAAGCGAGTTATAGCGGTAAGCAGGAAGTCAATGGGTTAGGACAGCCCATTGGCCAAGCCGTGCCGGGCTGGTCGTCAGTCGCTTTCCCGCCTCACACAGTGATGGAAGGGGATTTCTGCCGGCTTGAACCTTTAAGTGTCGAGACCCACACCAGCGATCTGTTTGAAGCTTTCGCGCTGGATGTTGACGGGCGCACCTGGACCTATCTTCCTCACGGACCTTTTCCGGATTTGCCGATTTTTGAGAAATTCATGGCGGCAATCTGCCAGCAGGAAGACATGCAGTTTTATGCGATTGTTGATCGGCAGACCGAGCAAGCGGTCGGTATGGCCAGCTATCTGAGGATCAAGCCAAAGGCGGGGTCAATTGAGGTCGGCTATCTCAACTTTTCGCCACTCTTGCAGAAGCGTCCCGCCGCGACTGAGGCGATGTATCTGATGATGCGCCGGGCCTTTGCAGAACTCGGCTACCGTCGCTACGAGTGGAAATGCGATGTGCTGAACGAGGCGTCGCGAAAGGCCGCAACGCGTTTGGGCTTTCGCTTTGAAGGCGTGTTTCGGCAGGCGCTGGTCTATCGGGGGCGCGACAGGGATACGGCGTGGTTCTCAATCTTGGACCGAGAGTGGCAATTCCTCGAACCCGCCTTCAAAGAATGGCTCGACGGTGTCAGGAGCTCACCGGATGGCCAGCAAAAAGAAGCGTTGGGCCAGATGATCGCACGGCATGCTTCGATTGTTTGACCATCAGCTCCCAACGACGCCGCTTACCCCGTCAGGCCGCCGCGCCCGACCTTCTAAAGTCTGAGCGGCAGTCGGGTGACCGGACTCCCGGTGAAGGCCGCGACAGCGTTTGCAATGGCCGCGCCTGATGCCACGATGGCAGTTTCGCCAGCGCCGACGGGTTTTGCGTTCGCATCGTCAATCAAGTCTATGGATATATCCGGCGTGTCGGCCATCGTTGGGATTTGATAGGTGCCTAGATAGTCGGCGTTCAGGCGTCCGTTGGCGACGCTCAGTTCTTCGCTCTGAACCATGCCGAGACCCCATATGAGGTTGCCTTCGATTTGTGCCCGGACCTGATCGGCATTGATCACCTGCCCGCAATCATGCGCGCACGCAAGGCGGGTTACACGGAAAGAACGTCGTTCCCTATCGAACTCGACATCGGCAATCACGGCGGCATAACTCACCTCCTTGTAGATGCCGCAGGCAATGCCTCGTGCTGTCTGGGCGGTAACAGATCGGCCTTCCCATCCGGCTTGTTCTGCGACCCGTTCGAGACAGGCCGACAGGCGTTTGTGTTCCGGCGGTAGGTTCGCAAGACGGAACGCCAGCGGATCTATGTCTTTTGCTGACGCGAGTTGATCGATGGCCGTCTCGATGGCGAAATTGTTGGGCGCAGCCCCGAGGCCGCGCCAGGGGCCTGTCTTCACCGGCATGCGCACGTCAGAGAAGGCGACTTCGGCACGTTCGGCTGCGTAGGGCAGGTGCGCGCCCCGCGCAGTGCCCGGGTCGCCAGCGAAGCTCGTGAGAGCCTGCATCCAGGCCGGCATGGCCGCTGACGTGAAGATCACATGACCTGACTTAAAACTGTGGCGCCAATCGGTCAGCTTACCGCGGTCATCGGTGCTTGCTGTGATGCGATGCTTCGACGGGGGTCGATGAAAACCCTCCTGAAACTCATCGGGTCGGGTCCAATGAACTTTGACCGGTCGTCCGGCTGCCTTGGCAAGGAGAGCGGCTTCCAGCTCTACAGTACATATTGTACGCCCGCCAAAGCCGCCGCCCACCCGTTGGCTGTAGACGACAACCTTCTCCTCCGCGATGCCGAAATGTTTGGCGATGTAAGAGCGGACGTAAAAGGCGTCCTGGGTGCCAGTCCAAATTTCAAGCGCCGGCCCTTGGCCTTCATTCCAGCGTGCGACCGCTGCTCTTGGCTCAATCGCGGCGTGGGCGGCAAAGGGAATGGAAACGGACACGTCTATGTCGCCGCTGTCCGCTGGTTTGTCGGATGTCTCAAGTACAGTGTGTTCCAGCGCACCTGCGGATTCGGAGAGCGTGAGGGAGGTCTCAATCGCATCCTGAGTTGCGAGTTCGCCCGTGTCCCAGGTGGTCTCGACGGTGGCCAGCATCTGTAGCAGGTTCGACTGCTTTTCGGCCACCAGTCCGGCGCGCTCGCCGTCGAAATATTTTGTAAGGACGGCGTCCTCAGGTAGGTCTGCAAAGCTCACATTTTTCAATGATGCGCCGAGCCCAGGGGCTCTGACGAACGCGCCATAGGCTAGACCCGGCACCTGTACATCCCCGGCAAAGAGAGACGCGCCCGTCACAATATCTGCGATCCGGTCGGTGGGCGCGCTTGTGTGAGTGCTGGCTTCAGATTTCGTCGAGGATGGCGGCACAAAAGCGGTGATGTCCGCGGGGTCGACAAGAACGGCTTGTCCGGCGGCAAGATCAGAAAGGGTGAGGGCAGTGCCGTTGGCGCTTGCAAATGCCGAACCGGTGAACCTCAGATCGGCTGGGAGTTCTTCCAGCCTTTCAGCCGCGCGGACGCGGAGGGTCGCAAACATAGCCTGGCCGATGGTGGTGACGGGATCCAGAAAGTCCTTGATGGACTCGCTGCCAACAGTGGATTTGGCCGGGGGGATCATGGATGTGTCTGGCCCAATCACCTCGATCCGCTCGAGGTCAACTTGAAGCTCCCGAGCCAGGACCAGTTTGAGGGTGCCGGATATTCCCTGGCCGATTTCCTGCCGGGGAGAGCAGAAGAGAAAACGCCCATTAGGTTTCAACTGTAACCAGGCAACAGGATCTGTCTCGCCAGGCGCGCTTCTTGAAGGGAGTGCCGGGATAAGGCTGCAGCCGGAGACCGCCGTGACGACGGTGATGCCGGCGGCGGTCCAGCCGCTTCGCGCCAAAAATGAGCGACGTGAGATGTTTTTGGTCATGGGTTAGCTCGCCTCTTGTGATGCACTGGGGGTAATGTCTCGGGCGGCTTGTTTGATTGCTGTTCGAATGCGGGCATAGGTCCCGCATCGGCACAGGTTGCCAGACATGGTACGATCAATATCGCGGTCGCTGGGGGATGAATTCTCCGCAAGCAGTGCGGCAGCCGACATGATTTGGCCAGCCTGGCAATAGCCGCACTGAGGGACAGAATGTTCGATCCACGCTTGTTGTGCCGGGTGAAGGTCGGCGTCTTTGGCGGTTTCGGCGAGGCCCTCAATGGTGGTGACATTGTGGGCGCTCACATCGCGCAGTGTTGTCTGACAGCTGCGTACAGCCTTGCCATCAACATGGATGGTGCAGGCACCACACGTCCCGATACCGCAGCCGAACTTTGTACCCACAAGTCCGAGCTCTTCGCGCAGTACCCACAGAAGCGGGCTGTCCGCCAGCCCATCGTCCACTTTGTGCATTTGACCATTCACGGTGATGTCCATCCGGTCTCTCCCTTCCGTTGCTTGCGGAAGAGTTAGGGTGTTTGGCCGGTGAGACTTGAATAATCGCGCCATGCGGTCAGATTTTTTGACATGGGTCGGGCCATAGGTGACGCAGGATGAAAATCCCAGAATTCTGCGGATTCTTTTCTAAGAAAAGGACCTTTTGGTGGTTCACAAATCTGACAAAGCTGATATAAAGCGCGCTCTCCACAGCGATGCGGAGGCTCTGACGCGGGGTGGAGCAGTCTGGTAGCTCGTCAGGCTCATAACCTGAAGGTCATAGGTTCAAATCCTATCCCCGCAACCACTATAAAGCCTTCTAAGTCTATGACTTGGAAGGCTTTTTCCTTTCTACCTCCAATGAATATTTGGCGTGAAAAATGGGCGTGTTACCATAGCACACTCCTAACACATTTTCGCGCCGCTGCGAGAGAAGGAGGAAAAAATGGCAATACACACAATTTTGGGCGGCAAGGTGCAGGTCTACCAACGGAGCAGGAGTCGGTTCTGGCAGTGCTCTGCTTCAGTTGGTGGAAAGCAACATAGAGCAAGCACCAAAGAAGAGGGGCTGAGTGCGGCCAAAGATGTCGCAGAAGATTGGTACTTAGGACTCGTTGGTTTACGCAGAGCGGGTGAAATCAAAGTCGGCAAAACCGTTAAGCAAGCAGCTGAGAAGTTTACTGCTGAGTACGAAACAATCACTGAGGGCCAGAGGAGTCCGGCTTGGGTGCGCGGGCATCGTGATCGGCTACGGTTGCATATACTACCTTTCTTTGGTGATTTAGTGTTGCCCGACGTAACTGCCGGGAAGGTGCAAGAATACCGTCTTTACAGAATCGAGAACTCGACGACTGGAAAACCACCTGCACGGAACACTATTCACAATGAGATTGTAACTCTGCGGCAGGTGCTGAAAACGGCTGTCCGTCATCAGTGGCTAGATCATCTGCCGGATTTGTCCCCGCCCTACAAGACTCAGGGAAAGATTGAGGCGCGTCCTTGGTTCAGTCCTAAGGAGTACAAACAGCTCTACCTGGCTACTCGTAAGAGGGCGCGTAGTGAACGTCATCCCCGTCTGAAAAGACATGCTGAAGATTTGCATGACATGGTTCTGTTCGCTGCCAATACAGGATTGCGCACAGATGAGCTTTACAATCTTGAGCACCGTGATGTGGAAATAGAGGAAGACAACGCGACGGGAGAAACAATCCTGGTGATCGAAGCGCGGGGTAAGCGCGGTTTTGGATATTGCAAAAGTATGCCGAATGCTGTTCGGCCATATCAGCGGATCGTAAAGCGCAATAAGCCAATGCCTCAGGACAAGGTATTCCCTTCGGATCATAAGAAGATGTTCAACGGCATCCTAGAGCGAGAAGGTTTGAAACAAACCCGTGACGGAAAGAAGCGTACGCTGTACTCGCTGCGTCATACCTACATCAGTCTGCGCTTGATGGAGGGAGCGAACATCTATCAGGTCGCAAAGAACTGTCGAACCAGTGTCGAAATCATTGAGAAGTACTATGCTTCTCATATCAAAAATGCCATTGACGCAGGTGCTGTCAATGTCCGTCGTGAACGGCCAAAGGCCGCCGTTGCGGAAGATGAGTTGTGACGATTAGCTTGGTTGCTGCAACCAAGCTAGAACAACGCAATGATCAAACCTCCTCTTAGGCACGGAGAGAGCCGTTTCCGTGCCGCCAGATAGTAATTTGGCTCGCTAATGAGTTAGAGGAACAGAAAAGTGAGATTACGTGGTGTGTCCCGTCTCTCAATATACTCCTTATACAGAATAAAAGTGGATTTCGCGTTTTACCTTTGGTATGATTGGGGAATTAGGCGTCGCGGGGTGGAGCAGCTAGTTAGCTTGCAGGGTTCATAGCTCTGAGGTCATAGGTTCAAATCCTATCCCCGCAACTGTTGGTTACTTCGTATAGCAGGCAATAACAATAGTCTTGAGAACTTTTATGATCGCCTATCTAATAGAAGCGCTATGAATTCAGTTTCCGGAGAGGGGAAATGACAATTTTTTCACTACTATTACTTTGTGCATTTTTTGTCTTCATAGGGACCTATCACCGATATGGCGGTCGTGGCATTGCCGGAGGGCAGGCTAAAATAGGTCTTGTTGCCATATCCGCTGCATTGTTTGTCGTAGTCGGGTCTGGCGAATACGATTTATCGCTGGCAATGATTATGGGATATGGCTGGGCCGGATTGTCTTTTGTTTTGGGCCTTGTTGTTTCTTTTCTCACAATTTCTCTCTTTGCAAATCGGATATGGCAGATACGTGGCTCTGCGAAGAAGTTCTATTTGCTTGATGGGTATGTCAATTTCACGACTCCAGACTTTCTTCATCTGGCTCACGGAAAAACCACGTCTCTTCTTGCAACGTTTATTGTCTCTTCGTGCTTCTTTGGCTTGTACGTGCTTCAAGTTTTTCTCGGCGGACTGCTTCTGTCTGCGGCTTCTGGGGTTTCGGTCGCAGTCGCCAGTACGCTCATTGCAGCAACAGTTGTTTTGTACGCGATCTTGGGTGGGTTTTACTCGCTGTTTCGAACTGACCTTTTTCAAGCAGGTCTCATGTATTTGAGTCTAGTGATTGCAACGGCGTATTCGGTCTTCTCACATGGTGAGGTTGTAAGTTTCGGTGAGTTCGCTGGCGTACTGAATGAACGAGCATTAGATAGCCTTCGTCTCTCATCCTTGGCTGATGATCCCACGGTTCTAGGTGTATTTTTGTTGACTGTGTGCGCGGCATTTTCCGGTGCCGACCTTTGGCAGCGTGTGAATGTATCCGATGGTTCCAGCGCCGCGCGCCGGGCATTGCAGCAAGGTGCCTTGGCATTGTTCGTCTTCGGAGTTCTTCTTTATGTTTTTGCTATTGACGCGATATCGGTGATGGAAGCCTCCAAGCTGGAAACAACTACACCATTCGCATCCTATCTTGGCCTGGTTTTGAATGGGTCAGAAACGATTGCTCCTTGGCCAGCCATAGTTATTGCAGTTTTTTCCATAGGACTCCTCGCTGCCTTCATGTCGACCGCAGATACATGCCTTCTTTTGACTGCTTCGTCACTGCAGAACGAAATTCACAGATGGACAGGCGGGGGCGCCTCTGAGGGTGGCGGTGGTAATCTGGAACTTGACCGCAAAGTGACCGCTGTATTGCTGCTAGTGTTCGGAGGTGCCGGTTTGTATATGAGCTTGCTGACACCGAATGTGGTAGAGCAGTTCTTGATCGTTTTGGGAGCTTTGGCGGTGCTTGGCGTCCCCGTGTTCGCCACACTTCTCGGTTTTGGAAACAAGTTTCTCGTCTCAGCCGCGATAATTATCGGTGCGGCCATTACGGTCTATTTGGGCTATGTAAATCCATCTCTGAATGCTGGTTGGGGATTGTTGCTTCCCTGTCTGCCAGGCCTCGTTTGTTTTGCGTCTCGCAACAAAAACACTCTGATATCAGGTTAGCTAAATTGCCCTCAGCAACTTTTCTTGGTTTCGTCGCAACCTTCTTTTCTCTTGCTCTAAGCTACAGCTTAACAGGCATCAGACCCCTGCTGATAGACGCCAGTGAATTTGTGTTTGACTATGTCTTGCTTGCCATGGCTTTCGGGATGGCTCTGCGTCATCAGGTGCGCGTAGTGTTTATGGATAATTTTTACGTGGCACATTGTGGTCAAACTCAAAGCTGGAGAGTCGAGTTTTGGTTTGTTTTTCTGGTTTCAGCTTTGGGCGGCATCACGTTGACAGTCTACTTTTATGGAGGGAAATGGATATCCTCATTCATGGTTCTTTACTGTGTGATGTTCACGCTGTTTGGATATCGAGTTTTCGGGAAGATGACGTCTTCGATAGAGGCAGCTACAGGTGTGAAACGTAAAGACTGGTCGGGATTTCCTAAAGAGATGTGGCCCGTTACAACCTCTCTGTTTGTTGATGTCATACTATTGCTACTTTGGGTTTACTGGTGGATGACCACTTTGTTTGACGGGTTTGCGGCCCCAAGTGCGATCGATATGGCGTTTGCGCTGGTCGTCACCAGTGTTGTGACGATTGCAGAGTACGTCATCGTATTCCACCAGCCCGTGAAAGAGAGGCTTGGTGATGCGAAGCGAATGCTCTTTTAGCTTTCGATAGTAGCTGGCATGTGCGAAGACTGATTTAGGAGTGTCGGACATAAGTTGATATTCATCGTGCAAAACCTCGGCGATCTGCTGGAAGTCTCCTGTGATCTGTCCGACTTGTTGCATGTGCAACAAAAACTGGTTTCTTCTTAATGGATGATCAAACTCAAACCATGGCCGCGATACGTTTCTTCTCTTGAAGAAGTTAGGCGGGTTTATGTAAACCGCAGCGGCGGGTTTGGGCGATGCCATAGTATCCACTACTGGATTGAGCCAGCACAACCGGATGAGAACGGTCGTGACTGGCGGTTCACCTGGGAGCTGCGTGATGCGGTTTCAGCTACACATGCCAGTGAGATTGCTCAGGAAGCTTGGCACTTCAACGATACCGAGCTTCCTGCCTTTGTCGCACAAACAAATAAGTTTCTAGCTTACTCTACAATCAGCTGGGCCGACTGGTGTCGGCTGGCGGATCGGGAGGGTTGTCGACGCTCTGAGGCGGCATCTCGTTATCATCTGGAAGGTCGGCCACTTCATCCTCAACGACGGCGGCAGCGCCGCCGTTACCCGAGTTGAGATCATACCCAATGAATTGACTCAGTTCTGGGTCATTAAACACCATTCGTTTGATGAGTCTTGCAGGCTTCTGCCCGCGCCCGACAACGATAATCTTGATCTGATATTCAGGACCGCGTAGTTCATGAGATTGGACAAGTGGTTTCTCGCGACCGTCGATTATTCCACGCGAAGTACCTAGATTTCTTTCAAGCTTGGCGGCTGCTTCTTCGTCGCAGTTCATCCAGCATTGAACAACTGCGTTTCCTAAGATGGTGTCTGCACTGTTGTATGCCTCTTCTATCTGATTTCTATTCTGTGCAAATAGCCAGAGCTGAAGGCCATACTGTCGGCCAAGAGCAGACGCTTTTGGCAGGGGTTCGAAGTTTCCGAGCTGCGGGGCTTCATCCAGAAAGAACACAATAGGTTGTTCTATCTTTTCGGGTATCTCCTTCATGAAGTATTCGAGGTGCTGACCAATGATGACCCGCAGCACTGATGCGAAGCGATTGACATCTTCCGGCAGGACGCAGAGGTAGAGGGTTGTCGCATTGTTTGTGTTTCTGAAGTCCTCCGGTCTCCAGTCGCAATGAGTGGTCACATCATCAAGGTCGCCTAAGTCCCAGGCGCTGAGATGCATGCGTGCGACATCCATGGCGGACTCGCGCTGCTTCTCCGGCATGGTGCTGATTTGGTTGGCAATTCGGCCTAGATATTTGACGCCGGTGTTTCGAAGCTCATCGACTGCGTTGAGCAACATCTCTTCCGTGGGAGACATTAAGTCCATGACCGATTGCATGGTCCGTTCGGGGTTGCCTTCCGGAAGCAGGGCGACGAAGGCAATATAGGCTGTGAGAAAGTCACGGCCTTTGTTGTCCCAGTAGGGGTCTTTTGTGCTGCTGGAAACAATCAGCATGTCGGCCATTTTGCGCGCGTCTGATGCGAGGTGCTCGGGGTCGCTTCTCACAAAATCCAGCGGGTTGTATCGGGCTGAGTTCTGCTTATCGTGTGGGGCGAAGCGGATGACCTTGCCATAGTGATGAGAGCGAAATCCCGCAGTGTCGTCGTGGCACTCCCCCTTTATGTCCAGAACAATCGCTGGCCCACCGTATGCGAGCAGATTGGGTATGACCTGGCACTGGCTCTTGCCTGCTCCAGGGGGTGCAATCGTGAAGAGTGAGCCTTCCCCGTTGTAGTTTAGGCGGGTCCCATCTTCCAGTTCACCGAGGAACAGACCGTTGCCTAAAGTTGGGTTGTAGATGCTGCCCGGAATGTCTGCGCCGCTTAGCCAGCTGGCTCCGCCATCCGCAAGCTTGGCGATTTCCTGCGCGAGCGGGGAGTTTCCCCTGTCCTGTTTTACGCGGGCGGCTAGGGGCACAATCTCCTGCTGTAGGACGTTCTCGTTCACGAGATATGACGGTAACACCTGGGGCAGGGCCTGGAAGTGGAGGATGTATTGCTCGGCGCCGTTCAGGGTTTCGTGAACCGTTTGGTTGCCGCTCTCGAAGATCACGCCTGCAAGGGCCCGTTCAAGCCAGCCGGGATCAACGACACCATGTTTCATGAGGATGGCAGCTATCCTCAATAGCTGGCGATTTGCATCTGAGATGTTGCCGACTGCGCAGCTATATGAGACGCCGTTTGGATACCGTCCGGTGGAGACGTTTCGGATCAGATTTCCGATGCCCCGGCCCACCGCATGACCAATCACGCTGCCTACTCCGTAAGCACTGACTCCTCCTTGCGGGTTGAAGCTCTGGGGCTCGCTGGTTTCTTTGTCGATGAGTTGTCTGAAATTCCGGTGATCGTCGTCTGTCATAACGGCACCGGCGTTGAATACGGCAATTGCCGCATCATCATTCATCAGAGATAGGATCTCAGCACAGCGATTTTGCCTTTCTTCTGGCGTTGCGGGGATGGCAACTGTCGGTGTGCGCTTCGCCTCGCCACGTCCTCTTCTGCTCAGGTCAGTGACGATGAGGTAGAGGCCAAATCCTATCAAACCGAGGAATGACAGCTGAACCAGGGTGTACGGTATGCCTAGCCACAGTGTCAGGTGGACGCCGAACTGCCATAGGATGAGGCCCGGCAGCAGAAGTTTGATGCCATTGATCATGTTGTCCCCCTATCAAGCGGCGGTGGTGTGAGAGCGTCCCGAATGTTCATCACAGCGCGACAAACACCCTATGGTAAAACTGAAAGTGTTGATAGGGTGGCTCTAGCGTTTTATGTAAAGGGAAGCGTTGTTTTCAGGAGCAAGCAGGAGGTTTGGGCCCAAAAATGGCCTGCAAACCTGGGCGGTCTCATCGCCACCTGAAGGTGTTGCCTCGACGCCCTGCTTGCCCTCAAGCGCCGGGAGCTTATGACAAATGCCAACCAGGGATTACCGCAAGCCAGAGAGCGAACGACGGACCCGCTGTGTGAAGACCTACTTCACAGCGGGTGAGTTCGCGCAGCTGCAGGAGGCAGCTGAGGCTAGCGGGTTAACCCATGCAGCATTTGTGCGCGCGTCGTCATTGGGGACGAAGCCCAAAGCCAAGCCGACACGCGTTGCCGCTGAAAGCATCCGTCAGCTCACGGCGATTGGCAACAATCTCAATCAGCTGACCAGGCTCGCACATGCAGGGAGAAGCCCGGCGTCTGACCTCTTAGAGGTTACATTGCACGAGGTGCTTTCAGCGGTGCGCCGGATCGGGTAGGGCATGATTGGGGATGCCCGGACAGGATCCGGCTTTGGCGGGCTGGCCCGATATCTCCATACGGGGCGTAAAGGTGATAATCCGGGCCGTGTGGCCTGGACGGCCGCCCGCAATTTGCCGACAGACGACCCCGAGCTGGTACCCGCGATGATGCGGGCCACGGCAGCCTTGTCGACACGGGTCGAAGACCCGGTATTCCACTACTCCATCAGTTGGCCTGAATATGAACAGCTTCCTGAGGAAGACATGCTCAGGATCGCAGATCGGACCCTGTCCGACCTCGATCTAGAGGAACATCAGGCCATTATCGTTGCCCATAACGATACGGATCACCCCCACCTCCATGTGATGGTCAATCGGGTGCATCCGGAGACAGGCGTTGCCTGGGAGAAGTGGAAGTATAAGACGCGCCTTGAAAAGTCGCTGAAGGCCCAGGAAAAGGAACTGGGCCTGACTGAAGTGCCTGGGCGGCTCGCAAACGAAGAACGGTTCCAGAAGAAACCGCGCCGTCCGCAAAAGGGCGAACAGCGGATGGCCGAGCGGTTGGATGTGACCACGCTCGACCATTGGAGCAAGGAAGATGTGACGGAACTGAAGGATCGGCTCAGTCCTGCCTTCGAAGCAGCTGATAGCTGGGACACTCTGGAGCAGAAGCTTCAGGAGGAAGGGGTGACGCTCTATGCCAAGGGGCCGGGTCTCATTCTCACTAATGGGGAGCATTACGCCAAGCTCTCCGAGATGGGCAAGAAGGTCCGCAAGACGGAGCTCGAAGAGCGCTTTGGCGAGAGCTTCTCAGATTATGCCGAAAAGCGGCAGGTTGATCGCCAACAGCAGGGTAACTATTGGGACATGGTGCGCGGTCTGAAAGACCGCGTGCTTAGGGCTGGACAAACTCTTAGGGACTGGGTCTTTGGGCATCCACTGAGCTTGATGGAGCGCCTGAGAAAGCCCAGAGATGACCGCGGCTTTCGCAAGCGCGGAGACGAGAAGGACAAACCAGAAATGTAGTGCTGGCCCTTTTTGGGATGGTCTGCAGATCAACGAAACCCGCAATCGGAGATGATGCTGTCCAAGATGCCTTTAATGCGTTCTGGCTCGGCGCGAGCAGCCCGCGCGGCCTCAGCTTCAAATGCTTTCCGCTGTTGATATGAGATCGTTTGGTTGGGCCCAAGCGTTCGGGCAAATTCGGCGTACAGCCGGTCGCTTTCCTCGTGAACCCACACCTCGTCCTTCTCGCCAAAGTACTGGCGATCACCAAGTCTGATTTCCCAGGCGGCCTCCATTTCCCTGTCTGTCATTCTTTCTTTAGCGCCATCAAAAACGCAGAGGCACTGCTCTCGAGTATGGCCAGAAACAAGGCAACCGCCGACCAAATTCTTTGCCTCGTCCGTTGTGGGGAGCGAACTTGATGAACCCAAAAGCCATAAGGTGCCGACTGCAATCAGTGGCACCGCTATGACAACGAGTATGATCTTTTTCATGATCTCTGTTCCGGATGAGTTTCAGTTGGTGATTGATCAAAAAGCCACTTTGCAGCGGCGTTCGATAGCTGGTGTTTGCTTCAACACTGAGCCGAAGTAGGCAGTATGATCAAAGGCAGGATCATCCATAAGTTGACGTACTTTCTCTTGGTCTCTTGCGAGACTTGCGATGAGTACCTTCAGGTGGAGCCCATCGAATGCCCCTTCAAATGCGTCCCATGTGCAGTCGCATGCGTCGTCGCTGTTACCCGCACGTTTACAAGCTTCTTGAAAGTCGCTTTCTTCAGCACTCTGGATGAGTGCCAGTGACGGACCTGTATCGGATTGAGTGAGAAAGATGACGGTACCGACGATGGCCGCAGCACAAATTCCGCCAATTGCAAACTTGTTGCGCTCATTGAATGTCAGTTGATAGAGGCCGTAGATGATGGAAGCCACCGATGCTGCAACCGTAGCCAAAAACAGCCAATCGGGTAGGACGCCTAAGAAGAAATCCGTATCAACCAGGCGTCCATCAATCAAAAAGACTGCTGGCGCCGCAATCCCTGAAGCAAGCGCAATCGCACCTCGAGACATGCATGCCACTCCCTTCGCTAAATGTGGCCTTTTACCTAGAAGTTGATTTTCTTCACGAAAGCGTTGTCTGAAACATTCTTCAGAGGACCGCAGGCACATAGACAGAAAGCGGGGGTTGTCAGATTTACTTAGGACTGTATGATTATATCAACTTCTAGGTAAAAGTTGATATTTCTGTGATCAGCATGTAGGCCATATAGGTAAAGGGTTTCAGACTGATTTTGATGCTTAGAAAGGAGAGTCCATCAAAAACAGTGGCTCAACTAGCTGTCTTAAATGACGTGAGGTTGAGATAAAGGAATCCAGAAAATGCCGACAAAAAACAAAGCAAGAAACCGTAATCATCCGGCCAAGGGTTCATCAATCAGGGTTGAGCCTATTCGGAAACTCAAAGACATACGGCGCATCAAGAAGTTACGGGAAGACAATCCTCGCGACGTGTGCCTATTCACATTCGGCATCAACACGGCTTACAGGGCAAATGAGCTTCTATCCATAAAAGTAGGCGACGTGAGCGACTTGCGTGCGGGTGATCGGTTTGAGCTCTGGCAACAGAAAACCAAGAAGTACAGAGCCATCACACTCAATGAAGCTGTTGTGAGTTCTATAGACGCCTGGCTGGCAGTTCATCCCAACCCGGTGCCTGGAGCTGCATTGTTTTGGTCACAGAAGACGCGGGCAGCACTCGGTGTGAGTGCCGTCAATCATATGGTCAAACGCTGGTGTGCTGAAGCTGGTCTCAAGGGCAACTATGGCTCGCACTCTTTGCGTAAGACGTGGGGCTATCATCAGCGCATTCAGAACAAGGCTGCCGTTCCGCTCCTTATGGAAGCATTCGGCCACAGCACCCAAAAGCAGACCTTGGATTATCTAGGCATTCAGGCTGAAGAGATCCAGGAACTGTATTCGTTGGTGTTGTGAGCAAGTCATTCGCTCTCTCTCTTGCTTTGACAGTTCAACGTTTAATGGTTGCAGCCCTTCTCCCAATCGACCTTCCGCACCAAAAACCGTGAAGGCAATTGTGCTTAGTTCTTAGCAACCACGTCTCTCCCTGCGATCAAAACAAGGAGACGACCGATGACAAATATCTATCATGCCACCCCTTACGACATTTCAGCGACTGGATTCTATTTCAGCACTTATGATGAGTATCAGACCAAGTCCGCCTCCCATCGTAATGAGCATGGTGCGCTGGTCGAAGAATATGAGATTCAGTTCATCGATGGAGAGAACGGCCACTTGTTCTCTGCCTTGAGTGTTTGCCAAGCCAGCTTAAAAGACTGGTTTGAGCACTTTGAAGCTCTTGAAAGTGAAGACACCGTCAAAGCTACCTATCTGGCCGAAGAGCAAAGCTATCTCATGGACGATATTCTTGACCGTCTAGATGATGTTTATCTGTTTGAGGGTACTGCGCTGGCGTACGCTGAGAATTATCTCGAAGATACTGGCCTGCTAGAACAAATCCCTGAGAGCTTGCGCTTCTATTTTGACACAGAAAGTTTTGCTCACGATCTTCTTCTTGATGGAGATATCACCGAGTTGCTGATCAATGGTACCGCGTACATTGTGCAGTTTAGCCAGGGTGTGCTCTCAAGGCTTTTGGCTATCCTAGGATACCTTAAATGGTTTGCGTAGAAGGCTCTCTTTCGGCCCCATTTCCGTCAATATTGTCCACCGATGACCACTGAACTTTTTTCCATCGAAAAAGACTAACTGTTGGTCAGATAGCTCGCCCGCAAATTCCTCCATGCTTCCTTGTACAGAAGTCTTCTGACAGATCACTGTCCACATAAGTCGATAGCAATTCGCTTCCAGCCAGGGCGCAATTGACTCTGTCCTAATAAGTGCTGCAGATTTTGCATGTTGTTCGGACCAAGGGTCACGCCAAACTATCGCGCCATTTGGATCACGATACAAAGCGTTGTTGTGGTCAAATGTCAGCTTGAGTTCGTTGACCAGATACGCTGACGGTAGAGCAATGCGCATCGAATCTGATGCTGAATGATCGTAGTTGCCTCCTTCCCGATAGTACTGGACCAAGGGTATGTGGCAGTTAACGATATGCTCTGAGGATCCTAACGATCCATGCTCGCTGAATGGCACGGTTGGCTTGGGCCAATTATCGTGCCATTGGTATTCTCCGAGGAAAGCGTCCCTACCTTCTATCTGGTCGTGTGTGAACAGACCTGCCATATTCTTGCCAATAAGCTTTTTCTCGATCTTTGTAACATCGTCCTCTTGAACAATTGCGGCGTTAATCCAGAGATTCATACTGCGATAGTCATATGGGCTGTCTTTGCTGGCGCTTAAGGTGACATCAGTATCGATGGCTAGCCACGCACTGCCATCTATCGGATCAGTTAGCTGCAAGCCTTCCAAGTCTTTCGGCAGATTGTTTGTTTTCCGAACCCAAGCTTTTGTCTCACTATGTGTAGTCTTGGAGGGTACATCTGGGAGTTTTGTCTCCCACCACTGCTTTGATGAGATTTTTGTCTCTGTTTTTTCCGTCATGAGATACGACGGATCAATATCGCGGAGGCTGAGCTGCCACGCACCCTTGAAAGGTACAGCTTCATCATTCCACTCCAGGAAGAAGCAGTGGTCTGCGAGACGCGCTAGAAGTTGGTGGTAGGCGATCCACTGATATTTTTTTCCCATACGCTCTCTGTCATGACCACCCGAGCGCCCTTGAGTACAATAGTACTCCTCGAATTCTCCAAACCGTTCTTTTGTCCAGCCAAGGTCTGCAACGCGTTTGACAATCCAACGTCTGGCCTTGCGGCGACTAAACTTCGCAATGTCACCAGATCGATGCCCCCCTTGCATCCATCGCCAGCTTTCGGATTGTTCTTCTGTTAGGAGTTGATCCCTTGCCTTGGTTGCTGCTTCAAGTTTTTCTTGTGTTATCTGATGTAATTCTTCAGCATTTTCTTCCGGCTCCAAATTTTCGATTTCAGTCGTCGGAGAAGCGCCTGCTTCAGAGCCACGTAATTTCAGGACAGTTCTTGCGTGTGTCGCGTATTGAGCATTCTGTTCCGCTCGACGGGCTTGCTCGTACTCAAGCAAAGCTTTCACGGCTTCGGGGTTATCTGCCTCCAACTGTTCAAGAAAGCAGCTTCGCACTTCGTCCCACGATGCGGGGTGCGGATCGTTGACAGATGATGGAGAGAACTTAAAAACGTCCTTCATTGTGTACGTACCAAAGTCGCCGACAAATCCAAGCACTGAGTTGTGTACCGACCACATACTCTCCTTCAGCTCTTCGATCTCCGTGAGTGTCACCTCCTCGAGTGGCCATTCGCTGCCATATGGAGGGAAAGCTTTATCAACCGTGAAGCCCTCTGGTAGAACATCAAGTCGCTCCGCAATCTGCACGATACCGTTTGCATAGTCTCGTAGTAGAATGTGGACGTATCTTTCCGGTGACCGGAACACCCGATTGATAACTGTGCGGGCAAGTGGGCCGACCACTTCCGGCTGTGGGAAACGCATAGCGATGCCATAGGCTGCGCAGTAGAGACGTTCCAGGATGTAATAGTCATCCACGTCGTCGAATGTAAGTAGAAGGCGCCGGATGAAATCGACACGCTTATCAATAATTGAAACCAGAGCTTTGGTTGCTTTGTCGCGTAATTCCCTGCGTGGCGCTGACAACAGCCAGCTGAGTGTCAAACAGGCTAGCCAGACTCTATCGTCGTCCACTTCGTTTGGATTTGACCTCCACGCCCAGTGGACGAGTACCCATAAGGTACAGCGCTCGTTATCATCTGGGGCATACCAGTTTTTTGCCGCCCAAGCCGACCAGAGTTCATCACGCTCTGCCAAGTCTTTCTGCATTAAGTTGCGATGCAAAAGATTGGCATTAAGCATATGCTCGGGCTCAGTGGCTATGCGGACGAGTGCATCAATGCTCTCGTCGCTGAACCCATGTAGGAGTTTGTTGAGATGGTCTAGCGTATCTTGATTTGTCGCCGTTGGGACTCTCGCTAGTAGGCTCTCTGGAAAGGCTTCTCGAATAACTGATTTCAACATGTCCTCGGCGCTGCCGAAGTCAGTCTTTTCCTCACTCGACCATTCTAGAAGTCCGTAAAGCTCCCGCCCGAACCGTTCCGGGATTTGGGACGAGAGTGCTTCAATGAAGCCCATGTCGCTGTATGGCCACTCATCGACAGATTGACGGAACGGTCCATCAATCTTGAATGCTTCTTCTGGTGCCTCCGCAGACACATATTGATCAATAAACGCCTTGGCTCTCAAGTGATCTAAGTAGCGTTCGTAGGTGAGGCGGATGACATCCTGTCCATCGTTATCGTCCTCTGCGAGGTAGACAACGTCATTGGTTAAAACTCCAGCTGAAGCTAGCCTGCGTACTAGGCTCTTCTCCTCCAAGCCTTGCGAAGGATGGATGCTATCTGCGACGGCTATAGCTTCTGTGGTCGGGATACTCTTGTTTTCAGTTGCTAGTATCTTGTCGACCAAGGCCTCAATCGCCCTCCCAACGATCCCCAGCGCGGGGTCCAGCCCCATGTCAAATTCAATTGCGTCGCATACGCTGTCGAAATAGAACCCAAAAATCTGGGAAACCCCGTTTAACCCTTTCGGAAAACAAGTCTCCCCTTTCCTGTGAAGCGATTTACAGACTGTAGAAAGGAATAGAGGATTTGAGAATTCTGGCGCGAGTAGGGGCGCGCTTGGTCGCGCGATACCCCGCTTGTCCATGAAGATCTGAGCGGCTTCTTCCTCATGTCCAGCGAACCCGAAATGCTCGATCTCTTGCATTTGGCCAGCTCTTAGATTCTGACCGATACGCCGCTGGAATGGAGAGCGGCACGAAGCTATGAACGTGACATAGGGAAACTTGGCTATCCGTTTGGCAAAGCCCGGTAGCTCACTCGGCCATATGCTGTTTCCGGCACCCTCGTTTAGTGCATCGATTGTAAAGAGCGCTCGGGCGTTGTTTGCCTGACCAGCAGCATCGAGTGCGCCCAGAAGCTCGTCGGCGGAGCCCTTGAAATCAAGTGCCCCTAAAATCTGTTGCCAAGGGTTGCCGGAAGTCAGCTGTTGCCCGAGTAGAAGGACAGCTGGCAATCCTTCGTCTATACAGTGTTTTGCAAGGTCTGCCAGCAAGTGAGATTTACCAACGCCACCCCTGCCAGTTAGAAATATTGCATCAACATGAGCGAGATCGAGATGGCAGCGTTGAGGGTGTTCCTTAATGCCTTCGACGTCAGATTCGAATTGGTATAGTGCTCTGACATCTTCGTCACTTAGGTTATTCTCGCGGTATGGTTGCAGCGAGGAGAATTTTTCCAGAACGCCATCAATGTCAGCGACCAGTGCGTCGAACTGGGGTGGGTCTTTGGCATCGCAACCAGCCTCTATCTTTTCGATAGGTTTTTTTAAAGCGTCGCAAACGTCCTTCGCGAAAATCCTCAGCTCTTTGCTATCACTGTGAATTGAAGGAAGTTTGGGAATTTCTGCCAACCGGTGCCAGAAAGCGTGTGTGCGTACCAGCGCGTTCAAGCGGCGCGCTATAGGCAATTCCACATGCATTTCAGGAGTGTAACGGTCGCCAAGATTTGCTACAGCTTCATCAAGGCGCTGTGAGAGCCATTCGCTGCTGAGAACGGTCTCATTGAACCAATAATGCCGTCTGCCCGCAAAAAGTGGATCATTGCGAGTGAGCAACTCTGTTAGTTCGTGCGCACCCCAAAGCATAAATTCGATTTTTCGGGTTGGTTCGATTTGTTGCCATTTTTTGAGTTGCTCATCCCACTTTTCTCTTTGGCTTTTCTTGCCTTTCTTTCGACCATCAGAGAGGTCAATAGGTAGGCAAATTATGTACTTCGTACACTTTGGATGTTTTTGGAGCATCGCGGAAACCGACTCATCGATCTGTCGCCATTGAGACGTTTCCAGGCGAAAGAAGAATTTAGCTTGGAGGCAAATTTCGTTTTTGTTTGAAAGTTGCCAGAGCCCTTCTACACCGGCGTCGCCGCCGCTACCGTCCTTCCTGATCCACTTGGTTTTACTCGCAGGTGGACAAAGAGACAGCAGTTGGCAACAAAGCTCTTCAAACCCCTCCTCTTGAGAGGTTTTGTGCTTGCGTATGTTGCTAAAGTTCACTTCAGTCATCGTTCTGTGTTCATATTATGTTCTTTGTGCACATTAGCATGATTTAGGGACGACATAATTGTAGTTTGCGTATATCGGAGTATCTGGAAGTGTAATGAGAGTATTGGGCGCCGTTTCGTCGTATTGATTGTCTGAGCTATAAATTTGCTTTTTATAACTCATTTTTTGTCGTATTATGAGTTATAAAGGACGGATTTATACCTCATGGCATGGAATTGGCAGCAGAAAGAATGGCCTCATTTTACGTATGAGGCTGAGGCATTAGAGGGCTTTGAGGCCCAGTTTCTGCACAATTCTGGTGTGTTGCTTGGTGCCTTCATGCACCTTGATACGGCTGAGAAAGATCAACTCACGGTCGATCTGATCAGCAATGAAGCCCTCAAAACCTCTGAGATAGAAAACGAGCATCTCAATCGGGATAGCTTGCAATCGTCCATTCGCAGCCAACTAGGCCTTTCCGTTGCAAATCCGAGGGTTCCTCTTGCGGAGCAGGGTATTGCTGAAATGATGGTGGACCTGTTTCAGACGTTCATTGACCCGCTAAGCAATGACATGCTGTGTCGTTGGCACGCTATGCTCATGCAGGGGCGTCGCGACTTGGTAGATTTGGGCGCCTATCGAACGCATGAAGATGCGATGCAGATAGTTTCTGGCTACGAACATAATCGGAAAGTGTACTTCGAGGCGCCACCATCGTCACAGGTGCCTGCCGAAATGAACCAATTTGTTGAGTGGTTCAATAGAAGTCGGCCTGGTCAAAAGAATGCACTGCAATCTCTTGCGCGGTCTGGAATAGCTCACCTCTACTTTGAGTGCATCCACCCGTTTGAAGATGGCAATGGCCGTATTGGGCGGGCAATCTCTGAGAAAGCATTAGCCCAATCACAAGGCCGTCCGACCTTGCTCGCTTTAGCTCATACAATCGAGAAGGGGCGGAAGAATTACTACGCTGCTCTTGAAGCCGCTAATACAAGGAGTGAGATCACCGACTGGCTTGTCTATTTCTCTGAGATGATACTCGACGCACAGGCTTACACACATTATCGCATTGAGTTCCTCATTGAGAAAATGAAGTTCTACGACAGATTGTCCGGTAAAATGAACTCGCGTCAGGAAAAGGTCATCACACGGATGTTTCGTGCGGGGCCGGAGGGTTTCGAAGGTGGGCTGAGTGCGGAGAACTATCTCAGCATCACAAAAACTTCGCGGGCGACCGCAACCAGGGACTTAAATGACCTTGTTGCGAAAGGGGCCCTCATAAAAACAGGTGAACGGAAATCAACACGCTATTGGTTGAAGGGGTTGGATTGAAAGGGAACTTTTGGTTCCCATTCGCTTCGCAAGACCTGGGGCTACCATCAACGCATTCAGAACAAAGCAGCTGTTCCACTTCTTATGGAAGCGTTCGGCCATGCGATCCAGCAGCAAACGCTTGAATACCTCTGCATTCAGTCCCAAGAAATCCAAGAGCTATATGCCGCTGGAGCTGTGATTTTGGGGCGGCTATGCGGAAACTGTGATAGCGATAATTGCGAGGCCGGTTCCCCAGACCCACTTCCAATGCTCAAGGTAGAATTCCCATATCAGGTGGAGGGCAGATGCCGTCCAATGCCTCTTTTGGTAGCCCCCGACGACTATGACCAGTGAGTCTGGGTCGTTTTCGTAGGGGATGTATTCGCCATGCCACCAATGGCCTATTCCATCAATTGCTCGCTTCATGCGCGTCCGCCTCTATTCGGGGTCAGGTGCGTCCATGCTCCAAGATTGGTCGCTCAAGTTTCGCTTGCGCTTTTTGTCGCACACATTTAATGTGTTTGTAAAGTGAAATTCGTTTGATGTGTGCGATATGCCGAAATATGCAGATTTTGGGGCGAAGCTCCGTCAACTCAGGCTAGGTGCTGGTATCGCGCAGCAGTCCGAGTTGGCGGACATGCTGAAGACCACCCAGCAGACCGTAAGCCGCTGGGAGGCTGGGCAGTCCCGACCAAGGCGTAAAGTAGTGGCTGAATTGGCTGCCATGCTGAAGACGGATGTTGGGACACTTCTTGAACTAGCGGGTTATGAGGACAAAGCTGAATCTGAGTCGCAGCAAACGAACATTGGTGAAGCGCATAGCTTTGCAACTGCATTTCCTCTTGAGGCGTTAACACCTGAAAACTTCGAGCGCTTTATCCACTATGTACTCGCTCAGTGTTATCCGACCGCCGATGTTCATCGGGCAGGTGCCAGTGGACATAAGCAGGACGGCATTGACATTAGCGTGAGCCATCCCGATGGGAAGCTGTTTACTTATCAATGCAAGCGTGTTCAGGAGTTTGGCCCATCGAGGGTTCATTCGGTTGTTGCTGATCATCAGGTCAAGTCGGACAAGAAATTCTTGGTCCTTAGCCGTATCGCTAGTCCGCTAGCTCGCGATGCCATGGCCAAACATCGGGGTTGGACCTTATGGGATAAGGAAGATGTCTCCAGGGTCATTCGCCAGAACCTTACAAAGGATCAACAGGTTCGATTGGTGGACATTTTCTTCCCAGGCAAAAGGCTTGAACTGGTTGGCGAGTCTGAGGCTGGTCCGTGGCAGAGTTTTGACGATTTCTTTGCTCCGTTTGAGGATCGCGGAAGTGTCTTTAATCATACCTGGGCGCTCGTCGGACGAGATGAAGACTTATCGAGTGTGGCAGAGGCACTATTGAATGACGACATCGTCGTTGTATGCGTGCATGGACCAGGTGGGGTCGGAAAAACACGACTTGTAAAGCAGGCAATCGAAGATTTCACTCTCAAACGAAAAGATGTATCGGTGCATTTCCTGCTTCCGAGCCAGGAAGCTACACCTAAAAGCCTCGACAACCTTGGGAAAGGAAAAAAGGTACTTGTTGTAGACGATGCTCATGATTGTGAGTCTTTGGCGCTGTTGTCTCGATACGCGGCACATCCCGACAATCAGGTGAAGTTGGTATTTTCTTCCAGATCATATGGGTTAGAGAAGGTTCGCCTGTCCGCTTTCGATTCAGGCATGGGTGAAGAAAAGTTGGCTGATGTAAAAGTTGAGCCATTAGACGTCAAGCGCGCGTCACGTTTGGCTGAACAAGTTTTAGCTGCCTGCGGCGGGCCGCTCGATCTAGCACGCCCTATTGCTGAAGCAACCAGAAATTGCCCTCTAGCTACAGTGATAGCGTCTCAAGTGGTTACACAAAGCAAGGAGCCCATCGAGTTTCTCGGGAATGAGGCAGAGTTTTGGGACACAGTTCTCTCAAGGTTCCAGGATGTTTTAGCCGGTCAAATTGGTGGAGAAGTAGAGGCATCTGCTATCAAGGATTTGCTCCCTGTGTTTGCTCTGATACAGCCATTCTATCTTGAAGAACCATGCCTTGATGCTATCGCGGAGCACGTAGTTGGTATTTCACCGCATGTCCTAAGTCGTGCCATCAAACTGCTCTCAGACAGTGGCTTGTTATACAAACGAGCTGGAAGGCTGCGATTGACACCAGACCTGCTAGCTGATTGTGTGATTGAGCAGGCATGTGTTGGTGCTGATGGGCATTCAACTGGTTTTGCAGAAAAGGTTTTTGATCACTCGGCGCAGAGCATCGTTTCAAACGTACTCACAAATGTGGGGAAGCTCGATTGGCGACGGGGCAGTCAAGATGAGAGCCGGAACCAGCTTATTGATGGGCTTTGGGAGAAAATCTCACCACAATATGATTATGTTGATGAACATCTAAAGGCCGTTAAAGAGGTCGCTTATTATCAACCTGAGAAAACACTTGAGTTGGTTGAGCGATTGATCAGAGAAGGGCAGTTTCTTAGCCAACTGCCACCAATTCTAAACAGGGTAGCATACAACTATCAGCATCTCGTGCGGGCTTGTGAAGCGCTGTGGCATCTCGCTCAAAGAGACAATCGTGAGAGTAACCCGCACCCAGATCATCCCATGCGTCTCCTCGCAGAGTTGGCGTCCTTTGCGCCGAACAAGCCCCTGCAGTTCAGCGAACGTGTCATTGAATATGGACTAACCCTGCTGGACAAGGAAGAGTCCTGGCTCGGCTCCGGAAACCCGTTTGCTATTCTGGAGCCGGCTTTTGCGACGACTGGCCAAGAGACTTCGTCGGATGGGAGAACTATAACATTCTCACCATACTCCATCCGCTTGAGTGCCGTATCTGATATTCGGCGTAAGGTTGTCGCTGCTGGGCTTATCCTTTTGGGGCATAAGGATGTAAAAAGAGGTGTGCTTGCTGCGAGGTTCCTCACCGAATCCGTAATGCCACCTATGTCGATACATGGTCTTGTCATCGAAGATAAGGTTAGGGCTGAATGGGATGAGGAATTTGCGTGGGTTTTAGATCAGCTCTGCGCGTATCTTAATGGCAGCGAACTCGACCCAATCATATGGGTCGAGTTGTTGCGGTTGCTCAATAACCTTACCCGTCGCAGTAATATTGTGAAACTCAGGGAGAAAAAAATACGGTCGTTGGTACCCGACACAACCGAGTTTCGGACTTACCGGTTTTTAATTGATGGATATGGTCATACTCTGCGAGAGCGGGATGAGACATACCAGCAAACGCAGAAGCGACTGGAGGACCTGCTAGGGCAAATTGCAAAAGAACTGATTGATGACTATGGGGGTGGTGAAGCCCTCAGGGCATATCTTTCGTCATGCATAAGTCGTATCGATGAGGCTGTACCCGACGGCTATGTGGACGATGCGCTTTATCGCACTCTCATTGAAATGAGCCCGAATTTCAGAGACGCTACAATCTCAGACGCCATCGATAATCCTCGGTCGTCAACCGCACGGCATCTTGGGGGGGCTTTGTTTTGTTTGCTCCGAGATAGATGGGAAGTGGGGCTTCCAAGACTAGAGGAAATTTTGGATTCAACCCAAGCTGAAAGCCTGCATCTAGCGGTTAGCGTAGCTGTGCGAGCTATAGATTTTGAGGATCCTACAAAAGCAACGCGAGAAGAAATTCTTGTGCGTAGATTGCTGCAGTCTGATTTTTCTTCTGTGGTATCTGCGACAGTTTTTGCTGTTAGGTGGGCGTCTGAAAAACAGTCAAAGCGTTGTGTGGGATTGCTAACGGCGGCGTATCTTCACGACTTAGCCCGTGTCGCTGACAAGGTGCTGTCAGTTTTTTTAGGCCCGCATGCAATCCCATTCTCTGCGTTAGCAGAAGATGATGTTCAGGTGTTCCTCGACAAAATGCTTCGCATTCCTGAATTAGAGGGCCATTGGGTTGAAAGCTTTTTGGCGGAGACCTCGCAGCAATACCCAAAAGAGACCATGAAGTTCTTCATGGACCGCATAGATTATGCCGTCAAGCTTGATGATCTTGATCGCTTTAGGCCGTGCAACCATGGCCCTTACATCCATGTGCCGCTTAGGTTTCGTGAATCTAGTGTATTTGTAGAGTTGCTCTATGAGACACTTAATTGGATTAAGTCTGGGGATTCAGAGAACTATTGGTTTTCCCATTTTGCAATAGAACTGTTTGAAGCTGCATTTGCTCCTTACGATACGCAAGTTCTAAAGGCTGCACTGGAGACGCTACATGTGGGCGACCCAGTTTCGGAGAAGCTTCTGAGCCAACTGCTACGGAGCGCTCATACCAATTTTGTTTTCGATCAGAAGGATGTTGTCGTGCGGTTGTTGGAGCAAACGACCGATGGCGCTTTGCGAAAGAAGCTAACGGCTTCTCTGTATGCTGCATCTATCAGCGGAATTAGGTCAGGAACACCAGGTGAACCGTTTCCCGAAGATCGTAAGCTGAAGCAGCAAGCTGAAAGAGTGAAGGCTTCGCTTTCTAAGTTTTCCGGCGCGTACCAATTATACGAAGGCCTCGCAAAACACGCTGACAGAGAGATAAAGCTCGCTATGGAGGAACGCGAGACATTTGATGAATGACCCGCTGGTGTCTGGTCAAACTTGGAAGATCATTTGGGGAGCCTGGTTTACCTATACCTTGGCGCTACCTTGATGGGCTGCTGATCTTGTGGAATATGGTGACTCATTGTGGATGATCTGGTGTGCACAGAGTGACGCCCCTACCTGTACTAACGGAAGCGCTTGGCTGCTGTACACAAAACAGACTTTGGATTGCCTCGGCATCCACTTTGACGAGATGTATGAATTGTATTCACAGCAAAGGTAGATGCTGTGTCTTATAAACATTTTGGCCCGCATGGATCAGGTTGATGCACAACACGTGTTTCTAATGATGTAATGTAAATGTCGATAACTGCATCTTTAAAGCCAAATCCAACACGAATTTTGGTAGTGCCGAAAAAGTCGTGACACATAGATGCAGCAGAGCCCAGGTCACGAGTTGCTCCGAAGGGTTCTATTGTCCACCATTTCACCGCAACCGCGCTTTGGTCTGCCCGGTCTACAGCTTCCATGCAAACTTCGCCAGAGAGGTTGAAGGCCTCATAGGCTGTTGCTTTGGTATTTGGCCCAACGGTAGCCACAAGCGTCTTCGCTGATGCATTAGTGACTAGCCCGATTGCCATCAGAGGCGACAAGAAGATTCCGACATATTTTCTCATGATTTCCCCCCAATTCTTTTGATCATTGCTGATGATTAGAGATTGGGGGACGTATAAGGCGGAACGTTGACTCCATTGTGAAAAACTGAGGGTTTAATTTGGGCGGAACTTAGACACATTGGCATTGAAATGGGGGAGGTTCATCTCCTCCCCCATCTTACGTGAACATTTAGAATTCAACGCTCACAGTGATGGCACCTTCATTGTCACGATGGTAGTTGTCGTTCATCATGAACTTGACGATGGTAGGTCCACTGACTGTATGGACATCGTTCTCACCACGCCATGAATAAACGCGGTCAGTAGCGGAATCTTTCATCAGCAAAGCACCTTCACCTGTGCCGTCAGACAACGGGTAACGGCCTGACGCACGGGTGCCATTGCCAGCGGGCGAATGAGATGCTCTCCCCGGATCGGCTTTCCACGATCCGGAAGCAGAAATACGCGCTACTTTCCCTTGAGGAATCTGGATTGCGGCATGATAGCGGCCATTGGATGCTTGAACTTTAGCGGTGATGATGTCTGACGCGATAACGTTCATGGCATTTCTCCCGTTTGTGTGTTCCCCAGCAGCGGGAGGTTACCCTAGTCAGAATGATCTCAAACTGAATGGCTCGTTGTGAGATGTTCATCTCAACACCTTGCTCTCTCAACAGAGGAATTTCGAGCGGGAATGTGCTCGTAAGCCATTGAGTTTGTAGATATCGCGCAAGAAAATTCCTTGGCATTTACATTGTTCGGTACAGCGTAATCTGGCTCTGCCCATGGCGTCGTCAGCTTTTCTCCTAGCCTACAACTAGAAAACCGACTTTTGGGCAACCGCCCCCATCTCGACCGTTCCGGCGAGGTCTTTGGGTTGGTTCAAGATGAAAATTCTTTGGTCCTGATTGTAGGGATCACTCTCAGGTTGCATCGCGAGTTTATTATTTGATGCCCCGAAGCAATTCGTCTTTTGGCAGCAATGCTGTTGATTCCCATTACGCATAGGCATTTTGTTAAAATGATTGTATCATTTTAGTTTCGATCCAGATAAGGTGCTTCCAAATAGGGAGGTTAGTAAATGCATGTCGTTGCTCTAACAGTTCTTGGCATCGCTCGTACGCTTTCTCGATGTATGTGTATCGCCTTATTGTGCTTTGCGATTGAGGCGCAAGCTTTTGAGGTTGGCGATGAGATTGGCATCATTGAAGGGCATGGAGCGTTGCCTTCGGGAGATACAGACTTCGGACAGAAAGTTGCGCCAGAGGAAGAGCTACTTCTTGCGAAATTTGTTATCGAGCGTGGGTTAAGCAGCATGGGGTTGCTGTCAAACTACACAATTGTCTTTTCTTCTCAGGGACGCAATGCAAAAGCAGCCGTACGAGAAGGAGGAAGCCGTAGGCTAATATTCGTAGATTCCGATTGGGCAATAAACCTCAACAGGAGATACCAATCCACTGCGCCTCTGGTTTCATTGTTGGCTCATGAGATCGCTCACCATCTCAACAACGATCCGTTGACCGGTTCGACTACCGAGGAAAAGGAACTAGCTGCCGACAAATTTGCGGGCAGGTTGATGGCAGAGATTGGCTACTTCCGAATTGATGCCAAAGCATTCTTAACAGTTAGTGAGGAGCTTTTTCCAGGTAGTGCCAGTGCGGCGCCGGGATATCCAGATGCGAACACCCGGATGAATGCTATTGAGGAATCTTTCACCCGCGCATGCATCTTGAGCGGTCGTAGCTGCGACATACGATTTAGAGAAGACCCAGCGAGCGCTCGTGCAAACGAAGGTCAAATATTTGCTTCATATGCAAGGGAGTACATCGATAGAGTTACTATTGAGGCGAATGAAAACGGTGAGGACGTAGATGAGAAGCTCGCCGAAATATGCGCAGATCTGCCGACCAGTCTTACGGCGCCAACTAGGTTGTGCCAATGAAGAAGATTGTACACTTTGGCCGAATATTGCTTCTGGCGGTTGCTGTTTCGTCACCATCTATTGCAGAAGCAAGGTCGCTTGACGAACTGCAACAGAGTTTAAGAGAAGGTAATCTTGTTTTGCTCTTCGGCAAGACCGGAGTGACTGAGTTAGTGACTAGAGGGTCTATCAATGCCGATCTCGCTCAAGCCTTAGAATATGACCCACCCACCGGGGCTATAGACGATATCTATGGGGAACTGTCTGACGGGCACTGGGAAGTGCTGTTAAAATTGTCTCAGGTAGGCGCAAAATACACAATTCTTAGTGATAGCAGGGTACTAGTTTTTCCTTCTAATAGACGCTGGGAAGACATCCTTCAAAGCAGCGCTCATCTCATCATTCCGCCAGGCGGATTTCCTGAACATGGGTCTCTTTCTTATCCCGCTTCTTTCTACATTAAGAGAATTGCAGAGTTGGAAGACCTCTTGGACAAATTTCGTAGCGTTGACATAGATGCTGTCTGCGGAAGCCGCTAATCGATAGGAGGCGGATAGTATGAATCCGAGAGAAGAGTTTTTGGCATTCCAGCTTCAAGCCGATCGCGCGGTTGGCGACGTAGTTCCAAAAGATCAGGCGGTAGGTGATACGATTGGATTGTGGCTGTTTTCTCTTGAAATTGTTGTTTTTGGAATTTTGGCGGTCCTGCTAACTAGTTACCTCATATCTAAGGGGCATGACACCTGGGGTGTCCTTCGTGGGGTTGGGATAATCACGATTGTAGTTATTGCAGCGTTGCTGGTGATCGGTGGGTATGGCCCAGAGCAAATTTCGGGAGCGATAGGATTGCTTGGTTCTATTGCTGGGTACCTGCTTGGCAAGAAAGACAGTTCCTCGGGATAGGAACCAAGTACATCTCAATTTGTGGTCTCAACAATTTACTTCGTTAGAGTTGACGCAATTGTATATTTACGTTATTTATCTGTGAAATATTAACTAATTGGTAGTGGGAAGGCAGTGGCAAAAGGGTTCGGGTGACGATTGTTGGAATTGGCGAATACGACGTCGCTCAGCAGGCCTGGATTTGAGCAGAATTAGCACAGTTTCTAGCGCACTCGGATTTTTCTATGGATTTTTCCAAGTTAAATCAGATGCTTAGAGGGCGTACCACTCGGCTCATAACCTGAAGGTCATAGGTTCAAATCCTATCCCCGCAACCAATGAAAAGCCCCTGGTGTCATGTGCCAGGGGCTTTTTTGTGGTCCGTGAGCGCTACCGAATGGCACTCAGCCGAAACATAGAGTCTCACGACTCAGTACAAGCGGCCGGTCCCTATGATGCCTTCTGGCTAAGCGGCCGTTGCGGTATCCGCCTCCCACTCGCGCACGACCGGCAGCACTTTTTCTGCAAATAGCCGCATGCTTGACTGAACATCTTTCTTCTCAAGGTTTGAGAATCGGAAACAGCAGTTGAGAGAGAACGGGCCTAAGACTTTTCTGCGGTGCTCGAGTTTCGCGATGATCTGATCTGGCGTGCCGTATGCCTGCTGATCTACGTAAGAGCGGACCTGATCTTCAAGGCCGATGTCTTTCAGCATTTCCGCTGCCTGACCGTAGGACTCGTAGCCCTTCATCTTCGCGAAGTGTTCTCCCATGAGATCGTAGTGCTGCATCACCTGTGAATAATAGGCCGCAATGTTTTCGAAGCCTTTTTCTTCTGCTTCATCCGCGTCTTCTGCACAGAAAACAAAGTCGGCGAACCGGGGTGGTGGGGCGGCGTGTCCATGATGCTCCTTGAACGCGTCACGATAGCGATCCAAGTCAGGCAGGACGGCTTCCGCTGGCTTCTGGGTGAACATCATGACACCAACCCCTAGTTTCGCCGCCTGCAGGGCTGAGTCCGGTGACATGGCCACCGACAAGGCGCGGCCCTTGAAGGAGTTTACCGGCGCGGGCCTGACATCGGTCGCTGCCCGCTTCCAGAATTTGCCGTCCGCTGAAAGCTTGCCTGTCTCCAGACCGCGCAGGATGATGTCGGCGGCTTCATCAAAACGTTCCCGGGCTTCGTCCATCGGAATGCCCATGGGTTCGTATTCGTCTTTTGAGAGTCCTCGACCCATTCCAAAGATCGCGCGACCATTACACATGATGTCGAGCATGATCATCTTCTCAACGACACGGTAGGGGTCGTTCCAGGGCAGAATGACCGCGCCGGTGCCCAGCTGGATCTGTTTGGTTTGTGGCGCCACGTAGCTCAGGAACTGCATATTGTCCGGACAAAATGCATAGTCGGCAAAGTGGTGCTCGACCGGCCAGAGTTCGTCGAATCCCAGCTCGTCGGCCAGTACGGCGTTCTCGGCTTCTTCCTGGAAAACCTGAGAATCCGGCACCCGTTTCATGTAGTTTTGGAAAACCATCTGAAGTCCCACACGCATTTTCTTCTCCCATTTGTGCAAATGCGGTGCCCGATCGCCCGCGTGGAGCCTAGTTTTCACGGGTGGCCGGCCAGAATTGCCACCAATTTGGGTGGGTCCTGGTGGTTCCTTGCCGTTAGACTGATATTGACCCCACCAATTGGTGGGGACGCGTTGCTTTGGGAGGCTTTGATTGGGGATGGAGCATGTTCTGGATTCGGCCAGACTTCGACCTCCCCATGTTCGCGGGTACGTCGTCTCACGCCCCGCTTTACAGTCTGCTCTCGAAGGTCGAAGCCGTGCTTTATTGACGTTGGCTCATGCGCCTGCGGGTTATGGAAAAACGGTGCTCCTCGCGGAGCGGTTCAAAGAGCTGCAGGCCCGCGGGGAGATTTGCGCCTGGGTGTCTCTGGACGAGATGGACAGTGACCCGCAAAAGCTCCTCACCTCTATTGTCGCCGCCTTCGCCATAGCGGATGACCGGTTCCAGACATTTGCGGAGGACTTCCTCAAAGGGGGAAGTGTCGCTGCCCCTGAAATGGTTTTGAGTGCGCTTATGAAAATCATCGATAGCGCCGATGTCCATGTCACTTTGTTCCTCGAAGACTTTCATGGTGTTGAAAACAGCGAAACGATTGCCGTTGTTGAAGCTGCCTTGAAATATGCCTCTGCCAAATTTTGTCTGGTGGTCTCAAGCCGTAGCGTGCCGGACCTCAACGTCTCTGCACTCAAGGTGCGCGACCAGGTTGTCGAGATGGGCGCGCGGGATTTACGTTTCACTGAGGCCGAAGCTGGCGAATTCCTCGGGGACGGTTATGGCTTGACTGTTGACCGAAATCAGCTCGGTGCCATTCACCGCTATACGGATGGTTGGGCCATCGGGCTTCAGGTCGCGGCAATCGCTTCGTCCAATTCAGGTGAGCTCGATCAATTCATTGAGAACTTCACAGCGGGCAATGCCGATATCATGGAATTTCTCGCCCGAGATGTGATCGGAAACCTGTCGGACAGCACAAAGAAGTTTCTTGGGGACACTGCGGATCTTGACCTTCTTGTTCCCGAACTTTGCGACGTGGTTACCGAATCCAGTGGAAGTGATGCAAAGCTCGAAGAGCTTGTGAGACTCAATCTCTTTCTTCAACCAGTCGGTGGGGAAGCCGGATGGTTTCGTTACCATCATCTTTTCAGGGATTTCCTGAAGCAGCATTTCCGAGCCGATGAAGCGACGCAAAAGCGGCGTCACGCCCTGGCGCATGGCTGGTATTGCTCGAAAGGACTCGATGAGCACGCGATTGATCATGCTCTACGGGCAAGATTATGGGAAGAAGCGGCCGACGCCATTGAAAGGGTGTGGCGGTCTTTCTTGAGTCTCTATCGCATCGGGCAACTGGAAGGTTGGATCCGGCGAGTGCCGGAGGAGATTCTGGCTGAACGTCCAGAGCTGCGAATTGCCCTTGCTTGGACATTGCTTCTCAGCCGTCGCGTGGGGGACGCGCGGACAGTGCTCAAAACGCTCGATGTGCCGACGGTGCGGAGTGATGAAGGCGATGAGCCTCTTGTGCTTCCGTCTGATCCGCTTGACCTTGAGTCCTTTCTGCTCGATGCCGCGATCGACTATGTCGCAGATGATATCGACGCGATTGCCTATCTGAGTGAGCTTGATATGACCGGGTTAGTCAGGTTGTCGCCGTTTCACCAGGGGATTCTGCTCGACGTCGTTGTCTATGCGCACATTTTTTCAGGGAGAATGGATAAGGCGTCGCGGCTGGCTGAGTTTGCCTCCGATCTTCAATTGGAATCCCAAAACTATCTTGGCGCGATCTATGCGAGTGTCTTGAAAGGTGTCGGCTACAATATTTCAGGCGACCTCGATGCCGCCCGGGCCACTTTCCTTTCTATCTCAGAGCTGGCAGAGGAGAATTTTCAATCGGATTTTCCGATGCCCCATGCGTTCCTTGCTGAGATTGACTATGAGCGCAACGAATTGGATGCCGCTGAGGCGCAGATTAGGCTTGCCGAAGATACTCACAACCGGTCATCAGCGATTGATGCCGTCATCGCTTACTTTCTGACCCATGCCCGTCTTGTTCGTGCGAAATATGGGGCGACAGAAGCGCTGGAGGTTCTGGCCAAAGCTGAAATTGTCGGCCAACAGGAAGGTCATCAGCGTTTGCTGGTTCATGCTCTTGCGGAGCGAACCGTATGCCTAGCGTCTCTCGGTAAGCGTGATGATGCAGCGGCAATCGTCGATGAACTTGATCAGATCACCCGAACAGACAAGGAAGTTTCCCACCGTACCTGGCCCCGACTGCGAAGTCAGTTTGTCAGGGCGAAAGCGCTGCTGCTGAGCATCGAAGGTGATATCGAAGAGGCGCGTCGTCTTCTTGCCCCGTTTCTTGTAGAAGCTGAGGCGGCGGGCCGGGTTGGCGCTCTGATCAAGTTTCTGATTTCGGATGCCCGCGCGCTGGCGATGGCGAATAAAGAAGACCGGGCTATTCGGCAACTGGCAAAAGCGATTTCGAGAGCGGCGCCAGGCCGATATCTTCGGGTTTTTCTTGATCAGCTTTGGGGCCAAGAAGATCTTGTCCGTGAAACCATCCGGCGCATCGATCAAGGGCGGGTCAGAGGGATTTCACCTGTACCGCAAGCTTACCTTTCGGAGCTCGCATCGCTTTTTGATCTGCACCTTGATGGCGGCGAAGCGGAGATTTCTGCGCCTGTGGAACCACTGACTGCCCGGGAAAAGACTCTTCTGTTTGCGCTCAAAGCAGGGAAAACGAACAAGCAGATCGCCCATGAGACGGGTATTTCCCAAAACACAGTCGCCTGGCACCTGAAGAACCTCTACGCCAAGCTGGACGTAAATAATCGCACGGCTGCCGCCCATGCGGCGCAGTTTCTTGACCTTTCCGACTGATGCCCACCAATACTGGTGGGTTGGAACCTCCCAAAAACCGTCAGCTTCCTCCTAGAAGATGTTGGTCAATGGGAGGACATAGCCATGGATGCAGCCACAATATCCGAACCGGGTGTGGTTCCGGCTCCAAAGCTCACATACGCGTTCACCTGGGACGCTGTTGCAGCGCCGGTTCATAATGTCGGAAATCAAATGGTCTGGAATGTCACCAAGATAGACATGAAAGGCCCAGGGATTGAGGGCAAGATTGTCGCCCCTGCCGGTGACTGGATCACCATCATGCCGAATGGTGTCTGGTATCTCGATGTCCGGTTTTCCGTTGAGCTGGACGACGGTGAGCATGCCTATTGCCACTATAACGGCATCGGCGACATGACCCCTGAACAGATCGCGACGATCGAAGCCGGAGGGACCATTCCCGGCAGCGACATGTATTTCTATTCCACGCCCTATTTCCAGACAGACTCGAAGAAACATGCCTGGCTTGGACGCCATGTCTTTTTGGGATGCATGCGTGAGTTCGGCAGCGGAAAAGTTCTCTATGACGTTTTCAAGGTCGGCTGAAGACCAGACCGGGAGGAAGAGATATGAGTGACGTAAGCGCTGAAAATGTGATGGTAGGCGACTGGGGAGGTGCGGATCCCTTTGAGCCCAGTTTTCGGGATGATCCCTATCCGGCGATGAACCGTTTGAGGGAAAATGATCCCGTTAACCTGACACCCGTGGGCACGTGGCGCATTTCAAGGTATGCCGATGTCGCCGACGTGTTTCGAAATGCGCCAACGAGTATGACGCTACCTGATGGCTCCTCGCCAAACATGGATGATCAGGATAATCGGGGCAGCTTCCGCGAATTCATGCTCAATAAGGATGGGCCGGATCACATCCGCCTGCGCCGATTGGTGCTTGGCGCATTTACGCCGCGGGCTTTGAAGAACATTGAACATCAGATTGAGCTGATTGTCGGTGAGGCTTTGGATAAGGCGCTTAAAGAAGGCGGCATGGAGGTCGTCGAAGACCTGGCCTTGCGGGTCCCCTCGCGCATGATCTGCCGCATCATGGGGCTGCCGGAGGAAGATATTGATCTCTTCACCGAGTGGACGGCGATGCGAACGAACGCCTTCTTTGCGCGTTTCCTGCCTGAAGAAGTCGTCGTGGGTGCCCGAAAGGCGGGCGAAGACATGGCCGACTATTTCGAGGACATGATCAAGGAGCGCAGAGCCCAACCAACCGACGATCTTTTGAGTAATCTGATCCAGTCGGAGGAGGATGGTGACCGCCTGGGCGATGTGGAGCTTGCCGTTCAGGCGATCGGGCTTTTGACCGCCGGCTTTGAAACGACAATAGGGTTGATCGGAAATGGGACGCGCGCCTTTATCGAAAATCCGGATCAAAGTCGGCTTCTCAAAGATCAACCGGACCTTGCGACCAATGCGGTAGAGGAATGCCTGCGTTTTGATACACCGGTACTCTTTAACTGGCGGGTTTTGACCGAGGAATATCAGGTCGGTGAAACGCTTCTGCCGAACAAATCGGTGCTTTGGATGATGTTGGGTTCGGCAAACCACGATCCGCTGCAGTTCGGTAATCCGGATGTCTTTGACATTCAGCGGAAGGATGTGGGGCACATTTCCTTTGGTGGCGGCGCGCATACCTGCCTGGGCAACCAGCTGGCGCGGATGGAAGCCCGAAACGCCTTCCGCTCTTTTTGTGGACGAATGCCGCAGGCGAAGATTTGCTATGACGAATTTCAGTGGTCGGACTCATTTTTCCGGGTGATGGGGAAGATGCCCATTGAATTCAACTAACAAGCAAAAGGTGGGGTTGGGCATGGATTTAACAGGCAAAACAGTCCTGGTCACAGGTGTTGGGTCGGGGATCGGGGAGGCGACCGCGCAGGTGTTCTCCGATTACGGTGCCAATGTCGTGGGTATCGATCGAGATCGAGAGTCGGGGGAACGTGTTGTGCAGAGTTTGGCGGAGTCTCAACGCCCGGCGGTCTTCTTTCAGGCGGATGTGCGCAACGAGGATGAGGTTGCGGGCGCGGTAGATGGCTCAGTCTCTGAATTTGGTCGTCTGGACTTCGCCGTAAACAATGCGGGTGTGGAAGGCGCGCTCTGTTCTTTTGCAGATACACGTGTGGAAGATTTTGACGATGTCATCTCTATCAATCTTCGAGGTGTGTTTTTGTGTATGAAGCATCAATTGAAACACATGGCCGGGGCCGGCGGCGGTGCGATCGTGAACATGTCCTCTGTGATGGGACTGATCGGGAGTGCACAGATTGTGCAGTATGCCGCCTCCAAGCATGGGGTGTTGGGTATCACCAAAAGTGCCGCGGCAGAATATGCCAATCAGAACATCCGGGTGAACGCGATCTGCCCGGGTCCGGTAGAAACACGCATGGTGCGTGAGGTCATGGAAACGACGCCGGAGATCCTAGAGCCGCTTATTGAAAACGTTCCGGCGAAGCGCATGGCGGCACCTTCAGAGATCGGAGAGTTGGCGGCCTGGCTGTGTGGACCCAATTCCGCCTACATCAATGGTACTTCCGTTCCGATCGATGGCGGATATGTAGCCATATGATTGAAACCTCAGGCAGGAATGCTGGTGCGGCGAGGCGAGATACAAAGGTCTAAGATCTATACAATTCAGATTTCGACGAACCATGGAGGTGTGCCCCGCATGGTCGTTTTGCCCATTTCGCGTGGGTCATCGGGTGCGAGCTGGAAGAGTGAGGTGCCGATCGTCTGACTGGGAGAGATGCCGAAGCGCTCTTTGAATTCTCTGGAAAAATGCTGGACGGATGCAAATTGCCATCGCTCTGCTGCTTCTGCGACCGCGCCTCGCTTTTCGGCGCCAAAAGCAAGTTCCTTACAAGCCTCCTCCAGCCGCCTGCGCAATAAGTAGCGTTGCAAGCCACCGAAGGACTGGAGTTCTCGATAAACCGTAGCCCGAGAGACGCTGAACGCTTCAGCAATCATGTCCGCGGAAAGATTGGGGTCAGACAAGCTCTTCTCCACAAAAGCGCGCATTTGAAGCCGCCGCAATTGACTAGGTGCTGGTTCCGAAGGTTGTTGGGATATCGTCTCAAGATGAGCACGCATAAGTGAGATAAGGTCGCCTGCCACCTTTTCGGCTTCAGGTAGGCCATCTTGAACGGCGAACGTCCTAAGGGATCTCAAGCAGTCGCCAATCGCGCAGTCGTACGGAGCTGGCGGGACGACCGGCACATGCGCGGGATGACGCAAGGGGTCATACCCGATCGTCTCGTGGGAAAACACAGCGGCGATGAAGTGTGTGGCTGTGGCGACGCCGCTATAGAGTTCGGTCATGTCGGTGATGTGAACATTGCCTTTCGCTGCCCGATAGGCATCGATACCAATTTCATTGTTGGTTTCGCCTTCAATGTGATGGCGTACCATCACTGTGTCGCGCGGATATTTGCGGAGGTGGATTGGACGCCGCATCATTAGATGCGCGCTGAGCTTCATCTCCGTGAGAATGACCCGATCAAGCAGCCACATGCGGGCTGTTTCAATACCTTCAGATCCGGACCAGCCAAGCCCTGCGAAGTCGGCCATCGGCCGCACCATATCGGAAAACACCTGCACGCGCGTTTTGGGATCACTTGTTACTTCGTCAATATCAAAACAAGGGACCTTGTCTTTGCTTTCGTTTTTTTCCGGATCCGGCATGTCTCTTTGTCGCAAGACGTGTCTGCAAAAAGCGATTCGTCAGTCATCACAATGTAACTGCTTCACTATGTCAAATGAGGGCCGTTCTCGTAGCCTCGATGGACCAGGCTAGCTTCGTGTTTTTTGCAATATCAGTTCACGCTGGCGCGCGATAAAGGCTCGCAGTTCTGGCGATAAAGGTTCATCTTCTTCCATTGCGTCCATCAGAAGAAGAGGATCCGCGATTTCTATCAACCGGCCATGACGCCGTAGGACGCCATCTCGTTCCATTTCTTTCATAAGCCGATTCACCTTTTGACGAGAGCAACCAAGCATGGCGGCGAATTCCTCTTGGGTGACATCCATGGGCACAGTCTCGGCACTCATGTCGTCAAATGCGATTGTATAGAGAGAGGTTTGAGCGTGGTAGAAAAGCAGAAGCGCAAGCTGACATTTCAAAGAGAAGACGGTCTTCATTTGAACGGAGATCATCTCTTGCCGAACTTGGTAGCATATCATCGCCATGATCTGGTTCAGGAGTGCTTTGTCACTGTTCACAACCTCTAGAAAAACTGCTCGCGGAATGAGAACAGCAAGACAGTCTTCCCGCGCCACCAGTCCGTATGGGGCTTCGAGGCCATCCCACACGGCATGGAGCTTCAGAGGCCAGCCTGACCGAAGAACCGCCGTCATCATATGTTTTCCGTTCGGCCAGGTCCGCTCATTGGAGACAGACCCTGCGGCTAGGATGATCAGCGCATTTACGGGTTGGCCGGCGGCCGTGACTGTTTCTCCTTTCTCAAACCGCCACAGTTCCGATGCGTCGCGCAGTGACCGTCTTGACTCCTCCGGCCATGTTGCAAACGGTGCGACGTGATCAAGAGTCGAATTGATGAGTTTATTTTTATCTGACACTCGTGTCGCCAAACTACCTGTCCTTCGAAATAGTTGTTTTTTGTTGACGATATACCTGCGGAATTCTTTTCGCGATCCGACCAAATCTCTGTCACCCAGTATTTCACAGTTAGCCGAAACGTTTGGTGGTTGTATTAACCCATATCAAGAAAACCTTACATCAACGAGGGGTTTTGTCACGTAGATGACATCGCCGGTCGAGGTCGATTGCTACTATTGCTTATCACGTTGGTGTTTGTGGCCGGATTGTTCATCTACAAAGGTCAGGTGGCATGACGTTAGCTGCGCGGGTGGGGAAAATGCGCGACGAAGAAGATAATGATTTCGACAAGCATCTGCGCGGTTGGACGAAAGACAGAATCATATACGAGCTTGGTTTTCGAGTTGCGTTGATCTGTGTGTTGGGCGTTTTGTCGTACCTGATATTCTTCGCCGCCGGAGCGTTCGGCGGATCGCTTGGAATGACGATTGCTCAATCCGTGCCCGGCGGCTAGGCGCCGCTGCCTCTATGGTGGCGAACAATCTCGATTAAGCCCGGCCTCTTCTCTGAAACCAGCCCGGTACCTGCTTGCCCTTGCTGTTGGTTTTTGACCGATGCGTTGTGCGTATTCTTGGGTTGCTGTTGCAAGTGTCTTGTCGGAAGCTCCTGTTTGATGAAAACCTACTAGAAATTCACGGGCGGGGACGGTTTTGATGATTGAGTTGGAGCAGGACGGGGATGTGTTCGTCCTAACGATGGACGCAGGTGAGAACCGATGGAACACTACGTTTGTGCGGGAAATCGCTCATGCGCTTGATGAGGTCGAAGCCTCTTCGGGCCCTGCCGCTCTTGTGACGCGTTCTTCCAACGAGAAGTTCTTCTCCAACGGGTTGGATCTCGATTGGGTACAGGCACCCGATCAACACCCCGAGGGGGGCGACCGCGAAGTGTTTGGCGGTGAATTCATGGCGCTGATGGGCCGCGTTATCACGCTTCCCGTACCGACGGTTTGTGCGATCAACGGACATGCTTTCGGGGCAGGCTTCATGATGTCGCTTTGTCATGATGTGCGGGTGATGCGGGTCGATCGCGGGTTTGTCTGTGCCAATGAGATGCAGCTCGGCATGAAGATTCCTGAGCCAGAGCTTGCGCTCTTCCGGCACAAAGTGCCGGCTAATGCCTTTTTTGAAACCGTGCAATTGGCGCGGCGTTGGGCGGGGCCGCAGGCACTGGAGGCGGGCATTGTGCAGTATGTGTCGGAGCTTGATGAGCTGCTGACACTTGCCACTCAAAAGGCGCAAGAACTGGCGCCCTTGGGTGCGAACCGCGAAATCTATGGCGGACAGAAGGAACGCCTGTTCGGCGAAAATGCAGCACTTAATACAGCACATGGCGCTGCTTATATGCTCAAAAACTCAAGCCAATTTTCGCACTAAAGGCGATAGATCCGCTTGGCGGTGCCGGAGAACATCTGGTCTTTCTCCTGATCGCTAAAGCCGCTCGCGATTTTTTTCAGGCCGTTCCACAGGATGGGGTAGCCGATAGACAAGCGGTCTACGGGAAAATTACTTTCAAACATGCATCTGTCGGGCCCGAAACAGGCGATCATATGCAGGTAATAGGGGGACTGCGCGTCCGCGAATTCGTCTGATGAAGGGGGTGTCGCGCGGGTGTTCCAGCCAAAGCCATTATCCGGCATCGCAAGGCCACCGAGTTTTGCCACTACATTGGGGCATTCTGCGATAGCGGCGACATCGTCTTTCCAAGCCTTGAAGATCTCCTCGCGCTGGTCTTCGTAGGGCCCGACGCCAAGGGGGGTGCCAAAGTGATCAAGGATCATGGTCGTGCCAGGAACGGTTCTGGCGAGGTCCAGGAAAGCTCTATTCTGATAGTGATAGTGCCAGGTATCGTAGGTGAGCCCGCGGGGCCCTAGCCGTTCGACACCCTTTCGGAAGGCAGTGCGTTCGTAGAGATCGGCCGGTGCACCGCCCGGGATGGAAAGGACTTCCGGGTGATGGGCGTGGGCGCCTGCATGTCGAATCCCTTTAAAGAGTGCTCCACCAGCCTCTTCATGTGCGTCGAGAATGCTGTCCAGCGCGTCATGTTCAAGGTCGGCGCGGGCGACGATGCCAGAGATGGTCGCTCGTCCGTCGGCGGATGCAGATTGGCCCGCGCGTTCTGCGACATATTCTGTTTCGCCTACTGGTTTTAGATGCTCAGGGCCGGTGTCCCGATAGCTTGAGCCACACTCCACAAAGACCGTCTGGGTGACGTTGTGCCCACTGCCTGTATCGCCCCAGAGGTCCTCAAGGTCGTAGAGGGTGGCTTCCTGATGCCAAAGGTGATGGTGGGGATCGATGATCTCGCGGCCAGGGTCGATAATGTCTTCGGTCCGCTTGCTGAGCCAAGCGTCGTTCTTCCACATGGACATGATGTCTCTC
This sequence comes from Parvibaculaceae bacterium, assembly GCA_965267265.1. Lineage (GTDB taxonomy): Bacteria > Pseudomonadota > Alphaproteobacteria > Parvibaculales > Parvibaculaceae > Mf105b01. Next base: position 2,376,153 of record OZ253944.1, read on the forward strand.
CCCGGCTTTTGTCTTCGGTCTGATGCGATGACTTTGTTGAGGAAAGACTACTCGGACGCGGTGGGCCGCGCCAATAGATCGTACTTATGATGTGGTCATAGCTGCGTTGAACGTTGGATCATGCTGCTTCAGGGCAATAATGTCTTGAGTGCCCTGCGTCACCATCGGATGCATATGGTTGGCCACGCCCGCTTGATAGCTCGGCCGGGCCTGAAGCGCTTCCCAATAGGCGCCCACGTGGGGCCGCGTGTCGATGATGAATTCGTCCAGCCAGTCGCCTTCGCGGAGGCGGTCGAAGATCACCATCATCCCGACGTCGGCCAGCGTGAACTGATCTCCTACAATCCAGGGACCGCCGGTGTCTGCGAGCACTGCTTCCAACTCATCGAAATGTCCCTGCATTGCTTTCTTGGAGTTGCGGAGCAATGAGATCACCGGTTTCATTTTTGGAAGATTCTTCAAGCCGAATAGTTTGAGAGCTAGAAAGAAGACAGCGCGTATTTTCAGCCGATGGAAGAGCAGGCCTGTCAGAATATTTCGTGTGGGGATGTGCTTGACCATTGCCGCGAATATTGGTGTCGTGAGGCCTGGTATGGCATTTCCGGCGGTCTCGTCGATGGCATCAATGGGGTTGTCTCCAATCAGGGACGATTTGTGTACCCAATTGTCCATCAACGTCCGTTTGGCGGGGTCTTGTGGTACCAAAAGTGCGGGATTGGCCGAATGGATTGCCGCATATTCTAGTTGATCATGTGACTCATAGATCGGATGACCGTTATGAACCAAGACCGGTACGATCGCGCCAGGGTTCACTTTAAGATAGTGACGTGAGAGCGTTTCGTATGAGCCAGTCTCTATCAGTTCGATATGGTGGGACTTGTACGGTATGCCTAACTCAGCAAGACACACACGGCTCTTCTTGGAGCAAAGCGAAAAGTCATTGTGATAGAGTTCCCACGCCTGCTCGTGCGGCAACGTGATGTCGGCATGGAGCCCGCCGGACATTGCTCGTGTTTGCCGATGCCGCAATTCCCACAGGTACCAAGCCAGCAACACGACAAGAATAACAAGTGTGACTGTCCACATGAACATGTCCTCCGCGCATGCGTCACCCTCGTTGGAGGTGCGAGGGATATTGACCAACCTGCTTCTGTCGCAGGGTGTTCCGCAAAAAACTGATCAGGCGACTATCTTAGAGTTGCATTGAAAATCAAGGCGAGACTGGTTCGATGTCACAATCATTTTTGACTGTGGCAAGGAATGACCATAAATCGCCGGACACTCAGGATGCGGCGTCCAACTGAGGTGGGTGGCGTAGATTTTCGGCCAAGCCTTCGCCCATCAGATCGACAAAGTTTTTTGCGTAAAACTGGGTGCGTGCGTGGTCGGAGACACTTTCCAAAGATTGATCAAAGCGTTTCAGCGGGTTGCGGCCGCCTTCCACATGCGGGAAGTCGGAAGAAAAGAGACACATTTCCACGCTTGAGTTTTCGATGATCCATCCAGCATCTTCATGGGGGTAAGGAGCGACACGGAGCTGGCGTCGTGCGATGTTCGAGGGTGTGTCTGACATTTTCTGCAGGCGTTCTTCGTTGCGCACGAAAGCATGGGCGGCAGAGTCGATTGCGCGCAGCCACCCCGGCAACCAGGACGCGCCAAGTTCGATGGCGCCCCATTTGAGTTTTGGAAATCGATCGAACACGCCGTCGAAAATCAGCGTCGCAAGGGTCTGCATAACGGAGTTGGGAATCGGCAGATAACTGACGGATGTGAAGTTATCGTCACCGCCATGGAAATCGGGGACCGGCGGCAGACCGTTTTCCTTATATGTCAGGTTGAGTTTTTCCTCGCCGCCAACGTGGAAGAGAACAGGGACGCCGGCATCTTCGGCCATGGCCCATATAGGGTCGAGGGCGATATGGCTTGGGCCATGATTTTGCGGGCAAAGAGATGGCACCATGAGCGCCTTTGCGCCGATTTTGAGCGCCGCCTCGGCGCAAGTCTTCGCCAGATCAAAATCTTCCAATGGGATGTATGCGGTTGCGAGAAGCCTTGGGTCTACAGAGCAAAAGTCTGTCATCATGCGGTTGTGCGCGTCAGCCGCGCCATAGCAGAGCTCCATATCGTTGCCCTGATCGAGCCCGAAATTGCCCAGACAGAAGGTGGTGAAGACCAGTTGACTGGCAAAGCCCAGGGCATCGAGCGCTGCCGGACGATCAGCAGCTAGAAACGATCCGTGCGCATCATAGTTTTTGCGCAGCATGATCTGATCGTCCATATCGGCGCGAAAATCAGCATCTCTCTGTTTCTCTCGTACAGCGTCTGCCCAGGTTTCCCTTTCTACCCTCGCTTGGTAGCTGCGAAGATTGTGAAACCGATCTAGCAGCTTTTTATCGAAATAGGGGTCAAGGCAGTCACTTAACTCCATCAAGTGGCTGTCTGCGTCGTGGATAAAGCGGCCTTGTGCATATGACATGTTTCTTCCCCCGTTTGGGAAAAGGTTAGCGCCGAAGCATCCTCCTGAAAAGTCCGGTGCTGCTCGCACGCAGAGATGGCGGAAACCGCCGGATTTAGCGGTGCGTGCGTTCATCCTTCACGATACGACCGTCCTCCATGGTGATGATCCGGTCCGCCATTTCGAGAATCTTGTTGTCGTGGGTCACCATCAATGTGGTCGTGTCGCGTTCTGTGCCGAGGCGTTTCAGGAGACTGACCACTTGATGGCCGCTGTCCTTGTCCAGTGCGGCTGTCGGTTCATCGGCAAAGACAATATCCGGATTGCCGACCAAGGCACGGGCTACGGCGACCCGCTGCTTTTGTCCACCCGACAGGTTTCCCGGCAGATAGTTGAGCCTGTCCCCGAGACCGAGCAATTTCAGGAGGTGAGATGTGGGCGTTTGCCAGTCCCCTCGTGCTTGGCCCCCATGAACATCGAGCCCCATGCGGACGTTCTGCATGGCGGTCAGACTCTCATGGAGATTGTGTGCCTGAAAAATGAAGCCGAGGCGTCGACGACAGGAAACGAGCACATCTTCTGTCGCTCCATTCAACTCCTGACCCAACAGCTTCACGCTGCCGTCTTGAACATCCCTTAGACAACCGGCGAGTGTCAGGAGCGTCGTTTTGCCTGAGCCAGAAGCGCCCATGAGGATCACCAGTGTTCCTCGTTCAAGGGTGAGGTTGATGTCGAACAGGGCTTGTTTGCGCGCTTCCCCAGAGCCGAACCAGTGATTGAGGCCCGAGATCGATATTGGGCTCTCCTGCACGGTTTGCGCTGACGTCTGCGTTGTGTCGGTGAGGTTTCTCGTGAAAAGTTTCATGTGCGCCTCAAAACAGGTCGGCTGGGTCCGCCCCGGCGAGCCTTCTTGTGGCGATGGCGCCGGATACGAGACACATCGCAGTGGTGCCGACGAGGACAGACATCGCTCTTGCCCCGCTCATTTCGACGGGCAGGCCTGTGACCGCAGTCAGTGCTTCGTACATGCCGAAAGCAAATAGGACGCCGGGTATGAAGCCAAAAACCGCGAGGATGATTGCTTCTTCGAATACGATGCTCAGGAAGAAGCTTTGCTTGTATCCAACGGCCTTGAGCGTCGCGTATTCGCTCAAATGATCCGCAACGTCGGTCGACAGAACCTGGTAGACGATAATGAGACCTACCAGCATGCCGATGACCACCCCGAAACCAAAGATCACCCCCACGGGACGCTCCGTCGTTTGATAGGCCTCGTCAGCGGCGGCGGCATCTTCAATTGTCCGAATGATGATGTCCTTTGCTGGTATGGCGCTGCGCAGTCTCTGCACAACCGTCTCGGCCGAGGCGCCAGGTTCCAATGTAACGAGGATGTGCGTTGGGGCGCCGGCTGTGCGACGCGGGTACATTTTGAGAAAGGTCTGGTCGGACACGATCAGATAACCATCTGCCTCAAACCCTGCGCCCATCGAGAAGGTCTTCACCGCGCTCAGCGTTCGCCCATTGGCTTCGAAGCGATAAGGTGTTCCGCCATCAATTTGGGCGGCGAATTCGGCTTCAATGTTGCGCGCAGACCTGTCCAATAAGGCGGTATCAAGAAGTTGCAGCTCCGCCCGGGCGTTATCTATGTCTGGGTCGCGGAAAATCCGCTTTGTTGGATCAACGCCAAAGACCTGGAAGTTGACCGTGGTCCCATTGTCGCGTTGCCAGTCAAATTTTCCGAGATAGAAGGGGCTTGCGTCAGCAACACCCGGAACCGCCAGCGCCTGAAAAAGCCGTTGGCGTGGTACGTTGCTGCCGTCGGATATCGTGTTTGCATCGGATGCAGAAATCAGAATGTCGGCCATCATGGGGCGGTAGGGGAGTTTGGTGGTCTCCACCAAGGCGCCAAGGAAGCCCAATTGCATAAAGATCAGAATGTTCGCAAAGGCCACACCGGCTATGGCCGCCGCTAACCGGGATTTGTTGTGCTTAAGCTGCAGCCACCCAATGGGCAGTCTTCCAAACAAGGCCGTGAGCAGCGCTGTCATGAGCCCGCCGCCGTCTGGATGGTCGCCACCACCTGCAAATTTGTATACCGCGCCGCGATTACGGATGACGCGTCGTCCAGCAAGACTGTTACTTCCACAATGCGGGCATCTGTGTTGGCTGCCGGATCATCATCGATGAGTGTCTGCCGCTCTACCTCCAAGCCGATGTGCGAAACCGTACCCTGTAAGACGGTAGGAAGCGCATTAGCTGTAATATCAACAGGATCCCCAAGCGTTACATCACCAATCTGAGTTTGATAGATCTCGACCTCGGCGGTCATGCGCTCAATATTGCCGATGTTCATGACACCTTCTGAACCCGGCTTTTCGCCGGGCCGGACATGAATTTTAAGGACAGTGCCTGTGATGGGCGCGCTAACATAGGCTTTCTCCAAATCGCGCTCGGCCTGTATCAGGGCCGCTTGCGCTGAGTCTAAGCTCCGAGCGGCGACAACAACATCAACCTGGTTCTCTATGTCGCCAACATCGTAGCGCGACAGGGTGGCGCGGGCTTGGTCGACGACGCGGGCGGCCTGATCACTTGTCGCCCGTCTCTGGTCCAATACAGCTTCTGAGATGGTTCCCCGTTGGATCAATGATTGGGCGCGTTCATAATCCCTGAGGGCGTTTCGTGCCGCCGCTTCAGCGCTGCCAAGGCTTGCACGGGCTTCTCTGAGGCTCGCTTCAATCGAGGTGCGTGTTTGTTCGAGATTTGCTTGCTGGAGGGCGACGTTTGCCTCTGCGGCTTCGAGCGCTGCCTTGTAGGGTGCTTCATTGTCTAACACGGCGAGGGTCTCGCCGGCCGTCACCTGATCCCCTTCGTCAACAAGAAGGCTTGCGACCCGTGCATCTCCGGATCCAAACGGAGGCGCGATCGTTGCCACATCTCCATCAGGCAGGAGGGCGCCGAGGCCAATGACCGTATTCGGTCCTGGGATCGCTGAAGGGTCAATCTCGGCGATGGCGGTTTGGTTGAGCGGCACGGCTATGGGGTTTGAGGTCCCGGCGCCGGGCTCAAGGCCCAATGTGCGCATCGCAAACTGTAGTCCGGGTGGTTGGAAATAGAGCCCCACGATGCCGCCAAATGCGACACAGACCATCAGAATGGGAACGATCCGATATCGTTTGAGTGTCGCTCCGAGCGTGCTGGTTCCGCCTCTTTCAGTCTCAATGGAACGATCCACCGCCTCAAGGGGAAGGTCCTCTGGGGCTGCTGGATCCTGGGCCGGGTGTGTCATCGTCTTCGTCCCTCTAGTTGGCTCGTCTCCGCCATCTTGACAATTAATGACCTTTGGGTCATTAATATATAGGAGCATTGAAGATGAGAATCCAGACCTGAAATGACAAAAACGGAAGCTGCTCCCCCACCGCCAATGCCGAAGAAGCGCCAACGCCGGAAAGAAGCCCGGCCTGCGGAGATAATTGAAGCCGGGCTCGCTGAGTTTGCGGAAAAAGGGTATGCGGGCGCGCGTCTGTCAGACGTGGCGGCACGCGCCGGCGTGGTGAAGGGCACGATCTATCGTTATTTCGACAACAAGGAAGCGCTTTTTCAAGCAGCTGTGACGTCACGCATCATTTCGACGCTGGACAATGTTGAGGAGTTGGTTGAGTCCCATCCGGGCCCAACAGATGAGTTGCTGCGGCTGGTATTGAAGATCATTTATGAAAGGATCGTCGGGTCAGATGCCCGCGTGTTGTTGCGGATCATCATTGCCGAGGGTGCCCGCTTTCCTGAGATTCCCGCTTACTATTACCGTGAATCCATTGCCAAGGGCATCGCCCTTATAGAGCGTATTATCCAGGCTGGCATCGCACGCGGTGAGTTTAAGGCGGGGCCCATGAGCAAGATGCCACAGATAATTATGGGTCCAGCCGTGTTTGCGGCTGTCTGGAAGATGACCTTTGAGCCAGTTGCAGCGCTGGACCTTGATGCCTTCCTGGACGCGCATGTGGACATGGCACTCAACGGTATCCTGAGATAGCGTGCGCGCGTTATGGATTATGCACGCCTCTATAAGCTCATTGCCGAAATCCCTGCGGGTCAGGTGGCCACCTATGGGCAGCTTGCCAAGATTGTCGGCTGTGGCCCGCGGCAGGTGGGACAGGCGCTTGGGGCGCTTGACGGAAAAATGGCGAAAAAAGTGCCGTGGCACCGCGTGGTGAATTCGCAGGGCAAGATCAGCGTCCGTGCAGAAGGAGGCGGGGAGACGCTGCAGGGCGATCTCCTGCGCCAAGAAGGCATCATTTGGCGGGCGAGTGGGCGTATTGATCTCACGGTCTATGGGTGGCCCGGTCCGTTTGATCCCGACGCGTGGAGATAAATGTCTCTGTTTGTCGGATCAGTGCGCACTACCGCGTCCTAGGCACATGGCTCCTCAGTCCTAAAGGTAAGATCTATGCCCTATGACCCTCATCTCGCGGATCTGATGCGTGAGGCGCTCAAGCGCCGCAAGGGCATCACTGAACAAAAGATGTTTGGCGGTTATTGCTGGATGCTAAATGGCAACATGCTGTGCGGTGTGGAAGTGGGCCGGTTCATGTTTCGCGTCGGCAAGGAACTCGAAGCAGAGGCGCTGAAGCGGCCTGGCGCGGAAATCATCGACTTTAACGGTCGGCGTATGGGCGGCATAGTTTGGGTCGACGCTGACGCCTGTCTTGAGACTGGCCTTAAAGACTGGATTTCTTTTGCGGCGAAATTCGCCGGCAGCCTGCCGCCGAAATAGTACTGCTGCTCTGTCGGGTCTCGGAAATGTGATCTGTGCGGTCGGTTGCATAAGCGCATGGGGGAGGCAACATTGCGCCCATGGACATTCTTGACGACATCCTGGATACGCTCAACCTGAAGGGCGTGCTCTATTTCCGGACCGATTTCTCTGGTCCTTGGGCGGTTACGGTGCCGGACTTTGAACAGGCCGCGCGGTTTCATCTTGTGGTGCAAGGCACGACCCATGTGCGGTTTGCTGACGGTGAGGCCGTCACACTTGGTCCAGGCGATTTGGTGCTTATTCCCCGAGGCCGGTCGCACATCATCTCCGACCAGGCGTGTAACTCTGCGCCTGAGCTGGAGACAGTTCTGAGCGATGTCGGCTATGACGGCCAGGGCGTCTTGGCAGTCGGTGCAGGTGACAGAGATGCGTCAACGCAGATGGTCTGCGGACATTTTGTGTTTCGCCCCGGTGCTGATCATCCGCTCCTCAGAGCCTTGCCGGATCACCTTGTAACGACAGCTTCAGTCCGTGCGCGGGAGCCTTGGTTGGATGAAATGCTGCGTGTCCTGGTCCGCCGTGCTTTCTCTGGGGAGATGGGATCGGCGGCGTCGGTCACACGGCTCTCTGAGATCGTGTTTATAGAGCTTTTGCGGGTTGGTGTTGAACAAAGTCCGGAACTTGCCTCGGTGCTGGAAGCCTTTCGGGACAAACAGATCGGCCGGGCGCTGGAAGTCATTCATGGCGCGCCGTCGGAAAGCTGGACAGTCGAGCGCTTGGCATCTGAGGTCGGCATGTCCCGCAGCCGTTTTGCGGAACGGTTCAGCCAGCTGATGGGCACGGGCCCTATGGCGTACCTGTCCGATTGGCGTTTGCAAAAAGCGCTCTCCTTATTGGAAGGGTCGCAATGCAGCATGCAGGAAGTTGCGAGCCGGTCCGGCTATCAGTCATCAGCAGCTTTCAGCCGCGCGTTCTCCGGCAAGTTCGGCGTCGCGCCCAGCGCCTATCGGCGAGCCCAGGCCTAACCGTTGAGGTCTGCTGCCTCATACCCACTCTATGTTTTGCAATTCGTCCCAAGTGATTTGCGGTAAGTCCCAAACTCTTGCGCCTTGATTGATAATTCGTCCGGGTGGCCGCACCTAGAACCTCGTTGATGTTGAACCCATTCAAGGAGATTCTGGGATGTCTAAATCACTTACACTTGCTGCAATCGCGCTGGCCGCAATGGCCACAATGGCCCCTGTCCTCGCAGCAGACGAAAACAATGTTGCCGCTGGCCTCACCGCTGCCGGGGCGCCGCTCGGCCTTCATGGCGTTGATCCGGTCGCTTTCATCGAATTGGGCAATCGGTTGGAGGGCGCTGCGCCTTACACAGCCGTTCATGACGGGGTTGCCTATTACTTCTCTTCCGACGCCAACATGAAAACGTTTGCTGCCAACCCGGAGAAGTACGTGCCGCAGAATGGTGGCTTCTGCACCTACGGCGTCTCTGTTGGGAAAAAGTTTGATGGCGATCCCCAGTTTGCGGCTGTCGTTGAGGACAAGCTCTATGTCTTTTTGAACGAGGAAATCTTCCAGGCGTTCAACAAAGACCGCGCGGGCACGATTGCCAAAGCTGCCACCAACTGGACCAAGATCGAGCACACCGCTGCTGCTGACCTTTAACAAATTGAGGAGGGGCGGGGCCTCTCCTCAGCACCCTCTCCCCTAAAATCAGGAACTAAAACGATGAACGTTATCGACCACCTTAGCGTTGGTGTGCCCAGCATTGACCAGGGCAAAAAATTCTACGATGCCGTGATGGCAACCATTGACTGCACCTGTCTCGCTGCGACGGACGGATTTGCGGCTTATGGCAATGGCGCTGTCCAGTTTCTCATCATGCTGCCCAACGATGGCGGTGCCGCAACAGCCGGCAATGGTGTGCATATTTGCTTCAAAGCGACATCGAAGGACGCCGTTGATGCTTTCCACACCGCGGCATTGGCGTCCGGTGGCACTTGTGCGGGCGAGCCTGGTCCGCGACCCGACTACCCGATGCCAGATGTCTACACAGGTTTTGTACGCGATCCTTTCGGCAACAAGCTTGAAGTGATCAATGGCGGCTTCGCCTCCTAACTTCAACAGCAAGACTGGGAAAAGAACATGCAAGACGTATTCATCTATCTCGCCCTAAGCGGCGTTCTCACAGTCCTGTTGTGGACGCCTTACATTCTGGCACGGTTGTTTGTTTGGGGACTCCCCACCTTCCTGAACAACTACCCTGAAGGTTTTCCGGCAAAACAGCCAGAAGCACCTCTCTGGGCGCAGCGGGCGCACCGGGCTCACCTCAATATGGTGGAAACGCTACCAGCTTTCATTGCAGTCGTCGTCGCGGCTGCGATGCTGGAAACTGGTTCAGCGGCGCCGGTTGCTGAATGGGCTGGCGTCTTCTTCTACGCCCGCGTAGTGCATGCGATTGTTTACATCGCTGGTGTGCCATACCTGCGGACACCTGTGTATCTCGTCTCTTGGGCGGCGATACTGATGATCGCAGCCGAAACCTTGCTCTAGGCCGACTGGAGTTAGTTAAGCCCGGCGGGGATTGCTCCGCCGGGCTTTTTGCGCTTTTTGCCGCCCCTTTTCTGGCTCCTGTCGGATTCCTGATGACGCGTGCGTCTTTAAGTGAAAGATGGGTCTGTATCGAACGGGAGGCGCAAATGAGGGGCGGATTTGACGGATTTCCGAAGGCTGGCATTAAGCTCCTGAAGGATCTTGAGAAGAATAATTCGCGCGACTGGTTCAATGACAATAAGAAGACGTACGAACAGGCCATAAAGGCGCCAGCGGAGCACTTTCTGAGGGACGTCCAGGTGGCGCTGGAGAAGAAGCTGGGCGACGAAGTCTCAACCAAGCTTTTTCGCATTCATCGCGATGTCCGGTTCTCGAAAGACAAGACGCCCTACAACACCCATGTGCGCATGGCTTTTTTTGGGAAGCCGGGAAAGACGGGTCAGGGCATCCATTCCGGCTTTTACTTCTCCCTCGATACGAAAGGTGTGGTCTATGGTGCAGGGTCGTTCAATCTGGAAAAGCCCGCCTTGGAACGGTACCGCTCGGCGGTGTGCGAACCGAAGCGCGGTGCTGACTTGGACAAAACCGTGAAGGCGCTCGTCAAAAAAGGCTGCCGGGTGGGCGAGCCTGAACTGAAGCGGGTGCCGTCAGGATATGACATCGATCCTGCGCAGGCGCATTTGTTGCAACATAAGAGCCTGGCTGCGTGGATCGACTCGAAGGGCCATGCCAAGGCAACGGGGAGCGATTCCGTTAAGCACGCCATTGCCGCGTTCACAACTCTCCGTCCGGTCCATGATTTTCTGATGAGCCTTTAGGCAGCTGCCATGGGGTCACGATAAACGCCATCAAGAAGGCCTGCAGGGGCCCGGGCAGGATTTTTACCTGTTTGGCGACGGCCCGCATCCGGCGAAAACACTCAGCTTTTCAGAAACTGGCCACATGTTTAGGCTGTTTCTTTCCAAGACCTACCGTGGTGTCGGATTTCGCGGCGTTTATCCGTCCTAAGAACTGGCCAAGATTTTGGAGGGATCATGCTCTATTCGATTTTGATATTTGGTGATGACGGCGCGTTTGACCGGCTTTCGGAAGAGGAGCAGGACGCGGTCATGAGCAAACACTATGCGCTTCAAGACCGCCTGGCAGACGGTGCGCAAAATGGACCGGCGGCAAAACTTCATGCAACGGCAACAGCCGTGACGCTCCGCGAGCAAGGGGGTGTGCCTGTCGTGACAGATGGACCTTTTGTTGAAACAAAGGAGCATCTGCTCGGCTTTTATACGATTGAGTGCGGCACGATCGAGGAAGCGATTGAGGCTGCTAAACTGTTGCCATTGGATGTTGCGTCGGTCGAAGTGCGACCGATCAGCTGGTTTGGGCCTGGCCAGGTCACCACCTCCTTAGATGACTGAAACATCTTCTCTCTCCCGGCATTTTGCGGCAGCACGGCCCCGCGCCATGGCAGCTCTGACGCGCTATTTCAGAACCGTGGACCTAGCAGAAGATGCCTATCAGGACGCGTGTATGCGCGCTCTCAAATCCTGGGCGAAAAAAGGGGTGCCGAAAGACCCCACTGCCTGGCTCATTCTGGTGGGCCGTAATGCCGGCATTGATGCGCTGCGCCGCCGGGAAACCGAGCGGGCCGCTGCTGACGGAATGGAGCTTGAGACCGATCTCGGCGACGTCGAAGCGGGCTATGCGGAAGCCATTGATACGTCCGACTATCGCGACGATGTGCTGCGCCTTTTATTCATGTGCTGCCACGACGAGCTGCCGGTTCAAGACCAGTTGGCGCTGGCGCTGAAAATTGTCGTTGGCTTTTCGGTTGATGAAATCGCGCGGGCTTTCCTTGCGAAACCGAAGTCCATGGAGCAACGGATTACGCGTGCGAAGAAAAAGGCTGCAGCGGTGGCCGCCTCCCTTGAGACGCCGTCGCCTCAAGAGCGGGCGAACCGGTTGAATGCGGTTTTGGTGATGCTCTACCTCTTGTTCAATGAGGGATATGCGTCGCATGGCGGTCCAGATCATATTCGCAAAGCGCTGTGCCAAGAGGCGATCCGCCTGACGCGCCTGCTGTTGCAGCTCTTCCCAGGGCAACCGGAAGTGATGGGTCTGCTCGCTCTATGCCTTTTGCACGATGCGCGTCGCTCCGCGAGACAGGATGCGACAGAGACGTTGGTGCCGCTGGATGATCAGGACCGCAGCCTCTGGGATCGCTCGGCGATTGCTGAGGGTCAGGTTCTGGTGGAAAAGGCCCTTCGGCGGGGTCGACCAGGTGCTTTTCAGATTCAAGCGGCGATTGCGGCTGTTCACTGCGCGGCGCCTAACGCTGACGGAACGGATTGGGCGGAGATTGAGCGCCTCTATTTGGCATTGGAACGTGTCCAGCCTTCTCCAGTGGTGACTCTTAACCGGTTGGTAGCGGTCTCGAAGGTTCGGGGCCCTGAAGAGGCCCTTAAGGGGATGGCGGCGATTGAGGCAGATCTGCAGGGCTATCTCTATTTCCATTCAAGTCGAGGCGCGCTTTGCGCCGACCTCGGCGATGTTGATGGTGCGTGCGCCGCATATGAAAGGGCACTCGCTTTAGATCCCTCGGAGGCTGAAAGGTCGTACATTCAGGGTCGGCTTTCCTCCCTCAAAAAATGACCCGTCATTGTCGGGTTGCGCGTTGTTGGTGCGTCCTTGGGGCGATCGGGCCAATGCCCCACACCAACCAGGGAGAGAGAAATGACCGCAAACCCCACAACCACGCACGGCATGCCCAGCTGGATTGCTCACAACAGTACAGATCCAGCGGCGGCGCGGAAATTCTATGAAGGCGTTCTTGGATGGAATGTCGTCGACATGCCCATGCAGGATGGCTCCAGCTATCCAGGCATTATGGTGGGCGAAGGGCCGATTGGGGGCATTCCCAATACGCCATCCAGCGACCCCGTCTGGGTCGTCTATATCACCGTCGATGATGTGGACCAGCGTTTCAAGGCTGCACTCAAGGCGGGCGCGGAGGAAGTGAGCGCCCCCGTTGACGCGCCCGGCGTTGGGCGCATGGCGACGATCCGCGATCCGTTTGGCGCCAGCATTGCCTTCATCGCCTATGAGGCACCGCAAGGTTGAGCGCCCAAGTGAATTTTCATCACGGGCGGGCGCTTGTCTGCGCCCGCATCTATCTGTTTCTAGGGAGCTTCCTATGATCCTCCACCTGACAGCCCTTTTTGCGGGCGTGCTCATTGTTATCCAAATTGTTCTGACGACGCTGGTCGGCGTCTACCGCGGCAAAGTCGGCGTCAATTTTCTGCATGGCGATGATGAGGTCTTATTGCGGCGGATGCGGGCCCACGGCAATTTCACCGAAACGGTGCCGATTGTCTTGATTGCAATGGCGCTGGCCGAACTGGCCGGGGCGCCGTCTTGGCTGTTGCTTGCCGGCGGGACCAGCCTTATGCTTGGGCGCGTGGTGCATGCTTTTAATTTTATGGGCTCTGGCGGTGGCGTGGGTGCCGGTCGGGCGATCGGCATGGCATTCACCGTGATCGCGATGGGCACGTTTGCGATCTACGGGTTGATGATTTTTGCTCGTATGGTTTAAGGACTTTTCGACGCGACCGTTGATGCTATGCGGGTGGCTGCGCGTTTTTCGCGGCCACCTGTTCTGGTTTGAAAAACATGCCGAGTTTTAAGCTCTCCGCCACGCGTTCCGCCTTGTCGATAAAGATCGCGGCAGCGGGCGGTGGACAAACCTCATTGGCAGTTTCTCGAAAAAGAGACAACCATTTGTCAAAATGCTGAGGCTCCACCATCTTCAGCTTTAGATGCGCTCCCATGGGCTGACCCTTGTAGCGACCGGTCAGCATGGTGAGTGACGACCAGAAGGCGAACATTTTCTGCAGATGAGGTTCCCAGTCGCCTGAAATGACTTTTGCAAATATTGGTCCGAGCTCTTCATCTGCGCGAATCTTCGCATAGAAATCGCGCACAAGTTTTTCAATCAAGGCCTCGTTGATCGAGGGATGAAGCGGTTCTCTAAACGGAATCGGACGATTGGGCATGGCGCTTGTTTCCTGACGACGAAACGATGATTAGCATATGGAGAGCAATCAGCTCATTTGTATGTGGCGGGACGTCTCAGGGGGGTACCATGAAATTTGCGAGTGATAATGGCAGCGGCGTCGCGCCAGAAATCATGTCTGCGCTTGCGATAGCGAACGAAGGCGCGGTACCGGGATATGGGGCGGATGCACATACCCAGGATGCATGCGATCGACTGTCTGAGGTGTTTGAGCGCGACGTCTCCGTCTTTCTGGTGTCCACGGGGACGGCGGCCAATGCTCTAAACCTTGCAGCGATCACGCAACCGCATGGTGCGGTTTTTGTTCACGAACGCGCCCATGTCCATACAGATGAGTGTGGCGCGCCTGAGTTCTTTATGCACGGCGCCAAGTTGCTACCCCTTGCCGGCGATCATGGCAAACTCACCACCGCTGTAGTTGAGCAAGGATTAGAAGATTTCCCACAAAGAGTCGTGCATCACCCCCAAGCCCAGGCGATCAGCTTGTCGCAGCTCACCGAGTGCGGCACGGTTTATTCAGTTGCCGAAATAGAGGCGCTGTGTGCGCTGGCAAAGACGCATTCGCTGCGCGTCCATATGGATGGTGCCCGATTTGGCAACGCGCTGGTGTCTTTGGGATGTAGTGCCGCCGAGATGACCTGGAAAGCCGGTGTCGATGTGCTGTCTTTTGGCGCGACCAAGAACGGCGCGATGGGGGTGGAGGCAGTGATCATCTTCGATGCGGAGCTTGCAACGGACCTTCCGTTCACGCGCAAACGCAGTGGTCATCTCCTGTCCAAAGGCCGTTTTCTGGGCGCGCAGATGTCCGCATATCTGAAAGATGATCTCTGGCTGGGCATGGCCAAGCACGCAAATGAGATGGCCGCCCTGTTAGCCGCGGGTATCGACAAGCTGCACGGAGCGCGCCTCCGGCATCCCGTGCAAGGTAATGAGGTGTTTGCGGTCCTGCCGAAACCGGTGCACGAAGCGTTGCTTGCTGCAGGCGCCGCCTACTATCCATGGGAGCGCGAACCAGACGGTGTTGCTGTCCGCCTGGTTACGTCTTTTTGCACGTCAAAAGAAGAGGTCGAGGGGTTTCTTTCTATTGCGGTTGGTGCAGTGTGAACCGGGTGCTTACCACTCTTCCTTGAAGGGACGCAGATCGATTTCGTGTGTCCAGGCACTTGGATGTTGTACGTGAAGCTGCCAGAAGGCTTCTGCGATCGCGGCGGGCTCGAGGGCGCCATTGTTCCCTTTACTCTCCAGATATCCCTCATAGATGCTGCGGACCATCTCGCCATTGACGACACCGTCAATCACCACGTGTCCCACATGAACCCCTTTGGGTCCGTAGTCGCGGGCGAGCGATTGGGTGAGGTTTCTGAGCGCGCCTTTGGCAGAAGAGAAATGGGCGAAATTTGGCTTGCCCCGCATGGAGGCTGACGCGCCGGTGACGAGAAACGACCCGGACCCTTGTTCTGCCATGACCTTCAAGGCTTGTTGGGCGACGAGGAATGCCCCATAGGCACCTGTGCGCCAGAATTGTTCAAACTGTTCTGGTGTTACTTCTTCAAACGGGATGATGGCATTGTTGCCCGCATTGTAGAGAACTGAGCCAAGGGGTCCGTGTTTTTTTGCCGTCTCGAAAAGGGCGGCCACTTGATCGACATCTGTGACATCACAAACCTGCGTGTAGGCGGTGCCGCCCGCGGCTCTTACCTCTTCGGCCACAGCGTCGATCTTTGCTGCGGTCCGTCCGGCGATCAGAACAGGGGCACCGCCTTTGGCAAAGCGATGAACGAGTGCGCCGCCGACACCATTTGACGCGCCGACGCCGATGACGATGCTGAGGCCTTGAGCTGCGTTGTCTGAGGTCATGTGAGATCTCCCTATTTGAGTTCAGGCCAATGTAAGGTCGGTGGGTGCGCTTACAAGGCCTAGGCCGAATTAGTTGGAAAGCGGGCCGAAATCGGAACCTCTTGCAACGATTTTCCGGCTGTGCCAGCGTCCCGGAAACAGGAGACGAAATCCCATGGCGCGACCTATTGTTCCGATTTTTGCTGCACTTGCCATTCTTGTTGGTCTGGGGTGGCTCGCTTTTGAGCTGGCAGATGAAGCAGCAGAAGATACGGGGTTCACTCGGATTCATGGGCCGGTTCTGACGCTCGATACGCATGTGGACATCCCACCCACCTACACGACGTTGCCTGAGGTTGACCCGGGTCTTGAAACGCGCCTGCAGGTGGATTTGCCCAAAATGGAGCGAGGGGGTTTGGATGCGGCCTTCTTCATTGTCTATGTCGGCCAGACAGCGCGGACGGAAGAAAACTATGCCGCTGCCAAGGAAGCCGCGCTTGTCAAATTCAATGCCATTCATGCAATGACAGACGCGCTCTATCCTAGTCGCATCGGTTTGGCCACGACACCTGCGGACGTCGTCGACATTTACGGCTCTGGACGCAAGGTCGCCATGATCGGCATCGAGAACGGGTATGTGATTGGCAAGGACCTGTCGCTGATCGCGGACTATTACGAGCGCGGCGCACGCTATATGTCGCTTGGTCATGTCGGTCACAATGACATTGCCGACAGTTCCATGCCACGCATCGATCTGGGCGATGTGCCTGCAGAACATGGGGGCTTGAGCGAGTTCGGACGCGAGGTGGTGAAAGAAATGAACCGCCTCGGCATGATGGTCGATATCTCCCATGCGTCCCACGATGCCATGATGCAGGCGGTTGACTTGTCAGAGGCCCCCGTCATTGCCTCTCATTCATCGACGACGGCGCTGGCAAATCATCCTCGGAACCTTACTGATGAGCAGATGCGCGCGCTTGCGGATAAGGGCGGGATTGCGCAGATCGTGGCCTTTTCAACCTACGTGAAAGCGGACCCTGCACGAACGGCTGCGGGCATGGCGCTCCGCAATCGCATTGCACAGGAACAGGGCGCGGCGCGCTTCAGCTTTTTGGCTCATGGCAAACTGCCGGAGTTCCGGGAGGGGATGGCAGAGATCAATCGACTGTTCCCACGGGCGACTCTTGCTCAGTTTGTTGATCACATCGACCATGCGGTCAAAGTGATGGGCATCGATAATGTGGGCATTTCGTCGGACTTCGATGGGGGTGGCGGTGTTATTGGTTGGGACGATGCGTCGGAGACAGCAAATGTGACGGCGGAACTGATCAAGCGTGGGTATAGCTACGAGGAAATCGAGAAACTCTGGAGCGCAAACTTCCTGCGTGTCTGGGCGGAGGTCGACGCCGTTGCCCAGCGCCTCCAACGCGAAGCTGGCAACTAGGTAATCTTGCCTTAGGTTCGGTTTCTGGGCTCGTCTATTAGGAAGGCGACCATCAGAAGCGCGATACACATAAACGCCATGGCGCACCAGAAGACAGCGACATAGGAGAACCAGAGGGCGACAAAACCTCCCATGAGGGGCCCTAAGCCCATCATGAAGGAGTTCCCCATATTGGAGATCGCAATCCGCATGGGCAGGTCTTGGCGATCACCGAACTCCAGCACCATGTTTTGGGAGGAAATCTGGAAGCCGCCGAGACCGGCGCCAAGTCCGGCGAAGACCAGGCCCAGCAAATAGATGTCGGTCGCGAAGAAAAGCAGAACCGTCGACAGGATCCAGGTCACCAGCGTTGCCATGAAAACAAACCTGTTGCCGGTCTTGTCCGCGAGCGCGCCCCAACCGAGATTTGTTGCCGTTTGGCTGAGCAAGAAGGCAAGCGAGAGAATGCCGAGATTGGTTCCGCTCAAACCGACGACCTCCCCGGCAAAGAGCACATAAAAGGGCACGGCGATGGTGCCCAGCGCCCCAAGGGACCGTGCAATGAAGAAACGCGTGAAGTCTGGGTCTGCACGCAGCAGCGCCGGTACCTCCTTCATGCGACCAAGGAAGCTTGCCTGCGCGCGGATGACTGGCGGAACGGGCTCTCTAATGAAGGCAAGAAGCCCGAGGCCGATGCTGGTCAGGATGAAGGCGGTCAGGAAGGTCGCGGAATATCCGTTTCCGAGCGCGTTGGTTTCGATGAAGTATTGTCCACCCAGATAGGCAACGCCGGATGCCGTCAGACCGGCCATGAAATTACGGAGGCCGGTGAGGCGTCCTCGAAGGTAGACGGGGATCACCTTCGACATCATGTAGTTGAAGATGACCGCCTGCATGCCGTTAAAAAAGCCGAACAGGGCCAGAAAGAGGCACGAGGCGATAAAAGCGACCTGTCCATCCAGGAACAGACCTGCGAGAGCCAACCCCAGAACCTGAACCCGCATCAGGCCGCCGATCACAAAGCCAATGGGGATCACCTTCTTGCGGTGTTCGATCAGGGTTGCGCCGAGGAGGGACGAGCTCGCCGCGCCAAAATGCTGTACAGCAAGAGCTAGGCCGACCGCGAGTTCTGACCCAGAAAGAATGTAAATGAAGGCCGGCACAAAGGTTGGCGCGTGAACGAGGCGGAACCCCGTCTGGCCCAGCATCCCGTGCACCAGATTGACCGCATAGTTTCGCGGCAGATCACGGCGGACCTGCTCGTCAAAGGCTTTTTCGGCGTCTGCGAGGGACTTTTGAGGGGCGGCGCTGGTCAAAAATACTCCGTTGGCCGCCGACAGGGCAGTCAAATGTGAATCGGGTTGGATGTTTGAGGGGCCAGTATAGGCCGTCTTTGCTCAAGTCTGAAATCTACGACGAAACTTTATCCCCGGGCGGATTGGGCGCTTGTACCTTTATGAGTCCCGAGTCACAGTCCTTTCAGCCTATGCCCCACGAATCCTGGGGCGGAACATGAGGGTATAAGATGCGAAGTTGTTCACTTCTGGTTCCGGTTGTTTGTTCATTGGCACTTGCCGCCTGCGAGGGTGATGTTGCCGAGGCGCCCGCGGCGCCACCGCCGGTTGTGAAGCTGGAAACAGTGAGTGAGCGCGCGACGGGGCAGGTACGCAGCATCTCCGGGGTCGTCGAGCCGTCTGATCGTTCCGCGCTCAGCTTTCAGGTCAGTGGTCAGGTGACCGAAGTCAATGTCTCCGTCGGTGAGACAGTGGTCGCCGGGCAGGTGTTGGCGCTTCTTGATAGGACCAACTACCAGATCGCTCTTGATAGTGCGCGTTCTCAACTCACCAGTGCTCGCGCGAAACGGTCGGAAGCGAAAGAGGACCTCGATCGAAAGCTCGCGTTGATCGACAAGGGGTTTGTGACACAAGCTGCCGTGGATAGCTCTCGTGCCTCCTATGACGCTGCAGCAGCCAGTGTGAGTGTGTCGACAAGTGATGTGGAGCGGGCTCAAAAAGACCTCGACAGAACCATCCTCTCAGCTCCATTCGCCGGCACAATCTCCAGCCGGAATATCGATCCTTTTGTTGAAGTGAATGCAGGCACGACGCTCTTTGAGATTCAGTCTGCCGGAGACCTTGAAGTGAGAGTGCTGGTGCCAGAGACGATCATTCGTGAAGTCGACTATGGACAGCCGGTGTCGGTTTCCTTTCCGACCCTAAAGGGAGATCTCTTTGGAGGCACTGTTTCTGAAATCGCGTCTCGCGCTGAGGCTGGGAATGCATTTGCCGTGAAGGTTGCACTTGTTGAACTCGGTGACGCAGATGTGCGCACCGGTATGAGCGCCAAAGTCACGTTCAACTTCCAATCCTATCTCGACGGCCGAGAAGCATTCCTCATTCCGCTCACTGCCATTTCAATTAAAGATGCTGACCTTGGTGCCCAGGGGCAGCAAACAGCCGACCAGAACCAGGCGCCAGTCTTTGTATTTGATCCAGAAAAAGAGGCGGTCTTCAAAAGGCTGGTCAGTCTTGGGGATGTTCGAGGCAATGATATTGAGGTCTTTTCTGGTCTGAACGAGGGTGAGCAGATCGTGACGGCAGGTGTGGCGTTTTTGCATGATGGCATGGCGGCACGTCCCTGGCAGCAGAACCAATAGGCGGGCCTTATGGGAAACGTTGCCGCCTACGCCATCCAGAACGGTCGCTTTACGCTCTTCGCCCTGTTGGCGTTGGTGATGGGGGGCATTGCGATCTATTTCAGCCACCCCAGTCAGGAAGACCCTGAAATCACCATCCGCACGGCGGTCGTGACGGCGTACTTCCCGGGCATGTCAGCTGAGCGTGTTGAACAGCTGATCGTGAAACCGATTGAGGAGACGGCGAAACAGATTTCCGAAGTAACGGACATCACGTCAACGGCCTCGACCGGCTACGCGACCGTGAAGGTCGAAGTCGGCGACAAATATTTTGATCTGGATCCGATCTGGACTGATTTGCGCAACAAGATGAGAGACCTCACGCCGGATCTGCCGTCTGGCACGGCCGGTCCTTACGTCAATGATGATTATGGCCGGGTGTCCGTGGCAACCCTCGCCCTTACTGGCCCGGACTATTCGATGGCGGAGCTGCGCGAAGTCGCGCGCGATTTGCGCGATGTCATCGGCGCGTTGCCGCTTGTCAGTCGAGTTGATCTTTATGGCATCCAAGATGAACAAGTCTGGCTGACGGCGGATCAAACCTACATGGACCAGTTGGGTCTGTCTCAGCAGGCCGTCATCGCCGCGTTGACCGGCCAGAATGTGATCCTGCCTGGTGGGTCGATTGCCGCCAACGGTCAGCGCATCACCATTGAGCCGTCGGGGAGCTTCAGGTCTGTTGAGGAAATCGGAAATGTGCCGCTGGAACTTCCAGAAGGCGGTTTGGTTTATCTCAGGGACATTTTTCAGATTGAACGCGGCTATGTCGATCCGCCGAGCAGACCGGCCTATTTCAACGGCAGTCCAGCGGTAACGTTGGGGGTCGCTATGGTAACAGGGTCAAATATTGCGGAGTTTGGTCGCCAACTTGAAGCGCTGCTCGCCATCGAAAATTATTCGCTGCCGTTGGGCATGAGCCTTGAGTTTGCCACCTATCAGCCGCCTCTTGTCGAAGCGTCAGTGGCGGATGCGAGCAGCAATCTTTTGCAGACCGTTGCGACCGTATTGGTCGTTGTCATTCTGTTTCTGGGTGTGCGGACCGGGCTCATTGTCGGGTCTATTGTCCCGCTTGCGATCCTGGCGGCGCTCGTCGGCATGAGCTTGTGGGAGATACCTCTTCACCGAATCTCCATCGCGGCGATCATCATTGCGCTGGGACTTTTGGTCGATAATGGCATCGTGATTGCGGAAGACATTAAGCGGCGTATGGAGGAGGGCGTTGAGAGGCTGGAGGCGTGTGTGAGTGCGCCTCGTGAACTGGGCATGCCGCTCTTGTCGTCATCGCTTACGACAATCCTCGCGTTCATGCCGCTCTACCTTGCAGAGGACGTCACCGGCGAGTATGTGGGGGCGCTGGCTCAAGTACTGTTCCTGGCGCTCATTGCATCCTGGTTTCTCTCAATTGCTGTGACACCGACACTTTGTTTCTGGCTTCTTGATGGAGAGCTTGCCCGGCCGGACGGGACCGATGTGTACGACACCGCACCCTACCGGTTCTACCGGCAGGTGCTTGACGTGATCCTGGCTCAACGGCTTGTCTTTATGGCGGCAATGGTTGGCCTCCTGTCTCTGGCAATCTTTGGCATGGGGTATGTCACCTCGAGACTTATGCCGCCGTCCGACCGTGCTCAGTTTGTCGTCCATATAACGCTCCCGACAGGGGCCGACGTAAACGAGACCATTCGCGTCACGAATGAGTTTCTGGACTGGCTGTCTGACAAGCAAATCAATCCAGATGTGCTTCAGCACACGGCCTATATCGCAGATGGTGGTCCTCGTTTCTTCCTGGCCATGTCGCCAACGGACCCGGTGCCGCACAAAGCGTTTGTGTTGGTCGACGTCACCGATCTCGAAGTGGTCGGTCCCATGATTGACAAATCGGCAGCCTATTTCCGTAACGAAGTGCCGGAGGCGCGGGGCCGGCCAGAGACGCTGTTCTTTGGAGCAACGCCGCCAGGGACCGTTGATATTCAGGTCACCGGCCCAGAGATTGGGACCCTCTATAATCTCGGCAATGACGTCGAAACGGCGTTTCGCAGCGTTCCCGGGACCGCTCACATAAGAACGAATTGGGGCTCGCCGGTCGTGAAAGTGCTGGTCGAGATAGATCAGGAACGGGCCCGGCGGGCGGGTGTGTCGAGTGAGGATGTTGCCAATTCACTCGCAAGCTATTTTGACGGACTGTACGTCACCGATTTCCGAGAGGGTGATACAGTCATTCCGATTAAAATGCGGGCGGCGGAAGACCAACGTGATGAATTGGACAAGCTGCGTTCCATCACCGTTTACTCGTCAGCAAGTAACATCGCCGTACCCCTCATTCAGATTGCTGATATAGACGGCGTCCTGGAACCATTTGAGATTCACCGCTTCAACCAAGAGCGCGGCATCAAGGTCTCCGCCATCCTGCCGGGAAGACAGGCGTCGGAGCTTTATGCAGAACTGCAACCAGCTCTTGAGGCTCTGGAGCTGCCGCTAGGGTATTCGATCGAGGTTCAGGGAGAATTGAAAGAATCCGGTGAGGCGACAGGCGCCCTCTTTGCCTATCTGCCGCATTGCGGGGCGGCTATTCTTGTCCTTTTGGTTTGGCAGTTTAACTCCTTCCGCCGACCCGCCGTGATCCTGCTCACCATTCCGCTTATCATGATCGGGGCGACTTCTGGGTTGCTGCTCACCGGTGCGTTCCTCGATTTCAATGCCATGCTGGGGCTTCTTAGTCTTGGCGGCATTATCATAAATAATGGGATTGTGATGATTGAGCGGATCGACCTTGATCGCGCGCAGGGAAAATCCGTCCATGAGGCAGTCGTCGCCTCAGCGCTTGTACGCGCGCGGCCGATCATCATGACCACACTCACGACAATATTGGGTCTGATGCCGTTGATGTTGTTTGGGGGCGCGCTTTGGTTCGCGATGACCATCGTGATCATGTTTGGCCTGGCGGCCGGGACCGTTTTGACGCTTGGGGTGGTTCCAGTTCTCTACTCACTGTTTTTCGATTTCGCGCGGTCGGAGGATGCAGCAGCCCGGGCGCCGGCGTCTGCCTAAGTATTCATTTTGGCTGTAAAGGCGCGCTCATTGGCCGAAACTGCATGTCTTAGACGATCCTTGTCAGACCAGGCGATTTGTGTGGTCTTCGCTATCCGGATGGGGTCTGCGCGCTTAGTCGATTTTGCGGAATATTCGGTCGATCCCCTGTTCACAAAACGGCTCAGCCCCTTATGATGTCGGCCAAATGCGGGTACATAACCCCGCCTCAAAAATGTGAAATGGGCTCCGGTTTTCCGGGGCCTGCCTTATCTCAGGAAGGCCTCAACGGAGGAAGCGATGAAAGACACAACAAAATTCTACATTAACGGCGAATGGGTCGACCCAACGACGCCAAAGACCATGGATGTCATCAACCCTGCGACAGAAGAAGCGTTCGCCACCATTTCGATGGGCAGCGCAGCCGACGTTGACAAAGCGGTTGCGGCAGCGAAAGCGGCCTTCCCTTCGTTCTCGCGCACCTCGCGGGAAGAGCGCATTGCCCTCATGGAGAAAATTATTGAGGTCTACAAAGGCCGATATGCAGAAGTGGCCGACACCATTTCCAAGGAAATGGGTGCGCCCGCATGGCTTGCTCAGGTGGCACAGGCGGCGATGGGACCCGCACACTTCGCAACGGCGATGGAAATTCTGAAGAAATATGATTTCGAAGAAGATCGCGGCGCGACGCGGATTGTAAAAGAGCCGATCGGTGTGTGTGGTTTTATCACGCCGTGGAATTGGCCGGTCAACCAGATCGCGTGTAAAGTTGCGCCAGCTCTCGCGGTCGGCTGCACGATGGTTCTGAAACCGTCTGAGGTTGCGCCTCTTAATGCGCACCTTCTTGCAGAAATTTTTGATGAGGCAGGCGTTCCAGCAGGCGTCTTCAACCTGGTGGACGGCGATGGCCTTGAAGTGGGTGCGCCGCTCTCTGCGCACCCAGATGTCGACATGATGTCGTTCACAGGCTCTACCCGTGCGGGTGTTGAAGTCGCTAAAGCGGCGGCTCCAACTGTGAAGCGTGTCGCACAGGAACTCGGTGGCAAGTCGGCAAATATCATCCTGGAAGATGCAGATCTCAATTCCGCTGTTGCCGGGGGCGTGCAGAGTGTGATGAATAATTCAGGTCAGTCGTGTAACGCGCCAACACGTATGTTGGTGCCTGCGTCCAAGCATGATGAAGCTCTTAAGATTGCTGCTGCAGCCGCCGCAGAAGTCAAAGTGGGTGATCCATCTGCTGAAGACACAAAAATTGGTCCTGTCGTCAGCGAAGTGCAATTCAACAAGATCCAGGATCTCATCCAGAAGGGTATTGATGAGGGTGCTCAGTTGGTTGCTGGCGGTACCGGACGTCCCGAAGGCCTTAACAAGGGCTATTATGTGCGCCCAACCGTCTTTGGTGGTGTGACCAACGATATGACGATTGCACGGGAAGAGATCTTTGGTCCTGTGCTTGCGATCCTTCCCTACGAGAGCGAAGAACAAGCGATTGATATTGCCAATGACACTGTTTATGGCCTCTCCGGCTATGTGTCTTCGGGGTCTATCGATCACGCTCGTGAAGTCGCATCACAGCTGCGGACGGGCAACGTTCATCTCAATGGTGCCGGCCCTGACTTCAATGCACCATTTGGCGGATACAAGCAGTCGGGCAATGGCCGCGAATGGGGTGAGTTCGGCTTTGAAGACTTCCTCGAAGTAAAAGCAGTCATGGGTTATACCGCTGCCTAATTCTTCCATTGTTTGATTTGAAGGGGCGCCCCGCGGGGCGCCCTTTTTTTGTTTCAGAACGTGGCATCGGTGGCGTTGGATTAATTTACCTTTAACCCTTTCGACAAGTCGTTGCGGGCGCAGCGCATGGTGTAACGAAGTTTTAGCATAGATCCCTTAGAACTGATGTAAATTAGAACTAAATGCCTATTACCTGACAAGAAAGGGACAAAAATGTCCAGATTGCGTACCTATTTGGCCCTTACAGTCGGGGTAATCGTTCTTTCTAGCCTGAGCGCTTGTTCGGAGGCACCGCCGAAACCGCTTCGGGTGGGCATCAATCCTTGGCCTGGATATGCGGCTCTCTTTATCGCGTCGGAAAAGGGCTTTTTCTCTGAGGAAGGCGTCGATGTCGAGCTTGTCGAGCTTTCATCGCTCTCAGACGTTCGGCGCGCATTTGAGCGCGGGCAAGTTGATGGGATGGCATCCAGTTTGGTCGAAGTTATTGAAGTTGCACGTCAGGGAGAGCATTGGCCCGTCATATCGGTGATGGCTGACTATTCAAATGGCGCAGACGTCGTCTTGGCCACCAAGGAGATCGACGACATCTCATCCCTAAAAGGCCGGCGGGTGGGCGTCGAGGCTGGATCGCTCAATCAGTTTATTTTGGCAAGAGCCCTTGCCAAGGGCGGGCTCTCTCTCAGTGATGTCGAGGTTGTCAATCTGCCGCAGCTTGCCATGCCGGACGCTGTCGCCCTAGGCGAGGTCGACGCGGTGATCACCTATCCCCCTATTTCAACGGATGTTGTCGACACTGGTCTGGTTGAAGAGATTTTCTCGACAAAAGACATTCCCGGCGAAGTCGCCGACGTCGTCTCCTTTCGACGTGACATTGCCGCTCGACGGGCCTCGGACATTGATGCCTTCGCGCGGGCCTGGGGCCGCGCGGTCGCGTTCGCCGATGAAAATCCAGCGGAAGCCTATCAAATTATTGGGCGCTTTATTGGAATGACGCCAGACGAGCTGGCAGCGTCTTACCAGGTGATTGAAGTAATTGGCCTTGATCGTCAGGCGGAATTTCTTCGCGCCCAAGGACCGCTGAGCGCCAGTCTTGAAACTATAGATGCGATCCTCAGGCCTACCGAAAATAGAAATGAACCAGGTTTGGCTATCAGCAGATTCTTCCAGGAATCGATTGAGCTTTCGTGGGCCGGTCGGGAGTAAGATCATGTCGCGGAACGATAGCTCCTGGCTCGATAACCTGTCGGTCAAATGGAAGATACTGGCGCCTTTCTGCTTTCTGGCGGGCATTGTCGGCCTGTCACTGATCGTTCTCTCTTTCATGGCTTTCGGTCGATATCAGGATGCAGTCGTAGAGAACCGGGCGAAGTATCTGTCAAACAGTATCGGTTATGCGTTGGAGACAATGCAGCATCGCAGCGAATTAGAGCGCTATGTTGCCATTGTCGGTGCTGACGCTGATGTTGCCCTCCTGCTGGTTGTTGATCCGATGTCTAGTGAAGTGCTGGTCAGCAACCGCGGTATGTACCGAGGTGTTTCACTCGATCAAATGGCCGATCGAGGACTGGCGTTTGAAGTTCAGCGGGGTCTTGCTTTAGCTTCTTCCCGCGGCGTGCTGATGTGGGGTGACATGACGGCAAGCTACGCTGTTATGGCGCCCAGTCTTGTTGGCACTGAGACCGCGCCGCGTGATGCGCTAGTGTATGTGCGCCTTAAAACCCGGAGTGTGACCGCGCAGTCTAGCAGCATGGCTCAACAATTAGTCATTGGTCTTCTTGCGGCTTTGGCGCTGGCAATGCTTATCGCCTCTAAGCTTCTCTACGACCTTGTGATTTCTCCGCTGTCAAAGTTGTCGGCGATCGCGCACGCTCGTACCGTTGACTCGCAGACCATGGCCCCTTTCACTCGACGGCTTGACGAGTTTGGCGAACTCGCTCGCAGCGTGTTGCAATCATTTTCTGAAGCACGCGAAAACGCCAACCGCTTTGAACTTCAAGCTCAAAGCGACAGCCTGACCGGGCTCGGAAATCGCGTTATGTTTAAAGAGCGGCTCAACATGGCGCTCGCCCATGCTGAGCGGTCTGGGAAAATTGTCGCTCTGATGATCCTTGATCTAGACAATTTCAAGGACGTGAACGATACGCTTGGCCATGATGTGGGTGATCAGCTTCTCAAGCGCATTGCGAAAATCCTCAAAGAAAGTTCACGTCAGATCGATACGATCGTTCGCCTAGGCGGCGATGAGTTTGCGATCATTGCCGATGATCTTGATCGCATAGACGGCGTGGTCGTGCATGCCAATCGGATATTGTCTGCGCTGTCGGAGCCGCAGATCATCAACGGGCATGAAGTCCATCCGGGCGTTAGTATTGGCATCACATGCTATCCCCAGGATGCCCGCGACCCTGAGGTGCTGTTGAAGAATGCAGACTTGGCCCTCTATCGCGCGAAGGCAGAGGGTCGGGGCAACATTCAGCTATATCGTCATGAGCTTCACCTGAAGGTGATTGAGCGGAACGCCATTGAAAGAGACCTGCGAACCGCCATCGCGGAAAATCAGTTTGTTCTCTACTACCAACTGAAAGTGGATATTGAGACGGGTGGCATTGTCGGTGCCGAGGCACTGATCCGCTGGCGTCATCCCGAGCGTGGCATGATCCCACCGGATGTCTTTATCCCCGTTGCGGAGAGAAATGGCAGCATTTGTAATCTTACCGACTGGGTCCTCGCAGAGGCGTGCGCTGAGATTCGTCGCATGATGGACAATGGTTTGCCGCCGGTAAGTGTGGCGGTGAATGTGTCTGCGCTTGACCTTCGGCGCCCGGACTTCACAGACCAGGTTGCGGCGACGCTTGTGCGGGCGGGCGTCTCACCGAAATATCTTGAGATCGAAGTGACTGAGAGCACGGTGATGCATGACGTCGATCAGGTGATCGGAACGCTTCGGCGTCTTCGAGCCCTCGGCGTTAGCATCAGCATTGACGATTTCGGAACCGGATATTCGTCGCTTGCCTATCTCAAACAATTCCCGGTTCAGACCCTGAAAATCGACCGCAGCTTTGTCTCGGACATGAGCGCCGACACGAACAGCCACGCGATTCCGCAGCTGATCGTGGATCTAGCCCGCAATCTGGGCGTGAGCGTGATTGCTGAGGGTGTCGAGACAGAGGAACAGCGAGAGCTCCTCCTGTCTATGGGCTGCAGCAAGGCGCAGGGCTACCTGTTCAGTCCGCCGGTCCCATCCGCCAAGTTTGGTGAAATGCTTGAAGAGCAGGTTTGTTTCCCCCGAAAAAGTGAAAACCTTGAAACGGCGGATCCTGCGCTGCCTGTTTCCGTCGCGTAACCAGCCACTCCGGCGACGCCTGATGACGGGGCGTTCTTGGGCTGCTAGTACATCCTCCAAAATGTCTCAACGATAACGGCGCCTTGCAGGTGTCGCGTCTCTTGGAGGATGTCTTATGGATCTTGCCTATAGTGCGGAATATGAAGCATTTCGAGCGGATGTGAAGCGCTTCATTGATGAGAACAAGCAGAATGTGCCGCGCCAGGTGGGAGCGGGTCGTCCATCCGAAGATCAGCGCAAATGGCAGGCTTTGTTGATCGAAAATGGCTACGCCGCCAGAACGATCCCGGCCGAGTATGGCGGCTATGGCGGTGAACCGGACATTCTGAAAAGCCGCATTATCGCTGAAGAGTTCACCAAGGCCTCTATGCCGCTCGGCATTGCCAATCAAGGTGTCTCAATGCTGGTGCCGACACTGCTGGAGCTTGGCACGGAAGAACAAAAGAAGCAGTGGATTGAACCGACCTTGAAAGGTGACGTCGTCTGGTGTCAGGGATATTCGGAGCCGGGGTCCGGTTCGGACCTTGCGAGTCTGCAGACAAAAGCAACGGAAGATGGTGACGACTTCATTATTAATGGTCAGAAGATCTGGACCAGCACCGCGCAATATTCTGACATGATCTTTTGTCTCGTTCGCACTGAGCCAGACGCCCGTAAGCATGAGGGGATCAGCTATCTGATTTTCTCTATGGATACGCCAGGCATCGAAGTGCGTCCGTTGATGACCATGACCGGATACGCCGAATTCAACGAAGTTTTCTTCACAGACGTCCGCGTTCCTAAGTCTCAGATTGTCGCGGAGCGGGGTCAGGGCTGGTTCGTCGCCAATGCGACGCTCAAGCACGAACGGGGCATGCTGGGTGATCCTAACCAGGCCGGGACCAGGCTTGCGGCGATCATCGACCTGATGCACGAAGAGTCTGTGTCAGGCGAGCGACTGATCGACAATCCGCTGTTCCGGGATCGCTTGGTGCAATTGCAGGCCCGCGTAGCTGCCATGCAGTTCCATGGCATGCGTTTGCTTACGGCAAGCGCCAAAAAGGAAGACCCGGGCATTGCGCGTTTGGTGGTTAAGCTCATGGGGTGTGAGCTTAATCATCAGCTCGCAGCTCTGGCGATTGATGCGCTGGGCGAACTCGGTGTTCTCTATGAACGAAGTCCGCATTTGCGCGCGGGCGGTCGCTGGCAACGCTCTTACATGTTTGACCTTGGTCTCATTATTGGAGGCGGCACGGCGCAAATCCAAAAGAATATCATTTCCGAACGGGGGCTTGGCATGCCGCGCGAACCGAAACCGGCCCGCAAAGAAGGAGCGGCATAATGGAATTTGCACTCTCAGAAGAACAAAGAATGTTGCAGGACACAGTCGGTCGGTTTCTTGCGGATGCCTCTGAACTGGACGCTGTGCGAAAATCCGCTGAAGCTCATGAAGCCTATTCCAAGACAATATGGTCTGGATTTGCGGAGCTTGGCGTGGCGGGCATCCTTATCCCGGAAGAGCATGGTGGGTTGGGGCTCGGCATGCTCGAAGCGGCGCTCATGTCTGAGATGACCGGTCGTCATGTAGCGCCCATTCCCTTTATCGGGACGGCGGTGATGGCCCCGTTGGCTCTTGTTTTGGCTGGCGGTGATGTGCAGAAGGCCAATTGGCTGCCGCGTCTTGCCAGCGGGGAGGTCATTGCCGGCGTTGCGGTGACCGAAACCATCGGTGCGCGGGACGGTGCCGGTGTCCGCTCGAAAGGTGAAACGCTCTCCGGCTCCGCGCTGTTTGTCATTGATGGTCCGGGCGCCGACGTGTTTGTCGTTGCGGACAAAGAGGGGAGCCTGTTTCTGGTAGGAGCTGCGACCGACGGTCTCGAACGGATCGACCTCACCACGATTGATCTCACGCGTCCCGTGTCCGAATTGCGGTTTGAAAATGTCGCCGCCGAGCGCTTGCCCAACGGTGGACCTGCCATCGTTCAGAAGATGATTGACGCAGGGCGAACGATGATCGCTGCCGATACGCTTGGCGCCGGTCAGATGATGATCGAAAAAGCCGTCGAGTATGCCAAAGAGCGGAAGCAGTTTGGTCGCGTGATTGGGTCGTTCCAGGCTGTAAAGCACATGTGCGCCGAAATGGCCGCGGAGCTTGAGCCTTGCCGGTCGCTCGTTTGGTATGCGGCCTATGCGCAGGATGTTATCCCGCAAGAGGGGACGCTCATGTCCTGCCATGCGAAATCTCATCTGTCAGAGGTGGGGCGGTTTGTGGCCAGGACGGCGACCGAAGTGCATGGCGGCATGGGCTTCACGGACCTTGTAGGGCTTCATTACTGGTTCAAACGGATCGGACTGGACCGCCAATTGCTCGGCGGCCCGGAGCGTGTGCGTGAAGAGGCCGCCCGTTTACAGGGATGGGCGGCTTAAACGGATCTATCTTTCTGCACTTGGTTCTTTTCTCCGAAGCGCCTTGCGGCTAAGGTTTAAGAAAAATAGACCGAAGTCTAGTTTTGGGAGGACAAGAGATGCGTGCAGCCATTTTCAGAGACGGCGATATGGTCGTCGATACCATGCCGGAGCCGACGCCGGGTGAGGGCCAGGCTGTGGTTAAAACCCTGGCTTGCGGCATATGCGGGTCGGACCTTCATGCTTTTCACCACGCGCCAAAGATGGTGGAGGTTGCCGAGCGGTCGGGCGGCGGCGTCGGCGGCATGGATCTCAAACGCGACATTGTCTTTGGCCATGAGTTTTGTGCCGAGGTGCTGGACTATGGACCGGGCACTCAAAAGACGCTGAAGCCTGGAACGCGGGTTTGCTCCATGCCGATCGCTTTTGACGCAAACGGCATCACCACGGTTGGGTATTCAAATAACCTACCCGGCGGCTATGCAGAGCAGATGGTTCTGAACGAGATGATGCTGCTCGAAGTGCCGAACGGCTTGCCGACGGAACAGGCCGCGCTCACAGAGCCGATGGCCGTCGGATGGCACGCCGTCAAAAAGGCAAACATAACGGATGAAGATGTTGCGCTCGTGATTGGCTGCGGTCCGGTTGGGCTTGCTGTGATTGCCGGTCTTAAGATTGCGGGTGTAAGCCCGATCATTGCCTCTGACTTTTCTCCGGCGCGGCGAAAATTTGCGGAGATGATGGGTGCAGACATTGTGCTCGACCCGGCAGAGACATCGCCCTATCAGCGCTGGCAGGATGAAGCGGCTCCAGAAGGGTATGATCCAAAGAACTGGATGACCCTGATGGGGATGGGACCGCAATTGCGTCCGGGTGTTATCTTCGAGTGTGTTGGAGTGCCGGGTATTATTCAGCAAATCTTAGAAGGAGCGCCGAGAGCTGCACGTATTGTTGTGGTCGGCGTTTGCATGGAGCCTGACCAGTTCGAGCCCTTCTTCGGCATCAACAAGGAACTCAATGTGCAGTTTGTACTCGGCTATACGCCGGAAGAGTTTGCTGAAACGCTCGGCTTCCTTGCGGACGGAAAGATCCAAGCCGAAGCTTTGGTGACGGATAAGGTGGGTGTTGAGGGTGTTAAAAACGCCTTTGATGAGCTCGCCAACCCGGAGAAACACGCGAAAATTCTCGTAGAACCCTGGCGGTGATTTTTCTCAAGTAAATTCAGATAGTTAAGACGTTTGGGCGCGGTCCGTTTTCGGGCTGCGCCGTTTTTTTGCCATCATCTCGGCACGCGTGCGCCTTTCAAATCGCCTATATTCAGAACGAAGAAAAAATAATCAAAAGGAGCTTCTGACCCATGTCCGGTGGAACTATTTTCGTTCTCGTGCTGTTTGCTCTGGCTCTGGTCATTCTGATCAAAGCGGTGGTGATGGTGCCACAGGGTTTTGTCTATACGGTGGAGCGCTTTGGCCGGTATACAAAAAGTCTGCAGCCCGGCCTCTCAATCATCACGCCTTTCATCAATCGTATCGGGAACAAGGTGAATGTGATGGAGCGGGTTCTTGATGTGCCCAGCCAGGAAGTCATTACGCGCGATAATGCAATGGTCACCGCCGATGGGGTTGTCTTTTTTCAGGTGATGGATGCGGCGCAAGCGTCTTATGAAGTGAATGACCTTGAGTATGCAATTCTCAACCTCACCATGACAAACACGCGGACGGTGATGGGGAGCATGGATTTGGATGAGCTCCTGAGCCAGCGTGACAAAATCAACGCGCAGCTCCTGTCGGTTGTGGATGAAGCGACAAATCCATGGGGTGTGAAGGTCACGCGTATTGAGATCAAGGATATTAACCCGCCACGGGATCTGGTGGATGCCATGGCGCGTCAGATGAAGGCAGAGCGCGACAAGCGGGCGACAATTCTAGAGGCGGAAGGGGACCGACAGGCAGTCGTTCTGAAAGCTGAAGGCGAGAAGCGCGGCGCCATTCTGGAAGCCGAAGGCCGCCGGGAAGCGGCGTTCCGAGATGCGGAGGCCCGTGAGCGGGAAGCACAGGCCGAGGCGCGGGCCACAGCCGATGTAAGTAAGGCAATCTCAGAGGGGGATGTGCAGGCCATCAATTACTTTGTTGCGACTAAGTATGTGGAAGCGCTGCAAGCGGTTGCCGCGGCGCCCAATCAGAAGCTGGTCATGATGCCCCTAGAGGCCTCGAGTCTTATCGGCGCGATCGGTGGCATCTCCGAAATCGCCAAAGACGCGTTTGGCAAGGACGGTGATGGTCCAACTGGTGGCGGGAGCGGGTCTGGCGGCGGAACGGGTTCGGTTCCCCGTGTCACGCCCGGGAGCTAAGCCATGCAGGAATTCTTCACAACATGGGGTAGCTGGACCTGGTTGATCTTGGCGGTGGCGCTAGCGGCTCTCGAAATGGTGGTGCCAGGGATATTGTTGATCTGGCTCGCCGGTGCGGCGCTTGTGGTCGCTTTGGTTGATCTGCTCTTGCCTCTCAGCTGGCAGGCAGAAGTGGCTCTGTTTGCGGTTCTCTCGGTTCTGTTCGCCTATGTGGGCTATCGGTGGTCAAATCAACCAGGCCAGCAACTGTCAGATAGACCCAATCTCAATCTGCGGGGTCAGTCCTATGTTGGCCGGACGTTTATTGTTGCTGAAGCCATTCAGAACGGCCGGGGAAAGGTGAAAGTGGGTGACACCTTATGGGCAGTCTCGGGTTCCGATGCGGAGGTTGGGGCGACGGTGCGCGTGACTGATGTTGAGGGTACGATGCTGGTTGTCGAACCGGCTTGAGCGGCCTCCCGAAGGCAAAGAAGAAAGCCCGGCTCAAGTGCCGGGCTTTCTCATTGGTGCTGTACAAGAAGTGCCCTAGGCCGAGCGAATGCTCTCGAGGAAGGCCCGTACCTCCCCATCAAGATTGTCCGTGTGGCTGCTCAAGGACCGGAAGTTTTTCACCAGGTTTTCCGCCGCTTCGCTGGTCTCGGTGATGCCGGTCTGGATACTGCCGGCATGGCGTGACATTTCTTCCGCCCCTTCGGCTGCCAGCTGGGTTGCGCGGGTGATTTCAGCCGTCGCAGCCGATTGCTCCTCGATGGCGGCGGCAATGGCACCGCTCACGGAACGCATTTCGTCAATGCGCTCGCGGATCGCGGATATTGAGCTCACCGTACCATTTGTCGCCGCTTGAATTGAGTTGATTTGGGAGGTGATTTCCTCCGTCGCTTTTGCAGTCTGGCTCGCGAGGCTTTTCACCTCAGACGCAACAACCGCGAACCCCTTGCCGGCATCTCCCGCACGGGCAGCCTCAATCGTCGCGTTGAGAGCTAAGAGGTTTGTCTGCTCGGCGATGTCGGTGATGAGGCTGATAATTTCGCCGATCTTGTTCGCCGTCGTCGCCAGTTCCTGAACCCGGCTGTCGGCTTCCTCTGCGTCACCGACGGCCGTTTCCGCAACCTCTGTCGAGTGTCCAACCTGTGTCGCAATTTCCCGAATTGAAGCTGACATCTGTTCCGCTGCAGACGCAACGACCGTCACATTCTCAGAAGCAGCCGTGGATGACTGCGCTGCCGCACCGCTTTTTTGAGCGGCGCCTGATGCTGTATCGCTCATGATGTCTGCAACATTGGACATTGCGGACGTTTCTTTGGTGACGGATGTCACCAGACCGCCGACGGTTTCTTCGAAGCGTGTCGCAATCTGACTCATGGCTTCGGCGCGTTCTATTTCGCTCTTCTGTTGAAGCTTGTCAGCTTCTTCAGACAGAAGCTCCGTCTGCGCAAGGGCGTCTTCTGCCTTTGCGAGCGAAGTGTCTGCGCTTTCGAAAGCGTCACGCATTTGTTTCACGGCCAGGACAAGCACCGTCGTCTCGATAACAACAACGGCGGCATGGACTGCGACGCGTGTGTAGTCTGCGCCGCCAGCCCATAGGAACTCTGGAACAAAAAAGTTGAAGCCGATGTGATGGGCCGCGACGACGCCCGCGGCGGCGAGCAATGCTCTGAAGTCGACAAATACAATAAGTGTGGCCAGAGAAGCCATGAAGTAGAGATGCGCATCAATCTGCAGAACGGTGCCTTGCAGCTGGTATACGCAGAGCATCGCCATGACCATCAAGGACACCGCAAATGCGTTTCTCACCATCGGCGAATTGCCGGTTGTTTTCCAGAAGGCGGTTGTCGCGCTAGCGAACAAGGCTGCTGCTGCCGGCGCAATAAGCCAGCCGTTGCCACTCAAGACGCCGAGGGCTGCGATCACCGGTACATGTGCCCAAAGATAGGGGAGCATATATGGATATGATTTTTCCCGAATTGTATCTGTCGTTTTCATTTTTCGTCCCGCCTTATAAATTTTTTGTGGTTCGTTGGCCGCTGGCCCACCCACCAGCAGTGGTGCAGATCGCGGAGGTCGCAGCAGATAAAATCAACCACGCTCCGGCCTCTCTAAGTGATTGCACATTTGTGTTTTCGCCGAGCCGGGCTGTGACCACGTTGCCGGCAAACCCCACATTCAAGACCGCACCGCCAGCGCCATTCACGCGGGCGGCGGCTTGATCAAAGGTGATATGAGGGGCGAAGATCGCTGTGACATCGCGATCCGTGCGAGCGGGTGACAGGTGCAGCAGGCCGACCAAGCCAAGACCACACAGTGCCATAATGCCAGGCACCAAGATGCTCCCGCGCGCATGGTTGTGTGCTTTCGTATGTGCCCTGTGTCCCGCCACCCAGATTATCCCCCGTTCTGGTTGGCGTCATTTGTAGGGACGAAGTGCTAATAAAATGTTCGTTCCGAGGAAGAATCAGCCGCTTAGGCAGAAGGGCGATGTGGGAGCAGTCACAAAGGTCTAGGAGTTGAAGTCCTTGGATGCAGCTTGCGCCGTTGCGAAGTTGCTGGAGAGTTGGCTTTGGTCAGCGTCGGCATAACTCACCGCGCGATGAAGCGCGTTGGCGGTCGCGTTGACAGCTTCTTTGACCATGCGCACAGCGGGGGCCGGCATGCTTGCAGCGGTCTGCGCCATTTCGAGTGCGGCGTCTACGACCTTTCCATCGTCAGCGATCTCTTCAATGAGTCCCCAGTCAAGCGCGTGTTCCGCGCTCATGCGTTCGCATAGGATGCAAATACGTTTGGCGCGTGCGGGGCCAACGAGTGTGATGAGACGCGGTAGCGCGCCCCATTGCAGATTAATGCCAATCTTCACTTCTGGGACGTAGAGGAAGGCATCACGTCCCATCACCCGCCAATCGAGCGCTAATGGAAGCGCTACGCCTGCGCCAACTGCCATGCGTTCAATCGCGGCGATCGTAATTTGAGGCATTTCCTCCCAGGCTCTGCATAACTGCACGCCTGCGTAGTAAGTCCGGCGGAGTTCTAAGTCAGATTGTCCGCCGGAAAAGCGTTCCTGGCGTTCCTTCAGGTCGATGCCAGCGGAAAAAGCCTTGTCGGTTCCGGTCAGAACGACTGCTTGCGTCTCTAGATCATCCTGAAAGCGGCGGGCGATGTCCGTGAGATCTGCTATGGCCTCTTGATTGAGTGCGTTGAGGTTACCTTTTCGGTCGAAACGTACTAACGCGACAGGCCCGTGTTTTTCGACTTTGGCAGTGTTCCAGCTCATTTTCTTCCTCCCTGTATCTCTATGCCGCAGCATAGCTAAGCGGATGTCCCGGCACCAAATGGTCCTTCGATGCTGGCAACAGTTTATAGGTAGGGGGAAAGCAAGCGCGCGGCGTTGTCTCTGAGTTTTACAGAGAGGGGCCGGCCGCGCAGGGTGGCCATCGTCTCCTGTTTAGCTGTTGCGATCTTCTCATCAATGATGGCCTCGAGCTCGCCGACCAGCTTGGGGCTGAAACACTCTAAGTTGAACTCGAAATTGAGACGCAAACTCCGAGGGTCCCAATTTGCAGATCCAATAGATGCCCAAATGCCGTCAACCGTCATCATCTTTGCATGATCGAATGGACCATCGGTCATCCAGATACGACAGCCGCTGCCTGCGAGCTCATCGAGCAGGGCTCTGCTTGCCCAGGTCATGTAGAAGAGATTGTTTTTCTGAGGCAGCACGATGTCCACAATGACGCCCCGCATCGCCGCGAGCGACAGCGCCGTGATGAGATCACTGTCAGGTAAAAAATACGGGGTCACAATCCGGATTTGATGACGTGCTTCAGACAAGCCTGCCAGAAACATCCATCGGATCGTATTTCGGCTCATGTCCGGACCAGCAGGAAGGCCGCGTGCAATGACGTCGCCTTCGCTCTTCAGCTCTGGTCTCCAGAACTCGCCGACCAGCAACTCACCCGTGCTAAAGCGCCATTCATGGGCGAAGGCGGCCATGAGGTGCGCCACAACTGGACCTTCGACGGCGTAGTGAATATCCCGAATGGGGTGTCTGGCTTTCGGACGAAGCAGGTTGCCCGCCGCGATATTCATGGATCCGGTAAAGCCCGTCTTTCCGTCTACCACCAATATTTTTTGGTGATTGCGCAGATTGAGATAAGGCATCTGCCAGGGCAGCAATGAGTAAAGGAACCGTTCGTGAGGAATGTCTGCGTCGCGCAGCTTCTTGATCATGGAAGGAAAGGAATACCAGGAACCGACCCCGTCGATGAGGACTCTGATTTTAACGCCGCGGGTGCGGGCTCTTTTCAGTACCTCCAGGAACTGCCGCCCAGCTTCATCATTATTGAAAATATATGTCGAGAGCGCGACGCTGCTCTCTGCGCGGTCTATAGCGGCAATCATCGCCGGATAGGCATTTTCGCCGTTGCGCAGGACATCAATCTTGTTGCCGTCCGTGTAGGGGACTTTGGCGATGCGTCTCCCGAGGCGCGCCATCTCGACGATCCGCTCGGTGGTTACGCCATTATCTCCATGGTTTGCCAGGCCACGATGATCCGATATTTCCAGGTCGCCGGTAATGTGCCCGCTGCCGCGCAGTTCCTCTGCGCGTCGGGCGATACGATTGATGCCAAAAATGAGATAGATCGCCCATCCGAAAATGGGCAAGAGGATGATGACGCCAATCCATGCCACCGCGGCGCGCACATCACTCTTCGTGATGAGGGCGTGGCCCGCTGCTGCAATTGTGGCCCCCAGATTTATAAGCCCGAGAAACACGGGCCATAATTCAAAGCTTGCTTGAGGCTCCATGCTTCTAACTTAAGCGTGAGAGGCGGGCGCTGTCATGCTTTGAGTCAAAAGCGGATAGATGCGCCTACTTGTACCGCGCGATCTTCGCCAGGGAAGAAGCGTTCAATCGCATTGCCCCCCCGGACAATGATATCTGCGCGGTCCGCAAAACGCGTGTCTGCCAGATTGGTAATGCGCCCATAGAGGCCGACTGCGTCTGTCACGTCATATTGTCCGCGAAGGTTCAGGAGGTCGTGCCCCTCATATGTTGAGGTGTGACCGGAGTCCATGGCGTAGTCGCCCACATGCACCCACTCCAGTTCTGCCCGGGCGCGACCGTCTAGGAAGTTGTAGCCGAGGCGGACATTGGCCAGGGTCCGAGGCGCGGTGTCAATGTCGTCGCCAGATGTGATGGCGTTCGCTGGGTTGGTGGCCGCTCTGTCAAAGGTGTACTTGTGCACGGCATAGGTGGCTGACCCAGATATATCGAAGCCACCTCCCAGGGGCGCGAACGCTTCGAGTTCAATGCCGTAATGCTTGGTCTCGCCGTTCGGCACATTCAACCTGGCGGAGTCCCGGAAGAAGAAATTGCTTTTCTCCATGTAGTAGCTTGCGAGTTCATAAGAGACGCCGTGCAGGTTGCCGCGGGCGCCAAGCTCAATGCTGTCGGTACGTTCGCTTTCCACCTGACCCGGGATTTGATTGTCCTGCAACCTGTATAGGTCGGTGGTTTGCGGCGCGCGGGCACCTCGTGCCAGGTTTGCGAAGCCTGTCACATTCTCATTGAATGCATGGGTGATGCCGAGTTTGGGGGTGACGTCGAAGAACTCGTCGATGCGATCGGGTGTGCGCTGAAAGCGGCCTACGGTGTTGTCCGGTGCGTTGTTGGTGTAATCGTAGCGCGTATACTCCACGCGTGCGCCTGCGGTCACCTTTGTTGCTTCAGACAGGGACCATACAGAATGAACATAGGGCGCTGTGATTATTGCTTCTACGTCGTAATCATAGTGAAGCCCCTGGACGAAGACACCAAACACAGTCGGTCCGGATTGAAACTCCCTGAGGGAGCCTTGGGTATATTCCAGGTCTGTTCCGAGGATAATCTGGTGCCCGCCGTCCAAGTTCATGAAGTAGGCAGACTGAACGCCGGTGCTCCAGTGTTTGTTCTCTTCGAGCGCGTCTCCCGGCAGGAAGTGCAGCAGGAAATCCATGTCGTTTACACGCGCATAGGGTGTGATGGCGAGAGAGTTGCCATTGTCCAGACCCCGTTCCCAACGTACAGCGAGGCGCGTGGACCAGGTGTCGCGGAAAGCTTCCGGGTTCGGATTGGTTTTGCGCAGGGCATCATCGCGATATGCATCGTCGCCTTCAACGAAGCCGGCAGTCTCCTGGTTGAGATTTTGTCCAGACAGGGTCGCGCGGACATAGTCCTGTGCCCCGCTATAGTCATATCTCATCTGGAATTTCTGTTGTCCGTAGCTTGAATTGGCGCGGAAGCCGTCGCTGTCTTCCGCAAGTTCAAAGCTCGCGCGTGCCGCATGGTGGCCTTCGCCCCCACTGGCCGTTCCAAAGACATTTAGGATCCCATGTGGCCCAACCCGGGTGCGCACTTCACCCTCGGGTTCGATGGTTGGTGCGGCTGAGAGAACATTGATCAGTCCGTGTACGGCGTTCGACCCGAAGCGTGCACTTGCAGGACCGCGGACAATTTCCACACTGTCAGCTGCTTCAATAAAGCTGTCAAAGAGACCATTCACGTTGGCAAAGCCCGGTGCTCGATAGGGAATGCCGTCTTCCAGATAGAGGAAAGAGCCAGCACCGGCGCCGCCTGTGAGAACGGGTGAGCGGATGGCCGTTAGATGTTCCTGGCCTGATCCATGTTGTACGAACACGCCCGGTGCGCGGTTGACGACCTGGCTTGGATGATCGGGCGCGATCAGCTCAATATCGTCGCTGTAGATTTTACTGATATTGCTCGGATGGGAGGCACGTGGGGTGCCTTCGCCTGTCGAGGTGACGACCAATTCGTCCATGAGGACTGATTCATCTGCTGACGCGACAACGATTGGCAACAGCGACGAAATCAGGAAACTTACTGCGGTGGCACGTCCACCGAAACGCAACTTTGACGACATTTAAACTCCCCCAAGCCGCCAAAAGCGTGGTTTTTCCGGCTAAAGCAGCTTTCTCCTTGCCTTTTGTTAGAGGATCGGCGGACTCTTTTCAAATCGGACACTTGTTGGACGCGCCTTATGTTCCCCATCGCTGACGATAATCCCTCCCACACCTCACCCATTGTGACTTGGTTCCTGATCGCTGGCTGTGTTGCGATTTTTGCCTGGCAATCCTCTTTGCCGGATAGTGCGGTCGAAGCCGTTTTCATTACCTATGGCGTTATTCCGGCGAACCTTTTCGGCGCCCCGACAGGCGCAATGCCCCCATTTCCGCCGGAGATAACGCTGGTGAGCAGCCAGTTTTTACATGGTGGGTTGATGCATCTCGGCGGCAACATGCTCTATCTCTACATTTTTGGTGACAATGTCGAAGCAGCTCTCGGACACATCCGGTTTTTGGTCTTTTACATCGTCGCGGGCGTTGCGGCAGCGCTCACGCATGGCGCCCTTGCGCAGGCCTCTGGTATTCCAATGATCGGGGCCAGTGGCGCTATTTCCGGCGTCCTGGGGGCGTATCTGCTGCTCTACCCCCACGCGCGGGTCCGCATTCTTTTTCTGCCGCTGCCCATCCCATTCTTCAAGATCTTCGCGGTACCGGCCATCATTGTGCTGGGTATTTGGTTTGCCATCCAATTCGTCAGCGCGGCCTATAGCTCGCCAGAGGTTGGCGGCGTTGCTTTTTGGGCGCATGTGGGCGGCTTTGTGGCGGGCATGGTGCTGCTGCCTCTCTTCAAGAAACGGGATGTGCCTTACTGGCAATCGCCATCACCTGAAGTAATTGACACGCGCCGCACACCTGGTCCTTGGACGCGCATTGGCGGACGGTCGGGAGGTTCCGCCGGCGACACTGCAGAACAGCTCCGCCGTCGGAAGCGTGGACCCTGGGACAGAGCAGGGAAAGACTAAGCGGTCCTACTCACCTGTTTCCATCTGGGATTGCTGATAGTTCTCAAGCCC
This sequence comes from Parvibaculaceae bacterium, assembly GCA_965267265.1. Classification (GTDB taxonomy): domain Bacteria; phylum Pseudomonadota; class Alphaproteobacteria; order Parvibaculales; family Parvibaculaceae; genus Mf105b01. The sequence goes on from OZ253944.1 coordinate 2,416,680, forward strand.
CACGCGATCAATCAAATCAAGCTGCGTTTCGAGGAAGTCGATATGTTCCTCTTCGTCTTCGAGAATGCGCTCAAATATCTCGCGGGATACATAGTCTGATACGCTTTCGCAGTACGCGATGGCTTCTTTGTAAAACTTGTGCCCGTCATGTTCAGCGGCCAGGTCTGATTCCAGACATTCTTTCACGTCTTCGCCAATGCGCAAGCGATGCAGGTCTTGCAGGTTGGGCAGGCCTTCTAGGAACAAAATACGCTCGATCAGGTTGTCGGCATGCTTCATTTCATCGATGGATTCTTCGTATTCGACCTTGCCGAGTTTTTTCAGACCCCAATTGTCGAACATGCGTGCGTGCAGGAAATACTGATTGATGGCGGTCAGTTCCAGCTTCAGCGCGCCATTCAGAAACTCGATAACTTTTTTGTCGCCTTGCATGATGATCTCCTTATGGACTGAAACAACGCAGAACCGCCGCCGCTTATGCGGTCAGCTATCGCTGCACCATCTCTAGTTATTTGGGAGAAAACAAGGCTTCTCGGGGCTTGTTAATCAGCCGCGATTGCAAGGTCCGTAGATTTTGCCGCTATCGCTTGCAATTGCGACGCGGCGCCAACTTTGGCCCGCATATGATTGATGCAAGACCCGCAGCGTGGCGAACATCCATGATGCTTGAAGACGTCAGAAACGGTTGTCGCACCGTGGCTGAGAGCGTCATCCACCTTTTCATCATTCAATGCGTTACAGATACATGCGTACATGCGAATGCCTGTCATTTTCGTCTGACAGGAGTTTTAGGGCCTTTAAGAATGATTGTCAATTACAGTCGAAGTTTGATGGTGAATGGCGGTTTAACGCTGGTTAGACCACCGAATCGACCATTTCCGTACAAAAATTAGGGAATTATTCGTTTGGCAGAGTGGGTCAGATGACGCCCGCCCGCAGGAAGTCGTGAATGTGTACCAGGCCCACCGGTTTTCCCTCTTCGACGATGAAGATGCTGGTGATCTGGCTTTCGTTCAGGAAACTCAACGCCTCTGATGCCAGCGTGGAGGGAGCGAGGACTTTTGGATCGGATGTCATTATCTCAGAGACCGGCTTGGACAGGAGATCTGCCCCCATGTGACGGCGCAAGTCGCCATCGGTAATCAGACCCGTCAGGTCACCCTCTGTGTTGGTAACGCCGATGCAGCCCAGACCCTTCCGGGTCATGATGACCAGAGCTTCGCTCATAAGCGTGTCGGGCGTGGTCACTGGAAGCTCGTCGCCACGATGCATGATGTCGCTGACATGGGTCAGCATGGCGCCTAACTTTCCGCCAGGATGAAAGTCTTTGTAGTCGCTGGTATCGAACCCATTCCGCTCCAACAAAGCAGTTGCGAGCGCATCGCCAAGTGCCAGCTGCATGGTGGTGGAGGTCGTGGGCGCCTGCAGGCCGTTGGGGCAGGCTTCTTCCATCTTCGGCAGAAGAAGCGCAATGTCTGCCGCTTCTGCCAGGGCACTCTCGGAGCCCGATGTCATGGAGATTAGCGGGATCGCGAAACGCCTCGTGTAGTTGATGAGATCACGGAGTTCGGCCGTTTCGCCCGACCAAGATAGCGCGAGGACGACATCATCTTTCGTGATCATACCAAGATCGCCGTGGCTTGCTTCGCTTGCATGCACGAAGTTGGCGGGCGTGCCGGTGGATGCCAGTGTCGCGGCAATCTTTCGGCCGATATGGCCACTCTTGCCGATTCCTGAAACGATGACCCTGCCGTTCGCCGTGCCCATCGTCTCAACAGCGTTAATGAATGGCTCACCCAATGAGGCGACGAGCGCCTCAATGCCCCCAATTTCGAGCTGCAGCGTTCGGCGCGCCGTCGTGAGGTAGGGATGGGTTGTTTTGCTCGTCATTGTCTGCTGTCCGCGGCCTTAAAGCCGCCTTTTCTGCGATTTCTGTCTGGAATGCGATCTCTGTCGCTTGTGCCTCTGAGGCTTATAGCAGAGACGCGGGCGCGCTGTACAAGTGCCTCGTTTGCTTTCCGGTAACCATTTCGGCGCATGCTGAATGGATGCGCTACGCAGCTGAAAATGGCCTTTTTTTCGCGATGTCGGGTAAACCCATCTGGAAAGCAGCTCTCGGCTCGCTCGCTGCTGCGATGGTTTTGAGCAACAGCGTGCATGCAGAAGACATACGGGGCCAAGGTGTCGCGGAGCGCCAATATGATGCTTACACGGCGCGCGGCGTGCGGGTCGGCACTTTCGTTCTTCGGCCCTCTCTCACGGTCACGGAATATTATGACAGCAATGTCTTTGCCTCTGATACGGGCGAAGTGGATGACTTCGTCACCGAGATCAACCCCAATGTCGTTGTCGAGTCCGATTGGGCTAACCACGGTTTGCGGTTGGAGGCTGATCTCGAACAGAGTCTTCATGCGTCGGAGGACAGTGAAGACGCGACTGACTGGAGTGTCGGAGCATCTGGCCGTCTTGATGTGCTGAGCGACACGCAACTTAGAGCAGGTGTACTCTATGGGTCGCTCACGGAAGACAGAGGCGAACCGGAGGATATTGGCGCCGCCGCTGAGCCGACCGACTACAGCCTGTTTGAGGTCTCTGCTGGCGTCACGCAGCGGTTTAATCGTCTGACAGTTGACGTCGGCGCAGACTATACCGAATTGGATTTCGACGACACGCCATTGATCGGCGGCGGCATTGATGAAAATGATGACCGTGATCGGACCATTTTGGAGATCGCCGTTCAGGTGGGCTACGAGCTGGTGGCCGACACGATTGTTTTCCTGCGCGGGACCTACAATGAACGCGACTACGATCTGGACACACCCGCGGTGGCGGTCAATCGCGACTCCGATGGCTATGAAGTGGTTGCGGGGGCATCGTTTGAGCTTGGGAGCCTCGCGACTGGTGAAGTGTTTGCCGGGTATCAGGAACAGTCGTTTGACGATCCGAGCTTCTCACCTGTGTCGGGCGTGGCCTATGGCGCGGCGGTGGATTGGTATGTAACGCCCCTCACGACGGTCCGGTTTAGTGCTGATACAGCTATTGAAGATACAACGTCCGGAGGCGCCTCATCCTTTGAGAGCCAGACGGTTGGCATTGGTGTTGACCATGAATTCCTGCGCAACCTCGTCGCGAGCCTGGACGTGGAATACACAGAAGAAGATTTTGCGAGCTCTGCGCGCAAAGACGAGATCTACGAGGTGGAAGTTGGAATCGATTATCTGATTGATCAGGTATTCTCGATAGGCGTATTTGCCGGCTACGAAGAGCGTGACTCCAGCATCGCGGGCGACAGTTTCTCTCGTGAAGTCGTAGGCGTGCGGCTGCGGTCAGCTCTTTAATTTGCCTGTGATTTGCGGCATTAGTTCGATGAGTCTGGGCCCAATGTCTTCTCTCGCGAGGCCATAAGCCAAGTTCGCGGCTAGATAGCCTGCCTTATCGCCACAATCGAAGCGTTCTCCCTCAAAACGCACGGCATGAAACGGAATATCGCCTATGGTATCCGCCATTGCGTCGGTCAGTTGAATTTCACCGCCGGCGCCTGTGTTGCCTTCTTTGAGTTTGGCGAACACTTCAGGAGAGAGAATATAGCGCCCTGTCATGGCAAGATTTGACGGCGCTGTGCCCGCCCGGGGTTTCTCGACCAATCCCTTGACCTCGGCGACGCGACCATCATCCGAGCCCGGTGATACGATGCCATATTGGAACGTTTGATCGTCTGGCACTTCCGCGACCGCGACAATGTTTCCGCCTTTGTCATTCCAAGCATCGACCATTTGGGCCAGGCAACCGCGTTCGTGGCAGACGACTTCGTCGGGCAAAATGACAGCAAAATGCTCGTCACCAATAATGTCTCGAGCGCACCAGATGGCGTGTCCAAGTCCGAGTGGTTGCTGCTGGCGCACGAAGCTTGCCGAACCGTGGCGGAGCTGCGTTGTTGAGAGGACTGCGAGCGCTTCCTTCTTGCTTCGCTCGCTCAAAGTGGTTTCCAACTCAAACGCATGGTCGAAATAGTCTTCAATTGCTCCTTTGCCGCGACCGGTCACGAATATGAAGTGTTCAACGCCGGCCTGCCGTGCTTCCTCAACGGCGTAATCAATCAGCGGGCGATCGACAATGGGGAGCATCTCTTTCGGGATGGATTTGGTGGCTGGGAGAAAGCGGCTTCCGAGGCCTGCCACTGGAAACACAACTTTTCTGATTTTGGACGTCAAATTCTGGCCTCGTCTCGCTTAGTCGTCTGTCGGCACCATTGCTTCCGCCTGCCGCTCGCGGTTGGCGGAAGTCTATAGGCAACGGCCTACCAAATTGTGACGTAATTGTCTTCTGAGGCCACTTTTTGCATGTGAATGGGGACAAAAAATACAGTCGGCACCGGCCGAATTAACGACATTTGCGAACGCCAGGCTCTTTCTCGACAAGAATAGCCGCTTAGGCTTCCCGTTCGCGCGAGGGATAGGGTAGTGTGCGCTCAGGGCTTGAAGGGCCCTTTTCTGTGCAATATGGAGAGTTCTGACAATGAAGGTATTCCCGGTCATTTTGTCTGGCGGCGTAGGGTCTCGTTTGTGGCCGACGTCAAGGGCGCTGTACCCAAAGCAGCTGCTGCCTTTGGTGTCTGAACGGGCGATGCTGCAGGAAACTGCTGATCGGGTGACCGACAGTACCGTTTTTGCGCCGCCCATGATCATCTCCAATGAGGAACACCGGTTTATCATCGCGGCCCAGATGCAGGAACTGGGGATGGAATCGCTGGTGCATGTGCTTGAGCCTATGGGCCGCAACACCGCTCCAGCCGCTGCGGTGGCAGCCGAAATTGCTCTCACCCATGATAAAGATGCGGTCCTTTTGATCCTACCGGCTGACCATCATATCGGCGACCAAGCAGCCTTTCGCTCGGCGATTGATGCGGGCACCAAGCTAGCGGCAGACGGTCGTCTTGTTACCTTTGGCGTAATCCCGACTGGTCCCGAAACGGGGTATGGATACATCAAGGAAGGCGCGGCCCTAGAAGACGGGCGCGGACGTGATGTTGCCCGCTTTGTCGAAAAACCGTCAGCGGCAACGGCTCAGGAATATCTCGATGAGGGCGGCTATTATTGGAACGCTGGTATCTTCATGTTCCGGGCGGATCAGATCCTCAGCGAAATGAGCGAACATTGCGCTGATATCCGGACACACGCGTCGGAAGCGGTTAAATCTGGCGCGACGGATTATGACTTCTTCCGCCTCGATGAGACGGCTTTTAGCAAATGTCCATCGGACTCCATCGACTATGCGGTGATGGAACACACCAAAGCTGCGGCTGTGATCCCGGTCGATATGGACTGGAGCGATATCGGTAGCTGGTCCGCCCTTTGGGAAATCGGCCAGAAGGATAAATCAGGCAATGTCCTGTCCGGCGATGTCCTGCACGTGGATGCAGAGAATAGCTATCTCCGGGCTGAGAACAATCTCATCGCTGCCGTTGGCGTTAAAGACCTTGTCGTCGTCGAGACCGGTGACGTCGTGATGATTTCGCCGCGCGATCGCGTGCAAGATGTGAAATTGCTGGTGAAAGACATTGCGTCGGCCGGGCGTAGCGAGCATCACGCCCATACGAGGGTCTATCGACCCTGGGGTTTTTATGAGGGCCTCGATCAAGGGGAGACCCATCAGGTGAAGCATCTGATGGTAAAGCCTGGCGCGTCGCTTTCGCTGCAGCTTCATCACAAACGTTCAGAACATTGGGTTGTGGTGAGCGGGGAGGCCGAAGTAACTGTTGGCGATAAGGTACAGACCTTGCGGGCCAATGAGTCCGTCTACATCCCCGTCGAGACAAAGCATCGTTTAAGGAACCTCACCGCCAAACCCCTCAGCATTATTGAGGTGCAGACCGGCTCCTATTTTGGGGAAGACGATATCGAGCGGTTCGACGATGTGTATGGACGGGTTGCCGAAGAAAACTAGGCTCGAAATTCTTTCAAGATCAGTTTGAGGTAAGGCCGCGCAACGAAACCGGCGCCTGTGCCGGCGACGGCCCCTGTGAGGTTAGCGGCTGTGTCCAGCAGGGAGGGTACTCGGCCGGGGAGCAACGCCTGCCCTCCTTCCAGTCCCACGCCAATCAGGCAGATCAGCATCAGAATGGCGACTGCCTGCCGTATGGACATGGCGAAAAGGGCGGGCAGAAAGGAAAGTGCGGCATAGGCTGCAAAGTGTCCGATTTTATCCAGGTGGTGGTGGTCGGACACAATGCCTTGGGGCCATAAAGACAGGCCCGTAATCGCGAGCATCATAATCGTCCACCCAATCAGGGCGATCCACCGTTGGGCGCTCAACGACGGTTGCCCCAAGACGGCTGCATTGGCGGGTCTTCGGCCTGAATGATTATCTCTGTCGTTTTCCACTGTCATAGGCGGTATTGTCGAGGGAAAGCGTTAGCGGTTCGTATCAATGCCATAAGGATATGCGCATGTTTCGGGGTCTGTGTCTTCTTTTTGCGGGTTTTTGTGTCTCAATTGTGTCGCCAGCGACCGCGTCGGCGCCTATCCCTAACCCGCCGCCGGGCATTGTGGACGAGGCGTTTGCAAGCTGGTTAACGGAGTTCCGTCGCGAAGCCCTAGCCGCCGGCATCTCTGGTACGATTTTTGATCGGGCGATGCGGGGCGTGCGGCCGGACCCGACGGTGGTCGAGGCCAATAATAATCAGCCGGAGTTTGTGCGGCCCGTTTGGGACTATCTGGCGTCGGCCATTTCAGATACCCGCGTTGCCAATGGTGAGGAGAAACTCCGAACCTATCCAACCCTGCTTCGCCGTCTTGAAGATCGCTATGGCGTGGACAAGGAAATCCTGGTGGCGATCTGGGGTCTGGAAACAGGCTATGGCGCGTTCATGGGTAATCACCGGGTGACCCAGGCTTTGTCGACGCTCGCCTATGATGGGCGGCGGACCAAGTTCGGTCGGGAGCAATTGTTGGCGGCGCTCAAGATCCTGCAGCGTGGCGACATCACACCGGAGGCAATGACAGGCTCTTGGGCGGGGGCCATGGGGCATACGCAGTTCATCCCGACAACCTACAATGCGCATGCGGTGGACTTTAACGGCGACGGCAAACGCGACATCTGGAACACGATCGGGGATGCCTTGGGGTCCGCGGGGAACTATCTCGCTGCGTCAGGCTTTAAAAGCGGCGACACCTGGGGCGGGGAGGTCAAACTGCCGGCCAATTTTGATTATGCGCTGGCGGATGCCCGCGTTGAAAAAACCATGGGCGAGTGGGCAGCCCTTGGCATCACCGGTGCAAAGGGGGGGGCGCTTCGCCGGGATGATCTGAAAGCGCGCCTTATCTTGCCTGCCGGTTACAAAGGTCCTGCCTTTTTGGTGCGGAATAATTTCCGCACCATCCTGCGCTACAATAACTCCACGTCTTACGCGCTGGCGGTGAATCTGCTCGCCGACCGGTTTCGCGGTAAAGGCGAGATTGTCGCCAGCTGGCCGACAGATGACCGTCCGCTGGGTCGCAGCGAGCGCCAGGAGCTGCAACGGCTCCTCACCGCAAAAGGGTATGACACGGGCGGGGTTGACGGGATTATTGGTGGCAATAGCCGCAAGGCACTTCGGAACTGGCAATTGGCGCAGGGGCTGCCTGCAGATGGCTATCCGACGGCCGCTCTTTTGGCTCGGTTGCGCCAATAGTCCGGCACTCGTCCGTCCAAATTTGATCAGATTCTTCGACATTTACGGTCAGGGAAAGACTGGCGCCGCTCTAAGTCTTTGACCATAATCCCGGCCAAACAGATCAAGAATTTCGGCAGGGAGAGCCAGTATGAAAACCAGAATTACCGAAATGTTCGGGATCGAACACCCCATCATTCAGGGCGGCATGCACTATGTCGGCTTTGCGGAGATGGCGGCGGCAGTGTCCAACGCCGGGGGTCTCGGCATCATCACTGGCCTTACTCAGAAAACGCCGGAAGATCTCGCCAACGAGATCGAGAAGTGTAAGGGCATGACCGACAAGCCGTTCGGTGTGAACCTCACCTTCCTGCCGGGTTTCGCAGCGCCTGACTATCCGGGCTACATCAAGTCCATCGTGGATGGCGGTGTGAAGATTGTGGAAACAGCGGGCCGCTCACCTGAAGCCTATTTGCCGGCGCTCAAAGATGCTGGCATCAAGGTCATTCACAAATGCACGTCTGTGCGCCACTCGCTCAAAGCCGAACGTATTGGCTGTGACGCGGTGAGCGTGGACGGTTTTGAATGCGGCGGTCACCCGGGCGAGGATGACATCCCGAACATGATCCTGCTGCCGCGCGCAGCGGAAGAGTTGAAGATCCCGTTTGTGGCTTCCGGTGGCATGGGCAATGCCCAGCAGCTTGTGGCCTCGCTCGCGCTTGGTGCCGACGGCATCAATATGGGCACGCGTTTTATTGCCACTAAAGAAGCGCCGGTGCACCAGAATGTGAAGCAGGCGCTCATCGATGCATCTGAGCTGGACACGCGTCTGGTGATGCGTCCGCTGCGGAACACGGAACGCGTGCTCAACAATGCCGCTGTTGAGAAGATCGTGGAAATCGAAACCGCCAAGGGTGCCGACACCACGATTGAAGACATCGCGGAATATGTGGGCGGTGTCTATCCGAAGATCATGCAGGAAGGCACGATGGATGCGGGCGCCTGGTCCTGTGGCATGGTCGCCGGTCTCATCCACGATATCCCAACCTGCGAAGAGCTGGTTCACGGCATCGTGCGCGAAGCGGAAGAGATCATCAAAGGCCGGATGCAGCAGTTCGCGTCGTAATAGTCTCAGGACTTCGGAACGCATCGTCCGGATGCGTGGTGGTAAAAAGAGCCCGGGTGCACATGCATCCGGGCTTTTTTCTTTGTGTACTTAGTTTTGGTTCACTTCTTTACAGTTGATGCCCCCTCACCCCTCCTCGCTAACGCTCGGACACCCTCTCCCCCTGGAGGGGGAGAGGGAAGCGAGCCTGCGTCAGCGGCGAGCGGGTGAGGGGGAGTCAGTATGAGACAGTTAGCAAGCTTAGATAGTTTGTGTGCGTGGGTCTGGTTCGAGACGCGCTGACGCGCTCCTCACCATGAGGTAACAGAAACTTTCAAATACCTCATGCCTCAAGGAGAAGGCGTAGCCTTCGTCTCGAAGGATGGCGGATAAGGGGTTAGAGATGACCGACAATTGGTTGGAGCTCAATAAGGCAAGCTGGAATGAGCGCGCACCGATCCATGTGAATTTGTCGATGCACGGATATGATCTGGACGCTTTTAAGGCGGGCCGCTCGACATTGGTGAATGGCGAGTTGGACGCCATTGGGGATGTGACAGGCAAGGAGCTGGTCCATCTGCAATGTCACTTTGGTCTCGACACGCTGTCCTGGGCGCGGGCGGGCGCGAAGGTCACGGGGCTCGACTTTTCGGATACCGCGATAACGGCGGCGCGGGACATCGCGGCGGAAATCGGGGTGCAGGCAGAGTTCGTCGTCTCAAACGTCTATGACGCGGCACAGGCTCTTGGCCGCCAGTATGACATTGTCTACACGGGCATCGGCGCCATCTGCTGGTTGCCAGACATAGACTCTTGGGCACAGGTCATGGCCGATCTCGTGAAGCCGGGCGGGGAGTTCTACTTTGTGGAGTTTCATCCCATTGAGTGGATCTGGGATGAGTACTCAAAACCCGACGCCCAAAGTCTGACGCCAGGCTATGACTATTTTACGCCCAAGCAAGGTCTGGCACTTCATGAGCCGGGCTCCTATGCCAACCGGGACGCCGTGACGGAACATAATGACACGGTGCAGTGGAACCATAATCTGGGCGACGTGGTGACGGCGCTTATCAAAGCGGGGCTGCGCATCACCGAGCTCAAAGAGCATGACACGACCATGGTCAAGGTCTGGGATTTCCTGGAGGAGGCCGGCAATGGCCTCTACAGAATGCCCGCAGACCGGACCAACCTTCCCTTCATGTATACGCTGAGGGCGGTGAAGGGGTGAGCGAGCAGGAACTTCAGAAAGGGATTTCGTCATCCACTTCTGGTGCCGAAGGTGGTACCAGCGGACCGAAAGACAGTCTTGCTAGTTTGTGCCCGTAACGCTGCGCCCTTTTGTCATGTTTGAGAACTTTGTCGATCAAATAGCCCATTGCGGGGTGCATGCTCTGGAGGCTAGCTAGGATTTGGTCGTGGGGTGCGCCAGTTCGAGTTGATCTCACTGCGTCTTCGTATTCTTGAAACAGGTCACGAAGGAACCCAGCTGGAACGGGTCCTTCTCTATCCCGTCCTTGCTCTGAAGCAATGCGCCTATTCAGCGACAATACTTCCTCCATAATTTCTCTGTCTGACCTGATTTCCTGATCTTCTCCACCGTCTAAGTTATCTCCACTCTCCGCGAGTATTTGTCCTATATCTTTTTCGAGGTCGGGCCACCACTTTTCAAAAACTTTGTCGAAGACTTCATCTGCTAAAGACGTCCCGTCGTGTTCCAAACATTCCTTATTTAGAGTCTCCATCAGCTTCTTGATTTCAGGTTTGACGAACTCCGTTGCTTGAAAATGGACAAGTGGTCCATCCAAATCCGTCGGCTCAATTCCGAATAGGATCGGGCATACTTTCGAGTCGGATATTGTTTTGGAAAGTGCGCCTGCTTCGAACATTAGCCACGGCTTGTTGAGACTTTCGCGAGTAAGGCAAAGAATTCCAACCTTGGATTGTTCTAGTTTTGTTGCAATGTCAGATTGCCACCGTGTTCCTTTGTCAATGTCATTGGGCGTGAAATATGGCTGAATACTTTGGAGTACACTTGGTATCCACTGACGCAGTGCTTCCCCAAGTTCTCTGCTTGTTGGTCCTGACCAGCTAATGAATACCTGCATAGTCTTCCTCGAGCGAAATTGAATATTTCATTCTGTGTTATGTTGAGGCAAATCTCAACTGAAGGATGTAATGGTCACTGCGCAAGCAAAGAAAAAAGGGCGCTTGGTTTCCCAAGCGCCCTGATGTCGTCAGAGACGGAAGAGAGGCTTAGAAGCCCATCTCGCCGTAGCTTTTGCCTTCTGCGACCATGCGTTCCAGAAGCGCGGACGGTTTGAATTCTGGCCCGTGGGCTTTTTCAAACTCCTGCATCTTGGCGAGCACTTTGTCGAGACCGATTTGTTGGCCGTAGAACATGGGGCCACCACGATAGACCGGCCAGCCATAGCCGTTGATCCAGACAATATCGATGTCGCTTGCGCGGATCGCTTTGCCTTCTTCGAGGATTTTGAAGCCCTCATTGATCATCGGATAGACGCACCGCTCCAGGATCTCATCGTCTGAAATGTCCCGGCGGGTGTGCTGGGTCTTCTCAGAAAACTCGATGATGATGTCTTCCACTTCCTTCGACGGCGTGGCCTGACGGTTCTCGTCATAATCGTAGAAGCCCTTGCCGGTCTTCTGCCCCCGACGATCGAGTTCCACCAGGCGGTCGCGAAGGACGCCGTCGGGGTTCGACGTTTCTTTCCGCCAGCCAAGGTCGAGACCTGCGAGGTCGGACATGGCGAACGGGCCCATGGGCAGACCGAAGTCGAAAAGGACGCGGTCCACATCCCACGGCATGGCGCCTTCCATGATGAGCTTGTTTGCTTCGCGCTGGCGCTGGGCCAGGATGCGGTTCCCCACAAAGCCCGGACACACGCCGACGAGAGCGGCGATCTTGCCGATCTTCTTCGCAATCGCCATGGAGGTGGCGATCACTTCGTCAGAGGTCTTGTCGGCACGCACAACTTCCAGCAGGCGCATGACGTTGGCTGGCGAGAAGAAGTGGAGGCCAATTACGGCTTCCGGACGCTTGGTGACGCTGGCGATCTCATCAATATTGAGCGCCGACGTGTTGGTCGCGAGGATCGCACCCGGCTTACAGATTTCATCCAGCTGTTTGAAGATGTCCTGCTTCACGTCCATGTTTTCAAACACGGCTTCGATGATGAGGTCGCAGTCAGCGAGTGCCTGCATATCCGTGGAACCGGAGAGGAGGCCCATGCGGTTTTCCACATCGTCCGTGGAGATGCGGCCCTTGCTCGCGGTGCGCTCGTAGTTTTTGCGGATGACGCCGAGACCCTTATCGAGCGGTGCCTGATCGCGTTCCACGATCACCACTTCCATGCCCGCATTGGCGAAGTTCATGGAGATGCCGCCCCCCATGGTGCCTGCACCGATGATGCCGACCTTCTTCACAGGGATCTGCTCGACCTCTTTGCCAATGCCCGGGATCTTCCAGACCTGACGCTCTGCAAAGAACACATGGCGTTGCGCCGCAGATTGCGGGCCTGTCATCAGTTCCATGAAGAGCTTCTGTTCGACCTTGATGCCTTCATCGAATGGCAGGTTCACGGCGGCTTCAATACACTGGATGTTATATTCGGGCGCGAGGAAACCGCGGGTCTTCCGTGCGATGCTTTTGCGGATGTTATCGAAAATTTCCGGCTTGCCACGGGCAGCTTCGACTTTTTCGTTGAGGTCGCGCACTTTCTTGAGCGGACGGCCTTCGGCGACGATCTTGCTGGCAAAGGCGATGGCGTCGGCGCGGAGGCTGTCTTCGCCCGCGAGTTCGTCGACCAGACCGACTTCCAGGCACTGCGGTGCCGGCATGGGCACACCGGAGGTGACCATCTGGGCGGCTTTTTCAGGCCCCACGATCCGCGGTAGGCGTTGGGTGCCACCGGCGCCCGGCAGGAGGCCGAGATTTACTTCCGGCAGACCGCAACGGGCGGAAGGGACCGCCACGCGGTAATGGCACGTGAGCGCCACTTCAAGGCCACCGCCGAGGGCCGTGCCGTGGATCGCGGCGACAACAGGCTTCGGCGCATCTTCGATCATCTTCTGCGCCTCAAAGAGGCTCGGGCCTTTAGGAGCTTTGCCGAATTCGGTGATGTCCGCGCCTGCGATGAAGGTGCGGCCGTCGCAGATCAGGACGATGGCTTTGACGCTGTCGTCGGCAATCGCTTTTTCGATGCCAGTGTGAATGCCTTCCCGAACCCCTGCGGAGAGTGCGTTCACCGGCGGTGAATTGAGGGTGAGAACAGCAATGTCGCCTTCATTTGAAAGATCGGCGACGTCATTAATCGCGGCCATGGAAGCCTCCCGGTTGTTATCGCGTTTATTATCTCGTTTGGGCGCGATTTTACCTAGAATCCGCCAGAGCGCCAGTTCAGGTTTGAACAGGATGTGAAGATTTGTGGCTGCATTCTGCCGCGCTCTTCCGCTCGGGAAACCAAGTTTTTTGGGGCATATCAGCCTTGCATTCCCTTGGGGCAGCGGGCGATTGTGTCTGAAATCAGAGCCACAGCAGAGCAGGGTCTAGTTTCATGCCGTCAAACGCCTCTCCCGTCTGGTTGGAAGTTGCCCTTAATGGAGCGGCCGGCCGGCAGTTTCAGCCCAAGATCCCGATCACGCCGGATGAGATCATTGCCGAGGGCGTGGCGTGCGCGGAGCTTGGCGCCGCGATCTTGCATATGCATGCCTATGACGCAGACGGCGCGCCGACGGAAGATGCGGCGATCTATGAGCGGATCATTGAAGGCATTCGGGAGAAGTGTGACGCGATCGTCTATCCGACCCTGGCCTTACACGGAGAATTGGCGGAGCGGATGGCACCCTTGGAGACGCTGGCGGCAAAAGGTCTCTTGGAAATGGGCGTGGTCGATCCGGGAAGCGTCAATCTCACCCACCGTCTGCAAGTGACAGGTGATGTTGGGGGCTTTGTGTATCAAAACCCTGATGCCCACATAAAGCGTGGTTTGGAGCATGCGCAGGCGGAGGGATGGCGACCTGCTTATGCGATTTATGAACCGGGATTTGCGCGGCTCGGTGCTGCCTGGGCAGAGAAATATCCGCAGCTCAAGACACCTGTCTACCGCTTCATGGTCTCTGACCATCTTCTCTTTGGACTGTCACCTAGCGTGGAAGCTATCGACTTTTATCACTGGCATATTACCGCGACTGCGCCCGGTGCGCCGAGGATGCTCTCGGCACTGGATGCTGACATTACCGGCGTCATGGACCACGCGCTCAATCTCGGGGCGCATCTCCGGGTGGGACTGGAAGATGCGCCCTTCGGCTCTGAGCAGGGCAATGTGGATCTCGTCGAGCACGCGCTGCAGCGTATCTCTACGTCGGGCCGGGGGCTTGCGACCCCCGCCGACATTCGTGCGGCTGATTAGTTGAGCGGTATTGAGAAGGTTCCTCCGACCGACCAGCCATCGAGATCGGCCCCGATCCCGAAATAGGACCCGAAGACATCGAGGCTCGCCCCGTTGTCGAACTCCATCGAGAGCTGAGGAGAGACGGAGAGGGAGAGATAATCATCTTCACTCGCGGTCACGGTCCCCGACTGAGTGTCCTGGTCCGAGAAGGTATAGGTCGCCTGTAGGCCAATGGCGGGCTCCAGACGTCTTAGGCCCTCAGGTGGGTTGAGGCTGGTGCCTATGGTGGGACCTGCGGTCACATTGCCCGACCAGGTGGTGTTGCCCCCAATAGGCGTCCCGGCTGAGTTCACATAATCCTCCCGGTTCACCCAGGTGCCGGTGACTGAGATGGCGGGCCGCATCCAGACATCGTCGGAGAGTTGCTCCTCACCTGAGATGCCAAGGGTGGCAGAGGCGAGGCGGGTGTCATAGGACCCGGTGGTGCCGCTCACCGCGATGTCGTTATCCGTCAGACCTATCCGGGTCGAGGCATTCACATCGATCTCGCCCCACTTGTAGCGGCCATAGGCCCCTAAGGAGTAGCCGGTGGTGTCAATGTCGAGATTGTTCACCGGCGACGTCACATCGCCCCAGGTGGTGGTGGCAAAGAGGCCGACACGGAGCTCGTCATTGATGTCCTTGTGGATACCCAGAGCCACGAGGATGTTGTCACCTTCCTGCTGGGAGGCATCGTCCTGCTCATAGTCTGTATAGACGGCCCGTACCCATCCGACCATGGTGGAGGAGAGGGTCCGTGTGAAGGAGAGGGGCTTCACGCTGTCTGAAAAGCCTTCGCCTGTGTCTGCCACATCCAGCCGGAACCCCCGATAGCGCATAAGTGCCCGTGCAAAAGGATCACGGCCTGCAAAGAGGATGCTCTCCCCGTCGCCTAAGTCATCAATATCATCCGGTGTGAAGTCGTTCGGGTCGTCGGGTATTTCTTTAAGCCGCTCCTCGATCTCGGCCTGACGTGCTTGGTTTTCCTTCAACTCTGCTTTGAGTTCTTCGGCTCGTTCTCGCTGATGTTTAGCCTCTGCTAAGAGCCCTCTGCCGCGGGCCATATCTCTGTTTTCTTCCAGGTCTTCCATGGCGCCAGGTACATCGATGGGCACAAACAGCATCGCCTCGGCTTCACCCCACTCCTCCTCATAATCGTCGCCTGCCGTCTGAATAGCGATTTTACCCCGCCTTTCAAAACTTCTGGCATTGGCCTCCGCCTGATTGATCTCCTGCTCCAGCTCTTTCTCCCGATCTCTGAGTTGGAAGAGTTCGATGCTTATCCTTCTGCTTTCATCAATCTCAGCCTGTGTTGGCCCCGGGGGTGTCGGGTCTTCCTGCGCGGCGCCATCAATGATGCCGTTCACAACACCGTTCTCCACAATCACAGAGGTGGTGGTGCTGTTAGTCACCGTATCTGACTGCTCTACCGAACCTGGTGTTGCGCTGCCAACGCCGCCACCGCCGCCGCCGCCAACCGGGGTGCAGGTGAAGTTGAGGAAGGCCGGGCCTCCGGGACCGCCCGCAAGCGTAATGTCGATGGTCCGCGGTCCACCGACGGTCAGCGTGTGTGACCCGGAGCCGTTAGCGCCGTTGACGACGAGCAGCGTGTCAAAGCCAGGCAGTAGGTCGACGCCCACACCCAGCGGCGTACCTGTGGCGGTTACAAAGAGCGTATCGCCGACATCGAAGGTGCCGCCTGTCTGGGTCAGCAGGTTGGTGTTGGCTGGCGTCGACTGGTTGAAAGCGCCCATATTGGCAGAATCGCAGCCAGGGGACGCATGAGCCTCTGTGCCTGTTGCTGTGAGCAAGCCTATCGCCGCAGCCGCCCCGATACCCCATAAGTGTAGGCTTTTCGCCAATTCTTGTCTCATTACTGCCCCTCAACCCTGGAATCATACCGACTCTCAGGGTTTCACTTTTGTGGTCGCACGCGCATCATCACTTGTGATGATGGGCGCTCAAATGTGAGGATGATTGCGGGTTGTAGCGTAAGAATGAGGGGCACCACCTGTGGAGCAGACACCGGAAGAGAACCTGCCGTTTCGGGCAAGCTGGTTCAGGTCGGACGAAACAAACGGCACGTCTCCCGTGCTGCTTTATGTCTATGGCGGAACATTCGTCATGAATCCCGGCCCCTCGCACGAGAAGATCGCGGCGCGTCTTGCCCAGGAGGCGAAGGGGTCCGTATTGATGCCTGAATATGCGCTGGCACCAGAACATCCGTTCCCTCTTGCGATCGAAGACGTTGTGGAGACCTATACGTATTTGCTGGAAAGCGGTGTCGATGCAAACCGGCTTTTCCTGATGGGAGACACCGCCGGTTGTGCGATTGCTTTCTCGGCTCTCATGTCGTTGCGCGATCAGGGTCAACCTTTGCCGGCAGGCACGGTTGCGCTCTTCCCCTGGGTGGATCTCACCATGATGGGGGGCTCTTATGTCAGCAATATCAAGAATGACGGGCGGATGTCTGACCTGGAACTTTTGGCAACGCTCTTAAGCGACTACCTGCAAGGCGCTGACCCAAGCGATCCGTTGGCGTCCCCGGTTTTTGCCGATCTGGGTGGTCTGCCGCCCATGAGCATCCATGCAAATATCACCGATGTACTTGCGGACGATGCACGCTTGCTGGCGGAGAGGGCAAAGGCCGCGCAGGTTCCGGTGCAGCTGAACTATTGGGATGATGTGCCGGAGACGCTCCAGAAAGACCAGCCCTTCTCGCCCCAGATGGAGGCCATCTTCTCAAACATTGGGCATTTTGTCCGTGGCCATTCGGGGCGCCGCACCGCCGAGCACCGGGCAAGTCCTGATGGTCTTCAGGAAGACTATCTGGAAATTGTTCAAGACACTATTCAGCCGCATATGCGTGAGCGCGTGGAGGAGATGTTTTCCTGGGCCAAAGAACATGGGCCTGACTGGGTCTGGTCCTTCATCGAAAAACGCTTGGCGCACGGCGCTGTTGTCACCCAACATCAGCTAGATCAGGACTGGTTCTCACGCATCTTCGCAGACTACGACGAACCGATGATCCTGCTTACGGCAAGCCGATACATCCTTCACGCGAATGACCGCGCGGAGAAGCATTTGGAAGATGGTACCTACTTGCACCGGCGCAACGGGCGGTTGGCGGGTGTGTCCCCCGAGGTCGATGACATACTAGAAGATGTGCTCCAAAAGCAGTTTTTGGGCAGAAACTCGAATACCGCATCCGAAGATGTTGCGTTTGGTCGTTTGATTACGGAGCCTCACGACCCTTTGTTTCTGCGTTGCTACAGGCTGGAAGCCGTGAGCGCGGATGAAATTGCACCGCCGGTCGCAGTCCTGCGTCTTTTGGCCGATGACGATGGCGATCTTAAGATTGATGAAGCGGCGCTTTGTGCCTGGTATAAATTGTCCCCAAGAGAAGCGGAGCTTGCGGCCCGGTTCGCAAGAGGCACACCGCTCGCCGACTATGCGTCCGAGATGGGTGTCTCTATGGCTACCGTTAGGACCCAGTTTGCCCATATCAAGACCAAACTTGGAGCACCGGATCAGGCTGCAGTTGTGCGAAAAATCCTGAGAACCGCTGCGTTAAATCGCTGACGCGATGTTTGGACAATCAGAGCGTGCGTGTAGAACCTCCTGTGATATTGTCCCGCCCAATCGACATTGACTGAAGACAGAGAGACCTCACGTGACAGCGCCTAAAGCAGAAATTACCGATATCCAGGATGGGTTCGCGAAAGGGGGCTACATCTGCAACGCCCATATCGCAACGGCCATCTTCCTTGCGCGCCATCTGGACAAGCCGATCCTCGTTGAGGGCCCTCCGGGCGTCGGCAAAACCGAACTTGCCAAGGCGACATCTGAATATCTCAACCTCGAGCTCATCCGGCTCCAGTGCTACGAGGGGCTTGACGAAGCAAAAGCGCTCTATGAGTGGAAATACGGAAAACAGCTTCTCTATACGCAGGTCCTGAAAGAGAAGTTGGGTGACCTTATGGAAGGGGCGCAAGGGCTTGCTGCTTCCATGGACCGTTTGCATGAGTTCGACGACACGTTTTTCTCGGAAGAGTTTCTTGAGCCGCGGGCGCTCCTGAAGTCGCTCTGGTCGGAAGATGGTTCAGTTCTTCTTATCGATGAAATCGACAAATCAGATGACGAGTTTGAAGCGTTCCTTTTGGAACTTCTCTCGGAATATCAAATCACAGTGCCGGAGCTTGGCACGATAAAAGCAAAAAGTTCGCCCATCGTGTTCCTCACCTCGAATAATACGCGTGAGATTGGGGATGCCCTGAAGCGGCGGTGCATTCATCTCTATATTCCCTTCCCGGATGCAGACCTCGAAACAAAGATCATCACGGCACGGGTGCCGGAAGTCGAAGAGGGATTGCGCAATCAATTGGTGTCCTTCGTCCAGAACCTGCGCGAACTTGACCTTAAGAAAGTGCCTGCTGTCAGCGAAACCATCGACTGGGCACGGACGCTGGTCTTGCTCCACGCCAAAGAACTGGATCAGGACCTCGTCCGGAACACGCTCAATATCCTTCTGAAGTTCCAGGACGATATCGACAATATCGACAGCGACATCAACGCGCTGACCACGAAAGCCCGCTCGGCGGCGGAATAGGGCTATGAGCCAAGTTCTTTCCAACTTCGTCCGTGCTCTACGCGCGCAAGATGTTCGCGTCTCAATCTCTGAGAGTGTCGATGCCGGTCGCGTTGCGGAGTTGGTTGGGTTCGAGGACCGTCAGGTTCTGAAAGACGCGCTGTCCCAGGTTCTTGCGAAAACGGATGACGAGAAGTTCGCGTTTGACGAGTGCTTTGACCAGTTTTTTGCCTTCGATCAGTTCAAGCCGCCAAAACAGCCAAGCAATGAAAACGAGAGCCAGGAAGAGCAGTCTGCTGACGCCGAAGGTCAAAGCGGCGAGGAAGGCGAAGAACAAGACGGTGAGGGGGGCGAGAGTGAAGGGTCTGGCCAACCCAGCGACAGTGGCTCGGCGCCGGGCTCCGGCGGATCTGGATCAAATGATCGCGAAAATGCCGCTGAGGGCGGCGACTTAACGCCTGACCGTGATCTCGCTGCCCTGCTTGAAAGTGGCGACGATGTCGAGTTGCAGGCCCAGCTTGCGGCAGCGGGCCGCGAAGTAGGGGCGGATCGGATCCGTCTCTTCACGCAACGTGGTCTGTTCACTCGACGCATCATGGAAGCGATGGGCCTCGATGGGTTGAACGAGACGATCTCTCAGGAACAACGCGCTGGCACGCCGGAAGGTGACGCGCGGGCCGACAATCTCCGTGAATTGCGCGAGGCGTTCCGTTTGGAAGTGCGCGACTATGTTGAGCGGCAATTGGAGCTCTATACGGCAAATGCCGGCCGGCAACTCAGAGAAGAAGTTCTCTCTAAGATCAACATCGCCAATGTCGACCGGCGCGACTTTAAACTCATGCAAGCGCTTGTGCGCAAAATGGCGAAACGCCTCCTTGCACTTAATTCCCGTCGCAAGAAGAAGGCACGGCGTGGCCAGTTGGATGTCCGTCGGACGATCCGTCAGAACATCGAGTATGACGGGCTTATGTTCGACATTGCCTGGAAGCAGACCAAAGTCGATCGCCCTAAGGTGGTTGCGATCTGCGACGTGTCTGGATCCGTGGCGCAATATGCCACCTTCCTGCTCATGTTCCTTTATTCGCTGACGGAAGTACTGCCAAAGGTTCGGGCTTTCGCTTTCTCCAATCAGCTTGGGGAGGTGACGGACCTTTTTGCAGAGAAGAAGATCGAAGAGGCGATTGCCGAAGCCCTCGCTGTTCATGGCGGTGGGTCGACTGATTACGGTCAGGCGTTTGAGGATTTTGAGGCGATTGCGCTCGATGATATCGATCACCGCACTACGGTGCTGGTGCTCGGCGATGCACGGTCGAATTTTGGGGATCCCCGCGCCGATATTTTGGACAAGATCCATGACCGCGCAAAGCGTGTTCTATGGCTCAACCCAGAGGGGAAAACCTTATGGAATACGGGCGATTCAGAGATGAAACGCCTCAGTCCCCATTGTGACCGCGCCGTGGTCTGTTCGTCTCTGAACGACCTGGAACGTGTTGTGAGCGATATTCTGCGCACCGGTGTGTGAAATTTTTGCGTGGTGTCGATAGCTAATTGGCAGCGGCGCGGAACCCTCCTACTATTGATCTAGCGACCGTTCGGCATGGCGGCTGCACCGGTCCCTCTCAGAAGGGCGAAATGCTGTCTCAAAATGGGACAGGCCGGAAGTGTGTATTTGTGAGGGATGGGGCGTTGCGCGCGCAAAGTATTGAATTTAAGTGGTTTTTCAGGTTTGCACTGGCGCTGTTCTTGGTTATAGCCGCGGTGCTTTGGGCCTGGCCGTCGCGCGCCGAACCCGGCGGATTTGGGACAGTTTCCGCGCCAATTCCGTTGCCCAGGCCAGCAATCTCCCAGAATGCGGCATTGACACGTTCGGTTCCTGCACCGAGTGGGCCTGTATCCATTATGCCGCCCATCGCTGAGCCTGGTGACCGGGGCGCTCCGCCGCTTCTGGATCGAATTATGAATGTGGTGATTCTGGGGGACTCGCTGGGTGATGGCCTTTGGGCGGGGCTCTACCGCGAGCTGAAATCAGACCGCCGGTTCAACATCATAAAACGCTCAAAAGTGTCGACCGGTTTTGTCCGCAAAGACTATTTTGACTGGAATGCAGAAGTTGAAAGAGTGCTCGCGGAGGAGCAGGTCGATATCGCGGTTATCATGATTGGTACGAATGATCGCCAGGTGCTGGTTGATGATCAGGGACGCCGCCACCGTCTCCGCGCTCCAGGATGGGAAGCTGCCTACAAAGCCCGGGTCGATCGCTTCACGCGGTCGCTGACGGATGAGGGCGTGTTGGTTTATTGGGTTGGCCTTCCTGTCATGCGCAGTCCTCGGTTTGGTGGTGACATGCGCTATTTCAACACGATCTATGAGGAGCGGGCGGCCGCGAACGGGGTCCCTTTCATTCCGACTTGGAATGATTTGGCAGACGCCTCAGGCGCGTATCAGGCCTATGGTCCGGACACGAACGGTCGGCGTCGACTGTTGCGGGCGGATGACGGCATTCACTTCACGCTGGCCGGGTACAGAGTACTGGCTTCGGTCGTTGCTGAAGATCTTGTTCGCGACAGAGATGCGGGCATCTTGCCAGGGCAGGCTGCCCCGACTCAACGATCTGCGATAGAGAACCCCACGCGCTCAGACCAAGAAGCTCCGAAACCGCAAGCGTCATCAGCCCAGTTGCAAACAACGTCTCAGGAAGAGGTCTCTCCTGTGGTTGCTTCTTCGGTTGAGACTGAAGCCACCGAAACGCCGGCGCTTCGACCGGGCCGGGCGGATGACTGGCGTTGGCCCAGACTCTGAAAACGGGGGCTCTTAAAGCTGGGGCTCTGACTTCAAAGCTGATTGCAGCTTTTCTTTCGGCGGCGATCGCCGGGTGCACGTCTGAGCCCTGCGATCCTTCCCTGCCAGCTGATCCGGCCCTAAGTGCCTTTTACGACAGGCTTTATGCACTGGAGAGCGGCGGCGGGTCTGACAAGCTTCGTATCCTCCATTTAGGCGATAGCCATATTGCGGGCGACCGGTTCTCCGGCTCTTTGCAATCGAGGTTCGCAGGGCGCTTTGGGGACGCCGGGCGGGGCCAGCTGCCGGCAGGTTCCCCCTTTCCCTACTACCGCCGACAAGGGATAGCGGTTGAAGCGAGCGATGGATGGACGGTCTTCTCCAGCCTGTCCGGTGCCGGCGTCGGCCCGTTTGGGCTTTCAGGCTTTAGGACGGAAGCCGCGTCGGACCAGGAATGGATGAGGGTGAGCATTGATCACGGTGTTCCCCTGCATACCATCACGCTTAACCTGCTGCAGCAGCCGGGTGGGGGGAGCCTGTCCTTCATTGTGGATGATGTTGCACGCGGAAGTTTTCAGACGAACGGTGCCGCTCCTCGTTTGATGCAGGTGTCCATGGAGGTGGATGCCGGACGCCAAGTGCTTCTTCGCTTGGAAGGTGATGGTCCTGTTGCTCTGCTTGGCTGGGGCGGCGAAGGGCGCGGCCCCGGCATTGTGTATGAGGCTCATGGCATTCCAGGCGCGACACTCAGGGTGATGGACACATGGGATAGGGACATTGTTGCGGCTGAGATTGATGAGATGCAACCGGACCTCATCATTCTCGGCTACGGCACCAATGAGGGCTTTGACGATGCGCTCGATATCGGTCTCTACAGAGTGCATCTCGAAAACCAGGTCCGACAATTGAAAGCGTTGCTGCCGGAGACAACGATCTTGATCCTAGGGACATTTGACGGCGCACGTTTGCCGGCCTGGGCGGAATTACGGCCGTCGTCGCAAGCTGCCTCGCGGTCGGCGCTTCCGTGCGAGCCCCTTGCGCTCAATGAACGGGCGACCTATCGCGATCTCAATGAAGCGCGGGACCCCGTGCTCGGACGGTGGCACGCACCGCCGAACCTTAGCGCCGTTCGAGCTGTACAGCGTGATATCGCGCGATCTGAAGGACTCGTTTATTGGGATGGGGCAGCCGCCATGGGGGGCGCCTGCGCTATCCACGAATTCGTCTTTCAAGACCCACCTCTTGCCTACGGTGACCATGTACATCTCACACCAGCAGGCGCCGACCTTATGGCTCAAAATTTGTGGGACCGATTGATCCGACCCTATGAGTCCCTTGTGTGCCGCAGACGGTTGGCGGCTTAGCTTGGCTTCCGTCCGTCGCGTTAAGGTAAATATCACCCTAACGTTGTGAATCTGCGGCGTTCGCGGGACACTTCACTGTCATGCTGGAGCGATAATTAACCTTCAGCAGCGTGGGGCAATACGTGTAGGGGCCGAGGCGGCGGAATGCTTTTTCCGACTTTCGAATTCGGTGTTTTTTTTCTGATTGTGTTCGTTGTCAGCTGGGAGCTGCGACGGACTGTCGACCTGCGCAAACTGTTTCTGCTCGCTGCCTCCTATACCTTCTATGGTTGGTGGGATTGGCGTTTTGTTGGACTGCTGGTTGTCTCGTCGCTGGCCAATTATCTTTTTGGGCGGGCTCTTGGGAGCGTGGAGCGAGATGGCCTTCGGCGCATCCTTGTCGGATTGGCGGTCGTTGCTAATCTTAGCGTGCTCGGCTTCTTTAAGTATTACGGCTTCTTCCTGGAAAGCCTCGACGACATTCTTATCGTAATGGGGCTTGAGCGGGATCTTCCTTTTCTCCAGGTCATTCTGCCGGTGGGCGTGTCCTTCTTCACGTTCCAGGGCATTTCCTACATCGTCGATGTCTATCGGCGCGATGTTGCGGCGCAGCGCTCTGTTATCGATGTCTTCCTCTATATTTCTTTTTTCCCACAACTGGTTGCAGGGCCAATTGTTCGTGCAGCGCACTTCCTGCCGCAGCTTGAAGAAAAGCCAACGCTCACGCCTGCCATGGTGGGTCTTGGGATCACCCTTATTCTCTCCGGCCTGATCAAGAAGATGGTGATCGCCAACTATCTCGCGACCGAATTGGTCGACAAGGTGTTTTTCGATCCAAGCGTGTTAGGTGCTGTGGACCTCCTGATTGGGGTCTATGGATACGCCGTCCAGATCTATTGTGATTTTTCAGGATATAGCGATATTGCGATCGGCGTGGCCGCCCTTCTTGGCTACAAGTTCAATGCAAACTTCAACCAGCCTTACCGCGCTGCTTCCTTGCAGGAGTTTTGGCGCCGCTGGCACATATCGCTCTCAAGTTGGCTTCGCGACTATCTCTATATTCCGCTCGGCGGCAGCCGGAAAGGGGAATGGGGGACGTACAGGAATCTGTTCCTCACCATGTTCCTAGGGGGGCTGTGGCATGGTGCCGCCTGGACCTTTGTCTTCTGGGGCACGTTTCACGGCGCGATGTTGGGCGTCGAACGGTACGTCCGCCAAAGGTTTGCGGCGCTGGCGCCACCTGTCGACGGCGAACCAGCGGCTGTGTCCAAGATTTCCGATGCAGCAAGCTGGGTTGTCGGCGTGATTTTAACGTTCCATTTGGTCTGTTTCGCCTGGATATTTTTCCGGGCGGAGAGCTTTGGGCTGGCGTTTGATTACCTCGTCGGCTTTGGTGATTGGAGCACACCTGTCCAACACGCAACGCCATTTCTTGCCATGCTGATCGCCGGCGCCTTGGCGTTCCACTTCACGCCGCCATCGCTCGGCCGATGGATCGGGGAAGGTATGAAATGGCTGCCGTCGCCGGCCTTAGGTCCTGCATTTGGCGCGGCGATATTTTTCATCTGGGCTGTGGCGCCCGAGGGCGTCGCGCCCTTCATTTATTTCCAGTTCTAGGAGGTGAGACATGAACGCAATCACTCCTGTTGAAATGGAAGGCGTCGTTGAACGATTTGATGATCTTGGCGAACTTGAGGAAGGCTGGACCACAGTCTCTAAATCGGAGCTCAGAGACGAAGAGATTACGCGGAAGAGCGCAACCCGTGTGCGGCGCGCTTTTTTGATGACCGTCTTCATCCTTCTTCTTCTGAACAGTGCAGGGCTGGTACAGCTGGTGCAGGGGCTCTCTGTCGGGCCGGTGCAGGACACGGTCATTGTGATGTCCGAAACTTGGCACGAAGAGATGGAGCGACACGGTGTTGCCGATGTTCTCTCAGAGATACGTTCTCGGGTAACGGAGTTTGTTCAACGCCCCTGGGATGATGTTCGTGTAGCCGATCCTGGCTTACGCCTCGGCGAAATCGAGGCATCAGTGGAGGCTCACGAAAAAGACCGCCCCGGCTTGTTGCGCGGCGCGGTCTTGGAAACGTCAGGTTCTTGAAGAGACGGTCTATCTTGGAAGGTTGCTTGAGCCTGTGAGGAAGATGTCGACCTCTCTTGCACATTGGCGACCTTCGCGGATTGCCCAGACAACCAGCGATTGACCGCGACGCATGTCGCCACAGGCAAAGACCTTTTCGTCGCTTGACTGGTAGGTGCTCGTGTCAGCTGCGACATTGCCTCGTCCATCCAGCTCGACAGCGAGTTCTGTGAGCAGTCCCTCATGAACCGGGTGAACAAACCCCATGGCCAGGAGCACTAGATCGGCTTTCAGTTCAAACTCTGTTCCCGCAATCGGCTGCATCTTTTCGTCGACACGAACGCAGTGAAGCTTCTCAACATTGCCGTCTGGTCCGGTGAATTTCTGGGTCATCACCGCAAATTCACGTTCGGCGCCTTCCTCGTGACTTGTTGAGGTGCGCAGTTTGAGGGGCCAGTCCGGCCAGGTCATCAGCTTGTCTTCTTTTTCCGGCGGCATGGGCATAATTTCAAGCTGTGTCACCGAGAGCGCGCCATGGCGGACGGAGGTGCCAATACAGTCAGAGCCTGTGTCCCCACCGCCGATGACAATCACATGCTTGCCGCTTGCCATGATGGGCTCCACTGCTCCCAGCGCTTCGCCGCCGACGCGGCGGTTTTGCTGTGGAAGGAAATCCATCGCGAAATGCACGCCCGCGAGATCCCGTCCTTCGATCGGCAGGTCACGAGGATGTTCAGCCCCGCCGGAGACAACAACGGCGTCGTACTCACTCATGAGATCTTTGGCTGCGACGTCGACGCCTACATTTGTGTTGTAGTGGAAGGTGACGCCTTCGGCTTCCATCTGTATGACGCGCTTGTCGATATGATGCTTTTCCATCTTGAAGTCTGGAATGCCATATCGAAGCAAACCACCCGCTTTGGCGTGTTTCTCGTACAGGTGCACGTCATAGCCGGTGCGGGCCAACTGCTGGGCGCAGGCCATGCCTGCCGGACCCGCGCCGATAATGGCAACCTTCTTGCCGAGTTTATGTTCTGCGGGCTGAGGCTTAATCCAGCCCTCTTCCCAGCCCCGGTCGACAATCGCGCACTCAATGGTTTTGATCGTGACCGGCTCGTCGATCAGGTTCAGTGTGCAGGAGGCTTCACACGGAGCCGGGCAAATCCGACCTGTAAACTCGGGAAAGTTGTTGGTCGAATGCAGGTTTTTCAGCGCAGTCTGCCATTCGTTCCGATAAACCAGGTCGTTCCAATCGGGGATCTGATTGTTGACCGGGCAGCCATTGTGACAAAACGGAATGCCGCAATCCATACAGCGGGCAGCCTGCTCCTTCGTGCCTTCCTGGCCGAGCGGAATGACAAATTCTTTAAACTCGCGAACGCGGTCAGCTGCCGGACGCGTTGTTCGATCACGCCGATCAATTTCTAAGAAGCCCGTTACTTTACCCATCTCTATTCTCCTGCCACTGCGAGCTGAGGCCGTTCAGCTTGCTGTGCTGCCAATTCCTGAAGAGCGCGGCGATATTCAACCGGCATGACCTTCCTGAACTTCGGCAGATAGTCTTCCCAATTCGCCAGAATCTTCTGTGCCCGCGCCGAGTTGGTGTAGTGCGCATGGTTTTCGATCAGCTGGCGCAGTCGCTCCGCGTCAAAGCGCGTCATGTCCGACATGACGTCAACACGGCCATGGGTCTCCAGGTCGCCACCCTGGTGATGACGGTCCTGATTGACCTCTTCTTCTGCGAGGACCGGCTCCAGATCGACCATCGACATGTTGCAGCGACGCTCAAACTGACCGTCTTCGTCCAGTACGTAGGCAATGCCGCCGGACATGCCGGCTGCGAAGTTGCGGCCGGTTTCTCCGAGTACGACAACGACACCGCCGGTCATATACTCGCAGCAGTGATCGCCAGCACCTTCCACAACAGCAATGGCACCGGAGTTCCTGACAGCAAATCGTTCGCCAGCCACGCCGCGGAAATAACACTCACCTTCGATGGCGCCGTAAAGCACCGTATTGCCGACAATGATGCTTTCTTCCGGCACAATTTTTTGTGCCTCTTTCGGTGGATAGACGATCAACCGGCCGCCGGACAGGCCTTTTCCGACATAGTCGTTTCCGTCACCTTCAAGTTCCATGGTGACGCCTCGGGTCACCCAGGCGCCAAAACTTTGGCCGGCTGTCCCTTTAAGCTTGATGTGGACAAGATCGTCCACCAGACCTTTGTGACCGTGCTGCTTGGCGATTTCGCCACCGAGCATGGCGCCGGCTGTGCGGTCTGTGTTGCGGATCGGCAGGTCGATTGAAACCGGCTTGCCGTCTTTGATTGCTGGCTGCGAAAGCTCGATCAGCTTCCGATCCAGGATCTCGTCAATTTTGTGATCCTGGGCTTCTGTCTGATAGATGCCCACGCCTTCGACATGTGCTGGTTTTTCGAAGAGACGGGAGAAATCGAGTCCCTTCGCTTTCCAGTGATCGACGACGCGACGCTTATCGAGCATCTGCATCTGGCCGATCATTTCATTGAAGGTGCGGTACCCAAGCTCGGCCATCATCTCGCGCACTTCCTCAGCGACGAAGAAGAAATAGTTGATGACGTGTTCCGGCGTGCCCACGAAACGTTTCCGCAGAACCGGATCCTGGGTTGCAATACCTACCGGGCAGGTGTTCAGGTGACACTTGCGCATCATCAGGCAACCAGCCGCGATCAGCGGCGCGGTTGAGAACCCGAATTCATCGGCTCCCAGAAGTGCGCCGACAACAACATCACGACCTGTGCGCAAACCGCCGTCCGCTTGAACCGTTATCCGGTCCCGCAGTCTGTTGAGTACCAGCGTTTGATGCGTTTCCGCGAGGCCAATCTCCCAGGGGCTCCCGGCGTGTTTGATGGAGGTGAGGGGGCTTGCGCCTGTCCCACCTTCATAGCCGGAGATGGTGACGTGATCTGCGCGGGCTTTCGAAACACCTGCCGCCACCGTGCCGACGCCTACTTCCGAGACCAGTTTGACGCTGATGTCAGCGCGGGGATTCACGTTTTTCAGATCAAAGATGAGCTGTGCCAGGTCTTCAATTGAGTAAATGTCGTGGTGCGGAGGCGGAGAAATCAATCCCACGCCCTGGGTTGAGTGACGCACCTTGGCGATCACCGCATCGACCTTATGGCCCGGCAGCTGTCCACCTTCGCCAGGCTTCGCACCCTGAGCCATTTTAATCTGGATCATGTCGGAATTGGCGAGGTACTCCGCCGTCACGCCGAAACGACCGGAGGCAACCTGCTTGATGGCAGAGCGCATGCTGTCGCCGTTTGCCATCGGTGTGAAGCGGTCAGCTTCTTCGCCACCCTCACCCGTATTTGACTTTCCGCCAATGCGGTTCATCGCGAGGGCGAGCGTCGTGTGAGCTTCCCGGCTAATCGACCCGAATGACATGGCACCGGTTGCAAACCGTTTTACAATTTCCTTGGCGTCTTCCACTTCATCAAGTGGCACCGGTGTCCGGCCATCGTCTTCAGCCTTCTTGATGTCAAAGAGGCCGCGGATGGTGAACAATTGTTCGTTTTGCACGTTCACGGCGCTTGCGAAACTCTTGTAGTCTTCCTTGGAGTCGCCGCGCACCGCATGTTGAAGGTCGCGGATCGTGTCGGGGGTCCAGACATGTTCTTCGCCGCGTACGCGGTAGGCATAGTCGCCACCAACTGCGAGAGCATCTTCGAGAACCGGAACATTGCCAAAGGCATCTCGGTGACGGCGCACCGTTTCTTCAGCCACTTCAGCTAGGCCAACGCCCTCAATGGTGGTCGACGTGCCGGTGAAGTATTTCTGGACAAACTCAGAGCTTAGGCCCACCGCATCAAATATCTGCGCGCCGCAATAGGATTGATAGGTGGAGATGCCCATTTTGGACATGACCTTCAGAAGACCTTTGTTCACGGCCTTGATATAGCGATTGGTGATTTCCGTTTCATCAAGCTCTGCCGACAAACGGTCTTTTGAGTTGATCAGTGTTTCGAAGGCAAGGTAGGGGTTCACCGCTTCAGCGCCGAAGCCCGCAAGGCAGGCAAAATGGTGCACTTCCCGCGCTTCCCCGGTTTCCACAACAAGGCCGACTGCCGTCCGCAGTTCTTTGCGGATCAGGTGGTGGTGCACAGCTGCCGTCGCCAGAAGGGCCGGAATTGCAATGCGGTCAGCGGAGATAAGGCGATCTGAGAGAACGATGATGTTATCACCGTCGCGGACTTCTTTCTCCGCTTCGGCGCATAGATCTTTCAGCGCTGCTTCCATCCCTTCTGCACCGGTGGCGGCGTCATAGGTAATGTCGAGCGTTGCGGCCTTGAAGTTATTGTCCGCGATATCGCCGATCGTGCGGATCCTCTCCAGGTCCTCGTTGGTGAGGATGGGTTGGCGCACTTCAAGGCGTTTCTGATCACCAGCAGAATGGAGCTCCAGCAGGTTTGGACGTGGTCCGATCAGAGAGACCAAGGACATCACTGTTTCTTCACGAATGGGATCGATCGGCGGGTTTGTGACCTGCGCAAATAGTTGCTGGAAATAATTGTAGAGCGGCTTGGAATGTCCGGAGAGCGCCGCAATGGGCGTGTCCGTGCCCATAGAGCCGATCGCTTCCTGCCCGGTTTCCGCCATGGGCGCCATCAACAGGCTCAAATCTTCCTGTGTGTAGCCAAAAGCCTGCTGGCAATCGAGCAGATCGGCGTCGCACAAAGGTTTAAGCGAGGTTTTCGGGTCGGGAAGGTCCTCGAGAACGATCTGACCCTTGTCTAGCCACTCCTGATAGGGGTGCGACGCTGAAAGAGTTGTCTTCAGCTCGTCGTCGCCAATGATCCGACCTTCTTCCAGGTCGATCAGCAGCATTTTGCCAGGCTGCAGCCGCCACTTCTGGGTGACATTGCTTTCCTCCGGGGGCAGCACGCCCATTTCGGAGGCCATCATCACATCACCGTCGTCGGTGACGTAATAGCGTGCCGGGCGCAGACCATTCCGGTCGAGGGTCGCGCCGATCTGGCGGCCATCGGTAAAGGCAACAGCTGCTGGACCGTCCCAAGGTTCCATCAAGGCTGCATGATATTCGTAGAATGCGCGGCGATCTTTGCTCATGAGCGGATTGCCGGCCCAGGCTTCTGGGATCAGCATCATCATGGCATGGGAAAGGGAGTATCCGCCTGCAACCAGAAGCTCGAGCGCATTGTCAAAAGCGGCAGTGTCGGACTGGCCTTCCGGGATTACCGGATAAAGCTTTTTCAGGTCGTCGCCCAGAATTTCGGATGCCATCGACCCCTGACGTGCAAACATCCAGTTTTCGTTGCCGCGCTTGGTGTTGATCTCGCCATTGTGACAGATCAGGCGGAACGGATGCGCCAAGCTCCAAGTAGGAAACGTGTTGGTCGAAAAGCGCTGGTGAACCAGTGCAAGGGCAGAGACCATCTCTTCATCTTGAAGGTCCTTGTAATACTCACCCACCTGCACAGCGAGGAGCATGCCTTTATAGTTGAGCGTGCGGGATGAAAATGACGGAATGTAGAAGAAGCTGGCCGCCTCCTCGTCGCCCAATGCGTGGACGCCCAGCTCGATACGCTTACGAATAACGTAGAGCTTGCGCTCGAAACTATCCTGATCAGCGGTGTCAGCGCCGCGAGCGACAAAAACCTGACGATGGAAAGGCTCTGTCGGCAAGACGGAATAACCGAGATCAGAATTGTCGACGGGAACATCGCGCCAGCCCAGGAGTGTCTGGCCTTCCGCAGCGATCATGTCTTCGACAAGCGCTTCAATCTTAGCGCGGGCGGGCGCGTCCTTAGGCATGAAGAAAAAACCAACGCCATACGCGCCCTCTGCGGGCAGATCTATTTGTTCTGCTTTCGCGACTTTACGCATGAAGGCATCCGGCATCTGAATCAAGATGCCGGCCCCGTCGCCGGCCTTCGGGTCTGCGCCGACGGCGCCGCGGTGCTCGAGATTCTCAAGAATCTTGAGGCCATTCACAATCATGCCGTGGCTTTTGCGGTTGTGGATGTTAGCTACGAAGCCAATGCCACAGGCGTCGTGCTCGTTTGCTGGGTCATAAAGACCTTGCGCAGCCGGAAGGCCTGCCGGGCGCACGGTTTTGATCCGTGTGTCGTCCGTCGGTGCTTCTGGAGCTGAACCTTCGACTGTCTGGTTCTTAGTCATACGCTTTGCCATCCCAACCTACATTCGTCGTCTGATCCTGCTTCCCGGTCCATGATTTGGGCTGGGCAGGCATTTTCATAATCCGTTGTCGAGCACCTTCACGCTCATCGCGCGCTTATGCTTAACCGTTTTGCCGTTTCACGGCTTACATCCCGCGAGAAACGCGCGGCAGGGGGTTGGATTACAACGCTCTGCCACGTGTCCGGTGCAGTGCCGCCGTAGGGCGGACTTTTCTGCTGGACGCCCTGTACTTAATTGCGCCTGGGCCAGGCGCTTACCCTTTGCGCGCCGCCGCTTGACTGAGCGCTAGGAAGCTCCGTCCGCAGGTCCGGAGCGGAGGGGATATTGCCAGATAAGGGGGGGATGGATCAAGAGAGTAAGTCAGTCTTGTTGACCTATAAAAATCCTATGTTTTTTAGAGGGTTATGCCCATCGATCTGGTTCAATTGCAATTTGTCACATATGCGGTCGGCCCGCTGGGGCTCAAAAAGGCAAATGACGGGCGTTTTGCCGGCCTTGAGCGATTCCTGGGCAGGTCAGTCAGAAGCCTGGCTGTGTGGACGTAACCAAGTCGCCCATGGTCGACAGCGGCCTTCTGGCTCGCGGACAGTGGGTCAACGCAGCTCACGTTCGGCGTTGCCCGGACATCGTTCTGATCAGGCTTTCTGCCGTTTTTGGGATCACAAGGCGGTGAACAAGATCGTGACCAGAGGCGCGTATTCGTGATTTCCAGTTGAGAGGGTTCGTCCCCATTCTCTTAGCCACAAGACCGACGCGACGCTTTTTGGTCGAGCCGGGGTCCATTCAAACAAGAACCGATAAATCCAACTGGAGAAGATTCATGAACAAGTCTGCTACTTCAGCCCTCGTTCTGGCTGGTGCTATGAGCGCCGCTCTGACGCTTGCAACTGCACCCGTATCCGCCGCGACGCCTTCCGGCATGGAAAAGTGCTACGGCATTTCGCTTGCCGGGGCTAATGATTGTGCGGCTGGTCCAGGCACCTCTTGCGCTGGAACTTCCACCATCGACTATCAGGGCAACGCTTGGAAGCTGGTTCCCGCAGGCACCTGCACATCGATCGACACGCCCCACGGTAAGGGCAGCCTCGACGAAATCGAACGTCCGTAAGTGCTGGCTGGATGAAAGGTGCCGGGTGCCCCTCCCGGTAACGTCCCCAATGACCAATCATCCGGCATATCAGCCCGACCCGATCCTGGCCCGTGCCGGGGTCGGGTTGAAGGCTGATCATTACCAAACGATCCTCGCGTCACAGCCAGACATTGGCTGGTTTGAGGTCCACCCAGAAAACTACATGGGTGAGGGTGGAAGTCCTCATGCCTATCTCACTGCTATCCGAGAGAACTATCCCCTGTCGCTCCACGGTGTGGGCATGTCGCTCGGTGGTGCTGACCCTTTGGACACCGAGCATCTCGCGCGCTTTGCATCGCTTGTCGAGCGGTATCAGCCGGCGTTGGTGTCGGAGCATCTTGCATGGGCAACGCATAAAGGCGACTTCCTGAACGATCTTCTGCCATTGCCCCTTACCGAAGAAGCGTTGGACGTGATGAGCGTCCATGTTGATCAGATGCAATCGGCCTTGAACCGACAGGTGCTTGTCGAAAATCCGTCGACCTATCTGAGCTTTGAAGGGGACGTGATGGCAGAACCCGAATTCCTGATTGCGCTTGCGGCGCGGACTGGATGCGGTCTCCTGCTCGATGTGAACAATGTTTTTGTGTCTGCTCGCAATCATGGGTTTGATCCGGCGTCTTACATTGACGCTATCCCCGCAGAACTCATTGGCGAGGTCCACGTGGCGGGCCATGCGGTTGAGCAGATCAATGGGGCGTTTCTTCGAATTGATGACCATGGCTCTGCGGTCGTCGACGAAGTATGGAACCTGTTTGAAAGGCTGGTGTGCCGGGTCGGTCCGAAACCAACCTTGGTTGAGTGGGACACCAACGTCCCCGCATGGGAAGTATTGAAAGCAGAAGCCGACAAAGCAGATGCTCTTTTGAAGCAAAGCGGGCTGATTTTGGGCAGGAGGCATGAAGATGTCGTCTCTGCGTGAGTTTCAAGAGGCATTTGGTGCGGCTGTTCGGGGCGCGCCCGCCGTTCCAAAATCAATCCGTGCCGCCGAGCCAATTCCCTTGGAGCGGCGTATGGACGTCTATCGAAACAATGTTCATGCCAGCCTGATCGACGGCCTTGAGCAAGCTTTCCCTGTTGTCCTTCAACTGGTTGGGCAGGAGTTCTTTCGTGCGATGGCGCGTGAATTTCTCCGAGACCATATGCCGGAGCGAGGCACGTTGATCGGATTTGGCGATAGTTTGCCGGAATTTCTGGATGCGTTTCCTCCTGTCGCGTCGCTGCCATATCTTGGTGATGTGGCGCGTCTTGAATTGTTGTGGCTTCGCAGCTACCACGCGGCAGACGATCGTCCCGTGACGCCAGAGGAGGTCGCGGCAGTGCCGGCTGAAGAACTGCCGGACCTAAGGTTTGGGCTCCATTCGTCCGTGGAAACGCTTAAATCTCACCTTCCCGTTTTGTCGTTTTGGCGGGCGCACCAGCCTGGTCAGAACCCCGCATCCCTCGATCCTGCGCAAGAAGCGGAATCGGTGCTCCTGCTCAGGACGAACCTCTCGGTTGTCGCCCACCCGATTGGCGAGGGCGCTCTTGTCTTCATTGGCGCCTTAAGAACTGGTCAGTCACTCGGAGTCGCGGCGACGGCTGGTGCCAACGCGCAGAGTGACTTTGAGCTTAGTCAAATTTTACATCTTCTTGTCAGCGGTGGCGGGTTTACTCGTCTGATCCGCTCTTAACGCATGGATAGAAAACATGAGTGAAACGCACATTAATTCGGGCCCTATTGGGCAATTTACGTCGCTTATAGGGTGGGCGGCCGGTCTTTTTGATCGCATCCCTTCCTTTGTCTTTGAACTCGCGATGCGGGTGAGTATCGCGATGGTGTTTTGGAATTCGGCTCGAACAAAGGTTGAGGGATTTCTGACCTTGAAGCCGAGCACGTTTTTTCTGTTCGAATATGAGTATGCGCTGCCCGTGATCCCCGCCAATGTCGCTGCCTACATGGCCACGTACGCCGAGCATTTCTTTCCGATTCTGATCGTTTTGGGACTTGCTACGCGGTTTGGTGCCGCAGCGCTTTTGGTCATGACCCTAGTCATTCAGATCTTTGTGTACCCTGGTGCGTGGTCTCTCCATCTGTTGTGGGCCGGCGTGCTGCTTTATCTCGTTGCCCGCGGTCCAGGTGTGGTGTCCATTGATCATCTCATCAAACAGCGGTTCAGCTGATCATTTGAGGGCTCGGCCTGCGGAGGTCGGGCCCTTTCTGCCCTGTTTTATGCCAATTCTTGCTGTTCAGAGCTTCTTAAGAGCGTTCTCATAAGCTTGAGACGATCGAACTTGTTTTGAAGCGGGGCCCAGATGGCCAATGCCGATTTAAAAGAATCACGCGCTGATCGATTGGCTCAGGCGGAGGCGGCGATTAATGCGCTTAAAGGAGAATACGCCAAGCAGCTGCGTACTGATGTCGACCAGCTTGCCAGCCTATTTGCCTCGATGTCTGTTGAGAGTTCGGACGCGTCAATTCTTGAAGATCTGTTCGGTGTCGCCCACAACCTCAAAGGTCAAGCGGGGTCATTTGGCTATGATCTCGTGACGTCGATTGCGGCATCGCTTTGTGACCTGCTTCGCGGACATAGCGGTGAAATGTCGGCACGGGACCAGAAGATCATCGGACAACATGTGCAAGTGTTAGAGCGTGTTGTTGATAAGGGCATTGTTGGTGACGGTGGCGAGACGGGACAAAAAATCGTCAAGTCATTGCGTGACCTTCACCCCGGCTCCGACTCCTAAATTTAACAGTATCGAACGCGGCTTTTTCAGGCAGCAGATTGACCGTCGTCTTCGACGAGATCACTCAGCATATCTGCGAGGAAGGCTTCTTCATCTTCGCTGGGCGTCGATGTGGGTGCATTTTGTTCTGCTTCCACCACGCACTCTTGACCATCGACATGTTGTGCGTTGCCTGCGTCCGAGTTCGTCCCAATCATGACGGTGTTGATCTCGTGTACCAGTGCGTCGATGCTGATCGGCTTGGAGACAAATCCGTTCATACCTGCTTGAAAGTAGGTATCGCGGGTGCCGGCCATCGCATGCGCTGTTAGCGCGATTATGGGGATATCATGCCAGGGCTCATCTGAGCTTCGGATGACTTTGGTTGCCAGGATGCCATCCATTTCTGGCATCTGTATGTCCATAAGAATGAGGTCGAACTCGCCCTTGCGAAGCTCTTTGATGACCTCCACGCCGTTCGGTGCAATGGTCAGCGTGTGATTGAGACGGCCCATGATTGCTGTCATCAGTTTCGCATTTATTGGCTGGTCCTCAGCCACTAGAATTCGCCAGGTTTTTGAGGGCGTCTCGGCGGGGCTTGGTTTTTGAGCCATGTCGCCCGCATTGAGATTGGTTGTTTCTTCGTCTGGGAGTGCAAGCGGCACAGAGATTGAAAATTTGCTGCCTTTGCCGGGAGTGCTCTCTACAGAAATTTCTCCCCCCATGAGCCGAGACAATTCTCGACAGATGGCGAGGCCCAACCCAGTGCCACCATGTGTTCGTGAGATTGAGCTGTCGGCTTGAGAGAAACGTTCGAACAACCGCGCTTGCGCTTCTTTGGATATCCCTATCCCGGTATCGGTGACATCGATCTTTATAAATTTGGCGCCCTTGTCGGGGTCAGGGCTTACAAAAACACCAACGCTTCCGCGATCGGTAAACTTGATTGCATTGCTCGTAAGGTTGAACAGGATCTGACGAAGCCTTGTGGGGTCGCCCATTACAATCTCAGGAGCGTCCGGCGAAATTCCTGTCGTGAGTTCCAGACCCCGATCGCTTGCATTCGCGCGCATGACATCTGTCACGGCCGCGACCGTGTCAGCAAGCTTGATCGGAACGTTTTCGAGTTCGAGGCCCTGAGCTTCGAGGCGGGAGAGATCAAGAATATCGTTCAGTAGGACAAGGAGGCTCTCGCCAGAGTCTTTAATAGCCGATGCGTGATCGCGTTGTTCGGGGTTGAGATCGCTGTCGATCAAAAGCTCCGCCATTCCCAATACACCGTTCATCGGTGTGCGAAGCTCGTGACTGACGGTCGCAAGGAACTCTGATTTGGCGCGGTTCGCCTGTTCAGCTGCATCTTTCGCTGCGGAGAGCTCGTCCGCAGACATTGCCAGTTTTGCGCGTTCTGCCTCCAGTTCACCCTTAGCATTCTGCAAGTCATTGATGCGTTGCTGTAGTTCTACCCGGTTCGCCTCTAGTGCAGCTTCCGTTCTTTTGTCGTCGGTGATGTCGCGCTCAATGCCGATGAAGTTTATGGCTTCGCCGTCGGCGCCAAGAACAGGCCTGATTTCCAATTGAGCCCAGAAACGCCGGCCGGCTTTAGTCATATTAAGGACTTCGGTATCCAGGCCTTTGTGGTACCGAATATGACGGTCAATGGTGGCGATGGTCGATGGTTCGCTCTCAGGTGCGCGCAGGAAATGGCCGGGCTTGCGGCCAATCACTTCGTCTAGCGCATATCCGGTCATCTGAGTAAAGCTGGGATTGGCCCACACGAGATACCCCTCCGTGTCGGTCATAAGAACTGAGTCATCAATCGCTTCGGCGACCAGGCGGAACCGTTCTGCCTCGTTTCTTGCAGATTTCGATTGCGCGAACGCGTCGGCCATTATCCGCACAGTGGTGGCGAAATTGCCGTTGGCTAGGGACGAAATTTCATCTTCTTCAAGATCCCCGTTTGTGATGAGCAACTCATTTATTTCTCGAAATGGAGCAAGGAGACTCTTTTTCCAGAAGTGAACGAGCGCACTAACAAATGCGAGGGCCAGCAAAAAGCTTGCGGCTCCAACGAGTAATATGATTTGGGTATCAGGCCACATGCCGTCTGGACCCATCAGCTTCAGGTCATGTTCCAGAATGTGGATTGTGGCGAGTGGCACGAACGTTAGCAGCAGCAAAGCGGAGAAAGCGATGCCCACTAAAGCCAGCAATAGTGTACGCGGCGCGAACTGCGCTTTTTTTGTTTCGCCCATTGGTAACAGCCACCGTCGCATTCGACTCAAACTGTGCCAAGATTAGGTATGGGCCGTGAACTATGTCTTAAAACTGTGCTTGCAGTTACCGAAATATTTGGTTGTGTGCGCGTTGCTTTGCTGTGCCTTAAGCCCTCGTTAACCAAAAAAGGCTGGGCCGGCGAGAATTGGACGATTTAGAAGCAAAAGGCGCCCCAATTGGGGCGCCTTAGCGCTATTCGCGAAGAACATTTCCAAGAAGTTAGGCCGCTTCTGAGTCGACTTTTCCTTCGATAGATGGTTGGTCCGACTTGGTCTGGGTGATCGCTATTGTTCGCGGCTTCATGGCTTCGGGAATCTCTCGTGCGAGATCCACATGCAGGAGACCATTTTCCAGAGCGGCGCCTTTCACCTCGACATAGTCAGCCAGTTCGAACTGGCGTTGGAAGCTGCGGGTTGCAATGCCGCGATGCAGGTATTTCACCTGATCGTCTTCAGCAGCTTCCTTCTTGCCGGTAATGGTGAGCTTGTTTTGCTGAGCTTCGACTGAGATGTCGGTCTCCCCAAAGCCTGCGACGGCCATGGTGATACGATAGGAAGCGTCACCAGTGCGCTCGATGTTGTAGGGCGGATAGCCGTTACCGGTATCGCTGGCGGCCGCGTCCAGAAGCGACGCCATACGGTCAAATCCAACTGTTGAGCGATAAAGGGGAGAAAAATCAAACCTACGCATATCAGTACATCCTTTCATAAGCGATGTTGTTGTCGGGCATCTCGTGCCCTAGCGGCTCCATTTTCAGTGGCAGCGCGCCGGTTGATGTTGGTCCGGAGCCCGATCTTCGGCACCCCGGCTTTATTGAGATAAGGGGTGATTTTCTGCCTTTCAACCCTCTGACAGCTTGAAAAAGCGTCCGATTGATGCTCTGAGGGGGGTGGTTAATATGTCGCTAGGTTGCCGTGCTTTTGGAGATTCACACTATGTATTTGGGGAATGTACTGAAGAGACTTGGTGTGGTTCTCATGGGTGCCTGGCTCACGGTTGCCCTGTCCGGAGTCGCGTCTGCGAAGGTAGAGGGTGACACGGTTTATTTGGGCGCAGCGATCTCGCTAACTGGCAAGTATTCCACCAACGGCGCTCACACGCGGAAGGGATACGATCTGGCGGTCGAGCAGATTAATGCTGCTGGTGGTGTGACCGTCGACGGCAAAACCTACAAGCTTGCCATCATATATTATGATGATGAATCCACGCCCGCGCGGGGTGCACAGTTGGCCGAGCGTCTGATCCAACAGGACGGCGTGACATTCATTTTGGGACCTTATTCGTCTGGCCTGACCAGAGCCATGGCTCCCATCACCGAAAAATATGGCATTCCGATGGTTGAGGCCAACGGAGCTTCCATCTCTCTTTTCCGGGAGGGCTACAAGTACCTGTTCGCCGTACTGTCGACGACAGAGCAGTATTTGCAAGGAGCTATTGCGCTGGCTGCGGAGACTGCTGGGGACGATCAAACATTGCGGGTTGGCTTGGCGATGGAGAATGACCCGTTCTCACAGGATGTCAGAACCGGGGTTATCGCAGATGCGGAGCGGCTGGGGATGCGGGTTGTGATTGATGACAAGCTACCTCCGGAATTGAACGATATGTCCGCGACCCTTGCCAAGGTGCGGGCCCTTCGACCAGACCTACTTGTTGTTTCTGGACACGCGAAGGGTGCGGCGCTTGCCATTCGGCAGATTTCGGACAGCCGTATTGATATCCCCATGCTTGCCCTCACGCACTGTGATGCCGCACAGGTGATTGACAAGTTTGCTGAGAAGGCTGAATTCGCGCTCTGTGCCTCCCAGTGGGCGCCTGGGCTTTCCTACTCAGACGACTTGTTCGGCTCTGCGCGGGATTTTGCGGATCTTTTCGAAGAAACGTACGATTACGCCCCGCCGTATCAATCAGCAGAATCCGCTGCCGCGGTGATGGTGTTTGCTGACGCCTTTGAACGCGCCGGATCTTTTGACCCGCTGGCGGTAAGAAATGCCCTCGCCGAAACGGATATGATGACCTTCTACGGGGCCATCAACTTTGATGAGACGGGGCGGAACATTGCCAAGCCCATGGTTCTCTTCCAGGTTCAAGATGGTGAATACCGGGTCGTCTATCCGTCGAATGCGTCAGAAGCTGACTTTCGGCACCCTACGCCGCGTTGGTCGGAGCGCTGATCGACGTCCATGTTTGAAAATCTCGTTCTTCTATTTGATTACCCATCTCTTGGCGCAGACCTTGTTGCCAACGGCCTGATGATTGGCGCCGTCTTTGCACTTGCGGCCTTTGGTATGGCTTTGGTCTGGGGAGTCCTCGGTATCATCAACATCGCTCAAGGTGAGTTTGTGATGCTGGGCGGGTTCGTGGCCCTCACTGCTGCCGGACTTGGGGTCCCGCCGCTTTTGACTATACCTCTAGCAGCATTGGCACTTTTTGTTTTGGGGTGGGGGCTTTATCGCCTTGTCATCTTCCGAGTTGTTGACCGCGATCTGTTCGTGTCCCTTCTCGCGACATTCGGTCTGTCGATTATCTTGCAGCAGCTGTCGAATGAAATATTCGGCGCCGACGTGCGCACCTTGGAAACGGGACTTGGCACGCTTGTCCTCTTTGATGGCCAGATTGTCTTGGCGGAAATCAAAATGGTCGCGTTTTTTGTGGCCCTGCTGGTCGGTCTGGTCCTTTGGGCGTTTCTGAAAAGAGCCCGATTGGGACAGGCGATCCGGGCGACCGCGCAGAATGCCCGTGCCGCCCGTATTCTTGGCATCGACACGGACAGGGTCTACGCGGCGACATATGCGCTCAATGCTGCATTGTGCGGCGCCGCGGGTAGCCTGGTGGTCATGGCGTGGACCATTCACCCCTATATCGGTCTTCCCTACACGGTGCGCTCGTTTCTGGTTGTGATCGTTGCTGGGCTTGGCAACATCGTGGCTGTCATCACGGCTGGTCTCGGACTGGGTGCGCTTGAAAATATTGCGGGGTTCGTTCTAGGTGCTGAATATCAAATAGCATTTGTCTTCGCGCTGATGGTGATCATCCTTGTAGCGCGTAATTTCTGGCTTCGGCGCAAGCGGGAGTATCTCGAGTGACCGCAGTTCAAAAAGCTTCGCTCATCGGTGGTGGCCTTTTTTTGTCGCTCGTCGCTCCGTTCTTGATGCCGCAGTTTGCGACGCAGCTCACCATGCTTTGGCTTATGATTGTCTTTGCGCTCACCTGGGACACGCTTGGTGGGCAAATGGGCTACAATTCCTTCGGGAACATTCTCTTCTTTGGATTGGGTGCCTATGCCTGTGCGGTTCTGCAGCGGGACTTAGGTCTCGACTATTTCACGGGTCTTGCCGTTGGCCTCGCGGTTGCGGCGGTTTTGTCGTCCTTCGTGGCGGTCATCTTGGGTTTTGGCATGTTGGGTTTACGTGGCCACTATTTTGCTATTGGCACGCTGGGCCTTGGCATAACGGCCGGTGAAATAGCTGGCGGCTGGGACTATGTGGGTGCGGGGTCCGGCATGGTGCCGCCGCTTTACCCGACGGACTTGGCAGGACGTGAGCTCTTCTTCTACTTCCTGATGTTTGCGCTTGCGTTGGCTACTTTCGTCGTTCTTCGCGCTCTTTACGCGACCAAGTTTGGTCTTGCTCTCAATGCCATTCGGGATGATGAAGACAAAGCGGAGGCAATGGGCCTGCAAACTACTCAGATAAAGTCTTTTGCTTGGGCGGTCTCAGCGTTCTTTCTCGGGATCGGTGGCGGGCTGGCAGGCAATCTGTTGGGCTTTATCGATCCCCGAGATGTCGCCTTTGCGGGGGCGACCTTCGGTGTCTGGATGGTCCTGATGGCGATCCTGGGTGGTAAGGGGACTCTTTGGGGTCCCGTTATCGGCGCTGTCGTTTTTCATATTACCCAAGAGCTTTTCTGGACCTACCTGCTGGGGTGGCAGCGGGTTGCGCTGGGTCTTCTGATCGTCGGTATCGTCGTGTTTTTCCCAAATGGCATTTTGGGCACGCTGCGTGAACGGCGCCCGGAGTGGTTTGGGGAAAAGGTGGAGGAGCGAGCATGAGTGCGCTCCTGAAAGTCGAGAGTGTCACAAAAACCTTCGGCGGTGTCGTGGCGAACAGGAATGTCTCGCTCACTGTAAATGCAGGTGATATTGCCGGTCTCATTGGGCCAAATGGGTCAGGCAAGACGACGCTGTTTAGCTCGATCGTTGGCGCTCATCCGATCGATTCCGGTTCCATACGGTTTGAGGGGCAGGAGATTTCGAAGCTTACTGTGCCGACTATTGCGCGACGCGGCCTCGTACGCACCTTCCAGCAGACACGCATTTATGCGGACATGAACTGTGTTGAGAATATGCGGATCAGCGCGCCGGATGCGCGTCAATCAGTCTTGTCTCTTCTATCGGGCTTTTCCGGCGACGTGGATGCACGGGCCGCGGAGCTGCTCGACTTTGTCGGGCTCGGCACGAAACGTTTTCTGCGGGCGGGATCCCTTAGTTTCGGTCAGCAGAAGCTTTTGGAGTTTGCCATGGCGCTCATGAGCGAGCCCAAGCTCCTGTTGTTGGACGAGCCTACGGCCGGCGTGAATCCGACGCTTATCAATGGATTGATTGATCGTTTGGTCAGAGCCAACAAAGAGCTTGGGGTTACGCTGCTTGTTATTGAGCACAATATGCGGGTGATCATGAACCTTGCAGAACACATCACCTGTTTGGCTCATGGTGAAGTGTTGGCACAGGGCACGCCAAGGGAGTTGCGAGAAAATCCCCGTGTGGTTGATGCCTATTTGGGGGCAGGCGCTTGAGTGATAAGGAGACCAAATCCGTTAGCGGGTATGGAGACGGCTCAACTGACACGGTGCTCTCCGTCGATGCGGTTGCTGAAGAGGCGCAGGCTTTGGGCCTTGCGGTTTCCCGCGACAAAATCATACATCTAGCGGGCAATGACCCGCTTGTGCAGATCGACGGTCTGACGGCGGGCTACGGACGTATGGAAATTCTCCATGAGATAAATCTGGCTGTTGGTGCCGGACAGAGCCTCTGTCTCGTGGGCCCCAACGGCGCCGGGAAATCGACAATCCTGCATTCGATCTTTGGCTTCACAGATATTTTTGGCGGCAATATCTCAGTTGATGGGGTCGATGTAACCAAGCGTAGCCCCAGTGAACGGCTGAGAGATGCTGGGATCGCTTACATTCTGCAGGACAATTCAGTTTTCCCCGATATGAGCGTGGAGGAAAACCTATTGATGGGCGGCTATTTGCTTGACCATCCTTCTTTGGCCAAGGAAGCCGCCGAGCGGGTGTTTGAGCGCTATGACCGTCTAGCGCAACGTCGGGCTGACAAAGCGGGTGTCCTATCAGGTGGAGAACGTCGATTGCTCGAAATCAGCCGGGCGCTGATTATGGACCCCAAAGTTCTGCTTGTGGACGAACCCTCCATTGGCCTGGAGCCGCGCTATATCGACATGGTTTTCGAGATTTTGGGTGACCTGAAGAACCAGGACGGCAAGACCATCATCATGGTTGAACAGAATGCAAAGAAGGGCCTGGCATTTGCGGACGTCGGCTATGTGCTGGTGTCGGGACGGGTCGCAATGGCAGACCAAGGGCCTGTGCTTCTTGAAAACCCCGATGTTGGTCGTCTCTTCCTGGGTGGATAGCGGGTCTGCGCCGTCGGCATGAACGGTGGATGAACGGCTCGCTCAGCTTCAATTTAGACAGGCCTCGCTATTGTCGGCGTCATAGGGGTGATTGATATCTAAGGATTGAGATCATGAAAAAGCTTATGGCCCTGGGGGCTGTTGTACTTCCATTGTTGAGTATTGTGCCGGCTGAAGCGCGACCTTCGTCGCTGCCGAATAGCTTGCATGACGCAAAACCGCCGATTGTCCATGTTCATCGTCGCGCGCACGTGCGGCATTATCATGCGCCGGTTCGGGCATTCGCCCATTGGCGCGGTGCGCTGGTTCGGGCGAGTTACTCGCATTTTGGCAAACCGGTGCTGCGGAACGGCTATTATGTTGTCAGGGCGCGGCACGGTGTGGGGCCTTATGTGTGGCTTAGGGTCAATGCAGTCACCGGCAAATTCGTCCGCTTCCACCACCATCCGCACTGACGTTTTCAAAACGCCATTTGAACCTTGTGTAAGGCCCCGATTGTTCGGGGCCTTTCTTTGTGAGCGGCAGGTGAACGGGACCTAAACCTTAGATGAATCTTCGTCCCAGACTTGGTTCAGCGCTGATCTGCAGAATGAGCTTCACCGTTTGGTTCTGTTCTTTCTGTTCTGGAGAAGTCACATGAAAAAGTTCCTTGTTGTAGCCGGCCTTACCGCTCCGCTCCTTCTTGCAGCCCCTGCCCAGGCCGGGCATGCGTCTGCCCGACATATCTCTTTTGAGGATGTCCTGCGTCAGCTTGTCCTCACTCATACGGATGCATCTTACCGATCTCGGGGTCACCATCATCGTGAGGATCGCGGGTGGCAGAATGAGCGTCGGGTAATCCCGATTGCCCGTCTTGTCCGTCAGATTCAGCGTGACACGGGTGGTCGGGTCACGTCAGTCCGTCTGCAGCGTAATGGTCGTGTCTATGCTATTGAAGGCGTAGGCCGTGGCGGTCGCTATGTAACGGCAAAAGCGAATGCGCGCACTGGTGAAATATATGATGTCCGTCGCGATCGTGGCGGGGCGCACTATGCTACCAATGGCAAACCCATTCCTCGCATCCTTCGTGGACTTCGTAACCGCGGCTACAGTGGGTTTGACCGTGTTGTTCGAGATGGACGGACCTATATCGTGCGAGGTCTGAATAGCCGCGGCAATCCGGTTCGGATTGTAGCGAATGCGCGCAACGGCCGGGTGCTGTCGGTCAATCAGGCTCGTCGCTATAATGGCCCCAACTATCTGCGCCACCAGGTTCG
Organism: Parvibaculaceae bacterium; assembly: GCA_965267265.1. GTDB lineage: Bacteria > Pseudomonadota > Alphaproteobacteria > Parvibaculales > Parvibaculaceae > Mf105b01. Next base: position 2,460,888 of record OZ253944.1, read on the forward strand.
TGGGTTCGATCACTGGCGGTCTGGGTTGCGTCAGCAGCACTACACAAACTTCGGTCATGCGACGCGTTATGACGACTATTACCAAGTGGGTGCACGTGATCGTCGGGGCAGAGATGTAACACTCAATGTTTGCGCTCGTACTGGACGGGTTCTGCACACCGCGTATCGGTGAGGGACCCGGCCAAACAGAAAACCCCGCTCAAGTGAGCGGGGTTTTTTTGTTTGAGTATCTTCAGGAATTAGAATTTGAAGATCGACCCAATTATGAGTTCGTGTGATTCAAGGCCGTCCAAACTCACTTGGTCGCCGGTTGAAACCGCATCCGGTGTGATGTCTCCCAGAGACACATAACGATACCCAAGTTCGAGTGCGAAGCTATCAATCAGGTCAAACATAACGCCGGCTTGAAGTGACCAAGCAAAATTGTCCGCAGTTCCATCGAAGTCTTCCTCTGATGCAATCAGAGTATTACGGCGTGAACCCTCTGCTTCAAGGTGTGACCATCCCACACCTGCCCCCACATAGGGTTGCCACCAGGAACCTGTCTCGAAGTCGTAAAGGACGTTGACCATGACGTCGAGTGAATCGATGTTCAGGTCGTAGTCGAACGATTGTGAGGGGTTCACAAAGAGTCGGCTGTCGGCGTCGTGGCGTACCCGATAGTCAACCTGCAGCTCGGTGCGTACGGGTACGTCGTAGTCCTTCGCCCAGTTGTAGCCGATCATAAAGCCCGGTCCACCGTTGACTTCGGAGCCATCGTTCTTTTGTCCAAAGGTCCCGACGGCAGGCGGATTGGCAAGTGACGGCTCATCACTATCAGTGAAGGCAAGGATGGCGCGAAATCCGCCATACCATTCCTCAAGAGCTCTGATCGAGCTGGCGTCATTGGCTGACGCGCCGCCGGGCGCGAGCGCCAGGCCAGCCAAACAGGCAGCGAACAGCACATTATAACGTCTCATAAAATACCCCATTTTCCCCGTATTTCATCCCCGTGCAGAATGCAGCGATCTCAGGCTCGCTGCAAGTCGAACGACTGCGATTGGGGCCGCCGCAGCACCCATATGTGGGGTCCAACCATCGTTTTTTTGCTTATGTTGCTTTTAGGATGGCGTGACCCTCGGGGTTAACGGTGATTGTGTAAGCTGGACTGAGGCACAATTGTTCTTCCCCGACGGACTGTCCGGTCCGAATATCAAACCTGTATCCATGCCAGGGACAAGTGATGTATCCATCTTTGTCCACTGCGACGTCTGAAAGTGGGGCGAGCATGTGTGGACACACCGCGCTGTACGCATGGAAAGACTGGTCGATTTGGACGATATTTACGGCTTTTCCGTCGAGCTCGATGGTAAGCGGGAGTTTGTCGGCAAGGGTATTGGCATCGCCGAGGTCGATCTTTTGTTTGCCGGCGGTCTTGTGGGCTTGTGTTTTAGCGTCCAACGCGGCCTGGCGCTCCACCATCATGCGTTCATCTTCGTCCCATAAGGTTTCATAGAGTCCGAGCATAATGTCGCCGAGCTTCGCTGCTCCATCCTCATCAACATGAGGAATGTGAAACTCGACTTTTATCTGCGTCTTGTGGTCATCCACTTTGGAAAAGCGGGTCCAAATCTCCATGCCGGGTAGACCACCTTCCAGCGTCCGGGACACATATCGGTTATTCGGCCGATCCACCACGAGTTCAATTCGGGTCTCAGGACTTGTCTTTTCAGGCACGCCTTTGGTGCGCGCGCGCCATCCCCAGGTGCCGGCATCCTCAAGTTCAAGCGAGGAAAAACTGGAATTGTGGAGGTGCGGAAGATGCTCCCAATCAAGCACATTTTCCCAGGCGCGGGCTAGGTTCGCGCCGATCACGCGCTCATAGACGGCAGCGACCCTCATGGGCAGGTTGTCCGGGTTATGATCTTGGGCGCTTTTCTGAATGGGTCCGTTGTGGATCATCTTAAGGCCTCATGGTGGTGAGGTAGGGACCAAGGGTCAGCTCCCGGCCATTTTGGGCCCATTCCAACCATTCAATAAGCCGTGGACGTGTTTCCCTTGGGTCGATGAGTTCATGGACGGAAAACCCCTCCGCACGTGGGAACGGTGACTGGGAGGCGGCAAGTTTTTCTTCTATCTCCGCACGCAGCGCATCTGGATCCTCTGCTTCGGCTATTTGGCGGGCAAAAGCTACCGCGACACCGCCCTCGACAGGCAGGGCGCCGGTCGCGGCTGACGGCCACGAGAGGACGAAGCCATCCGGCGCGAAGTGCGCGGCGCCTGCGACACCAAATACTTTGTGAACAATGACCGATGCCCAGGGCACCCGGCTTTGCATCACAGCAGCAATCGCTTCTGTGCCGTAGCGTATAGTGCCAGCTTTTTCCGAGGCCGATCCGATCATGAAGCCTGGCTCATCAACAAACGAGAGCACAGGAAGATTGAATGTGTTGCACATGTCCACGAAGCGCCGAAGTTTTTGCGCGGCTTCCGCCGTCATCGCGCCTGCATAGTACATGCAGTCATTCCCAATCACGCCGACAGCGTGCCCGTTGAGCCTCGCTAGCCCCGTAATGAGCGACGGCCCATACTTCTTTGTCATTTCGAAGAAGCTGCCTTCGTCGACCACGGCTTTCAGGATTTTGCGCATCTGGAAAGGTTTGCGTCGGTCTCGGGGCACAATATCAATCAGGCTTTCGTCCATCCGTTCCGCATCGTCTTGCGGGGCGGTGAACGGCGGAAGCTGCCAGACATTGTCCGGCAGGTAGGACAAGAATTTGGCGATTTCATCCAATGCCGCTTCTTCATCTTTGGCGACATTGTCGACCACACCGCTTTTGGTGTGCACGTCTGGTCCACCAAGTTCTTCTTTGGTGAGATCTTCATTGAGGGCACGCTTGACTACCTGAGGGCCCGCTATCAAGACCTGTGCGTTGCGGGCCATGACAGTGAAATGTGCCCCAACAAGGCGCGCGGCGGGCATGCCGGCGACCGGGCCCAAGGCCGCCGTCGCAACGGGAACAGTTCCAATAACCTTGGCGATGGACAAAAACCTGGAGCGTCCATAGACAGGGTCGCCGGTGGGCCGAGAGGGTTTGTTGCCGCTCGAACCCGCAACTGACCCACCGCCGCCTTCGTGCAAGCGGATCAGGGGTACCTTATAGTCAATGGCTACATCTTCTGCGTAGACGCTTTTTCGCAAGCCTGCAGGATTTGGCGACCCGCCTTTGAGGGTGAAGTCCTCGCCGCCGATGACAACGCGCCGTCCATTCACCTTGGCAAATCCCAGCACATAGTTGGCGGGCTGAAGGTTCTTCAGGCTGCCATCGTCATTGAATTCAGGGACGCCGGCACCTTCGCCCAGCTCTTTAAAACTATTACTGTCCGCCAAGTGAGATATGCGCTCACGGATGGTCAGGCGCCCCTTGTCATGCTGGCGCTGCACACCTTCTGGGCCTCCCTGCTGCTTCGCGAAGTCGCGGCGGGCCTTGATTTCCTCGGCTTCTTTTTCCCAGCTCATGGGCGGGTTCTTCCTTCCTGAGAATTCTCCAGTCTTTTAGAGTGGCAAACCCTAACTGAATTCAGCCAAAAATCTATGGGGCAGGTGTCTCCAAGCTGGCCTTTCAGCCATCAATAAGAAATGATCGGCGTATGACTTTTGAAGACCTATCCCCCGAACAGCTTTTGGCCGCTTTGGCCTCCTACCTAGAACAGGAGATTTCTGGCGCTCCGCCCATTGGAGCTGTTCTGAAATTTGAATATCCCGACGGAGGGTGCCTGGTGATTGATGGGAGTGACGGCGAAAACAGGGTCTCTCTCAAAGACGAAGATGCCGATTGTGTGGTGTTCCTTCCACTTGAGACCCATGCTCGGATGCTCCGATTTGAGCTTGATCAAACCTCCGCGTTTCGGGAGGGGCTGATGCGGGTGAAGGGGAATATAGCTGTGGCGCTCAAGCTGGGACCTCTTATATCCCACGCGTTTCGTGTGCCAGGGGAGAAAGCCTGATGGGGATTTTTGTCGATACGCCGGACCTTCCTTGCCCACCGGGCGGGATTCCAGGGTGGTTTGTCTGCCCAGATGGATCGCGCATGCGGACGATGGTGTGGTCGCCGGATCATGCGTCGGCCCCTTGCCGCGGGACCATTGTGCTGGCGAGCGGACGGACCGAGTTCATCGAGAAATATTTCGAGGTTATCGCGTCTTTCCTTGATCGTGGATTTGCTGTCGCAACATTTGACTGGCGTGGCCAGGGATTGTCAGAGCGCATGCTGGATGACCCCCGCAAAGGGCATGTGGATGAGTTCTCGACCTTCGATGCGGATTTTGTTGCCTTCATGAAAGAGGTTGTCGAACCTCTTTTGCCTGCGCCCTATATCGGCGTCGGGCATTCGATGGGTGGCAACCTTATGCTACGCGCAGGACACAATCTGCCAGGCAGGTTTGCGGGGATAGTGCTCAGCGCGCCGATGTTGGGGATCAATGTCGGCAGTCCGTTTATGGAGAAGCTGACGCGGTGGTTGGTGTCGTTTCTCTCTCTCCTCGGGAAGCATGCGAGTTTTGCACCTGGAAGTGGACCTAAGGCCGTAGACGAAGAGAGTTTCGAAGAGAATATTGTGACGTCCGACCCGGATCGGCACGCGCGCCAGAAAGACGTTGTGGCCAAAGCCCCAAGTCTCGGATTGGGTGGGCCTACGGTCGGCTGGGTCCGGCAAGCGTTCAAGTCGATCGATGAAATAGCGGATCCAGCCTATTTGGCACAGATCACAACGCCCGTCCTCCTGTTTGAAGCGGGCGCAGACAAGTTGGTACGTGGCGGCTCCATTCGGCAGATTGCCGATGCTTTGCCCAGCGGCGAATATGTGCTTGTGGCAAACGCTGAGCATGAAATCCTGATGGAACAAGATCAATATCAGGAGGTGTTCTGGACCGCCTTTGATGGTTTTCTTGACAAAGTCCTGGTTGCTCCCGCTGAGCAAACGTCAGTCCACGCGTGAGAGAATTTCCAAAGCCTCTGCGTGAACCCGTTTGTCCCCGGCGGCGATGATGCGCCCTCCGTTTTGAGCGTCGTCGCCCTTCCAATTAGTGACAATACCGCCGGCACCTTCCACGATTGGAATGAGAGCCTGGATGTCGTAAGGCTGCATGGAGGCCTCAATGACGAGGTCGGCGTGTCCGGCTGCGATGAGGCAGTAGAAGTAGCAATCCGTCCCATAGCGTGTGAGACGCGTTTTTGACCGTACTTCTGCAAATGCGTCCATCTCAGCGGCGTCTGTGAACATTGCTGGATCGGTGCAGCCCAGAATAGCCTCGGACAAATCCGGACAGGGTCTCGTAGAAAGCTTTGCGGGCGTGCCGCCACGACGAAATTCGGCATACCCCGGTCGACCAATAAACCGTTCGCCCGTATAGGGCTGATCCATGACGCCAACCGCCGGATATTCGCCATCATTGAGGGCAATCAGTGTTCCCCATAAGGGCACGCCTGCGATGAAGCTTCTCGTGCCGTCGACGGGATCCAACACCCATTTGAACGGCGACGTACCGGCCTTTTCGCCGTGTTCTTCGCCGAGAATGCCATGGTCGGGATAGCGTTCTTCGATGAGGGTGCGGATCGCCGTTTCCGCGTCGCGGTCGGCGATGGTGACCGGATCGAACTCTTTTCCGTCGAGCTTGTTGTCAACACCCACGCCCGAGCGGAAATGCTTGAGCGTGACCTTAGCGGCAGCATCGGCGAGGGTGCAGGCAAAATCAGCGAGCGCGATCGCCTCTTCTGTGTCTAAAGAGCTGGGTGCAGCGGCCATGGGTGATCCTCTGTAAACAGGTGATCATGACTTACGCCAGGCTTAAGGGCAGGGCAAGCGCGGACCTTAACCTGCGGCGCGCTCTGCCTTTTTGCGTTCGTTCGGGTCCAGGTGACGCTTGCGAATGCGGATCGATTCCGGCGTCACTTCGACAAGCTCGTCTGTGTCGATATATGCGATGGCCTGCTCAAGGGTGAGACGCCGCGGCGTGGTGAGTTTGACGGCCTCGTCTTTGCCGGACGCCCGCATGTTCGTCAGCTGCTTCGCCTTCAGAGGATTGACGATCAGGTCATCCGGTCGCGCATTTTCGCCGATCACCATACCTTCATAGACTTTCTCGCCAGCGGTGATGAACAAGAAGCCTCGGTCTTCGAGATTCCATAGGGCAAAGGGGACAGCATCACCATCCCCATTGGAGACCAGAACACCGTTGCGCCGCCCTTCGACCGGGCCCCGATAGTCACCATACTCCTTGAACACCCGGTACATGATGCCCGTGCCTCGTGTGTCAGTCAGAAACTCGCCGTGATAGCCGATGAGCCCACGCGACGGCGCGTCGAAAAGGATGCGGGTTTTGCCGCCGCCGGTCGGCCGCATGTCGGTCATTTCGCCTTTGCGTTCGGCCAGTTTTTCGATGACGACGCCTGCATAGTCGTCGTCCACATCGACTGTCACCTCCTCAATGGGCTCCTGGCGTTCGCCATTTGGCCCCTCGCGGAAAATCACCTGTGGTCGGCTGATGGAGAGCTCATAGCCCTCGCGCCGCATGGTCTCAATCAGAACACCTAGCTGCAGTTCGCCACGCCCGGCGACATCGAACGCGTCTTTGGAGTCTGTGTCTTGCACCTGAATGGCGACGTTGCCCTCAGCCTCCGCCATCAGGCGCTCGCGGATCACGCGCGATTGGACCTTCGATCCTTCACGGCCGGCAAGTGGACTGTCATTGATACCGAAGAGAACGGATAGTGTTGGTGGGTCGATGGGGAGGGCGCTGATCGGCACGTCAATTGAGGGGTCTGCGATGGTGTCGGCGACAGTGGCAAGCTCAAGGCCTGCAATTGCGATGATGTCCCCCGCGCGCGCCTCGTCGACGGGCTCACGCGAGAGCCCCCGGACCGCCAGGACACGGGTGATGCGGCCTTTTTCAATGATGCCTGACCCACTTCTAAGCGCATAAACCGACATGTTCGGCTTTGCGATGCCTTTTTCAATCCGGCCGGTCAGAATGCGGCCAAGATAGGGGTCGCGCTCAATGGTGGTCACCAGCATGGCAAAAGGCTCTTCGCTTGAGCCATTGGTCAGGGCTTCGGGTTGTTCGACATGGCTCAAGATCTTGCGGAAAAGAGGCAGGAGACCCTGGTCTCGCGCGTCAGCGGCATCCAGGTCTTCCGTCGCCCAGCCTTGTTTGGCGGACGCATAAATAACCGGGAAGTCGAGCTGTTCATCGGATGCATCCAGAGCGGCAAAAAGGTCAAACACTTCGTCATGAACCCAGTCCGGCCGCGCATCTGGCTTGTCGGCCTTGTTGATCACGACCAGAGGCTTCAAGCCCAGCGCCAGCGCTTTTGAGAGCACGAATTTGGTCTGTGGCATCGGGCCTTCGGCTGCATCAACCAACAGCACAACGCCGTCCACCATCGACAGGATACGCTCCACTTCGCCCCCAAAATCCGCGTGGCCGGGTGTATCGACGATGTTGATGCGGGTTTCGTCGCCACCTTCAGGCGGGGTCCAGGTGACACTGGTGGTCTTTGCCAGGATCGTGATGCCGCGCTCACGCTCCAGATCGTTGGAATCCATGACCCGTTCAGCCACGTCCTGATTGGCCCGGAATGCCCCTGATTGCTTGAGGAGTTCATCGACGAGGGTGGTTTTTCCGTGGTCGACGTGAGCGATGATGGCAATGTTACGAAGCGGCATGGCGGTCCTGTAAGGGCTGATATTGCCCAAAAGAAGCAGCCCGCGGGCCTTGTGAGGCTCACGGGCTGTCGGTCAAATTTGGCGCCTTATACGCCTCCTCCCGCTCATGCTCAAGTGCAATGGGCGAGGCGGCGAAAACCGCATTTTGGCAGCTAGTCTTTGACGGCTTCGACCTCGATCATCAGCTCGACAGTTTCGCCGATCGCTGGCGCGGCGTAGGCCATACCGAAGTCAGTACGGTTAATTTCGCCTGTTGCGGAAAAACCGGCCACAATCTTGCTCGGATCAAAGGGGTGGGGCCCTTCCTGGTTAAAGGTGACGTCCAATATCACCGGCTTGGTGACGCCCAAAAGCGTCAGGTCGCCGGTCAGTTTTCCCGTGTTTTCGCCCGTCACTTCTACCGCGGTGGACGTGAAGGTCATGGTCGGGAACTCTTCAACATTGAGGAAATCCGCTTTGCGCAGGTGTTCGTCTCGCGCCTCATGGGCGGAGTCCACGCTTGCTGTGTTAATGGTCACAGAGACAGAACTCTCGGTTGGGTTGGCTTCGTCGAACTCAAGCGTTCCCGAAATCTCCTTAAACTGGCCCAGCGTGTGAGAAAACCCGAGGTGCGACACCCGGAATGCTGCATGGGCATGGGTTTCATCGATTGTGTAGCTGGCTGCCAGCGCCGCCGTCGGGGCTAAGAATGATGCGCTTAAAGCGGCTGCTATCAGTGTTGATTTCATGGTCCTGCTCTCCCTATGTGAACTCACAATAACTGTAACATTGTGGTTCCATATTGCGATCACAAGGCCGCGATTAAATGCCTATGGGGCGACGAGCGCCCGGGCGCCTTGTTCTTGGTCACCGGCTTGAATGTCCCCACTCTTTATGGAGAGATTTGACAGGAATTGGTGGCTGCAGGCTTTCCAGGAGAAATTCATCGCATAAGCGCGGCAGGCATCTGGATCCGTACCCAAGGCTGTCAAACATGCCGATCTCAGGTCATCGTCAAGACGACCAACCGGCGCCTCTCCGATGACATCTAACGGTCCCTGGACAGGGTAGGCGGCCACCGGTGTACCGCTGGCCAGGGCTTCAATCAGGACGAGTCCGAACGTGTCTGTCTTGCTGGGAAAGACAAAGCAATCAGCTTCGGCGTAGGCGCGAGCAAGATCTTCGCCAAACAGCGCTCCTGGGAATTCAACGGCTTCATATTTTTTCTTCAGTAAGTCGAGCCGAGGGCCATCTCCCACCACCTTTTTGGTGCCGGGCAAATCTAGGTCGAGGAAGGCATCAATGTTTTTTTCGACGGCGACACGGCCCACATAAAGCCAGACAGGTTCTTTGCCTCTGCGGTGTTCTTCGAGCGGAGGTCTAGGCTTGAACAAGGCTGTGTCTACGCCTCTCGACCACAAGCGAAGGTTTTTGAAGCCGCGCTCTTCCAGCTCCCGGATCAATAGGGGCGTTGCTGCCATGACCGAACTTGCCGGCGCATGAAAACGCCTCACAAGAGCGTAGGTCCAGTTTGACGGCACACGAAAACGGGCGTGAAGATATTCGGGGAACCGGGTGTGGAACGACGTGGTAAATGAGTGCCCGTTTCGCAGACAGTACCGGCGTGCCGCGAGGCCGAGGGGTCCTTCCGTGGCAATGTGAATAGCATCCGGCCTGTAGTCTTCCAGAAGCTTGGCGACCCGGCGTTTGGCACCTAGCGCAAGTCGTATTTCCTTGTAGGTCGGAAGCGGCACCGTCCGAAACATGTCCGGGGTAATGTACATGACTTTGTGGCCAAGTGTTTCGAGCTCTTTGCCAAGTTGCTTAAGCGTTCGTACGACGCCATTTACTTGTGGCGGGGCGGCATCGGTAACGATGGCAATGCGAAGCTCTTCAGAAGGGCTTGGTGCCTCCTGAGCAGGTATCTGTGTCATAGGAAGTCCATTCAGTAGGCTTGGCCGTGGTGCGGTGTCGACCGGTTCACGCAGCTTCTTCCGACGGGTTGTCAGCAACCCTGGATTGTGGAGAGAGATCAGTCAGCGCGCGCTGCTCCTGCTCCCAGGAGAAATTTTGCCAGTTCACAATCGTGAGGCGTCCGCTCATGTCTTCAGCGAGCGCCGTGCAACTCTCAACCCAATCGCCATCATTGCAGTAGAGAATGCCGTCAATATCACGCATCTCCGCGTGATGAATGTGACCGCAGACGACACCGTCGACGCCACGTTCGCGCGCCGCTCTTGCGACGGCGGTTTCGAAGCTGGAAATGTACTCGACGGCATTCTTCACTTTCTGTTTCAGGTAGGAAGACAGCGACCAGTATGACAGCCCCAGTAGGCGTCGCGTGTTGTGCAGCCAATTGTTTAATGCGAGCGCTATTCCATAAGCCCGGTCACCCAGATGCGCGAGCCAGTTGGCGTATCGCACCACACTGTCGAATTGGTCACCGTGAAGAACAAGTAAATCGCGCCCGTCTGCAGTGCGATGAATGACTTCGTCACTGATATCGATGCCGGCAAAATCGAGGCCGGTGTAATCCCTGAGTGCCTCGTCGTGATTTCCAGGCACATAGACGACGTTTGTCCCGTGCCGGACCTTATGGAGGATCTCCTGAACGACGGCATTATGGCTTTCGTGCCAGAACCACGATCGCTTAATGCGCCACCCATCGATGATGTCACCAACCAGATAGATGGTTTGGGCTTCATTGTTCCGCAGGAAATCCAAAAGGAGGTCTGCTTTGCATCCGGGTGTTCCAAGATGGATGTCAGAGAGAAAAAGCGTCCGGTGCCTCGTCGGAGCGGCGGGCCGGGGGGTCTGCATGATCCTGTCGAAGGGTGTTTGTCGGCGGCGTGTGGATGTCTGTTTTGTGGCAGACTGTTTTTTTTCAGACGTCGTTTTCCGGTTTCCTAGAAATCCAAGCAGATTTGGTTTTGATAATCGTCGTTTTTGTTTTGTCTCTTTTTGCAGGCCGGTTTCGATATATGTCATGCCGCCGTCACGCTTTCCAAACTATTAGAAACATGTCCCCCTCTCGATTGATTTGAAACGAATCAGGAGGGGTCTTGTTCGACGGGCGGAGAATCCGTCTGTCCCATGACTGTTTGATGTCGGAAAGGTTAGACATTTGTGTAGGGTTAAGTCAGAGGACGGATGATGAGCGGCAGAAAACGGATTGATATCATTGTGAATCCGGCTGCAGGGTCCAGGAATAGCGGGCTCTTCGATGCCGTTGTGCGACGACTTCATGACAAAGGGGCATTTGTCAGGTGTTTTGATACAGAGCGACCTGGCCATGCGACAGAGCTTGCCGCCAGGTGTGCGCAGGAGGCCTATGCCGACGTTATTGTCGCGGCCGGCGGGGACGGCACGATTAATGAGGTTGCGCGCGGGCTGCTGGGCCACCCAACGCCCTTGGGCGTGTTGCCGCTAGGAACCGCAAATGTGCTTGCAATTGAGCTCGGTCAGAAGCGTCGAGCGCGCGCCATTGCCGATACGCTGCTCGACGGTGATGCAAAACTCATAGGCACCGGTTTGGTGAATGGAGAAATGTTCCTGCTGATGGTCGGTGCTGGTTTTGACGGTGCAGTTGTGGGCGCCATTCGCCCGCCGATGAAGCGCCGATTTGGCAAGCTTGCATTTATTTGGGAAGGACTAAAAACTTGGGCGAACGGCCCCGGACACTCCATCTCAGCAATGATTGATGGTGATAATCACGACGCCGCATGGATTGTTGTGACGAATGCGCGACATTATGCCGGTCCGTTTGTTCTTTCACCGAGGGCTGATATTGCGGAACCCCGTCTGGAAGCATTCCTGTTTAAGAAAAAGTCCCGTTTGGCATTTGCGGGGTATTTCCTCGGCCTCGCTCTGGGGCAAATAGCCCGCATGCCAGGCGTAAGGGTCTTTAGATTCACACAGATTGAGTTGGTGAGCGACGGCGAGGTGCCGGTTCAGGTGGATGGGGACGCCTATCAGCCGCTTCCGCTTGCCATCAGACAGGGCACGCAGTTTCTACGGCTTGTTGTGCCTCAGCCCTAGCTTTCGGCCGACAGTAGTTCTGGGATGCCGCGAATAATCCAATCCGGGCGGATATCAGAGTTTTCCGGAAGTCCGTGGCCGTAGGCATCATGCCAGATCGAAAAGATGCCAAGACGTTGTGGGGCCGCGATTTCCCACTCCAGGTTGTCGCCTACCATCCAGGTTTCTTCCGGTGAGACACTCAACACACCCAGCGCGTGTCTATAGGCTTCTTCTTCCGGCTTACCGAACCCGTGTTCTCCCTCAATCTGGATATGGTCAAAACGATGCTCAAGCGCGAACCGCGTTACCTTGGGACGTTGGGTCTCTGCGCCGCCGTTGGTGATCAGGGCGAGTTTTACCCCGAGATCTTTCAAACGGTCGATGGTTTCCAATGCGCCGGGAAATGGTTTCAGTTCTTCCTCGCGGTAGTCTGAAAACCGGTCGGCCAATTTGTGTATGAAATCGGTATCTGGGCCATCCTTCCCGAACCGGCCTGTGCGGGATAGGCCCTCGCGGACAATTTCCCTGCGGGCATCTTTCAGGCGAAGGCGCCACTTTTTATGGTGCGCTTGTGTCCCGGTCCAGAACTCCAGCGCGAAGGCACTGATGGCGTCTACAGCCTCTTCAAGCGTTAAGGGGCTCAAATCGTCGGCGAAATCTTTGACTACGGTTTCCCAGGCGGTCCGCGGTTGGCCATAGGCAGAGATGAGTGTGTCGTCGAGATCAAAAAGAATGGCGTTGGGCAGTGGCGGCAATGTTTGGGACACCGGGCGTTCCTTAACGTAGCGCGCCCGCTCCCCTCATTTAACCAACGGCGGCAACACTGGGGCGGGCGTCAACTGCTTCTAGTTCGCCATTCATGACACGTCGGTAGTATTCGTCAAGGTCCACGGAGAACCCCGTAGATGTATTGATCCGGGCATGCTTGCGTTGAAGGAGGCGCGGCTCGCTCACCCCACATGACCTGGCGATCATGCAGACCTCGCTTGTGATGCGCTCCTGATAGCGTCGGACGCGTTCCCCCTTGTCCTTTGGGTCCAGCCCCCGTTGCAGCTTTTTCTGGTGTGTTGCGATGCCTGTTGGGCAGGAGTTCTGATTGCACTGCAAGGCTTGAATGCATCCAAGCGAGAACATGAATCCGCGTCCGCTTGTGACAAAGTCTGCGCCGACAGACAGCGCCCAGGCAACATCACCTGGGTTGATCAGCTTGCCGCCGGCATTCACCCGAGTGCGCGGGCGCAGTCCGTACTCATCGAGCTTGTCGACAAGTATGGGCAGGCTCTCCCAAATCGGCATGCCGACGAAATCAATTAGGGGCTGTGGCGATGCGCCTGTACCCCCGTCAGCACTGTCCAGCGTAATGAAATCCGGCGCTAGTTCAGGGTTGTGTTCAAGCAAGGAGAACAGTTCATCTAGAAAACCTTGCGCGCCCAGCACAAACTTGATGCCGACAGGCTTGCCGGTGACCGATCGAATTCGCTCGATGTATTGGATCAGCTCTTCAGGGCTGTTGATTTCCGGGTGGCGGTTCGGACTGATCGAGTCTTTACCCTGTTCGATCCCTCTAATCCGAGCGATCTCTTTGCTGACCTTGGCACCGGGCAGGATGCCGCCTTTTCCGGGCTTCGCCCCTTGGCTCAGCTTGATCTCAAACATTTTAACCTGGTCGTGGGCTGCGACCTCACGGAGCTTTTTGTCTGAGAGATTGCCTGCCCGGTCCCTGACGCCGTACTTGGCGGTTCCGATCTGAAAAACAATGTCTGCACCACCTTCCAGGTGGTAGGGCGCGAGGGCACCTTCGCCTGTGTTGAGCCAGCATCCACACTTGGCTGCGCCTCTCGACAGGGCGCGGACCGCAGGCTTTGAAATCGCGCCATAGCTCATACCAGAAATGTTGAAGATGGACGATGTCTTGTAAGGCTTCTCGCAATAGGGACCGATCTCGACCAGACTGGGCGGGGTGGCGTCTTCTTCTAAGGTCGGGAAGGGGCAATTCACAAAGAAGATGGTGCCGTTGGGCTTTAGGTCCCGAGTGGAGCCGAACGCCACAGTGGTATCAACGCCTTTGGCGGCTCTATACACCCAGGCGCGTTGGGCCCGGTTGAAGGGCATCTCTTCCCGGTCCATGGCGAAGAAATATTGCCGGAAATACTCGCCCAAGTTTTCGAAGAAATAGCGAAAGCGTCCGATGATTGGGTAGTTGCGGCGGATCGCATGGGACGTCTGCGTTCGGTCGATGATATAGGCGACGATCAATCCAAGGACGATCAGACCAATGCCGAAGAGGAAGAGGGCTGACATAATATCGATGAACGTAAGGATCATCGAAGGGGTGTCATTTTGCGCAGCAATCTGTTCCATGGCGGTCTTTCACGACAGAAGGGTTGAACGCATACGAACGAGTTTATCGATTATGCACACAAACAGTTAAGCCTTGATGGAACTTTAGGCCTATCAATTGATGTCACGGAAATGTGGGGATTTTTGGTCGACCTGAATGGGGCGCAGGCCTGCGCCAAGTCTCAGCGCGCGAGACTGGCGGTTTCGGTCAGTGTGATCGGGCCAGGCACAATGCTTGGTGCTGTGAAGTCGGCTGAATATCGCTGCAGTTCATCGCCGTAGGATGATAAGCGAAGACCAGCATTTTGGGCCGTCGTCGCTTCAGGGCCAGCTGCGGGTTCAGCTGGGCTGACCCGTGCTGTTTCACGCTCTTTTCCCCAAACTGCCTGGACACGGGCGGAATAGCGCGCGTTCAACGCTGGCGAAAAGGAATGGTAGCGTCCGATGGCTTGATCCCAGCTTTCGCTTCGGGTCTCAAGATCCCGTAGGAAATAGGCTGCGTACGCGACATTCGACATGGGGTCGAATGCTTCTTCCACGCTTGTAAAAGCCCTCGGATGGAACCTCAGATTGACCTGCATGCAGCCAATGTCAATTGTGCGCATGCCTTCCGCCATTAGCCGGCGGACAGCATCAACCGCATCGTTGCGGGTGGCGAAATAGTAGGCACGGCCTTCCGCATTGATTGTCCAAGGCCAGGGTTTGACCTCACCAGACGGTGACCGCCGTCCGGATTCCACAAGAGCAATAGATGTCATCATGCCCTTCGGCATGTTGTGCTGTTGTTCCATTCGTGCAGCTGCGCTTCGACATATATCCCAATCGTCGGCGCTCGCCGGCATGGCAGTAAGTGCGAAGCCGAATAGGGCAATTGCCCAAATCAGTGCCCGTGATGGTGTCCCAGCCTGCATGTGCCCTTGTCCACCTGCCAGACACTCTTTTTGAGGCAGGCAGATCCTCTGCTTTTGCAACCTGTCCATGGTGCGCTCAAAGAGTTAATGAACGCTTACTTTCGGGATTTGTCGCGGGGAAGGCTGGTTTGTTGATTTGTTGCAACGCAATTTGAGAAAAAGCACGTACTGACGAGAAAAATCCCAGGTTTATAGGGTTTTTTCGCGTTTTGGCGAAGTGTCGCAGACGTTTGTCCTTGATTTTTGTGCACTGCACGCGCATATGTTGTGGGTAGTCAGGAGCGAGTTCTTACTCCCTGATTGCAGCCCTTCTTGGGCGTTTCCTCCCTAGACTTGGGCCATACTGGCAACAGTATGGCCCCTTTTTTTGGCATAGGCATATGCTTGCGGGTCCACACTGGTGCCGTGTGGCTGCCGGGTGGTGGCGTGAGGATGTTAGGAGGCTCTTCTCTGCAATGCCGTCCAAGAAGCACGGCGCATTTCCCGGCCCAACTTGCGGACGAGCCGCGTCATGTCTTTTGACAGGCGGGTGATCCCTGCACGGCGTTGGACCTTCTGCTCGTCCATATAAAGCGTTCTGTTGATCTCGATCTGCAGCGCATGCAGGCCTTGTGACGGCGCACCGTAGTGCTCGGTATTAAAGCCACCGGCATAGGGATTGTTGCGGGTGACTCGGTACCCCATGGACTTGAGGATACGCTCCGCCGATTCCACCAGTTCCTGTGCGCAGGACGTTCCGTACCTGTCGCCAAGAACGATGTCCGGACGGTTTGCGTCGACTTCTTCATCGAAAACGCCCCCTGTCGACGGCATAGAATGGCAATCAATCAGTACCGCTTGACCAAACTGTCTGTGGGTTTTTTCCAGCAGTCCTCTAAGCGTTTCGTGGAACGGCATGTAGATGTCACGGATCCGTGTCTCCGCTTCGGAATAAGGCAGCGGCGTGTGGTAGATCTCTGTTGCTTCCGCGACGATCCGAGCAATCGTTCCCAGGCCCCCGGCCACTCTGATTGAGCGCGTATTGACGTGCGGCGGGAGCGGGTCTGCGAACATTGAGGGATCCAGCTCGTAAGGCTCCCGGTTTACATCCAGATAGGCCCTTGGGAAATGAGCGCGCAGCAAAGGGGCCCCCAATTCGACCGCACCGGAGAATATCTCATCAACAAAGCTGTCTTCGGAACGCCGCAATGTCAGCGCATCCAAATTTGAGGATGCGAGAAATCGGGGAGGATAGACGCGGCCGGAATGTGGAGAATTCAGAACGAAGGGCAGCGTTTGTTTCCTCGGTTCCAAAACCTCGAAGGGTTCCTGGAAATCCTTCTTCGCGGCTGACCGTTTCTCAAGCGCTTCATGCTCGTTGAAGCTTTCAAATGCTTGATCTAATGGCGGATTGGTTTCGTTGAGATCCATGGACAAGGCCAAACAGCTGAAACAAAGGCGCTTCCGGTTTCTGCGACAGGTTTCAAGCGCACGACCCTAGCTTAGGCGATTCTGGCCGCTGGCGCCGCTTTTCAGGGGGCAATCACGCTTTTTTAACCATGGAGTGTGGCATTTTCCGTGATTTTTGGTACTTGGGCAGAGGTCAATTTGGGCAGAGGACGGCGCCGGGCTTTACATCTCGTTTACTCTTTGCCGCTTATAAATGGAGGACGGACACAGGCCCAGACAGACGGGAATTGGCACATGGCACGGATAATCCTCGCAGAAGACGACGAATCGATGCGGCGTTTCCTGGCAAAAGCGCTGGATTCAGCCGGTCACGAGGTGTTGTCCTTCGGTCAGGGCGACTTGGCGTATGCAACGCTTCAGCACGACGTCTTTGATATTCTTCTGACCGATATTGTCATGCCGGAGATGGACGGGATTGAATTGGCGCGTCGCGCCGCGGAACTCGACCCGACGCTCAAGATCATGTTTATCACCGGTTTTGCAGCCGTTGCCCTCAATCCGGAGTCGGAGACGCCTAAGGACGCGAAAGTGCTCTCTAAGCCGTTTCATCTTCGCGATTTGGTTGATGAAGTTGATCGCCTGATGGCGGCTTGAGCGCCAGCAGATTTCTTCATAGAAATTCGGCCCGCACCTTGCGTCCAACCTCCAGACTCGATATGACGTGCCGTCCGGTTGCCTTCATGCAGGGCAGGCAAACAGCCATTTTCTGAACCGGTCAGAGGGCAATTAGCTCAGCGGGAGAGCGCCTCGTTGACATCGAGGAGGTCACTGGTTCAATCCCAGTATTGCCCACCATTTCTTCCATATTTCCGACCGGCTTTGAGGGTGTGACTATCCGCCAGTAGGCTCGTGCCGGTATCTGGGGTAATCTGATAGCCTTATCAAATATGATTCTGGCCCCAAATCATCTTGGGTAGCCGGCGTCCACCAAGGACTGTGTCAATGGCCGCAGAGAGTGTTTCTGAGAAACCCACCCGAAGTTCTCGGCGTCGAGCGAAAAGCCGTGCGGCGCTTATAGCGGCGGCTCGCGAAACGATGAGCATCAAGGGCGTGGATGCGACGACAATCGCTGATATTACCGAAGCGGCCGATCTCGGCTTTGGTACCTTCTACAATCACTTTAAGTCCAAAGACGAAATTGTCGACGCTGCGATGGCCGATATGGTGGAACGCCTGGGCGATGAGATCGATGAACTGATCGCGCCGATCGACGATCCGTTCTTTGCGCAGATCGTGGCTTGGCATCAGGTCGTGCGCCTGGCGGTGTCGGAACCCATCTGGGGGTGGTTTGTGCTCCGATCTTCCAAGACACTCAACATGCTGAACGAAGGCTTGACGGTTCGGTTTCGGCGCGACGTCAAGAAGGCCGTTGAAGCTGGCGACTTCGATGTTCGAGACATTGATGTGGTCGCGAACCTGGTTGGGGGCGGTGTGCTGTCGCTTGTGAATGCCCGTTTGTCAGGGGTGATCAATGATGATCAGGTGTCCGAGGGTCTCGCGCTGCTGGTGACGCATCTGGGCATTACGCCTGAGAAAGCGCGGAAACTGATCGCCAAGCCCATTCCCTCGCTCTAGGCGTCAGGCGGCGTAGAGACCCTTAAAGTTCTTCAGGGATGATGCCGCGTCCTCAGCATTGAACATCGCCGCTGTAAACCTGTCAGGGCGCAGGAGGACAAATGGCGGGCATGTGCCACGCCAGGTGGTGAGCGCCGTGGTGTAGTCCTTGATCGGCGCTGTGCCCCCAGTGCCCCTGGGTGCCACCGACACCAAGCTTGCATTGAGGTCTGCGCACAATGCCAGCGCTTCGCTGTCCAATTTGCTCGCTGGATCTTCGCCTATTCCTAAGACCACAAACCCTTCCGGCAGAAACTCGTCTAAATACTCCCGTTTGCCAGACGCATCTTCGACCTTGGGTTGGATGATCATTTCGCCACTATGGATGGAGGCGCCCGGTCCTTCCCAAACGAAAAGACCGTCGTCCAGTTTTGGGATCACGAAGAAAGAACGTCTTAGGATGTTCCGTGAAAATTCGAACATGTTCACGGCGGACAGAACCACATCGCGCACCCACGCTTTGACCTTTGACGTTGGCATGATGATGGCGCCCAGCCGGTTGGCCACCTTGGTGAGTTTCACCACATGATCGCGGCGTTCTTCCTGGTAGGTGTCCAGAATCTTATCATTCGCTGCCCCTTTAATCACGGCCGCCAGTTTCCAGCTTAGGTTGAGCGCGTCTCTGATACCGGAATTCATGCCTTGGCCTGCAAAGGGCGGCATCATGTGAGCGGCATCCCCCGCCAGGAAGAGGCGGCCAATTCTGTACTGTTCTGCGACAATCGAATTGAAGTTGTAGACGCATTTTCTGAGCATTGTGACCTGGGAGGGGTCGGTGTGCGGCGCCAACAACTCATTGATCCTATCCTGATCGAGAAAGTCTTCAGCCGCTTCGCCATCATGCAGCATCCATTCCCACCGCCGATGTTTGTGGCACTTTTTCATGGTCATGGCGGGGCGCTCAGGATCACAGAAAAAACGACACCCCACACCGTCATCAAGGCCCGGATCAATTGTATCGATCACCAGCCAGGCTTCCGGATTGGAAAACCCTTCCATCGACACATTGTTCGATCGGCGCACAAGGGACTTCCCTCCGCCACATCCGACTAGGTATTGGGCACGCGCTTCAAATGCTTCCCCGTCTTTCGTGATGCCGCGCGCGATCGCCTGGTCGTCGGTTTGAGTGACTTCTTCAACCTGGTGGTTGAATAGAACGGTCACGTGATCGAAGCGCCCTGTGCCGTCTAGGAGCTGTTGTTCAAATATGGGTTGAATAAAACTCGACATCTGGGCGGGTCCGTAGGGAGATGCAGCGACCTCCGCATTCATGATGACGCGCCCCTTCGCGTTGAGGTAGTCAATCGAGAAGCCCTGAATCATCTCTGCAGATGTCTGCTTCTCAAGCCCCATCGACTGCAAGGCGCGTCCGCTTTCAACGTCCAGGCCGATGGCACGCGGCTCTTCCACTGTTGTCGCATTCTGTTCAAGCACCAATGTACGCACGCCATAGACACCGAGGAGGTTTGCTATGGAAAGCCCCACGGGCCCTGCTCCTTTGACAATGACGTCGGCTTCGAGTTGACGCGCCATGGTAACCTCCCGCGTTATCCTTGGACGATTTTGTTGGTCTGTGTGCCGAGATCCAAAGCGCCATCTTCAGTAGCGATTTTGGACTGAATGACGTCTCCTGGTTTCAGGAAGTTCGGATTCTTAGCGCCGTTCTTTTTCAGCAGCTGCAGCTTCTTATCGGCCGATATGATATTGAAGATAAACATGGCCAGCTTATTGGGGGCTTGCGCGGCCACGCCTCCGGGCGTCCCTGTTGCGAGCAGATCGCCTTCTTCAAAGTCTTGCACTTCCGACAGTTCGGTCAGTGTTTCGGGTGGCTGAAAGAAGAGATCGTCAGCCAGCGCATCCTGGCGGCCTTTGCCGTTCACGAAGAGCTGCAGGCGGAGCTGAGGGATGTGTTTGACATCGTCCTGGTCAATCAGCGTGAGCCAGGGCCCGGTGGGACCAAACGTCCGGTAGGATTTGCCTTTGTAGAACTGCCATTGAGGCAATTGGACATCGCGGGCGGAAATGTCGTTGTTTACGACGAGGGCGCCGACATAATCAGCAAGGTTGTCCCAAGTGACCTCGACCGGTCCGTCGATTGCTTTGCCAAAAACAAGTCCGAGCTCAAGTTCGTAATCCAGAAGGCTCACGTGCGCCGGGCGGATCACATCCGTGTTCGGCGGGGCGATACAGGAAGATGCCTTCCTGAAGATCATGTTGAAGGTCTGTTTTTCAGGATCGATGCCGCTTTCCACTAGATGGGACACATAGTTGGTTCCCTGGCAAACATATTGCTGGTTCTGTGTGACTGGCGACAACAGCGTCACATGATCAAGGGGGATATTGTTTTCAGTGCCGGCAGCGGCGACGGCGCGGGCTTCTTCGCGCCCGTTGCGCATAAAGTCACCTGTCGTTTCGTATGATCCAATTAGGGGTGTGAGACCGCCGTCAGCGACGACACCCCATCCGATGTTTCCATTCAATTCGTAGCGCGCAACATTGATTGCCATGGTGCATTTCTTTCGCTGGTTGTTAGAGCCACGGGCGGGCTTTGCTGCTGGTGCTGGACAGCATCATTTGCAGCTTTCTGAGGGTGAGATCGGGCACCGTCCGCAGGTTTCGGAGAGACTCGAGGATGAAGCCGACGCTGAGTTTGGGCTTTGTGAATGCCGCGGGGAAATCTGAGCCCCATTGATAGAGGCCCTGAGAGCTCAGCGGGTGGTAGCTGGTTTCATAGTCAGAGGTGAACACGTCGCCATCTGCAAAATGTTCAAACTTGAAGCCGTCCTGATCTGACCAATAGTCGAAGAGCTGGCTGCCAAGGATATGGCGTCCTATTCCCCATTCGTGCTTGTGCCCCTTTTGCTTCATCACCTGTTGGCCGAGGCCAACAGCGTCTAGGTCGTGCACCTCGTAAGCCGAGTGGTCGTATCCTTTGACGGGATAGGTGGTGAGAACGATGGCGTGATGGTCTGCGGGTATATCTCCGCGATCAAATCTGTTGAAGGCGAGGGCAGGGGTGCCATCCTTAAGACAGAGAACATCTGTCGAGATCAGTCCGAACCTGCTTTTGTACCAATCCATGGAACCGGCAAAGTCTGGCGTTAGCAGCACCACGTGCCCCAGCCGAACCACATCAGGCGGCGCGATCGGTCCACGCTGGCCTTGATTGATGCGTACTTTGTTCTCTGGCGTGTTGTGATTTGCGGCCTTCCTGACTGTGCGCTCTGGTTCTTCGGCGCGACCCAAAACGGCGTCGATGGAGAACCCGTTAGGATCGGTTAGGCGCACTCTCTCGCCGCCACCCGGTCCCTCAACGGTATCGATCGCAACCTGATCATGGGCTGCGAGAGCTTCGAGTTCTTCTCTATTTCGGATATCCACGCCCAGCCCCAGAAATTCTGCCTTGGCTGCCTTTTCCACCACGATGAAATAGGGGCTCGCTCCCGCGCCACGCACATAGAGGCGGTCTGGTGTCTGCTCCGCGATGACGAAACCGAAGTCCCGAAAAAAGTCGGCCTGCTTGGACAAATCGGGTTTGCCGAAACGGAGATAAGCCAATTCCCATCCCTTTGCGATCGGGGAGGTGGCGCGTTCCACCTTTCGGGGATCAACGGGCAATGTTTCTTCCAAAGAGAAATCCATTTGGCACCTTCCTCGGCCCTCGGCCTCATGTTCCCGTGAAACGTAGTCAATATGAGGTTTAAGTCAATAGTGATAAAATCATCAGAAAAGAAATATTGTCTTGTTGAGAATTATTCGCATAACTGGTGCGGCTGCTGACGGAACCATGTCAGGAGAACGACAGTATTTTCCCGCAAAAATAGGCAAACCCTAGGGAGTGATGAGATGAGTAACGTCCTGACAAGTGAAGCTGACCTGCGCGAGCACTACCTCATGCCCGGCGCCGGCCCTCTCGACAAGCAGCTCGACCATATTGAGAAGCACTGCGCTTCGTTTATTGGACTGTCGCCTTTTGTCTGCATCGGCACGTCGCGTGACGCCGCTTTGCCGGATGTGTCGCCACGAGGCGGAGAGCCTGGATTTGTGACGGTGCAGGACCCAAAGACACTGCTTATGCCCGATTGGCCTGGCAACAACCGGTTGGACACACTCACGAACATTGTGTCCTCCGGCAGTGTTGGTTTGCTCTTCTTCATCCCCGGCATCAATGACATGTTGCGGGTCAATGGCCGGGCGGAAGTCTCTGTGGACCCAGCACTCACCGGTCAGTTTGAAATGCGCGGTCGGAATCCGCGGAGCGTTTTGGTGGTTCATGTTGAAGAGGCCTACCTGCATTGCACCAAAGCACTTGTCCGCTCGGCGCTTTGGGACGCTGACAAGCAGGTAGACCGATCCGTGCTGCCAAGCACAGGCACAATGTACCGTGATCAGATGGCGTTGGATCAAGTGCCACCGGAGGTCATCGATGGCGCTTTGAAGGAAAATGAAGAGCAGGAGCTCTACTGACAAAAAAGGCGGCCGTCGGGCCGCCTTTGTTTTTTGCTGTTTACCAACGCTCAGAAGTAACGAGCTACTCGCAACTGGATGAAATCATCATCGGCAAATGAGAATGACGGGTCCGTTCTCTCGATATTTTCGAAGAACCGCGCTTCCAGCGTCACGAAATAATCGTCCCCAAACCGACGTTCTGCTTCAAGGGTGAGGCTTGTCGCTTGGGTGTCCATGTCGATGATAGACGCCAACAGGACAGCGGTGGAGGCTTCGTCATTGGCCGTCCATCGCAGGCCTGCCACCGCGTCATTGGCGAAGGTGTTCGCAGGATTGGCGCCTCTGTCATCCCAGATATATTCTGCAATGATCCCAAGGTCGTTGGCGGTCTCGAAAATCTGATAGAGCGTGTATTCGATGCCGCCCGTGGCCTGAATGCGCTCTTCGCCCAACTCGCGACGCCAAAAACCTTCGAATTTATAGAGCCATGCCTCTTTTGTTGCCT
The DNA here is from genome assembly GCA_965267265.1 of Parvibaculaceae bacterium. Lineage (GTDB taxonomy): Bacteria > Pseudomonadota > Alphaproteobacteria > Parvibaculales > Parvibaculaceae > Mf105b01. Next base: position 2,483,858 of record OZ253944.1, read on the forward strand.
GGACATCAATGGAGGCTTGCCTGATTTGAGCGTAGAAGGGGATAAGCACAGGGCTGCCGCCGGCATCTAAGCCAGGGGTCAGCACGGGTTCGCGTCCTGTCCCCTGGAAGTACGACACGCCGACATCCCAATCCTCAAACGTATTGGAGTAGCGGGTCGCGAAATCCAGATGCTGCCGCTTGTCGTCGCTGCCATACATTGTTTGTGTTTCATCGATCGGAATGTCGGACGCGGGCCGCCCACTCAGACTTGGAAAGGTCCGTTCCCGGAAGTAAGGCAAGAGGTAGAAATCAAAGATGCCGAAATCTTGAACGGTTGAAACAGACACCATCGGTTGCCCGAGCTTTTCTTCACCGTCGAGGCTTTCGACCTGGTCCGTCTGATTGATGATGTCGATGAGGTGCGCAACTTCGGTAACACCCCAGAAAACTTTGTCGACGCCGACGCGGAACTCCCAATCGCCGGTGATATAGCTGTATTTCAGTTCGCGAATGTCTGCGTGGGTCCGGTTTCCATCATTTTGATCCAGGCGCGCGAAAGGTTTGAAGACAACAAACTGGTCGCCATTGTCCCAGAAGGCTTCAGCGGTCAGTTCGACAGCAACGGAACTGTTGAACCTTTTTTGTCCCGCAACGTTGCCGCGGTTTGGAAACACTTGCAGCTCGGGCTCGACAAACCCCGTTACCTCAAAATCTGCCGCGAAAGAGGGTGCCGTAATGGTCATGCCGCACGAAAGTACGCCGGCGATGCATGATGCGTGAAACTTCTTCATTTACCCCTCCCAGCAGGGCGCCCCAAAAAAGAGGCGGGCGTTGTGTCGCGCCCGCCCGCAAATGTGCTTGGACTGTTTAACGTGCGCGTTTGAGCGCATTAGTGGTGAAATCGGATTCCGTCAAGCCGGCCTGGAAAACGAAGTCACTCCAAACCAGGCGGGTGTTTTTGCCTGTCTGGTGGTTTTCCATGAACAAATCGTGTGCACGCCAGTACTGGTCCTGATAAAGCCGATAGTCGGTCATTGAGAGTGTCTTTAGGAGCTGGTCCTTGCGATCGTAGAACTCGATTTTACGCGGCTGATAGTCCGTCGTGTCTGTCCAGGCAATCTGTCTCGTGTAGCCCGAATGCTCATAGAGAGGTGTGCGCTCGGTCACGTGGCACATGCGTTCGCCACAGGCTTCGTCGCGTAGCCAGTTGTACGAGTATTTGCCGACCTCCTGTGAGGAGAAGTCCTCAAAGGCGAACTCGGACCCCATGAATGGGCCGGATTTATTGACAGATGAAATGCGTTTTACGCGCTTCACCGCCGGGAGATACATCCACTGATCGTCGGGATCCAGAATACGTGCGTGGGACAGAAGTGCTGTGCCGTCAACATCGCGAGGCTTGTCGAAGACGATCAAGCTCCAATCCCCAAGATCTTCCTCGGTGATCTCGAGCACCATATTGCGGAGCTCCCGCTCGCTTGTCTCGCCATAGGCGTTGGTGAGGATCATCTGCATGTTGGCGGAGGTGTTATCGAAGCCGAGGTCGCGGCGCTCCGTCTCTTGGGCAATCGCGAGCCCTCTGGCTGCGGGGTCGTCCGCGCCCGGCAGCGTATCAAGGCCGGCGAGTTCTTGACCAAAGGCCGATGAGATGCCGACGGGTAGGATGATCAGCATGGCCGCGATGATCCAGGCCATTGCCACATTGTGTAGGTTCAGCGCGTTCATACGCATGGGCTGATTTTCCTCTTTCAGGTTTACCGTGAGACGCACGATAGGGTTAGCGTCCAGAATTGAAAAGCGAGTCATGGTGTGATCTCCCTCTAAGCAGGCGCTGGTGCATCGGCAGAGCCACGATCTGGATCTGCGTCCGCTTGAGTGGTTTTGTCTGACTTCCTTTTCCCATCCAGCGCAATGAGCAGCGCGGGCAAAAGGAGGAAGTCGATGATGAGGGCACAGGCAACCGTCACGGCGACCATCGTCCCCAACATGGCGTTGATACGGAACGGTGAGTAGGCCAAAAGCGCGAAGCCGACGATGAGCACAAAGGTACAGACCCAAAGGGCCGTGCCGACAGTAGAAAAGGCATAGCGAACGGCGTCCTCAGCCGATTTACCTTGCTCTGCGCGCGCCCGCTGATATTTGGACAGGAAGTGAACGGTGGCGTCTACAATCAGCCCTAGCGCTGTGGCGATCACGAAGGTTGCCCAGAAGCCTACTTCAGTGCTGAACAGGGCCAGAACACCAAAAGCTGCGATTGGTGGTGTGAGATTAGGCACGAGGGAAATGATCCCTAGTCTCAAATCTCGCAGGGCCAACATCAGACAGGCGGAGATGAGCAGAAGCGCGATACCCGTGCCAACCGTCATAGCTTCAAAGTTGCTGATGCCGATGAAGGAGAACATCACGGCCTGCCCAGCCGGATAGGCATACATGCTGTCGGGCGCGTTTGTACGAAGCCAATTTTCCGCGCGGTCAATGACGCTCTTCATTTGTTCCGTCGACACATCGGTCAGCGTGATGGTGAGCTTCGTTGCCGATTTGTCGACATTGATCTGGTCATTCAGATCAAGGCCGTAGGGAAGCGACATCTCATAGAGCAGCAGGAATTGGGCGGCGCTCTGCCGATCGTCCGGGACGCGGTAATACGCCTCATCGTCACCATGCATGCTTTTGTTCACACGTTTGATGACGTCAGAGAACGTCGCCACATGAACGACCTCGGGCTGCTCGCGGAACCAGCTTGCGAAGGCTTCCAAGCGTTCAAGGTATTCGGGATCAGAGATGCCTCCGGTGTCGCCTGAATAAAGCGAGTAGCTGATCTGGTAGATGCCCGTCAAATTGTCAGACGCCCAGTCACTTGCAACTCTGAACTCCATTCGCTCGTCGAAATATTCCACGAACCGGTCGTTGAATGTGAACTGAGGGATAAGCGAGGCAAAGCCGATCAAGATTGCAGTCATGCCTACAAGAATCTTCCTGCGGTGACCGATCACCATCTCGCCGAATCTCTCCATGAATTCAGATTGTTTGCTGAGAGATCCCTTTGCAGAGATAGGCAGTATGGCCATCAGTGCAGGCAAGAAGGAAATTGAGAGAACCCAAGCCATCAAAGCGCCGACGGCAGATACATTCCCCAAATCGCGGAACGGAGGCGCGTCGGAGAAGTTCAAGCTCGCAAAGCCAATGGCTGTTGTCACAGACGTAAGGAACACAGGCTGGAAGTTGACCCGCAGGCTTTCGACAATGGCGTCGCGTTTGGCCATGCCCTTTTGCATTGATACGAGGGCTGTGACCAAAATGTGGATCGAGTCCGCGACCGCGACGGTAAGAATGACCGTTGGGGCACCGGAAGAAGGTGGCGTCAACTTGGTTCCCATCCACCCCATGACCAGTCCCATGGCCGCCGCTGCTGAAAGACCGACAACAATAAGGGTCGCGATCGTACCGCTGATTGAGCGGATAAGGAGCCAGACGGTCAAGGCCAGTACGACATACATGCCGGGCGTTAGGGTTTGAAGGTCGCGCGTCGCAGCTTCCGAGAAAGAAGTGGAGAGCATGACGGAGCCGGTCAGCTCGATCCGCAGATCCGGGTATCGTTCGCGAATGTCAGCGGCTATGGCACGGGCGTGGGCGACGGGCGCCGCCGTTGCCGTTACGTCATCGCGGGGAAGTTTAAGGGTCGCAAAGACAGCTGTTGTCGTTCCGTCATCTGAGATCAACCGTTTGGCAATGGCAGGTTCCGTGGTGCCAATGCGCAGGACTTCAGCGGGGTCAGCTGTCGCGGGATCGACCACCAGATCGCGCACCAACAGGTCATCTTCAAATGCACGGGTGTGTTGATAGTTGGTCAGGCTATCAACCCGAATTGAGTAGGGGGTCTGCCAAGCGCGCTCGGTAATCTCTTTTACAATTTCCAAAATTTCAGGTTCTGTCGCCAGGCCCTCATTTGGTCTCAGCACCCAGAGAAGTGTGTCCGGGCTCGTATAGGTGCGCTCCAACTGCTCGAAGGCTTTTAGATTGGGGTTTTCGTCCGTAAAGAAGTAGCGGTAGTCATTTGAAAACTTGATGTGCTGTGCACCTGTCGCCATTGCGAGCGACCCAGCGACGGTGACCGCTACTACGAGCCAGCGTAGCTTTATGATCCAATTCGCGTAGGTCGTGACCCATCCATTATTCATGATGCGAGTCCTTTTTGGGAACCAGGCTCGACCGAGCCGGCGGTCCGCAGACTGTTGAGATACTGAAAAAACGCGTCGAGGCTGTCCGCGCCGACGTCGGTGCTTTGAGCCGTTTTGATAAGTCCGACTGTTCCTTGATGGGTGGCGACGATCATGGTCGCGGCGGCCTTTGCCGATACATCTTTGCGAACCTGGCCCTTCTGCTGACCCTTGTTCAATGCGTCCGCAATTGCGTCCCGCCACTTGGCGTGGACACCGTTGAGGTAGGTGCGGAAGTCTTCGTCCAGCCCTGACATTTCCTGGCTGAGGTTTTGCAGCGGGCACCCAAGCCTAACGTCCGTCAAAATCTCGCCGTCAGCGTGGCGCTGAAGAATGTCCAGCAGCACGTCGATCGGATTGTCGGCCTCTGCCAAAGGTGTCAGCCAGTTTGTTTCTATAAATCGGTCGATATTGTCGACGACGGCGGCAAGGCCCAGGGCGTGCTTGTCGGGGAAGTGGTGGTAAAGGGAGCCTTTGGTGCACCCGGCAGCCTTGAGGATTTCGTTGAGGCTGGCTGAGCGGTATCCGTGATGGTGAATTTCATCAAAAGCCGCTTCCAGCAGAGCCTGGCGCGTTCGTTCTCCCCTAATTTGGCGGGCATCCTCGCTTTTTTTGGCTTTAACTGGGTTTGTCTCCTCAGGCATCGCCGAAAATCTCCACAAACCGACCGGTTGGTCTAGTATCTAGGTCCTGCACGCACGGGCGTCAAGAGGCTGTGATCAAAAATGACCACCCAAGGATCACGTTTATCTGTGTCAGGCTTATTTCCGCTTTGTACCTGTTTGTTTCAGCGACAGAGGCGATCACGAGCCGCTAGACGTATGAGGGTTGTAATGTTATTGTATGCGCATATAATAATATTGTGGTCGGCGATAGGAACTGGAGCTGAAAAATGGTTTCCTTATCGGACAAGGCTTGGTCGCCTTATTTTGCAGGTGCACTCATCGGCCTTCTGCAAATTCCCGCCTTCATGTTGATGGATACCGGTCTGGGTGCGTCTTCCTCATTTGTCAAAGTCGCGGGACACGCAACATTGATTTTTGATCCAGCCGCCTTGGAAGGGTCTTACTTCAGCAAATATGTCACTTCATCGAAATACATTTGGCAAACCGCATTGGTTATCGGGATTGCGCTTGGCGCATTTTTATCGATGCGCGTCTCCAACGCGCGGCGTCAGAGCATTTCACCTGTTTGGAAAGAGGCAATGGGTATTTCCTCGCCTTTTTCGCGGTACGCGCTTGCGTTCCTTGGCGGGTTCATTCTGCTGTTTGGCGCACGACTGGCGGGCGGATGCACAAGCGGACATGGCTTGACGGGATTGGCGCAACTCGCGGTCTCATCCTCAATCGTTGTTCCTTCGATTTTTGCGGGCGGTATTGCCACGGCGCTTATTTTCACTCGTCGTTTTTGAGGAGGTTGTGATGGATCTTCTATCGATTGTTCTTCTCGGTTTGAGTATGGGATTGGTTTTTGGAGTCGCCTTGGAAAAATCCCGGGTGTTTGAGCCAGGCATGATTTTAGGCCAAATGCGGCTTCAGAATTTCACGATGGTGAAAGTGTTTGTCAGCGCTATCGTTACGGGATTGATTGTCCTCGCTAGCCTTCACGGGCTGGGACTTGTGGCGCTGCACCCCAAAGCTCTCTCAGTCGGTGCTCAAATCATAGGGGGTGGGTTGATCGGCATTGGTATGGTGGTCGCTGGCGCATGCCCTGGTACGGTGTTTGCGCAAATCGGCGCAGGATACAAGGACGCTTGGATGATTCTGGCGGGTGGCCTCTTCGGGGCTCTCGCCTATGGCTACATGCTGCCGCTTTTTACGCCTTATTTCGTAGGTGGAGAAAAGATGACCTATGCGGACGTCACAGGGCTGCCGTTTTGGATGCTGGCGCTAGGTCTGGCGGCTTTGTTGTCCCTCGCTTTGACCTTGCTGGAAAAGGCGCGGCCTTCGGCGAGTGAGATCGGCGAGGCGTTTGACGGACGGGGTTGTGGCCCAAGGGAATAACTCTTCTGACTTTCCCCGGAGATTTCACGCCGACCTAAACTGCAGTTTGCGCCCGAGACTTGCGGCGTTTTTCCGTGAGTTCGCGGATAACCGGTTCCATGACCTCTTCATGGAACTTGTCACAACCGATGCAGAGGTTCGCGAAAGGCGTCCCATTCGGCATCTGGGTGTGCGAGGCCTGGTGGAATTTTTCCTCTGACCAGCCGTGGGCCAGCCCCATCCTGTCCGGCGTCCCTTCATTCAAGGCTTCGAAGACCGGGTGACCCTTCAAGCTCTCCAGAATGTCGATGAGTGGCTCGTCGGCGACATTACCGATGGGGACTTTTGTTTTAAGGCAACAGGGAAATACAGAGCCGTCGGGTTCTATGGCGACTTCGGAACCAGCCATCCCATGATTGAGGAAGTTGCGCCCGCCGGAATGACGCGCACAGAAGTTGGTGTCCATATCGGCTTTGCTCAAGGAATTTTCCCAGGCGCGGCCGCGCGGCCATAGCTCGCCAATCCACTGATCGGGTTGGGCGCCAAAGAAGAAATAGAATGGCCCTTCTTCGGTGAGATAATCACGCCCCGTTGAGGCATCGGGGACCGGCTGCAAGCCGGCAGCTTCAAACATGTCCGTCAGTTCGTCGATCAGCGGAAGGCGCTTGTCGCCCTCCATGCCGACGTGAAAATCGTCCATGCCAGCGATGGCGATCATCCAGACGTTGCGCTCCAACATCTCTTCGATGATTTTCGGTGTCACAAGATCACCCGTCGTCTGTATGGAAATGTTCACGCCACCTTTGCCGTATTTTGCGTTTAGAGCGTCGAGAGCGGGATAAAAGATCCGTTCTCTCACTGGGTCGATGAGCACTTCACCACCGGCAAGGATGATACGGCCAATGCGCTGCTGCGGCTTCCCGTCAGATGTGAGGTTGTCTGGATCCTCATAAATCATGGTGCTGGGTAGGTTCGCGATAACACGATCAAAGTGCGTATCGCTTTCGACCAGAACGTCCTCAAGGGCATCACGCACGTAAGGCCGGAAACGCGTGTCGTAGCAATGCTTGCACCTGCGATGGCAGGCCCAGGTCAGGACGTAGTAGATCGATTCCATATGCGCGCATTCCTCAGACGAAAGCCAAAGGCTGAGCCTACCTGGCCCGTGCACGAAGTCTCTTCACAAATGCGAGAGAGCGTGTGCCAGTCTAATGCGGTCGATCGCCATTGACGGTGACCCGCCGCATATGCCGACGGTGTCCGTGATAATCGTTGAGGGCGAAATGCTGTACGCAGCGATTGTCCCAGAATGCCACGGCGCCGGGTGTCCAGCGGAACCGACAGGTGAACTGCTCCTGCGTGCAATGATCAAACAGGAAATTCAAAAGCGGACGGCTTTCCCGCCGGGTCATATTCTTGAAATACATGGTGAAGGCCATGTTCACGTAGAGTGCCTTGCGTCCCGTTTCCGGGTGCGTGCGGACGACCGGATGCTCGAACTTGGGAACATCCTCATCGGCATTGTCGATATCCATTGAAGAGCGTTTCATTGCCGAGTTGCCGCCCTGACCATATTCCCGCTCTGCAGTATGAATGGCGACCATACCGTCGAGCATTTCTTTCATGCCGTCTGAGAGAGCGTCATAGGCTTTGTATTGACTGGCAAACAGGGTATCGCCCCCATATGGCGGGACTTCAATTGAGTGTAGAACTGATCCGAGCGCCGGCTCTTCCAGAAAAGACATATCGGAGTGCCAGCCGCCACCGAAGTTCACCTTGTCTTCGGGCTCCTTGATGATCTCCATGATCTCCGGATGATCCGCCATGCCTTTGACGTAAGGATGGATATTCAAAGGCCCGAAGCGGCGCCCAAATTCGATGTGTTTTTCTGGAGACAGGTTTTGATCCCGGAAGAAAATCACCTGATGATCCAGAAATGCCTGGTGGATGTCGTCGAAGGTCTCGTTATCCAGATCAGCGTTGAGATCTGCGCCGAAAATCTCCGCGCCAAGGGCACCCGAAACAGGTTGGACGTCAATATTTTTGTAGCTCATTCCTCGCTCCCAATGCTCGGCGTTGTGTTGTTGCGGTTCCTCATCTCCTCGCCGAACGTGTTTTCCCACATCTCAGGCGAGGTCGGGTCAAGCCCGGTCGCATCGGCCAGCGCGCCGATAAAGGTACTGGCCTCAACAAAGAAAACAATCACCAGGCCAAGCAAGCCAATATTAAAAACAATCGCGCGGACCTGATTGATCCGATAATTCGGCCAGGACGTGAAAGCCCTGAGCAGCATGCCCGCATACCCGGCTATCGGCGTGATCAACATCGAATAGATGAAGGCAAGGCCGACGGATGCAAGTGCCGGAAACAAATGTTCGTAGGGTACATTGGGTTGCCCCCAACTTTCTCCCAAAAAGTGCATGCCGGTCACCAAGGAGAACCCCAGCACGATCTGAATGCCCCGCTCCATTTGCGTCCAGAGTGGGTGCGACGGGCTGATGTCGAAGGCCCGAAGGGTCTCCTCTTCTTCTCTGCTCTCATCGATCATATCGCGTCCTCCCTCTCCAACTGACTTCGGTGTGCAGCATACCCTAAACTGGCTGGGAAGCGACCCGGGTGCGCGGCACAAGCCGGTCGAGTGAGACCGCAAAAGCTGGGAGAGCGATGATGGCCGAGACCATGTTCGCCATGAACATGAAGGCGAGCAAGATCCCCATATCCGCTTGAAGTTTGAGGCTCGATGATGCCCAGGTGGCAACACCCGCGGCGAGCGTTAGTGCCGTGAACACTACAGCGACGCCAATCTGCTCCAGTGCCAGTGTGTAAGCCTCCTGCAGCGACTTTCCTTGGTCCAGGAAGATGTTCAAGCGACTGTAAATATAGAAAGCGTAGTCCACACCGATCCCCGTGGCGAGCACAAGGACTGGCAGGGTGGAGACCTTTAAGCCGATGCCGAGCCATGTCATGAACCAGTAGCCAAGGAAGGTTGCGAGCAGCAGAGGCATGCAGCAACAGATCACCGCGCGCCAATCACGGTATGCGACAAGGACAAGCAGGATGATGGCGATATAGACCCACAGCAGCATGGGGAGTTCAGATGTCTCAATGACTTCATTCGTAGCTGCCATGACACCCACGCCCCCCATCCCTAAGCGAAGGACAATGTCGTCGCGTTGCCCGAGTTGCTCATCATTGGCGGAGAATACCTCTACAGCGGCGATCACTTCGTCGATGGTCGTGGCAATGTGATCGTCCATATAGACGATCACTGGGAGGATGGTGCAGGTCTCGTTGAGCAATCCAGAGCTTGGTTCGATATGGGATGTGGTCCGGATGAGGTCCGATTGGGTGCGGGGCAGATCCTGCCACTTGAGATTGCCTTCGCGCCAGATGGCTGAGACGGATCTCGCTGCGCTTGGCAATGACTGTACTGACGTTACACCTGGCACATTCTCCATATGCGATGAGAACCGGTCCACCAATCGCATGGTTGGGTAGTCAACGCAGCCGTCGACGGGCGTTTCGATAACGACGATGAGCGCATCTACTGAAATTGAAAAGTCATTCACGACCGATGCGGTGTCCACATTGTATCGTGAATTCGGCCAGAGTTCGGAGAAACCGGGTACAAGATCGCCGATGTGACGTTCTCGTGTTTGGTAGATCGCTGTGACCAGAAGAACCGCAAAACCTGCCAACACGATTGTCGCGTTGCGGGGTTTCGCTACGCGCGCGACAAGCCTCATCGCGGCCTCCCTGCGTACGCGAACGCGTCGGTAGGTAAAAGCATAGGTCGGGTCAGCGGGCAGGTAGCTCGCCAACAAGGGCAACATAATGAGGTTGGTGACGATCTTCAGAGCCACACCCAACGACGCCATGATTGCCAGTTCGCGGATGACATCAATCGGAATGAGATAGAGCGTTGAAAAGCCGACCAGGTCGGTCACAAGCGCCATGCTTCCGGGGACGAGCAACCTCGAGAAGGTGAGCTTGGCCGCGTCCATTGAAGAGCTGCCGTCACTGACTTCAGACGCGAACAGATTTATTTGTTGAACCCCATGACTGACGCCGATCGCGTAAACCAAAAAGGGTACGAGGACGGCAAGAGGGTCGAGCCCAAAACCCATAATATTGAGAAGACCGAACTGCCAAACAACCGAGACCAACGAGCAGAAGATCGCAAGGACCGCGAGCCAGGTTGACCGCACATAGGCATAAACGGCGAGTCCGGTAAGTACGAAGGCATACCCAAAATAGAGAAGTACATCGCTCGCCCCGTCGGCCAGGTCGCCGACGAATTTGGCGAAGCCGATGATCTCGATACGGATGTCCTCAGATTGAAACGCGGTTCGGACCTGCGCTTCCAGTTTTGACGCCAGATCAAGATAGTCGAGACGTTGGCGCGTAAGCGGGTCAATCTCCTGGAGTTCCGCGATGACAAGGGCGCCAGAATTGTCGTTGGCAAAGAGGGTGCCCTGGTGGCCGCCATTCATGGCCCGGTCGCGGATGCCCTCAATGTCACTTTGGGTAAGGCCGTCGGGTGTGATCCTGCTTGGAATGACCTGTTGAGACTCGATGCCATATTCGGTGTTCTCCGTGACGCGCGTTGTCGCCGCCCACAGAGATCGCACTTTGGTGCGACGCACACCGGGAAGGAAGGTAATTTCCTCCGTCACCGCATGGAGTGTTTTGAGGAAACTTGGCTGCCAGATATCTCCGTTCTCAGCGCGAACGGCGACAAGCACCAGATTGGCGCCTGGTACCTCATCCTGGTACTCGAAGAAGGTCTGGATATAGGGATGTTCCGTAGGGACTTGCTTGAAGAATCCGGCATCCATGCGCAGCTGGACTGCATAGACACCCATGGCAATTGTGAACGCCGCCAGGGCCAACAATATGACCAATCGCAGCTTGAACACTGCAGACTCAACAAATCTCACTCGATCCCCTCCCCAGTGCCCCTAAAGCGGAAGCTAAGGGGACACAGCACCATCAGTGTGCGCTCCCGGTTAAGCAGTCAATTTGAGACTGGTCAAGGTCAGCGCGCTGAGGCACACTTAGTAAAACACATTTATCTGTTGGGGGGGAGTGCAGTGAGGGTTTTGAGTATTTCATTGGCGGCAGGCCTTTGTTGGTCTGGCGCTGCCATGGCTGAGGTTTCTGAGTCCGACGCCGCGAGGCTTGGTGAGGATTTAACGCCAATCGGTGCTGAACGATCCGGAAACGAGGATGGTTCGATCCCGCCCTGGGACGGCGGTTTGGTCGGTGTGCCGGAGGGAGTCGCTTTTACCGGTGGCCACTATCCAGATCCGTTTTCGTCCGACCAGCCGATAGCTTCGATAACAAGTGCAAACGCTGAAGAGCACGCTGCCCTGTTGACCGACGGTCAGCGCGCCATGCTCAGCCTCTATCCTTCCTACAGAATGGATGTCTATGAATCGCGCCGCACCTGTGCGTTTCCGGAAGCCGTCTACACTGCCACCCGGGCGAATGCAGTGAATGGGACTATTTCGGATGATGGTCGCAGGCTCTCCGGTGTGGCGCTCGGCGTGCCGTTTCCTATTCCGCAAAGCGGTGTGGAACTTGTTTGGAACCACAATCTGCGGTTCCGTGGACACAAGGTGCGTCGCACATTTGCGTCGGCGGCTCCATCCCGTGGTGGGTCTTTCACGCCGATCCGGGTTCAAGATGAACTCGTTTTCTCCTACGCCGATCCGGCGCTGGGCTCGATTGAGGAGCTGGACAATATCTCTTTGAAATATATTCAGGAGACACTAAGCCCGCCCCGCCGAGCAGGTCAGATGTTGTTGGTTCACGAAACCATTGATCCCAGTCTCGCGGAAAGAATCTCCTGGCAATATACAGTCGGCCGAACTGAATCGGCGCCGAATGTGCAGCGTACGACAGCTGTCTCCTACGACAATCCGCAGATCTATTCCGATGCCATGTCGACCGCAGACAATTTCGACATGTTCTCCGGGCCGCCCGATCGCTATGACTGGACGCTGCTCGGCAAGGAAGAGAAGTATATTGCTTACAACTCCTACCGCTTGAGTTCGCCCACACTCAGCTATGAAGACATTGTCTTGGCGGGCCATCTCAACCAGGACCATGTGCGCTATGAGCGACACAGGGTGTGGAAGGTGGAAGCCACCTTGAAGCCGACCACCCGGCACGTGTACTCCCGACGCACCAACTATTTTGATGAAGACAGTTGGAACCTCGCCGCAAGCAATCTTTATGATGCGCGTGGTGGCCTTTGGCGGGTGCAGGAAGCCCACCTCATGCAATATTACGATGTGCCAACCTGTTTTAATGCGTCAGACGTCGTCTATGACCTGATCGAAGGGCGCTACGTTGTTCAGAATTTGAAGAACGAAGAGGACGGCATCGACTTTGCCGCAAACGATCTGATCGAGTCCTCTTTCGTGCCGCAAGAACTGCGCCGCCGCATTACGCGCCGTTAAAACCGACTGACAAAAAGAGAGGCCGCGTCAGATTTTCTGAGCGGCCTCTTTTTGTGTTGGTGCAGGTGTCACCTCGCGCCAGCGCGTTTAAGGCGCCTCATTTGAGAAGATGATGGTGCCCGAGGCGCCGAACATGCCACCAACCCCGTGCGACACGGAGATCTTTGCGCCCTCGACCTGTGCCGGTGCCTGTCCGCGCATTTGGCGCACGCTTTCCTGCAACGCGTACATGCCGTACATGCCGGAATGCATATAGGAAAGGCCACCTCCATTGGTGTTGAGCGGCAGCTTGCCCCCTGGCGCGGTATTGCGCTCCCAGATGAAGTCTGCTGCTTCGCCGGGCTTGCAGAACCCTAGGTCCTCAAGCCCATACAAGGGAAGATGCGCGAAGGCGTCATAGATCATGAGATGATCAACGTCATTGTGGGTGATGCCAGCTTCGCCAAAGGCCTGAGCGCCAGCTACTCTGAACGCTTTGGAGGAGGTGAAATCCTCCATCTGGCTGATCATCGGTGTCTCGACACTCTCACCGGTGCCGAGGATGTAGACAGGCTTTTGCGGCATGTCTTTTGCGCGGTCCGCGCTGGTCAGAATGAGGGCACCGCCGCCGTCGGTCACGAGACAGCACATGAGCAGCCGGAACGGGTAGGCAATCATGCGGCTGTTCAGCACGTCGTCGACAGTGATTGGGTCCTTAAAACTAGCGCGCGGGTTCATGGCGGCCCACTCGCGCTGAACGACAGCGACGTTTGCGAGTTGTTCTTCCGTGACACCCCGTTCTTTCATGTATCGCAGCACGGGAATCGTGAACATTGTCGGCGGGTTCGTCACCCCGTAAGGGAGCTCAAACTGGCCCTGGAGACTCTGAGGAGAGCGGGCGAAACGCCGCGCGCCCACGCGGCTGCGGCCGGATTCTGCATGAGTAATCAGAACCGTTGAGCACAGACCTTCATTGATGGCTGCCGCTGCATGGCGGACATGGAGCATGAAAGAACAGCCACCCACGCTGGTGCCGTCCACCCATTTGGGGGTGATGCCCAGATAGTGTGCGGTTTCGGTTGGGCTCTCTCCGGCAGTCGCGACACCGTCAATGTCTGAAGGTTTAAGGCCTGCATCGGCCATGGCATTGAGCGCGGCATCTGCATGGAGCGCAATCTGAGATATGTCGGGGATCTTGCCGAGTTCGGTGGTTTCAGCTGCTCCCACAATGGCAATCGATTTCTGTTTCATGGGTCACGCTCCTGCCGGTTTGAATTTCGGCAAGCTGATTGTATCGCTCGCTTTCTCAAAGGTGACTTCGAGCGGCATGTCCAGCTGAAGTGCCTCAGGAGTCTGTGGGCAGTCGACAATATTCGTCATCATCCGCGGACCCTCTGCGAGTTCCACGACTGCAATGGAATGCGGTTCGTCGCCAAAGTCCGGGCGGGGTCGGTGGTTGATGACATAGGAATAAAGTTTTGCTTTGCCGCTCGCCTTAGTCACAGACACATTGCGGGAACCACAGACCGGACAGAAAGGCCGTGGTGGGAAGTAGGTTGTTGAGCAATCGTTGCAGGTTTGCAGGCGTAATTCGCCCGACCGGCATCCTTCCCAAAAGTGTTCGGTTTCCGGCGTTGGTTCTGGTAGTGGGCGTTTGAACTCAGCCATCTTTTTGCTCCCTGTCGTTCTAATTTTGTTGGCGGGAGCATAGCGGGCAGGGGGTATTTGGCAAATTGGGAAGCGACACGATGTGTCACGCTGCCCCAGGCTTAAGGATGTCGCGGCGTTATCGGAAAAAGGCGAAGGATGATAAGGGTTCTCGTTCCGCGATGAGATCGTTGACAGGGGAGGTTTCGTCCGCATAGCCGAGGGACATTCCGCAAATAACGAACTCATCCTCTGGAATGTCGAGAACGTCTTTGGTCACTTTCCAGAACTGGTTCCATGCGCCTTGCGCACAGGTATCAAGACCGCGCGCTGTGGCGGAAAGCATCAGCGATTGCATGAACATACCGATATCAAGCCAGCTGGTGCGATCAAGGTCTTTGTCGATGGTGAAGATGAGGCCGACAGGAGCGTCAAAGAACTTGTAGTTGCGACCCCATTGATTCCAATTGGCCTGTTTGTCGCCCTTGGGAATTTCCAGCAGGGTGTACATATCTTTACCGAGCTTCCGCATGCGCGAGATATAGGGCTCTGTGCGTTTGCTGTTGGAGGGCCATTCCTTGTCGCCGTCTTCCGGGTTCTTCTCCCGATAGGCCAACAGAGCATTGGACAAGCGGTCACGCGTCTCGCCCATCGCCACATAGACTTTCCACGGCTGCACATTTGTGCCGGAGGGCGATCTCGCGGCGCGGGTCAGAAGCTCTTCCACCAGTTCTTTCGTCACCGGTGTGTTCTTGAAGGCGCGGGCCGAGCGCCGCTTGTCGAGTGCAGTATCGAGATCCATGGAACCACCCCAAAATATGTTTGGGGTGGAAATAGCATGTAGGACGCCTATGCGCGAGCGCACAGTCTGATGGGTTAAGCCGGTGTCCAATGTCCGTGGAAGCTGATCGGCTGGTGGTGGGTCAGATGGGCTTTTGCCAAGGGCCCTCCTGAAATGTTTTCAGAATCAAAGATTGCGAAAAACGTGGTGCCGGTATCACCATCAAGGATCTGCGTGAGCAACCAGCCGCGGGTCGCGGA
Organism: Parvibaculaceae bacterium; assembly: GCA_965267265.1. Classification (GTDB taxonomy): domain Bacteria; phylum Pseudomonadota; class Alphaproteobacteria; order Parvibaculales; family Parvibaculaceae; genus Mf105b01. The sequence continues at coordinate 2,499,172 of OZ253944.1, forward strand.
GACTGGGTGCGGGGCAAAGATCGGCTCACCAACGTAAGCCGCTGGTCCGAAGTCATAGGTTTCAACATTACCATTCTCCATATTGATTGCGGCAAGGCCGGTATGGAGGAAATTGTTCCGGCGGCCATGGGTCGCAAATACGGTTTGATGGGCGTGACAGGCGGTGCGTGGGTCGACGGAGGGAAATTCAAACGCGTTGGCGGCGACGATCTCTTCCCGCAACCTGCCTCCGTCGAGGTCAATGATGTAGCGCCGCATCGTTCCAGGGCCGCCCTCTTGGCCCAACCGGCCTGACATGAGGGCGGTGAGTGTCGGGTCGTCACCGATGAAGTGGCCGGGATCGTCATAGCCGGCAAAGTCCGCGATGATGGTGTTGCCGCGCTCGTAAGCGTTGGCGGCATGCCACATCCAGACACCTGGAGCGTCGAAGAAGCGGGCAGCGGATCCGTCTTTTGGAATGACCGCGAGGATATTCCCCTGTTCTGGCTTCCAGATGAAGCTGTCGGTAAAGCTCGACAGGCCACCGAGAAAAGATACGAGGCTGATTTCTGCGGGCTGAAGATTGACGAGGAGGTAGTTTTCGGTTGCAAAAAAATCGTGGGTGTAGACCTGTCGCGGCGCGTCGATGGGTGGGAGTGTCGTGATGCTGCCATCCATATGATGGATCGCAGCATGCATCTTCATCGAGGGGCCAAACTCGCTCCCCATGACGATCCAATCACCGGTCTTGCTATCGATTTTGGTGTGCGCTTTGGTTGCCGCCGTTTCCGCCAACCCTGAGCTAGTTGGTCCAAGCGTCGAAAGATCTGAGGACTGCATTTCATAGATGGGACTCACTTCGTCGAGCGCGAACAGTCTGCCGTTCACTTCATAGACAGTGACGCCGGCCTGGGTCTTGAAGTTGGCGCCTAGGTTGTCGAGGAAGGAGCCGGGTGCGCGTGTCGTCCAGGTTTCGTAGCGATATTCGTCGGCGGCCGCTTCTTCCAGGAATTTTTCTGTTCGGACAAATCTGCTTTGGTGCGTCGCTTTCCCATCCGCGAGGGTCAAACGCTGCACAAGGCCGTCGCCATCCAGAGCATTGCTTTTGCGGTACCCGCCGCGTTCAAACAGGCCCGGACCGTTGCGGTAGAGAGCGCCGCGAAGCGCCGCCGGAATCTTACCCTCAACCTTCAGGGCTATGGGCGCCGACTCGCCGATGGATGTTCCCAGCAAAGACCGCCAACCAGCGTCGTTCGGGGTGGCGCCAGTGGCGTTCGCTACCTTTCCATTAGACAGGGACAATGCGGCGGCGGTCAGCGTGGCGCTGCTGGTTGCGAGAAACGTTCGGCGGGTTTGCATGGGCTCTCTCCTATCTTGACGATGTTAAGATGGGAGATAACTTGACAATGTCAAGATAAAGGCCGACAAGAAAGCGAGATGGCAGAAAAGAAATCCAAAAAGACCAACGTTTCTGCGGGCTATCACCATGGTGATCTGCGGACGGCCCTTATCAATGCCGGGACCGAAATAGTCGAAACCGAGGGGGTGATGGCACTCTCGTTGAGGGGTGTCGCGCGCGCAGCCGGCGTGTCACAGACCGCCCCCTACCATCACTTCGCGGACAAGGAAGCCCTGCTTGCAGCGGTGGCTGAGACAGGCTTTCAGGGCTTGTCGCAGGCGATGGTTGCGCGCAATCAGGGTGTCGAGGGTGCAGGAAACCAATTGGTGGCGCTCGGCCATGCCTATGTGTCGTTCGCGACAGAAAATCCTGGCCGCTTCCGGCTGATGTTTGGTCCCCACATACCTGACAAAGCAATCTATCCCGATTTGGTCGCAAGCAGCGCCAAGAGCTATGACATGATCAAGGCAGCGGTGCAGGCGCGCAGGTTAGAACTCAACACGCAGCAGGGCACGCTCGAGGCCGACACAATGGCTGCTTGGTCGATCGTGCATGGTCTGGCAACCTTGCTTATCGATTCCGGTTTCAACGAAGAGAGCATGGGCGCGCCGACACAAAAAGCATTGGTCGAACATGTGACGCAAGCACTGGTGGGCGGGCTGGGTCTAGGGGGAACGTGACGTGACAGCACCAACGATGGCGGAGCTGCCGGACAAGTTTTTGATGTATGGCGACCAGAAGTTGGTACGCCTGCTCGGTGGACGGCCCTGGACTGCGGGCTTCGCAATTTCTGTCATATCGTTATTGCTGTTTTTGGCCATGGCACAGGCATTTGGCGTCTACGATTATGTTTACAGCGGCGCAAATCCCGACATAACGTGGACTTTTGGACTTGACCCTTACACGTGGGCAGCAGTCGTCACCTCAATGCTCACTGGGTTTGGGGTCAGTGCGTCATCCTTTGCGCTCGCTCAGGACGTTCGCGATATAAGAGCGATAGCAACAGTTATTGGTCGAGACGAAGAGGAACTTGCAAACGAATGGATCGACTATGTCCGCGACCGCATTGTCCGCGGGCGGGTGATTGCCTTTGTATTCTTTGTTATCGGTGTTGTCATTGTGGTGCGCAACATTCCTGGCGCTGCGGATCTGGTGGGCCTGAATAACCCTGAAGTCTATCCTTGGTTTCAGCAGGTTCCTTCGGTCTGGTTTCTTGTGTTTGTCCCTATTAACTTCGCTCTCATCGGCAAGGGTGTTTATTTCACCGTAGTTGACGACCGGTTTCATCGCGCAACACGTAACGCCTATTTGAAGATTGATCTGCTGCATCCAGATAACCTAGCGCCGTTCACCCGCATGGCCCTGAGACGCTCCCTCTTGTGGATCGTCGGTTCCTCAATCTGTCTTCTCTTGTTTTTGAACGAGTCAGTGAACCCTACGGCACTGCTGCCTTTCGTGTTCGCGATAATGGTGGTGGCGTCACTCGCTTTGATTGCGCCGCTGGCCGGCATTCATCGAAAAATCTCCGCGGCGAAGAAAGAAGAGCTTCGTACCGTCAGGAGCTCCATTGCCTCATTTCGTGATGAGGTGCTGCATGGGACCAACCCGACCACGACGAACAATGCCGCGCACCGTCTCACCGGTTTGGTGGCTTATGAAGCGCGGCTCGAAAAAACCTCCGAGTGGCCGATAGACCTACCAACGCTCGGCACCTTCTCCTTTTACCTCGCCATCCCTGTGTTTTCCTGGGTCGGAGGTGCGCTGATGGAACGGGTCATCGACGTCTTGATCTGATCATCGATCGAATAACTCAAAGTCCCAAGACAGCTTTTGCCATGATGTTGCGCTGGATCTCGTTGGAACCAGCGTAGATCGGCCCGGCGCGGTCATTCAGGTATTTGGGCATGACTGTCGTGCCATAGTCCGGGCCGATGGCGGTTTCGTTGGCGCTCACTGCCGGTGCGTTGAGAACCGGGCCTCCAGGACTGGTCATGTGAGGTTGGAAGGGTGCGATATAGTGGTGGAGCGCTTCGACAGCGAGTTCCGTTATGCGGTTGCTCATCTCAGTCCCCCGAGTTTTGAGCATGGAACTTGCGGCGCCGGGCGCACCGCCTTGTGACAATTCAGACAAGATACGGTGTTCCGTGAACTCGATGGCCGTTATGTCGATCTCGGCTTCATCGAGTTTTGCGCGGAACTCAGGGTTGTCGATGAGCGCGCTGCCGTCGCGGCCGTTTTCGATCTCCGCCATATGGCGGACCTTATTGAGGTGACCGTGAAGTTTTGGCGCATAGGCGTTGCCGCGCTCGAATTGCAGCAGGTATTTCGCCACTGTCCAGCCGTCGCCGATCTCACCGACAGCATTCTTCTTGGGCACACGAACGTCCTCAAAGAAAATCTGGTTCTGAATATGTTCGCCAGTCAGCATCACGATGGGATCGACAGTGATGCCGGGGCTGGTCATATCGATGAGGAGGAAGGTGATGCCGCGCTGAGGGATGTCTGAATTGTCCGTCCTTACAAGGCAGAAAATCCAGTTGGCGTGCTGCGCATGGGTGGTCCAGATCTTCGTGCCGTTGCAGATGAAATCGTCGCCGTCTTCTACCGCGGTCATTTGAAGACTTGCCAGGTCCGATCCGGAGCCGGGTTCGGAATAGCCCTGACACCACCAATCATCGCCTGAAAGGATGCGGGGCAGGAAATAGTCTTTCTGTTCCTGATTGCCATGGCCGATGAGGACCGGTCCACACATGCCTACGCCCATGGGCGAGAGGCTCGGCGTTTCCGCCGCCGCGCATTCACTTTGCCAAATATAGCGCTCAACAATGTCCCAGCCAGTGCCGCCATGTTCAACGGGCCACCCTGGCGCGACCCACCCTTGGGCGTGGAGTTTCTTGTGCCATTTCAGTGTCGTTTCATAATCTGAATAGACGCTGGTCATACCAGCGCCGGCCTGCTTCAGGTCCTCGGTCATGGCGTCGGCGAGAAAGCTTCTCACTTCCTGTCTGAAGGTTTCGTGCTTGGCGCTCAATCCCAGTTCCATTGGTCTCTCCCCGAAATATTGATTGGGAGCGAGAGTAGGGGAGGGGTGGCTCAAGTCAATCGAAGGCAGCGCTCGGTTGGGCTTTGATCAGCGGATCAGTTCCAAAGCCTTGTCGCGCGCTGCATCAAGCAGGGCCTTGGACAGGGCATCATTGTTCATGGCGCGGGCTATCGAAAACCCGCCGACGCTTAAGACCACGGCTGCGAGAGCTTCCTGACTTGGCAGTGCGCCTGATTCCGGTGTTTTGCCGGTGCGCGTGCGATCATATTCGTGCGCGAGTTCCAGGATCTTGTCCGTGTAGGCGTCTTTTGCAGGTTTCACCCCCGACCGGGCCACGTCGCTGGGCAGTGCCGCAATCGTGCATTGCTTGGAAATGACGTTGGCGTTTTTGGGGTCAAGATAGCCCGTCAGTGTTGCGGTCGCCTCCGCATGAAGTTCTTTCGGCGTCGTGCCTTCGCGGCGCCGCATCATCCTGCCAAGGCCCGCTTCATCCCGAACGATCTCTGTAAAGAGATCCGCTTTGGACTTGAAATATCCGTAAAAGCCCCCGCGGGTGAGCTTTGCGGCCCCCATGATTTCATCGATGCCGACATTATTGAAACCCTTGCGGCGGAAGAGCAAGCCGGCTTGCTCTAGAATCCGGGAACGGGTCTTCGCTTTATGATCTGAGCTATATCGCATGTCTCTTTATGTATTGCATGTCGACCAACATGCAAGTAATATGTTGAGTAACATGCAATGGGAAGAGTGTCTGATGGCTGATCAAACGCGTCGTCTCCACCAGTTTCGGTTTTCCAATTTCAATGAAAAGGCCCGCTGGGCGCTGGCCTTCAAGGGACTAGACCTGCCGCGCAAGGACTATCTGCCGGGTCCGCATGGCAGTCAGATCAAAAAACTCTGCCCGGAAAGTTTTACGCCAGTGCTGGAATGGGACGGCCTCCATATCCAGGGATCTGCGGAGATTATCGATCATCTTGAAAAGTCACACCCAGCGCCACCGCTCTATCCCGCGGACTCAGAGATGCGACAGGAGGCGTTGGCGATCCAGGCGGATTTCGATGCAAATGTAGGTGGTGAGGTTCGTCGGGCTCTATTCCTCGACACCATGCATGACTCCAAATACCTGGCGAACCTGTTTGCCGGTGGGAAATCATGGCCCGTCCGAAAGTCCTATGGAGCGATGCTCCCTCTTGTCCGCCCGATCATGCGATCTGCGATGGAGCTGACCCCTGACAAACAAGACGGCGCGCTCAAAGCCACAGAAGAAGCGCTCGATTTTGTCGCCGAGAAGTCGAAATCGACCGGGTATCTCGTCGGCGACCGGTTTTCGGTTGCGGACCTGACTGCGGCGGCTTTGCTCTCCATCACGGCGAACCCGGATCATCCGGACATGAAACGACCGGAACCGATGTCTAAGTCCACCCGCGCTTGGATGGACCGTTGGAAACATCACCCTGGAACCAGGTGGATCAGGGACATGTATGCGAAGCATCGGCCTGGCTGAGCAAGAGAGTTTTTTGGTCTCCCCCATTGGCGTTTCGCCAAAACTGGCTTACATGGATACCGCGCCCCGGCATTTCTGCTCGGTGGGCGCGTTTTCTTTTGGGCTGGGGCATGGCCGAACACTCTCAAAGCGAGCCGCAGGAAGAAGAGGACCTTCCCGCGCTGAAGGCGACAACACCGGAAGAGCGCAAGCGCGCCTTCGGCATCCTGTTCGTCTGCCTGCTATCGCTTGGCATGGGGCAGTCGCTCTTCTTTGCCGTGCTGCCGCCCATTGCTCGCGAACTGGGGATGAGCGAGTTCGAGACGACGATGATCTTCTCGCTGTCAGCGCTCCTCTGGACGCTTACCAGCGCGTTTTGGGGATCACGTTCCGATCTGGTCGGCCGTAAGCCGATTATCCTCGTGGGTCTGTTGGGTTTTGGGGTGTCGACGCTGGGCTTCGCGCTGGTGGTGATGGTGGGCCTGTGGGGTTGGGTGTCGCTTGCCCTGATGTTCCCCCTTCTGATTTCCGTGCGGGCGATCTTCGGGACCTTTGGCTCTGGAACGATGCCGGCGGCGCAGGCCTATGTGGCGGATCGGACGAGCCGCGCTGAACGCGCTTCCGGCGTGGCCTCCATTGGCGCTGCATTTGGCATGGGCACGGTCGTCGGCCCCGGCTTTGCGGCCGCGCTGGCGACCCTCCACATCCTGGCGCCTTTCTTCGCGGTCTCTGCACTGGCGTTTGGTGGTGCTTTTTTCATCTGGCTTTTGCTCCCGGAGCGGACCACGCCCCGTAAGAAGCTTGCGGAAAAACAAAAGCAACGCCGCCGATTGAAGCTCACGGACCCTCGTGTGCTCCCCTGGTTGGTGCTTGGGGTGGTGCTGTCCCTCGGTCAGTCGATCACCATGCAGCTTGTGGCGTTCTTCTATATGGACACCTTTAACGTTGAAGGCGATGAGGCGACGCAACTTGTTAGCGTGGGGCTTATGGCTATGGCCATGGCGACCATCTTTGCCCAGATGGTGCTGATCCAGCGGTTTGACCTGTCAGTGCAATTTCTGCTGCGGGTCGGCGCCGCCGTCATGATCGGCTCGTTCGGTCTTCTGATCGTCGCCAATTCCTACGGCATGTTTGTGTCGTCACTGGCGCTTGCCGGCCTTGGCTTTGGGCTGCTGCGTCCTGGTCTGATGGCCGGCGCGTCGCTCTCGGTGTCGCCGCGTGATCAAGGCGCGATTGCCGGTCTTATTGGGTCAACGGCGGCCACGGGACACATCCTCAACCCCTTCATCGGCGTGCCGCTCCTCGAGGTGATGCCGCAGGCCCCCTTCATGCTCGCCATGGGGCTTATGGTCGTCATCCTGTTGATGGCGATGTTCCATCCCGTCGTCCGGCGCATTCAGGCGAATGTCGAAGAGGATGAAGACGCCGATCTTCATCCCCACTGACTTGCTGCTGGCTTAAGCGGCGGTGCTTTGCTCACCGGACGCTGAAAGCGCGCCTTTGGCTTCCCAATCCGCCATCAATGTTCCGACCGCAGATGCAAACGCCACGGGCTGATCCAGCATGATGTGATGCTGCGCAAAGGGGATCGTAAAGATCGGCGCCTCGGGGCGGAGCGCGCGCATAAAGGCCATGGTCTCGGGATCATGATCCTTAGAGATGTCGCCATACATAACTCCGACATTGCATGCGAGGTTTTTGAACATGTCTTCATGCTCATCGCCGCCCATGTGCAGGCCTTCAAAGGCGAAAGGATCGAACTTCCAGCTCCACCCCGCTTCATCGGACGGACGCCGTCCTTCATTTTCGCCGACGGCAACCTCTCGCAGCGAGTGTCTGCCGATATAGTCTGTGATGAACGCGTTGGCGCATTCCTGAAGCGGCGAGAGGCGGAACCGTCCAAGGGCGGTTTCCAGGTCGGGGTAGATGCGCGTTGGTCGACGCGGCGGGTCGCCCAGGAACCACTCAACGGCATCGTGCTTCGGACGGACTTTAAAGTCGGCGAGGATCACACCGCCGAGCTCCGCCCCATAGAGGGCGCCTGTGATGAGGGTAACGAAGCCGCCAAAGCTGTGGCCGACGATAACCGGGCGAGGCCCGAGGCCTGCGTCAAACGCCACGGTCTTGATGGCGTGGGCATAGGTCTCGCGGGTGTAGTCGTCGCGCCAATGGCTGTCGCCCATGCCTGGCAGGTCGATGGACGCAACCTCGTACCGGTCGGTGAGCAGAGGCGCCACAAAGTCAAACCAGCGCGCATGGGCGCCATTGCCGTGCACCAGGAGGAGCCCTGGGCGGTTCTCAGACTTTGCCGCCCATTTCCGATAGTGAATGGGCGTGCCTTCTGACTTGACCCAGCGCGTTTCCGGTTCCTCGGCCAAGGCATCCTGAAACCAGCGGGGTTCATGCGTGATGAAGTCCTGTTTAGGAAGAGGCGGAATGTCCGGGCCCTGATTCTCGTATTCTTCTTCGCTCATGGCTGATCTCTCGAGGTTTGCTGGCGAAAGGCACTGCTTTTCGGGGGTAAAAGTGGCGCCAGCGTCATTTTCGGTTGGGCTCAGTCCTATGGCCTGAATGGGCCCTTGTAAAGTGATCCAAAGGTTCGGAGCATGTTGAGGCGGCCCTCGGCGAATGTGCGGTTGACAGGGAGGCCGGTGCAGCTTAGTTTCCCGCCAAATTTCAGACATTTACCGGCGATATGTCCGGGGCCGCGAGGCACCCGCGTATCCCGTCCGAGCCCAAGGTAGAGCCTCATGAAAGTCCGTAACTCTTTGAAATCGCTTCGGGATCGCCATCGGGATAACCGTTTGGTCCGTCGCAAAGGCCGTCTATACGTTATCAACAAGACGAACCGCCGTTTTAAGGCGCGCCAGGGCTGAGTAATACGCCCAAGGAAACGCTTTACGCCTTAATTTGTTCTAAGACGGAAAGTACTCTTGGAAGGCCGCTCCCTCGGGAGACGGTCTTTTCTTTTGTCTTTTTCCTGATTTCGAGGGGGCCTCGCCATGGCGATGATTGATGCCATTCTGTTTGATATCGGCAATGTGCTGGTTCAATGGGATCCCCGGCATCTCTATCGTAAGATTCTGCCTGACGAGGAGGCCGTGGAGAGGTTTCTGAGCGATGTCTGCACTTTGGAGTGGCATTTCGCCCATGATCAGGGAACCTCATTTGAAGACAATGCGGCACCACTGAGGGACGCCCATCCTGATCATGCGGACCTCATTGATTCTTGGGGTGCCCGCTACCTCGAAATGTCGCCGGGGGAGGTGGAGGGCGTCAGTGCGCTAATGGATCGTGCTGAGCAGGCTGGTCTGGAGTTTCATGGTCTCACCAACATGCCTTCCTCCATATTTCCACTGCTCAACGAGGCTTTTCCACCGGTCGCTCGTCTTAAGACCGTGGTGGTGTCGGGTGATGAAAAAATCTGCAAGCCTGATCTCGGGATCTACCGGTTGGCGCTTGAACGCATGGGGACTGACCCGTCGCGGACGCTTTATGTGGACGACACGTTGGTGAACGCTAATGCTGCTGAAGAACTTGGTATGATTTCGCACCATTTCCGCAGTGCCCACGGCTTGGAAGCCCAACTGGACGATCTGGGCGTCTTTGGAGCGTGACGATGCGTGATGCCGTGATTTTTGATATGGGCAACGTGCTGATCGACTGGAACCCGCAGGCGGTCTATCGACATCACTTCACTGATAGCCAGGAACAGACGTTGTTCTTCGCGGGTCTCTTCCCCCGCATGCACCATGCCGCTCATGACTCGCTGGAGCCCTTCACCACTGCGTTGGCCCCTTTGAAGGGTCAGGAACCGGAGATGGTTCATCTGATCGAAATTTTTGAGCATCGCTGGCATGAATTTGTGCGCGGACCCCTGACGGAGACGGTCGAAGTGCTGCATGACTTAGTTGAGGCAAAGGTGCCGCTTTACGGGCTCACCAATTGGCCCCACCAGACCTGGCCGCCCCGGCCGCCCGCAGATACGCCAACGGCTTATGATTTTCTGGACCATTTCGTCGACATTGTCGTGTCGGGCCAAGTTCAGATGCATAAGCCGAACGAAGACATCTACGATCATGCGCTTCAGCAGTTTGGGTTGAGGCCAGAGCAGGCGGTGTTTGTCGACGATTTAAATGAAAATGTCGCGACGGCGGATCGGTTGGGACTTCATGGCATTCGGTTTACCAACGCGAAAGCACTTAGAGATGAGCTGGAGGGCCTCGGCTTGCTTCAGCGCCTTTGATGGTCAAGAGTATCGGTCCAGTCCACGATAGAAGCGGGAACAGGTGTCATGAGTGACCGGTTCATGATCTACGGTGCAACGGGTTATACAGGCAGGCTTTTGGCGCGTCTTGCCCGTGACAAAGGACTGTCTCCAATCATAGCTGGTCGAAGCGAGGCAAAACTCAAAAGTCTGGCCAACCAGTATGGTGCTGAGTTTCGCGCCTTCGATTTGTCGGATCGCCAGGCGCTGGATGAGGCGCTCGATGAGGTCGATGTGGTGCTGCACGCTGCCGGACCTTTTTCTGCCACATCGAAACCCATGGTGGATGCCTGTTTGAGGACCGGCACCCATTATCTGGACATCACCGGCGAAATCAGCGTGTTCGAAGCCTGTGCGCGTCGGGACGACGCCGCCAAAGAAGCCGGGATCATGATCATGCCAGGCGTTGGTTTTGATGTGGTGCCCAGTGATTGCCTCGCAGCTCATATGAAACGGCGGATGCCAGACGCGACGGAGTTGGTTCTTGGCATTTCAGGCATTGGTTCGGCATCGCGGGGCACGTCCAAGACGATGATTGAGAGCATTGGCGCTGGGACTCGTGTGCGCCGGGAAGGCAGGATTGTCTCGCTTGGCGCCGCACCTCAGCGCGACATGAACTTTGGTGAGGGCAACAAACCGTGTGTCGGTGTGGGCTGGGGGGATGTCTCAACCGCCTATCACTCGACCGGTATTCCCAACATCACGGTTTATTTTGAAGCCAGCCCTCAGCTTCAACAGATGGCCAATATCGGGGGCTTTATGCGCTTCATCTTGAGCCGGGGCTTTATGCAGCGGCGGCTCAAAGCTCGAATTGATGCGGAACCTGATGGACCGACCGAGCAGGAACGTGCCGCCGGCTCCAGCGTGCTGATCGGGGAGGCAACCAACGAGGCTGGCGAGAAAGTGGTGTCGCGCCTTCGGACACCGGAGGGATATTCGCTGACCATCCAGACTGGCCTGGATATCGTCGAACGGGTGCTGGCGGGCGAGGCAAAGCCTGGTTTTCAAACGCCATCTTCGCTTCTCGGGCCAGATTACATCACCGAATTTGATGGGTGTTTGCGGGAGGACTTGAACGCTTAAGCCTCGCGAAAGTGTGACTGGGGATGCTTGCGGAATCTGTTCTGCACTCTATCTTCCAGGGTATGACCCTACGACGCGCGCCCCTTTTTGTGCTCATTGGACTGACCTCATTGGCGATGATATCGCTGGTAGAAGCGAGCGAGGTCCAGCAGGCTTCGGAAGCTGATGCCGCTCCAGAAACCGCCTCCTCCCTCCAGCTCGATCGTCTCTTCACACAGTTGGCGCAATCTCAGACCCCTGAAGATGCGAAGGTCGTGGAGAATTTGATCTGGGATGTGTGGAATCGATCCGGCAGCATCAGCGTCGACCTGCTCATGGACCGGGCGCTTGAGGCAATGGCGGGCGGGCATTATGAAAATGCGCTGACTTTTCTCGATGAGATTGTGGATCTTGCCCCGGGCTATTCTGAAGGGTGGAACAAGCGGGCCACCGTTCACTTCTTACGAGATGACTATGCGAGCGCATTGGTTGATCTGGAAGCAACGCTAGCGCTTGAACCCCGTCACTTCGGTGCAATCGCGGGCCTTGCTTTGGTCCTTGAGGATCTGGGTGACAAAGAAGGTGCTCTTGATGCCTATCGCAGAGCCTTGGCCGTATACCCCTATCTTGAAGGCGCTGGCGAGGCGGAAAGCCGCCTTACTGTGGAAATTGAAGGTCGGGGAATCTGACAGGTGACTTGGCTTCTAATTGCGGTGCTGGCCGTTGTCGCTTTTGCGGGCTTCAGTGTTCTGCGCGCTGAGCGTCGCTTCGCGCGGCATGGACATCTCGTGAACGTCGATGGTGTGGACCTGCACTATGTTGATGTCGGTCCAACTGATGGCGCAAGCGACGGGCGCGCGCCGATCGTTCTCATTCACGGCGCCAGTGGTAATCTTCGGGACTTTGAAGCCAGTATTCTTCCGGAACTATCCAAGAGCCATCGGGTATTGGCGTTTGACCGTCCGGGCCATGGTTGGAGCGCCCGACCGGACATGGAAGACGCACATGATCCCTCACAGCAAGCGGCACTGATCCACGGAGCACTCGAAAAACTTGGGATCGAGCGGCCGGTTGTGCTTGGGCATTCGTGGGGTGGCGCTGTGGCGACGGCCTATGCGCTGCAGTTTGCGGGCGACATGTCCGGCCTCCTGGTCCTCGCGGGCGCGACGCACCCATGGAAGGGGCCGATCGCGTGGTATCATCGTGTGCTCGCCAAGCCTGTCATAGGGTCGATCTTCCTTTGGCTGATTGTGTTGCCATTTGGGCGGCTGCTGGCGTCGGCCGGCGTGCAGTCAACATTCACGCCGGATAGTCCACCGGAAGGGTATGAGGAAGCGCTCGGTCTATCGTTGCTGTTCCGGCCCGGCCATTTCAGAAACAACAGCGTTGATACGTCTAACCTGCGGACCCATCTGGCGCGGCAGTCGACGCAATATGATGAGATTAGCGTTCCAACGATCATTGTGACGGGCAATCGCGATCAGACGGTGATGGCGAAGCTCCACTCCTATGCGCTCCATGAACAGATTTCAGGATCTGAACTCATCAAGCTTCAAGGGGTCGGACATATGCCCCACCATGTACGTCCTGATATTGTTATCGACGCGCTTGAACGTCTTGCCAGCGGAGAGGCCCCCGCGGCAGGCACCCATGTGCATGCCCCTCAGACTGAGGCACAAAAAGCGGCTGTCGCCTGATTACGCTTAATCGGCGGTCGCGGCGGCCGGTGCCCCGACATAGGCGACACGCAGCATATTAGTTGCGCCGGGGGTGCCCAGAGGCACGCCGGCCATCACGACAATGCGCTGGCCTGGTTGGGCAAACCCTTCTTTGAAAGCAATGTTGCAGGCGCGGTCGACCATGTCGTCAAGGTCCCTGGCATCCTCGGTCAGGACGCAATAGACGCCCCACACGAGGGCCAGCCGTCGCGCTGTTTCTACGATCGGCGTGAGGACGACGATCGGCAGTTGGGGGCGTTCCCGAGCGGCACGAAGCCCGGTGGAGCCGGAATTCGTCCAACAGACGACCGCGGCCGCGTTCAACGTATCGGCTACCGAATGGGCCGCCGCGCTGATGGCGTCTGCACCGGTAGCCTCCGGTTGGGTTTCGCGCGCATACATGATGCTCGGATAGGTAGGGTCAGACTCTACCTGAGCGCCGATCCTGTTCATCATTTCAACGGCCTCCGCCGGAAACTCCCCTGCGGCAGATTCTGCTGACAGCATGACGGCATCGGCGCCTTCAAAAACGGCAGTGGCAACGTCAGATACTTCCGCCCGTGTTGGCATCGGCGACGAGATCATGGACTCCAACATCTGTGTTGCGACAACCACCGGCTTGCCGTTCCGCCGGCAGAGACGCGTGATCTGTTTTTGCCAGCCCGGAACCTGTTCGATGGGAAGTTCCACGCCCAAGTCACCGCGGGCGACCATCATGCCGTCTGCAATGTCTGCAATCTCTTGCAGGTGAGTGAGGGCAAGTGGCTTCTCGATTTTGGCCATGATGGCAGCACGCCCGCGAGCAATTTTCCGCGCCTCGGCAACGTCTTCCGGTCGTTGGATAAAGGATAGGGCCAGCCAGTCGACACCCAGTTCCAACGCGAGCTCCGCGTCGCGACGGTCTTTGTCGGTGAGTGCTGTCAGAGGTAGCAGCGTGTCCGGCAGGTTGACCCCTTTGCGGTTGGAAAGTTTTCCGCCTGTGGTCACTTCGGTAATGGCTTGGTCGTTTTGAACGTCTTTTACCCGCAAACGGATGCGTCCATCATCGAGAAGAAGTTGGCTTCCTTCTTCGATGGCGGCAAAGATTTCGTTGTGGGGAACGCAGACACGGGTTTCGTCACCTGGCGTTTCGTCCAAGTCGATCCGGAAGGTGTTGCCGGATTTCAGGTCCACGCTGTCGTTTGCAAACTTGCCGACCCGCAGTTTGGGTCCCTGAAGATCCGCGAGAATGCCGATCGGGCGACCCAGCTCTTTCTCAACCGCTCGAATGGTGCTGTGAACCTCGCGAAGACCGTTAGCGTCCAGGTGGCTCATGTTGAGGCGAAAGACATCGGCGCCGGTGGCAAAAAGCGTGCGGATCATCTCCGCAGAGCTGGAGGCCGGTCCGAGAGTTGCGATGATCTTGACGTTGCGGCGCCGCATAATTCGTTTTCGCTCCTTTGTCGACCGCCCGGATTGGCCTCCCGGATGGTCTTTTGGGGACTGATCCCTTCTTCTTGCGCTTCTTGACCCTGAAGGTCAAATGTCACGGGCTCAAGACAAGTATGAGGGCATAAGTCTACCTCCAGAGCGGTCAACGTCCTGTTAAGGCAGGCTTTTCGGTGATCGGTAGTTAGGCAGAGACGAGGATCGCTCTAAAATCGTTGACGTTTGTGAGTGTGGGACCGGTGGTCACCAGATCACCCAGTGTCTGAAAGAATGTGCCCGCGTCGTGACCGGCAAGCGCCATTTCTGCGTCTAGGCCCAGTCTTTTCGCGCGCGAGAGTGTTCTAGATGAAATGACGGCGCCGGCCGGGTCGCTGGCCGCGCCCGAGCCTCCGTCGATTCCATCTGTGTCACAGGCAAGCGCGTGCACGTTCCGCTCGCCCTGTAGCTCTAAGGCCAGCGCCAGCGCAAATTCCTGATTGGGGCCGCCGGCGCCATGATCCTGTCCAAGGGCGACCGTTGCCTCGCCGCCGGACAAAATGATCCGGGGAACCCCAGGGTTTGTATGAGACCGTGCCATACGGGCATGGGAAGCTGCCAACTCCAGCGCGCTTGCCTCCAACTCGTCACCGACAATTGAGACTTCACACCCGGCTTCGCGGGCAAGAGCGGCGGCGGCACTCAATGCATGGGACCCGGTTGCGATGATCCTGTATTCGGCGTTTGCAAAGCAGGGGGCATCCCACGAGGGCAGCGACTCGTTTCGCTTGAAGCACTCAATGATCGGTTCAGCGATGGGCACGCGGAAGCGTTCAATAATGTTGAGTGCGTCGAGTGCCGTGGTTCGGGCCGGCATGGTTGGCCCGGAGGCGATGACGCTCGGATCATTCCCAGCCACGTCAGAAATAGCGAGAGTGATTGACCGGGCTGGGTAGATCGCTTCGGCAAGCCGGCCCCCCTTTATGCGCGATAGGTGTCTTCGGACGCAGTTGATATCCGCGATCGGCGCACCGGTCGCCAATAGGGACCGCGTGAGCTTTTGTTTTTCCTCAATCTTGATGCCTTCGGGAGGCAGAGACAGGAGGGCAGAGGCTCCGCCGGACAGAAGCACCACTGCCAGGTCGTCCTCTCGGAGTGAGTTGGCAAGGGAGAGCATGCCTCTGCTTGCATTTTCGCCTGCGCCATCGGGATAGGGATGACCTGCCTCATGCACAGCAACATGATTTGTTGGAACGGTGTGGCCGTACCGCGTGATGGCGATGCCTTCGATCTCTGTGCCCGGCCATCGTTCCTCGTAGAAGGCCTCGGCTTCTGCTGCCATAGCGGCAGCCGCTTTTCCAGCGGCCAGGATCACCAGCCGTCCATCAGGTGGCGCAGGCAAATGCTTCCGCACGCAAGCTGCGGGCTGGACGGCCCGGACGGCCGCCTCGAACAGGTTCAGCAGAAATCTTCTTGGATCTTCGTGAAGCGTCATTCCAATCGGTGTTCTTTCTGCTCGATAGAGGGGTCGAAAGCCTGGTGTCGCATTCCCGACCACGTCCGATTATAGTCCGGCCATGCCTGATATGAGTGCCCCCAAGTCTACCAGCAAACCATCACATGAATCAGCTGTAGATGGATCACCTTTTGAACTGGTTAACGCGCGCGGTAACCCAGACATTCTGATCCTCTGTGATCACGCGTCCCCGGCATTGCCTGCAGAATATGGTACGCTGGGCCTCCCTGCCACCGAATTTCATCGTCATATTGCCTATGACATTGGGTGTGCTGACGTGGTGCGTGCGTTGGCCTCCCACCTCGATTGCCCGGCGATTCTGGGCCGATATTCCAGGCTTTTGGTGGATTTGAACCGGGGGCCCGACGACCCGACCATTGTCATGAAGCTTTCAGACGGATCGGTGGTTCCCGCCAATGCGGATGTGGACAGCTTTCAGAATTCAAGTGAGTTTCAATTCCGCATCGCGCATTTTCATGAGCCCTATCACAGTGCGGTTGACGCCCAGATCAAAGCGGCGCTTGCTCAGAAGCATGTGCCAGTGATCGTCTCGATCCACAGTTTCACACCCTTTTGGCGGGGCAGGGCGCGGCAATGGCATGCG
This sequence comes from Parvibaculaceae bacterium, assembly GCA_965267265.1. Classification (GTDB taxonomy): domain Bacteria; phylum Pseudomonadota; class Alphaproteobacteria; order Parvibaculales; family Parvibaculaceae; genus Mf105b01. The sequence continues at coordinate 2,515,647 of OZ253944.1, forward strand.
GGCGTGCTATGGGACCAGGACCCCCGCCTGGCCCTTCCCTTATTGCGCGCGTTGACCGACCAGGAGGGATTGATTGTTGGTAACAATGAACCTTATGCCGGATATCTAAAGGGTGACACGCTTTATCGACATTGCACGAAGCGAGGTTTGCCCCACGCGCTCTTAGAAATCAGACAGGATCTGATCGATACCGAAAACGGGCAGGTTGAATGGGCTGACAGACTTGCGCGCGTTTTGCCGGATCTCGTTGCGGCAGACGGGGTTCAGAAAATCACGCATTATGGTTCACGAACAGACCCGGCCTGACGGATCAGCTTAGGACACGACGAGATGGATGCACCGTCACTCACCCTTGGAATAGAAGAAGAATATTTACTCGTCGATCGCGAGACACGGGACCTGGTGCGCAATCCGCCGGACGCTTTGATGGAGCAGCTCCACAAAGCGATTGGCGAACAGGTGACGTCCGAGTTTCTCCGCTGTCAGGTCGAGGTGGGTACCAAAGTCTGTACCGAAATCGGCGAGGCCAGGGCAGAACTCGCCCGGTTGCGCCAGTTGGTTGTCGAGGTTGCCGACAGTTTTGGCTATGCGCCGATTGCTGCGAGCACACATCCCTTCAGCCATTGGGACGAGCAGGAACATACAAACAAAGAACGCTATGACACGCTCGCGCGCGACCTGGCCGGTGCTGCGCGACGAATGGTGATTTCGGGCATGCATGTCCATGTCGGCATCGAGGATGACGATCTGCGGATCGATCTGATGAACCAGGTGCGCTATTTCCTGCCTCATCTGCTCGCGCTTTCCACATCCTCTCCCTTTTGGCAGGGTGAGGATATGGGGCTTCAATCTTACCGGCTGACGATTTGGGACGCGCTGCCGCGCACAGGCCTGCCGGACACGTTTGATGGGTATTCGGAGTATCAGCGGTTGGTTCATCAACTGGTCGCTACAGGTATCATCCCAGACGCGACCATGCTCTGGTGGGACATTCGGCCCTCAGGGCGTTTCCCGACGCTGGAGAGCCGGATTACCGACATATGCACCCACCTGGACGATGGGATTGCCATCGCGGCGACCTATCAGGCCTTGCTCTCGATGCTTTATCGGCTACGACAGCAGAACCAGCGCTGGCGGCTTTATCCTGCGACGCTGATGGGTGAAAACAGGTGGCGGGCGCAGCGCTACGGGGTGACAGGCGAGCTCATTGATTTCGGCAAGGGCACGCTTACCTCTTTTGATGCGCTCTGCGATGAGATTATTGAGATGACGGCTGAAGACGCCGCCCGGCTTGGATCACGAGACGAGATATCCCATATCAAGCGCATCGCCCGGCGTGGAACGAGTGCTGATCAGCAGAGGCGGGCCTATGCGGATGCGATGAAGGCCGGCGCTGAACCTCGCGACGCGCTGTTAAAGGTCGTCGACCATCTTATTGAGGAAACTGCGGCGGGGCTTTGATAGGCTAGCTTTGGAAGGATGAACCGATATGGATAAATCGACGCAAACGGAACTGGAAGCGGCCGCATTTCGCCGTCTGGTTTCGCACCTTATGGAACGTACTGATGTGCAGAATATTGATCTTATGATTCAGTCGGGATTTTGCCGAAACTGTCTCGCTGATTGGTACAAAGAGGCTGCCGAAGCCCAAGGCATTGAGATGAGCAAGGATGCGGCGCGCGAGCATATTTATGGTGAGCCGTTCGCGGAGTGGAAAAAGAAACACCAGGCGGAAGCCACGCCCGAACAGATGGCCGCCTTCAAAGCGGCCCAGGAAAAACACGCCTGATCAGTCGCCGAGATAGGCTTCGCATTCCACTTCCAGGGCGCCGCCAAGCGCCAGACCGTTTGCTCCAAAGGCAGAGCGGGCAGGAAACTCACCTGGCTCAAAATAGGTGACATAGACTTTATTGAAGTCGGCCCATTGGCTCATGTCGGCGAGCATGACCAGGCATTTTGTGACGTTTGCGAAAGACGCGCCATTTGCTTTGAGCACGGCTTCAATATTGTCCATGGTCTGGCGTGCCTGTCCCTCCATACCGCCGGGCGCCAGCTCTAAGGTGCCGGGCACGTTTCCAATCTGCCCAGATAGGTAGAGCATGTCGCCCACGCGGACCGCTTGTGAGAAGGGGAGGTTGGCGTCCGCCATAGTGGGGTCGGTATAGCGCTCGATCGTTTCGGCCAGAGCAGCTTTCGACAAAAGACAAGCGATCAGGGTCACAAAAAGTGTGCGCATTTGGGCCCTCCCAGAGGCTTACGAGTAATGCCTCCTGTCTACCATGATCCGGTAAGAAAATAATCCACAGCTTTGTCAGGTGAGTCTCTTGGCAGCGCCTTGGGACGCCGATATGGTGCGCGGCTCGGAGCAGACGCATGCTCCCCAGTTTTCGATATCACTTCAAGGAAGTCAGACACATGGCGGATGGCACCACGCCCGAGGGGTCAACTACGATCGCACAAGGTCAGCTGCGTTCTCTTGTTGAGCGGATCGAACGGCTGGAAGAAGAGAAGGCCGCGCTCGCCGCCGACATTAAAGAGGTCTATGCCGAAGCCAAGGGGAACGGTTTTGATACAAAAACGCTCCGCAAAGTGATCTCACTTCGGAAAAAGGACACGGCTGAGCGGCAGGAAGAAGAAGCGATGCTGGAGCTTTATCTGCATGCGCTTGGCATGCTGGGCTGACATTCAAGACTAGGCAATAGAAAGCCCGGCGAGGACTTACGAGGAACGGTCCTGCCGGGCTTTCCCCTCTGGGGGAGTAACCTCAGAGCTTCGCGCGGATGAAGAACCGTGCATTTGCGCCGGGCAGCAAGACATCGTCTTTCTTGAACGACACATGGTTTCTTATGTCATCGTCGAGAAGGTTTGTGCCCACCACGCCGAATTCGATCTGGCGATTGGAATCTGGAAGCGTGAACAGATAGCTGGCTTCTGCTTTCAGGTCTGTGTACCCGTTCGTGGCGGTTTCGTTTGTCGCCACGTCGTCCTGTTCTTCAGCCCTCAAGAAACCGACGCGTCCGAAAAACGCATCATCCTTGAAGTAAGCGCCCAGGCCGTATCGCATAGGCGGGATACGGGGGACATTGCCGCCGCTGCTGAACTCGGCTCTGACATAGTCAAACTGAGTGTCAAAACCCACAGTGCCACCATGGACAGAAAACGCATCCCAATAGCCCGAAACCTCAAGGCCATGGAAGTCCGCGTCTGCCTGATCGTAGAAGATTTGCGTCAGCTCATCTTCAACGCCAGCGTTCCCGGCAATGCCGCAGGTATCGAATTCTTCACCACAGACAAAGCCTGTTTCGCTTTTGAAAATGAAGTCTTCGAACGAGGTGTAGAAGCCTGCGATATCGAACCCGAACGATGCCTGCTGTTGTGACAGGGTGAGCTCAAATGAGGTTGCGCTCTCTTTGCTGAGGTTCGGGTTCCCGATCTCAAAAGTTTCTGTGGCTTCGTGTGCTCCTTTTGCGAAAAGCTCAAGAAGGTCAGGTGCGCGTTCCACGTATTGCACGTTGGCGCCTAGCTTCGTCTGGTCGTTTAAGTCGAAGATCGCGGCAACAGAGCCACTGATTGGTGTGAAATCATGGTCGCGACGTGTGCCGAAATCGGCGGTCTCGGTCCCCGCCCCAAGGGTAACACCCTGGAATGTCGGCAGGCTCACACCCAGACCATTCAGGGTGACATGTTCAACACGCGCACCGAACTGGAGGGTGAGGTTTTCCCTCGCTTTCCATTCTTCGAAGAAGAAGCCGGCAATGAGATCGCGATCAGATGGGGCAATAAGCTCACCCCCTTCGCCGGTTGCACTCAGTTCCTGTCCGGAAATTTGAACACCTAAAGCACCTTCAAGTGATCCGAGCGGCGCGTGGGTGATCTCGCCACGTGCTTCCCATTCATCATTGTCGAAGCGAGAACCGACAGCGCCAGCGCTCCGGTTCACCTCATCATGGGTATAATCCGTAAAGGCACCATCCAGCTTGACGCTGGAGATCACTCCCTCCAGATCTTCAAACACAGCTGACCCTGAGTATTTTGTCTGCTCCAGATCAATGAACAACTGTTTCTCCGCGGCTTCGCCGCCTGGGATGTCGTACTCGCTATCAAATTGGCTGATCGCAAATCCGACGTAACCCATGTCATGCATGAAGCTCGCACCGACAGACCCGCCAACACTTTCGCGTGCGCTGTTTGCCTGTCTGCCTTGCGGCGTGTCGTAGTCTGTGGCCGTGCGGGCGAACAGATCAAGGTTGGTGACGATCGGTCCCGTTCCGATGCTCACCGCACCTGCACCCTGGAAGCCTTCGTCAACCGTCGTATGGTCCAAGAGAAGGCTCCCCTCTAGGCCGCCGTCTGGCTGGCGCGTTGGGATGCGTTCATTCAGGACACTGACGAGGCCACCAATTGCCGATGATCCATATCGCAATACCGACGGTCCGCGAATGACTTCGACTTTGTCAACGGACAGCGGATTGACGGGCACAGCATGGTCTTCGCTAAGCGCTGACACATCATGAGTGCCAATGCCGTTTTCCTGGATGCGCACCCGGGTGTTGTCGAGACCGCGGATGACCGGGCGGCTGGCACCTGGTGCAAAGGAGGATTGAGCAATCCCTGGCTTGTCGCCAACCAGACCGCCAATGGTCACGGACCCACTTCTGGCGATTTCATCGGCGTCGATAATCGTGACCGGGACCGCCAAATCGTCGGTCGAGCGCTCCAGCGGCGAGGCACTGACAACGATGCCCCTGCTTTCTTGGCTGTCGGCAATGGCCGTTGTCGTCGCCATCGCGGATATCAAAAATGTGGTCGTGAGTAGTTTGGTCTTTAAAACGTGCGTCATCGGTACCCCCAAAGTTACACAATGGTTTTGTTTCTGCTCGTGAAGCAGTTGGTTCGTTTGTCTTTTTCAGAGTCTCTTTTTTTGCCCTCAGCAATTTGCAGATTGGCAGTCGGCACAGTGGCCGAGAATTTCAAATGTTCTTTGTTCCGACTTAAATCCGGTTTTGCTTTGCCAATTGGACAAGAGGCCGCACAGGCCGTGATCTTCGACCTCCTCGACCTTTTGACAGTCAACGCAAATGGCAAAGATGGTTTCATGGTCGTGCGTGTGCCCGTCACATGCGATGAACGCTTTCAGGTTCTCAAGCCTGTGCACGCGTCCTTCGGCGCGCAGACGCTCCAATGCTCGGTAAACCACCGGCGGCTTGGGTTTGGTGTCGCCTGGCAAAATATCGATCAGGTCATAGGCCGAGAGCGGCTGGTTTGCCTTCTTCATGGTCTTGATCATGAGGTCGTCGTCTATCGCTCTGGCGCGCGCCATTTTTTCCCGCCTTTTAATCGTAACGTATAACATACGTTACGTGAGCGAAGATTTGGGGTCAAGGGTGGCAGGCAGGTCGCCTCATTTTGGCCGGTTGGTAGGGTGGTTACCGGGTGACGTCGAGGCCGAGGTCGCGGACTTTGCGATAAAGCGTTGAGCGACCAATGCCGAGACGCCGGGCGACTTCAGACATATGGCCTTTATACTTCTCGATGGCCATGCGGATGAGATCGGCTTCAATGTCTTCCAGCTTACGGAGCTCGCCGCCATCGTCCGTTACTGTGATGCCCTCACCAAAGGTAGAGCGGGCGAATGCAGCGATGCCGTTTGATGACGCAGGATCGCCAGTGATCATGGCGGGCTGTGGTTCCGTCTGAACATTTGGAGCAGACGGCGCTGCAGCAACGATGGGTTCGTACCCATCGACTTGAGCCGCAATCTGCGGGAAATCGGCAATGGTCAACATGTCGCTGTCGCACAAAACGATGGCGCGGAAGACCGTGTTTTCCAATTGGCGGACATTGCCCGGCCAATCGTAGGCCGCCAACATGCCCATGGCGTCTGGTGCGACGCCAGCAACTTTCTTGCCCTCTTCAGCGGCGATACGCTGAACGAAGTGTGTCACGAGGTCCGGCACATCTTCTTTGCGGTCGCGGACCGGCGGCAGGAAGATCGGGAAGACATTCAGACGATAGTAGAGGTCTTCGCGGAAGCGGCCGTCGGTGACCATCTGGATGAGGTCCCGGTTGGTCGCGGAGATAAGACGGATATCGACTTTCACAGGGCGTTTGGCGCCGATGGGGTCCACTTCGCCTTCCTGGATGGCGCGGAGCAGTTTCACCTGCATGTCGAGGGGCAGTTCGCCAATCTCGTCCAGAAAGAGCGTACCGCCATTGGCTTCGACAAATTTACCTGCATGCTTTTCCGACGCCCCGGTGAAGGCACCTTTTTCGTGTCCGAAGAGAATGCTTTCGATGAGGTTTTCAGGAATGGCGCCGCAGTTGACGGTGATGAGAGGACCACCCGCCCGGTCGCTTTCGCCCTGAATGGCGCTGGCGATGAGTTCCTTACCCACACCGCTTTCGCCTTCAATGAGAACGGGAATATTGGATTGTGCGGCTCGCCGTCCCAGCTTGAGCACGGAGCTCATGGAGGGCGCGCCTGCAATAATGTCGTCAAAGGTGAGTTGGCCTTTGGCTTTCTTCTGAAGACGGTTCACTTCGCCGGCGAGCGCGGTCACCTTCAAGGCATTGCGAATGGAGACATAGAGACGTTCGGGGCTCACTGGCTTCATGACAAAGTCATCTGCACCAGCCCGCATGGCCTTCACAACAGTTTCGACGCCTGCTTGAGCTGTCAATACGATGACCGGCAACTCACCGTGCGTGGGGGCGATCGCTTCGAGCACTTCCATGCCGTCCATGCCCGGCATGACCAGATCGAGGATCATGCAGGAGATGTCTTTGCCATTGGGACCGTTGAGGATATCGAGGGCAGGATCGCCGCCGTCGGCGCTCACAACACGGTAGCCATCGCGGCTGACGACTTCTTCTAGAATGCGTCGCTGTGCCGGATCATCGTCGACGACCAAAACCGTTTGAGCCATGCTTACCTCTAGTTCCCCTGCCAACCCGCGAACATGCGGGCGACGAATCACAAAACGAGGCCACTGAGGTTGGAATCGCGTGATCGCGTCCGTCAGCGGCTGTGACCCAATATGGGGCAGACAGGTAAAGGCGGGTTTAAGGACACGAGATTCGATTGTTTCGTGCCCGATTTTTTCGCCGATCCCCGCCAATAATGGTTAATGAGTGGGCGGGGTGCGTAAAACTGTCACATTTTGGTCCATAGGTGTTGCGGAGGGGTGACTCTGCGCTCGCAATTAAGACTAAAACCTGAAACCACCTTGAAGGAACCTGCCGATACGTGCGACGAATTGGGTTCATGAATGGCAGTCCGGTGGGGTCCGGGTCCTCCGTAGGTACGGGGGGTGTGCTTAAAACGACGACGGAGAGTGGGATGAAAATTCTATCCCGGATGATTGCGGTAGGGGCGATGTTAGGTTTGGCCGCTTGCGGTACTTGGCATGCTGAGTCCTACCTCAGCGAGGAAATTTCAGGTAGTGACTTCAACGCCTGTCTCGCGCGGGAATATCAAGACCGTGCTACTTCAGAAGCATATGTTGATTGCGACTGGATCGACACAGCACGCATTGTAGAAAAAGGCCGCGCTGCCGCTGCCGGTCAGACGGTGATGCCGTATGACCCAGCGAATTTCGCAGTTTTGCCTGAAGCTCTTGGCGAATTGCAGGAAGGCCGTGCACGTCTTCTTGCTGCACTCGACAATGGGGGTCGTGAAGGCGACAACGCGTGTCAGTGTGCAAAGGCCCAGCGCTACTATGATGGTTGGGTTGAACAAGCTAGCGACAATGACATGGGCATTGACGGCTCCTACTTTGGTGGCGTCGGCGGTCCAGTTCAGCCAAGCCGCGTTGAAGCAGAAAAAGCTGCTTTCTACGAAGCTCTTGCTGAATGTGAGCAGGCTCCAGCTGGTCCTTGGACCATCTATTTCGGCTTCGACAAGTCGAACCTGACAGCTGCAGCTCAGTCTGTTGTAGACGAAATTGCCAACACTGTTGGAAGCCGCTCCGTGAGCGTTGTTGGTCACACCGACACCTCCGGTAGCTCTGCTTACAACCAGGCACTTGGTCAGCGTCGCGCAAACGCTGTTTCCAGCGCTCTGCAGGCACGTGGTGCCGGCGTATCCAGCGCAACGACCACCGGTGAGAGCGACCTTGCGGTTGCCACGGGTGACGGCGTGCGTGAGCCGCTCAACCGCCGTGCGGTTGTGACGGTCGACTAAGCCGACACACATAGACATAGGGAAGGCCCTGGTTGAAAAACCGGGGCCTTTTCTTTTGGCAGAACGCTTTTTTCAATCACTTGCCTCTTTGAGACTCTGTTCTAGAGGGCCATATTCCTTGTTCCTTAGGTCAACGAGCAGCGAGTGGTTTGATGGATATGAGTGCGTCTCCCAACGATGATCTCGGCAATTTGCCGGAGTGGGACCTAAGTGTGTTCTATCAGGCGGTGGACGACCCCCAAATTGCCGCTGACATGGCGTCTCTCACCGAAGGCGCCGCCGATTTTGCTAAGACCTATCGAGGACGCATTGCAGGTTTGGCTGCCGAGCCGGATACTGGTGGCGACGCTCTGGCCGCCGCGATCATAGCTTACGAAGCGCTGGAAGATGGCATGGGCAGGATCGCGTCTTATGCGGGATTGCTGTTCGCGACTTCGTCAACCGTTCCAGAACATGCGCGCTTTTACGGTGATACACAGGCGGCGCTCACGGCGCTTAACTCAGAGCTTTTGTTTTTTAGCTTGGAACTGAACAGCCTGGCGGATGCAGATATTGATCGCCTTGCGGATAGGTCTCCTTCTTTTGCCCGCTATCTGCCCTGGGTGAACGATTTGAGACTTCACCGGGAGCATGACCTCTCAACGGAGTCCGAACAGCTCATACAAGATAAGTCCCTCACTGGCCGTTCGGCCTGGACGCGATTGTTCGACGAAACAATGGCTCGGATGCGCTTTGACTTTGAGGGGAGCACCGCCTCGCTTGAACAGGTCTTGGACAAGCTCTCTGATCCGGATCGTGGGTTGCGGCAGCGGGCGGTTGAAGCATTGACTGCGCGTTTCCAAGCCGACCAACCCTTGTTCACCCATATCACGAACACGCTCTCAAAAGATCTGGAACTGGAGGGCAAGTGGCGCGGGTACGAAGACGTGGCTGCGGCCCGTCACATTGCCAATCGCGTCGAGGCACCGGTGGTTGATGCCCTTGCGCAATCGGTTCAAGACGCCTATCCGCGGCTCTCCCATCGATATTATGCGCTGAAGGCCAAGTGGCTGGGTCTGGAGAAGCTCGAAACCTGGGACCGCAATGCGCCTCTGCCAGAAGAACAGACAGACCTCATTCCCTGGGACCGCGCAAAGGATATCGTGTTGTCGGCTTATGGCGATTTTGCACCCGACTTGGCCGCGCACGCAGCGCCCTTCTTCGACAAGGGTTGGATCAATGCCGCGCCTCGAGAAGGGAAGGCGGGGGGTGCCTTTTCGCATCCGACCGTTCCGTCAGCCAATCCGTTTATCCTGATCAATTATATGGGGCGAACGCGTGATGTGATGACGCTGGCTCATGAGTTGGGCCACGGTGTTCATCAAGTCTTGGCGGCCAATCAGGGTCCGCTCATGGCGGAAACACCGCTGACATTGGCAGAGACGGCCTCTGTCTTTGGTGAGATGCTCACCTTCAAACGGTTGCTCTCAGAGACCACCGACGCGGCTTCCCGCAAAGCCATGCTTGCCTCCAAAGTGGAGGACATGATCAACACCTGTGTCCGCCAGATTGCCTTTTACACCTTTGAGCGGCGGCTGCATGTTGCGCGGCGCGAGGGAGAATTAACGTCTGAGGACATCGGAAAAATCTGGATGGAGGTGCAGACGACGAGTCTTGGCCCTTCGGTACGTTTGTCTGATGGCTATGAGACTTTCTGGTGTTACATTCCGCACTTCATTCATTCGCCTTTCTATGTCTATGCCTACGCGTTTGGTGACTGCCTGGTGAACTCGCTCTATGCGGTCTATGAATCGTCGGAAGATGGGTTCCAGGAGCGGTATTTCGATATGCTGAGGGCCGGCGGATCGCGGCGCCACAAGGAACTTCTGGCACCGTTCGGTCTTGATGCATCAGACCCTGCATTTTGGAACAAGGGTCTTGGCGTGATTGAGGGCTTTATTGATGAGTTGGAGACGCTCTCTTGAGCAAACGTGACGCTGAAGAAAACAGGTTAAGCGCAAGGGTTGCGCGCTACGCGAAGGTCGGCGTCAATGTGGGCGGCGTCGCGGCGAAGGTTGCCGGGCAGCGCTTTCTGGGTAGCGACGGGGCGTCCGACAAAAATGCGCAGGATCTGAAGGCGGCACTTGGCGGCCTGAAGGGCCCGATCATGAAGGTCGCTCAGATGATGGCGACCATTCCGGAAGCCTTGCCCAAAGAATATGCGGCGGAACTCTCTCAGCTTCAGTCGATGGCGCCCGCCATGGGCTGGCCGTTTGTTAAACGACGCATGGCGGCGGAGCTTGGACCCGGATGGAAGAAAAAGTTTGGCACATTCGAGCGTGAAGCGGCCGCCGCCGCCTCACTTGGTCAAGTCCACAAGGCGGAGACGTCAGAGGGGAAGCTTGTTGCCTGCAAACTTCAATATCCGGATATGCAGTCGGCGGTAGAAGCGGATCTCAGTCAATTGTCTCTCATTTTCTCCATTCACCGCAGAATGGATGCGTCTATCGACACGAGTGAGATGGCGGATGAGATCGGTCTCCGCCTTCGCGAGGAACTGGATTATGCGCGGGAAGCCGCCCACATGCGGCTTTATGCAGATATTTTCAAAGATGAAGCGCGCATCACCGTGCCGGGTGTGCACGATAGCCTCTCGACCGAGCGATTGCTCACGATGGACTGGCTGCACGGCCGGCCCTTGCTCGATTTTACGGACCATGCGCTCGAAGACCGCAACGCCATTGCCGAAGCCATGTTTACGGCGTGGTGGTATCCCTTCAGCCATTACGGGGTGATCCATGGAGACCCGCATCTCGGCAATTACACTGTCAAAGAAGATATGGGCATTAATCTTCTCGACTATGGCTGCATTCGGATTTTCCCCCCGACTTTTGTTCAGGGGGTGATTGAGCTCTATCGGTCGCTGGAGGCGGATGATCGGGATCGATCCGTTGCGGCCTATGAGACCTGGGGCTTTCGCAATCTCTCCAATGAACTGATCGACATTCTGAACCTCTGGGCGGGCTTTATCTATGGGCCGCTGCTTGATGACCGGGTTCGTTCGATCGCTGATGGGATCTCGCCGGGTGACTATGGCCGCAAGCAGGCGAGCTCGGTTCATGCGGCGCTCAAAGAACATGGGCCTGTGACGCCGCCGCGGGAATTTGTGTTCATGGACCGTGCGGCCATTGGCCTTGGAGGTGTGTTCCTGCACCTTGGCGCAGAGCTCAACTTCTACAAGCTCTTCAATGACACGATTGCAGACTTCGAGTTTGCCGCTCTTGAAAAACGCCAGGCTGACGCGCTTTGCCGTGCGAATGTTCCCACGCCCGATTTTGCAGCCTCTTAACTCAAGCGAACCTCGATGACTGACGATCTTCTTGAAGAAACCCTGCCGCCCGTGCCTGACGGGTATGAACAGATGAACTGGTCGCGGGGGTTTGGTCGACAGATCGGCCCTCTTTATGAGCGCAGGGGAGAGGGACGCACCTATTCTCGTGCCTTTCGCGTTGAAGAACATCACACCAATGGCATGGGCAATTGTCATGGGGGCATGTTGATGGCGTTCGCCGATACCGCCTTCGGCCATGCAATCACGATTGCGCATCACCGCTATTGGGTTACCGTCCGTTTGCTGACGGACTTTGTTTCGGCTGCGCATCTGGGCGACTGGGTTGAAGGCTCTGCCGAGATTACCGGCGAAGAAGACGGCTTCATCACGGTGTCCGGCAAGATCTGGGTGGGGGACCGCACCGTAATGACCGGAAGTGGTGTGTTCAAAGCGCTCGGAGAACGCCCATGAGCGACGAGACGAAAGACAAGCCCAAAGACGGTCTGGTTGTCGATCAGCCGGTCGACAAAAAGGCATTCGATCTGGCCCCGGGTGACAGTGTGGGCGCGGATGTCATTCAAGCGCCGTCTTGGTTTACCCGTGCGTTGGATACAGAACCTGAAAGTCACACGGTCGACGTTGGAGGTTGCCCCATCCACTATCTGCAGTGGGGTGATCGGTCCAAGCCGGGCCTCTTGCTCGTGCATGGCAATGGGGCGCATGCCCGCTGGTGGTCTTTCATTGCGCCTTTTTTGGCGCGTGAATATTCCGTTGTGGCCATGGACATGTCGGGCATGGGCGATAGCGGCTTCCGGGACGTCTACACGGTCGAAGTGTTTGCCGAAGAACAAATGGCAGTCTGCGAGGCGGCCGGGTTTTTCGATCATTCAGAACCACCGATTATCGTCGCGCATTCCTTTGGTGGGTTCATCACCATTCTGACGGGCGCGCTATACGGTGATCGACTGGCCGGCACGGTCATTGTTGACAGCCCTGTCAATCCGCCGGACCGCCCAGGCGGGCCGCCGGACCGGAAAGTGCGCCCCCACAGGGTCTACAAGACGCTGGAGGAGGCTGTTTCGCGGTTCCGTCTGGCGCCCCCACAACCTTGCGAAAACCTCTATGCGACCGATTATATCGCCCGAACCTCGCTCAAGCGGGTGGACGGGGGCTGGACCTGGAAGTTTGACCCCAAAATCTGGCAGCGGTTTGAGATTGGCGACACGGCAGGGCGTCTTCGGGCCACAAAATGTCGAATCGCGCTGATGAGGGGCGAATATTCAGTCCTGATGCCAGTCGAAATTGGGGAATATATGTTTGATTTGCTGGGGCGCGCGGCCCCTGTGATCGAAATTCCCCAGGCAAGGCATCACGTTATGCTGGATCAGCCACTGGCCTTTGTGGCGGCGATCCGGGCGCTTTTGGCCGATTGGGAGCATTCCGATGCCCGGCACAGGGTCGGCTGATCAATAGTGACTTCCTGCCTGATCAATATCGATATGAATAAGTGTGTGCGACGGTTGCCGCGGGGTCCGCTTTTGCTATAGTCCGCTCAAATACAAGGTTTTTTGAAAGGCAGAGGGCAATGAGCGAAGGCAAATCAGATAGCGCGTGGAGCGACACGATGGACGTGGCGGAACATGAGCGCACATTTGAAGGTTTTGTCGCTTTCACAAAGTACGGCATCTACGGATGTACCGTGCTCTTGATCCTGATGGCGATCTTTCTCCTCTAGTCAGTTTCAGTCTCATTTGCGTGAGGTCGGTTGCGGAACACCGTGACGGGTCTCATGTGGTTCAAGCTTTAGCATTGTTTAATCGACGTGGAGTGTGTGTCTCATCACTGCTCCACCAAAAGGCAACGACGTCATCAAGAACGTCTGTGGTGAAAGGGTGGCGATAATCCATGAAGCTCGCAATTCCCAAGGAAAGAATGGAAGGAGAGCCGCGCGTCGCTGCCTCTCCTGAAACGGTGAAAAAGTACACCGCGCTTGGTTTCGACGTGGTCGTTGAAACAGGCGCCGGCGCCGGATCTCACATCTCCGACGAAGAGTTCAAGGAAGCAGGCGCCAGCATTGCAGGCTCCTCTGCAGAGGCGATCAACGATGCTGATGCGGTGTTTGCCGTGCGTGCGCTCGATGATGAGCAGCTGGGGGCCATGAAAAAGGGTGCTCTGCTTGCTGCGATCCTCAACCCTTATGGGGACAAGGAGCGGATCCAGAAATATGCCGATGCAGGCATTGTGGCGATTGCCATGGAATTCATGCCGCGCATCACGCGGGCGCAGTCCATGGATGTGCTGTCGTCGCAGTCCAACCTCGCTGGTTATAAAGCGGTTCTAGAAGGCGCCAACGCGTTTTCGCGTGCCATGCCGATGATGATGACGGCGGCGGGGACTGTTGCCCCGGCTCGCGTCTTTGTCTTTGGAGCTGGTGTTGCCGGTTTGCAGGCTATTGCGACTGCGAAGCGCCTCGGCGCCATCGTGAGCGCAACGGATGTGCGCCGCGCCGCTGGTGAACAGATTGAAAGTCTGGGCGGTACTTTCATCATGGTCGAAAGCGATGAAGAAGATGGCGAAACTGCGGCTGGCTATGCCAAAGAGATGAGTGAAGACTATAAACGCCGCCAGGCGGAGCTTGTGGCCGAGCACATCAAGAAACAGGACATTGTCATCACAACGGCTCTGATCCCTGGTCGCCCCGCACCGGTTCTCGTCTCCGAGGACATGGTGAAAAGCATGAAGCCCGGCTCCATTATCATTGACCTCGCGGTCGAGCAGGGCGGCAACTGCCCACTTTCCAAGCCAGGTGAGACGGTGGAGGCGCACGGCGTGTCGATTATTGGCATGACCAATATGGCCGGTCGCTTACCGGTTGACGCGTCTTCGCTTTATGCCAAGAACCTGCTCAATTTCATTACGCCCCAGATCGATCAGGAAGCGAAAAGCCTGAAGCTTGATTGGGAAGACGAAACTGTTACCGGCACGGCCCTGACGCGCGATGGTGCGATCATCCATCCGGCCCTAACTGGGGAGACTGCATAATGGGTGAGATTGCTCCATTTATCTTTCTGTTTTCAATCTTCGTGCTGGCCATCTTCGTCGGCTATTACGTGGTCTGGTCCGTGACGCCCGCTCTACACACACCGCTCATGGCTGTAACGAATGCTGTGTCCTCCGTGATCATTGTGGGGGCGGTGACGGCCGTTGGCGTTGAAGCGCTAAGCGAAGGGGCCACAGTTGCCAAATGGCTCGGCTTTGGCGGGGTGGTGTTGGCCTCGGTCAATATTTTCGGCGGGTTCCTCGTCACGCAGCGCATGCTTGCCATGTACAAGAAAAAAGACAAATAAGGAGGCGATGTCATGTCTGCGAATGTAGTCGCACTGCTCTATCTCGCCTCTGGCGTGCTCTTCATCATGGCTCTAAGGGGATTGTCCTCGCCTGAGACGTCCCGTCAGGGGAACGTCTATGGCATGGTCGGCATGGCCATTGCGATCCTTACAACGCTGACCCTGCTTCAATCATCAACTGGTCTGACTTGGGGCATGATCGCAGGTGGTGTTCTTGTGGGTGGTGGCGTCGGGGCCATCATCGCAAACCGTATTGCCATGACCGCCATGCCGCAGCTTGTGGCGGCGTTTCACTCGCTTGTGGGTCTGGCTGCTGTGCTCGTTGCCTGGGCGGCCTTTATGGCGCCGGAAGCCTTCGACATTGGCGTGGTTGGTAACATCAAAACCGCAAGCCTGATTGAAATGTCGATCGGGGTCGCCATCGGTGCCATCACCTTCTCCGGCTCGGTCATCGCGTTTGCGAAGCTCAATGGTAACATGTCGGGCGCACCGATCATGTTGCCGGCACGTCACCTCATCAATGGTGCGCTGGCTGCCGCAATCGTTGGCGGCATTGCCTATATCTGCATCGATCCGGCCAATCAGACGGTTGAGATGTTCCTGATCGTGACGCTTCTGTCGTTCGTGATCGGCTTCCTGATCATCATTCCGATCGGGGGCGCGGACATGCCGGTTGTTGTGTCTATGCTCAACTCCTATTCAGGATGGGCCGCGGCGGGTATCGGCTTCACCCTTGGCAATATGGCGCTCATCATTACCGGTGCGCTTGTGGGGTCGTCCGGTGCCATTCTCTCTTACATCATGTGTAAGGGCATGAACCGCTCCTTCTTTAGCGTGATCTTGGGCGGCTTTGGTGGCGAAGATGCTGCTGCTGGCGGTGGCGGTCAGGCTGAAACGCGTCCTGTCAAGCAAGGCTCTGCAGACGATGCTGCCTTCATCATGAAGAATGCGTCTTCCGTCATCATCGTGCCGGGATACGGTATGGCGGTGGCGCAGGCCCAGCACGCCCTTCGTGAGATGGCAGATGAGCTCAAAAAGGAAGGGGTTAAAGTCTCCTACGCGATCCATCCGGTGGCGGGTCGTATGCCGGGACACATGAACGTGCTTCTGGCGGAAGCCAATGTGCCTTATGACGAAGTGTTTGAGCTGGAAGATATCAACAGCCAATTCACGCAGGCGGATGTCGCGTTCGTCATTGGGGCGAATGACGTGACGAACCCCTCGGCGAAAACAGACCCATCCAGCCCGATTTTCGGGATGCCGGTTCTCGACGTCGAGAATGCGGCCACAGTCCTCTTCATCAAGCGCGGCATGGCTGCAGGCTATGCAGGCGTGGAGAACGAGCTCTTCTTCCGTGACAACACGATGATGTTGTTCTCGGATGCCAAGAAGATGGTCGAGGATATTGTGAAAGCTCTCTGACGAGGGTTTTTACGTCTGTCTGATCACAAACGAGTTTTGAAAGGGCGGTGCAACACCGCCCTTTTTCTTTAGGTGAATGGGGCTCGTGCCGTTTTGCGCGTGCCCAGTCCAATCCAGACGTTCTCTATCGCCACAATATTGCAATTTTGGCCGGGGTCGCCCATCTATTGAAGGTGGCTTCCGGGGAAGGGCATGAGGGATGGATATTTATCACGGCTGGTGCGACCTCAAAGAGGGGGTCAGTGATATCGAGTTCGCTGAAGCGTTCACAACCTACATGGAGAAGCTGAAGTCTGACGGATTTATCGAAGGATACCGGCTGACACGACGTAAGCTTGGCCTAGGTGGTGAGGCACTTGGCGAGTTTCATTTCATGATTGAGGTCGAGGGGCTGGCGCAATTGGATGAGGCCTTCGGTCTGGTCGCCTCGCGTGCGGCGCCCATTGAAGGCCCCCATTTCGCCGTCAATTCCTTGATCAAGACTGTGCGCTTTGCGCTCTATCGGGATTTCCCCGATCCCATGCGGGTTCAAGGTGAAGAGCTCTTCTGATGTCCGGAGTTTCTGTGCGGTTGGCGGAGCCTGGCGATCGAGAAACGTTGGTCGGGTTTATGGCCGGTATGCTGAGCGCTGCGCGCGCCATCGAAGACAATAGAGCCAGGGCTGAGGTCGCGGCAGCGCCCCATACGGACGCTCTTCTAAGGGATGTCGGCACAAATGATGGCGCGGTCTTTATCGCGGAACTTGCGGGCTCTCCCGTGGGATTTCTCGCCTGCACGATGAGCGAGGAGCCTGGCGCCTACATCCGGCAGGCAGAACGGCGGTTTGGCCAGGTGAATAATCTGTTCGTTGAGGAAGATGTTCGAGGCGGGGGCGTTGCGGAGGCTTTGATGGCGGCGGCGAAAGATCATGTGCGCGCCCGCGGTGTCACCCATATGCGCCTTTCCGTGCTTGACCAGAATGCACGTGCCAAGAATTTTTACGAGAAGTGTGGCTGGATGCCGTACGAGGTCAGCTATCGAATGCGCTTATGAGACCGACCGTGGGAAAGCTGTTTGAAGTGTAAGTCTGTCTGAATGTGAAGATGCTAATGACTGAGGTTATTGTGAGAGCCGCGCTTCCAGAAGATCACGGATTTCTGGCGGCGTGTATGGGCGGTCTGCAGGAGGCGGAGATTGAGATCGAAGCCAATCGCGAATCCGCAGATGCGGCCGCTGAACCCCACTTGAATTGGGTGTTGGAGCAGGTCGCGGCGAAAGAAGGTGCCGTCTTTGTCGCCGAATTGGATGGACAGTCCGTCGGTTGTCTTCTCTGCACGGTGGATGAGGATAGCGGTGAATATGTGAAACCGCGCCATCGCCGCTATGGTTATGTGAACGATCTGTACGTGGCGAGCAATGTCAGGGGTAAAGGTGTAGCTGATGCGCTTATGCGGGCCGCGGAAGACTTCTTTCGGGACAAGGGCCTTACCAATATGCGGCTGGGTGTGTTGAGCGAAAACAAGCGTGCCAGGTCGTTTTATGAGCGCCTTGGCTGGCATTCCTATGAACAGGTCTACCGCAAGTCCCTTTAGCGGCGTCTGCGAAAATTGGGTTAGGACGGTGCGCGTCTACGATTGTTTATCTAAAGAAAATAGTTTATCTATTTTGCATGTCCAAAACTTCTCAAAGCGGATCGCGGGGTGCCGGACGCTCTCGCGCGGCAATCCGAACGATCTTGAAAAACTCGGGCCCGACCGACGCGTCGTCGATGGCCGAAGAGTTGGGCGTTGCCCCTATGGCCGTGCGTCAGCATCTGTACACGATGCACGAAGAAGGTCTCGTCACATTCGAGGAAAAAGCTGGCGGGCGGGGACGTCCCACCAAATATTGGGCCCTTACTGACGCGGCGAACGCCTATTTCCCTGATGCTCATGGTGACCTTGCCGTGAGCCTTCTGACAGAGATGCGGGAGGTGTTTGGGGAGGATGGCCTGGAGCGGTTACTCGCTGCCCGAACGGAAGATCAAAAGAAGAGCTATAGGAAGCGCCTCAGAGGCGCCGAAACCCTCGAGGCTAAGATCGCCATCCTTGCGGAGATACGTTCTGAGGAGGGATATATGGCCTCTTCGATGGCCGCCGCGGACGACGAGGGAGCGTTCCTGCTTGTAGAGAATCACTGCCCTGTCTGCAGCGCAGCGGCGACCTGTCAGGGGCTTTGTAAATACGAACTGGAGCTCTTTCAAAGCGTCATCGGTCGGGGTGTCGACGTTACCAGAGAAGAGCATATTCTGAGCGGTGCGCGGCGCTGCGCCTATCGGATAGCCCCCAAACGCAAAAAAGCCGCCCGGTGAGGCGGCTCTTCTGAGATCGCTGGCTTGACGCTTGATTTAGCGTTTCTTGCCCGGCAGCAGACCTTCGCGCTGCATTTTCTTGCGGGCCAGCTTGCGGGTGCGGCGAACAGCTTCAGCCTTTTCACGAGCGCGTTTCTCAGATGGCTTCTCGTAGAAGTTCCGCAGCTTCATTTCGCGGAAAATCCCTTCACGCTGCATCTTCTTTTTCAGCGCTTTGAGAGCCTGATCGACGTTATTGTCGCGAACGAGTACCTGCACGAGCTATCCCTGCCTTTTCCCAAATGGGTCAGAAATGGCCATAATTGGCCGAATACTGCGGATTTTCACCGCAATACGCCTCAGCACGGACAACCCAGCTGAGCGAGGCCGGATAGGTAGCAAAAGAATCGGGACCTGTCCACCTTAGGAATAGAGAAATTTGGCTGTTTGCCGGGGGTTCTCGCGCTGAGAGCGGGATTGTTTAGGGGCAGCTTTCTAAATTCGGGCTGATGGCAGATTGGTTTCTTTACGGCCCTGTGCCTCAGGCCCATATTCCTCTCATGACGATCCGAAAAATAGCCCGCATGGGCCACCCTGTTCTGCAGGGAGTGGCCGAGCCTGTTTCTGACCCGACTGCGCCGGAGATCCTTGATCTTGTGCGCGACATGATCGAGACGATGGAAGATGCGAACGGCGCGGGCCTTGCCGCCCCGCAGGTCTATGTGCCTCAACGTGTGGTGATCTTTCAAGCACCGGCTGCCCGTGCAACTGCCGAGATTGATGCGGAGGAGGAGTTCGACCCGGCCGCGCCGCTCACCGTCCTCATCAATCCGGAGATTGAACCGGTCGGCGATGAGTTGGAGCTTGGGTGGGAAGGGTGCCTCTCTGTCCCAGGGCTGCGTGGTCTGGTGCCGCGTCATCGGCGCATCATCTACCGCGGTGTGGATTTGGATGGTCAACCGATTGAACGCCGGGCGCAGGGTTTTCATGCGCGGGTGGTGCAGCATGAATACGACCATTTGGACGGCGTTTTATATCCTCAGCGCATGCCGGATATGCGGGCGCTGATCTTTGAGAGTGAAGTTAAGCACTGGCTCGAAGAGACAAGCGAAAAGGTTTCAGACAATGACTAATGCAAAGAAGGATCAACTCGAAAGCGTTCGGGCCAAAATTCTCAAAGCAGCGCTTCCTGACGTTCCGTTCGATGGATGGACCGGCTCTGTGCTGCTGCGTGCCGCAAAGACGGCGGGCGTGGATCATGGTCTCGCCCGATTGGCTTTCCCGAATGGGGCGCGGGATCTGGCTGAATATTTCCTGGCCGATGGCGACCGCCGGATGATTGAGCGGCTGGCCGAAACAGACCTGGCTGCCATGAAGATCCGTGAGAAGATCACATTTGCCGTGCGGACCCGTCTTGAAGTCGATGAGAATAATCGTGAGGCCCTTCGCCGGGCGAGCACGTCGCTCCTGATTCCGCCAGCGTCTGGAAGTGCCGCAAAGTCCCTCTACAACACGGTCGATGCGATATGGGTTGCGATCGGTGATACGTCGACCGACTATAATTTCTATACAAAGCGCGCGACGCTCGCGGGTGTTTTCACCACCACGCTGGCGTGCTGGTTTGCTGATGAAAGCGAGGGACACGCGGATACATGGGCATTCCTTGATCGGCGCATCGCTGATGTAATGCAGATAGAGAAAATCAAAGCGCAAGCAACAAAGGTGATGGATGCTTTACCCGATCCGTTAGGCCTTATTGCGCGGCTTCGTTATCCAGCTTCAAACTGAGGTGGCTGGGTCGGGACGCCTACCCCCACGTCGACCCAGGTCAGGGCTATCAATTTGGTCGCTACAACGGCTTGGGACGGTTCCGTGTCGTACATGACTGTGGATCCGGCAGATTGCATACCGATGATTTGGTCTGCCCTGCCGTCTGTGGCGATGAGGGGTAAATAGAAGCCCTGGTTCACGGCTTTGCGTCCCGACTTGTAGGACATTTCATACACCGCATGGAGTCCGACGGGTTTTGAGATCATTTCATGAAGGATCCTGGACACGTCAAAGGGAAAGCTCTCGATCAACAACAGTAAGTCCAGGCCGGTAGGGTCTCCTTGAAGCCGCTTGCAGATGGCCGGGCCCACAAAACGGAAGACGGCCGAATGGGCGTCTTGGATGTCCACCAAAATACATTCTTCAAGACGCTGCCCAAGAACAACGATGTCGAACGGATATTTTTCTAAAGACGTTTGGTGCGCGAGCCACGCCTCTGCCAGGGCATCAAACAAAGGTTCACCAAGTGTGGAGGTATTGTGGATGCACAAGGCTTCAGAGTGCTCAATTGCATTTGCACTATCTGTTTCGTCATGACGCCCTGACGCGATCTTGTTGCTCATGGGCCTCACTCCCCACAATGGTCAGGCCGTAAGTGTATAGTCCAATCGATTTATGCGGGGTAAAAGAGTGACTGCTCGTTCTTTTTTAAACGGCGCGGTTTAATGAGGGGGTGCCTCTGCCGGCACCCCGGCACCGAGATCAATCCATTGGAGGTCCAGGATCTTCGCGGCGACCATGGATTGCGGTCGCTCGTCCTGATAGGTGATTGTTTTCTCCCGAGAGTGAACGCTTACAATGCGGTCCGACTTGCCCGCCGACATTTGCAGTGGCAGGTAGAGGCTCTCGACCACAGCTCTTTTTCCGGAGTTGTAGATGTTCTCATACGTTGCGATCGCCCCTACTGGGTGCGAGACAATCAGATGAAGAGTTTTTGAGACGGCTGCGCGTGTTTCAGGTGCCGTCATTTTGATCAGGTTGTTTCCGGTAGGGTCTTCACCCATGCGTTCGGCAATGGCCGTTCCTGCAAGGCGGTATTGGATGTTCATTTCATCGATGACATCCAGAATGGCAACGTCTTTCAGAATGTTAGCGATTTGCGCGGGATCAAGGTCCCTCGCATTGGGCAGCAGCCTATCGCCGCGGGCCTCCTCCCAAAATTCGCTCAATGGTCTCAGCGCCGGATTGGTCACCTGATCCGATATCTTACCGACTGCTGATTTAGGGTTGCCCTGTTCCTTATCTGCCTTGTCTTGTTCTTTCATGATGCCTGCCCCGTACGCAACACAACTATTTGGCGGGGCCCAAACGCAGCCCGCGCCGACTCACTTTGGCTGACAGTTTCTCAGTTTCTGTTGCGAATGGGAATGACACTAATTTTTGAATGGGTAGGTCAAGTGGTCTAAGAACGCTAATCAATCCGATTTGGTGAAATCAGGCATTAGATTTGTGACGTGGCCCATCTTTCGTCCGGGACGTGCTTCCCGTTTGCCATAAAGGTGCACCGCGCGATGGGACACGGCGGCATGATTGATCCACT
Organism: Parvibaculaceae bacterium; assembly: GCA_965267265.1. Classification (GTDB taxonomy): domain Bacteria; phylum Pseudomonadota; class Alphaproteobacteria; order Parvibaculales; family Parvibaculaceae; genus Mf105b01. The sequence continues at coordinate 2,537,586 of OZ253944.1, forward strand.
CGTCAACTTCCGAGCCGATCAGATTTGTCATGACCGCATCGGAGTGACGTGCCGGGTTCCCCAAAGGCCATCCGGCAATGGCCCGTATATGCTGTTCGAATTGGCTTACCGTGCAGGCATCTGATGTCCAATGGCCGGAATTGTGGACACGCGGTGCGAACTCATTGACACAGAGCGAGCTTTGGGCGTCCTCTGCGAGCACGAAAAACTCAACACCGATCACGCCAACATAGTCGAGGCCGTGAGCAATGCGTTCGGCGATAGCGCGGGCTTCTTCAGCCAGCGAGGGGTCCAGAACAGCGGGCACTGTCGTCGTATGCAATATGTGGTCGCGGTGAACGTTTTCACCGACATCGTAGGCGACCGACGTGCCATCCAGCGCGCGGGCGGCGATGACGGAGACTTCTTTTTCGAAGGGCATGAAGCCTTCAAGGATCGCCGGCGCGCCGGCAATTGAATCGAGGGCGGCGGCGGCTTCCGACACGTCGTCGATTTTGACCTGGCCCTTTCCGTCATATCCGAAGCGGCGGGTCTTGAGGACTGCAGGCGTCCCCAGCTTGTCCAACGCGCTAACAAGGTCGTCGAGCGTATCAACCTGGACGAAGGGAGCTGTTGCGATCCCGAGGCTGTTCAGAAAATTTTTCTCATCCAAACGATCCTGCGATGTCGCGAGTGCTTTGGGGCCGGGGCGGACCGGCGCATGCTCGCTCAGGATACGGGCTGTTTCTCCGGGCACATTCTCAAACTCATATGTGACCACATCAACCGCATCGGCGAAGGCTGTGAGAGCCTTCTCGTCGTCATAAGCCGCCCGGGTTGCATCGCTTGACACTTCGGCCGCTGGGCTTGTTTCTTCCGGTGCATAGATGTGGACGCGCAAGCCAAGTTCGGCGGCTGCGAGCGCCAGCATGCGACCCAGTTGGCCGCCGCCCAAGATGCCGATGGTGCTGCCGGGGGGCAGCGCTGTCACCGGCCCGCTGTCAGCCATTGCGATCCGGCGTTTCTGCAACCGCGTCGGTCTGGGCCTGGCGCCAGGCATCCAACCGCGTTGCGAGAGCATCGTCCTGCAATGCCACAATGCTTGCTGCCAGCAGGGCGGCGTTTTTTGCCCCTGAATCGCCGATGGCCAATGTTCCGACGGGGATACCCCCTGGCATTTGCGCGATAGAAAGGAGGCTGTCTTGCCCGCTTAAGGCTCTTGATTGAATGGGCACACCTAGCACGGGCAGCGGTGTCATTGATGCTGTCATGCCAGGTAGGTGAGCGGCGCCGCCGGCGCCTGCGATAATCACTTTGATGCCCCGCGATTTTGCTGTCTTTGCATAGTCGGCCATGCGGTCCGGCGTGCGGTGAGCTGAGATGATTTTCGCTTCGTAGGGAACCTGCAAGGCGTCCAAAATGTCCGCTGCATGTTTCATGGTGGGCCAGTCTGACTGACTGCCCATGATGACGCCGACTAGCGGTGTTGGCTCGGCCATAGTCCGGTTCCATTCACGAAACGCGCGGGCCGCCGAGAAGGGCGGCGGTGCGCGGAAAGCGGCGGATTATAGGCATGGGGTCCGGCTTGGCAAGCTGCGCCGTATGCCGCCGATCGTGCCCTCCATCCAGGGGTGGCGGTGCGCCCTGCTTCGCCCTATTCTGGGCGGGAAGTCACGCCGAATCACTTAGTTTTCTGCGGGTTTTTGCAGAGATCTGGGGGAGCTCAAAAGGGGGCAGGCGATGAAGATCGGTGACAAAAGGCCTGTAGGCAAGACGACGCTGCGCGGTGGGACGGCGCCTGCAGCCGCTCCTGCACCCTCAGATGTGGTTGGTGTCGACGGTCGTGTCATCAAAGACAGCACTTCCATCATGGGTATTCCGGAAGCAGAGCTGACCCCTAGCGTGCGCACCGCCATCATGACCCTGATGAGCGAGGTGGATAAGATGCGCAAGGAAATGCGCTCTGTCCGCGAGCGGTTGCGGAGCGCCGAAGCGCTGGCGGATCACGACGCATTGCTTCCCCTCCTCAATCGCCGGGCGTTTGTTCGAGAACTGTCGACGGCGATCTCTTATGCAAAGCGGTACCAGACACCGCTCAGTCTTCTTTACATCGACATTGATGGTTTCAAAGCGATCAACGACACCTATGGCCATGCGGCGGGGGATGCGGTGCTGAATGATGTGGCTCGGAAGATCATTGCGCATATTCGTGAGTCGGACATTGCCGGGCGGCTCGGCGGTGATGAATTCGGAATCATCCTGCCGCATGCGGCAGAAAAATCGGCCCGAGCGAAGGCAAGTTCAATCTCCGATGTTGTCGCCCGCGATCCGGTTTTGATGGAAGGTCAGAGCCTGGCCGTCTCTATTTCTATTGGGGCCGTGATGATCGGACCGGATGACGAGGCGGAAGGGGCGCTCGCCCGTGCTGACAAGGCGATGTACACCGCGAAACGGTTCTCGCGCTCTGCGCACTAGCGCATTTGAGAGTCTTAGTGCTCAGGCGATGATGTCTGGTGTCAGCCGATCTTCGATTTCTAGAACACGATCGCGGAGCGCAAGCTTTTTGATCTTCAAGCGCCGTAGCTGCAAGTGGTTGGGGTAGGGCATTGCTTCGAGTGCCTGAACCGCGCCATCGAGATCCCGATGTTCCTGCTTTAGCTGGATGAGCTCTTTTCTGAGCTCTGCTTCGTCGTCCATGCCTCTTGTCCGGCTTTTTGTTGGCGCGGATTTTAGTTTAGCCGCTCAAAGCGTTCTAGCGATCTCGGCCCCCGCAAACAAGTCTGTTAGTGGGGTGTGGACTCTGTTTTTGCCGATTCGTGTCAAGGGGAAATTCGACTAAAATCCGGCGCAGAATTCAGCCAAACTCGACAGGGCGCCACGAAAGAGTCACACTTATCCTCGTAAACCTCAGACCAGATAAGGAGATATGTATGGCTGTTGAGTCGCGCATCGCCGAGTTGGAAAAGCGGCACGAACTCCTGGAACGAGCGATTGAGGACGAACTGCAAAGTCCTGGAAGTGATGATTTGCAAGTCACTCAATTGAAGCGACAAAAACTCCGAATAAAGGAAGAGATTGAGCGATTATCGGCAGAGGTCAAAGCCGCCTGATAATCGCGCCTTCACAGTTTCTGAGTGCGTTTTAACGCTGGGCCAGGATGGCCCGGCGTTTTGTGTTTTTGGGGAGCGTGCGACTAGAGGCTGAGTTGCGTTGTTCCTCACTCCAAAGACTATTCTGGTCGCATTTCCGGACGGTGAACCGAGGTCACTTCACCTGGAAATGCTCCGATGGCCCGGCGTTTTGTGTTTTTGGGGAGCGTGCGACTAGCTGCAGAGCTGCGTCGTTCCTCACTCCAAAGATTATTCTGGTCGCATTTCCGGACGGTGAACCGAGGTCACTTCACCTGGAAATGCTCCGATGGCCCGGCGTTTTGTGTTTTAGGTGCAGCCGCTTAGTCTGGCATGAAGGATTTTCCCCCGGCAAGGTCTTCCGCCATGCCGCGCAGTTTGAATTTTTGCACCTTGCCCGTTGAGGTTTTGGGCAGGTCGCAGAACACGACCTTCGTTGGGCATTTGAAGTGCGCCAGATTTTCGCGACAGTAGGCGATGAGGTCAGCTTCGCGCATCTCCGCCGCTGTGGCCTTCAGGGTGACGAAGGCGCAGGGTGTTTCGCCCCAGCGTTCGTGCGCCATGGCCACAACCGCCGCTTCCAGAATATCCGGGTGCTTATAGAGCGTGTCTTCCACTTCAATCGACGAGATGTTCTCGCCGCCAGAGATGATGATGTCCTTGGAGCGGTCTTTGAGCTGCACATAAGAGTCTGCGTGCCAGACGCCCAAATCGCCTGAATGGAACCAACCGCCGGCAAAGGCATCATTCGTGGCGGTCGGGTTTTTCAGGTACCCCTTCATCACCACATTGCCGCGGAACATGACCTCGCCCATGGTTTCGCCGTCCAGGGGCACGGGCTTCATGGTTTCAGGGTCCATCACGGCGAGATCCTCGAGTACTGGATAGTTTACGCCCTGGCGCGCTTTCACCTGGGCGCGTTCGCCGTCGGGGAGGGCATCCCATTCTTCGTGCCAGGCATTCACCACAGCGGGGCCGTAAGTTTCGGTGAGGCCGTAAACGTGGATGACATTGAAACCTTCTTCTTCCAGCGCGCGGATGGTGGCTGCCGGCGGTGGGGCTGCTGCTGCGAAGAAGTTCACGACATTCGGGAGCTTTTGTTTTTCCTGCGCCGTCGCATTGATGAGGAAGCTCATGACGGTGGGCGCCCCGCCCATATGAGTCACTTTATGCTCGGCAATCGCGGCATAGATGTTGGGAGCGGCCACCTTGCGCAAGCAGACATGGGTGCCTGCCACGACACTCATGGACCAGGTGAAGATCCAGCCATTGCAGTGGAACATAGGCACAGTCCAGAGATAGACGCTGTCGCGGGTCATCTCGGCGGTCACGATGTTCCCCGCGGCCAGCAGATAGGCGCCTCGATGGTGATAGACGACGCCCTTGGGATTGCCGGTGGTGCCAGAGGTGTAGTTCAGCGCGATGGCATTCCATTCATCGTCGGGCAGAGACCAGTCAAATTCCGGATCGCCGTTTTCGATGAAGGCTTCGTATTCGGTTTCGCCGATCAGTTCTCCCGGGCCGTCATATTCCGGGTCGTTTATGTCGATGATCAGTGGATCGCATTTGGCGAGAGAGACGGCTTCGTGAGCTAGCGCAGCAAACTCCCGATCCACGAAGAGAGCCTTCGCCTCGCCATGATCCAGGATGAAGGCGATGGCCGCCGCATCCAGCCGGATGTTGATGGTGTTGATCACGGCTTTCAGCATCGGCACGCCATAATGGAGCTCCAGCATGGCGGGTACATTGGGTGAGATCACCGCGACGGTGTCGCCTTTCCCGATGCCTTTGGCAGAAAGAGCACTCGCGAGTTGCCGGCAGCGGGCGTAGTATTCGGCATAGGAACGCCGCAGCTCCCCGTGGATAACGGCCGTCTTGTCAGGATAGATGCGCGCGGCGCGCCTCAAAAAGGAAAGGGGCGAGAGCGACTGATGGTTTGCCGCGTTCTTATCCAGGTCCTGATCGTAAATGCCGGTCATGGCGTATCCCCCCTCATGTCACGTCTTCTTTTGGTGCTTTTACCATGAAGTTCGCGCAATCGGGGCGAATTTTGGCGGCAGCAGGGCCAAACGGTAACCGTGTTTTTTCAGGCCATCTTAAGTCTGATGCCTCAAAGTAGAGGTCCCTCAGACCTCAGAAAGGAGGCACTCAATGACCCGTTTTCTCGTCTCCGACGACAATGAGTCCGGCTATCGCCTTGAAGACATTCTGACGGCGGTGCGCGCCGACGTGGTGAAGCGCTGTGAGAAGATCGTGGATGATCATCGTGATGAAGCGCACCATGTTTTGGACAACAATATCCGTGTGCTGTCGCTTCTGAGTGAGGCCATCAAACTGGCGGAAGATTCGACCTACGTGCTCGACCGGTCATTTGGACCGAGCGCAGCCGCAGAGGGCGGTGAGCCGCGCATCGGACGGGCATAAGCGCCGCATCATCTTTTTGTCGCGTTTCCAAACGTGGAAGTGTTTCAACTCCAACTTGAAACGCTTTTAGAGGAATGCGCCAGTGACTCCGTCCCACAGGAGTTTGCAGCCCACCAGAAACAGCGCCATGTAGGCAAAGCGATAGAAAGGCCCTTCCGGGATCAGGTCGAGCGCTTTGATGCCAAGCCACATGCCGATCGGTGCTAAAGGCATAAGCATGAGCGATGTGGACAGGTTGGTGATCTCGAACTGACCCAGAAGTGCGTAAGGCGGCACCTTGATCAGGTTCACCGCCCAGAAAAACATGACGCTGGTCCCCACATAGAGTTTTTTGTCGAGCTTCTGCGGCAGCATATAGATCTGAAAAGGTGGTCCGCCTGCGTGGGCGACGAAACTTGTGAAGCCGCCGACGGCGCCCCAGGCCGCTCCCTTTGTTTGATGTGTCTCTTTCGGCGCCGCCGCGGCTCGCCGCCCGATCCAATGATCAAGGGCAAAAGCGACGGCGATGCCGCCGACCAGCAGGCGCACAAAATTGTCTGTCACATAGCTCGCGGTCAGCGCTGCGATCAGAATGCCAATCGCTGCACCCGGCACCATGATCAGCAGATTCTTCAGATGAAAGCTTTTGCGATAGGCCCAGACGCCGATCAGGTCCATGACAATGAGAATGGGCAGTAATATCCCCGCTGCCTGCAGCGGCGAGATGACCAGTGCCATCATGGGCACACCCAGAATGCCAAGTCCGCCCGCGAAGCCGCCTTTGGAGAGACCCACCAGCAGGACGGCCGGAATGGCAACTGCGTAGAACCAGGGATCGATGATCATGTCCATACAGCATATTCTCCGTCAGGCCTGCTCTGCGTAAGTGAGGCTTGCAAAGCTCTATCAGGCTTGAAACAGTCTGAGGCAAAAGAGAAAGACACGGGGCCCCCATGACACCGTGTGAGAAGATCAAGGCCGGGAGGAGAGTATCATGAGTCGCTACGTTGAAACCTATGAGGCATGGAAAAGCGATCCGGAAGGGTTTTGGGCCGACGTAGCGCAGGAGATCGACTGGTCGCGACCCTGGGACCGGGTGCTGGAGACCGATGGCGGTGGTGCACGCTGGTTCACAGGAGCGACCTGCAACACATGCTACAATTGCCTCGACCGGCACGTGGAGAATGGCCGCGGTGATCAGGCCGCTCTCATTTATGACTCACCCATCACCGGCAAGCAGAAGACCTTCACCTACACAGAGCTGCTCGACAAGGTCGCGACCTTCGCCGGTGTGTTACAGGCTAATGGAGTGGGCGCTGGTGATCGGGTGATCCTCTACATGCCCATGGTACCTCAGGCGGCGGTGGCCATGCTCGCCTGCGCACGGTTGGGCGCGGTCCATTCGGTGGTGTTCGGTGGTTTCGCGGCCAATGAATTGGCAACCCGCATCGATGATGCGAAACCAAAGCTGATTGTCACGGCCTCCTGCGGTATCGAGCCCGGCCGGGTGATCGCCTACAAGCCGCTGCTGGACGGTGCGATTGAGCTCGCATCCCATAAGCCCGAAAAATGCATCATCCTGCAACGGGAGCAGGAACCTGCCGAACTCACCCCAGGGCGCGATCTCGATTGGAAGGACGAGATGGAGAAGGCGGCTGCGACTGGCAACAAGCCGGCTTGCGTCGAGGTTTCGGCTACGGATCCTCTCTACGTGCTCTATACGTCCGGCACAACCGGGCAACCTAAGGGGGTTGTGCGGGACAATGGCGGCCATATGGTGGCGCTCAAATGGTCCATGAAGAACATCTATGGGGTCGATCCCGGTGACGTCTGGTGGGCGGCGTCAGATGTGGGCTGGGTTGTGGGGCATTCCTACATTGTGTACGGCCCGCTGCTTCATGGCTGCACGACCATTCTGTTCGAAGGTAAGCCCGTGGGTACGCCGGATGCAGGCACTTTCTGGCGGGTGATTTCGGAGCACAAAGTGCGTGCCTTCTTCACCGCGCCGACGGCGTTCCGCGCCATCAAGAAAGAAGACCCGCAGGCCTCCCTCATTGCGAATTATGATTTAAGCGGTTTTGAGACGCTCTTCTTAGCCGGTGAGCGGGCCGACCCGGACACGATCCAATGGGCCGAGAATGCGCTCAAGGTGCCGGTCATTGACCACTGGTGGCAGACGGAGACCGGCTGGTCGATCGCGGCCAACCCGGTGGGTCTCGGCATGTTGCCGGTGAAACATGGGAGCCCGACCGTTGCGATGCCCGGTTACGACGTGCAGGTGGTGGACGAAGCCGCCAAGCCTGTCGCCACCGGCGAGACTGGCGCCATAGTCGTGAAGCTTCCATTGCCGCCCGGCTGTCTGCCGACGCTCTGGGAAAATGAAGAAGGCTTCCGCGCGTCTTACCTGGAAGACTATCCGGGCTTTTACAAAACCGCTGACGCGGGCTTTATGGATGAAGACGGCTACCTCTACATCATGAGCCGCACGGACGACATCATCAATGTAGCCGGCCACCGACTGTCGACCGGTGGCATGGAAGAAGTGCTGGCGGGGCACCCGGACGTGGCGGAATGCGCGGTCATGGGGATCGCTGACAAACTGAAAGGTCAGGTGCCAGTTGGACTGCTGGTCCTTAACGCAGGCGTCGATCGGAGTGAGGGTGATGTTGCGCGGGAAGCGGTGCAGCTTGTGCGTGAAAAAATCGGGCCCGTCGCGGCGTTCAAGACAGCGCTCATAGTCCAGCGGCTTCCCAAAACGCGATCGGGCAAGATCCTTCGCGGGACGATGCGCAAAATTGCCGATGGGGAAGACTGGAAAATGCCCGCAACCATCGACGATCCAGCGATCCTCGATGAGATTACCAGCGTGATGGCTGAAGCCGGGCTGGTGTCGGGGAATTAGTCGTCTTCCATTCCTTTCGTCAAACTGATTTTGTCATCCTCGTGCTCGACACGAGGATCCATACTGAGTTGAGAAGCTGCTTGGACCCTCGGGTCAAGCCCGAGGGTGACATCAACAAAAAAAGGGGCTGCCGAGTAGGCAGCCCCTGATTTCATTTGGCGATGGAACGGGTTTTATCCATTGTCTTTGTCGTCACCGTCACCGCCAACTTTCAGATCCTTTAGGTTCGCGAAGACGGAGTCGGCATCCGGTGTGTCTTCTTCTTCCTTCGGCGCAGGCGCCGACGTGAAAGCATCCGACACGTCGCCCACCGCAAATGGTTCGGGCTCGGACGGGTCTGTATCTTCGACGGACGGCACGTTTACCTGATCCGCGGGCACCTCATGAGCCGATGGCCGAGCAAGACCCAGCGGATCGGCAGTGGCCTCACCGGTTGTTTCTTCTGCGGGCAGCAATGTGCCAGCTTTGCGGGCTTCTTTTTCCGCTTTCTTGCGCGCGCGTTCCAGCTTATCCGCGGCTTTCTGCACGGCCGCGTCCAGATCCATCTGGCTGCAGAGGCCAAGTGTCACGGGATCAACGGGTTTGATGTTGGGCGAGTTCCAGTGCGTTCGGTCACGGATCGACTGGATGGTTGGTTTCGTTGTGCCCACCAGACGGCCAATCTGCGCGTCCGCCAGCTCGGGATGGTTGCGCAGCAGCCAGGCAATGGCGTCCGGGCGATCCTGCCGCCGAGACACAGGCGTGTAGCGCGGGCCCTTTTGAGGCTTGGGGGCCGGGATTTCGTGTTTCCGTTCCGCTGACTTCAGACGCTCGTTTGGATTTTCCTGGCAGCGTTCAATTTCCGCGCGGGTCAGCTCACCTGAGGCGACGGGATCCATGCCCTTGATGCCCTGAGCGACGTCGCCATCGGCGATGCCTTTCACCTCGAGCGGGTGCAGACCGCAATAGTCGGCAACCTGGTCGAAGGTCAGTGAGGTGTTATCTACGAGCCAAACGGCGGCGGCCTTTGGCATGAGCGGCTTAGACATATCTTCTCCTTTGCCCCCAAGGCCGTCTGGGGAGCCTTCCCCCGAGACTGGCGCCTGAGATCGGCGTATGCCACTGAAAATGAACGGATTAGCGGTCTTATAGGCCTTTCGGCACGATCTGGGAAGGGGTCAGTAGGGCAATTCCGGCGGTCCATCAGACCGTCAGGATGATTTTTCCAACATGTCCGCCGTTTTCCATGCGTTCGTGGGCCGCTTTGGCGTCCCTTAGCGGAAAAGTACTGTCCACGATGGGTTTCAGGCGCCCGGCGGCAATCCAGGGCCAGACCTCTTTCAGGACGGTCTCGGTGAGGGCGGTTTTCTCCTCCAAGGGACGGGCTCTGAGCGTAGAGCCGGTGAGCGTCACCTGTTTCAGCATGAGCGGCAGGAAATTGACTTCTGCCACAGAGCCCTGCTGATAGGCGATGTTGACGATCCGTCCGCCTCGCGCGGCACAGGTGATGTTGCGCTGGATATAGTCGCCGCCCACCATATCGAAGATAACATCGGCCCCGTGACCGCTGGTGGCCTCATCCATGACCATGACGAAGTCCTCCGTCCGGTAGTTGATGCCACGCCTCGCTCCCAGTTCTTCGCATGTGCGTGCTTTTTCGTCAGACCCCGCGGTCGCAAAGACTTTGGCGCCCCAAGCGACGGCCATCTGGATCGCCGTCGTGCCAATGCCGCTGGTGCCGCCATGAATGAGCAATGTCTCTCCCGGCTGCAAGCGGCCGCGGTCAAAGACATTGGTCCAGACCGTCATGATGGTCTCCGGCAATGCTGCGGCTTCAACCATTGAATAGTCGTCGGGCACAGGCAGCGCATGGGTTTCATGAACGATGGCGTATTCGGCATAGCCGCCGCCCGCCACGAGGGCGCAGACCTTGTCGCCCACTGACCAGCGTGCGGCGCCGGACCCCAGGGCGACGACTTCGCCGGCGAATTCGAGGCCCGGTGTGTCGGTGACGCCTTTCGGCGGCGGGTAAAGCCCGATCCGTTGCACCAGGTCGCCCCGGTTCACCCCTGCCGCCTCAATCCGCACCAGAATTTCGCCGTGGCCCGGCTGCGGCAGGGGAACCTCAGTCGGGACTAAAGCTTCCGGGCCGCCCGGCTCCGGGATTTTGATGGCGGTCATATTGGTCGGCAGATTTGCAGGCATCGGAGAAACTCTTCGTCTTTGTGATTTTGATATGTGATGGCAAAGTGGCTCACCATTCAATGATTGCACGGTTCGCGCAACAAGGCTGTGGATCACGATCAAACGATGAGGAGCGGGTGTATGGATACGGACGACCTGGAACCCAAACGTGTGCCGGACAGTCTTCAGGCCCTCGCCAAAGAGGATATTTCACTGCTGGGTGTTGATGAGCTCAAAGAGCGAATCACTTTGCTGAACGCTGAAATTACACGTTCTGAGGCCATGATCGCCTCAAAGGAGGGCAGTTTGAGCGAAGCGGAGGCAGTTTTTCGAAAATGAAGATTCTGCCAAAGGATTCGTTAAGTCCTTGTAACGAATGAGTTCTTTGGATTCTGATCAAGTATAGACTGGCTATTTCAGGTCTATTCGCCACCCTTAAGGGCAATTTTAACTATTTGTTAGCCATTCCTTATGTATTCTTTAGATGCGTAATCCAGTCATCTGGATTTGAGTGGCTCCTATCCACTCTGTTTGACGCCTCCCTGTTAGAACTTGAGCCGCAGGCAACTGTGGCTCATTTTTTGTGTAGAGGCCCAGCTACACCTGCCGTCTTTCGGCACCTTCCCCACTACATGTAGTTCAAACCTGTTTGAATCAACCCCCGACCCCTCGCGGGCTGCCTTTCGTTGTCTCAGTTCGACACAAAATCAGGTGGCATGCTTGTTGATAGTTGAAGCACAACGCGTCCTTGGTTGGTACGGTCGCTGGCTACGTGCTGGTGTCTGCTTGCTCATGGACGCCAGTAACATGGTTAACAGTGAGTGGTCTTATGAGTTTCGGCGACAAAACAGGCGGTGCTGGAGAAAGCGGAGAGGGGCGGGCCTCTTTTGGCGGGTCTCAGCTCTTTCAGCGAACCTATCGTGAAGGCATGGCGCTTGTGGAAGAGGCGGCAACCTATCTGGATGGTCCGGGTCGGGATCAGGCCAAAGATCTGCCTCGGGCCACGGCATTGGCCTATGCCACCGAAAGCATGCGGCTTACCACCCGATTGATGCAGGTCGCGGCCTGGCTCTTGGTTCAGAAGGCGGTCAATGAAGGAGATATGAGCGAAAGCGATGCTCTGTCGGACAAATATGCATTGGGTGGCCGGGAGCTCGGTCGGGCGAAGAAGCTCGAAGGGACGGATCTCCTGCCCGACGCTCTCCAGGATCTCATCGTACGCTCTGAGAATATCTACCGCCGTATCGACCGGCTGGACGCGCAAATGCGGGCAGGCGAGAAGATTGAGTCTTCCAGCCTTGCCGAGCAGAAAGAGCGGGCTGAGGCCTTTTTCCAGGAAGCGCTGGGTCCCCGGCCGACACGTCACTGACAACTTTGCGCGTTTCCGCCGCAGGACTGGGCGAAAAACCGCAGACACGTTCGGCTTAGCCTCTGACCAGTGGCGGCATAACCCTCACCCTGGAAACGCTTTAAGGCCTAAATAAGCAAAATGCCCCGGCATGCCGGGGCTTTTTTGGTGATTTCCTGCAGCGACCTTAGACGCCGAGACCGTCGTACTTTTTCTTGAACCGGCTCACGCGGCCACCACGGTCGAGCAATGTGCCAGAGCCGCCCGTCCAGGCTGGGTGGGTCGTCGGGTCGATATCGAGTGTCAGCGTGTCGCCTTCAGACCCATAGGTCGACCGGGTCTGATAGGTGGTGCCGTCCGTCATCGCCACGGTGATCATGTGGTAGTCAGGATGGGTGTCCTTTTTCATAACGCTTGCTCGCTCAAATGAAGTGTCAGACGGCCAAATCCGCCCGTTCAGACGCCTTTGGCGCCTGCGAAAGCGGGTGTATAGCGGAGCTTTCACCCTATTGCAAGGCTCTGGTCGGGCCTTCGCCACGCCCCGGTGGTTGCTTTCGGGCTTCTGTCCTCTGCGGCTTTTCGCGCGGGAATTGACCCTTTCCGGACCTAGTTTCCCGCCAGCCCTGTTGCTATATCTCCTCCTAGACCCTTGGGACGACCACCCGCCAGCAAAAGCCGGATATTTATGAGCGAAAGTGCCAACCCTGTCGCGGAGGCGATTGAAGAAGAATCCCTGCGGCGCAAAAAAGCACGCAGTGTTCAGCCGATTCTGGGCCTGATCCCTTTCGTCATGGCCTACAAGGGCATGCTGGCGGTCGCCTTTGTGATGCTGGTGATTGCGACGACGGCAACATTGGCTTTTCCGATCGCTGGCCGACGGTTGATGGATGGGATCGCGACGGAGCAGATCCAGTTCATCAATGAGTATTTTCTGATGCTCATCCTGGTGGCCGCGGTTTTGGGGGTCTCCAGCGCGGCGCGTTTCTATTTCGTGAGCTGGATAGGCGAACGGGTCGTCGCGGACCTGCGCTCGGCAGTCTATGACCATGTGACACGTCTCTCACCCGTCTTTTTTGAGACCATGCGGACCGGTGAGGTGCTCTCCCGCCTGACCGCAGATACGACGCTGATCAAAACTGTTGTCGGGTCCAGTGCGTCGATCGCACTCCGCAATCTGTTCCTCTTCATCGGTTCTGCCACCATGATGACCTATACAAGCCCCGGTCTGTCCGGTCTTGTGCTGCTGACAATTCCCATCATCATGTTGCCTCTGATTGTTTTTGGCCGCTGGGTCCGGCGTTTGTCGCGCTTAAGCCAGGACCGGATCGCGGACACAAGTGCCTTTGGCGGGGAAACGCTCAACGCCATGCAGACCGTGCAGGCGTTCAACCACGAAGAGATCGACCGCCAGTCATTCGGTCGGACGGTGGAAGGGTCGTTTGAAGCCGCACGCAGCCGGATCAGCGCGCGGTCCGTGCTGACGGCGCTTGTCATGTTCCTCGGATTTTCCAGCGTGTTCGGCGTGCTTTGGGTCGGGGCGCAGTCGGTTATTGCGGGCACGATGACCGGCGGTGAACTGCTGCAATTCACGCTTTATGCGCTCTTTGCTGCCGCGTCGGTCGGCGCTCTCTCAGAAGTCTGGGGCGATGTGCAGATGGCGGCGGGCGCCACGGAGCGGTTGATCGAACTCCTCAATGTCGAGCCGCAAATCAAAGCGCCGTCCAATCCCGTGGCGCTGCCGGAACCGTCGACCGGCACACTTCGATTTGAAAATGTAAGCTTCTCCTATCCGACCCGTCCGGATGTGTCGGCGCTGGACGGGCTGAACCTGGCCGTTAATCCGGGCGAGACGGTCGCCATTGTGGGTCCCTCAGGTGCGGGCAAGAGCACGCTCTTCCAGTTGCTGCTGCGGTTCTTTGACCCGCAAGCTGGCCGGATCCTACTGGACGGTGTTGATCTGCCGGATGGTGATCCCAGTGAGGTGCGCCGCCGCTTTGCGCTGGTGCCGCAAGAGACCGTTGTGTTCGGCATGAGTGCCCGGGAAAACATTCGCTATGGCCGCCCGGGTGCAAGCGATGAAGAAGTGCGTGCGGCGGCCAAAGCTGCACGGATCGACGAATTTTTGAGCGACCTGCCACAAGGCTATGACACGGTTTTCGGTGAACGTGGGGTGACGCTTTCGGGTGGGCAGCGTCAGCGCATTGCCATTGCTCGGGCCATCCTGCGGAACGCGCCGGTCCTTCTGTTGGATGAGGCCACGAGTGCGCTTGATGCGGAGAGTGAAAAGTTCGTGCAACAGGCGCTTGAAGGGTTGATGGCGGGCCGTACCACCATTGTCATCGCGCATCGGTTGGCAACTGTGCGGAAGGCTGACCGGATTGTCGTAATGGATCAGGGGCGCATTGTTGCTGAAGGCAAACATGATGAGCTTGTCGCCGACGGCGGGCTTTATGCACGCCTTGCGTCGCTCCAGTTCAGCGCCGACGCATTAGCGATGGCGGTGGATGAGCCGGTTGCACCCGCCATTGCGGCCAATGATTAGCGGGTACAGGCCGCTTTAGCTTTAGGGGAAAACATGTCACCGTTTACTCGCAACATTGTCGTTGCCGTCATTATTGTCATCGCCACGCTGAGTTTTATCGGGGTGCGGTTTTTCACCAATGCGGGCCAGCTCACAACGCTGACGGCGGCCATGGAAGTGTCCCCTCAATGCATGGTACTGGCGTCACCTCCGGGACCGGAAGATCTGGTGATTGATCATGAGCGCGGTATGGCTTTCGTGTCCGCGACAGACAGACGGGCCATTGCGGCGGGCGCTGAGAACGTCCGCGGTGGCATCTATGTCATTGACCTTGACGGTGACCCGTCTAGCTGGGCGCTTCGCCCTGTTACGGCTCATGTTCCCGCGGCGTTTCAACCGCATGGGCTCGGGCTCTACATTGATGAGGCGGGTGTGCGCACACTGGCCGTTGTGAATCACACGGGCGATGTGGACAGCGTGGAGCTGTTTGATGTAGCGGAAGACGGCATTCTGTCCCACCGAGCGACGGTGCGGGACCCGGCCATGTTCGCCCTCAACGATGTACAGCCGGTCGGGCACAGTTCCTTTTATGCGACCAACGATCATGGCAGCGCGTCGGCGTTTTGGAACGCGGTGAGCGATGTGTTGATCCTCTCCCAAGCAAACCTTGTCTATTTTGACGGGACGTCAGTCCGGGAAGTCGCGGGTGAGTTCGGTTTTGCTAATGGCGTTAACGTGTCGCCCGACGGAAAGACAGTTTATGTGGCAGAGACCACCGGCATGGCGCTCAATATTTTCGACCGAAACATCGAGACGGGCGAGCTCACTGCCGTTGATTTCGTGTCGCTCGGGTCGGGTCTCGATAATGTGGACGTCTCGCCAGACGGCACGGTGCTCATTGGCGCGCATCCGAAGCTGGTCGATTTCATCAATCACGCGGGCGACGCCAGGCAGATCTCACCAAGCCAGGTTGTGCGGCTTATTCCGCGCGAAGGGGGCGGCGGCATTGCCGACACGGTTTATCTCAATCTGGGCGATCAGCTGTCGGGCTCCAGCGTTGCCGCCTCCTATGGCGACAAGATGCTGATCAGCGGTGTTTTTGATCCAAAGGTGTTGGTCTGCGATATGCCAGCGGTCCGCACAGAGTAATCATCTTTCTGTCAGCTTAAACTCGATCCGCCGATTGCGGCGATTGGCGCTTTCGCCTGTGCCTTCTGCCAAGGGGTGAAATTCGGCAAAGCCGGCGGATGAGAGTCGGCGTTCACTGACACCGCCGTCGATGAGGTATTGCACGACGGACAAAGCGCGGGCATTGGCCAGGTGCCAATTTGAAGGAAATTCTGCTGTACGGATGGGCGTTGCGTCCGTATGGCCGTCGACGCGCAGGATCCAGTTAATGTCGCTGGGGATCTCAGCCGTGATCTCGCGGATTGCGACAGCAATCTTTCGCAGTTCACGTTGCCCGGCGGGGCTCAGTTCTGCGGAGCCAGAGGCGAAGAAGATCTCTGACTGAAGCACAAAACGGTCGCCAACGACTTCGATGTCGTCGCGATTGCCGAGCGCTTCTTTCAGGCGCGCAAAGAAGTCTGAGCGGTACCGGGCAAGCTCCTGCACTTTCTGCGCAAGCGCCGAGTTAAGCCGTCGTCCCAAATCGGCGATTTGGGCTTCCGATTCCCGGTCTTTTGCTTCTGCGGCTTCAAGCGCTTGTTCCAGCGCTGCCAATTGTCGGCGCAGCGCCGCGAGTTGTTGGTTTACCAGCTCAACCTGTGCCAGCGCCTCAGCGCTGATGCGGCGTTCCTCATCCAGTTCTGACAAGAGCACTGCTTCGCGTTCGCCAGCGCCCGCCCCTTCCGCCAGCAACGCTGCAAGGCGTGACTGCTCGTTCTCAGCGTTGGTGAGAGCGCTTGTTAGCGCCCCGATGGTGGATTGCAGGTCGGCATTTTCCATTTGTGCCAAAGCCAGTAGGTCGGCCAGTTCCGAGACCTGGGACCGTAATCGATCGAGCGCGCTGTCCTTGCCCGTGATTGACTGCGCCAG
Organism: Parvibaculaceae bacterium; assembly: GCA_965267265.1. GTDB lineage: Bacteria > Pseudomonadota > Alphaproteobacteria > Parvibaculales > Parvibaculaceae > Mf105b01. The sequence continues at coordinate 2,554,067 of OZ253944.1, forward strand.
GAAGAACTGGGTCAGCATGAAGATGGAAAGCAAAAAGACCAACACCAGCAACAGGGTCGCCATGGCGTCCACAAAGCCTGGCCAATAGTCGGCGCTCGGGGTGCGGCTTCTGATGCGGTGAGAAATAGCCATGATTATCTACCGGGGATCAGCGGCCCTCTTGCTCCAATGCGCGGGTGAGACGCTCCAGCACGGGCTGCATGGCTTCCTGATTGCGCGCGAGCCCATTCACCAGATGCTGTTCGGCACGCATTTGTTCCGTGAGGGCGGCGATCTGATTTGCCAGCGCCATCAAAGTTTGGTTCTGGTCTGCTGGTGGCGCTGTGTCGCCGTTTGTGCCGACAATGTCTGTCACGGTAGAGAGCCACTCTTCCAGCTCATTGTAGAAACGATTTTGCGCCTGGCCGGCCTGAAGGTCGAGAAAACCCAGAATGAGGGAGCCGGAGAGACCAAAGAGGGAGGACGAAAAAGCGGTGCCCATACCGCGCAGGGGTTCCTGCAGGCCCTCGCGGAGCGTGCTGAAGACGGTCAGGCTGTCCGTTGCATCGACATCAAGAGAGTCAAGTGTGCCCGCGATCGACGAGACAGTGGTGAGAAGACCCCAAAAGGTGCCAAGCAGCCCCAAGAAGATCAGAAGTCCGATCATATAGCGGGAGATTTCACGTTGTTCTTCAAGGCGCGAGGCGAGGCTGTCGAGCAAAGAACGCATGGAAAGCGCGCTTAGGACCACATGAGTGGTTCGGTTGCCGAACATGGTGGCCATCGGCGCCAGCAGCTTGGGTGGTTTGGGCAGTGCCAGACCCGGATCAGACCGCCGGAAGGAATTCACCCAGCGGATTTCGGGACCGAGAATGAGGATCTGTCGGAACGCATACAGCGTTCCGATGAGGAGGACACCAACGATCAAACCGTTGAGCCCAGGGTTTGCCATGAATGCTTCTGCGAATTGGGGCGCCAAGATGAGGCCCAGAAAGCCCACCAGCGTTAGAAAGAGCAGCATCCGGGTGAGATAGGGGCGAGGCCGTGACAGGGTTACACCGTCCTGATGGTCCATACTATCTCCCCTTACCCGTAGGTCTGGTTATCGGCTGCTCAGAAGAATATCGACCCGATCGGCAGGGCCGCTGTCACGTGCGCCGCCGAGCGCGCGCACATCAATCCTGCTTTGCAACACGCCGCGTTCGACAAGGAACTTGCGCACATTCAGGGCGCGCTTAAGGGACAGACGCCGCGCATCTGAACTCACGTCTCCAGCTTCGCCGGCGAAGGCCTGGATCTCAATCCGGTCATCGTGGCGCATGAGTTCCATTGCCACCAATTCCAGCTCATCGCGGGCGTCGCCGAGAATGTCGGCTGTGTTGCCCTCAAACTGGAGGCGGTGGTTGGCGGTTTGCGCGGGCGGGAGACTTGCGACCTGAACCGGCGGTTCCTCGACTGCCCCTGTAGGTGCGGCAGTTGGGGCGGATGCAGCGGATGCAGCGGTCGGAGCGGGAGCGGACACGGGTGGAACCGGCGCTGGGTTCGCCGCCGCTGCGGCGGATGGCGCGCGCGGCGCGCTTGGTGTCAGCGGGGCAACAGGTGGTTGCGGTGCTGCGGCCGCCGGAGACGCGTTTTGTGGTGCGGGCGCCGCTGCTCTCTCAGTTGGCGCTGGGGCGGGTGCCGGAGGTGATGGGGGCGGTGTCGTCGCTGCAGGCTCTATCTCAACAGCTGTTGCGTCAGCCGGTCCCAATATTTTAGGGGCTTCATCAGACTGACGAATGGACGCGGGCGGTGTGAGAAGAATACGTGTGGGGGGCGTCTCGCCCGGATAGCGCAGTTGTACCGGCGCTTTTCCGGGTGCGATGCGCGCGTCTGCCTCCGTAGGTCCGCCGATGGCTGATAGGTCCACTTCCACATCCGCCAGAATCGGCGTCGTGGTCAGCGCAAGCAATAGAGCTGGAAGTACGAGGGTGGCGTGGCCTGCTGGGCGCATTCTTAACGGTCCTTACTCTCCTGGCCTGCTGATGGCGCTTCGTGGTCCCAATTCCGACTCACCTAGCATTATTGCTGTGTCTTGTAGGCACTGCCAGTGCTCCAGGACAAATTAGAGAGCCAAGGTTAAGGCAGCTAACGTTAGGGGAGAAGGGGGCAAAAATGGGGCAAGTCGGCCCATTTGCAGCCAGCTGGTCAGGCGGTGCCCGCATTCTTGATGATATTCATCAACGGACGGTGCAATGCTTCGTTGGTCGCCAGGACGCTACCACTGCCCAGAATATCGGACTTATTGTTCAGGTTGGTGATGGTCCCGCCGGCTTCGCGGACGAGAATAATACCTGCGGCAAGATCCCAGGCGTTCAGGCCGCTTTCCCAATAAGCATCGAACCGACCGGCAGCAACAAACGCCAGATCAATGGCGCACGACCCCGTGCGGCGAACACCGGCGACTTGCGGCATGACGGCCGCAAGCTGCTGCGAGAAGGTGGCATGGTTGTTCCATCCGATATGGGGAATGCCTGTACAAACCACCGCCTGAGACAGATCGCGGCGCGCTGCGACACGTAAACGCCGGTCGTTGACGAAGGCACCTTTGCCCTTTTCAGCCCAGAAGAGCTCGTCGGAAATCGGGTTATAGGTGAGGCCAGCAATGATCTCGCCCTCGCGCTCAAGGGCGATGTTGATAGCGAAAAGGGGAATGCCGTGCAGAAAATTCGTGGTGCCGTCCAGCGGGTCGATGATCCAGCGATGGCTCTTGTCTGTGCCCTCAACAACGCCGCCTTCTTCCAGCAGAAACCCATAGCCCGGACGCGCGCGGGTGAGTTCTTCGCGCAAGGTTTCTTCCGCGCGCATATCGGCTGCAGAGACAAAATTGCCGGGGCCTTTGACGGAGACCTGCAGCTGTTCCACTTCCCCGAAATCGCGGATCAGTGTCCGGGCGGCCTTGCGGGCAGCCTGCACCATCACGGTGAGGGTAGGGGAGTGGCGGCTCATTTTGGGTGCCTTCGCGTCAGAGAGGTATTGGTTGGCAAATCTATTGCGGGCTATTCAGCGCGCTTCACATAGGTGACTTCGTTCGTATCGACAACGACCTTGTCGCCTGTATTCACGAAGGGCGGCACCATGACGCGCACGCCGTTTTCCATCACAGCGGGTTTGTTGGATGACGCAGCCGTCTGACCTTTGACCACGGGTTCTGTTTCTGTGACTTCGAGCGTCACATGGTCGGGCAGGCTGATGCCCAGGGGTCTGCCTTCATGGCTCTCCACTGTGACTTCCATACCATCCTGAAGGAAGGCCGCGCGTTCACCGACGAAATCTGCGGGCAGCTCAATTTGGTCGTAGGTCGTGGTGTCCATGAAGGTCAGCATGCCGTCTGCTTCATAGAGGTACTGATAGTCTTTTTGTTCCAGACGGATCTTCTCGACGGTTTCGGCTGAGCGGAAACGTTCGTTGAGCTTTGAGTTGTCGATAAGGTTTTTCAGCTCCACCTGCGCAAACGCGCCGCCCTTGCCCGGCTTCACATGCTGCGTTTTCACTGCGACCCAAAGCCCGCCTTTGTGCTCAATGACATTGCCAATGCGAATTTCGTTGCCGTTGATCTTCATGTGCTTACATCCGGAAGGGCCGGCTTCGCGATTTCACGTCAAAGTCGGCAGAAAACAAAGGGCGAGGCGTTGGTACACCTTGTCCGGCGATTGGATAGCATCACAATATCAAAGGTGCCAAACGGAATCAGGGCTCTGAGCCGATTTGAGCTCAAATCGTGCTGAAATCTTGTCGAAGCTGCTGAGTCGCCGGTTCTGTAGACCTACTGCGGACTGGTCGCCGCTTCCCAATCTTTCAGGGCTTCCTCTGCCTGCGCCAGCAGTTCCGGCGTCATCTCAGGCTCTAGCAGGGCGGCGAGTTCTGGGTCGTCCTGGCCGCCGGCGCGGGCAATGCTGAGCCATGTGTAGGCTGCCATCAGGTCTTTCTCGACGCCTTTGCCGAGATAGTACATGCGCGCAAGTCGCGTCTGTGCCAGCGTGTCGCCGCGCAATGCCGCTTCATTGAACCAAGTAGCAGCTTTCGTTTCGTCTTTCTCAACACCTGTGCCGTTTGCATAGAGGAAGGCGAGGGCGGTTTGCGCCTCAGCCAACCCCTCTGCAGCGGCAATCTGGAAGTACTTGACCGCGCCTGCAGGGTGTTTTTCCACGCCTGTGCCCTCGACCATCATCAGACCCAGATTGTAGGCGGCGTCAGCCTGGCCTTGGTCTGCAGCTTTGCGGAAGAAGCTTGCGGCGCGGCCCATGTCCTGCGGCTTGAGTTCTCCTGCAGCGTAAATTGCGCCCATTGAATAGAGCGCACCGGGATGCCCGGCGTCAGCCGCTTCCTGAAAGAGCTGAACGGCGCGATCTGAGTTTGCTGCCCCACCTTGGCCGGCTGCCAACATGTTTGCGAGTTCAAATTTCGCTGCCACTATGCCGCCGGCGCTTGCTCGCTCGAAGTAGCGCCGCGCTTCTAGGTCATTGCGCGCCGTTCCTGCGCCTGTGCGGTAGGCTGATGCAAGCGCGAAAGCAGCGGTTGGGTTGCCCCCGTCTGCGGAAGACCGGAACCAACGAAGTCCCTCCACATAGTCAGCCTCGACGCCTTCTCCATTAAAGAGCATGGTCCCCAGCAGGAGTTGCGCGTCTGCATTGCCGCCGAGGGCGATCTCTCTCAAGCCCGAGAGCGCAGTCTCATAGTCGCCCGCCTGATATGCTTTTGCGGCGTCCCCAAAGGTTTGTGCACTTGCTGTGGCCAGCGGCCCCACGGTCAGGCTCAAGCTCAGGAGAAGGGAGGAGAGGGTCAGGCGGGACATGGGCGCACTTTCTATAACTCTAGGCCGGCGGTAACGAGACTGACGGCTGGCGGGTTAGGACCGAGCCGTCTCGCTCATGATGCGATTGAATTCGGCCACGGCTGCCGCGGGTCCGTGGGCGTGGCCCCACACGCCGGCGGAGACCGCCAGAAAATCAGCGCCCGCTGCCACAAGTGGAGCCGCATTCTCGACCGTAATCCCGCCAATGGCGACACAAGGCACTTCAAACAGTGTCGACCACCAGGTGAGGATTTCCGGCTCGGCCTTACTTATAGCAGCCTTTGTGTCGGTTTTATGAAAAGCGCCAAAAGCTACGTAATCTGCCCCAGCTTCGCCGGCGACCATGGCCAGGTGGCGGGTGGCGTGACAGGTAACCCCGACGATCTGATCGGGGCCGACCAGTTTTCGTGCTTCGTCATAGGGTGTGTCGCTCTGCCCGATATGAACCCCATCAGCGCCCAGTTCGGCTGCCAGGTCCGCCCGGTCATTGATGAGGAAGGCGGCGCCGGCGGCCTGGGTAATCGGCATCAGGATGTCCGTGGCGTGCCGGATGGTATCGGCGTCGGCTGTGCTCTCTCCGTCTTCCTCCTTAAGGCGAAGCTGCACACAGGCGACATCTCCCGCACCCAAAGCTGTTTTGAGGGTTTCGGCAAACCCTTTGGGCTCAAGCCGTGGCGGCGTGACGAGATAGAGGCGGCAGTCGGCTGGCGTTGGCTCGGTCATGGAGCGGGTTTATCGCGACCAGCGGCCCTCTGTCATCCGTTTTGTGTCACCCGTTTTCGAGGGCGGCAACACCTGGAAGCGTTTTGCCCTCCAACCACTCGAGGAAGGCGCCGCCCGCAGTCGAGACATAGGAAAAGTCGTCAGCCGCCCCTGCACCATTGAGTGCTGCGACCGTGTCGCCACCGCCGGCGACCGAGACCATGGTCCCCATTTTGGTAAGCATCGCCACATGACGGGCGGCTGTGTCTGTGCCGATATTGAAGGGTTCGACTTCAAATGCACCGAGCGGCCCATTCCAGACCACGGTCTTCGCTGTTTCAAAGTAGCCGGCGAGGGTCGCCAGCGTATCCGTGCCGACATCCAGGATCATCTGATCTTGTGGAACAGCACCAATCGCGACAGTCTGTGAAGGGGCATGAGCTTTGAACTCTCCGGCAACCACTGCGTCGGTGGGCAGAATGATGGTGCAGCCTTCCGTCTCCGCTTTGCCCATGATGTCGCGGGCTGTGTCCGCCAGATCATGTTCGCAGAGAGATTTCCCTACATTCACGCCTTTGGCGGCAAGGAACGTGTTGGCCATGCCGCCGCCAATGACCAAAGCGTCGACCTTGGCGACCAGATTGCCCAAGAGGTCCAGCTTGGTGGAAATCTTGGCACCACCCACAATGGCCACAACAGGCCGTTCGGGCTCGCCGAGTGCCTTGCCCAACGCATCGAGTTCCTGCTCCATCGCGCGGCCCGCATAGGCGGGCAGCAGATGGGCAACGCCTTCTGTCGAGCCGTGGGCGCGGTGGGCGGCGGAGAAGGCATCGTTTACGTAGATCTCTGCATTGGCTGCGAGTGCAGCCGCGAATTCTTTGTCGTTCTTCTCTTCACCAGCGTGGAACCGGGTGTTTTCCAGAACCAGAACGCCGCCGTCGCTCAGCGCGGAGATGGCGTCGCCTGCAGCAAGACCGATGCAATCTTCAGCAAAGCCGACGGGTGTGCCCAGAAGGTCGCCTAAGGCTGCCGAGATGGGTTTCAGACTCATCTCCGGCTTGCGCTCGCCTTTGGGGCGTCCGAAATGCGACAGAATGCCGATCTTCGCACCGTTCGCACTCAAGTCTTTCAGCGTTGGCAGAAGACGTTCGAGGCGCGTGGCATCGGTCACCTCACCGGCATCGTTGACGGGAACATTCAGGTCCGCACGTACCAGCACATGCTTGCCTGAGAGCGGGCCCTGTCCGAATAGATCGTCAAGCGTCTTGTGGTTTGCCATCGGTCTTCTTTCCGAGAGTGGTGCTGTCTCTTTTCTGAGAGCTTAAACGACAACGCCCCCGAACTCAGAACCCGGCTTTGATTTTATCAAAACCGGGTTCTAGGTCTTTGTATCGCGTTTTCGGGCGGAAAACCGGTCACACTTTTCCTGAAAACGCTTGCGCTGTGGGGCGTCACCTCATGTGAACGTGTTTAGAGAAGTTTGCCCATAGCGACGGCTGTGTCGCCCATGCGGTTGGCGAAGCCCCATTCATTGTCGTACCAGGACAGGACGCGCACAAACCGGCTGCCCATCACCTGGGTCTGGGTGAGATCGAACGTCGACGAGTTCTTATTGTGGTTGAAGTCGATCGAGACGAGTGGCTCATCAACATACCCGAGCACACCTTTGAGCGGTCCGTCGGCTGCTTTCACAATTGCTTTGTTCACTTCTTCCGCTGTCACTGCACGCCCTGCGTCGAAGCAGAGGTCGATCATAGACACGTTTGGTGTAGGAACGCGGATCGCCGTGCCGTCGAGCTTGCCTGCGAGCTGCGGCAGAACGAGGCCAACCGCTTTGGCGGCGCCTGTTGATGTCGGGATCATGGACATGGAGGCGGCCCGCGCCCGGCGGAGATCCGAGTGCAGCGTATCCACTGTCCGCTGGTCGCCCGTGAAAGCGTGGATCGTGGTCATGTAGCCCTGCTTGATACCGCAGAGCTTGTCGAGCACCTGTGCGACCGGTGCGAGACAGTTGGTCGTGCAGGAAGCGTTGGACACAACTTTATGGCTCTTGCGGAGCTTCTTTTCGTTCACGCCGTAAACGACGGTGAGGTCTGCATTGCTGGCAGGCGCGGAAACGAGAACCTTCTTCGCACCTGCTTCAAGATGGGCAGATGCTTTTTCTTTTGATGCAAAGAGACCTGTGCATTCCAAAGCAATATCAACGTCGAGTTTTTCCCAAGGGAGCTTCGACGGATCGCGTTCGGCGGTGATCTTAATGGAGCCCTGGCCCACATTCATTGTGGATTTGGTTGTGCGCACCTTGCCAGGGAAGGGCCCATGCACACTGTCATACTTCAGAAGGTGTGCATTGTCTTCGACGCTGCCGAGGTCGTTGATCGCAACGACCTGAAGGTCCTTGCGGCCAGACTCTGCGATCGCCCGCAGGACCAGACGGCCGATCCGGCCAAACCCATTAATTGCTACACGTGTTGCCATGTCTTTAATTCTCCTAAGCCTCTCCGCCCGTTACCGTCTTTGCGGTCAGAGCCGTTCTTTCGCGGCCGCCACTGCCGCTTCTGCTGTGATTTCAAAATGATTGTACAAGTCTTTGATAGGTGCGCTGGCGCCAAAGCCTGTCATGCCGATGAACGCCCCATCCATGCCGATATAGCGTTCCCAGCCATACTGGACCGCCGCCTCAATGGCGACGCGAAGGGTGCCTTCGCCCAGAACCTGTTTTTTGTATTCCGCTGACTGCTGTTCGAAAAGCTCCAGACACGGCGCTGATACAACGCGGGCCCCAATGCCTTCTGTCTGAAGTTGCTTTTGCGCGTCCAGGGCGATCCCGACCTCAGATCCGGTTGCGATCAGGGTGACCTTGGCCTCTCCCTTTGCGGGGCTCAGCTCATAGGCGCCGCGGGCACAGAGGTTTTCGTCTGTGTGCTCCGTCCGCACAAGCGGCACGCCTTGACGGGTCAGCGCCAGAATGCTCGGTGTTTCTTTGGACTCAAGTGACAGTTGCCAACACTCGGCCGTTTCAACGGCGTCCGCCGGCCGGAACACATTCAAATTTGGCATCGCGCGCAGCGCTGCTAAATGTTCAATCGGTTGGTGGGTCGGGCCGTCTTCGCCAAGGCCGATGCTGTCATGGGTCATCACATAAACGACCCGCTGGTTCATAAGAGCGGACAGGCGAATGGCAGGACGGCAATAGTCGGTGAAGACCAGGAAGGTCCCGGAATAGGGGATAAGTCCGCCGTGGAGCGCCATCCCATTCATCGCCGCCGCCATGCCATGTTCGCGGATGCCGTAGTGAATGAAGCTTCCGCTAAAATCGTCCGCGGTGACGGCGACCTGCTCTTTCGACCGGGTGTTGTTGGAACCGGTCAGGTCTGCGGACCCGCCAATGGTCTCCGGCACGACGGCATTAATGACATTGAGCGTTTCTTCTGACGCCTTGCGGGTCGCCCAGCCTGGCGCGTCGGCAGTGAGCTGCTTCTTGAAGTCGTTTATGGCTTGGCCAAGGCCAGCGGGCAAGTCGCCGGCAAGGCGGCGGTCAAACTCGGCACGGGTTTCTGCATCAAGCGCTTCATAACGCTCTTCCCAGGATTTGCGGGGTTTGCAACTCTTCAGGCCTGCGACCCGCCAGGCATCGAGGACGTCTGAAGGAATGTCGAAGGGTTCGTGAGGCCAGCCAAGCTCTTTTCTCGTGAGCTCAATTTCTTCAGCACCCAGAGCGGCGCCGTGGGAAGAGGATTTCCCGCCTTTGTTAGGTGATCCGTAGCCGATGATTGTTTTGCAGGCAATCAGACTCGGCTTGTCAGTCTTCTGAGCGTATGCAATCGCCTTTTCGATGGCGTCTGGGTCGTGTCCATCGATGCGGACGGCATCCCATCCAGCGGCTTCAAAGCGCTTCAGGGCATCGCCGGATTCTGAAAGGCTCAGGGGGCCGTCGATGGAGATGTCATTGTCGTCATAGAGCACAATAAGCCGCGACAGGCGAAGATGCCCGGCAAGTGAGATGGCTTCATGGCTGACGCCCTCCATCAGGTCCCCGTCCGAGGCGATGACATAGGTGTGATGGTCGACCAGATCAGAGCCAAAGCGTGCCTGCTGAAGGCGTTCGGCGAGCGCCATACCGACGGCTGTGGAAATGCCCTGGCCCAAAGGTCCCGTCGTGGTTTCAACGCCGGCTGTATGGCCGAATTCCGGATGCCCAGGCGTTTTGGAGCCGATCTGACGAAAGTTTTTGATCTCGTCGAGGGTCATGTCCTCATAGCCCAGAAGGTAGAGCAGGGAGTAGACCAGCATTGAGCCGTGACCTGCCGATAGGACGAAGCGATCGCGATCCGGCCAGTTGGGCTGCCGGGGATCGAACTTCATGAATTTGGTGAAGAGGACGGTTGCCATATCGGCAGCACCCATGGGCATGCCGGGATGGCCCGAGTTGGCCTGCTCTACCGCGTCCATGGATAGCGCCCGGATGGCGTTCGCCATCATGTGATGAGTCGCTGGTACAGCGGCGGATTCGCTCTCTGGGGAAACAGAGGCCACTGCCGATTGCTCTGATGGCGTCATTTTAAAACTCTTGTTGCCGTGGGCTGCCGAGATGCAGCGCAGTCTAGTCGGCGGGCCTGTTCATGAAGAGCGATCAGTGCGGCCAGCCCCTCGAGCCGCGCGAAAAGGACAGCCAAACGGCAGCCTTCGATCGCCTCCTGCTCTGCCTGATCCATGCTCAGGCGGCTCTATGCAAAATCTCAAAGCCAGCCTTGAAAAACCCTGTCCAGAGCGGCGCCACAATGACTATCTGCCTATAGAGAGTCAATGGGATTCGGCGGCATTTGGGGCGATTTGGGCTGAATTGCAAAGCACTTTGCGTTGATTAGAAAGGGCATTCGAAGATCGGCAGGCGCTGGCTGCTGGTATTGGCAACAATGTCGGTGATGGCTGTCGGCAAAGTCGTCAAAATGGTTCCAAACCCTTCTGTTGACCGAGTTTGTGACGGCCCCCTATCTTAAGCGTTCTTACTTCGCGGTTTGCGAGCCGCCCGACCGTTCAAAAGGCATGGATAATATGAGCGAGCTAGATAAAGCCATGGCAGCGTTTTCGGCGGCCCTGGACAGGCTGGAGGGCGCTCTGGGCGGTCATGAGGTCCGGGCCGAAGCAGTCGCTGAGCTCGAAAACCAGATTGCTGGCCTGAAAGAAGACCGTGCGCGGCTTGCGGAGGAATTGGATATTGCCCACGCAGATGTTAGGCGGCTGGACGGTCTGAACGCTCGTGCGTCTGCGGAGATTGATGCGACACTCAAAGATATCGACCGGCTGCTTGCTTGAGCGCTGACAGAAAGGACGTGGCTTATGGGTCAAGTCAATGTCTCCATTAATGATCGTTCCTACTCTGTTGCCTGCGGGGATGGGGAAGAGGAACATCTGCGCGAACTCGCGCGGTATCTCGATGGCCATGTGGCGGAGCTTTCAAAATCCGTCGGCCAGGTGGGAGACGCCCGGCTTCTCTTGTTGGCCGGGCTATTGGTCGCGGATGAATATGCAGATGCGCTCAAACGTGTGGAAACGCTCACCGAAGAAGTGAAGGGTTTGCGGGAAGCTCAAGAAAATGAAGTCGGGCGCGAGCAGGCCGTCGAGCAAAAACTGACAGTTTTTATGAGCGAGGCTGCAAGCCGTATCGAGAAGATTGCGGACTCGCTGGAGCCGTCCTAGGTCTCAGGGTGAAATTCGGTGCCATCGCGATGGCCAGGACTGGCCAGGACTGGGCAGGGATTGTCTACCACCTTCTCTGCGGAACCATGTTATAGTTCGTCTGGGTGCTGCCGGATGCGTCAGGAACGCAATTGCTCGGGGCCTTACGTTTCTCTAGGGAACTGTCCCTGGGGCGGGTCGTGGCCTGCTTCACACGGTGCCCACCTACTTTTGTAGGTCTCCGAGAATCATTGTTCCAACGATCCGGTGGGCCCGCCTCGCTTCGCCCAGTCTTCTCTGGCTCGGCTTTTTGTCTCGTTGAGCCCCAATGCCTGATCCAACACGTTCTTCAACAACCGGTCTTTCCAAATCCGTGCTTCGACAACAGGCGCTCGAAATACGGGCGGACGTCAGGAAAGCGCTTGGGGCGTCGGCGGCGGAGGCCATTCTTGACCACTTCCTGGCCGATGTGCCGCGCACGTCGGGCGCTTCGGTCGCCGGATATCTCCCCATTCGCTCTGAAGCAGATCCTGGGCCGCTTATGATGGAACTTGGGCATCTCGGCCACACCTGCGCCTTACCTCGGGTTATGGGGGCCGACCAACCGCTGAGGTTTTTCAGATGGAAGCCCGGCGACAAAACGGACGAAGGCCCTTTCGGCACGCGGGTGCCGACCAAAAAGGCGGAAGAGGTGATCCCCGATATTCTGCTTGTGCCGCTAGTTGCATTTGACTTGGACGGTTTTCGTCTAGGCTATGGCGGCGGTTTTTACGACAGAACGCTCAAGGCGTTGCGGGCCAAGCGATCTTGTGTCGCGGTCGGTATCGCCTATGCGGCACAGGAATATGACACGCTGCCTCATGATGTATATGACCAACCGTTGGATTGGGTGGTGAGTGAAAAGGGCAGTCGCCGCTTCGAAAGGACGTGTTTGTGAGACTATTGTTTTTGGGCGACCTTGTCGGGCGTACGGGCCGGGATGCTGCGATTGCCGCCTTGCCGCGATTGCGCGCCGACCTGAATGCAGACTTTGTTGTTGTCAATGGAGAGAATGCGGCGGGCGGCTTTGGCATTACAGGGTCCATTTGTGACGCGGTCTTTGACGCAGGGGCCGATGTCATCACGCTGGGCAACCATGCGTGGGACCAAAAGGAAGCGCTTGTGCACATTGAGCGGGAGTCGCGCTTGATCCGACCGCGCAATTATCCGGATGGCACACCCGGCAAAGGAAGCGATCTGTATGAGACCTCAGATGGTCGGCGCGTCATGGTGGTGAACGTGCTGGGCAACGTTTTCATGAATGCACTTGATGATCCGTTTGCCAGTGTCGATGAGGCTCTTGAAGCGTGTCCGCTCGGCATGGTCGCTGACGCGGTGATTGTTGATATGCATGCAGAAGCAACGTCGGAAAAAATGGCTATGGGCCATTTTTGCGATGGGCGGGCGAGCCTGGTCGTGGGAACCCACAGCCACGTGCCAACGGCGGACGCTCAGATTTTCGATGGCGGCACGGCCTACCAGACAGATGCTGGCATGTGCGGCGATTATAATTCCGTCATTGGCATGGAAAAGGATGAGCCCATCAATCGGTTTACCCGCAAAATTCCAAGCGGACGGTTTACACCTGCGTCTGGTGTTGCAACGGTCTGCGGTGTGTTTGTAGAAACTGACGACAAGACGGGACTTGCGCTCAGGGTTGATCCAGTTCGCATCGGGGGCCGGCTTAAAGAGTTGCTGCCGGTTTGAATGAAATTTCCTTGAGAAGAAGATGATTAGAAGACAATGAACTTCAGCAAGCTTTTGTCAGAGGGTGTGTGGCATGATGATATTATGGCGATCATCAAGTCGCCCCAAATATGGCCTTATGTGCTCCTCGTCTTCTGTACCATTTCGATCACCTTTGTTTCATTGCGTGCGCTTGGTTCAATCGTTCCAGGTGCTGTGGTTATTCTGAGTGTGCTTTTCGTCTGGCAGTACCGCAGGTTTCCTCGTCCTTCCCTAGCCCTTGTCGGCATATGGGCCGCGTTCATGGCGCTTCTTGTTTACGGCGCAAGCATTGCGCCGGATGCTGACTATGCTTGGGGGCGGTTCAACAAGCTCGCTATGTTTAGTTTTAGCGCCGTGATGATCTGGGCCTGTGCACAGCAAGGCGATGTGCTTCGCCCTCTCAAGACCTTTATGGTCGGTAACATGATCATCTGCATCGTGTTCGGGCTGATAGAGGGGCTGACAGGTGGTTTTTTCTTCTGGATTTCGCACGACGTGGAGTTTGCTGAGGCGGCCCTCGCTGCCAATAGACCGATGAACGTCCTTGCGCTGATGGTTTGGCCGGTGGTTCTGGTGTTGGCGCAACGGGTGGGACCCCTTCCGGTCGTCGTAATATTGGTCGGGTTTCTGCTCGCTTCATTCTCGACTGAAAGTCAATCGAGCCAGCTTGGGGTGTTTAGCGGATCTGTCGTGTTGGCGCTGGCCCTTGTCTGGCCACGAGTCACGGGATGGGTTTGTTTGACCGGTGGGGTTATTGCCATTTTGGGCATGCCTTTTTTCTTCGCCTCGATGGAGTTGGGAGAGTTCGTTGGGCAGTCTCAGGTGGCAAGAACGACAATCCTGCCGCGGCTGGAGTTGTGGGCCTTTGTCGGTGACAAGATCGTGGAGATGTTTCCGTTTGGCTATGGCTTGGAAGCAGGACGAAGCTTGTCCCTAGCTGATATGGAGCAAACCTATTTCGGTGGCTCTCTAATGCATCACCCCCACAATGGTGTGTTGCAACTATGGTTAGAGTTCGGTCTTGTGGGAGCTGTCGCCGCCGCGATGGTTTGGGCGACCCTTGTAAAACGGGTGATGGGGATGGATCGCTGGCCCGCTGCCGCTTGTTTGGCTGGTGTGAGTTGTTTTTTGATTATTGGGTCTGTCTCGCACGGATTATGGCAAAGCTGGTGGGTAAGCGCGCTGGCTCTTGTCCCCTACCTGTTTGTCATCGCCACCGTTCCGGACAAGTCGTAGCGCTCTTTTTTCCGCCTTTCGCTTGGGCCCATTGCCGAAACAGGTCTGTGGATTGATCTAGGTCTAAGTCCCCTGACTTATTTTGCGTAGACTTTGCTGCATTCGCTTTGGGCTGCGGGGGCCTCGAGTGTGGCTCTGAGTTAATGTCAGATGCCTGCTCCGCTAAGGAGTTGACTAAAATGACCATGAAGAAACTTGGTTTTGTGGGCTTGGTTGCTCTCGGCCTTGTAGCTTGTGAGCCGGGAGCCGGCCCTAAGCAACAGATCGGGACTATCGGCGGTGCCATTGCAGGCGGCCTTGCAGGATCGCAAATTGGCTCAGGTTCCGGCCGCCTAGTGGCAGTTGGGGTTGGGACTTTGTTAGGTGCGATGGCCGGCGGCGAAGTCGGGCGATCCCTTGATCGGGCAGACCGGCTCTATGTTGAGCGCACGACAGGTCACGCTCTTGAATATGGTCCATCGGGCATCGCTCAGACCTGGCGGAATCCGGATAGCGGTCACTATGGTGCGGTGACCCCGAAGCCCGCTTATCAGACACCTGAAGGCCAGTACTGCCGCGAATATCAACAGACGATCACGGTTGCTGGCAGGACCGAGCAGGGGTATGGCACGGCGTGTCGGCAGCCGGACGGTAGCTGGCGAATTGTCAGCTAGGCGATATATCTCACCGTCGCGACCAGGGTAAAAAAATCCCCGCCCCAACGCAGGGTGGCGCGTTGGAGCGGGGTGTCGTGCACCGTCGGGGATCAGACGGTACTTAAGCTCTGACCCCATACGGGTGGCGGGTCAGGATCAGAGCTGTCTCGGGTGTGCTGTCTAAGTTGTTCTTATATTTTCTTGACTTCGTTCAGGAATTTCTCGACCTCTTCGCCAAGGACATCCGCTTGGCTGTTGAGTTCGGAAGAACTTTGCAGGACCTGCCCTGCCGCTTCGCCCGTGTCGGCGGCCGCCTGGGTCACGGTTCCAATGTTGGACGATACGTCCTGTGTGCCTGTCGCAGCCTCCTGAACATTTCGACTGATTTCACTCGTCGCCGCACTTTGTTGTTCGACCGAGGCGGCTATTGAAGAGGCGATCTCATTGATTTTCTGGATCGTCGTGCCGATTGACTCGATCGCTCCAACGGCGCCCTCAGTCTCCTGTTGGATTGTTCCAATCTGCGTGGCAATTTCTTCCGTCGCCTTGGCCGTTTGACTGGAGAGTTCTTTGACCTCCGCTGCCACAACGGCAAATCCTTTGCCGGCTTCGCCTGCCCGCGCCGCTTCGATGGTGGCGTTGAGGGCAAGAAGATTTGTCTGACTGGCGATGTCCTGGATCAGGTTCACCACTTCACCGATTTTTTCTGAAGCGGCAACAAGGCCTTGCACGGTGCTGTTGGTCCGTTCGGCTTCAGCAACAGCTTCTTGTGCGATGCTGGAACTGTCCGCGACCTGGCGGGTGATCTCGCTGATCGAATTCGACATCTCTTCTGCGGCGCTTGCGACGGTCTGCACATTTGCCGTTGTCTCTTCAGCCGCTGCGGCGACGGTGCTGGCTTGTTTGCTGCTTTGTTCGGCAGTCTCTGCTAACGACTCCGCCATGCCTTTCATCTCTGTCGACTTCTCGCCGACGTCGGACACGATGGCCTTCACATTGGTTTCAAAGTCTGTGATGGCATTTTGAAGTTGTGTCACCACGCTCCAGGTCACCATCGCTCCGACATAGTTTCCTGCATTGTCGTGGACTGCGGATACGTTGAGGTCGAGAGTTTCTGGTCCCAGCTTGATCTTCGCACAGTGCGGGAGATTTCTTGGGTCGGCCAGCACACCGCGCTGGTAGGACGGCTGTTTGTGAAAGACGTCGATGCACACACCGATCATATGTTCCGGGTCGACCTCTTGAGGCAGCAGATCGCGCACTGTTTTGAGCGTTTCGACGCTGGTCTTATTGATGTAGTTGATTTTTAGATCGACTGGATCGGCCATCATGACGTTGATGGGCATGTTATCCAGCATGGTCAGAAGGGTCTCGCCATCAACGCTTCCGGCGTCCTTGGCGGAGGTAATGCTGATCACGTCAGCGGTTTCCGCGGCTGCACTCTTTCTCTTAAACATTGGTAATTCCCCTCCTGGTCTCAAAAGTCCCCACGTCTTTGGTATTGACTGTGGGCGCCCCCAATGGCGGTCTTGATGTGTCCATTTTCCCAAGGTGACGTAGCGTCCCCTGGCCCCTCATGAGATACACCTTTAAGTTGTATCTATTTGTTAATACAACCACCGATTGGTTAATAGAAAATGAATGTTTTATTTAATAATGCCAGTTTCATTTATGTGGATAATGGGGACGAAGAGTCTTCGGAAAGAAACGGCAGCGTTCCCACGGTCCAACGGCCAGGGCGCCTATGGATTTTGATGTGCGTGCTGCCTATAAAGGGCGCAAAATGGCGTTTCGACGGGTAACGCCCCATACTTCCAAACGTTGAAAGAGCGAAGGCTATGGCGGGACATTCCAAATTCAAAAACATCATGCACCGCAAAGGCGCGCAGGATAAGAAGCGCGCCAAGCTCTTCTCCAAGCTTGCGAAGGAAGTCACGGTTGCGGCCAAGATGGGAATGCCGGATCCTGAACATAACCCCCGATTGCGTGCAGCCATCAACGCGGCGCGTGCTCAGTCCATGCCCAAGGACAATATCGAGCGGGCGATTAAGAAGAGCACCGAGCAGGGCGGCGAGAATTACGAAGAAGTCCGGTATGAAGGCTTTGGACCGGCTGGAGTTGGGGTGATCGTTGAGGCCTTAACGGACAACCGCAATCGCACTGCTAGCGAAGTACGCACGATATTCGCGAAAAACGGCGGAAACTTAGGGGAGACCGGGTCGGTTTCCTTCAGCTTTGAGCGCGTTGGCTCCATCGAATATGGGGCAGATGCGGCGGATGCGGATGCGATGTTCGAGGCGGCAATTGAAGCAGGCGCGGAGGATTGTTCGTCAGACGAAGAAGGCCACACACTCATCTGCAATGCTGAAAGCCTTCATGAGGTTGCAGGTGCACTGGAGGCCTCATTTGGGCCTGCAAACAGCGCCGCGCTTATCTGGAAGCCGACGAATACCATTCCGGTGGAAGCTGATCAGGGCGAGACGCTGCTTCGCCTGTTGGATTTGCTGGACGATAGCGATGATGTGCAGCAGGTTTATGCGAACTTCGAAATGTCCGATTCGGTGATGGAGCAGCTCTCCGCCTGATCGGATGTATGAGCGTTTTTGAGAACGCTCTAACCAGGCTGGATCATGAGCGAAACCGTCAGATTGCTGGGATTGGATCCCGGATTGCGCGCCATGGGATGGGGCGTGATTGATGTGACCGGCAATCGCCTGTCACATGTAGCTAACGGGACGGTTAAATCCAGCAGCAAACTGTCTCTCGCGGAGCGCCTGGTTGAGTTGGAAGAAGGCCTCGCATCCGTTATTGCGGAGCACACGCCGGTGTCTGCGGCCGTTGAAACAGCCTTTGTGTCGAAGGATGCCGCGGCGGCTCTGAAGCTCGGGCAAGCGCGTGCCGTGGCGCTCCTGGTACCGGCGCGCTCTGGCCTTGATGTCGCAGAGTATGCCCCGAACAAAATCAAGAAGACCGTGACCGGCTCTGGGCACGCGGACAAGCAGCAGATCAAGATGATGGTGGAGACGTTGCTTGCCCGGTGTCAGACCTCAAGCGAACATGCTGCCGACGCGTTGGCGGTTGCCATCTGCCATGCACATTACCGGTCTGCAGTTGCTTACGTTGAGACGGCTGAAGCGCGGGTGACGCGCGCATGATCGGTAAGCTCACCGGCATTGTGGATGAGATAGGTGAGGAACGGCTCATCCTGGATGTGGGCGGCGTCGGCTATCTGGTTTCTTGTTCCGGTTTTACGCTTCGGCAGGTGCCTGCAAAAGGAGAACCCCTCTCGCTCTTGATCGACACATACGTGCGTGAAGATCAGCTGCGGCTTTTCGGATTTGCGACCGGCGATGAAAGAGACTGGTTCCGTTTGCTGCAATCCGTGCAGGGCGTGGGCGCGCGGCACGCCATGGCCATGCTTGGGTCCATCGGCCCCAGCGGATTGGCTGATGCCATTGCGCTTGAGGACAAAAAGGCGGTGACCCAGGCTCCTGGTGTGGGACCAAAGCTCGCGGCGCGGATCGTCACGGAACTCAGAGACAAAGCACCGGTGCCGGAGAAGCTTGCGCCCGTGTTGGCGACTTCAGATGGGGAGGCTGTTTCTGGCGCCGGAAGTGCTGTCAGGGATGCGGTGTCGGCGCTGGTCAATCTCGGCTATGCGCATGCACAAGCCGCATCCGCCGTGTCCGCGGGGACCAAACAATTAGATGAGAATGCGAGCGCCGAAGAGCTTATCCGTGTCGGCCTCAAGGAGTTGGCGCGATGAGTGAGCGTTTGGTGGGGAGCGCCCCTCGCGACGAAGATTTGACGGACGCGCAGTTACGACCGCAGCGCCTGTCTGACTTTACCGGGCAACGCCAAGCGCGGGAGAATCTCTCCGTCTTTATCGAAGCGGCGGCGAAACGCAAAGAAGCACTGGACCATGTGCTGTTCGCCGGGCCACCTGGACTGGGCAAAACCACGCTCGCCCAAATTGTTGCGCGAGAGCTCGGGGTCAATTTCCGGTCCACCTCCGGCCCGGTAATCGCGAAGGCCGGCGATTTGGCGGCACTCCTTACAAATCTGGAAGAGCGGGACGTGCTCTTCATTGACGAAATCCACCGCCTCAACCCTGCCGTGGAAGAAATTCTCTACCCGGCCATGGAGGATTTTGAGCTTGATCTCATCATCGGGGAAGGGCCCGCTGCGCGCTCCGTAAAGATCGAATTGGCACCTTTCACGCTTGTCGGGGCGACAACACGGACAGGTTTGCTGACCACACCGCTCCGAGACCGTTTCGGTATCCCGGTGCGTCTCAACTTCTATGAGGTGGATGAACTGGAGCTCATTGTGCGTCGCGGTGCTGGTGTCATGGGTATGAAGATTACCGATGATGGGGCGCTCGAAATTGCGCGTCGTGCCCGCGGAACACCGCGGATCGCGGGACGTTTGCTGCGACGGGTGCGCGACTTTGCGGCAGTGGCTGAGGCGGCAGAGATCGACGCGGAGCTGGCGGACAAAGCGCTGACACGCCTTGAAGTAGACCGCCTGGGCCTTGATGGCCTTGACCATCGCTATCTCTCGACCATTGCGCACAAGTTTTCCGGTGGTCCGGTGGGTATTGAGACGATTGCGGCGGCGCTTTCAGAACCCCGAGATGCGATTGAAGAAATTGTGGAGCCCTATCTCATTCAGAACGGGCTCGTTCAACGCACACCCCGCGGACGGGTGTTGACGCCCACCGCCTTTCAACATCTGGGTTTGCCGACACCGACAGGTGTGCCCGGGCAGGGCGGGCTGTTCGACGGAGAGGGCAAGTGAGCGGAGAAGACTGGCCGGATATCTCCGGCAAGATCGTCGATGGAGTCCATCGCTTGCCCATCCGCGTCTACTACGAAGACACGGACTTCAGCGGCATTGTCTATCACGCCAACTATCTGAAATTTGCTGAGCGCAGCCGGAGTGATTTCCTGCGCCTTGTGGGCATCCATCACTCGGAAATACTGGAACTCGATCCGCCGCTCGCTTTCGCCATCCAGAAAATGGAGATAGAGTTTCTGGCGCCCGCCCGGATTGATGATTTGTTGCAGGTGGAGAGCCGCTATATCGCCGCGCGCGGTGCACGGCTGGAAATCGAGCAAGTGATTACGCGTGACGGCGAGCCCATTTGGCGGGCGATTGTGAAGGCCGCCTGTATCGACACGGACGGGCGACCGCGGCGTCTCACGCTTGGGATGCTAGCGGCGCTTGGGCCACATGTGGCGGCAGCATCACAATCCGGTTAAGCCTTTGACATTTAGGGCAAAACGCGCCCCATGCCCCAGTTTTGACACATTCTCTCGTCTAATTTTGCCCCATTCTGGGGGTATTCGCTTCTCTTCGTGGAGCAGGCGCCCACTCATGCTTTGCGAGCCTCGGTTTGGTGAGGCCCCAATGCTTAGATTTTTCGCATTTTCGGGCGGATAAGTGCTCCAACTTATCCTGAAAATGCTCAGGCACCTGACGGAGAGCAGTTTCCATGGATCCCATACAAATCGTCGATTTCGTTGCCCAGGTCGGCAACACCCTCACGGCGATAAGTCATTTGGACTTCATTTCCTCCCTTCGCGCTGACAACAGCATCACACCGGCACCCGTTGGCGAGATCATTCAAGACGCCACGCTGGTAACCGATGCGACGGATTTCACGCTTTGGTCGCTGTTCGTGCGGGCCGACTGGGTGGTGAAGTCGGTGATGATCGGCTTGATCGCGGCGTCGATCTGGAGCTGGGCGATCATGTTCGACAAATGGTGGCGCCTCGGCAGTGTGCGGCGGAAGGCGGACAATTTTGAGACCACCTTCTGGTCCGGTCGGTCGTTGGACGACCTCTATCAGGATCTAGGCAGTCGACCCAACCATCCCATGTCGGCGCTCTTTGCGGCGGCCATGCGGGAGTGGAAACGCTCCTCGGAGGCCGGACCCAACCATTTTGCGGGCGTGAAAGAGCGGGTGGACCGGGTGATGTCCGTGACGCTCAACAAGGAAATGGTGTCGCTTGAAACAAACCTCTTGTTCCTTGCAACGGTTGGCTCCATTGCCCCCTTCGTTGGCCTCTTCGGGACTGTCTGGGGCATTATGAACTCTTTCCAGTCCATCGCGATCAGCCGCGACACAAACCTTGCGGTGGTGGCGCCGGGTATTGCGGAAGCTCTCTTTGCGACCGCGCTTGGTTTGCTCGCCGCTATTCCCGCTGTGATTGCCTACAACAAGTTCTCCAGTGAGATCGGCCGTTTCGGGTCGCGCCTTGAGGGCTTTGCGGACGAGTTTTCAGCCATCGTCTCCCGTCAAGTTGATGAGCGGAGATAGCGATGGGGGCCTCTCTTGGAACCAGCGGTGGGACGGGTCGTCGAGGACGCCGCGGGTCGCGCCTCACCCCTATGAGCGAAATCAACGTGACGCCGCTGGTGGACGTCATGTTGGTGCTTCTCATTGTTTTCATGGTGGCGGCCCCGTTGCTCACCGTAGGCGTGCCGGTTGATTTGCCCCAGACCCGCTCCGAACCGCTTCAGGGCGATGATGAACCGCTCACGATCACCGTGCAGGGGGACGGCACGGTTTATTTGCAGGAGACCATCGTGGCGCCGGAAGAGCTTGTGGCGCGTCTCTTGGCCATTGGCGAGAACGGGTATGAGGAACGCATTTATGTGCGGGCCGACCAACAGGTTGAATATGGCGAGGTGATGAAAGTCATGGGCCGGATCTCCTCTGCCGGTTTCTCCCGTGTCGGCCTCGTCACGGAAACGCCTCCCCAAGCAGCGTCTGAACGGTAGGCTTTATGCGCGCAGGGATCCTTTTTTCGACAGCGCTTCATGGAGGGCTTCTGGCCGCCATGTACATTGCGCTGCCGGAAACAGAAGCCCTGCAGGTCGCACCCAGCCGGGCGCTCCCGGTTGAGCTTGTCACCATCGACGAGTTCACAAACCTACGTGATATTCCACGGCCTGAGCCAATACCCGAGCCGCCAGCCGAAGACATTGCGGAACCCGAGCCAGAACCGGAGCCCGTTGCAGAAGTGCCGCCGGAGCCACTTCCCGAACCGGAACCCGCGCCTGTTCTTGAGCCTGCGCCTGCGCCGGAACCTGAACTCGTTCCGGAGCCAGCACCAGAGCCTGAGCCCGAACCTGAGCCAAGACCGCAGGCAAAGCCGACGCCACCGCGTGAAGAGCCTAAGCCGGCATTTGACCCCACCCAGATAGCGGCACTGCTCGATAAGCTGCCAGAAGAAGAACCACAGCCCGTGCGCCGCAATGAACCGCAGCGCGCTTCGCGGGCGGGCCCAGCGGCTCAGCTCACCATGTCTGAGATTGATGCGTTCAAGGTTCAGATGCGCCGATGCTGGAGCATCCCTGCCGGTGCTGCCAATGCCGAGAGCCTGGTGGTTCGGATCAAAGTGTTTCTGCGGCCGGACGGGTCTCTCGCCCAGCCACCGCAATTGATCAACAATTCAAGACTGCTCACCGGTGACAGTTATTTCAGAGCGGCCGCCGACAGTGCCATGCGGGCCATCCGGCGCTGCGCGCCGTTCCGCATGCCGGCCGACAAATATTCATCCTGGAGCGAACTTGATCTCAATTTCGATCCCAGAGAAATGTTGGGCGGTTAACGTTCTTGCCACATTGCGGTCACCTGAAGGGTGATAGTGAGGAAATACGAGATATGGTTTGGGAAATGACAGGGTTTCGAGGGAGTTTCCAGCTTATGGGTGAGCGTATTGAGGCAAGACAGATTGGCGGTCGCCGTTGGGCTCTCGCACTATGTGCGGCCGTGATAACATTAGCGCTCAGCAGCCCGCAGGCGCACGCGGCTCTTCAGATTGACATCACCCAAGGCAATATCGATCCACTTCCGATCGCCGTCGTCGATTTTCTGGGACCCGGTTCTCAGGAACGTCAGATCGGTGTGGATGTGGCGAAAGTCATTGGTGCTGATTTGGAGCGCTCCGGTCTCTTTCGGCCCTTGCCATCAGCTTCTTACATTGAGCGCATTCAGGATGTGAATGTGCAGCCCCGCTTTGGGGACTGGCGGGTGATTAGTGCGCAGGCGCTTGTGACCGGTCAGACCGTCGTCGAGCCCGATGGACGGCTGAAGGTGGAGTTCCGGCTTTGGGACATCTATGCGGAGCAGCAGATCACCGGCCTCCAGTTCTACACGACGCCGGAAAACTGGCGGCGGGTCGCACACATCATCGCAGACGCCATCTATGAGCGCCTTACCGGGGAGAAAGGCTATTTCGACACACGGATTGTGCATGTGTCGGAGAGCGGCCCCAAAAGCCAGCGGGTGAAGCGTCTGGCGATTATGGATCAGGATGGCCATAACCCGCGCATGTTGACCAACGGGGCGGATCTGGTGCTTACCCCTCGGTTCAGCCCGTCCAATCAGGAGATCACGTACCTCTCCTATTACGGTAATCGGCCGAGGGTCTATTTGCTCGACATCGAGACGGGACAACAGGAGGTTGTCGGTGATTTCCCAGGCATGACCTTCGCGCCCCGCTTTTCGCCGGATGGTCAGAAGATCATCATGAGCCTGCAGCGTGGCGGCAATTCCGACATCTATGAAATGGATCTGCGGTCCAGGCAGACCCGCCGGGTCACCAACACTGCCGCGATTGACACCGCGCCCTCTTATTCACCGGATGGGCGGTTCATCACCTTTGAAAGTGACCGGGGTGGCTCGCAGCAGATCTACGTCATGAATGCCGACGGAACGAATGCACAACGCATCAGTTTTGGCACCGGGCGGTATGCGACCCCGGTCTGGAGCCCCCGCGGCGATCTCATTGCGTTTACGAAAATGATCAAAGGGCGTTTTGTCATTGGGATTATGAAGCCGGATGGGACCGGTGAACGTGTGCTGACAGAGGGCTATCACAATGAAGGCCCGACCTGGTCGCCCAATGGTCGGGTGTTGATGTTCTTTCGGGAAACACGAGGCGAGAATGGGGGCCCCAGCCTCTGGTCAGTGGACCTGACAGGGTATAATGAGCGGCCCGTTTACACGCCGGCCTTTGCGTCCGACCCTGCCTGGTCTCCCCGACTCAACTAACAAGAGTCAAATAGGCCAGACTTAACTAGGTTTGGCGGTTTAATTAAATGACGCCGCTTCTGACCAAAAGATGATTGGAACTTGATTGGGATGCCGCAGGAAATCCGTCTAATGAGTGAGGGATAGCTTGCGGGAAGGTCAACGGGCGGATAGGTTTCTTGCTTCGTAAGGCTTCTGGGGGGCTTTGTGCGATGGGGCCGGGGATATTGAATACAAACAATTTCGCCGGGCGCTGTCATGTAATGTTAAAGAACGCAGTGTTAAGTCGGCCCGGGTAAACCAATTATGGCCATATCAGCTGAAATCGGGCGGCAAAGCTTCAAAAAGCGCTGGCTTCGGTCGTACTGCGAAAAAGATGTAAGGAGACATCATCCATGAAGATCCTGAATGCCGGCCTGCGGGTCGCGACAATGGCTGGCCTGATGGTGGTTGTGGCAGCGTGTAGTTCCACTCCGGACGAAAATGCCTCGGCGACGTCAACACCAACTGCTCCGGTGACGCAGACGCAGCCCAGCGGACCCACACCAGGGTCTCAGCAGGATCTTGTGGTGAATGTGGGGGACCGCGTGTTCTTCGAAACGGACCGGTCCGATCTCACCTCCGCTGCGCGCGCAACGCTGCAGCGCCAGGCAGCCTGGCTGAAGCTCTATCCTGCTCTGTCGGTGACCATGGAAGGTCACGCGGATGAGCGCGGCACACGCGACTACAACCTGGCGCTCGGTGCGCGTCGCGCAAATGCCGCGAAGAGCTACCTTGTGAGCCTTGGTGTTGATCCGGCCCGCATCCGGACGATTTCCTACGGCAAAGAGCGTCCTGTCGCGCTTTGTTCGAACGAAAGCTGCTGGAGCCAGAACCGTCGCGCGGTTTCTGTGGTAAGCGGCGCCGGTTCTTAACGGCCAGACCTTAACCAGTTTCAACGCCTCCGAGGGTCGCCTTCGGGGGCGTTTTTCTGTCTGGGCGGGTCCTTTGGTGCAGAGGCGGGCTTGGCCTCAATTTGGCCGAACTCTCTGCTATTATCGACCATCTGATATTCGGGGTCTGGAATGAGAAGGTTAGCGGCAATGAACGTGGCTCATATTGAAAACGGCGCGCGCACGTCCGAAGCGTGGCAGGCCGGTGTGCTGGGCCTTTGTGCTGTCGCGCTGTTAGGTGTTGGTCTGACCGCGGCTCAGGCTCAGCCTGACAGTGTTGAAACACGGGCGCTCTACAATCGGCTTGAGAAGATTGAGCGGGACCTGATTGATGTTCAACGCCAAACCTATCAGGCCGCAGGTCAGGCTGGGCAGCTGTCGGGAGGAACGGGTTTCGGTCCGGACCCTCAAAGTGCAGCAGATCTCTCCCTTCGCCTTCAATCGGTCGAGACCACGCTTCGTGATCTGACGGGCCGGATTGAGAAGCTCACCTATGATCTCACCCAAACGCAATCGCAGTTCCGCCAGTTTGCTGAAGATGTCGAGTTTCGGTTCCAGGAGTTAGGTGCCTCTGGCGGTGTCTCAAACGCGCTTGCGGGTTCCTCCGGTGCACCGGTGCTCACACCTCCGCCGAGCAGTGGTATTAGCGATGCTGCGGCTTCGACAGTCGGGACGCTGGGTCAGGTGCCGGTATCCGCTCTGCCGCCATCCGACCTTAACGAAAACTCCCGCGTTGCTGTGAACGATGCGTCCCGTTTGCCCACGGGGACCTATTCCGCGCCTGCATCAACGCCGGTGACAAGTGCACCGGAAGACGCCTATGAAGCGGCGATCAACCAACTGAAGCGCGGACAGTTTGATGTGGCCGAAGCGGAGTTCGCGAATTTCCTCCAGCGCTACCCAACCCATAATCTGGCCGGCAATGCGCAATATTGGCTGGGCGAAACTTTTTATGTCCGTGGTGCTTACCGGCAAGCGGCGGAAGCTTTTCTTACCGGCTATTCAACCTATTCCGGGTCGACCAAAGCCCCTGATAGTTTGCTGAAGCTCGGCATGACGCTCGCCGCCCTCGGCCAACAAGAGCAGGCGTGCGCCACACTTGGTGAACTGAACCGCCGGTTCCCGTCGGCCACGCAGGCGGTGAAGCAGCGGGCGCAGCTTGAGCGCACCCGCGCCGGCTGCTGACATCTGCTCATGGCTCTGGCCCGGTCTCCCCGTGCGCTGACTGCTCCCGAACTCGGTCGCCTGATGCGACCTTTAAAGCCCGCTTCCCGGCTGGGCGTCGCGGTGTCCGGTGGCGCGGACTCTGTCGCATTGATGGTGTTGCTTTGCCAATGGCGGGATTGGCTGGAAGCCCGCGGCAAGGCGGTGCCGAAGATCGTGGCGCTCACGGTTGATCATGGACTGCGCGAAGAAGCAGCGGATGAAGCCGCGCAGGTTGCCGTCTGGGCGAAGGCGCTGGGGCTCGCTCACAAGACATTGCGATGGGAAGGCGCCAAACCCTCGTCCAACCTGCAGGCGGAAGCCCGCACCGCGCGGTACCGTCTCCTGACGGACTGGTGCCGGTCAGGGCGCGGTTCGGCAGATCTGTTGACGGCCCATCATCTGGACGATCAGGCCGAGACGTTTCTCATTCGGCTGCAGCGTGGCAGTGGTGTCGATGGCCTGTCAGCCATGGCCCCTGTTCGGGTCCACCAAGGGGTGCGAATTTTGCGACCCCTTCTGGAGGTGCCGAGGGAGCGGCTGAAATCCACGCTGCTCAAAGCCGGCCAGAGCTGGATTGAGGATCCGAGCAACGAGGATGACCGGTACCTACGCGTGCAGATGAGAAAGGCGCTCCCCACCCTCGACGAACTGGGCATTGACCGGGATCGTCTCGTGTCGACCGCGAAGGCGATGGGGCGTGCTCGCGCGGGCCTCGAATTTTCGACAGATGTGCTCGAACGTACCGCCGTTCGCTGGCACCCGTTTGGCTATGCGGATGTGGAAACGGTCCAATTGGCAGCCGTTCCGGATGAGATTGCGCTGCGCCTGCTGGCACGGCTCATCCAGCGTGTTGGCGGATCTGACTATCCACCGCGCCTCAGCTCACTGGAAACATTGCTTGAGGCGGTGCGCGGAGAGGCGCTCGGCCGCGGCCGTACATTGGGGGGTGTTAAATTCACGAGCCGGTTGGCGCATTTTCGAGTGTTGCGGGAAGCCGCTGCCATCGGCGCGGGGGTCGACCTCGTTTCGGGTGCGCCGCTTGTTTGGGACGGGCGCTTCGACGTGCGTCTCACCGGTCGCAAAACAAGCGGGACGGTCAGAGCGCTTGGTCGGTCGGGTCTCCGTCAAGTGAAGGAAGAGGGTGTTGCTCTTCCGCCCGATGTGCCCAAACTGGCGCTCGAGACGCTTCCGGCGCTCTGGTCCGGCGAAAAGCTATTGGTCCAGCCGCAACTCGCCTTTTTCGCCAACGGCGCGCCCACTTTTAGGAGCCGCTTTTTGGGTGACATCTGATCCCTCTTGGATCCATGTCCTTCTTCCTGGCCTAGCCATAGGGACTGTATGGGGTAACTGGGTTTTTACCCAGGCCGGATAGGGTCTTTCGAAACAAGGGAGCAGGTGCGCCAAAGTGGGACGAACGATCACATTTCGTCGAAAAAGCATGAAAAAGGGGGCTGGGGTGGCTTATCCCCGTCTAGTAAAACTTTGTCGCGACCCTATCTTTCTAATAGACTTAGAACAAATCCAAATTAGCCGGTAGAAACTTGGTCCCGTTTGTGGGGCCGGACTTTCAGACAGGAAAACGCCTTGTCCAATTTTAAAAATTTCGCTCTGTGGGCTGTCGTCGCGCTCTTGCTCGTGGCGCTCTTCAATTTGTTCCAGAGCCCGGTCGAGCGGACCACTTCCAGTGAGATCAGTTTCTCGCAACTTCTGAACGAGGTTGATAAGGGAAATGTGGTTGATGTGACCATGTCCGGTGACACGATCTCCGGTCACTATTCGGACGGCCAGAGTTTCTACACATACAATCCCGGCGATCCCAACCTGGTTGAGCGCCTGAACGCGCGCAATGTCGAGATCACGGCAAAGCCTGCGGATGACGGGTCACCGTCGCTGCTTGGCATTCTGGTGTCCTGGTTCCCGATGCTGCTTCTGATCGGTGTGTGGATTTTCTTCATGCGCCAGATGCAGGGCGGTGGCGGCAAGGCCATGGGCTTTGGCAAATCCAAGGCGAAACTGCTGACCGAGCGTCATGGTCGCGTGACCTTTGATGACGTTGCCGGCATTGACGAAGCAAAAGACGATCTGGAAGAGATTGTCGACTTCCTGCGCGATCCCTCCAAGTTCCAGCGCCTCGGTGGGCACATCCCGAAGGGTGTGCTGCTGGTGGGCCCTCCGGGGACCGGTAAGACGCTCCTCGCGCGTGCCATTGCGGGCGAAGCGAATGTGCCGTTCTTCACCATTTCCGGTTCTGACTTTGTTGAGATGTTTGTCGGCGTCGGCGCGAGCCGTGTCCGCGATATGTTCGAACAGGCTAAGAAGAACTCACCCTGCATCATCTTCATTGACGAGATCGATGCGGTCGGTCGCCATCGTGGCGCCGGTCTTGGCGGCGGGAATGATGAGCGCGAACAGACCCTCAACCAGCTGCTGGTGGAGATGGACGGCTTTGAGCCCAATGAGAGCATCATCCTGATTGCGGCCACCAACCGTCCGGACGTTCTGGACCCGGCACTCCTGCGTCCTGGTCGTTTCGACCGTCAGGTCGTTGTGCCGAATCCGGACATTATTGGCCGCGAAAAGATCCTCAAAGTCCACATGAAGAAAGTGCCGGTTGGCCCGAACGTGGAAGTGAAGACACTTGCCCGCGGGACCCCAGGCTTTTCTGGGGCGGATCTCGCGAACCTCGTGAACGAAGCGGCGCTGCTTGCCGCCCGTCGCGGACGGCGCCTGGTGACCATGTCCGAATTTGAGGATGCCAAAGACAAGGTGATGATGGGTGCGGAACGCCGCTCCATGGTTCAGTCCGAAGAAGAGCGCAGCCTGACGGCCTATCACGAAGGCGGTCACGCACTGGTCGCGCTTCACATGCCAGCGTCTGACCCGATCCACAAAGCCACGATTATTCCTCGTGGCCGGGCCCTCGGCATGGTGATGCGTCTGCCGGAAGCGGATCAGTTCTCCGTGACGCGTGAAAAAATGTATGCCGACCTTGCGGTTGCCATGGGCGGCCGTGTGGCGGAAGAGATTATTCTCGGCCATGACAAGGTCACGTCCGGCGCATCGTCAGATATCTCGCAGGCGACCAAGATGGCGAAAGCCATGGTCACCCAGTGGGGCATGAGCGACAAGCTCGGGCCGCTGGCCTATCAAGACAATGAAGAAGAAGTCTTCCTGGGCCATTCCGTGGCGCGCTCGCAGAACATGTCGGAAGAAACGCAGCGCATGATCGACCAGGAAGTGAAGCGCATCGTGGATGATGGCTACAAAAAAGCCCATGAGGTTCTGACCACGCATCTTGACGATCTTCACAAGATCGCCAAAGGCCTGCTTGAGTACGAAACGCTGTCTGGCGATGAGATCAAAGGCCTGCTGGTTGGCGAAAAACCCCATCGCGATAGCGGCGAACCGCCGGAACCGACAGGTGGCCCCACAGCCTCTGTTCCTACCAGCGGTGGCGTCGGCCGGATCGATCCGGAACCTCAGGGGACTTAACCCGGGGCCTGATCGGTCTCGCGATCGACTACAAAGAACACAAAGCCCTGCCTTTCGAGGCGGGGCTTTTTTAGTGTTTTTTGGGGTCCCGTTGCAGTCGTTATTTAGGCGGTTGCTTGACATTCTCGAGTGGTTATATATTTATAAGTAAGTAATAACTTATAAATGGTCTGATGATGGGGCGTCCTAAGCGTGTGAGTGACGAGGAGCTGCTCGCGGCAGCGCGAGGGGTGTTCCTGGCAGGTGGCGTCGGTGCGTCGACCAAGGTGATTGCGCGGGCGGCAGGTCTCTCGGAAGCGGCAGTGTTTCAACGTTTCAAGACTAAGGATGATCTGTTTTTCGGTGCAATGATTCCGGCTCTTCAGGAAGGTCCGGATGCAACGCTGTTCTCTCAGGCGGACAAAGAGCCTGATGCGCTTGCCGCGCTCGAGACGATCACGCTGGGTCTCATGGATTACTACCGTGATCTGATGCCCCTGCTCGTGTTGCTGATCACACATCCGTCCTTCGACCATGATCAGTTTCTCGAAAGTCATCCCGACATGCCGACAAATATACTGCAAGAGAAGTTGGTTGAGTTTCTTCGAGTGCGGGAAGCAAAGGGAGAGCTTCAGGCCGTCGACGCCAATGCGATGGCGGAAACCCTCATTGCGGCGCTTCACAGTTTTGCACTTATGGAACAGCTGGGTGCCTATAGCGGAAGGATGGGCGAGCAGAAAATAAGAGCTTCGGTTCGCTCCCTTTGGGCCGGCCTTGCGCCAAGAAAGGAAGCCTGATGAAAGATCTAATAGGCGGTGCAGTTCGTTATTTTACGTACCCTTCGGTCCTTCTAGTGGCGGCTTTTGTGATCACTCAGGCTATTGTTCATAGGTGGGACTACGGAGTGGTGTCTGCGTTTTTTCTGGGCAGTCTCGCCTTGTCTTTGATTGCGCTTGAGATGGCGTGTCCGATGAAGCGGGGATGGAAAATGACCTGGGGGTCATTCCTGCGTGATTTAAAGTATATTGCGTCGGCTTCGATCACGACCATGGCCGTGCGTTATGGCGGCCTCCTATTGGCACTCTATGCGAGTGTTGGCGCAACCGGGCCACTCTCAAATAGGCCGTTCTTTGAAAGCTTTGTTGTCGCGCTGCTGGTCTTTGAATTCTTCCAGTATTGGCATCATCGTCTGAGCCATGAGATGAGTGGGGCGTTTGGCGGTTTCTTGTGGCGTATCCATGCGGCGCATCACCTGCCTGATAGGGTTTATGTGCTGATGCATGCGGTGGGGCATCCTTTGAACGACCTGGTTTCGCGACACTTATTGCTGACGGGCGTGGTGCTGATGCTGGGAGCAAGCCCCGACGTCGTTTTCGCCTTCGGTATTCTAGCCGCGATCAATGGGACCTTCTCGCATCTCAATGTGGACATAAGGGCTGGTGGTCTGAACTATTTCTTGGTGAGCACCGAGCTTCACCGCCATCATCACAGTGCTGAGAGAGCACAAGCCAAGAATTATGGCGCGACTATTCCCTTTTGGGATCAAGTATTCGGAACGTTTGTCTATGAACCAGGTATTGCACCAGAGAGGTTGGGGGTGGATGAGCCTGCCCTTTATCCTCACTCCAATTCCTTCTGGCAGGTGATGAAGCTACCTTTTTTTGCCTTGAACGACGTATCTCAACCGCAGGCTATTGGCTCTGATGAAGAGCAGGCATGGCGGAAACATAAAGGCCGTGCTACCTAGGCGCCGATGACGTCCACGCCTCGCATTTTTGGTATCCTTAACATCACATCGGACTCGTTTTCCGATGGGGGGAAGTATCTCGACCCAGCCGCGGCGCTCGCCCATGGCCGGCAGCTCTTGGGCGACGGTGCGCACGTGCTCGACGTCGGACCCGCGTCATCGCACCCGGACAGTGCGCCGGTGAGTGCTGAGGAAGAGATCCGGCGTTTGGCAGCTGTCGTCCCCGCGCTGCAGGCGGAAGGCGCGGTGATCTCTGTCGATACCTTCCAGACAGAGACGCAGCGCTGGGCGCTCACGCAGAACGTGGCTTACCTCAATGACATTCAGGGTTTCGTGGATGAGAACTTTTATCCTGAACTCGCTGATGCGTCGGCCAAGCTCATCGTGATGCATTCCATCCAGGGGCGCGGACCGGCAACCCGAACCCCGCCGCCCCCGGGCTCCATGGTGGATCATGTCAGCCGTTTCTTTGAGGGGCGGTTCGGCGCGCTTGAGCGGGCAGGCGTCGCGCGCGACCAGCTGATCCTGGATCCCGGCATGGGGTTTTTCCTTGGCAATCAGCCTGAACCCTCCCTTGAGGTGCTGAAGGGGCTGGGTGTCTTGAAAGAGCGCTTCGACGTGCCCCTTCTTGTCTCCGTCTCTCGGAAGAGTTTTCTTCGTAAGCTCGCGGGGGCGGAGGTCGGCGGGGCGGCTGCCGCTACGCTGGCTGCGGAGCTTTTTGCGGCGACAGCCGGGGCGGACATGATCCGGACTCACGAACCGCGACAATTGGCGGATTCCCTCGCAATCTGGGGCCACCTATCGGCTCATTAACCGCGTAAAAAAAAGAAATAATTCGTTAACCGACTGTCCAGTGGTTCGGCTATATAGTGCCGCCGCTGGGGACGCATTGGAGCCCTTTTGGTTTGGCCCTTATTCTGATCTGGGTTCAAACCGGGCTCCAGGTATTTGTTTTGTCGCATTTCCGGACGGTGAACCGGAACCACTTCACCTGGAAATGCTCTAACTTACTGGGATAAAGACCTTCAATGTCACGCAAATATTTTGGCACGGATGGTATTCGGGGCACGGCGAACCAGCCCAATATGACGGCAGAGATGGCGCTCCGGGTGGGCATGGCGGCGGGCCGTGTCTTTACGCGGGGCGATCATCGTCACCGGGTCGTCATCGGGAAAGATACCCGCCTCTCCGGCTATATGATTGAGAATGCATTGGTTGCCGGGTTTACGTCTGTGGGCATGGATGTTTTCCAATTCGGCCCGCTGCCGACGCCGGCGGTCGCGATGCTGACACGCTCTCTTCGCGCGGACCTTGGCGTCATGATTTCCGCGTCTCACAATTCATTCGAAGACAATGGGATCAAGCTCTTTGGACCGGATGGTTATAAGCTCTCGGACCTGGTCGAG
This sequence comes from Parvibaculaceae bacterium, assembly GCA_965267265.1. GTDB lineage: Bacteria > Pseudomonadota > Alphaproteobacteria > Parvibaculales > Parvibaculaceae > Mf105b01. The sequence continues at coordinate 2,586,707 of OZ253944.1, forward strand.
CATGAGATTGAGCGGCGGATGGACAATGGCATTATGGACCATCTGGCCGCGCCGGAAGCCATCGGGCGTGCCAAGCGCATTGAAGATGCCCAAGCCCGCTACATTGAATTTGCGAAACGGACCTTTCCGAAACATCTGAGCCTTGAAGGCATGCGGATCGTCATAGACTGTGCCAACGGTGCCGCTTATAAGGTTGCCCCCGCAGCGCTGTGGGAACTCGGTGCGGAAGTTGTCACCGTCGGCGTTGACCCCGACGGCATGAACATCAATTCCGGCTGCGGATCAACATCGCCAGAACGTATGTGTGACTTGGTACGCGAGCGCCGCGCCGACATCGGGATTGCGCTTGATGGAGATGCGGATCGTTTGATCGTCGCTGATGAGAACGGTCAGATTGTCGATGGCGATCAGATCATGGGTCTTGTCGCTCAATACTGGAATGAGTCGGAGATGCTCTCAGCGCCGGGCATTGTGTCGACGGTCATGTCGAACCTTGGTCTGGAGCGCTACCTCAAGGGTATCGGTCTGGAGCTTGCCCGCACGCAGGTGGGAGACCGTTATGTGGTTGAGCACATGCGTGCAAATGGGTTCAATGTCGGCGGTGAACAGTCCGGCCATATTGTGCTTTCAGACTTTGCGACCACCGGCGATGGGCTCATCGCTGGGCTGCAGGTGTTGGCGGTGCTGCAATCGACCAATAAGCCGGTGAGTGAAGCTTGCCGTCTGTTTGAACCGGTGCCGCAGCTGCTCAAGAATGTCCGTTTCAAAACGGGTGCTCCGCTTGAATGCGCGAAAGTGCAAGAAGCCATCAAAGAGGGCGAAGGGCGCTTGGGCGAAAGCGGCCGCATTGTTGTGCGTAAATCCGGTACGGAGCCGCTCATCCGTGTCATGGCGGAAGGCGACGATGAGACCTTGGTTGAAAATGTTGTGGGCGATATTACCTCGGCCATCGCAGACGCGGCCGCCTGATTTTTCATGAATGACAATGAAAGCACTCCCGCCACACCTATGGGGCGGGTGTTGATCGTTGCCGGATCAGACAGTGGTGGCGGCGCGGGTATTCAAGCAGATATCAAGACAGTGACCATGTTCGGTGCCTATGCGGCGACGGCGGTCAGCGCCATCACTGTTCAAAACACCCAAGGCGTGTCGGATGTGTTTGGGCTCGAACCAGATCTCATTCAACGTCAGATGCAGGCTGTGCTTGACGATATTGGCGCCGACGTTGTGAAGACGGGCATGTTGCACTCGGCCGGGGTTATCGAGGCGGTGGCGAATGAACTTGATGCTCGCTCTGGTCTGAAGCTGGTTGTCGATCCGGTGATGGTGGCGACCAGCGGCGACGCGCTGTTGCAAGATGACGCGATGCTCGCCCTTCGAAACCTGCTCGTGCCGGCAGCGACGATCCTCACGCCCAATATGCCGGAGGCGGCGCGGCTCACGGGCAATCCAGTTGAAACGCTGGATGACCAGAAACGGGCGGCAGACGCTTTGATGGGGCTTGGCCCCAGGGCGGTGCTGGTCAAGGGCGGTCATGGACACGGCGCTGACGTCCATGATGTGCTGGTGACCGAAGAGAGCATTGAGGTCATGTCGAGCCCCCGGATCGATACCGTCCATACCCACGGAACGGGATGTACGCTGGCCTCGGCCATTGCGGCTCTTCTGTCGCAGGACGCGCCCATGCGTGATGCGGTGTCGATTGCACGTGACTATGTGCATGAGGCGATCGCGACGGCGCCGGGGCTGGGTAAGGGCCATGGGCCGCTCAATCATATGCACCCGTTTTAGCAGTCTGAGTGACGTTGATCTTCAAACTGAGCGGCTGACGCGCGCTGGCTCCTGATCCAGCAGGTCAGCCAGGACCTCAAGACAATTCTCGAAAACAGCTCGGTTGGGCGCGGCCCCCAATGCCAGCCTGATATGCGGTGTCGCCGTCTCGACCGCGAAATGCGCAGAGGGCGAGATGAGGACCTGCCGTGCTTCCGCCGCCGTGACAAACGGATCCGGTGACCAGTGGTCCGGCAAGGGAAGCCAATAGTGCGGAGCCGCCACCTGTCTGTTCGCTAAATCCGCCGAGGCAGGTTTCCGTCCATTGGTGTTCAGCATTTCGTCGGCGCGGGTGTTTCGCCACGCCATCTCCGCACGCTGCGCGGTCACCAGCCGCTTCATGGCCCCGGTTTCCGCAAGCTCCGTCGCGATATTTGCCATCACCAGAGGTGGGCCCATGCCAAGAATGTGTTGCAGATCGTTGGCGGTTGCGCCCATGGTCTGCGGGCAGACGAGGTAGCCGACGCGCAGACCCGGTACCAGCGTTTTGGATAGCGAGCCGATGTAGTAGGTGTGGTCCGGCGCCAATGTTACCAGCGGCGTGAGAGGCGATGGATTAAAGGGATCATAGACTCCGTCTTCAATCAGCGTCATATCATGCTTTATGGCGGCGGCTGCCACGGCTTCGCGTCTTGCTTGCGAGAGCGTTGTGCCCGTCGGGTTTTGTGCTGTCGGCATGAGAAACGCCGCAGCCGGATTTAGGCTCTCGCACATCTTTTCAAACGCAGCGACGTCAATGCCCTCCTCGTCCGTCGGAATGGCTGCGACCCGGCGGTCGGTTGTTCGTGCAAGATCCAGAAATCCGCCGAAGGTAAGCGGCTCAGATAGAACCAGATCACCGGGTTTTGTGGCGGTGAGAAAAGCCGTGGTCAGCGCGTGTTGTCCCCCGGCGGTTAAGATCAAAGTGCCTTCAATGTTTTTGACGCCACTCAGTTTCAGATATTCAAGTCCTGCGGCTTTGTGCTCCTCTGATCCGCCAAAGGGAATGTAGGCGAGAAACTCTGCTGCGGCTCTTCGCGCCATGGCGTCCGCGAGGTCCACGCCCTGGCCGATATCTGCGGGCAGATTGATGCGCAGATTGGTTGGCCCGGTGGACCGGTCCACGGCGCTGCCCTTTACGAACGATCCTTTGCGACCGTGGCGTCGACATCGCCGCGGCGTGCCGCCAACTCATAGGCCCGTGTGATTGTCCCAATGCTCACGCCCAGCTCGTGGCTCAACGTGCGGTGCGGCGGCAAACGCGATCCCGGTGTCAGGCTGCCGTCTAAAACAGCATTGTGAATCGCGTCTGCGAGGCGTTGATAGGCCGGGCCGGATCCGGAGGTAAGGGCGCTCTTCCAAAATGTCATAGTGGCAATTTATAAATTGTATATCTGAAATGTCCAGCCTATATGTCTGGCGCACTGGATATGGGTTTGGATCAATCACAGCCTGCGGTGCAAGTACAGAATAGTGCAGGATTGTCATAGTACAATTCTGCGGTTGGTGAGGTTGAACGAATGAGCTGGGACACGCTGCTGGCACTGACCGGGTTTATTGCGGTGATGATCGGCACCCCTGGTCCCGCCAATGCGAGCGCAATGGCGAGCGGCGCGGCTGTGGGGTTCGTCCGATCTCTGCCCTTTCTCGCCGGGGTTTGGCTCGGGTTTGTCGGCGTCATTTTTGCTGTCGCCGGCGGTGTTGGAAGCCTGTTGCTGGCGAGTTCACTGGCTCATGCCCTGCTCAAAGTTCTGGGCTTCGGCTATATCTGCTATCTCGCGTGGCGGCTGTGGCAGATGCCCGTCTCGGCACCCGACGGTCCCGTCGCACACCATTTCGGGTTCAAAGAGGGACTTCTCCTCCATCCGCTCAATCCGAAAGCCTATGTGATGCTGCTGGTTGTGATCTCAAGCTTCGTCACGCCGGGTCAGGATTTTTTCTGGCAAACGATGATCATCGTTCTGGTGACGCTCTTCACCGGCGTTCCCCTCAACTCCCTTTGGTGCGTCGCTGGGGGTGTGTTGCACCGGTTTATGAATGATCCGGACACACGTCCCTACATTGCCGGCGCTCTTTCTTTCTCTATGGTTGCAAGTGTTGCCTGGGCGATGCTTGTCTGAATAAAAACAGGATGCAGATTATGAGTTTCACACTGTTTCAGGTTGATGCTTTTGCCGACGGCGTCTTCGAGGGCAACCCGGCTGCGGTGGTGCCGCTTGAAAGCTGGTTGCCGGACGAATTGATGTTGTCCATTGCGGCGGAAAACAATCTTGCGGAAACCGCCTTCTTTGTGCCTGCAGGGGAGGCATATGAGCTTCGTTGGTTTACACCCACCGCCGAAGTCCCGCTTTGTGGTCATGCCACGCTTGCCTCCGCCCATGTGCTGTTTGCGCATCTGGGGTTTGACGGGGAGGAGATTGTTTTTCAAACCAAGAGTGGTCCGCTGACCGTCGTGCGGGAGGACGACCTCTACGCGATGGATTTCCCCGCCGACATGCCAAAACCCACCATGGTGCCGGAGCAGATCTCGGACGTGTTGAGTGCGCGACCGTCCATGGTCTTAAGTGGACATCACATGCTGACGGTGTTCGACGACATGCGACAGGTCGCCGCCTTGCAGCCTGATCTGGCAAAGCTCACCCGTTTTTGTAATGAAATGGGTAAAGGACTGATCGCAACCGCTCCAGGCGATGACGCCGTGGGTTGGGACTGTGCGTCGCGTTTCTTTGCGCCGCATGTGGGCATTCCCGAGGATCCAGTAACGGGATCTGCGCATACGGTTATCGTGCCCTTCTGGGCGAAGCGCCTGGACAAGCAAGAGATTGTGGCGCGGCAAATCTCAAAGCGCGGCGGTACACTCTTTTGTACTCTGAAAGGCGACCGGGTCGTGATGCGCGGACGCGCGGTGGACTATCTCAAGGGGACGTTCGCCGTCTGAGCTCTGCGAGACCAATACCGCTCAGGATGACGATCAACCCAATCACGGCGTGGAGCGTGACGGTCTCACCCAAAAAGAGAGCGCCGATGGCGAGCGCGAGGACCGGCACCAAATAGTTGGTCATGGCCATGAAGGACGGTCCAGCGCTCTCGATGACCCTGAAATAGACGACGGTGGCATAGCCGACGGGCAGTGCGCCAAGCACAATGACGGCGATCCAGGATTCCAGTGTGATCACGTCGAGCGCAAGCGGCGCTTCCGCCCAGGCGATAGGGGTCATGATGACGCCCGCCAGTCCTGTTGTGAGGCAGGCTTTGGAGTAGAGCGGGGCAGGTGGCGCACGGCGCGCAATGATGGCGTTCATGGCAAAGAAAAAGGCAGCGCCGAGAACCAACATCTCGCCGAGGAGCGGGGCGCCGTCCATTGATGCGTTCCCAAGCGCATCTGGTCCTACGACGATGACCAGCCCGATGAGGCCGGTGATAAAGCCTGCGATACGTGTGGCGGTCAGGGTTTCGCCGGGCACAAAGATGCGGGCGAGGACCAGTGTGATGAGTGGCATGACCCCAATCAGAATGGCGGACAGGCCAGATGCAATGAGCGTGATGCCCCAGGATAATAGAAAAAACGGGATGAGATCCCCGCAGAGAGCAAGCGCCGTGAGCCATCCCCACATTTTGCGGGTCTTGGGAATGGGCTCCCGATTGATCACCATGAACGGCGCCAACACCGCTGCCGACACGAGCATGCGGATCGCGACGGACCAGGCAGGTGTCATGGTCTCCACGGCGATGTCCGTCAGGGCAAAGGCGCCGCCCCAAAGGAGGGCGAGCAGGGCGAGGTCACGATAGTCCGCGGCGGTGTGGTCGCGCAGGCTCACAAGACAGCCTCAAGGGCTGCGAACAAGCGGTCTACATCTTCGTCAGTGTTGTAGAGGTGCGGTGTCACGCGCATGGAGGTGCCCCGCAAGCTCACATAGACATGTTCTTTTGCGAGTTGTTCCAGAAGTCCGTCCGGCACGCCGTCCGGAAAGCGCACGCCGAGAAAATGCGGCGCTCGGAGATTGGACCCTGAAACAGTGAGGCCCAGCTTCGTTGCGCGGACGGCGATGGCATCCGTTTTTGTTTGCAGCGTCGCCGCGATGTTCTCAATGCCCCAGTCTGCGATTTGCTGCAGAGCTGCCTTGGTCATGGGCATTAGCTGAAAGTTTGCCCGCTCCCCCATGTCAAACCGCCGGGCCCCCGGTTGGTAGTCGTCTTGATAGTCGACCAACCGCGCAAAGTCCTCCGATCCTTTTCGGTTCAACCAGTTTTCTTCAATCGGACGCCCGTCACGCCATCTGGCGGCGACATACAAAAAACCCATGGCGTAAGGCCCGAGCAACCATTTGTAGGTGGGTGCCACGATGAAATCCGGATCAATGGCCCGCATATCGAGCGGCATCGCACCAAGGGATTGCGAGACGTCGAGGACCAAAGCCGCGCCAACGGTCTTTGCTGTTTTGGAGATTTTTGCAAGGTCAATCAGCGCCCCGTCCGTCCAATGACAGTGGGGCAGGGCAATGACGTCCGTCCGATCCGTGATTGCCTCCAGAATGGCCGGCGTCCAGTCAGGACCGTCTTGCGTGTTTGCAGGTGACGCGACGGTTCGGATGTGCGCGCCCTGTTCGTCCGCCGCGCGCTCCCAGGCATAAATGTTGGACGGGAACTGTTCGGCAAGCACCAGGATTTCCTGGCCCTCGCCTACAGGGATATTGGCGGCCGCGACTGCAATGCCGTAGGAGGCGGCGGGAACAAAGGACACGCCGTCCACATCTGCGTTGATGAGCGTCGCGAACAGCGTGCGTGTCGCTTCAGAGTCGGTGAAAAAGTCCTCGGACGTTGTGCCCCATGGCTGTTTTTTTCTTGCGATGGCTTCCTCGCCCGCACGGGCGGCTGCTTTGAGCAGCGGCGACATGTAGGCACAGTTCAGATAAGCGAAGTGGTCCGGAATGTCGAAGAGGGAGCGCTGATCGGGAATCAGCGACGGGCGGGTGTCATGCATGTTCGGGTCCGACTTGGATCCCCGCGGAGGATTACGGGCGGATGCAGCGTTGCGCGAACCGTCGTTCGGTTCAATGTTTTTTGATCAATGGTTCCGGCATCACGCGAGGGCGGCCATGTCAATATAAGCGCGTTCCAATTCTGCCCCTTCGAGAGAGATCGACAGCGTAATGCCAGCCTCCCGGATGGACCATTTCTTCATGCCGCCGCGTGGAATGGGAATGTTATTCTCCATACAGAAGCGGACCATAATGTCGATGACCTGTTGCTGTTCGATTGTGAACACCATCTCATTCACGGTCGACCCGCCTTTAATGCTCATCGTCACGTCGACGGTTTGTGTGGCTCCCTCAGACCATTTCACAATTTCACCGGCAGGCAGGAAGTCCTCATGCGTGCGCCTGAAAGAGTGCAAGCTCGAGGTGAACTCCGCATCTGACAAGATGATATGTCGCAGCTCGGACGCCATAATCGGCTCCTTTGGCTCGAAGGGTTTACGACTTTCTTTGGAGTTGATCTTGCGTTCTAATTCTTTTCAACTTGTTAAGTCGTTGTTTTGCCTAAAATTTTAATGATGCCGGGATGATTTTGACGCCCGCGACGGAAAGTCGTTTGACAGCGCGAAGCCACGCGCCTATATCGGCGGTGGGCCACCTCTCCCCACCGAGAGGCGACTATCTGTGAGGGTAGATACAGATAATGACAAAGACTGCTGCGCCGGACATGCGTCCGGCCAACCCTAATTTTTCATCCGGGCCATGCGCAAAGCGGCCGGGATGGTCTCTCCAAAACCTTGAAGATGCCTGTCTTGGCCGGAGCCATCGCTCCAAGCCGGGGAAGGCAAAGCTCGCCGAAGCGATTGATCGCACACGGTCTGTGCTGGGCGTGCCGGACGACTACAAGATCGGCATTGTCGCCGCATCTGACACGGGTGCCGTGGAAATGGCCATGTGGTCGCTTCTGGGCGAACGCGGGGTCGACATGATGGCCTGGGAGAGCTTCGGCTCTGGCTGGGTGACCGATGTGGTCAAACAGCTCAAGCTTGACGATGTGCGCAAGCTGGAAGCGGGCTATGGCGACCTGCCGGATCTTGGTGCCGTCGACTTCAACCGGGACGTGGTGTTCACCTGGAACGGCACAACGTCGGGCGTCCGGGTTCCGAACGGGGACTGGATCGACGCGGACCGGGCAGGCCTCACAATTTGTGACGCGACCTCAGCGGCCTTCGCGATGGATCTGCCCTGGAGCAAGCTCGATGTGACGACCTTCTCCTGGCAGAAGGTGATGGGCGGCGAAGCCGCTCACGGGGTTCTCATTCTCAGCCCAAGGGCCGTTGAGCGCCTGGAAAGCTATACGCCTGCTTGGCCGCTGCCGAAGATTTTCCGCCTCACCAAAGGCGGCAAGCTCATCGAAGGTATTTTCAAAGGCGAAACCATCAACACGCCGTCCATGCTCTGCGTTGAGGATTATCTCGACACGTTGAAGTGGGCTGAATCTATCGGCGGCTTGAGTAGTCTCATCGGCCGGGCAGAAGCCAATCTTGCGGTGCTCGCTGACTGGGTGTCCAAGACAGAATGGGTCGACTTTTTGAACACGGACGTGGCGACACGCTCCTGCACATCGGTCTGCCTCAAAGTCGTGGACCCGAAAGTGCTGGCACTACCGGACGATGTACAGGCGGCCATTGCGAAGAAGATCGGGTCGATCCTTGAAGCAGAGGGTGTCGCCTATGACATCGGCGCCTACAGGGACGCACCTGCGGGTCTTCGCATCTGGGCAGGCGCCACGATCGAAGTGTCCGACATGCAGGCACTGACGCCTTGGCTTGACTGGGCCTTTGCGGAAGCCGTCGCGGAACTCGCACCCGCCTGAGATTGATTTTCGGGGAGCGGCAGGGCTGCTCCCCCACCCAACCTTTCCCAATTTATTTTCTCATTCGCATTCAGGAGACAATCTGATGCCGAAGGTTCTTATTTCCGACAAGATGAGCCCCGCTGCCGCGCAGATCTTTAAAGATCGCGGTGTCGAGGTGGACGTGATCACCGGTCTCGACCGGGATGAGCTGATCAAAATCATTGGCGACTATGACGGGGTGGCGATCCGTTCCGCCACCAAACTGACCCCGCCGGTGATTGAAGCCGCGAAAAACCTCAAAGTCGTGGGTCGTGCCGGTATTGGTGTCGACAATGTCGATCTTCCTGCCGCAACCGCTGCGGGTGTGATCGTCATGAACACGCCATTTGGCAATTCCATTACGACCGCCGAACATGCCATCTCCATGATGGCGGCGCTGGCACGGCAAATCCCGGAAGCGAACGAATCGACCCACGCGGGCAAGTGGGAGAAATCCAAATTCATGGGCGTGGAGCTGACTGCTAAAACACTCGGTGTTATCGGCTGTGGGAACATTGGCTCGATTGCCGCGGACCGGGCTATTGGTCTGCGCATGAAAGTGATCGCGTTTGATCCCTTCCTCACACCGGAACGGGCAGCCGACATTGGCGTAGAAAAAGTTGAGCTCGACGAGCTTCTGAAGCGGGCTGATTTCATCACGCTTCATACGCCGCTCACCGATAAGACGCGGAACATCCTGGATGCGGACGCCTTCGCCAAGATGAAAGACGGTGTGCGTATTGTGAACTGTGCGCGCGGCGGTCTTATCGTTGAAGCTGACCTCAAAGCGGCGCTTGAAAGCGGCAAGGTGGCCGGTGCGGCTTTGGACGTGTTTGAAGAAGAGCCCGCGAAAGAAAACCCGCTCTTCGGCATGGCGAATGTGATCTGCACGCCTCACCTTGGCGCATCGACCTCTGAGGCGCAGGAAAATGTCGCGCTTCAGGTGGCAGACCAGATGGCCGACTACCTACTCACAGGAGCCGTGACCAATTCCATCAACGTACCGTCCATCTCGGCAGAAGAGGCGCCGAAACTCGCACCTTACGTGACACTGGCGGAACAGTTGGGCTCCTTCGCGGGGCAACTCACCGAGACCGGCATTGAAGAAGTCGTCATTGAGTATGAAGGCGAAGTGGCGGAGCTCAACACCAAGGCGCTCGCCAACGCAGCGCTCTGTGGGCTTCTGAAGCCCCTGCTGTCGGACGTGAACATGGTATCGGCACCGGTCATCGCAAAGCAGCGGGACATTGAGCTTACGGAAGTGAAACGGGAAGAGCCCCGCGGCGCCTTTGAGACCTATATCCGTTTGACGGTGAAGACGGAGCGTCAGGAACGCTCTGTGGCGGGCACGGTTTTCTCTGACGGCAAGCCTCGGATCATCCAGGTGAAAGGCATCAATATGGAGGCGGAGCTTTCGCCGCACATGCTCTATGTCACGAATGAGGACAAGCCTGGTTTCATCGGTGCGCTGGGGACGGTGCTTGGGAATTCCGGCGCCAATATCGCCAATTTCCGCCTTGGCCGCGTGGCCGAAGGTGGCGACGCCATCGCGCTGGTCGATCTGGACCAGGACCTCACGGAAGATTGCCTCAAAGCGGTTGAGGCCATCCCCCATGTGAAACAGGCAAAAGCGCTGGCGTTCTGATCGCGCTATTCGGCGTTTTTACAACCAACCCTCATCCCGAGGAGCCGCTTCAGCGGCGTCTCGAGGGAGGGTTGTGGATCACATCCTTCGAGACGCGGTCCCGCTCTCCAGGGGCCCGCTCCTCAGGATGAGGCATGAGATATCCGATCGGATGCTGTCGTCGTGGCCTTGAAGAAGGCCTGTGGTTAGCCGTTTCTGCTTCCCATGAGACCTCCAAACGGGTAAAAGCTATGAAAGTCCTCAGCTGGAAACGGCGCGGGGGCTTTCTTTGTGTTTAAGGCGCTGAAACTTCTCAGTTTTGGGCCCAAAATTTCGGTGATTCTCATGGCGAATGTAGCGGTCGTCGGCTCCCAATGGGGCGACGAAGGCAAGGGCAAGATTGTGGATTGGCTCTCCGAGCGCGCAGACGTGGTTGTGCGCTTTCAAGGGGGCCACAATGCCGGCCATACACTCGTCATTGATGGTGTGACCTATAAGCTCTCGCTCTTGCCGTCCGGCATTGTCCGGGGCGGCAAAATGTCCGTGCTCGGCAATGGGGTGGTGATCGACCCCTGGGCGCTGGTCGCTGAGATCGAGAAGCTGGCGGATCAGGGTGTTGTGGTGACGCCGGACAATCTCAAGATTGCGGAGAACGCCGTTCTCATCCTGCCGGTGCACCAGGAGCTGGATGTCATCCGCGAAACCTCCAACAAAGGCACCAAGATCGGCACCACCAAGCGGGGCATTGGTCCGGCCTATGAAGACAAGGTGGGGCGCCGCGCCATTCGTGTTATGGATTTGGCGGACCCGTCCACCCTACCGGACAAGGTCGAGAAACTGCTGCATCACCATAATGCGCTCCGCCGGGGTCTCGGCAAGGAAGACCTAGAAGCGGCACCCATTCTGGAAGCGCTTGCTGACGTCTCTCCGAAAATCCTGCCGCATATGGATACGGTCTGGCGCTATCTCGCGCAGGCACGAAAAGAGGGCAAACGCATTCTCTTCGAAGGCGCGCAAGGCACGCTCCTGGACATTGACCATGGGACCTATCCATTCGTGACCTCGTCCAACGTGGTATCGGGTCAGGCGGCGACCGGCTCCGGCATGGGGCCGAGCGCTGTCGAATATGTGCTCGGCATCACCAAGGCCTACACGACCCGCGTGGGCGAGGGACCGTTCCCGACAGAGCTTGAAGATGAAGACGGTCAGCGCCTTGGCGAGCGCGGCCATGAGTTTGGGGTGGTGACGGGCCGGAAGCGCCGCTGCGGCTGGTTTGATGCGGTGCTGGTCAATCAGTCGCTCAAGACCAATGGCATGCAGGGCATTGCGCTTACCAAGCTCGATGTGCTGGACGGGTTTGAAAAGATCAAAATCTGTGTGGCCTATGAGCTGGATGGCAAGAGGATCGACTATTTGCCTGCCACCCCTGCGGTGCAGGCCCGCATCAAGCCCATCTATGAAGAGATGGAAGGTTGGTCAGAAACCACCGCTGGCGCGCGCAGCTGGGCGGACCTGCCAGCTGCCGCCGTTAAATATGTGCGTTATGTGGAGGAACTGATCGAGTGCCCTGTGGCGCTTCTCTCCACCTCGCCGGAGCGGGATGACACGATCCTGATGCACGACCCGTTTGCCGACTGATTACGTCGCATTTCCCAACCACAAAAGTCGGCAACTTTTGTTGGAAACGCTCTAGAACCCAAACTTGCCGTCCGTTCCTTCTTCAAGGTCCGGCCAGCGCCGATCACCAGAGGCAATGTTGGCGCGTTTGCTCAGGTTCCAGCGAAACTGTACGGCGCGGGAGTAGTTTAGGAAGAGCCGTCCGTCCACGATGGACCAGGCTTGGGGAATGGTGGAGGCGAGATACCCGTTTGAGACGGCCCACGCGCAGTAGCCATTATAGGCGGGGGCATATTTGTCCGGGTCTGCGACGAAGAGATCGCGATGATCAGCGTTTACGAATTGCCACGTCAGGCCTTTCCATTCGTGGGTGAATTCGGCAGTGCCTTCCGTGGCGCGGTCTAGCTCAAAATAGGCAACGACGTCGTACCCGTCATTTGCGAGCGGCAGAGGCTCTTCTGCGTAAGCGAGTTGATTGATCGCCAACATCACGAAGCTCGCGAAGATCGATGCCAGTCCCAATGTGATCATCTTTACCATGGAACGAACTTGGGACTTCCCGAGGTGCTGTTCAATTCACCTCATTTGACGAGATCGTGAGGTGGTGCGGTTCCTTTTCAAAGGAAGAGGTCCGCGCCGACCCCCAAAAGCCCCAGCATGGAAACCTGCCAGATCAGCGTGCGGACCCAGGGCAAGCCCATGGCATAGGCCGGCAGGTAGCCGACCCGGGCCCAGAAATAGACTTGGGAACCCCAGGCGCTCCACATCCCGTTCTCATTCAGCACATGCACCATGAGGACGAGAGCGGCAAAAATCGCGAAGGTTTCGTTGAAGTTCTGTTGTGCGCGGACGAAGCGCCCGGCCAGCCCGACAGGCGGGCGATGCTCGTCCCGCGCGCCGACCGTATAGGCGTTTCCTTCCTGGCCTTTGTACGCAAAGCTTGAGGCGCTCAAATGGGCGATGCCCAGCACGCAGGACCAAAACAGCATCCAGAGTTCAAGGGTCATCGCACTCTCCTTCGCCGGATGAAGACGGCGACCTTTGGTCTGGTAAAGAGCCGCCGCCTGCGATCGTCAGAAAGCCTGGATTAGGATCAGGATGGTTCCGATGACACCGGCAAAATAGGCCAGTGTCCGCAAGCCCAGCAAGGTGATCCCACTGACATAGATGATCGCGTGCGCAACGCGGGCCGCGAGGAAAACTTGCGCGCCCAGCACGGTCATGTCGTTGCTGATTCCCGATAGGTTTACGGGGAGCAAAATGGCCGCGAAGATCACCGTGTTTTCCAGATGGTTCATGTAACAGCGTTTTGCCCGTGCGCCCCAGCCTTCAAGGTTCGCCGCTTCGTCGCGATTGCTGAAGCCCCAGGGCATGCCCATGGCCATGATCCCCGCATTGGCGGCCACAACGACCAACACGAGCAAGAGCACACCACTCCACATCAACATGGATAGTTCTACAGACATTGGGTTCCCTCCCGTTTTTGTGTCTGAAACGAGAGAATCATGCCTCCCTTGAATGGGTTTGGCGAGAGGGAGCGACAAACGGCCCGGATGCCAATGAAAAATTGGCTTGGCGGCCCGAATCAAACCGCTCTGGCTTTGACGCACTCCTTGCAAAAGTGCACACTCTGCCTCATCCGAGGGGTGTCCGTATTGCATGTTTGAAACGGGCTGAGACGGCCAAATGGCTAGACCCTTAGAACCTGATCCGGGTCATGCCGGCGAAGGGACGGAGTAGCTGCTTAGGTCAAGCTGCGGGTCTTTCGCCCCGTGACCTCTTTGTTAAGAGAGGCACATCGAAATGAACATCCACGCGAAACCGACTGTCACGACAGGTCCGCTGCCGGCGTCGAGCAAGGTTTTCACGACGCCTGAGGCAGCGCCTGACGTCAAAGTGGCGCATCGGGAAATTGAATTACATCCCTCCGCCATGGAGCCGCCGGTCCGGGTTTATGACACGTCTGGGCCCTATTCAGATCCCAACGCGACGATTGACCTTGAGAAAGGTCTGCCACGACACCGCACGGCATGGATAGAAGAGCGGGGGCATGTCGTGTCTTACGACGGCCGTGATGTGCGTCCGGAAGACAATGGGTTTTCTGGGGGCAATGTGAGCGAGAAACATCTCGCACGCTCGTTCCCGATCACCAATCGGCCTTACAAGGGCGATGGCACAGGCCCTGTCACGCAGTTTGAATTTGCCCGCGCCGGCATCATCACCAAAGAGATGATCTATATCGCTGAGCGGGAAAATCTCGGTCGCAAGCGCGCCCTCGACAATGCCGCCCACAAGATCGCCGAAGGCGAGAGCTTTGGGGCGGATGTGCCGGATTTCATTACGCCGGAGTTTGTGCGCCAACAGGTGGCGGACGGTCTGGCGATCATTCCCGCCAACATCAACCACCCAGAACTGGAGCCGATGATTATCGGCCGCAATTTCCTGGTGAAGATCAACGCCAATATAGGGAACTCTGCCGTGGCCTCGTCGGTTGCGGAAGAGGTCGACAAGATGGTCTGGGCGACCCGCTGGGGCGCGGACAATGTGATGGACCTATCGACAGGCCGGAACATCCACAACACGCGGGAATGGATCATCCGCAATTCGCCTGTCCCGATTGGGACGGTGCCGATCTATCAGGCTCTGGAAAAAGTGGATGGCATTGCTGAAGACCTCACCTGGGAGGTTTATCGCGATACGCTGATTGAGCAGGCAGAGCAGGGCGTGGACTATTTCACAATCCATGCAGGCGTCCGATTGGCTTATGTGCCCATGTCTGCGAAGCGTGTGACCGGTATTGTCTCGCGGGGCGGATCCATCATGGCGAAGTGGTGCCTGAGCCATCACAAGGAGAGCTTCCTCTACGAACATTTCGAAGAGATTTGCGACATCATGCGCGCCTACGATGTGTCCTTCTCTCTCGGGGATGGGCTACGTCCAGGCTCCATTGCGGATGCCAATGACGAAGCGCAGTTTGCGGAACTCGAAACCCTCGGAGAGCTCACCAAGATCGCCTGGGATAAAGGCTGTCAGGTGATGATCGAAGGGCCGGGTCATGTGCCCATGCACAAGATCAAAGTGAACATGGACAAGCAGCTGAAAGAATGCGGCGGCGCGCCCTTCTATACGCTTGGGCCGCTCACAACCGACATTGCGCCGGGCTATGACCACATCACGTCCGGCATTGGGGCAGCGATGATCGGATGGTTCGGCTGCGCCATGCTGTGTTATGTGACGCCGAAGGAACATCTCGGTCTGCCGGACCGGAACGATGTGAAAGAGGGTGTGATTACCTACAAGATCGCAGCCCATGCAGCAGACCTTGCCAAGGGCCATCCGGCGGCGCAGCTTCGCGATGATGCGCTTTCGCGGGCGCGGTTCGAATTCCGGTGGGAGGACCAGTTCAATCTGGCGCTCGATCCGGAACGGGCAAAGGATTTCCACGATCAGACCCTGCCGAAAGATGCGCACAAGGTGGCGCATTTCTGCTCCATGTGCGGGCCGAAATTCTGCTCCATGAAGATCACGCAGGAAGTGCGTGACTATGCTGAAAGCGGCATGGCGGAAATGTCGGACCAGTTCAACAATTCCGGCGGCAAGCTTTATATGGAAGAGGGCGACATCGACGCACTGAAACGGTCCAACAAGGCGCTCGGGAGTGCGGCGGACTAGTTATAGGTGCCACGCCCTTTTCCGCTCTTAAGAATGTTGTGAGGGCAGTGTTTATGGGACGGTTGCTGCGTCTGGTTCTGGTCACTGCGCTTCTTGGCGGGTGTGCGAGCCTGACGGAGCCCCTGCCGGTGGGCCTTGCGCCGCCGGCGCCCGCCATCGTTTCAGATCCGGCGCCTCAGACAACACCCCTCTGGACGGCTCTGGTGGCCCCGGCAGGCGCGCCTCAGACTCAGTCCGGCTTTGCGCTTTTGGAGATGGGGGCGGACGCCTACCGCGCGCGGCTGGCACTCATCGAAGCGGCAACCACCAGTCTCGACGTGCAGTCTTACATTTGGGAGTTTGATGCGAGCGGCCAAGCGATCACGGACGCGCTTCTTCGCGCGGCGGATCGCGGCGTGCGGGTGCGGGTGTTGATCGACGGGTTTCGCGTGGGCGACAAGACCCATGCGCTGAAGTCCCTCGCGGTGCACCCACACGTTGACGTGCGTCTCTATAATGCCTTTCGCACCTCCTTCAGGTCGGACGCGGTGCGGTTCACCGAACTCGCCACAGCCTTCCAGCGTCTCAATCAGCGCATGCACGACAAGGTGCTGGCGGCGGACGGGGTCGCCGCGATCCTTGGTGGGCGGAATGTGAGTGACGAATATTTTGGTCTCAGCCCCATCCGCTATTTCCACGACCGGGACGTGTTCGTGGCGGGCCCTTTGACCGCAGAGGTGGGCCACACCTTCGATCTTTTCTGGAACAGTGTCTATGCGGTGCCGGTGGGACATTTTGCGACTGGCGGCGAAGCGCCGCTGGAGCCCGCCTCTCGGGCTCCGGATGGATTTCTCTTGCCCCGGGAGATAACAGACGTGGCGCGTGAACGCGACCTGGCGGCCCTTCAGCGCGCTTTCGTCTGGGCAGAGGGCAGGTTGGTGCGGAGTGCGCCGGGCCCGGCTTTCGCGGAGCAAGCGCCGCCGGGACACCAAGACTTCGAAACGCTCTTTTTGGCCCATGTGGAGATGGCAGAGACTGAGATCATCCTGCAGACGCCTTATCTCACGCTCACGCCCATGCAGAGGGCGGCGCTCGCCGCCGCGCGGGCGCGAGGTGTTGTCGTTATACTTCATACCAATTCGCTGGCGTCGACCGACTGGCCGATTGTGCAACATGGCTATCTGCAGGAGCGGCGCTGGCTGCTTCATCACGGTGTGCGGGTTTTTGAGTTGAAGGACCGCGCCCATAGCTGCTGTGCCCCAGGCGGGTTGCCGGTGGTGCCCGCGAAGTCGGTGCTCCATCAAAAGACGCTTGTGATTGACGGGCGCGTCGCCTTTATCGGCTCGTTCAACTTCGACAACCGCTCCATCCGCTACAACTCGGAGATTGGTGTGATTGTGGAGAGTGCGGCCTTTGCGGGTCGCGTGCGATCCGCAATCCTCACCGCTACGGCGCCTCAGAACAGTTGGCGCCTCACTAGAGGACCGTCCAATGAGCTTGTCTGGCTCGACGAAAGCGTGGCTCCGCCAGAACGCTTCTTGGACGATCCGCGCACCGGGTTCCTCGATCAGGTCGTGCCCTGGTTCGGGTATTTCCTCCCGATCGATGGGCTGTTGTGAGGTCGGTGCGTGCATCGGTCTCAAAGTGGCATTTCTGCCTGCGTGGTTTCGTCGATTCGGATTATGCCGACCAGCAGCCACTGGTCTTGCCGCCGTTTGTGGGTCCCCAAAGCAAAAGCAACTCCCCTCTTAAAGTAGTCGTTCTCGTACGTTGATTTGAGTGAGGCGAGAGCTTTTTCTTCACCGAGAGCTGACCTTCGTCTGAAAAATGCTGTTGACGTCTCCCAGTCATCGCACACATGTCGATGCTGAGAGCCGGCGTGAGATGTCCATTCAAAATGAAATTCAAAGGGACAAGGTTCCATAGGTTCTGCAGGTCGGTCTAGCAACGAAAGTTGGTTTGCGAGATCGGCATGTTTGCGAGCCTCACTTTCGATTTCATCGGTAGACTTCTCCCGCCATGTCAGGTTCATTTGACTTGGACGAATTAGAGTTAGGCTCTCGCCTTTGCTTTGCGCTTCGGCAGTGGATTCACGAATTAGCGGTGCAAGAAACCTGGCGCGCTCTGCCTGCTTCATTTTTCCTGTTATCTGAATTGATTCAGGAACGACTTTCTGGCTTTCTGAGCGTCTATCCTCACTTGGTTCGGTATATTCGTACTCGATCCATGTCCATCGACTGAACTGTTGTAGAGGATCAAGAATTCGAAACGGCACCGGATATTATCGGCGCCATTTGTGATCTAAGCCGATCCCCGCGCAACAAACTGTCTCGAAATAATTGCTACTTCGGTGCGGTAGCGCTTTGACCAGGATTAGCGCTTGATCTGTTGAGCTACGCAGCCTCTCGCTCAAATTGCCTAACTCCCAAATGGCGAGTTTTTCGTTTTAGTCTCTTCTCGATAATTTCCGAAACTATCTTACGATGGCAAGTTTTCTCGTCTCGTTCGTAGCAAAGAAGGCATGTGTGCTGAGATTCAGAAAGGTTCGCTATAGTTGACATAGCCAGCTGTGCTTCATCGGTTTCCAAAACCATGTCGAATACTTTTCTGAACTTTGACCAGTTTCCGGCTCTTGCGGCATCGCGCCCTTCCTTAGGGTCACCAAGCTCACGCATGTGGATGTAGGATATCCCGTTTTCTTCTAAGCGCTCGCTTAGGGCAGTTTTTGAAAAGCCCTTTCGACGTGATTGAGCTCTCTCTCGAATATCTACGAGGGTGTCGATTTCGGCCTCGACTAGAGTTTGAACGAAGTCCTCAAGATCAGCGCCTTCATATCTGACCTGCACCCCTAATTGTCCTCGTTTATAAGTTAGCTCTGTTCAGGTTTTGGTCCTCATGTGACCGGTTTGCGTATTCCCACGGGGTCAGCCCGTTGAGGCTGGTGTGGGGTCTGTGATGGTTGTAGTCGCTGCGCCATGCAGCGATCAAGCGGCGAGCATGGCGCAAGGTATCGAAGAGATGCTCATTTAGACATTCGTCCCGGAGGCGTCCGTTAAAACTCTCCACGAAGCCATTCTGCATTGGTTTGCCTGGCGCAATATAGTGCCATTCAATCTGGCGGTCCTGTTGCCATTTGAGGATCGCATTGGAGGTGAGCTCAGTGCCATTGTCACTGACCACCATATTTGGCAATCCTCTCATTTCTGCTATCTGATCTAGCTCTCTGGCAACCCGCACCCCCGAGAGCGAGTTGTCGACGATTGTCGCCAGACACTCCCGGCTGAAGTCATCAATGACACACAAAATGCGGAACTTGCGGCCGTCCACTAGTGTGTCGGAGACAAAATCCAGGCTCCACCTCTGGTTTGGCCCCTGTGGAACCGTCATAGGAGCTCGCGTCCCAAGAGCGCGTTTGCGGCCTCCACGCTTACGAACCATAAGTCCTTCCTCCTTGTAGAGCCGATAGAGCTTCTTCCAATTGAGATGGATGCCTTCTCGCCTCAGAAGGATGTGCAGACGCCGGTAGCCAAAGCGACGGCGTTCTGAGGCCAGTTCACGCAGTCTCTGCCGCACAGCGGTATCGTCCGACCGGATGGAGCGGTAGCGATAGACACGCGGATCAATGCCTGCGAGCGCACAAGCGCGTCTCTGTGAGTAGTTTTGTTCCTTCATGGCCCAGTCCACAGCTTTCCGTCTTGAACCAGGCTTTAGAAGTTTTTTCCGAGCATCTCTTTCAACGTCGAGACATCCATCATGGACTCCGCCAGAAGTTTCTTCAGTCGGGCATTCTCCGTCTCCAGGGCTTTCAGCTTCTTCGCATCCGACACTTCCATGCCGCCATACTTCGAGCGCCATTTATAGAACGTGGCATCACTGATGCCATGCGTACGGCACAAATCTCGCGCACTGGCACCTGCCTGGTGCTCTTTCAAAATCCCGATGATCTGTTCTTCTGTGAAACGTGATCGCTTCATTGTCTGTCTCCTTCGTCTGGGAACAGACTAACCTCTAAATGCGGATAATTGAGGGGTGCAGGTCATATCCAATGGTGTTCAACATTCGAAGCTCCACGATCCTAATGATTGTTACGCATTGAATCCCGAGATGGTTAACAAATGGTAGTCGGCTATAAAATGGTGTTTTTGGTCTTTTGGCCGCATTTCCACTGGAAACATTGGCTTTTGGGCCTGGGTGTGCCTAACCGGTCACGGCCTGGACCAGCATCACGAGCGCAATAAGGGTGAGGAGTGTGAGGGCGATGGGTTTGTAGTGATGGTCGCCCATGGCATGGAAGGCCCAGCTGCCGATGATGTTCGAAAGAAACAGGGCCGGACTCAGCAGGAGCGCAACTACCAGCGTCTCATACGGCACGACACCGGAGAGGAGCCCGATGGTCAGCGCCGTGAGGCTTGTGAGCGAGAAATACATGAACATGGAGGCGCGGGCGGCCTCGGGCGTGTCAGCGCGGCCCAGAAAGTAAACCAGCACCGGTGGGCCCGCCATGGCGGTGCTGCCGGCAAGCAGGCCTGATGTGCTCCCACCCGAATGAGCTCAAAGGCGGGGCAGGGCCCCGCCTGTTTCTTTCGATGCCCCTTCTTCTGCCACATTCTCGGGTTTTGCGGTTCGATATGCCTTGGGGGTTATTCCTGTCCAGTTTTTGAAGGCACGGGAAAAACTGCTGGTGTCCTGAAAGCCCAGAAGAAACGCAATTTCTGTGATTGGGAGGTCTGCATCCTCCAAATAAATTTCTGCACGCTCGCGCCTGACAACGCTTAAGAGCTGGCTGAAGGTTACGCCCTTCTCCTCCAACCGTCGCTGCAGGGAGCGTACGCTCTGTCCTGCTTTGCGCGCGATCTCACCGATTGAGGGTGCGCCTGACGGGAGATGGTCGATGATGAGCTTGCGAACCGGGTCCTCTTCAATATTGAGGCCGAGCTTTTCCATATAGGCCTGCAGTAGGACTTCGCTTTGTTCTGCAAGCGCTGCATTGGCTGTCTTTGAGGGACGCTCAACCAGATCGCGTGAAAAGCGCAGACGGTTGCGCGCGGCACTAAATTTCACCGGGCATCTGAAAAACTCCTCATAGACTGCGTGGTTTTTCGGGCGCGGGCGTGCCAAATCGACCGATAGAGGCGCCGCGCTGCGGTCTATGGTGCCTCTCACAAACCGAACGATATGGGCGAGGATCGCGTCGAGTGATTCCGGTGACGCCCGATAGACGTTTGTGCCCGGCACGAGAATGTAGTCGCAGGTATCATCGTGCTCCTCAATGACGGCTCTTTCAGAATCGCTGACAATCTGGGAATAGCGTTCCATGCGCTTAAAAGCGTCGCGGATGTTGGTGCTGGTGATGACGGCAAACCCCAAACCCTGAAATGTCGTAACCTTCACATGCCTTGAGACCCAGATACCCAGCGCGTCGTCCCCGGTGACGTTCACCGCTTTTCGCCAAAAGGCCGTCGTCCGATCCAGGCTAAAACGGGCATTAGGGTCTGCAAAATCGGACGCTTGAAACCCTACCTCTTCTGCGATTTTCAGTCCGTTATGCCCTGCCGCGTCCAGAGCATCAACCAGCACACGTGTCCAGCTGGACAGGACCACCGGAGTGACGTCCTGGGTCGGGTTGGCGTGATCTGCCGGTTCTTTGGCGCTGCCTGCCAAGCGCGTTTTTCCCCCTTTTGGCACCTTGCTCTCAGCTTAACAGACGCTGTGTCCAAACGGCACCCGACATGATGAGGAGAACGCTCCATGACCAAAAATGTTGAGAATACGGCTATTCCGGCAGAGAATATGAAGCAGATTTTGACGATCAAAAAGGCGGCTGCCACTGAAGCCAAAGCCATCCGCGCCCGGTTTCCGCTGCTGGACAAACATCAAAGTGCGGTTGGTCTGACAATCTTGTTTGGATCGCTTATCGGCATGCTGGGAACAGGGGCCCTGTATCTCGTGGGCACGGTTCCTTTTTGGGTTGCTATTCCGGTCATTGCGTTTTTTTGTTCGCTCGCTCATGAGATCGAGCATGACACCATCCATCGCTGCTATTTTCCGCGCAACGAGGTGATGCAGAACGTCATGTTTGCGATTGTCTGGTTGATGCGGCCGAATACTGTTAGCCCATGGAAACGCAAAGAGCTTCACCTGTTGCATCATAAGATTTCTGGAACCAAAGGCGATATTGAAGAACGCTCCATCACAAACGGCGAGCCTTGGAATCTCAAGCGCTTCTTTATGTTGGGTGATGGCTTCCTCGCCGTTCTCCTGCGCCTGCCGTTTCACAAACCTCACCAGGTTCTGCCAACATTGAAGCTTGCCGCTTCTGCCTACTCGCCGCTTGGGTTCGTGCATCACGGTTTGTGGTGGGCATTTCTGGGATATTATGCTGTGGCTGGCGGCGCCGCGCTCATGGGCATGGATTTCGCACCAACAGGTGTCGCGGCGGACATCGTTTCTGTAATGACGGCTCTGATCGTTGTGTGGATTGCACCCAATGTCTTGCGGTCTTTCTGTCTCAATTTTGTCAGTTCCAACATGCACTATTTTGGCGATATTGAAGTCGGGAACATTGTGAAACAGACTCAGGTGATCAACTCGCTTTGGTTTCTGCCTTTCCACCTATTCTGCTTCAACTTTGCAACGACCCACGCTATTCATCATTTCTGGGCGGTAGAGCCGTTCTATCTGAGACAGATGTCTGCCGGAAAGGTGCTGCCGGTGATGCGGGAAAACGGTGTGCGTTTCAATGACCTGGGTAATATGAAACGGGCGAACCGATGGGGAGGCGGGCTTCAAGCTGCGTGATCTTCACGCCTCAAGATGAAGCCCTTGGCGAAAGCCAGGGGCTTTTTCGGTTTATATGAACGCCTGCACCAGCATCACCAGCGCGATGAGCGTGAGCAGTGTGAGGGCGATGGGCTTGTAGTGGTGATCGCCCATGGCATGGAAGGCCCAGCTGCCGATGATGTTTGAGAGGAAGAGGGCCGGGCTCAACAGAAACGCGACGACCAGCGTCTCATACGGCACGACGCCGGAGAGGAGCCCGATGGTGAGCGTGGTCAGGCTTGTGAGAGAGAAATACATGAACATGGAGGCGCGGGCGGCCTCCGGCGTATCGGCGCGTCCTAAAAAGTAGACCAGGACCGGCGGGCCCGCCATGGCGGTGCTGCCCGCGAGCAGGCCCGACGTACTTCCAATTCCTAACGTGACAGGCAAGGGCAATTTCGCGGGGAGAACGAAGCCGCTCGCCATCAACGCGACGGCGCCGAGGAGCGCCACGGAGATCAGTATGCGCAGACTGTCGGCGTCCAAAATGTCCAGGAGATAAACCCCGAAGGGTGCCGTGAGCATTGCCATGGGCAGGATGAGGCGGATGGAGTGCCAATCCGCTTTCTTGCGCACCTTCGGCAGCATCTGAAGGCCGCTCAACATTTCGAGCAGCAGGGCCATGGGCACCGCTGCGGCCGGCCCCACAATGAGCGCTAGGAGGGGCACCAGCGCCATGGCAAAGCCAATGCCTACGAACGCCCGCAGGAGCCCTGAGAAAAAGACCGCTGCCGCCGCCAGCGCCATATCGGGTGCTGTCAGGCTCACATCCGTGAAAAAAGAGAGAAACTCGGACATTAGAGAGGGTGGGACCCCTGTTTGGTCATTCCATCAATTGGCTGCGACAGGGCTAGCACATGTCGTACGCTGTCCTACATTATTATGCATGACAGTTCTTTATCAGGAGGGGCCCCATGTTCGGTTTGTCTAAGAAAATGCAGATGCCTGACCCAGCAGACGCGCTGCCGGGTCGTGATTTCGCGATCCCAACGGCAGACGTGCATTTTGTGAACGGCAAGCCGCTGAAGGGGCCCGTAGCCCCCGGTCTGGAACAGGCCATGTTCGGGCTGGGTTGTTTCTGGGGTGCTGAGCGGAAGTTCTGGGAGCTGCCGGGTGTGGAGGTCACCGCCGTGGGCTATGCCGCGGGCTTTACGCCGAACCCGACTTATGAAGAAGTCTGCTCCGGCGGCACCGGGCACAATGAAGTGGTGCTGGTGACGTTCGACCCGACACGAGTGTCCTATGAGACGCTGCTCAAGACCTTTTGGGAAGCGCATAATCCGACCCAGGGCATGCAGCAGGGGAACGACAAGGGCACGCAATATCGCTCCGGCATCTATACCTACTCAGCGGAGCAGAAAGCGGCGGCGGAAGCCTCCAAGACGGCCTATGGCCAGAACCTGCTGGCGGCAGGCTATGGCGCGATCACAACCGAAATTCTGGACGCACCCGAATTCTTCTATGCCGAGGATTACCACCAGCAATATCTCGCCAAAGTGCCCAACGGCTATTGTGGGCTTGGCGGCACCGGCGTGAGCTGCCCCATCGGCGTCGGCGTCGACGCGGCGGAATGAACTTCTTGAGTGTGCATCCCTGGTTCGAGACGCTTTCCAACGGAAAGCTCCTCACCATGAGGGTTGGAAGTAGGACCGCTACCTCATCCTGAGGAGGGCGGAGCCCGTCTCGAAGGATGGGGACATCTTTGGCTCTGCCCCCTCACCCAACCCTCGCTCATGCTCGGGTCCCCCTCTCCCGTTGGGGGAGCGGGAGGTGAGCCGCTGTTGCGGCGAACGAAGTGAGGAGCGGTTGACTTGTCCGATTGGTGTAGGTGTCTCTGCTGCTGGTGTGGGGGCAGCGGAGTAACCGCTGCGTCCCCGTCAAGCGGCGGCCTTGTTTTCTCCAGCCTCTTCGATCAGCCGGGTCAGTGCGCCCGGCTTTGAAAAATACGCGCTGTGGCTTGCTTCCAGTTCCACGACGTCGCAATGAGTCTCCTCCAGCATTAGTCGTTGGAGCTTCGGCGATACGGCGCAATCCTCTGTCAGCAGGATGTAACTCCTCGGAACGCGGCCATAGTTCGTGTCGCTTAGCTCAAGCGGGGTGAAGGTGGGTGCGGTGGGTTCAGGTGACAACAAGAGATGGCACAGCGCCACGTCATCGTCATCGCAGTCGGCATAGAGCGCATCGCGAAACGCATGGGCCTGTAGCATGTCCCATCCCGCGTCCGGGTTCTGATCCAGATTTGGCATAACAAGAGACTGGTCGTCCTGCAGCGCATAGTCGACCACCATCTTGCCATTGGGCACGAGGTAGGCAGCGACATAGATGGTGCGGGTGACCTTGTCCGGCCGTGCTTCGGCTACGCTTGAGCCGACTATGCCGCCCCGGCTATGGGCGACGAGCGTGATGGGTCCCGGTGCCGCGTCGATCAGGTCTGTGACGGTGCGCACGTAGTCGTCGAGGCTCACGTCTTTGTGGGTGCCCCAGTTCTTTCCGTGGCAGGGGAGGTCCGGCACGTCGACTGTGTGCCCGTTTGCCTTTAAGCGATCGGCGACCTTGTACCAACACCAGGCGCCATGCCAGGAACCGTGAATGAGAATGTAGTGGGTCATTGCTTTCTCCGTCTGTGAACGGAGCGCAACCTGTCAGGGTTTAATCTCATATGCTCGCCAGATACGGACTTGGCATCTGGAGAGGACACCTCACCCCACGACACCGACACCGCCGGTGGCGGCAATCACCTGTCCTTGAATGAACTCCGCTTCCGGGCTCATGAGATATTCCACGAGCGACGCATAGTCG
Source organism: Parvibaculaceae bacterium (assembly GCA_965267265.1). GTDB lineage: Bacteria > Pseudomonadota > Alphaproteobacteria > Parvibaculales > Parvibaculaceae > Mf105b01. The sequence goes on from OZ253944.1 coordinate 2,611,899, forward strand.
CTGTCGCGGGACATGCGGCCTGACGGGTTGGCTTTCGCGGCCTTTTCGAACAAGCGGTCGGCGGCGTCCTGACTGCCCACCATGTCCGCAACGGATGTTGTTGCGACCAGCCCGGGGGCGACGCCATTGATGCGGATACCCTTCGGCGCCAGCTCCATGACCAGATAGCGCACAATGCTTTCAGCGAGCGCTTTGCCGACGCCTAGGGCGCCATAGCGGGGTTGGGGAATGCGGGCGCCGCCGCTGGTGATGAAAACGATGCTGGTGCCTCTATCCATAGCGGGCAGGAGTTTTTGCACGAGATAAAGGAGTGAGAGGCCATTGGTTTCCACGGCGCGGGTGAACTTCTCGAGGTCTGCATCCAAAAGTGTCGTCGGATAGATGAGTGCGGCGCTATGCACAATGCCGTTGAGCGTCACGCCGGTTTTTGCGACGGCCTCCTTAATTGTCGCTGCGCCGTCGATGGTGCCGATGTCCGCTTTGATGAGATGAACAAGAGCCCCGTTGGCCTCCAGGGCGATCTTGGCGTCCGCCGCCGCCGCTTCGTCGCTGTGATAGACCAGGAACATGTCCTCCCCTTTTTTGGACAGACGTTTCGCAATGGCCAGCCCAATGCCTTTTGTGCCGCCGGTGACCAGTACTGCCATGATGTTCCCCCCAATAAAATGGTGCTCATGAAAAAGCCCGCAGCTCAGTTTAGAGCTACGGGCTAAAATTTGTTAAGCGAGAGGTCGCGTCCTAGTTCAGAAGCTCGTCCCGGGCGGCGCGGCGCTCAGCCGCTTGTTCGCTCACGGCGTCGCGCATGGCTTTTTGCAGTTTTTCAAACGCGCGCACTTCAATCTGACGCACGCGTTCGCGGCTGATGCCATATTCCTGGCTCAGCTCTTCCAGCGTCGCCGGGTTATCCTTCAAGCGACGTTCGGTGAGGATGTGCATCTCGCGTTCGTTGAGCGACTGCATGGCGGCGTGCAGCATGTCGCGGCGGACGTCGAGCTCTTCCTTTTCGCCCAACTCCACCTCCTGGTCAGTGCTTTCATCCACCAGCCAGTCCTGCCATTCGCCGCCATCGGCTTCCGCGTTGCGAATAGGTGCATTGAGCGAATTGTCCGGCCCGGACATGCGCCGGTTCATGTCCGTCACTTCCTTCTCAGTCACACCGAGACGGGTCGCAATCTCCGTCAGGTTTTCCGGCTTCAGGTCGCCTTCTTCAAAGGCTTGAAGCTGGCCCTTCACCTTGCGGAGGTTGAAGAAGAGTTTTTTCTGCGCAGCGGTGGTGCCCATTTTTACCAGCGACCAGGAGCGCAGGATGTATTCCTGGATAGCAGCGCGGATCCACCACATGGCGTAGGTCGCGAGGCGGAAGCCCTTCTCCGGCTCGAAGCGCTTTACCGCCTGCATAAGGCCCACATTGCCTTCGGAGATCACTTCACCGGTGGGCAGGCCATAGCCGCGATAGCCCATGGCAATTTTCGCGACGAGCCGCAGATGGCTGGTCACCATCTTTTCAGCGGCATCAGGGTCTTCATGCTCCTTCCAGCGCTTGGCCAGCATGTATTCTTCCTGCGGCTCCAGCATCGGGAATTTGCGGATTTCCTGGAGGTAGCGCGACAGGGATTGCTCCGGCGTGACCGCCGGCATGCGGGATGAGCTGTTGGTCGGTGTGTTTGCCATGATGATCCCCTTCCGTGATGCGTACTCAGCATCTTAAGTCGCTTTCATATAGGCGAGGATTGGGGCCAAAAAAAGGGCAATCACTTATTGTTTATAGGGATTCTAAAGCACTAAGCAGATCGGCCATATTGGGCGGCAGAGGGCTCTCAAAGCGCAGTTTTTTGCCGGTTTCCGGGTGTTCAAACCCCAGCAGGTGGGCGTGAAGCGCCTGCCGGTCTAGCGCTGTGAGAGCGTTTCTGGCGGCGTCAGAGAGCTTCGCAGCGCGGTTCTTGTGGGCGGTCCCATAGGTCTGATCACCCAGGATCGGATGGCCCAGGTGGGTCATATGGACCCTGATCTGGTGGGTCCGGCCTGTTTCTAGGTGGCATATGACCTGGCTGACCAGGGGCTCAGGCCTGCCAAAGCTTTGCGCCACTTTGTAATGGGTGATGGCTTCGCGCGCGCCTTGTGCTTCCAGAGAGCGGGTTACGGTGATCTTCAGGCGGTTATGGCGGCTCCGTGCAAGAGGAGCATTCACGGTGCCTTTGCTCGGATGGGGTTTGCCCCACACAAAGGCCGTGTAGGCACGCTCTAGCCGCCCATCCCGCCCGTGGATGGCGAATTGCTCCTGCAGGTGTTTGAGCGCAGCCTCCGTTTTGGCGACCACCATGAGGCCGCTTGTCTCTTTGTCGAGGCGATGAACAATGCCCGGGCGTAGCTCGCCGCCAATGCCTGTGAAGTCCGCTCCGCAATGGGCAAGAAGCGCGTTTACCAATGTGCCGTCCGGTGACCCGGGTGCGGGATGGACGACAAGGCCTGCTGGTTTGTCGATGACAATGAGGTCAGCATCCTCATGGATAGTGTTCAGCGGGATATTCTCAGGTTGGGGTAAGGCAGGCGCCGGCGTCGGGAGGGTGACATTGTAGGTCTCACCGGGTTTGACCCGGTAGGAGACGTCACTTATCGTCCGCTCCTTATTGGGCGCGCCTTGCGTTATCTGTCCCTCTTCGACCAACGTGCGGATTCGCGATCGGCTGGGGGCAGGGTCGAGGGAGGCCAATGCAGTTGTGAGATAGCGGTCAAGCCGCATTCCCGCATCCTCTTCACTCACGCTCACGGTGTGGCAGGTGCCGCCCGCGACATTCAAGGTTGATAAACTCATGCCGGACAATAGCGAACCTGAGAGCAGCATGGAAACGTCCCCGGTTTCCGAAATGGAAGCCGTCAAAGAACGTCCGGTTTTGCTCGCTTCGGTCATCGTAATGGGCGTTTTGATTGTTATCGGCCTTATTGTCGTTTTCGGCACCATCATTTACCGACTTAGTTCCAGCCCCGATCCCGCGACAACCGCCATTCGCGGACAGTTCGGCACGGTCGATGTGCCGGTCGCTGAAGGGACCGGTGTGGTCCGTACGACTTTTATTGAGGATCGCCTTTCCATCGTCACAACGAACGAAGGTGTGCTTGAGGTCATCATCATCGATACCAAGCGGGGTGTTGAGCTGGGCCGTGTGCGCCTGGTCGCTGATGAGGCTTCTGAATCGGCTGCGCCGCCTCCGGCTGAGTAGCCGCTGAGGATCATTTTTCGACACGTGCTCTTTTAGGCTGAGCTCGCGGCCATGCGCTCCTTTGGGCCGCGCATGAAAAAGGCCGCTCGCACGGGGGGAGGAGGAGTGTGCAAGCGGCCTATCAAGCCTATGGCCTTGGGAGGAGGTAAGGCCGGGCTCTTGAGAACGTTTATCTGCTGAATATGACAAGTTGTCAATGCTAATTTGGTGCGATGCAACAAAAAGCTACATACACCTTAGTAAGTATGGCTTTAACCTAGGTATTTGAATTTATTCATATAATTTCCAAACTCGTAAGAGAGACTAACGAATAATGCTCAGAAATGCGTTGGTTTGCCGCAGCGCGGCCAACCCAAAAATGGGCATTTAGCGCATGTGATCGCCCCCTTTGTAACGACTCCAGCGGATTCTCAAGCGTGGCACCTGTTGCTCAGTAAAGCGCTGCGTTTTACGGTCCTATTGGTGGTCGATTTGGAGGAGCGATATGGCGGTAACGACCGGGAATCCGGCCACTCAGACAGAAAAACAACCCTCAGGACGTCTTACCCTGGATGACCCTTGGCGGTGGGTCTCCGCCGGTTGGCGCGATATGTGGGCTATGCCGGGAATCAGCCTCTTTTATGGGGTTTTGTTCGCCGGTATCTCTGTTTTGCTTGCTCTGTCGCTATTTCTCGTGGAACTCAGCTCCATTGTTCTGCCGTTGGCGGCTGGATTTATGTTGGTTGGGCCGCTTTTTGCTGTAGGCCTCTATGAAGCGAGCCGCCGTTTGGAGAAGGGCGAAGCGCTCTCCCTGCGGGATGTGCTGCTGGTAAAAACCGCGTCGCCAACTCAATTGGCGTTTCTTGGCGCACTGCTCATGCTTGCACTGCTCGCCTGGATGCGAATCGCCAGTCTCTTGTTTGCGCTGTTTTTTGGGCTGGAAGGGTTTCCACCATTGTCGGATTTTCTGCCGACGCTTGTGTTTACCCCTTACGGACTCGGTCTGTTGGTTGTCGGCACCGCCGTTGGCGCGTTGATTGCCTTCGCTGTGTTCGCCGTCTCCGCCCTGTCAGTGCCAATGCTGATGCACCGCGATGTTGATGCGGTGAGCGCGGTGCTCGCCAGTATTCGTGTGGTGCGCGACAACCCGGGGCCGATGCTGTTGTGGGCTTGGATTATCGCCGTCGTCATGGCGGTGGGCATGGCGACGTTCTTCGTTGGCATGATCCTCGCCTTTCCGCTGGTAGGACATGCGACCTGGCATGCTTATCGGGCAACGATTTCTGATGCGGACTAAGCGAGCCTAAGTCTTTGAGGGCGGGTCATCGTCGAACAAGATGCGCTCGGCGGCGCCATCCATGTCATCATATTGGCCGGACTTAAGCGACCAGAGAAAGGCGCCGAGGCCGAGCAGGCCCAGGCCGAGCGCAATGGGGATCAGAAAAATCAGCGCGTCCATGGTTTCGTTCCCGTCTTGAGCCCCAACCTCAACGCGTTGACTGTCACGATCAAGGATGACGACGACATAGCAACTGCCGCTACCAGTGGTGTGACAAAACCCATCACCGCGAGTGGGACGGCGACAAAGTTGTAGCCAATGGCCAGTCCGAAATTCTGGAACACTAGGCGGCGAGACCGCTTCGCCGTGTTTAGCGTGTCTGCAACAGCGGCTAGCTGCGTTCCTTGAAATACAAAGTCCGCTGCCGTCTGCGAGATGTCGGCGGCGCTAGCAGGTGATATGGAGACATGGGCCGCTTTTAACGCGGGCGCATCATTCAGCCCATCCCCCACCATGAGAACTGTTTTACCTGCTTTCGTCATGGTGTCGATCTTGGCGATCTTGTCTGCCGGTGTCTGTTCTGCGGCCCAGTGTGTGATGCCGAGGTCGTCGGCGACGGTTTTGGCAACCGGCGTCTGGTCGCCAGACAATAAAACTACCTCATAGGTTTTGTTGAGATCGGCAACCACCGCTTTGGCGTCTTCTCTGAGCAGGTCGGCAAAGGTGAATTGGATTGGTGGCTCGGTTCCTCGGCGCAGCCAGAGTTCCGGCCCGGATGGCGTTGGCCCTTCTGCGTCCGTCCAGGCGCGGCTTCCGAGGCGTAGGGTTTGTCCGCCCTGTTCGCCTTCGACACCAAAACCTGGTGTTTCTGTGATGCCCGCGACGGTCGGGAGGTCCACCCCTTCAGCTGCTGCGGCAACGGCGCGGGCAAGCGGGTGGTTGCTTCGTGATGCAAGCGCCGCCGCTAACGCGAGATCGTTCGATGCGATGTCTTTCGTATTTGTGAGTTTGGGTTCGCCGAGCGTCAGTGTGCCGGTTTTATCGAAGATGATGGTGTCGATCTGAGCGAGGCGCTCCAGGGCATCCGGTGCTTTGACAAGCACGCCGAGTTTCAGCAGCCGACCGCTTGCGACGACCTGGACGACCGGCACCGCAAGGCCTAGGGCGCAGGGGCAGGTGATGATGAGGACGGCGATGGCGTTCATGAGACCCACCTGCCAGCCAGCACCCAACGCTATCCAAAGAATGAGTGTGGCGGCCGCTAGGGCGTGAACGGTTGGCGCGTACTTGCTCGCGATCCGGTCGGCCAGGCGCACATATCCAGCGCGCCCCTGCTCAGCGGATTCCATTAGCCGCACAATTTCGGAGAGGAGCGAGGCGTCGTCTTTGGCGGTCACTTTTACAAGGATGGGGGCAGACAGGTTTAGCGTGCCAGCATAGACAGGTGTGCCTGCGTCCGCAGTCCTAGGCAGGCTCTCTCCGGTGACCAGACTGGTGTCGATGTCGCTCTGGCCTTCTGTGATGACCCCGTCTGCGGGCAGGCGTTGACCCGCCGCGACAGAGACGATCATGCCTGGTTCCAGCGTGTCGACGGGCACGGCGCGTGTTTTGCCGTCTGGCTCCACCAGCGTTGCAGCGACCGCGCGGAGCGCCAATAGGTTTTGCGCGACGGAGCAAGCCTTGGCGCGGGTCTGTACATCCAGATAGCGCCCGATCAGCAGGAAAAAGAGGAGGGTGATGCTCGCATCAAAATAAACATGCTCAGCGTTCTGTAGTGTCTGCACGAGGCTCATGGTGCAGGCCAGCAAGACGGCGAGAGAAATGGGCACGTCCATGTTGGTGCTGCCCGTCTTCAGAGCGGCCCAGGCTGAGCTGAAAAAAGGCTGACCGGCGAAGGCGACCGCGGGCAGGGCGATGAGCGCTGAGAGCCAGTGAAATAGGGCCCGGGTTTCCAGCTCCATGTCGCTGACCAGACCCGACCAGACAGAGACCGACAGCAGCATGACATTGGCCGCCGCAAAGCCAGCGATACCCATGGCGCGGAGCAGGCGGCTTGCCTCAGTCTCGTCAATCGCGCCAACGAGTTTTGGATCGAAGGGAACCGCGCTGAAGCCGAGTGATCCGAGTTCGGCGACGACGCCGTCGCCTGTCGTTTGGCCCCGCTGCCAGGATACCGCGACCCTCTTGGTTGACAGATTGCATCTGGCATTGGTGACGCCCGGCAGCTGGCCCAAGCCTCTTTCGATCTTTTGCATACACCCGGCGCAATGCATGCCTTCCACCACCAGATCAATGTGAGCGGTTTCGTCGTCTCCACGGACAAAGAGGTTTGGATCGAGGGTGGTGTCCGTCATGCGGCTATCCGGCTTCTGGGTCTATGAAGAGCCTTTCTTCATAGACATAGGGCCGCCCGTCGAATGTCTCTGCGTTCAAGCGGACGATCCAGTTTCCGGCACGCTGCAATTGAGCGACGCCCTGATAGGTTCCGTCACCCGCCGACGTGATGACTGTCTCAACGTCCATACCCTGAACCGTCGGCCGCCAGAAGGTGAGCTTTGGGTTCCGCAGGGAGGCGGCCTCACCATCACCGTTTATGACTTTGACGGTTGCATAAATCGAGACGCCTTGGGGGGTGTAGGAGGATTTAGCCTCAACTGTTGTGGCCCAACCCAGCGCGGCTTGAGCTGCGTCCGCCTCCAATACATGGTTATAGGCGCGGCCTTTGCGGTAGGCATCGTCGGTCTCAACCCCGTCGAAGGTGGTCAGTGCATAGAAGACCATGATGGCGTTGGCGGCGAACACAGAGAGAAAGAAGGCACTCAATCCGAGCAGTATTCGGCGGCCCGTCCAGACTTTGTCGGCACTTGTATCGATGCTCATCTTGGACCCCTGAAGCTTGTGTCGTTGGAGACTGTTTCGCCTGTTGCCGTGTTCTCAACAATAAATCGCAAGGTTGCTTCGCCGTCGTCCAGAGAGCCTAAGGCGTCGCGCGGGAGAATGACAAATGTCTTGATGTCTTTCAGGCTGTCCGGCGCAATCGCGGTGCGTACGCTGTCGCCGACGCTCACTCCTTGCTGGAAGAGGCGCGCTGAAGGCAAGCCTTCAATGCGGATGGAAAATGCCTGTTCTTCATGGATCTTGTTGATGATCTTGACGGTGTAGCCGTTTCTGATGCTGCCGTCGGACAACTGCACAAAGAGTGGATTGCGATCGCGCAAGACATTCAGGTCAATCGCACTGCGGGTGGCGAGTGAGAAAAACATGATTGCGCTGACCAAAACCAGCACGCCCATATAGATGACGGTTCTGGGGCGGAAGATGTGGATGCGTTCTTTCTCTCCCGCAATCCGCCGATCCATATTGGCGGGGGTGTCATATTCGATCAGTCCGCGGGGGCGCCCGACCTTGGCCATAATGTCGTCGCAGGCATCAATGCAAAGCGCGCACTGAATGCACTCCAGTTGCATGCCGTCGCGAATATCAATGCCCATGGGGCAGGCGGCCACGCATTGTCCGCAGTCGATGCAGTCTCCGCGCCCGTCCCACGAGGTGTTCTTTTTGTGGGGCCCGCGCGGTTCACCTCGATCATATTTGTAGGTCACGAGGAACGACTCGTCGTCGAACATGGCGCCTTGGATCCGCGGCCAGGGACACATGTAGGTGCAGACCTGTTCACGGGCGAGGCCGCCGAATACGTAGGTCGTCGCGGTGAATATCGCGATGAAAAGATAGGCGACCGGGTCCGCGCTAAATGTGAGCAGATTTGCCGCCAGGGTCGGCGCATCATCAAAATAAAAGACCCATGCGCCGCCGGTGGCGACCGCGACGATCAGCCAAACGGCGTGTTTGGACACTTTCCGGAAGAGCTTGTTCAAGGAAAAGGACGATTTGTCCAAGCGGATACGCGCTGAGCGATCCCCTTCGATCAAGCGTTCTATGTAGATGAAGAGATCGGTCCACACCGTCTGCGGGCAGGTATAGCCGCACCAGACCCTGCCGGCGAGAGAGGTCACCAGGAACAGAAGGACCGAGGCGAGGATCAAAAGTCCCGTGAGGTAATAGACTTCCTGCGGCCAGATTTCGATCCAGAAAAAATAGAACCGTCGATGAGGGAAGTCGAGGAGGACGGCCTGATCCGGTGCGAAGGGACCCCGGTCCCACCGGATCCACGGTGTGATGTAATAGATGCCGAGCGTGATGGCCATGACGAACCATTTCACCAGACGGTAGCGTCCATGGACGAGCTTTGGATAAATCTTGATACGACTTGCGTAGAGCGACCGGTTCTTTTCAGAGTTCACCGCGGTGGCGGTTTCCCCTTCAACCCCGTGCGGATTTGCGAGCTTCTCAGCCTCGCCAATGAGGGAGGTTAGTCCTGCCCCTGCAGTGTCAGGTCCGGCTGTTGACGCGTCACTGGTCATTTCCGCCTCGTGTTTACCGCTGAACCTCAGCGGGGTTGTCATCTCTGGCGCGCGCCTTCCCTTTATGGGCCTCCCATCCAGGCGGCGAGATTTATGTATTGGATGACCGACGGTTTTTCGCCGTGGCGAAGGGCCGCTGCGGCAATCTGCCTACAGGGCGAAAAGTCGACCACCTTTGTGAGCGAGGCTTGATGAAAAGCCTCGCCCATTCTCGAGTTGCTTACTCGCCGCCGCCCAGCGAATGGACGTAGAGCGCGAGCTGCTTCACCGTGACCGGGTCCAGCCGGTCGCCCCACGCAGGCATTTGACCGGCGCGGGAATTGGCGATGCTTTCATAGACGGAGGCCCGGTCACCTCCATAGAGCCAGATGGCGTCCGCGAGATTGGGCGCGCCCAGTTCCCGGTTGCCAATGCCGCCTTCCATGTGACAGGTCGTGCACTCTCTTGCGAAGATTTCTGAGCCCCGCGTGGCAGCGTCCGTGATCTCCGCCGTGCCCGACAGGGTGAGGACATAGTCGGTCACATCGTTCACCTGGTCACGAGTGAGGATGCCGTCCGCCAGATAGCGTGGCATGGCGTTGAACCGCGTATCGTCGTCCGCTTCCCAACGAATGCCGTGTTTGAGAGTGACATGGATGTCTTCCAGCGTTCCGCCCCAAATCCAGTCATCGTCATTGAGGTTGGGGTACCCAACAAAGCCCTGTGCGCCGGACCCGTGGCAAGGCGCGCAATTGTCACCAAAGGCGGCGCGACCGCCGGCAAGAGCCACTTCCATGAGTTCTGCATTCTGCTGAACAGCTGGAAGCTCCAGGGCGTCAATCTGATCCATATAGACCTGACGACCCGCCGCGACTTCGGCAATGTCGTTTTCGACGACCACCCGCTGGTCATAGCCGATGACGCCGCCTGTATAAGTCCAGGCACCGTTCATGAAGATCGGCCAGGCAGGCATGACGATCCAGTAGAGGACGGACCAGACAATGCAGGCATAGAAGCTGTAGACCCACCATTTGGGCAGCGGGTTGTTGAGCTCGTGAATGTCATCCCATTGATGGCCGGTTGTGTCGACGCCGGTCACGTCATCTGTGTGGGGTGAGTTGGTCATGACCGGGGGTCTCCCTTTTCGGAACTATCATCTGCATCAAGTGGCAATTGGGCAGCGTGCTCGAACTTCTCCTTGTTGGAGGGCCAGAGCGCGTAGCCTATTGCGCTGACAAACATGATCACCAGGAGAACGAGGCCCCAGGTGCCGGCGAAGAGTGAGAAGGTTTCGTAGTCCATCAATCCTCTCCTATTGCACCAGTGTGGCGCGTTCGACGGTGGAGAAATCCACCAGCGTGCCCAGCATCTGCATGTAGGCGATGATGGCATCGAGCTCCGTCACCACTTCAGGGTTGCCGTCGAAGTTAGACACCACAGCGCCGGGATAGCGTTCGACCAAGGGGTCATAATCTTCGTCCGGATTTTGCTGGACGTAGATGTCGGCGAGGGTCTCGGCCACCATCTCTTCCGAGTAGGGCGTGCCGAGCAGAGCCAGCACTTTCAGGCTGTTCTCCATATCGTGTGTTGCCAGTGGTGTTTCCGCCAGGAAAGGATAACCGGGCATGACTGATTCCGGCACCACGGCGCGCGGATCGGCCATGTGAACCCGGTGCCATTCGTCCGAGTACTTACCGCCTACGCGAGCAAGGTCTGGCCCCGTTCTTTTGGATCCCCATTGGAACGGATGGTCGTACTTGCTTTCCGCTGCAAGCGAGTAGTGCCCATAGCGCTCCACCTCTGAACGAAGAGACCTGATCATCTGGCTGTGACAGGCGTAGCAGCCTTCACGGACATAGATGTCGCGTCCCGCCAGTTCGAGCGGGGTGTAGGGGCGAACCCCTTCCACATCTTCGACGGTCGTCTTGATGAGGAATGTGGGCGCGATCTCGACCAGACCGCCGATCGATACCGCGATCAGGGTCAGGACCAGCAGGAGGATCGAGTTTTTCTCAATGGTGGCATGTGAAAATCTAGACATGGAACCTCTCCTCCTTATTTCGCGCCGACGGCGGCAAGTTGGCCGTCACCGGCTGGTGCAGGTTCCATGGCTTCGCCTTCACGCACACGACCCTGAATGGTCATGTAGATGTTGTAGGCCATGATGAGCGCGCCGATGACGAAGAGCCCGCCGCCCATTGCCCGGATGACGTAGAATGGGTGCATGGCTTCCACGGTTTCCACGAAGGAGTATTCAAGGAAGCCTAGGCTGTCATAAGCCCGCCACATCAGACCCTGGAGGATACCGGACACCCACATGGCCGTGATGTAGAGCACGATGCCGAGGGTGGCGATCCAGAAGTGCCAGTTCACGAGCGCAAGTGAATAAAGCTGTTTGCGATTCCATAGCCACGGAACCAGGCAGTAGATGGCCCCGAAGGAGACGAAGCCGACCCAGCCCAGAGCACCTGAGTGTACATGGCCCACCGTCCAGTCAGTGTAGTGGCTGAGTGAGTTCACCGCCTTGATGGACATGACCGGCCCCTCGAAGGTGGACATGCCGTAGAAGGCGATCGAGACCACGAGCATACGAATGACTGGGTCGGTTCTGAGCTTGTCCCAAGCCCCGGACAGGGTCATGAGACCGTTGATCATGCCCCCCCAGGATGGCATCCACAGCATGATGGAGAACGTCATGCCCAGCGTCTGTGCCCAATCGGGCAGTGCCGTGTAGTGCAGATGGTGGGGGCCCGCCCAGATGTAGAGGAAAATCAGCGCCCAGAAGTGCACGATGGACAGGCGGTAGGAATAGACCGGCCGTTCTGCCCGTTTCGGCACGAAATAATACATCATGCCGAGGAAGCCTGCGGTCAGGAAGAAGCCCACCGCATTGTGCCCGTACCACCACTGAATGAGTGCGTCCTGCACGCCGGACCAGATGATGTAGGACTTGGGCGAGGTGAGCGATACGGGAATGGCCGCATTGTTCACCAGGTGCAACATGGCGATGGTGACGATGAAAGCGAGATAGAACCAGTTCGCCACATAAATGTGGGGTTCTTTGCGCTTTGCGAGGGTTGCAAGGAACACCAGAAGGTAGACGACCCAGACTATGGTGAGCCACAGGTCTACATACCATTCAGGTTCTGCATATTCCTTGCCCTGGGTGACGCCCAACAGATAGCCGGTTGCCGCTAGGACAATAAAAAGCTGATAACCCCACACGACAAACCAGGGCGCAAGATCGCCGGCGATCCTCGTTTTGCAGGTCCGCTGGACCACATAGAACGATGTCGCGATGAGCGCGTTGCCGCCAAAAGCAAAAATCACCGCTGATGTATGCAGCGGGCGAAGGCGTCCAAAGTTCAGCCAGGCCAAATCAAAGTTGAGGACCGGGAATGCCAGCTGTAGCGCAATAACAAGGCCAGCGAGAAAACCCGCAATCCCCCAGAAGAGCGCAGCGATGGTGGCGACCCGGATCGGCCCGTCATGATGGGCAATGCCGTCGCGGGCGGGCGGCTCCGGAGGTCTTTCCAGCGCATCGAAATGACGTTTGCCTATGACAAAAATTCCGAGCACGAAGAAGAGAATGAAAAGGGTCGCGTGAAACGCCATGACGCTGTCATGTGTCCCCGCCGCAATGAACATAGAAATGAGCGCACCGACCACAAAGAGACTACCGACGCCAAAGGACGCCGCTGTCACTGTGCCTGGGGCCGCTTCTTGGGAAGCCGCCATAGTAGATCTCCTAAACCTTGTTGCCTGGGTCTTCTTTAGATCGACTCGGTTGGCGCGTACTTGCCGTAGATCAATTGAACAGCCGAATTCTCAAAGAAAACCGCCGATTATCCCCAATAGGATTATGGCTAAGTCAGCATGCGATGGCTCTCGAGTCGCCGCAAGGAGCTTTTACTCGTTCTTGTTGTGGAATAATGACGCGCGACAGATTGTCAGCAGTGATGCTGGGAGAGCGATCGGGGCTAAGCGGTTGGGCTCTCGCCCTGCTTCAGCGCCTCAATACGCTCCTCAAGAGACCGGCTTATCGCACTTGCTTGTTGTGGCTCTGGCTCCGCTTCAGCTGCATCGTCCTTCGAAACATCCTTTAAAGGGGTTTCGGGCTCAGGTGCCTCTTTGGGCATGTCTTCGGTCGCTACAGGTGTGTCAGGGGCGCCTTCTGGGTCAGGGCTGTCGGTGGTAACCTCTGCCGCCGGCACAGATGTGGTAAGGGCGTTGCTCACAGGCTCTGTCTCGAAGAGAGATGCTTCTTTCGCCAATGTCCGAATGGCATTTTCGAGAAGGCTCACTCGAGCCTGGGCTTGCTCTATTTCACCATCTTTTGCTTTGAGCGCCGCTTTTACTTCGCTATCCTTGTCGCTCAGAGCGGCTTGTGCTGCATCGCGTTCGCCCTGCGCGGCCTCGAGCGCTTTGCCAGCGTTTTCGAGCTCTCGCTTAAGGTTTTCGGTCGTTCCTTCACCAGAGGCTTGTGCCTCAGAGAGGGCTGTTTCGAGGTCTGCTGCCCTCGCTTGGGCGTTGACGATTTCTCTGTCTTTTGTCGCGAGACCATTCTGCGCGGCCCTCAGGTCGGCTCTAAGGTCCGCGACCTCATCCATCGCAGCAAAATTTTCATCTTCGGTGATTTTGCGGGTCGTGACGGTCACAGCTCTGCGCCAAAGAAAGCTCGCAAAGACAGTCCCTAGGAGACAGGCGACAAGGAAGCCCAAAATGGCGAAAAGTAAACTCTCGGACATCAGATTGCTCGCAATCTCACCTTATACACTCACGCTACGCGCGACCCATCGGTGCGGTGGGTCATACACCTAAGGATCATATGATACGCAAAAGGGTTGCCACTTTAAATGACCTCCCCTCAAAGACAGTGTGAATGTGTTAAACGGGTGTTTGCTCTAGAACGGAAGCCAGTCGCGCTCTCGGGTATAGTTCAGATATCCCACATTTGCGCCGAGGCGGAGCCCTACGCCCGCCCTCATAGGGACCAGAATGATGTCGCCGCGCTGCTGATAATTTGCGCCAACACCGCCTATAAAAAAGGCACTTCCGGTCACGCCCGGAAAACGCTGATAGATCGTATCGGTGTTCGGCAGGTTGTAGACCAATGTAAATGTTTTGGCTGCATCGCCTCCAAAATCCCATCCGGCAGAGGGGCCTTGCCAAAACACTTTTGCCGTTGGGCCCGCTTTCATAACCAGCGTGCCGTCGCCATATCGCGCGCCGACGACAATGGCGCCGCTGCCTTCCTCGCCTTGTATGTAGGCATTTGGCTCGCCATTCTCTGCGAAGATACGATGCACGACCTCCGCCAGCCCTTCCGCGGTATCGCCAAAGAATTCTGACGCCGCGGCGTAGATTTCTTCTTCTGTAAATTTGGCTTCTGACTCTCTTGGAGGTGCTTGCTCGCCGTCGGCATGCGCTGCTGATGTGCCCAGGGTGAGTAGGCCGGCGAAGGCAAGAGTCATTGCTTTGATTTTGTTTCGCCGTAGAAAAAGAGCTGTCAACATAGCTGTCCCCATATCTGGCTTGGGCGCGCCGGGCGGTCCGATATCCTGCGTCACCCCTATGCGGTTCGATCAGGAGCGCTTAACCTGCCAATAGATAGAAATGTTCTGGCAGTCCCACAAGAAGTAACTGACCACTTCAGTGTGGCGAAAAATCGGCAAACAAGAGGCACCTATCTACCTGCTGACGGGAGCTGGTGTTGAGGAAAATCTCCGGCGTGACCAAAAGTTCTGAAGAAAGCAGCGAAAAAAGACGGTGTCGCTGGCTGAAATGGTCTGTGTTGTTTTTCGTATTGGTCGGGGCGGGTGGCGCAGGCGCATATTGGTGGTCCGCGCGGGTCATATTGGTTGAGGATCAGATTCGAGCCGCTTTAAGTCGGGCTGGGATTGACGAGTTCGATGTGACCGTCGCGCAGGTCGGCTTTGGCGGTGTCCGCATCGGGTCGCTCAGCTTGGGGGATGCGTCGCGTCCCGCGCTGTTGGTCGAAGATATTCGCGTCCAGTTCACGCTTGACGGTCTCATGGAACAACGTCTGGCTAGAGTTGATATTGGCCAAGTATCCGTCGCGTTACAGGCGGACGAAACCGGGCTGGACCCGGGGCCGCTGTTGCCCCTTTTTGGCGGCGCTGGCGGAGGTGGCGGTTTTGAGATTGACTCAATCTCTGTGGCGATGTTCAGGGCCACACTCGATGTGCCTCAAGGCACGATTGCCTTGGAGGGTAGCGGCGTCATCCAACAGGAAGGGACAGGGGTTAAGGTTACGCTACCGGACGGGTGCGTACAGGTTGCTGTTGGTGACCTCAACCTGACCGGTGTCGTCCTCGAGCCGTTTTCGACCCGCCTTTGTTTTACGAGCAGTGACGGCGCCCTTTATTGGCCGCCGGCGGCAGATATCACTCTTCGTGCCGAGGCAATACCTATTGTCGTGCGCAGCGATCTGGGCGACAAACTGCTGGACGCCCAGATGCCGGAGCTTCTGGCCGACATCGCGGTCCGGGAAACATTTGGACTGCGGCTTCAGGCCAATGCCGCCGACATCCTTGTTCCCGGGCCTGCCGTGTCTTTAGATGATGCCAGCATTGAAGTTTCCTTTGATGATCTTGCATCTCGGGCAGGCAGTTGGCGTCTATCCGCAGGGCAGGTCGCAGATGTCGGTCCGGCAGCGCGGTTCACACGTTTGAGCATCGTTGGTGACGGGCAAGTCTCCGTGGACGGTGCGACTTTTGACGTATTGATTTCAGACGCCGCAACGCTTTCGCTTGTCGCTTCTGTGGAAGGAACACATAGCATCGCCAGTGCAGTTGGCCGCGCCGACGTCACCGTTGGACCTCTCATATTTTCCGTGGCCGGCCTTCAACCCCAAGTGCTCCTTCCGATGTTCAAGGGATTGGTGGCAAATGTTGTCGGCAGCACCACAGCTACCGCTAAACTAAATTGGCGGTCAGGCGAGCTCGATGGGACCGCGGACGCGCGCCTTGATGATATTGGTTTCAGTACTGAGGCTGCCCGCATTGAGGGGGTACGGGGAGACCTTGCATTTGATAGTCTCTTTCCGCCTCGAACGGCTCAAGGTCAGCGTTTGGATGTCGCCGCCGTTGAGGCCGGTTTGCTCCTAACAGACGGTGTGGTGGCGTTTAGTCTTGATGGAAAGGGAGGCGTCACGGTCGATAGTGCCTCGTGGCCGTTCGCCGGCGGCACCATTACGCTCTCTTCCGGCGTGATCGAGCCTGGCGCCTCTGAGCAGGCTTTTGAACTTGCCGTCGAGGAGGTAGATCTCTCTGCATTCATCAACCTTCTCGCACTCGATGGAGCAAGTGGCACTGGTGTTATCAGTGGCCGCATTCCGGTCACCATTCGTGAGGGCGACCCGATTATCTCCGGTGGTGTGCTAGCCGCTGGTGAGCCGGGACATCTCTCCTATAAAGGCGATGGTACAGATGCCGTCGGTGGCGGCCAGGGTGCTTTGGTTTTTCAAGCGCTGGAAGACTTTCAGTATACCGGTTTGACTTTGTCGCTCGACGGAAACGCACAAGACCGCCTTACATTGAAGTTGAACCTCGAAGGCGCAAACCCAGGCCTCTATGACGGCTATCCGTTTGCCATCAACATCAATACAGAGGCTTCATTTGCGGAGTTGCTTCGGTCTGCTACGCTAGGGACGAACGCGATTGATCTTATTCGGGGCAAGGGAGATACCGATCAATGATACAGAGGGTAGGGCGTCCCGACGCAGGGGGTAGCCGTTCAGGCTGGGTTCATGCGCTGTCTGAAAGGATTAGCACCATGATGGAAAAACGCATTGGTCTGCCCGTTGTGGCAAGTATTCTGGTGGGGTCTTTGGCTGCCTGCCAACCGACGGTGAAAATCGAAGCGCCGGATAAGCCGATCGAGATCAATCTGAACGTCAAAATCGAGCAAGAGATTCGGGTCAAGGTTGATCGCGAACTGGATGATCTGCTTGCTGAAAATCCAGACCTTTTCTAGGGAGGGCGCTATGAGAAAATCTGTTTCAAAACTTCGTATGCTGGCGGCCCTTATCGGATTGGCCTTTGCTGTGACACTGTTTGCGCCAGCGGCCTATGCTGACGCACTGGACGACGCGAAGGCTGCTGGCATTGTCGGCGAAAAACGA
Organism: Parvibaculaceae bacterium; assembly: GCA_965267265.1. Classification (GTDB taxonomy): domain Bacteria; phylum Pseudomonadota; class Alphaproteobacteria; order Parvibaculales; family Parvibaculaceae; genus Mf105b01. Next base: position 2,628,921 of record OZ253944.1, read on the forward strand.
GATGGGTATCTGGGCATTGTGTCGCCCAGTGCGGATGCTGCAACACAGCGGCTTGTCCAAGATATCAATCTGAAGCGACGGGACCGGTATCGTGAAATTGCCCAATCGACGCCAGGGTCCACGCTTGCAGATGTTGAGGCACTGGCCGGAGAGAAAATTATTGGTCAAACGCCTCCTGGCCAATATGTGCAAAGTGTGACAGGTGCCTGGGTGCGAAAATAGCTTAACTCTCTGTTTTCAATAGGCTTATTTCACCGTCTGACGCCGGCAGTTCTTTCTGCCTGCGTCATTTGTGCACGCCGAACTTCCTTGCAGGGCGCGCCTAAACTGCCTAATTTTACAGATGCTGAATGTAAGAAATGGGTCTGGTAAAAGGCCTGTGCAAATCGGCGGGGTGGTCTGACATGAAAATGCTCTCTGAGACAGGTATGGAATGTCGATCCGGTGGTATCGCAATCGGTGCGGTGGACGCGTGCTCAAATTGCGATGTGAGAGCACGAGCGATCTGCGCCGCTCTCGATAATTCGGAACTCGCGGAGCTCGCGAATGCTAACCGCGAGCGGTCGTTGGAAGCGGGCGAGTGTCTGTTTTTTGAAGGTGACCCAACTGAGGCCTATTACGTTGTGCTAGAGGGCTCCTTGAAGCTCTACAAGCTGCTTGCAGATGGCCGCCGTCAGGTGACGGGCTTTCTGTTCAAGGGTGATTTTTTGGGGCTCACGTTCGCGGACGAGCATTCGGTTACGGCTGAAGCATTAGACGGCGTCAAGCTGTGCCAAATGCCCCGGAGCACGTTTGAGATGTTGGCGGGCGACTCGCATCCGCTTGGCCGCAAGCTGCTTCAAGTGGCAAGCCGAGGTATTGCTTCTGCTCAGGAGCAGATGCTTCTGCTGGGACGGAAAACTGCACAAGAAAGGCTGGCGTCGTTTTTGCTTTGGCTGAGTGCGCGCGCAGAAGACCGAGGCGACAGCCCCACCAAACTCGTTGTGCCAATGAGTCGTACGGACATGGGTGATTATCTGGGGCTGACGGTGGAGACTGTCAGTCGGACGGTCACGAAGCTCAAGACATCAGGTGTGATCCACTTGGCTGACAAAGGGATCATTGAGATCCGCGATCTTGACCGTCTCGAAGATATTGCCGCTGGTTAGCGATGCCTGCGCTGGGCCTTAGTCGACGCCGCCTTTGGCAACGAAGTACGGGTTGTCCAAGCCGCGCTCCAGCTTTCCGTATTTGAGGGGCGATCCATCCATCTCGTCTACCCGCCCGCCAGCGCCGGAAAGGACAGCATGGCCTGCCGCCGTGTCCCATTCCATCGTGCGCCCGTGGCGCGGATAAATGTCGGCTTCTCCGGCTGCAATCAGACAGAATTTCAAAGATGAACCGGCACTCAGAAAATCCTTGATGTTGTACATCTCTAGATATTCATCGGTTTTGTGGTCGCGATGAGATCGGCTGGCGACGGCGGTCATACCTTTGGGGTCTGCCGGGCGCACATTAAGTGGTGTCGGTTTCGCGTCGGCATCCAAAGAGCCTTCAGCATTGGGTTCGATGTCTAATTCGAATGCGTTGCTTGGACCTGCCGAATAGAACATACGGTTTTTCGCTGGCGCATACACGACGCCCATTGTGGGCCGGCCATCTTCGATGAGTGCGATGTTGACAGTGAATTCACCGTTCTTATTGATGAACTCACGGGTCCCATCGAGAGGGTCGACCAGAAAGAACGCTGGACCAACGTTGGGTTTCGCTCCTGCCGCCGTTGCTTCCTCAGAGACAATGGGAATACCCGGTGCAGCATCGGCGAGCGCCGGTAGGATGATGTCCTCGGCGTCCTGATCTGCGGCGGTCACTGGCGTTTTGTCGTCCTTCTCGTTGACAACAATCTCGGTCGCATAGTGATCCATGATGGCGGCGCCCGCTCTGACAGCGATTCGGCAGAGTGCCTCCATCAGCTGATCTCGGTCGCCTTGAAACTTTGTCACGCGCGCGTTCCTTACAAATTGATCGCTTAGAAAGGCCGGAGAACAGCATTTTCAGGGGTGATAGGTCAATTGGTCTTTTGGGGGCGCCGTCACTGCGGAACAGGGTTGGCCGAAACGCGCTAGAAATGGTATCAGCGGCCATTGCGGATGGTTAACCCCGGGGGGCTTGATGGAACAGGCAAACGAGATTGAGGCGTTGGATTTGGCTGCTCTTTTGTGCAGTCGTGTTTGCCACGATGTGATCAGTCCGGTGGGGGCCATCACAAATGGTCTGGAAGTCTTGGAAGATGAAGACGATGCCGAGATGCAACGCTACGCGATGGAGCTGATCCAAAAGAGTGCAACTCAGGCCTCTTCCAAACTTCAGTTTGCCCGTTTGGCTTTTGGGGCGGCTGGCTCCGCGGGAGCGTCTTTGGATTTAAACGACGCTAAGGATGTGGCAATGGGGTTTGTCGCCCACGAAAAGGCGGAGATGACTTGGGAAGGGCCCTCGGCTGTTATGCCGAAAGACCTGGTGAAACTGCTTCTCAACATGATCCTTATCGCGCTCGCGGCCATTCCACGTGGTGGCAGTATCTCGCTTGACATCTCCGGAGATCCTGAGCGACCGACATTTTTGCTGATCTCAAAGGGCATCAATGCGCGGGTGCCGACAGAGACAGAACGGTTCCTCAATGGCCGATCTGGCGATGATGTTCTCGACGCGCGGGCTATTCAGCCCTATTTCACGGGGCTTGTGGCGCGAGAATGTAAAATGGACATCGCCGCATCCATGGACGGAGATGATTTTCGGTTGACCGCGTCCGCCCAAAGCTGAAACCGACGGCGGGCCCCGGGCTTTTTGCCCTTCATTCTCTGACCAAATTCCTTGCCTAAACGCCGCCTGCGCATTCAAAAGATGGCGCAAATTGCAGCTAAGGTTGCGAAGTAAACCAAAAGCACGGGTTTTTCAGAGCTTTTTAACAGTTCACAGGCACGATCTCCCCAATGTCAATGGTCCGCCCACAAGGACCGAGACTAAGTCACTGCTGACACAAGCAGGCTTAAATGAGGGGCTGAGATGGACGATCTGCTAAGTGAATTTCTGACTGAGACCAATGAAAGTCTCGATGTCGTTGATGTTGAACTCGTCAAATTCGAACAAGAACCGAATAATGACGAGATCCTCAGCAACATTTTCCGTTTGGTTCACACGGTCAAAGGAACCTGTGGGTTTCTAGGCCTGCCGCGTCTGGAGGCTCTGGCGCATGCCGCTGAGACCTTGATGGGCAAGTATCGAGACGGCATGGCAGTGACTGATGATGGTGTGACCATCATTCTTCACTCGATCGACCGTATCAAAGAAATTCTTGCCGAGCTTGAGGCAACAGAGGCGGAACCGGATGGTGTCGATTCTGATCTGATCGACAAGCTTGTGGTGCTTTCAGAAGGTGGCACAACGATTGAGGCGCCAGCAGAGACCGCAGCCGCGGAACCCGAAGCGCCCGCTGAACCGGCGCAACCGGAACGCGAGCTTCGCCCTGGTGAGGTTTCCGAAGAGGAACTTGAACGCGCGTTTCAGGAAGCTGAGGGTCCAGAAGACATGGTCCCATCGCCTGCAGAGCTGGAAGCAGCTGCACCTGCAGAGCCCGAACCAACAACGGTTCCGGAAGCACCGAAAGCGGACGCACCTAAAGCTGACGCGAAGGCAAGTGACGGAGCGCCTAAGAAAGAGGGTTCGGTCGCCGCGCAGTCCATTCGGGTAAATGTCGATACGCTTGAGAACCTGATGACCATGGTGTCGGAATTGGTTCTCACACGCAATCAGCTGATGGAGATGGTTCGTCGTCTGGACGATAGTGAATTCAAAGTTCCGCTGCAGCGTTTGTCGAACGTAACCGGCGAACTTCAGGGTGCAGTTATGGAAACCCGGATGCAGCCGATTGGCAATGCCTGGCAAAAACTGCCACGGATCATTCGCGACCTGTCCAAAGAACTTGATAAGAAGATTGAGCTGGAAATGGTCGGGGCCGACACGGAGCTTGACCGGCAGGTTCTTGACCTCATCAAAGATCCGCTCACGCACATGGTGCGGAACTCAGCGGACCATGGATTGGAAGGTCCGGAAGAGCGTGTTGCAGCCGGTAAGTCAGAAAAGGGTCGCGTCACACTTCGCGCCTATCACGAAGGCGGCCACATTATCATCGAGATTGAAGATGACGGCCGCGGTCTGAACGTAGAGCGGATCAAGCAAAAAGTCGCCTCCAATGGCCTTGCCACGGAAGCGGAGCTCGAAAAGCTCACCGAGCAGCAGATTTGCCGCTTCATCTTCCACCCCGGCCTCTCAACGGCTGCGGAGGTGACGAGCGTATCTGGCCGCGGCGTCGGCATGGATGTGGTTCGCACCAATATTGAGCTGATTGGCGGGTCTATTGATTTGCGGACGGCCGCCGGCAAGGGCTCGACGTTTACGATCAAGATCCCCCTCACGTTGGCGATTGTATCCGCGCTGATCGTTGAGTCAGCGGGCGAGCGGTTTGCTATTCCGCAGCTGGCTGTTGTCGAACTTGTCCGCGCCAAGGCCGATAGCGAACATCGGATTGAGCATATCAATAAGACACCGGTCTTGCGTTTGCGCAATCACTTGCTGCCACTCGTCTTTATGGATGACCTGCTTCAACTCGATCGCGTCGCTCCTGAACCGGTGGAGATCGATGACGCCGACATCTCAGAAGAAGCGGAGGTCGAAATAATCGACGCTGCGAACTCAAATCCTGAGCCCGTCCACCGGACGGCTGAGAACGAAGAAGCGTTCATTGTTGTCACCCATGTGGGTGACCAGCAGTTTGGCATTGTCGTGGACAGTGTGTTCGACACCGAAGAAATTGTTGTCAAACCAGCGGCGTCAATTCTTCGCGACATCACAATGTTCTCCGGCAACACAATCCTTGGTGACGGTAGCGTTATTATGATTGTTGATCCGAACGGCATTGCGCAGTCGATTACAAGCGAACTTTCGGAAGCGTCTGATAAAGCTGACGCTGAAGAAGAGGGCACCAGCGGTGTTGACGGCGAAATGTCGCTCCTTGTCTTCCGCGCTGGGTCTGAAGAGCCGAAGGCTGTTCCGCTGTCACTGGTGACGCGCCTTGAAGAGTTTGACGTTGCTGATCTTGAGCATTCAAACGATCAGAGCCTCATTCAGTATCGCGGCAAGCTGATGCCTATCATCAATGTGGTTGAAAACACGCCACTCAAGACCGAAGGCCGTCAGCCTGTGCTTGTCTTCACTGAGGATGACAGGTCAATCGGTCTTGCGGTCGATGAGATCGTCGACATCGTCACGGATCAACTGAATGTTGAACTGACGTCGGAAATGCCGGGCATGATGGGTTCAGCTATTGTCCGTGGCAAAGCCACGGAAGTCCTCGATGTTGGTCACTATCTGACGCAGGTCTTTGAAGACTGGTTCCGCAAGGAAGGTCCGGCGGGCGTGCCCGAGGCTTATGGCAAAAAAGTTCTGCTGGTCGATGACAGCTCGTTCTTCCGAGCAATTGTCCGTCCAATGCTGAGCATGGCGGGATATGACGTGACGGAAGTCACCTGCGGCACGGATGCGCTCGCGCTTCGAGAGCAGGGTGCTGAGTTTGACGTCATCATTTCAGACATTGAAATGCCAGGCATGAGCGGCTTTGAGTTTGCCGCTGCCGTTAAGGCAGATGGTGTCTGGGCGGAAACGCCGCTCGTTGCTCTGTCTGCCCATGGGACCGCTGCAGATCTAAACCGCGGTCGTGAAGCTGGGTTTGACGATTATGTCGCCAAGTTTGATCGCGACGGCCTTGTGCAGGTCGTGAATGAAATTGTTACGTGTGAGGGAGAAGCGGCATGAGTGCGCCAAGCGAACCAGTTGGACTGGACGAAACTGTAACGACGACCGATGATGCCTTCGTTCTTGATGGCGCGACATCGGAATACATCACCGTGATGATTGGGGATCAGCTGTTTGGGATTTCGGTGCCGATGGTGCAGGACGTCTTCATGCCTGAATCCGTCACGCCAGTACCGATGTCCATGCCGGAAGTCGCCGGTGTGCTCAACATGCGCGGCCGCATCGTGACGGCGATCGACATGCGTCGGCGCTTGGATCTGCCGCCGCGAACCGACGGGAAAACCGGTCTGGCAGTAGGTGTTGAGTATCGCGGAGAGTCTTATGGTCTCGTCATCGACAGTGTTGGCGAGGTCTTGCGGGTGAGTGACTCGTCACTTGAACGCAACCCTTCCAACCTGGACCCCCGCTGGCGGTCTATTTCTATGGGGGTTCAACAGCTTAAGGACAAGCTGATGGTCCTTATTGATGTGGAAAAGGTTCTCGACTTCCAGGGTCGTTCAATCGCGGCCTAAAGCCAGCTGCTGAATCTAGGGACAGAGTCATGAAAACATGTTTGGTCGTTGACGATAGCTCGGTGATCCGCAAGGTCGCGCGACGGATTCTCGAAGAGATGGAGTTTTCTATCGCCGAGGCTGCCGACGGAAAACAGGCATTGGACCAGTGCGTCGGATCGATGCCGGATGCGATCCTGTTGGACTGGAACATGCCGGTAATGGACGGGATGGAGTTTCTGACGGCCCTTCGAAAATCCGATGGCGGGACGAACCCTGTGGTCGTGTTTTGTACCACGGAAAACGACATGGCTCATATCAAGGAAGCCATCACCGCTGGGGCGAATGAGTACATCATGAAGCCCTTCGACAAAGAAATCATTGAATCCAAGTTCGCCCAAGCCGGACTCATTTAGTTAGGTTGCATAAAAAGTGTCTGCGTTAAAAGAGCAATCTCCGCCCGCGCGTAATAGCGGTGCAAAAATCAGAGTCATGATTGTCGATGATTCCGTCGTCATTCGCGGTTTGATTGGCCGGTGGCTTGATGCCTTACCCGATATGGATGTGGTTGCGCGATGTCGCAACGGCCAGGATGCTGTGGAGCAGGTTGGTCGTGTAAAGCCAGATGTTGTGGTCCTCGACATTGAAATGCCTGTGATGGACGGACTTACCGCTCTTCCAAAAATTTTGGAGGCATCGCCGACCTCACGGGTGCTGATGGCGTCGACCTTGACCCATAGGAATGCCAGTATTTCGATTAAGGCGTTGACGCTTGGGGCAACAGATTATGTGCCAAAGCCAGAGTCCACGCGGGATGGCCATGCATCTGAAGGCTTCCAAACAGAGCTGGTCGATAAGATCAGGGCTGTTGGCCAAGCAAAGAAACCGAAAGCAAGACGCCGTGTCTTTGCCGCCGAAAAAACGGCGGTCGCAGAAGGCACAATGGATCCCGTCGCTGCAGCGCCAGGTCTACAGCTCAAACCGGCATCCAGGACACTGCCTAAAATATTGGCGGTTGGCAGTTCGACGGGCGGGCCAAAGGCGCTCTTCGATTTTTTCGAGGCATTGTCACCATCGCTTTCGAAGATTCCTGTCGTTATCACACAGCATATGCCACCCACGTTTACAACGATCCTCGCCGAACATCTCGGCAGCAGCGCAAACCGGACTTGCGTAGAAGGCGAAGAAGGCATGCTTTTGGAGCCGGGCAAAATCTACATTGCCCCTGGTGGCAAGCATATGTTGATGAAGAAGGAAGGGACCGCAGTCCGGATCCACCTGGACGATGGTCCGCCCGTCAACTTCTGCAAGCCGGCTGTCGATCCCATGCTGGACAGTCTTCGCCCTATCTATGGTTCCTCAATGCTTGTCTGCATCTTGACGGGTATGGGCCACGACGGCCGAGACGGCTCGACCCGGGTTCAGGCTGACGGAGGGACGATTATTGCGCAGGACGAAGCATCCAGTGTGGTTTGGGGTATGCCTGGCGCTGTTGCACAGGCAGGCATTTGTCACAAAGTCTTGCCGCTGAATCAATTGTCCAAAGCGGCTTCGAAGCTGATCGAAGGGAGACCGGTATGACACCTGAAGAATTTTCTTACCTGGCCGACTTTCTGAAAAAAGAGTCGGGGCTGGTCGTCAGTGAAAACAAGGGCTATCTGATTGAGAGCCGTTTGTTGCCCATCGCTCGCGAGCAAGGTGTTGATGACGTCTCCGGCCTGGTGAACAAGATGCGCTCCGGTGCACCGAAGGCTTTGCTCGATGAAGTCACGGAAGCGATGACGACCAATGAGTCGTTTTTCTTCCGGGACAAGACACCGTTCACAGTCTTCGACGAGACAGTGTTGCCTAAGTTCCATGAAACACGAGGTTCTTCTCGGAAATTGCGCATTTGGTGTGCCGCCGCATCGACCGGGCAGGAACCTTATTCGATAGCCATGATCTTGAAAGAGTGGGCGGAGAAAAACCCAGCCTGGAACAGCGAAATCATTGGGACCGATCTCTCAACGGACGTGCTGCGCCGGGCGAAACTCGGACAATATTCACAGTTTGAAGTTCAGCGGGGTCTGCCGGTTCAGATGCTCATGAAGTATTTCAAACAGGAAGGCAACGACTGGGAAGTCGCTTCGGAAATTCGTTCGATGGTTCAATACCGAAAGCTCAACCTGCTGGACAATTTCAGCAGTCTCGGCAAATTCGACGTGATCTTCTGCCGGAATGTTCTGATCTACTTTGATCAGCCGACAAAGGCAGAGATTCTAGAACGTATGTCTCAGATGCTGGCACCCGACGGATACCTGTTCCTTGGTGCGGCTGAAACGGTCATTGGAATCACCGACACGTTTAAGCCTCAAGCAGGACAGAGGGGGCTTTATGTTCCCGCTACCGAGTTGAAGGACGCCGCTGTCGCCTGATCATGCAGGAACTCCAGAATAGAAAAGCCATCAGCATCGTTGATGGCTTTTTTTATTGGTTGTGATGTCTCGGGAAAAGAGGCGGAGGCAACAGCGCAAAATGAAAGGACGCGCTCCCCCCGAAGCAGCGTCCTTTCGTCTCCCCCAGATAGCGCAGAGAGAGAAGCTTGTTGGCCGATCAGGCTGTTGCCTTTTCGACCTCCGCAACCGGATCGCGCAATACATAGCCGCGGCCCCAGACGGTTTCGATATAGTGTTCGCCATTTGTGGCGGCTGCGAGCTTCTTGCGGAGCTTGCAAATGAACACATCAATGATTTTGAGTTCTGGCTCGTCCATCCCGCCATAGAGATGATTCAAGAACATCTCCTTGGTGAGGGTCGTGCCTTTGCGGAGCGAAAGCAGCTCCAGCATCTGGTATTCCTTGCCGGTGAGGTGAACGCGCTGGGCGTCGACTTCGACCGTTTTGGTGTCCAGATTGACCGTCAGCTTGCCGGTGGTGATAACCGACTGAGAATGGCCTTTAGACCTGCGGACCACTGCATGGATCCGCGCGACCAGCTCATCCTTGTGGAATGGCTTGGTCATATAATCGTCGGCCCCGAAGCCCAGTCCGCGAACCTTATTCTCAATGCCGGCGAGGCCAGACAGGATGAGAATGGGTGTCCCAACTTTGCCCGTGCGCAGTGTCTTGAGCACTTCATATCCGCTCATATCCGGCAGATTGAGGTCCAGCAGGATGATGTCGTAATCGTATAATTTGCCGAGATCGACGCCTTCTTCACCCAGATCGGTGGTGTAAACGTTGAAACCCTCGGATTTGAGCATCAAATCAATGCTCTGCGCTGTCGCGCTATCGTCTTCAATCAACAGAACTCGCATCGCAAGTCTGACCGGGCCCTACGTCACCGCAACCCGGCTCCCCTTGGTTAATCCATATTCAGAAACATAAGCTGATTTGGTTAACAAAGGTTAATCAGATCGAAAAAAATACACAAAATTTTCGAATACCGGATTCATACTCCGGTTAGCCTAATAAAGAACGCACTAAGAAAGAGATCGGCTTTTCCCCAATAGTTATGTCCAAGGTTTACCGCGTCTTAAAGGCTTCCGGCACATTATGCCTACCTGAGTAGGTGCAGCCGAGATTTCGGCTTGATTGGGGACAGATTCTTTGCGCGCGTTGCTGGCAGAAATCCAGGAAATTCAAGAGGTTACCTATTATGGTCGCGTCGTGAGCGTGCAAGGGCTCATGGTGGAGATTGCCGGGCCTCTGCATGCTATGAGCATCGGCAGTCGCGTGGAAATAACGGGTCGCGGCGGGCGCGAGATCCTTGCTGAAGTCGTTGGCTTCCGGTCAGACCGTGCTCTTTGTCTTCCCTTCGGGTCGCTTGAGGGCATCGGCGTTGGCGCTCATGCCGCCATTCATGAAAATGTACAGGCGGTCCATCCCTCCGCTGGGTGGCTTGGCCGGGTTGTTAACGCGATGGGTGAGCCAATCGACGGCAAAGGTCCGCTACCCCAAGGCCCCGTCCCCTACAATTTACGCAATTCACCTCCTCCAGCACATTTGCGCAGCCGGGTTGGTGGTCCAATTGATCTAGGTGTGCGGGCTCTTAACACGTTTGTCACGTGCTGCGCTGGGCAGCGGATGGGTATTTTTGCCGGTTCGGGCGTCGGGAAATCCGTGCTCATGTCGATGATGGCCCGTAATACGGCCTGTGATGTTGCCGTCGTCGGGTTGATCGGCGAGCGGGGCCGCGAAGTCCAGGAATTCATCGAAGACGATCTGGGGCCCGAAGGTTTGGCTCGTTCTGTCGTGGTTGTGGCGACGTCGGATGAGACGGCGCTGATGCGTCGACAAGCAGCGCTCCTGACAATGGCACTCGCAGAATATTTCCGAGACCAGGAGTCTCAGGTCTTGTGCATGATGGACAGTGTCACGCGTTTTGCGATGGCTCAGCGGGAAATCGGCCTCTCCAGCGGTGAACCGCCGGCGAGCAAAGGCTATACACCGACCGTCTTCTCTGAGCTGCCAAAGCTTTTGGAACGCGCCGGTCCTGGCACAGGTGCTGGCTCGATTACCGGCCTGTTCACCGTTCTTGTGGACGGCGATGACCATGATGAGCCGGTCGCCGACAGCGTGCGCGGCATTCTAGACGGTCATATTGTCATGGAACGCGCGATTGCGGAGCGTGGACGATATCCCGCGATAAACATTTTGAAATCTGTTTCTCGGACAATGCCGTCCTGCAACGAGCCCGAACAGCAGGAGCTAATCGGGCACGCGCGGCAAATGCTCGCGACGTATGACGACATGGAAGAGTTAATCCGTCTGGGTGCGTATCGGCCTGGCTCTGACGGAAAAGTAGACGAGGCCATTTATTACCAGCCTGCTTTGGAAGGATTCCTATCGCAGGCGAAGTCTGAGCAGACCGATAGGGCTGCTGGATTTAGTTTGCTGGAAGAGATCTTGCGCACTCAGCCAGTGGACACAGTTGAGGCCCAGGAGGGTGAGTGATGAGAAACAAAGAGTCGCTAATTCGGTTGCATCGATTTCAGGTCGATGAACGCCGACGCCAGGTCGCAGATCTGGAGTCCATGTTGGATGAGTTTCATCGTCGTGAAGGCGATCTGAACAAGCAGGTCCAGGCTGAGCAGGACAAAGCTGGCATCTCGGATGTTGGGCATTTTGCCTATCCGATGTTTGCCAAATCGATGCTGGTTCGCCGTGAGAACATTCTGCAATCCATCAGTGAAATCACCAAACAGCTGGATGACGCCAAAGAACAGTTGGCCGACAGCTACCGTGACCTCAAAAAGTATGAGCTGATGGAAGAAAACCGGAAGCGGCGCGTGAAAAAAGAAGCGGTTCGACTCGAGCAGAAAGAGATGGACGAGGTTTCGCTCAACATTCACCGTCAAGGCAATATAGAAGTAAGCAATCAATAGAAGGCGCAGGTGCGCGCTGGTTTGCTGCTTTTCCTCCGGCCATAGTTGGTTAGAATGCGCCTCTCGTCATCCTGGGCAGAGGGAGTGCATTGTCATGCCGTCATTTGATGTTGTTTCGAAAACGGATCTGGCCGAAGTCGGAAATGCTATTCAAAATGTGATGCGTGAAATCGGACAGCGCTACGACTTTAAGGGGTCAAAAAGCGCGGTTGTTCTGGACGACGATGTGATCACGATTGACGCAGATGATGATCTAAAACTGAAGCAGGTACAAGAATTGTTGCAGGGACATGTTTCGCGGCGGGGTGTTGAGCCTGGTATGCTCGATTACAAATCGGTTGAGCCTGCCGCAGGTCAAAGTGTTCGCCAAAAGGTCGAGATCAAACAAGGCATTGCCAAAGACCTCGCGAAAAAGCTGGTGAAAGATATTAAGGGGACCAAGATGAAGGTCCAGGTTGCCATTCAGGGGGATGAACTGCGTGTCACTGGCAAAAAACGCGACGACCTGCAGGAGGTCATCGCGTTCTTGAAAGAGAAGGGCGGAGATCAGCCACTTCAGTTTGAAAACTTCCGCGACTGAACTCAGAGCCAGCTGGCAGTTACCGGTTCATTACAAGCCGGCGCACGATATAGAGCACCGTGATTGCGACCAGATAACCCAAGAATCGGATTCCGATCAGTTTTAGGTCACCGTCTACGTCGGTGAGATTTGGCAGTGGGCTTGTGTCCCCCGCAAGGTATCGCCGACCGCCCGAGACAACCTCATGGATGATGGTTGCTGCAAGTGTCCAGGCAATGATCTGCCCAAATCGGCGCATCAAAAACGCTGCGATCAGCGCGATTATCAAGCCCTGAATCGAATTGACCGTATCAAATCCCTGCTGAAACAGGGCGATGGCCTGGTTGAGAATATCGTTCACTATACTTCCCCCGAATTGTCATTCCGTCGCGCCCGGTGCCACTCCCGGGTGACTGATCTCTAGGGTACATGAGGAGGGGGAGATAATCCCACATCTTAATTAGACGGGGTTAATCGCCCAAGGTTTCTGCCGAATTTTGCCGTCTAGTCTGCCGATATGGGACTGATATGTTCCGTAAGCGGTGTGTTTTTAGAGCGCTCCAAAATGATCTGTGCGAGGCGCTGTGGTGTTGCTGCTGTAACGCCTCTTGCGAGGTACGGCGTATCGGAGAATTGAGCAAACGCGAGTCCCGCTATCTCTGCTGCGGCAAGAATGCCGCCAATTCTGCGTGACACATCCAGTTGTGTGACAATCATGCGACAGACGCCGAAGGCGGCAAATTCCTGCGCGGTTTCTGCCATGCCGCGGGCGTCGCCGTTCGCTGCCAGCACAAGCACTGGTTCAGCTCCGGCGATTTCCAATCCGGCGTCAATCTGAGCCTGGACCGAGTTGCGCCCGTCAGGTGAGTTTGGGTTTGCCGCAGCCGTGTCGATGAAACATGCTTCGCGCCGATCCGCAGCCTCTACGCCCATACGATCCGTTCGTTGATCGAGCACGAGCCCCATTGCATCGATTGTTTCCGCGTGGTCGACGGGAATTTTGAGTAGATCGCCATAGGCTTCCGTTTGTGCGCGGGCGCCGGTTCGTTCCGCGTCCGTTGAGATGATTTGTGCGTGCACATTTTCCACCGCTGCCCGTGCGGCGAGTTTCGCGACCGTCACCGTCTTTCCGTGGCCGGGAAGTCCAACAGCCATAATGGGGTGGGCCGGCGCTATGGGCAGGGGGTCATAGGAAAAGCGATTAGCCAATGCGCTGGCAAGGGCGTTGACCGGATCATCGATTTCCGCCCTCATTGCCTCTTCGGTGAGGGCATTCGCTAGAATGGCGGGCACGCCTTGATCTTCCAGTGCTTTGAGCAGAACTTCTTCGGAGAGAACCACCTGGCTCGTCATCGCGGCAAGATGTTCGTCAGACCGCTCCAAGGGGTGAGCAATTGGCTTCTCAGGAGATTTCGGTGTTGCGTTCAGATGTTCCCTTAGGATCTCTTCGAGAACCGAGTCTTCTGAACGGGGGGTAGAGGCTCGCTGCTCGGTTCGATGATCAAGAGTTGCGGTTACTTCAAAGCCACCGTTCTCACCTTCAATGCTTGAAACGATAATGGCATCAGACCCCATAGCCTCTCGGACCTGATCTACAGCGTCCGCCATGGAGTCAGCGATGAAGGTTCGCAGGCGCATCTATCCTTGATCCCCAGCCTTATACTGTCGCGACCGTCTTGAGGCGCGCTTTGGGATGAACTTCGTTCTGGGACATCACGATTGTCTGCGGACGGAAGCGTTCTATGATCGACCTGACATAAGGACGGATGCCTGGGCTGGTGAGAAGGACGGGCATTTCGCCGTCTTCGGCGGCCCGTTCAAACTTCTCGCGAACCGCTGCGATAAACTTTTGAAGGTCGCTCGGTGCCATAGCCAGTTGTTTTTCGTCGCCCTGACCGACTAGGGCCTCAGCAAACCCTTGTTCCCATTGAGGAGACAGAGTGATGAGACCTAGTGTGCCATCAGGGGCGGCATAGGACGCACAGAGCTGACGGGCAAGACGCATACGCACATGCTCGCCAATTTGGGTGAGCTGCTTGGTATGGACGACGGCTTCCGCAATCCCCTCCATGATCGTGCCGAGGTCGCGGATCGAGATACGCTCTGCCAGCAGCGTTTGAAGAACACGCTGAATGCCTGAGATCGTGATCTGGCTCGGCGCTATGTCGTCCAGAAGTTTCTTGTGCTCTTCGCCCATTTCATCCAGCAGTTTCTGCACTTCAGCGTAGGAGAGCAGCTCCTGCATGTTGTCGCGAATGACCTCGGTGAGGTGAGTAGTGATCACGGTTGGTGGGTCAACAACAGTGTAGCCACGGAAGGCAGCTTCCTCGCGAATGCCTGCGTCAATCCAGGTTGCAGGTAGGCCAAAAGTTGGTTCTTTCGTATGAAGCCCCGGCAGATCGATCTGCCCCCCATGGGGATCCATGACAAGCAATTGGCCGACATATACTTCGCCGCCGCCAGCTTCGACCTCTTTCACGCGCACCATATAGTGACTGGCTTCAAGCTGCATATTGTCGAGGATGCGAACAGGAGGCATCACAAAGCCCATGTCTGCTGCAAACTGCCGCCGCAGCGCCTTGATCTGGTCGGTGAGTTTCTGACCTTCTGAGTCATTGATCAGCGGCAGGAGTCCGTAACCGATCTCCAAGCGTAGCTCATCAATCTTCAGTGTCTGCGAAATAGGCTCTTCTTTGGGCTCTGCTTCCGCGGCTTCCGTGGTGGCAATGGCGGCAGCTGCTTCACTTTCCGCGGCGCTCTTCCTGTTCGAAATGATGCGGTAGGCAAGGTACCCAGTGCCTCCGGATAGCGCGAGGAAAGGCAGCATAGGAATGCCTGGGAGGAGCGCCATCACACCCAGCACAAATGATGACATGCCAAGCGCCTGCGGGTAACCCGAGAGCTGGTCAAACAGCGCTTTGTCAGCTGCGCCTTCAACACCTGCTTTTGAGACGAGAAGGCCCGCAGCGGTGGATACGATCAGGGCGGGGATCTGGCTTACAAGACCGTCGCCGATGGTTAGCAATGTGTAGCCGGCACTTGCGTCGGCGAAGGACATTTCCATCTGGCCGACGCCGACGATGATGCCGCCAATGATGTTGATGAAGGTGATCAGCAGGCCTGCGATGGCATCGCCGCGAACGAATTTGGATGCGCCGTCCATGGAGCCGAAGAAAGCGGCTTCATTTTCAAGGTTTTTCCGACGTTCGCGTGCCTGATCCTCATCGATAAGACCTGATGAAAGGTCGGCATCAATGGCCATTTGCTTGCCAGGCATCGCGTCCAAGGTAAAGCGTGCGGCCACTTCAGCAATTCGGCCAGAACCTTTGGTGATGACCACAAAGTTCACAATCACGAGGATGGCAAAGACGATGATGCCGATGACGAAGTTGCCCTGCATCACGAAATTGCCGAAAGCTTCAATGACCTTACCGGCCGCGCCCGTGCCTTCATGGCCGTGCGAGAGAATGAGCCGCGTTGAAGCGAGGTTGAGCGCTAGCCTGATCATGGTCGCGATGAGGAGCACGGTGGGGAAAGCGCTGAATTCGAGCGGCTTTTGAATGAACAGAGCCGTCATCAAGACCAGAACGGAGAATGTGATGGAGATGGCAAGGGCAAAGTCCAGCATCCAGGCTGGCATCGGCAAAATAAGAACGACAACGATGGTGAGAACGCCGAGCGCGAGTGCCAGATCACTGCGTTTGCCGATCTCGGCAAAGAGGCGTTGTGGTGTGAGGCCGCCCAAGCCCCCTCCGAGGCCCCCGGTCTTACTCGTTCCTACTTCACTCATGCGGTCGTTCCCCAGATACTCTCAATGACCTGATGGCTTCTTTGATTAGCCAGCCATCCGCGCTTCGCCGGGCTGCGGCACATGGACGCCTTCATCAGCATATTGCTTCAGCTTGTTACGCAGGGTGCGAATGGAGATACCGAGAATGTTCGCAGCGTGTGTGCGGTTTCCGATGCAATGATCAAGCGTGTTCAAGATCAGTTCCTGTTCCACAGCTGCTACTGTTTGGCCCACATAGTTTCTGGACACTGCGTCGGCCGTCGCGGCTGCCTGAGCTGCCAGACCATCGACAGGTGCAGGGCTTGCATCCAATCGCGTTCCGTCTGGCAAGCGAATGGCTTCCACATCGATTTCGGGTCCCATGGCAAGCAGAACAGCGCGGTGGATTGTGTTTTCCAGTTCCCGCACATTGCCGGCCCAGCGATGTTTTGCGAGGTGGCGGCGGGCTTCGAGTGAAATCGACTTTCCTTCCAGTCCATTCACTGCGGCATATTTTTTCGCAAAATGCTCAGCCAATGCGACAATATCTGCTGGACGGTCCCGGAGAGCAGGGAGCGCCAGGTTGACGACATTCAGGCGGTAGAAGAGATCTTCCCGGAAGCTTCCTTCCCGGATGGATTCCTGAAGATCGCGGTTCGAGGTGGCGATGATCCGAATGTTGACCTTGATCGGTGCCTTGCCGCCGACGCGGTCGATCTCTTTTTCCTGGATGGCACGAAGCAGTTTCGACTGAAGGCGAATATCCATTTCGCTGATTTCGTCGAGCAGGAGTGTTCCGCCATTTGCTTCTTCGAACTTGCCAATCCGGCGTGCGACTGCCCCTGTGAAGGATCCTTTCTCATGCCCGAATAACTCCGACTCGAGAAGGTTCTCAGGAATAGCGGCACAGTTCACTGAAATGAAAGGCTTGTCCGCACGGTTTGACTTGCGGTGTACATGCCGCGCCATGACCTCTTTGCCGGTACCGGACTCGCCGGTAATAAAGATGCTTGCCTCAGACTTGGCGACTTGATCGGCGAAAGCGATCGCATCAGCCATCTTTTCGTCTTGGAAAATGAGCTGATGGTTGTCGTCGGCAACAGCAGAGAGGACCGCCGCGATCAGCTCCGCGTCGGGCGGGAGAGGGATATACTCTTTCGCTCCGGCTTGGATGGCCATAACAGCTGCTTTGGCGTCTGTTCCTGTCCCACAGGCGACGACTGGCAGACATATATGTTCGCTTTCAAGTTGAGCGATCAGGCGTGCGATATCGATGCCGACATCCACCATCAATAGATCCGCGCCGCGGCCGGCCCGGAGAATTTCAACTGCTTGTTCTCCGCGTTCGGCATGGGTCACTTTGGCGCCTTTTTCCATCGCCATTTTGGTAGCGGTAGAGAGCTGGCCGTTCAGCGTTCCGACGATCAGAAGTCTCATGGGAGCAGTTCCTTCTCTTCAACTAAAAACGTTCACCTGCTCCGCGGGAGGGAGCATGGCGTTAACAAGGGATTGGAGGTGGCGCGGATTTTCTTTGCGGCTGATCGCCGCCGCGCTGGCGGAGTAAACAGCGAGGTGTACATTGCGTTCCTGGGTGAGGCGATCGAGTTTCGCCGCCAAAGGGGCGAGAACCATATTGCCAAGGATGGCGCCGTAGAATGTCGTGATGAGCGCGACGGCCATCGCCGGACCAATCTGGGCGGGGTCGTCAAGTACGGCAAGCATCTGAACCAGGCCTACGAGCGTGCCGATGAGACCCATTGCCGGTGCGATTTCAGCGGCCCGTCTCAAGACGGCCGAGGATTTAGCTGCGCGATCCTGCGCGGCAGCGCGTTCTGCGTCCAGTAAGCGTTCAATGTCTTCTGGTGACGCGCCGTCAATTACCAGGGAGAGCGCTCGTGTTAGGAAAGGGTTGGAGCGAAACTCCTTTATGCGCCGTTCCAGCGTGTGAACCCCTTCTTTGCGGGACATTTCAGCCAGGTGAATGAGCTTTTCGATAGATCCACGCGTGTCGGTTGGGGTGCCTGTCAGGGTTCGTCCGGAGGCGCGCAATGCTTCTATAACTTCACTGGCCCTAAACGAGACGAGGGTGACCGCCACCGTTCCACCGAAAACAATGAGGAAGGCGCGCGCATTCAGGAACGCGCCGGCGTCTCCACCCAAGCTAATAGCGAGAGCGACGAGGCCTAGTCCAGCAAAGAGTCCGATGAGTGTGGCGTTTTTCATGAGTTTACTTCTGCAGGCTAGTTGGCGCCGCCTTTGATGATTTCTGTCATGGTAACGCCCAGCTGCTCCTCAACGATGACAACCTCACCACGGGCGACAAGGCGATCGTTCACATAAATGTCGATGGCTTCGCCGACCTTACGGTCGAGTTCAACCGTGGTTCCGGATTCCAGTTTCAGCAAATCGCTGATCTCAATGTCGGTTTTCCCTAACACCGCCGAGACGTTCACCGGCACGTCAAACACGGCTTCGAGGTCAGCGGCCGTTCTGGCTTCGCCATCGTCCGCCTCAGCAGCGGCTTTTCCCTCTTCCCCGCCATCGGTGGTGGGCAGGTTGGCCTCTTCTGTCAGATCCGGCAGGTCCATGCCTTCTTCTTGCTCAGCCATCGTACGTCTCCATGTTTGCGGGTGTCTCTGATCCGCGCTTCAGGGTTTCGATATATCTGTTGATGATTTCAGCGGCGCTGTCTTCAAGTTCGACTCGACTGCGGGTCACACCGCCGTCAGACCACTCAATTTCGCAATCGCCAATCGCAATCATTGGGTCGCCAACAACCATCATCTTCTCCGCCATACCGCGCTCGGCCGCGGCTTGCTGCATCGATGTTTGAATGACCTCAACAAGTGAGTCGTTGATCCGTACAACCAGACGTGGTTCACGGTTCAAGTGTTTGAGGCATTCGTGAATGACGGCTTCGATTTCCTTCTCCGGCTGTGCTGCGAGCAATGCGTCAGCGAGTTTCTGGGCGACCGAGAAGGCGAGTTCCGCGGCATCAGCCTGGACATTGTTCTTAACTTTCGTCAGATCGTTGAGAGCTGCGGAAGCTGCTGTTGCAATTTGTGTCAGGGCGGCTGCATTCGCCTCAAGTGTTTGTGCTTCTACCGATGCCAAGGCTTGCGCCGAGCCTTCGGCTCGAGCTTCTGTCTTTAGATCTTCTATTTCATCGTCGGTCCAGCGCGTTTTGCGCACGAGCTTTTGCGGCGCGCCTGCCTCGTCGGTGCTGGCTTCGTCTTCGAACATCTCGTTGAAGGTGAATTTGATTGCTTCAGCCATGGGTTTTCTGAGCCGCCTAGTAGACGAGCTCGTCATCTCCCTTACTGTCCGCCAGCATGATTTCGCCACGAGCTGCGAGATCCTTGGCGATATTGACCATCAACATCTGGGCTTCATCGACATCGCGAAGACGAACGGGCCCCATCACTTCCATATCCTCTTTGAGAATTTTGCCGGCGCGTTCGGACATGTTTGAAAAGAACAGATCGCGCAGGCTGTCGGAGGCGCCTTTGAGCGCTAAGCCCAGCTTGTCTTTGTCGAACGCGCGCAGCAGGGTTTGAATGCTGCCTGGATCGAGCTGACTCAAGTCCTCAAAGGTGAACATGAGCGCCTTGATTTTTTCGGCTGCCTCGCGGTTCCGCTCTTCAAGTGACGCCATAAAGCGGCCTTCGGTCTGGCGATCAAAGTTATTGAAGATGTCGGCCATCATTTCGTGACTGTCTCGGCGGTTGGTGCGAGACAGGTTGGACATGAATTCAGCCCGGAGCGTTTGTTCGACCTTTTCCAGGATCTCCTTCTGAACAGTCTCCATCCTTAACATCCGATTGATGACCTCAAGGGCGAAGTCTTCAGGTAGACACCCCAGCACCCGTGCCGCATGGTCGGATTTGATCTTAGACAGGACAACAGCAACCGTCTGTGGGTACTCGTTTTTCAGGTAGTTGGCGAGAACCTGCTCGTTCACATTGCCGAGTTTCTCCCACATCGTCCGTCCCGCAGGCCCACGGATTTCATCCATCACCTGGTTGACGCGATCATCGGGAAGGAAGCGGTTGAGTAGACGCTGCGTGGCTTCGTAGGAGCCGACGATTGTGCCGGACCCTGAGAGTTTCCCGGCAAACTCGACCAGAAGTTTTTCGACCAAGTTGGAGCTCACCTGTCCGAGATTGGACATGGTGACGGAGATTTCGCGGATCTCGTCTTCGTCGAATAGATCCCAAATGCCTGAAGCATGATCATCGGTCAGTGACAACATGAAGATCGCGGCTTTTTCAGCGCCCGAGACCGTTTTGATGTCGTCTTTAACTTTTTCGTTTGCACCAGCCATTGCCGACGACCTCTCTTATCCTTCGTGCAACCATGACCGAAGGATGGCCATGGTTTCATCGGGGTGGTTTGCGACGAGTTCACCGACTTTGTTCACGGAGGACTCTTTAACTTTCCCTTCGACTTGGGCGATATCAATCATCTGTTCGACTGCAGACTTTGGTTCGCCGGTTACTTCATTGATGGTGCCATCTGGGGCGGGGAGCTGCGCCTGACCTTCCGCTCCGGGGAGGGCGGCTGACCCGGCTTCGCCACCAGCGGCGCCAGCGACGGCTCCTGCGAGCGCTAGCTGGTCACCGGCCGGTGCTGGATTGATGATGCCGCGGATGAGCGGGCGGACAACAAACATCAAGACCAACAGCGAGATGAGTGCGAGAACGCCTGTCTCTCCCATGCGGAAATAGTCTGCTTTGGTGAGGCCCAGGAAGGGGGCTTCCACCTCTTCCAGAGGTTCAGGCGTTGCTTTGGCGGCAAACTGAATATTGACAACTTCAACAAGATCGCCTCGCGCCTGATCAAAGCCAATGGCCGAGCGCACCAGAGCTGAAATCTTGCTCACTTCTTCGTCCGACCGCGGCGTGTAGATAGTCGCGCCGTTGGCATCGACTGTGTAAATGCCATCCACGGCCACCGCCACGGACAAGCGTTTGACCGAACCGGCTTCTATGATCTCCGTTTGGGTGGTGCGGGAAAT
This sequence comes from Parvibaculaceae bacterium, assembly GCA_965267265.1. GTDB lineage: Bacteria > Pseudomonadota > Alphaproteobacteria > Parvibaculales > Parvibaculaceae > Mf105b01. The sequence continues at coordinate 2,649,968 of OZ253944.1, forward strand.
CTCGTAATTGACTGTTTCTTCCAACCGATTGGACTGATCAAGCGAACCGTTGGCGCCAGCCTCTGCCTCGCCGGCCCCGGGAACCGCATTGCCGACTGTTACAGCGTCATTTGGGAGACCATCGGAACTCGAATTGGATTCCTCGACGGTTTGGGTGGATCGTACAACCTGGCCTTCCGGGTCAAAGGTATCGGAGGTCCGGGTAATACGATTGAAGTCGAGTTCGGCTGATACCTGAATGCGCGCATTGTCAGGGCCGACGATGCTTTCGACAATTGTCCGGATTTGCGACTGCAAGCGTCGCTCATAGGCAATGTTGCGCTCATCAATAGATGAGGAAAGGAGGCCGTCTTCCTCACCATCTGCGCCGCTCGCGAGCAATGTTCCTTTTTCGTCAACAATAGAGACGTTGCCGGGGGTCAAGCCTTCGATGGCGGAGGCTGCAAGATGTTGGATCGAACGAATTTGTGCGCGCGACAGGGGCTCGCCGGCGACGCGGACAACAATCGAGGCGCTGGGATCCCGGCGTTCGCGAGAAAACACCTCGCGCTCAGGAAGAACGAGGTGAACACGTGCGGCTTTGACACGGTCAATTGCCTTTATGGTGCGAGCCAATTCACCTTCAAGTGCACGGAGGTAGTTCAGGTTTTGAACGAAGCTTGTCGTGCCCAGAGCGTCCGCATTGTCGAATATCTCATAGCCGACCGATCCTCCTGACGGAAGACGTTGTTCGGCCATAGCCATGCGCAAGCGCAGGGCGCGGTCATGGGGGACGAAAATTCTGGTGCCGTCGCCTTTCAATTCATACGGAATGGCTTGAGCGTCAAGCTCGGCGACTATCTGGGCGGCATCTTCCTGCGTCAGGTCGGAATACAGCAAGGACATTGGAGCTTCTGTAACTCGCAATCCAACATACGCGAAGAATGCGAACAGTCCTGCTGCAACAAGCCCCAAGGAAATGATCCGGGCCGGTCCCAGTGTCTTCAGAAATTCAGTGAAGCTATCCACGCGCTCACCATCCATTGTCGCCCTTGCATGCCGGTTCCTGTTCTTGGGCCGGTATCGCGTTTGGTCGACGGGGAGTGGCTACATCCTGTGGCTATCTCATCGGCAATATGGTCCCGATATGGACCTTGCCCCCGTGTCAGTAGGCAAAATTTACCCTGTTAGCCTAAACAGAGTTTTAACGGCGATGGATTGGTTGGAAAAAAGTACTTCGCTTGTGGATAAGTCACTCCAGACAGCAGAAAGGCGCTGGTGTGTTTTCGACACCAGCGCCTTACGGCAGATAAGTACGCAGCTACTCTTCTATCTCACTGCCGGTATTGCTGTACCCGTGTCGCGCGAAGGCCGGCAAGACCGTGTTTCTCAATGGAGCGCTGCCAACTGAGGAATTCTTCTACCGTCAGCGTGTAGCGACTGCAGGCTTCCTCGAGGCTTAGAAGGCCACCGCGCACGGCTGCGACGACTTCGGCTTTGCGCCGAATGACCCACCGCTTTGTGTTTGGTGGTGGCAGGTCTGCTATGGTTAGGGGACTCCCGTCCGGTCCTATTACATAGTTGACCCGAGATGACTGGTGCTCGCTCATTGCCGTCCCGATCCTTGTACTCACGACTGGGGCTAGACTATCGGAGCGACTTTAAAAAAGGGCTAAATGCCAGGGTAAATTTTCACTGAAATCAATGGGTTAAGTGTGTCAGAGCGGCACACTTTCACGCCCTAAGTATCATCCTTTTTTGGTTCGGAGACCGATGTCACGCTGGAGAGACTTATGGGCAGACCATCAACGAGTAGAATTGGCGGATCGGACGTAAAGTCGACAGTATCAACGGTGCCAAATGTGCGGACATCCGTGTTGACCGGCTCACCATCCGCGTCATTTGCGGTGACAGAGAGGAAATAGGTTCCGTCAGAAGCTGTGCCCCCCTCGTCCAAAGTGCCATCCCAACTGAAGTCATGGGTACCCGCATCTGCAGAGCGCGTTTCTGTATAAACGGACGCGCCTGATGAATCGATGATGGTAAGCGTAACCTCCGGCGAGTCTTCCGCAACGGAGTAACGCCAGTCTGATGTCCCGCCTTCGGCAAAGTCCCTGGCCGTGGAGAGTGCCTCCACTTCCTTACCGATATACTGAACGGCATTGTCGGATGTTTGAGAGTTGGTGAGTGCGATTAGTTCTTCAAGGTTGGCATTGGTCGCAATGGCCTGTTCGACGGATGAGAACTGAACAAGCTGGTTCGTCATTTCGCTTGTATCTACAGGATCAAGCGGGTCTTGGTTCTGCAATTGGGTCGTGAGCAAGGAAATAAAGAGATCGAAATTCTCATCTGCAGCCTGTTGCGCAGTGGCAGAGGCAGATTGCTCTGTCGTCTGGGTCTGCGTTTGCGGCGGAGTGTTTGAAACAGCTTCCAACATCTGATCAGTCCTAACTCTAAATGCTGACGTCAACACCACCGCGTGCAGCGGCTTCGATTTGGCGGGCTGCGAGGGCGTTCAACAGAACATCTTCGGCGTTATCTTCCTCATTGGGCAGGTCATCAACCGTGTCCAGAGACTCTGAGCCTGACCCGTTTGCTTGATCCTCGCCGCCATTCTTGAGGCTGAAGTTCAGCGTATCGCTGTCCGCGTCCAGGCCTGCGTCTTTCAGGGCTTGTTCAAGGGCCTTCGCATCCTTCTGCAGCAGATCAAGCGTTTCAGATTTCTCTACAGCCAGGTGCGCCGTAACACGACCGTCCTGTGCAAGCTCTAGCTTGACGTCAATGCGTCCCATCTCTGCTGGATCCAGGCGGATCTCAAAGGTCGACACACCACGAGCGACATGCTTGGAAATCTGGAGCGCGATGGCGGTATTGGGGACCTGTGTGGCTTGCGCCTGTCCTGGCAGCGCGCCAAAGCGCACGAGAACCGGGTTGCTGTTCTGTGGCGTTGGTGCCGGCGTGGATTGGCTGGCAGAGTTGAGGTTGAGAAGATCAAGGTTCAGATCAGTCGGGAGCGAGCTGAGGTTTAAGCCGGCTGTGGACATCGCCTGCAACGGTGTGATGGCTGCGGCAGTGGCGGCAGGACTTGTTGTCGCTGCTGGTTGGGCAGTGGGTGTCTGGGTGTTGGTTGCTGACGATTTGTTCTTGCCAGCCATAGCCTCCGCCGCCTGATGGCCAAGGCCTCTTTCACCGTCGGCGTCTCCGTCAACATCACTCTGGAGTCCGCCGTCAAGTGGATTGGGCAGGCCGGATGATTGGTCGTCGGTACCAATTGAGGCCTGTGTTCCTTGTTGAACGGTTTGGTTGGACGCTGTGGTGCCGGGCCGGGCAGCCTGCTGCGCAGCTGCACCTGCGGTGGCATCTGCGTTCGCTGTTGCGCTATCGTTCGATGATTGTGCCGCCTGGCGCGCGAGCTCTTCAGCGGTCAGGCTTTCAGCGATATCGTCTTCGGTTGTTGGTGTCGCGGCTTCATTCGCGTCGGTCGCGGCTGTTTCGATAGGTGTGTTATCGGAATTTGAGTCAGTGTCTGCAAATTCACTTGTCTCGTCAGTATCTGCTGACCCAAGCGTTACGTTCGCTTCGCCGTCGGTTGGGTCCTCCGCGGCGGCGTCTTCTGCCTCTATCTCGACCTCGAGGTCATCTGACGTCGTTCCGTCATTGTCCAGCAAGCCGGCGACGTCGGTCGCGGTTTCGCTCACATCCGATTCTGTGTCTTCGCCTGCTGCTTCTTGTTCGCCGGCGTTCTCTGCATCATCGTCGCTGCGTGCATCCTCTTCACGATCGCGCTCCTCAGCTGCGCGCTCCTCTTCCGCAGCCTGGGCTTTGTCTGCATCAGCCTGTCGCTCATCGGCACGCCTGTCCTCTGCATCCGTATGACGGTCATCGACGCGGGTGTCGGCTTCCTCGGATGTATACGTATCTGTTTCTGCCAGGTGCGTGGAAAAAGCGTCGGACGAGAAAGCGTCCGGGTCAGTCTGGCCGAGTTTTGGTGCAAACTGAGTGGAGTTCGTGTTCGTGACTTCCATTCCTAATACCCTGATCGTCATACATTGGTGCACCCTCCATAAGCAATCGTCGCGCCAGGATCGGTCGGCTGAATAAGTTCAATAAAATCAGTGGCTTGATCGCGGTCGAGGGTCTGGAACTGTCGGCGGCTACCCTATTTTTCCGGCAAGATCTGCCGGGTTTGTCGCGTTTTGCCCAGTCGTTGTTCGGCTTTGGATTGCGCTTGCGTACGGACACCCTATATTGCGCGTCATGTCATCCGCATTTGATCCAGATACCGGTCTCAACAGCCTGGACCTGCCCGGTCGTCCTGAGGAAACTCGCGTGGTCGTCGCCATGTCGGGGGGCGTTGACTCGTCCGTCACGGCAGCCCTCCTGAAAGAGCAGGGCTATGACGTGGTTGGCATCACCTTGCAGCTCTATGACCATGGCGAAGCTGTTCGCAGAGTCGGTGCCTGCTGTGCCGGCCAGGACATTCATGATGCCCGGCTGGTCGCAGACAAACTGGGCATCCCCCATTATGTCCTCGACTATGAGCACACCTTTCGCGAAAGCGTCATGGATGATTTTGCTGACAGCTATCTGGCCGGTGAAACGCCGATCCCCTGCGTCCGGTGCAACGAACGTGTCAAATTTCGGGACATGCTGTCGACGGCGAAAGATCTGGGCGCCGCCGCCTTGGCGACCGGACATTATGTGATTTCGAGACCGGGGAAAGCCGGCCGTGACCTTTATGGAGGCGCGGACCCGGACAAGGACCAGTCTTACTTCCTTTTCACGACACGGCGCGATCAGCTTGATTTCTTGCGGTTTCCGCTCGGTAGTCTGTCCAAAGCAGAGACACGTGCGATTGCTGAGCGGTTGGGCCTTGCCGTCGCGACCAAGCCAGATAGTCAGGACATTTGTTTTGTGCCAAACGGCAAATATACCGACGTTATCGAAAGGCTGCGACCGGGTGCGGCGGCTCCAGGCGACATTGTTGACCTGGAGGGCAATGTGCTCGGACGCCATGAAGGTATTATCCGGTACACGATCGGTCAGCGTCGCGGTCTTGGCATTGCGACCGGCGATCCGCTTTTTGTGGTGAAGCTGGATGCGGAAAAGAAACAGGTCATTGTTGGCCCACGGCCCGCATTGCTGACTGAGCGCATTGAGCTTTCCGAGGTGAACTGGCTGGGTGATACACCTTTCGATCAGGTCCCGAGCGAGGGGGTGCCCATTCTCGCAAAAGTGCGTTCGACGCGGCCGCCACTTCCAGCGCGTCTCCTGGCGCTGCCGGGCGGCAGAGCAGAAATCCGTTTGGAAGAAGGGGAAGATGGCGTCGCGCCCGGGCAGGCCTGTGTCTTTTATGCACACGATGCGTTCGGCGCCCGAGTTTTAGGCGGCGGCTGGATACGGGCTGCCTACAATCTCCTGGGTAATGCCGTAAAAAGCAGCACTACCGCTGACGCTGCGCAATATGCAGGCTAGCTTCCCTGTTGGGGCCCCGCCTCAATGCTGCCTTCTTTTGACGCTTTTTGAGAGACCTATTTTCTAGGCGAGATTTCTCGTTTAGAAAAGAAATGTCCTCTTGAGCATGATCAATGTCTCTAGGTCATTGTTCTGGTGAGATGTGAGTGTGTTGGGTGAGACGGCGCCCGATACTTCTCTTTCGTTCTCACACGCCGTCCATGTGAGGGTCTTCTCGTGGCTGCATCTGCCCGTCTTGATCAAAGCGCCATTTTGAAAGCCTACGCACGCTGGGCGCCGATCTACGACTTCACCATCGGATTGATCGTTGCCTTTGGACGGAAGGCTGCGGTGAACGCCATCAATACGCGTAAAGGGGCATTGCTTGAGGTCGGTGTCGGCACGGGCGTGACGCTGCCCACCTATTCACCCCACTTGCAGGTGACGGGCATTGATTTGTCGCCAGATATGCTGAAAAAAGCGCGGAACCAAGTGCGCAAGCACAGACTGAGCAATGTGGATGGCATTTACGAGATGGATGCAAGCGACATGGCGTTTGACGACGGCAAGTTCGACACTGTTGTCGCCATGTATGTGATGACTGTCGTGCCGGATCCACAAAAGGTCATGCAGGAACTGGAACGTGTCTGTGCTCCAGGCGGTGAGGTGATGATCGTCAATCATTTCGCGCAAGACCGTGGTCTGCGTGGCCGGATCGAACAGTGGCTGACACCGTTTGCCCGTCTCATCGGGTGGCACCCAGACTTCGTCATCGAGACCATCACGGGGATTACAGACCTGGAGCTCGTGGAAGCGCAGCCCATGCACCCGATGGGGCTTTTTACGTTGCTGCGGTTCAAGAAACCCGCCAAAGAAACGGTCTGATTTCAGCCGAAAACGCTGGTTACGCCTGGGTGCATCGTCTTCCTTGACAGGTGGGGCTTTGGACCCTTATATCCCCTGACTTTCCGGGCGGTTTCTGCTGCCGGCCTGCCTTGGGGCGGGCCTCCAGAGACACTGGTGCGGAAGCCTCTTTGGGGCGGAGTAGCTCAGCTGGTTAGAGCAGCGGAATCATAATCCGCGTGTCGGGAGTTCAAGTCTCTCCTCCGCTACCAATTTTCATTACTGCCAGAGTTCGCGACCTTATTAGCGTCGTGCTCTTTTCACATCCAGCCCTTGTGTGAACCAGGGTAGGCCGTCCTCTGTGACCGCGATCCGGCTTGGCACTGTGTTGCGAATGGCATCGAAACTGCGATTGCTCGCGTTCCATCTGAACAGCTGTGGATTGCCCGCATCATTGTTGGAGATGACAAAGACGGACCCATCGGTTGCGACGGCCAGACCGGATACCTCTGTTTGGCGGCGTGCTGGATTGACAAACCGATCTCCGTCAGACCGCAGAACGATGTTCTGGCCATTCGTAATCCAGATATTGTCATCCATTCCAATCGCAATTGTTCGCGCAACCTGGGATGAAAATTGCCGGAATTGAGAGGCGTTCCGTCCTTTGCGAAATATCCGTTCGCCAACAATGACATAGACATTGCCGTCATTGTCGAGCGTCAGGTCCGTTCCAAAAGAGAAGGCGGGAACGCTCGGTATCGAAAAGGTTCGAACTGATGCCCCATTGTTTCGTGAGCGGAAAATTTTCACCGGTGGGCTACCTGTCAGGCCCCAGAATGTCTTCCCATCGGCTTCTACGTCAAAAGCGGAGACGGCTTCAGGAAACGGGAAGGTTATTTCGACAAACCGTCTTCGTTTTTCATCAAACCGATCAAACTGGGTCGTCGGGTTAAAGAGCTGTAGTCCTGTTATGTAGACGTTTTCGTCATTGCCAATAACCAGATCTGACAGTGTGTCCAGCCGATCACCGTCCGCCCTGAAAGTCTCAAACCGCAATGTCCGGGTGAACGTAATGCCGCTTGACTGCTGAGTGCTGACGACGTCGCTTGTCCGTCCTGTGCCGACCGTTTCTCCAAGTACGGAGACTCGTATGCGGTTGTCGGCGCTTTCATCCCTATCGAAAAAGCGTGAGGACAAAACGTCGCCGTCCACCGTTACAACCCAGGGGAAACCATTAGGGCCAACGGCCACGCGACTGACGTCTCTTCCAAGCGTTGGTATTCTGGTGAAACTTTCCCCGCGATCGGTCGAGCGCAGGAGCCGACCATTCCTGTCGACCAGAAACAAGCTGTCGTCCGGGCCGATGGCCAGGGCTGTGGCCCGCTGTCCTATGTTTGTGCAGGTCCCTTCTTCGCATGTCTGCACCTGACCGCTTTCCCGAATGGCAACGATGGTGCCGTCGGAAAAAAGCGCGATCTGAACAGCACGGATACCGGCTTCAATCACAAAGCGGTTGAGGGATGGATCCAGCCTTTTTACCAGTCCGTCGTCTCGTACCAAGACGACATCACCATTCCGATTGACCGCAATGTCGGATGCGACCTCTCCGCGGATCTGCGACCATCTTCTGCCGTCAAAGAAGAAGATGCGTCCGAGGGAGTTGATGCCCCAGAGCGTTCCGTCTGGGCCGACGACCAGCCGTGTGACCTGTCCCTCGAACTCCAGAAAGTCCCGCCGGGCGTTGGACCAAAGAAAGATGTTCCCGGCCGTATCGAGCGCGTAAACGCGTCCCTCTGGGCCGATGGCGAGGGAAAAAGCATCCTCCCTCGTATCAGTGAAGGTGATTGTCTCTCGAGTAGTAGTCGCCGACGCAGGTCGTGTCAGGCCGCCGCTATCTCTCGATCCGTCCGCCGAATCCTCACCCGCTCCTCTGCCGTCTCGACCGGACCTGTATCCTTCTGTGAGTTCAAACTGATTTTCGAAGACTTCGTCCGCAAATAACGGCTTTGCCGTGGGTCGTGTTGCCGAAGGGTCCAACACTTCGTTGGTTATTGTGTCGAGCTCTGATGCGTCGGGCTCAAGTGGTTCCGGCGGCAGGGCCTCAATCGGCTTGGCTTGCTGCGCATTGCCGGGTGGTGCAGGCAGGAGACATAAAGCCAGCAAGGCGAACCAAATACCTGTCACGACCTTCTTCATCAGAGTTTCCTTTTTGAACGCTGACGCATGATTTTGTATCGCTCGTTTTCAACACGTCTCCTGCCGTAGGGGTACGGGACCGCGTCTTAGAGGCCCTCCGAAAGAAGATAAGCCTTCAAGCGCCCGGTGCTGTTCGCTGTTCTTTCTCCATCGACGGTCCATGTCTTAGGGGGCATATCGCTCATATGAAACTCTTCAGCGAACGCCACAGCATCAACATGTTGTATGAGTTCTCTAAACTCGTTCCGCGGTCCGAATAGGTCGCGATGGCGTTGTTCAAATCGTTCAATGTCGCGCGCAATGGCGCCTATACCGTCAAACGCTTGTTTGTTGGCTTCCGCCGGATCGTTGGTGAAATTCGGGCGGCGCGGCGTGATCAAAATCATAATAGAACGTTCAAACACTCTGCTCGATTCTTCGGAGAAGAGCAGGTTGATCCCTGGGATCTCTCTGATTATCGGGACGCCGTCATCTGAATTTGAGGTTTCGCGCTCTGTCAGGCCACCAAGGACAAGCGTTTCATCAAATCCCATTGTTACCGTGGAGTTGATGTTGGTTTTTGTCGTATCAAGACGGAATTCAAACAAAACGGATGTTGATGGGTCGGTAAGAAAGGTGCGTTCCGCCGCAACATGGAGCCTTATCTGACCGTCGCTCAGGATTGTTGGTGTCACGGCAAGCTTTACGCCAACCTCTTTTTCCACCGACACAGAGTCTCCATCGCCGCCTGAGACGGCAGCGGCCAATACTTCTGTTCCTGAGAAGAATTCCGACGTTTCGCCGCTTAATGCAACCAAAGAGGGCTTCGCCAGAATTTCTCCGTAGCTGTCCAACGCATTCGCAATGTTCAGGGAATAGGTGATCGCGGGAATGTTGATGAAGTTGGTGATGGTCTGCGTGTTTTCGGCCAAGCCAGAATTGAGTTGGTCCTCAATGCGCGTCTCACCGAAACTGAAGCCCGGTATGTTTTCCAGACTATCGCCAAATTGCAGTTGCAGACCGTCCAGAAGATTGATGCCGCGTGACCGGCGTGCGTCCTCCTGCGTGCCGATCAGCACAACTTCCACAACGACCATGTCTTCGTTCATCGGAATGTCATTGGCGTCGCCGACTTCTGCTACCTGTCGCAATCTGGGGGACAAGTTTAGGGCGTCGTGCGCATAAAAATTTTCCCAATTGCGTAGGCGGCGTTCTACAAAGTCGATCGTATTGGCGCTCTGCAGCAGATCTCCATACCGGCTGACAACTGCATTTGCCTCTTCCGCCGCGCCCACAGCGGCTTTTGCGATTGACAAGGCTTGGACAAATTCTGGCCGACCGACCATTTCGGGTGCGACGGTAAGGAGCTTCCTCAAGACCGTCTCTGCAGTGGCCGGGTCGCGCGCATAGTAGGCGGCCATCGCAAGATTGTAGAGAACTGCGGGGTTGTCTTCATCATCCAGTGCGACAGACGCGAAATAGCCTTTTGCCAGTCCGTATTCACGTTGCGCCAAATAGAGGCGGCCGAGTTGGTATTGTGCCCGCAGGTTGCTCGGGTCGAATTTTAGAGACTGCAAATACCCCTGTTCCGCGAGTTCGTACTTACTGGTGTCTCCGCTTAATCCCATTTGGTGGTAGACAAAGGCATTGAGAAACTGGAGGCGTGGGTTGGTGATATCGAACTTCAGTGCGGCGTTCGCGCGGTGGGAAGCTTCTTCAAGATTACCGGTCTCCAGCGCATTCAAAGCATCCTCTACCAACTGATAGCTAATGCGGTCTTGTCGAGGTGGGGAAAGCGGATCGCCGTCGAAGTTTGTAGAGTAGAAGGCGGAACCGGTGGTTGATGTGGCTGGTCTATCGGCGAACCCCAGCTGCTCAGCAGTGCCGCAACCATTCAGGAAAACGCCACTCAAAACCACTACACATGTGTGTCTGACAATCGCGGGAATATGCATAACAAAACTCAACGGCAATCCGCCCCAAGTGTTTAAGAATTCAGGATTTTGACAAAGTAAAGCGGGGTTGGAACAGAAAATATTTTTTTATGCTTAATGCCGCAGACTTCGCCTCATATCTCCGTGGTTGACGTCGTATCAGTGTTTTTTCCATCCAGTTTTTCTCATCAAGTAGATTAGTTCTTCATTGTGCTTACAGACGGCCGAGCCATTCAGGTGTTTCCTCATTTTTGACCCTGCGATCGTTGACCGGGTCCTGAGGCTTCATCTGAAAGAGTGCGCTGTTTACAGCCTTGTTTGGACTGAAACCAAACCGACGTCGAAACTCGCGGGAGAAGTGCGCCGTGGTACCGAACTGCCAGCGGTGTGCAATGTCGCCAATGATCCCGCGCTCATTAGGACTAAAAACGAGCTCTTTACACGCTTCCTCAAGTCGTCTGCGGAGGACATAGCGTTGCAGACCGCCTAGGTCTTTGAGGTCGCGGTAAACGGTTGCTCTGGATACGGAAAACGCCTCGGCGATAGCACTTGGCATTAAATCCGGCGACCTAAGGCTGTTTTCAACGAAGGTCCGCATCGCCGCTTGTCGTTTGACGGCTGGATCCAACGGGATCTGCTTGTCCGAAACGCTGTCCTCAAGCATCCGCGCGAACAGGGCGAGAAAATGGTCAATCGCCGCCTCTGCCTTGATGACGGAGAAGGTCGGGAGCCCCTTCATTAATCGCCTGAATGTGGCGGCAAGAGCCGCGCCCTTTGGCCCTTCGGGTTGAAGGCGCAAGTGTGCGGGATGGTGCGCCGGGTCGTAGTTCACGGTCTCGTGCGGCACAATGAAGTTGAAGTAACGTACTCGCGTAGAGATGGTGCTGTAGGTTTCGGTGAAGTCGACGACGTTGAGATCGCCTGGCTTTGTCACATATGCGTCCGTTCTCACCTCACTGGAACTATACCCGCTGACATGCATCCGCGTTGACAAGGTCGGTTTCGCCGAACGTAGATGATGTGCTTTGCGGACCATCACGTGGGGTCCAATCAGAGTATCGGAGAAGACCGCCTTATCTGTCGGCCATGCGCGTACATGAACGAGGCCCTCTGAATTGCGCCAGTTGAGCGGTGCAAAATCAGCGAGTGGGCGCGTCCAGTCCGACCAGAGCTTCAGGCGCTCCGAAGCGCTGGAACATTCCCGGTTGAGGTCGACCATAGGGAGGCGGTTACCGCTGCTCATATCAAAGCCGTATCCGATTACGTTTCGCGTCGATGGCAGACGTACTCAAGTCCCTTACTGCCTGATTTTGGTCGGGTTACTGTGCAATCTGTGCGCCGCATGTATCTGCAAGACCGCCCGAGGAATCCGGATAATCTCCACAGGTCACAATAATTTTGATCCTGTCTCGCGATGTTGGGCTCCAGTTGGTGCAGGACTTTGTGATGTAATTGCTATCTCCAGCGGTGGACCGGCATTTGGTGGTGCATGTGGTGTGTTGGTCTGTGTTTCGTATCCTCATATTCAGTGGATAGGGCATAGCGCCGTACGTGCATACGCCCCGAAACTCTTTGGTCATTGATTTACCCAGGCGTTCTTTGAATTCACACCACGAAGAATTGCACCGCAGGCGCTCCATGGATTTGGCGTGCGCAGCATCAATGTAGATGGGTGAGGAGAGTGGCGCGGCGATCGCCATCATCACCAAAAGAAATACGGATCGGCGTAACATCTGGAACCCCTCATTTCCAAAACTAATGGTCTGCGACTCGGTTCTAAAGTCGGAAAGCCGACCGAGAACCTGTTGATCTTAGACAAGAGTCTAGTTTGGAAGTTTCACCCTGTCGTTGTCTGAGCGTCTCATGAGCCGTTGGGGGCGGGAGGGTGTCAGACAGTGTGACCCGCGTCGATCAATTGCAAAGCCGCATAGCTCTGCTGGTTAGGGCAGTGGAATCATAATCCGCGTGTCGGGAGTTTAAGTCTCTCCTCCGCCTCCAAATCTTGCTTGGTCCCTTTTGATCTTCCTGCATGCACCTGGGTCCCAAGGTGCTGCACGCCCCTTACGGTGTGGCGATATCCCGACTCGCAGCGTTTTCTTTTTGCAAATAATATTGACTCTTAATAACAATAATGACAAAAGTCACCTCTAAGCGAGGAGATCGGACATCAGATTAGACTTCTGATGTTGCAAATAGGTCTAAATAGCTACAGGGGTCGTTGGGGTTATGAGTGAGATTTTTGAGGGCAGCGAACAGGCAAAAGGCGCTTGGGCGCGTAGGGCGGGGCGGTCGGCTCTGTTGGGTGGCGTGAGTGCGCTTGCGATCAGCGGTGCCGCCACTTTTGCGACGACAGGTGCGCTGGCCGATGAAACCGAGGCGCGTACAGCGCCCATCAGTGTGACGGCGACCCGTACGCCGATGGAGGCGTTTGCCGTCCCGGGCATGGTGACGGTGAAGGGCGCGGAAGAGATTGAGGAAGAGATGCCTGCCAATCTCGGCGATCTGTTTGATGATATCCCGGGTGTCACCGCAGTCGGTGGTCCTCGCCGGACCGGCGAGGTTCCGTCGATCCGTGGCTTCTCGGGCGCCGACATCATTGTGACGCTTGATGGTGCGCGACAGAACTTTGTGTCCGGTCACGACGGCCGCGCCTTCATTGATCCGGCTTTTCTGGGTGAACTGGAAGTGGTCCGCGGGTCGAGCTCCGCTCTCTACGGCACCGGTGGTACCGGCGGGGTGATTGCCCTTCGGACATTGAACGCAAGTGATCTGCTCCGTGACGGCGAAACACACGGCACTCGCTTCGGTCTCAGCTATCGCACTGGCAATGATGAGTTTGCACAACGCCTTCAAGCTTACTCCAAGCCGATGGAAGAGGCTGACATCTTTGCCGGTCTTGTGCTTCGTCAGTCCGACGATGTTCGGTTGGCCAATGGCACGAAGCTGGACTCGGAAGACGATATCATCTCCGGCCTGGTTAAGGGCACATTTGACATTGGTGATAACACGGCGCTGCGGCTTTCCTGGCAGCGGTTCACGAATGATGCTGTTGAGCCTGGCAATGGGCAGGTCGCGACAGGCGATATCAATGACAAGGATGTGGACAGCGAGACATTCACGCTTGGATTTACATCGAAGCCTGCCGGGCAAAATCTAGTTGATTTCTCAGCTGTTCTTTATAGCAACACGAACACCGTCGATGAAACACCGCTGGAAGGCACCAGTGTTGGTGTGCTGAGTAGGCGCGACCTCGATACTGTGGGCCTTGATATCTCGAACACCAGCCGGTTCTCCCTCTCTAAAAATTTAGGGCTTGCAGTCACCGCCGGATTTGAAATGGCCCGAGATGATGCAGTTGGCGAAACCGGTGGTGGCGTTCGTGGTGGTGTTGTCACCGGCGACCAGGACATTTTTGGTGCCTTTGTTCAGACCTCCTTCACCTGGTTTGGACCCTTCGGTCTTGAAGATGGTGAGTTTTCCGTCACCCCCGGCGTACGTTATGACACCCATGACAGCCAGGACACGGCGGGCACGCAGACCAGTGATAGTCAGGTGTCGCCAAAAGTGACGGCGCGCTTCGCGCCAACGCCTTGGGTCTTCGCCTATGGATCCTACGGGGACGCCTTCCGGGCACCGCGTCTCGACGAGATGTTTGCGACCGGTACACACTTCCCCGTTTTCTCGCCAAGTTTTGCGCTGGTGGGCTTCAATACCTTTATTCCCAACACGTCGTTGGAAGCGCAAAGCACGACGGCATGGGAAGCGGGTCTTGGATTTGAGTTTGAAGATGTCTTTAATGCAGGCGACATCTTCCAGGCCAAGGGCGGGTACTACTCTACAGACGGCGAGAATTTCATCTCGCTAGAAGTGACGCAGGCTGCCGACACATCCGTCCCCGGTGTCACCTGTATCCCCTTTGTATTGACGACGGTGAACCCTCTTGGCTGTGCGGGTACGACGCAATCGGTCAACATTCCAGATGCGGAACTTTCGGGCTTCGAGGTGGAGACAAGCTACGATTCTGATCGTTTCCGGGTCTCCTTGTCTGGCCAGACGATGGAAACGGAAAACACAGCGACCGGCCAACCTATCGGTATTGAACAGCCGGACCAGGTGACGGCAGACCTACGCGTGAAGTTGCCAGAGTTTGCATCCTATGTCGGGTGGCAGTCTACCTTCGCCGATGATTTCAGCGAAGGAACGGACACAAGCGAGCATCGCGACAGCTATCAGATCCATGAGGTCTACGCGCGGTGGCGCCCTGTGTCCGGCCCGCTTAATGGGTTCAGCTTTGGCGTGACGGCGGAAAACCTGTTCGACGCGGAATATCAGCGGGTGTCGTCTGACACCCTCGAGGAAGGCCGCTCCGTTCTCGTCGACGTCACATACACACTTAACTGGTGACTTGAAAGGAAGAAAGATGACCATGACTTCCCTTGAAGACTTGCGCTCGAAAATCGACCAAGAGCGAGAGGTCAATCCCAACATCCGCGCCCGTGATCTCGCGGAGCGCCTGGGCATCAGCGAGGCTGAGTTGGTTTGTTCGGGTCTCGGCATCACGGCAACGCGCCTTACAGGACCTTGGTCAGAGGTGATTACCGCCTTTGGTGATCTTGGCGAAGTCATGGCGCTGACGCGCAACCACGGAGTTGTTCATGAAAAGGTCGGGGAATACGCCAACATGTCTTTCGGGGCGCATGGCGGCATTGTTCTCAATCATGACATTGATCTTCGTTTGTTTCTTAAAAACTGGGAATTCGGGTTCGCGGTCAATGAAGACACGCGTTCCGGTCCCCGACGTAGCCTGCAGTTTTTTGGTCCAGATGGGACGGCGGTCCACAAGGTCTATCTGCGGGCTGAGAGCGACGAGGTCGCCTATGAAGCTTTGATCTCTCGTTTCAAACATCAAGACCAGACCACTCTGATTGAAGCGACTCCGTTGCCGGCGGAGACACCGGATCGCGCCGACGATGAAATTGATGCCGACGGTCTTCTCTCCAAGTGGAGCACGCTCAAAGACACCCATGATTTCTTCCCGCTTCTGCGCAAATACAAAGTCGGGCGTCAGCAGGCGCTTCGCTTAGCGGAGGGGCGTTTTGCTGAACGGGCGCCGATTGATGCAGCTGACCGACTGTTAAAGGCGGCCGCCGAGAGCGACGCGCCCATCATGGCGTTTGTCGGGAACAAAGGCATTATCCAGATCCACACAGGCCCTGTGACGCGGATTGAACCAAGAGGTCCTTGGATCAATGTGCTTGATGATGGTTTCAACCTTCATCTGAGATCTGATCTCGTGACAAACGCCTGGGTTGTGCGCAAGCCGACGGAAGATGGCGATGTCACCTCAGTTGAGCTCTATGACAAAGACGGCACCATGCTGGTCCAGTTCTTTGGCGAGCGTAAGCCGGGTCAGGTTGAGCGCGATGATTGGCGGACGATTGTTGCGGAGAATGTGCTCGGCAAAGGGGTGGCCGCATGATCTCACGTCGCCAGGCGCTCGCGGGATTAGGCGCTTCCGGCGCATGGGTTGCGTCAGGCGGTGCGGCGTTTGCGCAAACCTCCAGCTATGGGCGGATCGTTTCCGTTGGCGGTGCCATAACAGAGACGCTCTTTGCACTGGGTTTGGGCGATAGTCTCAGGGCTGCCGATACAACCAGCACCTTCCCCCCTCAAGCGCTCCAGCTTCCGAAGGTTGGATATCTCCGTCAGCTGTCAGCCGAGGGAGTTCTGGCGATGCGGCCGGACCTTATTGTTCTGTCCGGTGAAGCTGGCCCTGCTGCCGCTGTTGAACAGATGAAATCGTCGGGACTTCCGGTCGCGCAGATCGAGATCGGTCGGACGCCGGATGCGGTCGCTTCTATGGTTCAGTACGTTGGTACGACAGCTGGGGAAGAAGCGGCGGCGGACGAGCTGGCCCAGTCGATAACAAGTCAATTCTCCGATCTATCCGATGCGCTACCGAGCGATCAGAGAAAGAGTGTTTTGCTCATTCTTTCGGTAGGTAACGGTCCCTTGCTGGGTGCCGGAGCCGATACCGCCGCGTCTGCTATGATAGAACTGGCTGGTGGCGTTCTGGCGTTTCCGGATATGCAAGGCTACAAGCCCATATCTCTGGAGCCGGTGCTCGCAGCAGACCCCGCTTGGATTGTCCTGCCGAGCCATGTGGCTATGACGCTGGGCGGGCCTAAGGGCATTGGCTCGTTTGATGTCATTGCGCGGACGCGGGCAGGCCAGGAAGGTCGTGTCGCGGTCATCGATAGTCATTACCTTTTGGGATTTGGTCCACGGGCACCTCAGGCGGCTGCCGATCTGGCGTCCTTGCTGCACCCAGACATAGAAATTCCGAATGTAGGCCGTGACGCATCTCCCTCATCGCTTGTGACGCTAGCGGGTGTCTGATGAGCGTCACCGACATCCGCGAGCGTCATGACTACGACCTGACTGCGGCAGTGCAAGCCCTCGCGATACCGGTGTTGGGCATCCTGCTGGTGTTTGCGGCTCTGGTGGGCCTTACCAGCGGTGCGGCTGACCTTGGTGCCGGCGATGTCATCTCGGTGTTGTGGACATATGTTTCTGGCCGGGAGGTGACGGATCCGGTGGCGCACGCCATTATCCTGGATATCCGCATGCCGCGGATTTTCTTGGGCGCCATGGTGGGGGCAACCCTGGCGATCTCCGGTGCGGTTCTTCAAGCGCTTTTCCGCAATCCATTGGCGGAACCCAGCATTATTGGTGTTTCTGCTGGGGCAGGGGCCGCCGCTGTCGCGACAATTGCGCTTGGCAGTTCCATTGGCCTGCTCGGTTCCCTGATGCTCTATGCGTTGCCGGTTGCAGCCTTTATTGGCGGCTTTATTGCGACCATGCTGGTCGTCTTGATCGCTCGGGTAAACGGTCAAACGCCCATGACGACCATATTGTTGAGCGGTATCGCGGTCGCGGCCCTCGGCGGCGCCATCATGGGATTGATGATGTTCGTCAGCAATGATGAACAATTGCGTTCCATCACGTTTTGGATGTTGGGCAGCTTGGGCGGGGCCACCTGGGCCACCATACTTCCGGCGGTCGCCATTATGAGCGTTGTGCTTATCGCCATGCCAATGCTCATGCACAAGCTCAACCTGATGTTGTTGGGCGAGCGGGAAGCGGCGTCGCTCGGTCTCAATGTCGACCGCTTCAAATTTATTTGTGTGTCGCTCGTCGCCGCCGGCGTGGGGGCCGCTGTGGCGGTATCGGGGACGATCGGTTTTGTCGGTATCGTTGTTCCCCATCTGCTTCGCATGATCGTGGGGCCCGATCATCGGACCCTTTTGCCCGCTTCCGCCCTTGGCGGTGCCGCACTGTTGCTCTGGGCGGATGTGGTGACCCGAACGTTGGCGCCACCTGCTGAACTGCCGATCGGCGTGTTGACGGCTCTGCTTGGTGCGCCTTTCTTCCTCTGGCTTCTTCGCAAAGCGACGCGGGAGGGGACGTCATGGTAACGCTCTGCGCGCAAGGTGTGGACGTCTTACTTCGGTCGCGCCAGGTCCTGACAGGTGCATCGATGGAGGTGACGCCGGGTGAGCTTGTCGCCGTGCTTGGCCCGAATGGTGCGGGCAAATCGACTTTTCTCAACGTGTTGAGCGGCGAGCAAGCGATCGACAATGGTCGTGTTCGTATTGGGGAAGACGATCTGTTTGGATTGTCGGCAAGTGCTCTCGCTTGCAAACGGGCATTGATGCCGCAAAAATCGTCGCTGAGCTTTCCGTTCAAGGTGAGTGATGTTGTGGCTATGGGGCGCGATCCGTTTAGAACAACCGTCGACGCTGCTTCTAACGATGCGGCGGTCGCCTGGGCACTAGCCGAAACGGACACGCGGCACCTTGCCCGTCGGATTTACACTCAGCTGTCGGGCGGGGAGCAGCAGCGGGTCCAGCTCGCGCGGGTCTTGGCGCAAATTTGGCGGGAAACTGATAACGACCCACGCTTTCTGTTGCTGGACGAACCCACGTCGAGTCTTGACCTCTCGCATCAGCATTCGGTCATGCAGCTCGCCAGTCGTCTTGCCGAGAAGGGTGTTGGCGTCATTGCGGTTGTTCATGACCTCAACTTGGCCGCGCTTTACGCGAACCGCGTTGTCATCCTGTCTGAGGGCCGTGTCGTCGCAACAGGTATGCCCGAAGCAGTGCTTAAACCCACTTTGATCGCCGACGTGTTCGACCTGTCGGTCCATATGGTTACGGACCCTGACACAGGCAGACAATTAATAGTTCCGACCGGCAGCGTTGAACGCACCGCGTCAGTGATTGACATCCGGCAGGCTTTGGAAGATTGGAGGTTTGACGATGGACGAAACCGTTCCAGTTCCACCTGAGCAAGACAGCGCAGCGGTGGCTCCACAACCCTCAGTGGACGCGATGTCTTCTGTTCTTGAATTCGTCGGCGCCGGTGGACCGGTACTCTATCTCCTTGTCGGTTTGTCTGTTGTGACTCTGGCCTTGATCCTGGCCAAAACGCTTCAGTTCTCATCGGCGCGGTTGGGCGAGCGTTCTGAAAAAGGTGCTCTCGCTCGGGTGCGCGCTGCCACGCAAGCAGCCACTGAAACGCTGAACCAAGAAAAGCAAATCGAAAGAGCCGGGGTTCGCGCTGCGCGCCGGGAGCTCAGACCACTGGAAGGCGGTCTTGGGATGCTCGGTCTCATCGCCATGCTGAGCCCTCTCATCGGTCTCCTCGGTACTGTGATGGGTATGATCGACGCGTTTCGCGCGCTTTCGGACGCCGGGGGCGCTGTCGATCCAAGTCTGTTGTCGGCCGGCATCTGGGTCGCGCTTTTGACAACTGCAGCGGGTCTGATTGTCGCTATTCCTGCCACGGTGGCCCATGGATGGTTCGAAGGACGTCTGGCGCGCTTTGCGGATTTGGCAGAGCAGGCGATTGGAGAAGTGGCTGAGCTTCGCGAGGAAGCGCCGCCGCGTCTCGGCGTTGCCGCAGACTGAGGAGACCACAGTGCTTCTCCGCCAAGCCAGGCCGAAAGTGGCTCTTAGCCTGACGCCCTTGATTGACGTGGTGTTTATCTTGCTCATCTTCTTCATGCTCGCGTCGCAATTTGTGGATTGGCGCGAGATTGATCTGACGCCGCACGCGCAAATGTCCTCGGAAGCAAAGATCGAAGAGACCGTGGCGTTGCAGATTAACAATGACCGTACGTTCTTACTCGATGGCCAAGCCATCGATGTGCTGGACGCTGCCATTGAGCGCCTCAAATCGAACGGTCCGAATGACGTCATCGTCCTTACGCCGGAAGACGCCGTCGAGATTCAGTATGTCGTGGATGTGATTGAGGCCCTGCAGGAAGAGGGGCTGGATCAAGTGCAGCTGTCTGACGCTTTGGGTGGTGGTGCATGATGAGTGTTCTTCGCCCGAAACATCATGTGCACAAGCCCGATGGCACCTTGCCTCTTATCAACATCGTGCTTCTTTTAGTGCTAGCGTTCATGATGGCGGGTACCTTTACTGAGCCTTTTCCAACTGACTTTGACCCGCTCCGCTCCGATGAGGCGCAACATCTGACGGACGAAGCGACGCCTGTCATCCTGACCATGGATACTGACGGCGCGATCACGGTGGACGGTAGCCTCTTGGCCTCGGACGCGCTGGAGAGTTTCCTAGCTGATTTCCCAAGCCGAGATCAGGCCTTAGAGTTGAGAGCCGATGCGCGGACGCCCTCGGTCTTGGTTATCAAATTTTTGAGCCGCGCTGAGCGCGCTGGCTTGAGGAACGTCAAAATCGTGACGTTGGGCCGCCGATGACCGCGGTTGCGACTGCGCCCGTGAAACCTCTGGCACGGTTTTTCCCGGTTGCCACAGCTCTGGCCGTGGCGGCGCATGTTCTCGTCGTCCTATTTTTCCTTCTTCAAACGCCGCCGGGTGGCGGTGGTGGTGGAAAGGTGCTCGGTCAGCTCAGTGTGAGCCTCGGGGGGTTAGGTGCCTTGGGACCAGCAGCGCCAGAGTCGGCTGAGCCCGTCGTAGAGACGCCGGTCGTCCCGCCGTCACAGAGCGTCGCGCCGCCTTCGCCCCCTGCCGAACAGGCATCTGTCGCGAAGCCTAGGGTGGCGCAAACGGAGCCTGTGCGTCCGCTACCAGTGGTCACGCCCAAGCACGTCCGCGAGCCCGTGGAACCGACACCGGTGGTGAGAAGGGCGCCCGGGGATCATGGTGATGGCAATCCGATCGGTGCGCGGAGTTCTGGCGCGTTGACGCTCGGTGAAGGTGTCCCGTCACAAACAGCTGGGCTCGGCGCCTCAGACATAGCGTCCGGGGATCAGATGGATGCCTATCTCACGCTGATCCGTGCACGGATAGAAAAGAACAGAACTTACCCGTCCGCGGCGCGGCGGCGAAGCGAAGAAGGAACAGCCACGATACGCGTCGTGATCGATGCTGAGGGGCGCCTCACTCAAGCGGACGTGACGGGGAGATCGGGTTCCTTTCATCTGGATCGGGCGGCCAAGCGGATGGTTGAAAAATCGGCGCCGTTCCCGCCGCCGCCAACAGCGCCCTTCACAACCACCATCCCCATCCTCTTTGCGCTCAGATGACACCCGCGGCCTCGTTGGGAAAGCAGGAGGCGTTTCTTTCGTGCTCCAAGTTCTCACTTGTTTGTCTTAAGGGGTGATTGCCTATTTCGGTCGCCTTCGGATAGGGTGCCCATCGTTAAACTGAGATTACATGATGAGGCGGGGTGCATCCGTCTTGCCAATTATATGGGCGGGCGCGACCGCTGTCCTCTCCGACAAAGTGTGACGGTCGACAGAATGGGATAAGGGAGTCGTGCGATGAGTGAGCCGGAAAAGAAGCTGGGCCTTCTGGAAATCAGGGAAACGCAGGCTCCGGACATGGAGCCGATTGTCAGCCTGCTGGAGCACGCGCACAGTGAGAGCCGCTATGCCGAGTTTCCATTTGCGCAGGTCCGCTTGCGCAAATTTCTCGAGGGTGCGTTTAAGGACACGGACGGCACGGCCATTCGGGGTTTTCTCGCGCGCGTTGATGGAGAGCCGGTGGGGATTATTTCCGCCTCCATGAACCAGATGCTGATGTCGCCGAGCCTCTTTGCGGCAACGCTCATCTTCTATGTGAAGACGGAATTTCGCGGCTCGGAAGTGCCCGCGCTGTTGCTCGACAACATCGCCGCCTGGGCGCGCACGAAGGACGCGGTGGAACTCACGATCAATGTGACCCAGGGTGAGGAATATGGGGCGGAGCGCAGCAATGCCTTTTTCCGCAAGAAGGGCTTCAAGTCCGCGGGCGAGAATTTCCACCTGCCGCTGAAGGAAGATTGAGCTCTTCACGAGCTTAAAAGCTTACATTAGTTGTCACCACCCGACTTGCTGCGACGATCCATCCTTCGAGACGCGGTCTGCGACCGCTCCTCAGGATGAGGGCGGGAATTGAGGCTTGTGCCTCATGGTGAGGAGGCGCCTTAGCGCCGTCTCGAACCAGAGCGGCCTCCACCCCAGGCAAGATCAAGCCTCGGTTTCCAGGTGAGAAAACGGAGCGCTTAGTTCACAGGCTGGGCGTCGCCATTGCTGGCTTTCTCTTGAGCGGCGGCTGCGGCCTGCGCGTTCGCGAGCACTTGATCCAACGTGGTGACGCTACGCTTCCCGTCTTGCCCCGTCATATGCATGCTGACCTTCTTACCGGCAAAGACGGTCTGCTGCAGGTCGGCCAGCATCTTGTCTTGGTGGCCGAAGGGGGCGATGAGCTCGACCAGCCAGATGTTCTCGCCGGACTTCCAGTCACCCGGCGCGAGGCGCGTTTGACCGGAGCTTAGGCGCGCGGCGACGTCGTCGGAGACGTTCGCCCAAAGGGCCACGCCCAACGGCTGATCCTTGCCGGGGAAGATGCGGAACTGCCGGTGGAGCAGCGGCGGCATGGCAAGCCATTCTAGGTCGGACACAAAGAAGTTCCGATGGCCCTTGGACTGGGTCATGAGCCAGGTTACCTGCCCGAAAATGTCAGACACAGTCGGCACAGGTTTGGCGCCTGCTTGGGGTGCGTCTGGGCCCGTTTCAGAATTGGTGGGCTTCTCGGTCTCACTCATGTTGGGCGTGTCCTCAGGTATCGCGTTTGGGCCAATTCAACAGAAGCGCATCCTAACCAGCTAACGCCTCTCTTTGTCGACTCTTTTCGTGAAATGTTTTTCCGCGAAGACTTTCGCGCACGCCAAACGTCCCACGAAGGTGCCCCAAGCAGGTTTGTGACAAGTTGTGAGGGACGCGGAATGCCGCAAAGCCTCATCTGATATGTGTTCTTAGAGGCCTTCCGGCACTCCGCGCGCGACGGCTGCGCATCCACCAACCTGCCCAGCTCCCTGATTGCTATCTGACTTCCAGCCACCACAGGTTTTCACCTGAAGCGCCTGTCAGAGCTAAACCAGGAAACCCCCGTGAACTCTGGCCACGGCCTCTTGAGGACTGCCCGACTTTCGAAGGCCGTTACCCCTTCTTCCACCGGCGCCGCAGCTCCCGCCCGCCTGTTGAACGGTCGACACGCCCCTCACATGGGCGGGAGATACCTTATTAGATGGGGTCTCTGGGAGGGGGAGGATAAGTTTTTTCTGAGGCTGCTTCTTTTTCTCCGGCCGAACATCAAAACAAAATCGGTCACACCAGGATTTGTTGTTCTCTGACTTTCTCTATTCTTAGTCGTCACCCCCGGATTTATTCCGGGGGTCCAGGGGCTGCAAACGCGGGCCGTGGAGAGTTACCTCATCATCTGCTCATACACATCCGGCCAATAGCGAGCAGGGTGCTGCGCGAAGACGGGTGATTCATTTCGCCGATAACAACAGCTTTTTCTGTCTCAACATAGGTGCGCGCGAAACGTGCGTGGTCGGACGAATGCACGCGCCGCAGGAAGCGTGGTGTATTTTTGGGGCATACTAAATCCGACGGTCTAGGCCCGAATTTGCACCGCACCACTTATCCACAACTCATTTAGCTGAACTTACAATTGTGTCTTGTGTTGCGCCTTTCGTGAGATTCAAATCTCACCTAGAGGGGAACGCCGCTTGCGATGGCGTTTGTGTGAAGGGGTGAGGCATGTCACGGCTTAGTGTTGAGAGGATTCCGGACGCTTTAGGTCTCGCGCTTGCGTTTGCCTTCTGTTTCACACCCTTTCTGGTGGGGCTTAATCAATACTTTTCTCCGATGGGTTGTAGCGCTTTCTCCTGTCCGCTTCTGGATGTATTTCGATTTCTCGACAATGACAGGGCGCTTGCTCGGTGGGGTGTCGAGATAGGGTCAGTGTTACACCTAATGAAGGCGGCGCTCTTCATTTACATTATCGCGGGCGGAGTCGCGGCTTCGGCAGTGTTTCTTGTTCTAAAGACAAAACGCCTCATCGAAATTGATCGAACAAATGAACGATGGACTCGTGAAGTCCTGTCGCTTGTTTTTGCAGTCGTACTTTTTGTTCCGGTGATTAGTCTCATAAGTCCAGATATGAGCCTACGAGGCAGTCAGTCGACGCCGGGCAATCCAAATGAAATGTTCATGATGTACGCTTTGCTTGGAAGTGTTTCCATTTATGCCGCTCCGGTTTCGGCATGGGAATACATGCGGCGAAGGTTCAAACAAAGACAACAAGAAGCTCACCAGTTGAATAAAAACTAACTCAGCGAAGGTTGTAATGCCGTCATCAACTCCGACCAATAGCTATCTCCTGTCCGAGGCGACCACAGACAATCTCCCCAATGACGTCATAAGTGCGGCGAATGATATTGTTGGTGTATTGGATGCTGTCTATAGCAGCGCTGATGGAGCGGGTATTCCTGTCAACAAGCTGTTGAAGCCGGTTCCAGGTGTTGGTCATGCGCTCACCCTAGCCGACATAGCAACTTCGCCTGCCGATCAACAGAATCGGATGGTTTTTGGCGCGGCGGGCAGTTTGATTGCAACTACCGGCGCAACGATTTTGGTTACTGGCACGCTCGTTGCTGGTGGGACTGCCTTAGCGCCCGTACTCGTCGGTGCGACATTCATCGTCGCTGCAGGCGTAGCGGGAGGTGTCGCGTTCGAATATGTTTATGATGGGGTAGATTGGTATATCAACGAGTACAACCAGCCACCGACTCTGGCGGACTTATACGAAAGATCGGGCCTTGATCCAGCATCGGTCCCCGACGGTTTTTTGCCTGGCGATTTAGTCAATTTAGACGACCTTGTAAGACTAGACGGTGGTATTGAGATTGCTACCGACCACTCTTCATATTTTAAATACAATGAAAATTTCGCCGAAATTTGGGGCGTGGATCAGCTAGGTATTAGCCAACAAGTGTTTGAGACAGGCTTGTCTCAGTGGATCAGCTATCTCCAACAGAGCGGGCGTGTTGTCGATACAACCCAAGCGGTTTTTGAATATTATGAAGCGGTTGCTGAACGTCTGGGAGGTAACCCTGCAGCTGTCACTAGCTTCAACGCAGCTGGGGCGCCGTTGCGGCAAGTGTATGAGGCTCTAACCAGCAGCGACTCATTGGCGACGTATGAGTATGCTGACGATGCTTGTTTCGCGCCGGGCACCCTGGTTTCGATGGCTGATGGCTCAACAAAGCCTATTGAGCAAGTTGTCGCTGGTGACTCGGTATTGTCCTTCGCGGAATACTCAGACGACGGGCGTGGCGATCTCGAGCCCCGCGATGTTGTCAGAACATTTGTCACACCCAATCAGCCGCTTCTACGTTTAGGTGATGTATCTGTAACACCAGGCCACATGATGCTGAACGGTGACGGTCAGTTCCGTCCCTTGGCAGAAGTGATCGACAAGGGCCAAGCGCTGGTCAATATGGCGGGGGACGTCATCCCGCTTCCTGATGTGGAGCAAGTCGACGGGCGGCACACTGTCTACAACTTCGAGGTGGAGGGCCACCACACCTATGTTGCAGCCGGTCTTCGTGTTCACAACCGATCCCTGCGTAGCTACCTTCGCCCTGATGAAACTCTGAGCGACCACGGCTTTGACGCGAATGGTGTCGAGTACACGGAGTCGACCGCGGCGGATGGCACCAAGATCCGTCGCGAGGGGCGCGATCTGAACAATGACGGCACGACAGACGTAATTGAAGAACACCACACTTTCAACCAGGGTGAGAATAATCAGTATACGGTGACGGAAACCTGGGAGGCGAGTGACGGCACCAACGAAGGGGGCATCGCGCCTGACGGCACACTGATTGGTGATGGTGACCTTCAAGTAAAAGACTTCGCGGGTGAAATCATCAATGGGCAGCAGCTTGGCGGTGTCATCGGCTCGGTCTTTGGGAATGCCTTAGGTGACAATGTCATCGAAGACGTCATCTTTAGCGCGGCTTTGGATTCAGTCTTCACAGCATTTGGCAAGTCGTTTGATATCTTAAGAGTCGGCATCGAACACAAGTCGGGTACTGTAGTCGACAGCTTTGAAGAAGCGCTTGAAATTTCGTTTTCCGACTTTGGCTCGCGGCTTGGCGCCAACATCATCAGCGCCGGCATCGGACAGGTTAGCTCTTTCGTCGTTGGTGAGCTGATCGGCGGCGACAGCCTCGCTGCAGATCTTGGTCGCACCGTAGCCAACAATTTTGTTTCAGCTGCGCTAAGCGACGCCTTCTCAGACGTCGCCGCACAGGTCGGGTTGGAGGGCATTTCAAGTTTCCTGAACATTCCGGTGAGCGATGTCGCCGGCGCCATCCCCGTTGGGGATTATTTCAGCTTCAACCCCGTCAATGCGATCGGTAGCTTCCTCGGTTCTCAGTTGGCGAGTTCCATCGTTCAGGCAGAGGGGGAAGCGGCGGGACTTGTTTCATCTATCTTCGGTACAATTGGCAGCATCGTCGGCAGCTCTATTCCTATCATTGGAACGTTTATTGGTCAGTTCGTTGGCCAAACATTCGGCGCCCTAATCGGGAATGCTCTCTTCGGGGATCAGGATTACCCGAGGGCGCTCGGCGCAGTGAACATAGATGCCAATGGCCGCGCCGTAGATGCGGGTTCCTACACTGGTGTGGACGGGATGGCAGGGAACGCCATCCAGCCTGCTGTGGAGGCGATGGTCTCCGGCCTGAATGGGATGCTCGACCGGTTTGGACCTGACGCTCGGTTTACCGGCGTTAATGGCGGCAACCATCTGTTCGCTATCGGCTACATTTCGACAGGCGGATATCACGGATTAAGCAAGGGATATACGGTTGCCAATACCGACATGGCTTCGAGCTTCCCGTCCAACACCTGGAACCAGGCGGGATTTGATCAGAATGACTTCAACGAAGCGTTCAAGTTTGCAGCGGTCTATGCGGCACAAAATGGGCACCTCGACGGTGGCGATGCTTGGGGCCGGCGTGTTCTTTATTATGGCGGTTGGGAAACATTTGAGCAGCTGATGGATCAGCTGCAGATTGCAGTCGACTATCGGAAATATCTTGAAAATAAAGGTGTTATTGATCGATTGATTGATGAGTCGCCCGACTCATCTTTTGCAACCGGCTGGCTGATTACAATTGGGCAAGCCGCCGCCTTAGGTTTCACAAATCCAGACGCGCTTCACAATCTCATCGAAGGGACGGATGTCGCCGAGACCTTAGCGGGCACGATTTATAATGATGAGATCATTGGCAAGGCGGGCAATGACACACTGCAGGGTGGTGAGGGCAATGACCTTCTAAATGGTGGGCTCGGCGCCGACCATCTTGATGGGGGTGTCGGTCTTGATACGGCGAGCTATCGGGACTCCTCAGTCGGCGTGTCAGTCAATCTTGAAACAGGCGCAACCGTCGGTGGCGACGCGGCGGGTGATACATTCACCTCCATCGAACGGCTCTTTGGGTCCGAGCACAATGACGTTCTGACCGGTGACGCGGGCGACAATCTGCTTGCGGGTTATGGCGGCAATGATGGTCTCTATGGCGGTGCTGGTGACGACACGATTGAGGGCGGCGCCGGGGCGGACACGCTCCGTGGAGGTGACGGGTATGACATCGCGACCTATGCAGGCTCAAGCGTTGGGGTGCGCGTCACGCTGCAGGAAGGAGCCACGCTCGGCTTCGGCCTGGATGGCGACGCGCAAGGCGATACGCTGGATGGCTTTGAGGCGATCTCGGGGTCCCTTTATTCTGACATTCTGACCGGCAACTCGGCCGACAATATGCTGCTCGGTTCTGACGGGAACGACTTCCTGGAAGGTCTTGGCGGTGCGGACCGTCTGCTTGGCGGCAGCGGCGTCGACTTTGCGGTCTACACGAATTCCAATGCGGGCGTCACGGTCAATCTCGCGACTGGCGAGGCCTCCGGTGGGCATGCGGAGGGGGACACGTTTGACTCGATCGAATATGTCATAGGCTCGGCTCACAATGACACGATCACGGGCGACGGCTTCGGCAATGTCATCGAAGGTGGGGCTGGCGCTGACACGCTTGATGGTGGCGAGGGCATGGACGCCATCTCCTATGCTAATTCATCCGCCGGTATTCATATTGATCTCGTCAACCAGACCGTCCGCTCGCTCAACGTGCTTCAGCCGAGCGACGCCACCGGCGACATAATCTCGAACTTCGAACATGTCATCGGGACCAACTTTGCCGACGAGATTATTGTTGGCCATGATAATGCGGTGATCCTCGCCGGCGGCGGCGACGACATAATCACGCCGTTCAGCGGCAATGTCTCGATCGATGGTGGCGACGGCTACGACACGGCCGACTTCAGCCGGATTGATGCAGGCGGAGACTTTCAGCCGCTCTACGCCGCGGGTCTCTTTACCGGTTCTCAGTGGCAGGACGTGCAGATCTTCCAGGGCAGCGACATTTACGCGGTCTGGGATCAAGCGTTGCAGGGTGCCGCTGTTGACGAAAACAGTTTTGCTGCGGCCACCAACAAGTATGACATCAAGCTGCATTCCATCGAGATGCTGCGCGCAACGGAGTTTGACGACCGTATCGCCTTTAACGATATCGGCCAGCATGTAGACGCTGCAGGCGGTAATGACCAGATGATCGGTCAGTCGGGCAATGATGTCTTCTATGGCGGGACCGGTGATGACGCGCTCGATGGCGCAGGCGGTAATGACACCTTGCGCGGCGACGAAGGTGATGATGTCCTCCATGGGGGAGGTGGGGCTGACGCGCTTTATGGCGGCGACGGTAATGACACGCTGCAGGGTGACGGCCAGTTTAACGCAAACCCCTACGGGCTCTACACAGTCGTCGACACAGGCCCTCAAGGTAGCGACTATCTCGATGGGGGTGCCGGAGATGATATCCTTCGCGGTGGCGGTGCAAACGATGTGTATAGGTTTGGACGCGGCTACGGGTCTGACACGATTGTTGACTCGGCCTATGTGGCCGGGCCACCGGCCGCCGGAAAGCTAGGACCTGTTCCCACAACCGTTTTAGCGGATGCGGGGAGTGACACAATTTCCTTCGCCGACGATATCTTGCCAACCGATATCGAAGCTACGTCTATCGGCGACAGTCTGGTTTTGAAGATCAAAGGGACCAGTGACCAACTTACCGTCACCGGGATGGGCCACGCTTTCACGGCGATCGAGAATCTCCAGTTTGATGCGCTCGGACTCACCATTGACCTGACAGGTCTCGGCGCGGCTGGTGCGGCATCCGTGATCTCGTCAATCGGGAATGATGCGGAGCTCTTTGCCGATGGCGGCACCTTCACGCCGCACCTGGCGACAAATGTAACGGAAATTGCCGGCCTGACCGACTTCAACAATGACGGCACACTAGATGTCGCAGGTGTTAATGGAACCCAAGCCTTTGTAGCCTACGGCTCTGGGGATGCATTCACTTACGCTCAGGTCGACAGCAAGGGTGTGCCCATCCCCAGTAGCGGTATCTTCCATGCAGTTGGCACTGCTGTAGGGGTTGAGTCTGAGACAGCTGACATTGATGGTGACGGTCGTGCAGAGATTGTAAGTTGGCGATCCTCAGGGACAAGCCAGCCTTATGTGCGTTTCGCCATTTCAGGCGATGTGGTTGCACCTAATGTAGCGGCGACTCAAGTAAACGCAAACATACCATGGATAGATCTGGCAAATGGAGGTACGTTCCGCAGCGGGGACATCAATGGCAACGGAAGAGAACAATTCGTCCGCGCTCGGTGGACACAGAGCACTAATATTCATGTCGAGACCGTGAGTTTCGCAAATAACGGCACGGCCACCATTGCTACTCAGAACATTGATGTCAGCAGCACTGGCTTAACGTCTGCCGTTCCGTTTACGTGGCAACTTGCGGACATCAATGCCGACGGTCGGGATGATCTGGTCGTCATCGCAGCGAGCGCCACTTATGTTGCCCTCGCTCAGCCCACAGCTATTGGCACGCTGACCCAGACGTCTGCGGGTATCACTTATGATGCATCAGGTGTCACGAAATACGCTACCGGTGATATTGACGGCGACGGGTATGAAGACCTCGTTCAGGTCAACCAATCCACGATATCGGTCGCCTTCGGCAATGCGAGCGGCACACTGACGACTGATCCCGCGTTTAATGTCAGCACGCCTACGTCTGTGCAGGACATGTTCACCGGCGGCGCGGCCTTCGAGGTTCATCTGGCCGACAAGAATGGCGATGGACGTGATGATTTCTACGTCGCGGGCACGTCGGGTGTTGTGGTCCTCACCAATAACTTCGCACAGACTGTTGGCTCCGTCGGCAATGACGTATTTGTTGGTACCGCCGGAAGCGACGTGTTTGCAGGCCTTGCTGGCAATGATCAACTGACCGGTGGTGCGGGAAGAGACGGTCTTCGCGGCGACGAGGGAGCTGACACCCTCGATGGCGGTGCGGACAATGATTACCTAGAGGGCGGCGCCGGAAACGACACGCTTATCGGTGGCACAGGCCACGACCGGGCCATCTACCATAGTGGTGCGCAATATTACACAATCACACAATCCGGCGGCAATTGGATTGTCACGGATATTAATGGTGCTGACGGGAACGATGGTACGGACACACTCACGGGTGTCGAAGAAGCTTATTTTGATGGCCGCATCATCAAGCTTGACGGCACGAATAATGATCCGTTTGCGACAGGTTCTGCCCAAGGCCATGTGATCGATCCAGGCACAGCCTTCTCCTACACGCTGCCGGCGGGCCTCTTCCATGATGTTGACGTCGCCGACACGCTCACTTACTCGCTGGTCATGGCGGACGGGCGGGCATTGCCAACCTGGTTGAGTTTCAATGCGGCCACGCGGACTCTGTCCGGGACGCCGGGAGCCACCGATCCAGACGTTCTTGATCTGCTGGCTGTTGCCTCTGACGGAACGTCGCAAGCGAGCGTCCCGTTCCGTGTTGCTGTGCGGGGTACGGTATCTGGCACCAGTGGTGATGATAGCCTTGAGGGCCTCGGCATCTACGAGCGGATGCTCGCTGGTGATGGCAATGACACACTGAAAGGCAGCGCGGGTGCCGACATTCTCGACGGCGGCGCTGGCGTCGACACAATGGACTATTCAGGTTCCTTCTTTGCGATCAATGCAAGTCTAGCGGGCGCGGTCGGAACGGCGGGTGACGCTTGGGGAGATCAGCTCTCGAACATTGAGAATATCATCGGCACTAAGCATGCTGATGTGATTTATGGGTCATCCGCGGATAACTACATAGACACTGGCGCGGGCGAAGACTGGGTCGATGCAGGTGCGGGCAACGATACGATCAAAGTGGGCAGCAGATCTGCCTATGTGATCGGCGGTACTGGCTGGGATATCGTCGACTATAGCGACACACCCGCTGCGTCGAACGGCGCAGGACTGTTTGTTAATCTCTCGCTGCCGCCTGGATCGATTTTGACTCCCAGCCTTGAAGGAGTTGAGGAACTCATTGGAACAAATTGGGCCGATGCTTTCACCGGCGATAACACCGCAAACACCTTTCGTGGTGGTGAAGGCGACGACATATTTACCGCCTGGGGAGGCAATGACACGCTTGAGGGCGGTGCGGGTGCTGACAATCTAAACGGCGGCGATGGATACGATACAGCGAGTTACGAAGGGTCATCCTCTCGTGTCATTGTAAACCTGACATCTGGTACGGGGTCAGATGGTGACGCCGTCGGCGACACCTTCACGAGTATCGAGGCTCTTAGAGGTTCGGCGCATAACGATCTGCTGTACGGGGATGCCGGTGGCAATCAGCTTCGTGGTGGTGCTGGTCACGACCATCTTTGGGGATATGCAGGAGCTGACTATCTTGATGGCGGCGAGGGCGGTGACTTCGCGCGCTACGATAACTCTGCGGCCGGCGTTAATGTGAACCTTGGCGCCGATACAGCGACCGGCGGCGACGCGACCGGCGATGTCCTGGACAATATTGAACACCTGATTGGATCGAACCACAATGACGTGCTGACGGGCGATGCGCTTGGTAACACTCTGTATGGGCTAGGGGGCATCGACGGTCTCTATGGCGGTGCTGGCAATGACGTTCTGCTCGGCGGGACTGGTGGAGACACCATTCATGGCGGTGATGGGATTGACCGAGCGCAGTACTCGCAATCAGCGGCTGGCGTAACGATCAACCTGTTCCTGACGACGGCCCAATCTGGCGGTGATGCAGAAGGCGATATTCTCACCAGCATCGAGAATGTCTATGGCTCGATCCATGCCGATACGATATCCGGCAACCATGGTGTTAACACGCTCTGGGGCAATGGTGGCGACGATACTATTCATGCCAACAATGGCAACGACACTCTTTACGGCCAGGACGGCAACGATTTTCTCGTTGGTCAAGGCGGGGCGGACTATATCGATGGTGGCGCCGGCACTGACATGGCGAGCTTCCACGGTTCGGGCGTTGGTGTGACGGTGAACCTTGCGACCGGTGTTCATACAGGGGGGACGGCTGAAGGCGATACCCTGGTGTCAATTGAGAACCTTCAAGGTTCGGCCCACGGTGACACTCTGACGGGTGATGCTGGCAGCAACCTTCTGTCAGGACTTGCCAGCAACGACCTGCTTGAGGGTGGTGCTGGAGCGGATACGCTTGATGGCGGCAGTGGTAATGATACGGCGAGTTACCATGGATCGTCGTCCGCGGTGAGTGTGAACCTGGCGACAGGTGCAACATCGGGTGGCGATGCTGCGGGAGACGTGTTGATTTCCATCGAACGGCTTTATGGATCGGCCTTCGGTGACGCATTGGCAGGCGATACGCTTGCCAATGGACTCTATGGCCGAGATGGCAACGATACACTGAACGGTGGTGCAGGTGCGGATCACCTGGATGGTGGAACCGGGATTGATATTGCTCGCTATGATGGATCTGCATCAGGGGTGACGGTGAACCTGGCGACGGGTGTTCACTCTGGCGGCGATGCGGCTGGGGATACGCTGGTTGGAATTGAGTACCTGTTTGGCTCAGCGTTTAACGACACCCTCACCGGCGATGGGTTGAACAATCTCCTCTACGGTGGGTTAGGCAATGACACGCTTGTTGGTGGCCTGGGGGACGACACGCTGGTTGGCAATGCTGGCGCAGACGCGATGGATGGGGGAGATGGGATTGACACCGTTCAATACATCACGTCGACGGCTGGCGTTCAGGTCAATATTGCAGCCGGTGTCGGGAATGCTGGGGATGCGGCTGGGGACACGTACAGCAGTATTGAGAGGGTCATTGGGTCTGCGTACAACGACACAGTGTGGTTGGGCTCAGGCGGGCAGTGGGCCTATGGCGGTGAGGGCGATGATGTCCTGGTGTCGAGTGCGAGTGCGGATCACCTGGATGGTGAGGCTGGTCAGGATGAGGCCAACTATAACTCTTCCAATGCTGCGGTGACGGTGAACCTTGCGACCGGTGTTCATACAGGGGGGACGGCTGAGGGCGATACACTTGTCTCCATCGAGGATGTGTTTGGTTCCAACTTCGACGACACGCTGACAGGTGACAGTGCTGCCAACACGCTCACGGGCTTTGGTGGCAACGATATGCTGACCGGTGGTGCGGGTGCGGACACGCTTGATGGTGGCGGTGATCACGATGTGCTCTACGGTCAGGACGGCGATGATCATCTTATCGGCGCCGGCGGCCACGACACGCTCGAAGGTGGTGCTGGAGCGGATACGCTGGATGGTGGCGATGGCATTGATATAGCCCGCTATGACAGTTCGCAAAGCGGTGTAACGGTCAATCTAGTGACAGGTACCGGTGTCGGGGGTGATGCTGAAGGCGACGTGCTGACGGGTATCGAGCAGATTGCAGGGTCAGCCTATGACGATGTTTTAACAGGGGATGCAGGGACTAATCTGCTTGCCGGTTATGGAGGCAACGATACGCTGATCGGCGGAGCTGGTGCCGACCATTTTGATGGTGGGACAGGCGTGGATATTGTTTCTTACGCCGGTTCCGGAGTGGGTGTGTCGGTGAACCTGATGACAGGTGCGACCGTTGGTGGCGACTCTGTCGGTGATACATTCGTTAGTATCGAGAGTATTGTCGGGACTGACCACAATGATGTTCTTACCGGTGATGGCATTGCAAATACGATCTGGGGCGGCATTGGCAATGATGGCCTCTATGGCGAAGCAGGCGACGACATCCTTGTTGGTGGCGCAGGTGCGGATACGCTCGATGGAGGTGCTGGTGTTGACACGGTCAACTACGGCAGTTCGACGGCTGGCGTTCAGGTCAATATTGCAGCCGGTGTCGGGAATGCTGGGGATGCGGCTGGGGACACCTACACCAGTATTGAAAGGGTCATCGGGTCTGCGCACAACGACACGGCCTGGCTAGGTTCAGGTGGGCAGTGGGCCTATGGCGGCGCCGGGGACGATGTTCTGGTATCGAGCGTGGGCGCAGATCTCCTGGATGGCGAGACGGGCCAAGATGAGGCCAATTACAACACCTCCAATGCCGCGGTGTCTGTAAACCTTGCGACGGGCATCCACACAGGTGGTACGGCTGAAGGCGACACACTTGTTTCCATAGAGGATGTATTTGGTTCTAACTTCAATGATGGCCTGACGGGCGATGCCTCAGCCAATACGCTCTCCGGCTACGGCGGAGACGACACCCTGGAAGGTGGCGCCGGGGCTGACACGCTTGACGGTGGCGATGGCGTCGACACCGCGAGCTATGCGGGGTCCGTGGCTGGTGTAACGGTTGACCTGATTGCAGGTACGGCAACGGGTGGCGATGCAGAAGGTGATACTCTTGCAAGTATCGAGAATGTCATTGGGTCGGCCCACAATGACGCATTTTATGCCGACGCGGCAGCCAATGTTATTGACGGTGGGGCGGGCGCAGACATGGTGCGCTATGGCTCATCCACGAGTGCGGTACACATTGACCTGGGTGCCGGCACGGCATCCAGTGGCTATGCGGCTGGCGATGTGCTGACGAACATAGAGTATATCGTCGGCTCCAACTACAACGACACACTCAGCGGAAGTTCGACCAACAACTTATTTTATGGTGGTTTGGGCGATGACACGTTGGACGGCGGCTCCGGCGTCGACACCCTCTATGGTGGCGGTGAGATCGATACGCTTCGCGGAGGTGACGGGAACGATAATCTTTTTGGGGAAGCTGGCGATGATGCTCTGATTGGCGGTACCGGTGCTGACATACTAGATGGCGGAGATGGTATCGATACGGCCTCGTATGAAAGCTCTGCCTTAGGCGTCTCAGTCAATTTGACATCCGGTGCAACCCAGTTTGGCGATGCTGAGGGAGATGCGCTCGTAAGCATCGAGAACCTTATCGGTAGCGCTCATAAAGACTGGCTCTATGGCACAGAAGGTACCAATACGTTGCAGGGTGGTGCAGGGGATGATGACCTGTTCGCCTGGGGCGGCAGTGATGTCCTGTTGGGAGGAAGCGGAAACGATATCCTATTCGGAGGGGGCGGTGCCGACACGCTTGATGGTGGTGACGGCGTTGATATTGCCTCCTATCAGCAGGCTTCGTCAGGCGTCGCGGTAAACCTTGGCACCGGAACTGGCACGGCGGGTGAAGCTGCGGGAGACACGCTCACAAACATCGAAAACCTCACTGGGTCCGCCTATGCGGATACCCTGGTGGGGGATGCGGGTTCCAATACACTCTGGGGCGAGGCCGGTGATGATGTTCTTCAGGGTGGCGCGGGCTCCAACACACTGAATGGTGGGCTTGGGACGGATACCGCAATCTTCAATGGCAATTTCACTGACTACTCGGTTTCCCTGTCGGGCACGACAGGCACGGTCGCTGGTTTGGGTGAAACGAGCTCTCTTGTCGATATTGAAACGCTGACCTTCGCCGACCGCACAGTTGCGCTCAACGCACTCAACAATGCACCCATCCTCGTGGCAGCCGTCGGCAATCAGATGGCACTCAGGGATGTTCCATTCTCTCTGGATGTCAGCGGCAATTTCGTCGACATTGACGCAGCTGACTCGCTGAGTTATGCGGCGACGCTCGCCGACGGCAGTGCCTTGCCCTCCTGGATCAGCATCGACGCGGCCACGGGCGTTCTGTCGGGCACGGCCACAACATCTGATATGGATCTCCTAGCAGTCAAAGTGATTGCGACAGATGGGTCGGGTGCCACGGCTGAAACCGTCTTTGATCTGGACGTGACGCGGACGAATGTTGCACCCGTTGCGGGCATGATCGCGGACCAGTCAGGCTCGGAAGAGACGGCATTCGCCTTCACCGTCCCAGCTGCTACGTTTACGGACGCCGATGCGGGTGAAGTGCTGACGCTGAGTGCGACTTTGTCGGATGGCTCAGCGCTGCCAGCGTGGCTCTCGTTTGACGCTTCGACAGGCGCCTTTTCCGGCACACCGACAAATACGTCTGCAGGCGTCTACTCGCTTGCGGTCACAGCAACGGACAGTTTCGGTGAAGCTGCGACCGCCGCATTTGATCTCACGATCGCAAATGTCAATGACGCGCCAACTGCCGCGAATGCCACCGGCTCCGTAGATGAGGGGCAGGTCTATACGCTGGATCTTGCAACACTAGCCGCAGACCCAGATGGCGATGCGCTGACCTACAGTCTGCCAACCTTTCCTGGCACAGGCACAACGTCGCTTGTGGGCAGTGTGTTGACCTATACATCCGTCATCGGTGGCTTCGGTCCCGCGAGCATTGGCTATCAGGTTGATGATGGCAATGGTGAGGTGGCGAACGGCACGATTGATCTCACCGTCAACAATATCAATTTCGCGCCGACTGCTGGTAATTTCGGTGCCACGGTCAATGAAGGGCAGGGCTTCACGCTTGACCTTTCTACGCTGACAAACGATCTGGACGGCGACGCCCTCACGTACTCGATTAATAGCGGTCCGGCGGTTGGGTCGGCGTCGATCTCCGGTTCGACCCTGACCTTTAACTCCACCATTGGAACTTCGGGCAACCATAATATTGGATACACTGTGTCCGACGGCCAGGGCGGCACGGCCAACGGCATCGTCACCGCGACGATCAACGACATCAACTTCGCGCCGACGGCCAGCAATTCAAGCAGGACGGTCAACGAAGGCCAAAGCTTCTCTATCAACCTAGCGACACTTGTTTCAGACATTGATGGGGATGCGCTCAGCTATTCCGTCAGTAACAACCCCGCTGTAGGGTCTGTGTCTATTTCCGGATCAACACTGACCTACACATCGGTGAATGGCCAGCCTGGCAATTACACTATCGGTTACACGGTTTCTGATGGGCAGGGGGGTACCGCAAACGCAAACATCGCAGCCAACATTATTGATCTCAACTACGCCCCGACGGCAGGTGATAACACGATCACATTTGCTGCCACTTATGTAACGGTTTACCCATATATTACCTACGCTGAGCTCATGTCTAATGACACGGACCCTGATGGTGATGCTCTGTCAATTGTGTCCTATTCCAATTTCGTTGGCATATCTGGCGTAAATTTTGCGGCCGCCAGTACCTCGCCGCTCGTTTATCCTGACAGGGTGATCGCGACACTGACTGATGCAACTATCGCGCAAACAGTTTCTTTCGATTACACAGTGAGTGACGGTCATGGTCACACTGATACGGCCACAGTGACGATCAACTATACTCCAGCCCCGCCGTTGTCCAAACCGATCGCGTTTGATCTGGATGGCGACGGCGTTGAGCTCGTCAATGCGGACGAGAGTGACATCTTCTTCGATCTGAATGGCGACGGCGAAGCTGAGGATACCGGATGGGTCGATAGCGATGACGCTCTTCTTGCTTATGACAAGAACGATGATGGTGTCATTACTGAGTGGGATGAAGTCTCGTTTGTTGGCTATAAAGAAGGCGCGCGGACCGATCTGGAGGGCCTGCAAGCCTTCGATACCAATGGCGACGGTGTGCTTGACGCTTCTGATGCCGAGTACGGGTCGTTTAATATCTGGCAGGATGTCAATCAGAACGGTGTCTCTGATGCCGGCGAGCTTCGGTCGCTGAGCGCGGCGGGAATTGCGTCCATTGCTCTCGTGTCCGATGAAACTGTCCGGGTGGTGGGCGACAATGTCTCCTTCGGGATCGGGCAGTACACAAGCGTTGACGGCACCACGGGCAACTTCTCCGATACAGGCTTTGGAACAGGGCAGGGATTGGGAGAGGCTGCTGCAGGGCTTGCCCATGTGACTGACGACAGTGGTTTGATCGCGGGTGCTGACGTCATCCAGCTCAATGCGTCCTTGGAGGAAGTGCTGGACGGCCATTTCCAATCCTCCCTGGTTGTATCGTCTGATGCCGAGGCAGGCGCGCAGCCGACTGGAGAGCAGAATATTGCCGGGCTGGTCTCAGCGATGGCAGCCTTTGACCCGAAAGCGGGTGGGGACGCGCAGATCGGCGCAACCGACGACGATCAACAGGTGCCTGCAATCGCCGCTTGGGTAGCCTGATCGCCCATGGTCACGAACTTTCCAGTTACGTCGGGGGTCGTTCGTGGCGGGTGATGTAACAACCAATCGATCAATTGGTCGCGGTCAGGTGCGCGTCCGGCTGGCCAAAGGCGAAAGGGATTTTGAAGAGATCTTCAAACTTTGCGCGACGGCTCATGGTGAAAGCCAATATGGGCATTTGCCGCTCGATGAAGCCGGTCTGCGCCGACAGATTGATCACGATATTAATGCGACGAAAACAAATGGCATTATCCTGGCGGAGCAGGTGATGTCCGATGGATCGACGGAGGTTCTTGGCCTCTTGAGTGCGGTGGCAGGCAAACTGACTTTTGTGGATGTCATCTCGGCTTCAGCCCTGATTTTTTACATCAAGCCGGAAGCTCGCAACATACGCGTGGCTTCCCTACTCCTTAAGGCTTTTGAGAAATGGGCGAACAATCGCAAAGCATATGAACTCGCGATCCACGTAACCATGGGCCGTGAGGAGGACGCCCGCGTTAGCCGTTTATTGAACCGCTTCGGTTTCAAGTCCACCGGCGGAGGCAGTCATTTTAAGCCGCTCTGATACGGGAGTTCCGGGGTGGTGGCTCGCCTTGGCAGCAAGGCAGGCAGACTTTCGCGATTTCCGAAATAGAACTTCTGATTTTTGTATGAAATTGAGTCATTATAGAGTGAGCGACACGACTGCTGGACAAACATAGCAGCGATAAAACGAACCTGGGGTGAGGGCGAGTGGATAGCGGATTGGGCAGTATTGCGCTTCTGACGCAATACTATCGGTTACCTTTTGAGCCGTCGCAAACGGCGCATGAGCTTGGGCTGACCGATGGTGTTCAGAGCGCTGACGACCTGCTGCGGGTGGCCAAGCATATTGGGTTTCGAGCACGCAGGTCCGCGTCGTCGTTTGACCGGCTCGCCCGCGTGTCGCTCCCGGCAATTGCGATTAAGAAAGACGGATCTTTTCTTGTTCTCGCGCGGGCTGCTGAAGACAAAGTGCTCGTTCAGGAACCTGCAGAGCAGGCCCCGCAGGAACTCACCCGCTCGGATTTCGAAGCGCTCTGGACCGGCGACCTTATCCTGGTTACCACGCGAGCGGGGCTCGCGGGCGATCAGCGCAAGTTTGACGTCAGCTGGTTCGTTCCGGCGATCGTCAAGTACCGCAAGCTCTTCGGCGAGGTACTCATTGCCTCCTTTTTCCTCCAGATATTTGCGCTTGTAACGCCGCTCTTTTTTCAACTGGTGATCGATAGAGTCCTTGTACACAGAGGTCTGACAACGCTGGATGTTTTGGTTTTTGGGCTCATCGCAATTTCGATTTTTGAGGTGGTGCTCGGGGCGCTCAGAACCTACACATTTAGTCATACAACAAGCCGAGTTGATGTTGTCCTCGGGGCCAGTTTGTTCAAGCATCTGCTGGCACTACCGGTCAGTTATTTCGAAGCACGACAGACCGGCCAAACCGTCGCACGTGTAAGAGAACTCGAGACGATCCGATCGTTCTTGACGGGCTCGGCACTGACGCTGGTTATCGACATTTTCTTCACCATCGTATTCTTCGTGGTCATGTGGCTCTACAGTCCAATACTCACGCTCGTTGTGCTTGGGTCTATTCCCTTCTATGTGATCTTGTCGATCCTCGTGACGCCTATGTTGCGCGCGCGTGTGGAAGAACGCTTCCAACGAGGTGCTGAAAACCAGACTTTTCTTGTTGAGTCGGTCGTTGGCGTGCAAACACTGAAAGCAATGGCCGTCGAACCGCAAATGCAGCGACGTTGGGAGGACCAGCTTGCAGGCTATGTGACCGCCAGCTTCAAGGCAGCCAATCTTGGAAACATTGCGGGTCAGGTCGCCCAATTTATCAATAAGATCGTGATCGCGTTGACGCTTTGGATCGGCGCGCGTTTGGTGATCGAGGGCGGCCTTACTGTCGGACAGTTGGTTGCTTTCAATATGCTAGCGGGACGGGTCAGCGGACCCATTTTGCGGCTGGCGCAGTTGTGGCAAGACTTTCAGCAGGCGCGAATTTCGGTGGACCGTTTGGGAGATATTCTAAACCAGCCGACGGAAGTTACGGGTGGTGCTGCGCGCTCTAATCTTCCCGCACTCAACGGCCGTATTTCCTTAGATCATGTCACCTTCCGATACCGACCGGGCGGGCCGGAAGTGCTCAAGAATGTCTCTTTGGACATAAAGCCTGGTGAGGTACTGGGCATCGTCGGGCCGTCGGGGTCGGGCAAAAGCACACTCACCAAACTTGCTCAGCGATTGTATGTGCCAGAAAGTGGACGGGTATTGGTCGATGGCGTTGATATCGCGATGATCGATCCAAGCTGGTTGCGCCGGCAAATCGGTGTCGTGCTACAGGAAAACATGCTCTTCAACCGAACGGTACGCGAAAACATTGCGCTGGCAAATCCCGCCATGTCGATGGAGCGGGTGGTTGCTGCAGCGAAGCTCTCAGGCGCACATGATTTTATCCTGGAGCTGGCCAACGGCTACGACACGATCCTTGAAGAACGTGGCGGGAATCTGTCGGGCGGACAGCGACAGAGAATAGCTATTGCTCGGGCTCTTGTTACCAATCCGAAGATTCTCATCTTCGACGAAGCGACCAGTGCCCTCGACTATGAGTCTGAATATTTGATCCAGAAGAACATGGAAGCAATTTCGCAGGGGCGCACGGTCATGATCATCGCGCACCGTTTGGCGGCGGTGCGGAATGCCGACAGGATCATCACTGTCGAAGAAGGTCGTATTACCGAAAGTGGAACCCACGAGGAATTGCTTAAGCAAGGAGGGCGATATGCCAGTCTTTATCGGCATCAGTCCGGCGCCCTGGAGCAACCAGCGGAGTAGGCAATGAGAGCTTTTTGGGAAGAGCTGAAGCGCTATTGGGAGATTGCACGACTGACGTGGGAGGACGAGGTACGCAACCCAAAACCTCCCGCGCGCACGCAGCCGGAGCGGGAGTTTCTTCCCGCCGCGATCGAGATCACGGATACGCCTGCTTCTCCCGCCGGGCGTATTCTTGCCGGTTTGCTTATCGGTCTTTTCGTCATTGGGATCGCCTGGTCCATCATTGGCAAGATTGACATCAACGCCACGCTTGTCGGACGTGTGATCCCCACTGGCAAGGTGAAGGTAATTGAGCCCTTAGAGACCGGTTCTGTTCGCGCTATCCATGTGCGCAATGGACAGCGGGTTGAGGCGGGCCAACTGATGCTTGAGCTTGATCCGACGGACAGCACAGCTGATCGGGAACGGCTGGCACGCGATTTGATGGCTGCTGAGTTGGAAGCGGCGCGCCTTCGTGAGACGATCCGCGCGGGCCGGGAGGGGCTGGACGCACGCGAGGTCGCCATAGAGACCGATATCCCCGTTGACGCTGAGCTTCTAGCCATGCAGTCGGAAGTTTTGTTGCGTAGCGTTGCTGCCCATCGAGCGGCATTGGATAGTCTCGCAGGCGAACGGGAGCAGCAGGTGGCGGCGCTGGCGCGGATCACATCAAGTGTGGAAGAGCGCGAAAAACTGGTCGGCGTAATCGGAGAGCGGGTCAATATGTATAAGACCCTGCTCGATCGCGAAACGGGGACGCGCACTAATTATCTGCAGGTTGCTCAGCTTCTGTATGAGGAGCGCGCCAACCTTCGCACTGAACAAGGGCAAATGGCAGAGACGGAGGCGGCAATCTCCGCTACGCATCTGCGCGAGCAAGAAATCGTTGCTGCGTTCCTTAGCCAGGCTGTGACAGACCTTGCAGATGCAGAATTGCGTGTCTCTGGCCTTACCCAGGAGCTCATTAAGGCGTCCCGACGGGAGGCGCGGAACAGGCTTCATGCGCCTGTTTCAGGGATTGTGCGTCAGCTTGCGGTTCACACTGTTGGTGAGGTGGTCACTACCGATCAGCAGATTATGATCGTGGTACCTGAGGACGCAGGTCTTGAGGTGGAAGCTATGCTTCTCAATAAGGACAAAGGATTTGTGCTTGTTGAGCAGAATGCAGAAATCAAGGTTGACGCATTTCCCTTTACCAAGTTTGGCACGATCAACGGCACTGTACTGGACGTCTCTAATGATGCGATTCAAGAAGAGGGGACGGGTTTGGTGTTTCCTGTTCGCGTGTCAATGGATCGGGCGGTGATGCACGCGGCCGGCGAAGACAGGGCGCTCACTCCTGGCATGTCCGTCACAGTCGAAGTGAAAACCGGCAAACGGCGCGTTATTGAGTATCTGCTCACACCCTTATTGCGCTATCGCGATGAAGCAATCCGAGAAAGGTAAGTCTGTTAAGTGCTGCGGCGTGCGGCAGCCACGTGCGGGTTTGATAAGATAAACTAAATCAATGACTTACGGGGTAGAGCGTTTGGCTGTCTCCCATTGTTAGGTCCTGCGCCCTTTGCGTTATCCGACTGATATCTCGCGCCCGCATGTGGGGCGCGCGGAGCCGCCAGATTTCGTACCTCTGCCATTTGCTTCTGAGCTCCTATCGCCCGATCAGTTTGACCTTGCCAACTGGAGTCGTCATGTTGCGGCGGCACTTCATGCATAATGGGTTGAGGAAGAGAGGCACTTTGGCGGCGGATGCTCAAACCGACTTGATATGGCTCGACAGAGAGACGCTGCAGCTTCAACAAGCTCAGATGCTCTATGACCGCGCGCGTTCGTCAGCCGTGTCGGTTTTTGTGATCATCCTGGTATATTGTGCGATGCTGACTTTCACAGCGCCGGTCTCCAGTGTTGTGATGTGGTTCGGCGCCTCGGTGTTCATGATCGCCATAACCCTTGTGCAGCCCGCGGCGTTCCGGGCTACGGGCATCACGCTTGGCAATGCGCGCGATTATCTTTGGTGGCACACGCTTATTTCGAGCGTTACAGGGATTACCTGGGGGCTCGGCGGTATCTTCCTCACAAATG
This sequence comes from Parvibaculaceae bacterium, assembly GCA_965267265.1. Lineage (GTDB taxonomy): Bacteria > Pseudomonadota > Alphaproteobacteria > Parvibaculales > Parvibaculaceae > Mf105b01. Next base: position 2,693,127 of record OZ253944.1, read on the forward strand.
TTGATGATGTTCTTAGTGTTTTTACGACGAGTATGATGGTGCTCGGTATCACTCTGGGGGGCGTTTCTCCACAGTCAGCCTATCGTCGCTCCTATGTCGGTCTCGCGACCTTCGTGATGCTTCCCTATGGGCTTTTTATGCTGCTCTCAGCGCCTTGGCCTATATCAGCAACGGGCGCAGGGGTCCTCTTGGGATATGCGTTTTTTATGTCTTCTAGTGCCAGGGTTGAACTCGCCACACGCGACGCAATAGCTGTGCGGCAGAACAAAGCGCTTGCGGAGCAGCTGCGTGTGCAGCGTGACGAGCTTCAAAAGGTGAGCGACGACAAAACGCGGTTTCTCGCTGCAACCAGTCATGATTTGGCACAGCCGCTTCACGCCCAAGGCTTCTTTTTGGCAGCATTGAGAGACAAACTAACGGAGCCCGATCATTTGGATTTGTTGGCCAAGATTGAAGACAGTTGGCGCGGTCTTGGAAACTTGCTTGACGGATTGGTTGATGTGTCGCGCCTGGACGCCGGCGCGATTGTCGCTGATCAAAGGACGATCGATCTCGGCTCCTTCACCAGCCGTGTTGCAAGTGAATTTACCGCAGTTGCGGCCGAAAAAGGTGTCGATTTGAACGTAGACTGCGGCACGGCGGTTGCTCAGACAGACCCCATCCTGTTTGCACGCATTGTTCGAAATCTTCTATCCAATGCGATCAAGTTCACGGATGCGGGTGGACGTGTTGACGTTGCCGTCAATGCTTCACCCGACATGATTGAAGTGCGCATTTCGGATACGGGGTGTGGCATTCCGCTGAATAAGCAAGTTCAGGTGTTTGATGAATATGTACAGCTTGGGAACAGAGAGCGGAACCGAGAGAAGGGGTTGGGGCTCGGATTATCAATTGTCCGTCGGTTGGCCGACCTTCTGGATATAGAGCTGACGCTATCGTCCGCCGCCGGCCAGGGAACGGAATTTCGACTTTGTGTACCAGTCGCCAAAGCGGCGCAGTCGGGAGAGTTGGGACGCGACGATCAGCATCGGGAGCGGCCGCAGGTCGTGAGTGACCTTTGTATCCTCATTGTAGACGATGAGGATGCAATCCGGTCTGGAATGACAACGCTCCTTTCAAGCTGGGGCTGTCAGGTGCTGTCCGCCGGCAGTGGCGAGGATGCCATCGGCCTCCTAAATCACGATCGGGCCACGCCGGATGTTCTGCTGATTGATCGTCGTTTGCGCGGTGCGGAAACGGGGATGGATGTGGTGGAACGCGTCCGTGACGAACTCAATGAGGACGTTCCGGTTATCCTCATGACCGGAGACATCGCGGCGACGCCTGAAGACTTTTCGTTACCCGCCGTGAAACTGGTTCACAAGCCTGTTGAGCCTTCAACAATTCAACGCATCTTGTCGGAGATTGCAGCGAAAAAGAGCGACATTTCTGACGATTCAGTCTGATCAGGTCTTCGTCTAATCAAGCAATCCAAGCGTTTGCGCTTTACTCACGCACGCTGTTCGGCGTGTGACATTCAGTTGTCGGAATATTTGTTTAACGTGAGTCTTGACTGTGTTCTCACTGATTGCCAGCACATCTGAGATACGCTTGTTCGAGTATCCCTCAGCGACCAGCTTGAGCACTTCCATTTGACGGGGTCCAATCAGTGGTTCCGCTTGAGAGCGGGGTTCGCCCCGGACTGCGTTGGGTGATGTGGACCCTGCCTCCATCACTGCCCACAATTCCGGCGGCAAAAACACTTCTCCCTTCAGCGCCGCGGTGATGCCCCGGGCGAGAACTTCTTTTGGCGCAGACTTAGGCACAAAACCCATGGCGCCGTTTTGCAGAACTTTTTCAACTGGCGGCAACGTGTCTATGCCGGAGACGATGAGAACGGGCACACGGCACTCGCGTGCGTTCAACGCAAGGATGAGGGCAATCCCATTCATCTCTTCCATAACAAAATCTGAAACGATGAGATCAAAGGTGCGACCATTTTCGATTTCCGCGATTGTCTCTCGTGGAGACGCATAACTCTCGCAAACATAGTCGGGGCTCAGCGAGTTGATCACTTCCCTTAGGCCATCAAGAAACATCCGGTGGTCGTCAATCAGCGCTATGTTGATGTTTTTCGACATATCTGAAAGCTAGGAGTTTTCCGCAGATGTTGGTTCCATAAACATGTTGAAGCTTATCGAGATTCTGTCTGAGCTGCTATTGTTTGCTCCAACAGCGTGCTGAAGCCAAGCAGGAAATATTACGAGACTGCCTTCTTCGCACTCATATTCAACACTTTGGCTGTTGAGCAAGGTTTTGTCTTTGGTTGGAAGAACCTGCATCGAGCGTTCCCGGACGGGATCATAAAACTCTATATCGCCTGCGTTAGGCGGCAACTGAACGTAGTAGGCGCCGGACAAAAACGAATTCGGGTGAATATGTGCGCGGTTATAGTCGCCTGGTCCATTGCGATTGGCCCACATTTCAGAGAATTTCAGATGGTGTGAGCTGAAATCAAACCCCATCGATTCAGCACATTGAGCACACGCGGTTCCAATAATGCGCCTGATTTCGGCGAAATCTTCGTTCAGATGCAGATTGGCGGCGCTATGCCATCCTCCCACATTGGATCGCTTGACCGACGGCTCACGTTTTTCCAATGCCGCAACGTGTTTCCTCAGTTCTGCGTTAATCCGTTTGTGGTCAACGACTTGTCGCAACCAGATCGGGACGGAGAAGAGTAACTCGGGTTTGAATGTGCTTTGGTTTTCGTCTGATCCAGTCAACGTTTGTTCGCTTCGCAGGTTGGCGTGAGGTCCGCGGGATTAGGGTCGATATCTGTCCACCCGGACCAATGATCCGCTGGCACGGTGATTAATTGCGTACATCGGCTGGCCGGTAGTGACTGCATGAATTCTTGCACCAACACCGGTGGGACGATTTTGTCTTGATCGCCGACGATGTGTATTTGTGGAATATCCGATAGAGCATGGGCAACATCAATCGGATTTAGTGACCCCGTCATCGGTGTGACGTGATGAAAGTCCGTAAAAGCGGCGATGTCCAGGGGTGCGGCCAGAGTCACCATGCCGGAAACGTCCGGCCGTCTGGCGGCCAGCAAGGCGGCAATTGTTCCGCCACCCGAATACCCGATCAGGATGATGCGATCAGACCCATATTCTGTCTTCAGATCGTCAAGGGCTTCATCGAGTGACGCGACGACCGCTTCGCTGTAGCGCTCATTCGTCCATAGTTTTTCGTCACAGTTGCGGCTTTCCGCACCGACAAATTGACATGGTCGCGCTAGGTAGACAACGTTGGGCTGTGTGCTGGTCGCAACCAGCGACAAGGCAGTTTGGGTGATAGGGGTTGGATCTGACGAGGGTCTGTCTCGCCGTTCCCAGGCAAACCCATCACCCTCGACAAAAACACGGAGCTCAGATGTTGGTGTTTTTTCTCTGGGCGTGTAGCTGCGCAAGTCGAAGGACTGGGTCACAAGCGTGCGTTCTCCGTAAGTCGGCGGAACGATTGATGCGGCGTTTAACTGGCGTGTCTCCAAACTCGGGGCGCTGCAGCCGTTAAGGCTAAGCAGGACGAGCGCCGTGAAGGACCAGAAAAACGTTGCTAACTCTAGTTTCATTTTGTTTAGTCACTACCCGTTGAGACGATGATGATGACCGTCTTTCAGGATTTTTCCAATTACTGATAAGCGCCGAGAGACTGCGCTCTGAGGTGTACAGATTTTTCTGTCGAAGTAAGAGAGATAGGGACCGCGACAATGCAGGTGGAAGACGATCAGCAGGCTGCTTCGGCAGATGCCCCTCAAGAGCAGCCGGGTACGCAGATTTCCTGCTCAGGTGGATTTGCGGATTGGCTTAAGCAGCAGAATGTCAGCTTTGGCCTGACCTCCTATCAATCAGGGCGGCTCTATTTGGTCGGGCACCAGCCGGGTGGCGTTCTGAGCTTCCACGAACGGCATTTTACGCGGGCGATGGGCGTTTCAGCTTCGCGCAATCGGTTGTTTCTGGCCAATCAGTTTCAGATTTGGCGGTTGGAAAACATCCTGGCACCCGGACAGGAGGTGGACGGGTTTGACGCGAATTATGTGCCGCGCAATGCGCAGACCACAGGGGATCTCGACGCTCATGATGTGGGTGTGGAAGCGTCCGGCCGGGTCATTTTTGTGAATACGAAGTATTCCTGCCTTGCGACGCCCAGCGTCACCCACAGTTTCAAACCGATTTGGAAACCGCACTTCATTTCTCGTTTGGCGCCTGAGGATCGCTGTCATTTGAACGGTCTTGCGATGCAGGATGGCGAAGCGCGCTACGTAACGGCAGTGTGCAAGAGCGACATTGTAAGCGGCTGGCGGGACCGCCGGGCGGAAGGCGGATGTATTCTCGATGTACGGTCAAACGAATTTGTGACCCAGAAGCTTTCGATGCCCCACTCGCCGCGCATGCATGATGGTCGGTTATGGGTTCTCGACTCCGGGCGCGGCCGTCTATGTGTGGTGAATGAAGAAGATGGGTCGACGGACACTGTCGCCTTCTTACCCGGGTTTCTCCGTGGGCTTGCGTTCCACGGTCCTTTTGCCTTTGTGGGCATGTCACTGCCGCGCGATGGCAGTTTTTCCGGGCTTGAGCTAGACGGCGAACTGGAGAAGCGGGATGCAGATCCCTGGTGTGGTGTGCAGGTCATCGACACGCGAAGCGGTGACGTGGTGCATTGGGTGCGCCTTGTGGGCGAAATCCGTGAACTGTTTGATGTGTTCACCCTGCCGGGGGTGAAAAACCCGATGGCGATCGGGCTTATGGATCCAAATATCCAGAGTTTGATTACGATCGAAGATTGGGACGAGGCGGACCGCCCGTCTTAACCCTAATTACGATGATTTTGTCATTTTTCGTTTGACGGTAGCGGCAGAAATCTGCCGTTTTTTGCGCCTCTCACCCTTTTGGGTGAGTGACCGGTTTCGCCAAATTCCTTACTGACTCCTTAATGCGATAGGTGGGCGCAGATCCCGCGTTTCGCGCCGAGTTTTGTATCGCCAGTTGGCGAAAAGGGTGGGGCGACGAAGATGGCTTTGATCAAAGGCACAACCGGTTCAACTGAAAAGCAGACCGTTTCTGAAAGACTCAATCAGAGTGCGTACAGCTATTACAGCTCGACTGCGGTCGTCCCATCGGGTGACAGATCAACGACGACGGGTCTGAAACGGTTTTTTGCGGCGGCTTTGCTCTCCTCCAGTTCGATCATGGTGCTGTCATCGCCAGCTGCTGCCGAGCCTGGTGTCTGTACGCCAGCTATGCCCGCGAACGGGGCGACTGTAAACTGTACCGGCATGACAACCATGTCGCAGGCCTTCACGGGTGACGACCTCACCATTGTTGCCGATCAGAACTTCAATCTGGACACGTCCGGCAATTCGATCAGCACGTCGCGGGCAAATGCGGGTATCTACATTTCGGGCAGCGGCGGCACGATCCAGCATAGCGGGACGATTAGAACTGGTGAGATTGCTGAGGGCGGCGGCGGACCTTATGGCCGCCATAATGGTCTCTACATCATTGGCGGGACGGGTGACGTTTCGGCGGAGAACACCGCGACCGGCTCCATTACGACCACTGCCTATCAGAGCGCGGGCATCCAGGTGTCGGCGACAACGGGCACCTCGACTGCAACTAACCGTGGCACAATCGTAACCCAAGCGCAGGAAAGCTATGGTGTCGCTGCATCGAATACAGACACTGCTTTAGGCCAAAACTTTGGAACCATCACAACCAGCGGTGATCAGTCTCACGGTGTCTACGCCAACACGAGTACTGTTGGTGGGGCAGCGACAGCAACAAACGCTAGTGGCGCGACCATCAATGTAGGTGGGGACCTGACCGCTGGGGTGATCTCCATAGGTAGCACAGGTGCGGGAACCAGCAATGCCTCCAATGCTGGCGTAATCAATGTGACGGGTGATGATGGCGCAGCCGGTGTTGCGGCTCTGAGTGAGGATGGCGCGGCCACCGCTGGCAATACCGGACAAATCACCCTTCAGTCGAACGTCGCGGATACGTACGGATATGGGTACGTTCAGGATTTGGGTGTTTTTGCGAGTACCAACGGGGTTGCGACTGCGACCAATGGGGCGGGCGCATCTATCACCGACACTGGCCAGGGAAGCTCCATTGGCGTCTACGCTGGTGCCCGGGTTGTTGATCCATTTGACGACACCCCGATGATGGTGGCCTATTCTGGTGGTGGCACGGCGAATGCTACCAATGACGGAATCATAACGTTGACTGGTCGCAGCAGCATAGGGCTGGCGGCTGTTGCGCCGGGCGGAACGTCGACTGCGACGAATAATGGATCTGTTACAATCACTGGGGATTACGCTTCTGGTATTGTGACCTCTGGCAATACGACGACGGTGAATAATACGGGCACGGTGTCGGTAACTGGTTCCGGCTCCTATGGTGTGCGTGCATCCTCCGTCACAATAGCGACGACGAATGTCACCAATTCCGGAACGATAACGCAATCGGGTGCAACCGGCATGACGCGATATGGGGCGGCTGCCATCTTTGCATCTGGTCCGACGGTGAATATTACCAACACGTCTACGGGTACGATCACAGGTGCGGAGGCAGCCGTTCGTCTTGGCTACGCTTATTCAGCCACCATCGTGAATGACGGCATGATGAATGGCGATATTGCAGGTAGCGGTAGAAAATTGAAGCTGATGGGGAGTGGTTATGCCTTCTCGCTCACAAATACGGGAACGATCAATGGCGTGGTGAACCCAGGCAGCAGCTTTGCCACGACCATTACGAATAATGGCGGCACAGTCGGTGACGGCAGCTATGCGTTCCAGTCGGGCGGTTTCAATGACACTGTGACGATCACCGGTAGCGGCAATGTGATCAATGGCGCCATTTCGACGGGTTCGGGTTATGCCGCGGCAGACAATGTGGTGAACTTTAACCAGTCGGATACGCTGTCGCTGACCAATGGTACACCGATGGGGAATTTCGCTATTGCCCAGTTCGGCACGGTGAATTTCAACAATGGTACAACTGAGTTTGGCAACGAGACGGCGATCAATCTCTACTCCTACTCCGATCCGACGCAAGTCAACGTGAACTCTGGGGCGACGCTGACGACGTCCTCAACGAATTTTCAGGTGAACGCGCGCCAGCTCAATGTGTCTGGTATGGGGACGGCGCGCGGGACATTGCAAGTACCTGCGGGGTCGACGATCCAGGTGACGGGGGATACGACGTTTAATGCCGGTGGTCGCTTCCGGGTTGGGGTGGCGTCGGACACGAGTGCGGGCTACCTCAATGGGGGAGACGGCACGGTCACGTTTAATGCAGGCTCAGAGATCTATGCGGATGTAACCCGGGGGATTGAGCTCACCGATGGCGGGGCCATCAAGATCGCCGGGGTGGATAGCGGCGAAGGCGGCATGATTGTCGACAATAATGTCGGGGGAGCCCCGGTCTATGACAATACGGTGCTCTTCAGCTTTACCTCGGAAGTGCGCACCAATAGCGAACTCTTCCTGATCACCAGCCGGGAGCTTCGAGCGCGCACCGCCACCGAGAACCAGGGTGGCCGTACCAATGCGGAAGTCATTGCGGACGCCATTGATGAGTTCATCGACAATGCGCCGTCCGACAATGTGATCGTGACTTATCTGGCCCAGTTCCCTGTGGATCAGCAGGAAGCTGTCCTGGCCCAGCTGGTGGAAGATACGCTGCCGCCTGAGAACGGGTCGACAGGGTCGAGCACGGTGGTCTCGACGGACATGGTGCTGGATCTCATCATGGACCGTCTGAGTGGCGGTGGCTTCACGGTTGTGGATAGCGGTGAGCGCCAAACCGGTGTGGCGGCGGGTGAACAGTTGCTCGGCGGTGTCGGGAACTGGGCGCTGTGGGGCCGGGCCGGGGCCAGCTTTGCAGAGTACGAGCCCTCCGGTGTGAACGGCTTTGACTCCGACACCTATGCGGTCTCCCTCGGCCTTGATGGGGACATTAATGAGCATCTGCGCATGGGGCTCGCGGTCTTCTACTCCGACACCAAGGTGGATGAGACGGGCACAGGCGCGAACAGCAATCAGGACATTGAAGGCTACGGACTGCTGCTCTATGGCACGTACCGTCCGGAAGACTTCTATGTGAATGCGACGCTTGGCTATGGCATGAACGAGTATGACAGCCGCCGCTCGGCTGCTGGGGGCATCAACACGGCCAATTATGACGGCACGCAGTTCATGGCCCGGGCGGAAGTGGGCAAGGTGTTTACAGAAGGTGCCTGGGACCTCAGTCCACATGTGGGTCTGCGGTTCAACTATGTGGACATTGATGGTTACACGGAGACGGGCATTCTGCCAACGACGGTGGCCGGTCAGAGTCTCACGTCCTTAAGGGGTGTTCTGGGCCTCAGCGGTCGCTACACGCATACGCTGGAGGATGGGGCGAAGCTGATCCCAGAGGCCTATGTCAGAGGTCTACAGGAGCTAGCTGATCCGAATGAGGCGATCACCGGTACTGTCATCGGAGGCGGTACCTTCGTCAGTCAGTCGCAGGAGCGGGACAAGTTCTCCTATGCGGTTGGGGGCGGTCTCACCTATGAGATGGACGACCAATTCTCCGTCCGTTTCCTCTATGACGGCGAGTTCCAGGCCGACTATCAAGAACATTCAATTACCGCAGCTATCAGGTATCAATTCTGACGACGCAGGCGAGCGCGACAGATCGGGCTGGGTTGCGTCAGTCGCCTAACCCCAAATGCCCGATCATGATGTCAAACAGGTCTGGCTGGGTCAGCATGGTCGGGAAAGGCTCTATGCTGTTGGTAAGTACAGGCACACTCACACCTGTATGTTCCTCTGATAGGAAGCTGTTCGTCGCATAATTGACCGTCATCAGGGCACCTTCTGGTGTGCGAATGCGCATCACCTGGCCGGGCGTGTAAACGGGCAAGCCAAAGGCATCAAACAAGCTTTCTGTCGGGACCAGTTGGGCTGCCTGTCCGTGGTCTGCTGTGACGATGATCAGTGTTCCGGGATTTTCGTCGGCGAAGTTTAGGGCACTCTGAAGTGCTTCTTCCAGCTGGGCGACTTCACCAATACTCCCGCACGCATTGCGCAGATGGGATTGTTTGTCGATGGAAGCCGACTCAATCATAAGAAAGAAGCCCTTTGCATTGTCGTGGCTCAGATGATCGAGAGCTCTGTCTGTCATCAGCTTCAGACTTGGGATGCCTTCAAAGTCGGGGTTTGCTTCACAGTTGGTTGGTTCGGGCAAAGTGACGTCGCCTTGGCTCCAGTGGACCCTGTTCATGAAGGACGGTAGAGGTTTCTCCGCGGCACGGCCTCCCTCACCCTGTAGCCGGGTCGGGAGCGTGCTCGGCGCAAAGAGGCCAAGCCATTTTGTGTCTAACGAAGCCGAGGTGAGATCGTCGATATTATTGAGAACTTGGAAGCCTGCAGCTTCTGCGGCTTCGGCGACGGTGAGTGATGCGCCTTCCATGAGGGGGTCGAAGTGTTTTGTCCCACCGCCCAAGGCAAGGTCGAGGTTTGAGCTTACCAATTGTTCGGATATGGAGCCGAGACCGCCATTTTCTTTCATGTCCGGCGAACAATCGATTGGGATACGGTCAAAAAGGAGGGCATCACGCATCATGGTCGGGTTTTCGCAAACGCGCAGACTGATATGGGCGTAGAACGCCGCGACGGTTGCATCCGTCACGCTCGCCGTGCTGACGAGGCCTGTTTTGATGCCTGCTTCGCTCGCGAGTTCAACAATGGTTGGCAAGTCCTCGTCCGAACCTGCGGATGTTGAGACGCGGCCGCGGCTTGTCACTGTACCTGTTGCGATGGACGTCGCGCTGTTTGCTGAGTCGGCGACATAGACGGGCAGGTCGGGCGCCATGTTGGAGACCGTCAGCACCTGGGCGATGCTTCTGCGGGCCATAGTGTCCAGTGTGAGTTGGCCGGTGACGCCGGTCAAATAATTGCGGGCAATTGTGATCTGGTGATCATCCATACCGTCACCGATAATCAGGATGACATTTCTAGCCGGAGGCGAAGATATCGCGGCGGGTGCCGTGTCTGCCGTCTGCGTTTCCGAGACATCGGCCTGTGTGGCATGGGCCGACAGGCTGGTGGCGATCAGGAAGCCGACGCCCGACAAAACACAGCGTGTGAATGATTGGATACGCATGATGACGATTTGACCGATCTGTTTTGAGACGGTCCCGTGACAGCCTCTTCCAAAAGGGTAGTGGGGACGGCCTCCCTTTTCTAGACCTATTGTTGATCGATCTCCGCAGAACGGTGTTGGCTGCGCAATCGGCACGACAGGGGGCCTTCGTTGATCGTCGCGATATCGGGTATCGTTAAACCCTGTAAGCCTCCGCTATCACGCTTGCCGGTGGCACCTGTCTGCCCGTCAGCAGATTTCCAACTGATTATAGGTAGATGTTCACCGCCGACAGAACCAATCCGATCAGGCTGCCGAGCAAAAGGATGCTTGTCGAGATGAGACCGATCCTAAACCCCAGACCGCGTTTGTCGGCCGCTTCGTAATATCCTCGGGCATAAATTATGCGGCCTAGTGGGTAGACCAGACCGATCAAGCTGGCCCATAAATCACCAAATGTGAGCGCAAACATCCAGAGGGCTGGCAGGAAGAGAAGCAATCCTTCAACTGTGTTTTCGTGAACGCGGAGAGTGCGGAGAAACGCGTCGGGTCCCGCGTTCTGAGGGGCCGGCACATTATGCTTATCGCGTGCGCGGCCAACCTGAACCGCCATCCATATGTAGATGAAGAGAGTTGCTACAGTGACTATGCCTGTGAGCGGATAGGGGAAATCCATAGCGGGAGACCTCCTGGTTGAGTGCTGATTGATCGCACATCCTAGGCGGAGCTCCACCGCTCGCAAACACCTTGCTTATTCAACGACTGATCTAAGGTCGGGCCATTGTAAGTCTGGGGAGGGTGCTTCTACCCCCATGATCTTCTCAGCCAATGCCGGCGGTGTGCCAAACCCTAAATCGAGATAGTCGAAAGATTTGAATGGCCTTGAGAGAAAGGATGAGGTTGTCGCGGTTTCGTCACCATCTGACAACGTATTTGGTGGGACGACCGTCACAAGGTAGGCGCCGTGGGTGTCGTCTGCCGCGTAGGGCACAACGGTCAAATAGGTGATGCCAATCTGACCGCCTTCCATTTCCTCTTCAATTTCAATGCGCGCGCCGCACTTGTGCTGCAGCATTGCCTGAACGCGCATCATGGTCGCGTAGCGACGTTCAGGCGGAATGGTGTCGAGGTAGGAATGTCCCATCGGGTTGACTTCCAGCCGCCCATCATGGCCAGGTCCAATGAGGCCAAGTTTGACGTCGCCGTCTACGATTTCCAGAATCAGGAGGTGGGGCAGAACAGATTTCAAGCTTGCATCTGGTTTGAATTTTCCGGCGGCCGGAATGCACTCACAGGTTAGAAGTGATTGCCAGTGTGCGATCAATGCGTCGCCCAACTCGAACTGCTGATGCTTATCCATGAACACTCCCAGATTTCGTATCCGCATGCTTTGGTAAACTGTATAATTTCCCACTTGCCGAATGTTTAACGTGCTCGGTGCTGGCACGATCCGGGCATTTATGTAAAACAGGGCGTTAAGGCAGTTTGTTCGCGCGTGAGCCTGAGGGCGCTAAGCAGCCGCGATTTGTTTTGTTAGGTGGGAAAACCTGTTGTGTCTGGCCCCTGGAAAGCTTTAACGCTTGGCACTGGATTTTGCGCCTTTTCGCTGATCGGTATCGCCCAGGCTCTTTTCGGCCCGTCTTTGCCTGCCTTCGAGCGGCTTTTTGTTTTAGGGCCCGGTGCTGTGGGGCTCATTTTGAGTGCGCATTGGGTCGGCGCTTTTATCAGCGTCTCTGCGTCTGCCATTAGGTTTCCTGCTTATGTTTTGCGATGGCGGCCAGCCGCTGGCGTCGCAAGTCTGGTTGTCGGATCCGCTGCTATTTCCTCGACCATGTCTTGGGAGGTCGCGCTGGTTGGAGCCGCCCTTAACGGCTGCGGCTATGGCTTGTTGACTGTTGGTTTTAACGGGTTTGCGGCCGCCTCGTTCGGCGACCGATCCCCGGTAGTGCTCAATCTGCTGAATGCTACCTTTGGCATTGGAGCCATTGGTGCACCTCTGCTGCTGGTGTGGCTGAGCGGTCGCCCGGATGCGGCGTTTTTCGGCATCTGTCTGTTTGCGCTTGCGATCCTGCCATTTGCGCTCGCGAGCGACGATCGCGGGCCTGAGATAACGGACCGAGGCGAGGCCCTCTCTGTTTTGTTTCACCGTTACCGTTGGATCTTATTGCTTATGGCGCTTGGCGTGGGGATTGAAATCTCTGCGGTGGGTTGGGGCGCGACGGTCCTGGTGGCTCAGGGTGTCAGTGAGGCAGAGGCAGCGGTTTACACTTCTCTCTTCTATGTTGCTTTTACCTTGATGCGCCTCGCCGCTGTGGGCTTGAGCCTTGCCGTGCGCCCCGGTGGATTGGTATTTGCCGGGTTGTTGGCGGGAGGCATATGTCTGTTGCTGACTTTCGATGCGCGCGCAGCGCCCTATGCCTTTGTGTTGGCCGGAGCGGCGATATCGCTGATTTTCCCGAACATGTTTGCCTGGCTTGCGCGACCAATGGTGGCGACCCCACGGCTTTCGAGTCTGTTGGTCGGTATTGGCATGGTTGGTGGTATTGCCATTCCCTCGGCGGCGGGCATCGTCATCTCTTATGCAGGAGCACAGGGCGCGTTCTTTTTCCTCGGCGCGCTGGCTCTTGCCGGAGCCGGCCTGGCTGCGGCCATGATCAAAACGCATGGGCCAGAGATAAGAGGGTGAGGGGGACAATGTCGTTCGTCAGAACGGGCATGGGTCTACAAAGGTCACGCGTTTGCCACCCTCCGGATGGTGTAGCGTGAGCGAGGTGCTGTGCAACTGCAATCTATCAGCAGCCTCAAAAGCCTCGTCGGGGGCGTAGATATTGTCGCCCAGTATGGGATGTCCGAGACTTTCCATATGAAGGCGCAATTGATGGGACCGTCCCGTAAGTGGATGGAGCGCCACACGTGTCGTGCCGTTTTCGCGTTCCAGAACCTGCCACTGGGTTTCAGCCGGGCGGCCTTTCTCAAAATCAATCATCTGTTTTGGTCGATTGGGCCAGTCAGTGATGATGGGCGCGCTTACCGTGCCAGCATCTTCGGCCATCTCACCCCAGACGCGCGCGGTGTATGTCTTTTCTGTTTTGCGTTTTTCGAACTGCAACCCTAGATGGCGGTGAGCATTGCGGGTCATTGCCATGACGAGCACACCGGATGTGTCCATGTCCAAGCGATGGACAATCGTTGCTGTCGGGAAGCGGTCGCGAACCCTGGTTTCAAGGCAGTCCGCATGACCGACCGGCTTTCCCGGCACCGTCAACAACCCTGACGGTTTCGATAAGACGAGAATGTGGTCGTCTTGGTGCACCACTTTGAGAGGGCCTTGCGGCGGCGCGTAGGTTATGGGGCGCGGTGTGTTTGGGCTCATTGCAGAGATATACGCGGTCTAGGCGCGACTGCAAATACTGGCGCAAAACGCTGGTCGACGCAGATTCTGCTGATGATCCGGTTCTCACTCACAGGCGTAGAACGATTATCTGGATCATTTGAGGACCGATTCCCATGCGCAAAATTTTCGTCGTTTCGGTAATGTCACTCTCCCTGTTTGTTCTTGGCTGTGCTGGCGGGCAGGTCGAAGAGTTTGAAGGGACAGAACCGCGTCTTGTCTTGGAAGAGTATTTTGTTGGCGAAAGCCGCGGATACGGCATTTTTGAAGACCGGTTCGGCAAGCTCAGGCGCGAATTTGTGGTCGACGTTACGGGAACTGTCGAAGGTGATGTCCTGACGCTGGATGAGGTGTTCGAATACAAAGACGGTGAAACTGACCGGCGGATCTGGACCATTCGGAAGCTGGACGATCACACATATGAAGGCACATCGCCGGATATAGATGGGGTGGCTGTGGGCAAAGCATACGGGAATGCGTTGACGTGGGCCTATGACATCGACCTTGTCATCGACCCCGAAACGACCTGGCGGGTCCGTTTCACCGACTGGTTTTATCTGCAGCCCGATGGTGTGCTTCTCAACCGTGCCAGTGTGACGCGGTTCGGAATTGAGATTGGAACGCTTACGCTCGTATTCCTGAAAAAATAGAGATCTTCAATAATGTGGAGGCGGTGGTTCTTCTCCGGGTGTCCCTTTTTTGTTTGCCTCCTCGATGTTCACCAGCCGGTCCGCCAAATGAGTTACTGATCTTGTGAGCTTGTCGATTTCATTCCATTGCTTCCGGACAATCTCATTGAGTTCGTCAAGGAGTTTTGTCTGGTGGGCGACCTGGACCTCCAGATCCGCGATGTTTTCATTTTTGTCTGATGAGGTCATGGTGACTCTTTTGCAGATTGTGCGTGGATCTTTAGAAACTGCCGCTTCTCGGCGGCGGACAGTTTCTTGAAGTTGAATTCGGCGCGGCTGGCAGCAGCCTTGTCTGGGAACTCTGCCTGGAAAAGGATCCGTTCTGGCGGAAAGCCTTTTGTGAATTTGGCGCCTTTGCCGGTGACATGCGCCGCGAACCGTGTCTCAACATCTACGGTGATGCCGGTGTACAGCCGGTCACCAGCGCATTCTAGAATATAGAGGTACCAGGGCTTGTCTTTCATGAAGCAGATAACGCCTTCATTTCAATGTGTTGGGCTTAGTACATTCGCCTCAAATTATCATATACCGGTTTGCCGGCAGACAGGAGGCACCCTTTGGCTGCTGAACCCACAATAGATGCCTACCCTCGTTTGGTGCGATATGGTACAGCCGTCCTGCATGAGTTATCGGGCATCGAATGACAAAGAAAAGAAGTGATGCTATCCGCGGGTTGGCGGGCCTTGGCGCCCGAAATGGCCCTGAAGGCAGCACATTAGGAGACGTTCTGGATGGGCTTGGCGACCGGAGCTTCGGCTGGGCGCTGCTGCTGGTTGGGCTGCTCAATATGCTGCCGCTGCCTCCTGGTTCAAATCTTGTTTTTGGCATTCCGGCGCTGTTTATTGCGGCTCAGATGGTGATAGGACGTGCCGAACTCTGGCTCCCGAAGTTCCTTCTTAATCGTCATCTCAAGAGGGAAAGATGGCGGAATGCAGCTTTGAAAGCACTACCTGTCGCACGGCCGGTGGCTCGCCTTACCAAGGTTCGCTTGTCTTTTCTTTTCGAAGGACGGGCGGAGCGCTTGCTGGGTGGTTTGGTGCTGGCTTCGGGCATCAACCTCTGCCTGCCGATTCCGCTCAGTGCCTGGTTGCCCGCCATTTCTTTTGCGGTTCTCGGCATCGGTCTTATCGAACATGATGGCGCTATTGTCGCCCTTGGAGCAGCACTCGCCACGATCTCAATACTGATCTCAATTACGATTATCGTGGCGTTTTTTCTCGGCGTTGGGTATTTCGCCGCTTGAGTGTCTACACCATAACCAGCTCGTCCATGTATTCACTGTCATGAAGAGTGTTCGGCGTGTGTATCTCATGCCTGAGTTCATGCGTGATTGCCCGAAGACTGTCAGCGAGAGCCTGGCCATTCTCGAAATGGTCTAGTTGCGCAAACGGCCTGACTTCACCAATGGCCAGATTGATCCGTTGTCCCATCCGGCGGCGTACTTCATGGAAGAGGAGCGAAAGTCTAAGAGCTTCGTGAACATGACTTGCGACCTGGAAGAGGGCGCTATTTTGGCCTTCAAAAAAGATGGGGAGGACCGGAGATTTGGTGCGGGTAATCAGTTGCGCGGTAAAGGACCCCCAGCGCCGATCGGAGGCTTTGAGTGGATTGCCAAATAGTGTCTCAGATGTGGCCACCATGCCTGCGGGAAACACCAACAAGACTCCGTCGTTCTTGAGATGACTTCGTGCCTGTTGCCGAGACCGCAAGGTTGTTCTGAGCGCCTCCCGTGTCTCGGCAAAGTCGACGGGTAGGACATGTTCTCTGAGTTCTTCGGCGCGCCAGAGGACGGCATTTGCAAGGATGCGAAAATCTGGGCGGACGCGGGAAATCAGATCACACAGGATAATGCCGTCCAGCACGCCGAAAGGATGATTGGCGACAACAACGAGTGGGCCTGATTTGGGAATGGCGTCTAAGCGATCCTGCCGGTAGTTCAGCTTAAGACCTAAGCGCGCAACAGAAGAAGAATAAAAGGGCGGGCGCGGTTCCGGCAGCGCTCGGTAGTCTTGGTAGAGTTTTTCGAGATGACGCCGGCCAGTTAGAACCTCGATAAATTGGATTGTTCGACGCCTGACGATGTTGTCGTCGGGGGCCGCATATGAAAACTCGCTCTCAAGCATGAGCGAGCTTTAGAACTCAAGTGAGACACTCTTGTGACGGTGTTATGTCCGTTTGGTTTCGCCCGTCAAAGGTCGAACTTTTCACCCAGCATGTCTTCCGACACGGACCAGAGCCTTTTTGCCGCGTCTGCGTCTTGGGCATAGGCGTGCACTCCTGCAAACGGAACATCATCTCTAGCCGGTTCCGCTATGTGGCAGTCTTCGCAATATTCGCCGCCGTGATTGTTGAGGCTGGGGCTGGTTGCGGCCCAGACCGCTGTCGCAGCCCCGCCAGCGGGCGTTTTGAAGCCTTCGCGCACATTGCCGTCATCATCCACCCAGCCCATGCCTTTGATTTCAGCGTCAGACATGTCCCTTTGCAGATTGGTCATGATGCCGCCAGGGTGCACGGAGAAGGCAGTGACGCCCTTCTCTGATAGGCGCCGGTTCAGCTCAACGGCGAAGAGGGCGTTGGCGGTTTTCGCCTGGCCGTAGGCCACCCACTTGTCATAGTCGGTGGTCTCAAAATTGATGTCATCGAAGCGGATCGGCGAGAGCCGGTGGCCGATGGAGCTTAAGCAGACAACGCGGGCAGGGGCAGCGTTGATCAGGGCAGGGGCCAGCTTGCAGGTCAGCAGCATATGCCCCAGATGGTTGGTGGCGAATTGACTTTCATATCCCTCCGGCGAGCGGGCCAGCGGACAGGCCATGATGCCGGCATTGTTGATTAGGATGTCCAGCCGGTCGTGATCGGCCAAAAATGCCTCTGCGAAAGATCGCACGCTTCCATAGTCAATCAGATCCATCTCAGCGACTGAGACATTGGGATTTCCGGTATCCGCTGAGAGGCTTTTGGCGACGTCGTTCCCTCGCTCCAGCGAGCGGACGGGAAGGGTGACAGCGGCGCCTGCTTGCAAGAGGGCGCGCGCCGTTTCCACACCGAGACCTGATGCCCCACCAGTCACGATGGCGGTTTTGCCTGCAAGGCTCACGCCCTTCACAACTTCACCGGCTTCGGTTCCGTGACCAAAATCTTCCTGTGCGCCCATTGCCGTCTCCCCAGCGTCTTCTGTTTGTTTGATGATGCCTTGTGACAGCGGGATGGCCAACAAAAAAGCGGCGTGCCTGGGTTAGCGCCGCCGCCGCACGCCGCTCAGAAACTCTTCGGTTGAGTTCGTTCTGGGCATCGGCTGGTCTGGAACCGCAACATCTAGAAATTCACACAAAGGTTCCCAGCCTTGCCGGACATCAAATTTCAGCAGTTTTTCCGGTGGAACTTCTGTTGTGACTTCGTCGATGTTCCGCCTGTAGGCAGTCAGGACCGTGTCGCGGTCCCGTTCTGCGCTGCCAATGGCCCGGTCAAGCAGGTCATTCACCATTTGGGCGAGCGCACTTTGTGTCTGGTCTTCGATTTTTGAAGGATCGGCTCGCACGGCAAAAATCGTATTGGTGACGCTCTTTAACCAGGCGTCTTCGTCTCTCACACTCAGCACCACCGTTGCGTCTGGTGACCATTCGAGGAGTTCGCGCCAAAAGAAAGCGCCGGGCCAGTCGACCTGCGACTTGTACCCGCTGAGAACTTGTTCCCAGTCTACGTCGTCGCCATCCAGCGCACGCTGCCAATCTGCGGCGCTCTCGGGGCGGTCTATGACTTCATACATGTGGTGGCAGGGGCCAAAGCCCAGATGCTCCAATGCGAGCTTCAGGGTGTTTGTGCCGGTTCGCCCAAATCCAGGACCGATGATTGATAAGGTCATGCCGAGTTCCGATTCTTCGTGGGCGGATCAGGTCACTTCTTGGGGCTCAGGCCTTTGTTGACGGCGTCCAATGCGCGGTCAACGGCATCCTTTGCATTCTGGGTGATGCCCCCCTTTTCGTATTGGCGACGGGCGACTGTCTCCAGGCGATCTACAAGTGCATCGACGCTCTCGCTGTCCTCTTTATGAAAAGAGGATGGCTGAACATGGGCCGCGGCGCCAAACAGGTTGATCCACTTTTCGGAGCGCTTGCCCAGGTAGAGGAGGTCATAGAATTGCCGCCCGGGCCTGTCGCCGCCGCCAATGATGCCGATCAGGGCGGCAGCGATCGAGATGGGGCTCAAAAGCAGGTCTCTAAGTCCATCCAGGATAAGCTTGCCTTGAAATACCGTGACATCACGCATCAAGGTCCAACGGTCAACACCATCAGGTGGCATCGTGCCCGCTAGTTCTGTGTTGCTGTTTTCCTCATGGGGTTCATGAGGAGGCTGCTGACCACCTGGATCGTTTTGTTCGACCATATGACCTCGCTGCCTTGCTTATTCCTGTTCTGATTTCCTGACAAAAGTCACGGCGTAGAAACGTTCGCCCTCGAACAGGTCAGACGGTTCGCCCATGCCTTCAATCATCTGGAACTTGCGGGGCACGATCTGGCCTTCCATGCGATACCCCTTCGCGCTCATATTGCGGCGATGGAATTCCATCGCTGCTGGCGTGAAGTCTTTCGCCAAAACAGTGATGCGCTCCGGCTGGGTGTCGTCGTTTTCGTCGGCCATAGCTTTGCTGAAATCCTGTCATTTGGGGTCCTGGGGCGCAACAAGGTCTGTCGGCCCCTCTTCATTTGCTGGCGCTAGTATGATGTGCGCTGCTGCCTCTGTCGATAGATGGTTCGCTGTCCAATTGCAAGAAAGGCTTCAGACGCAAAAAGGGCCTCGGGGATAAGCCGAGGCCCTCAAAATTAAACGCGAATCAGAGGCTTCTAGAAGCCATCCAGACCGGCATAGCGATCCCGGTGAAAACCGGCATTGCCAAAGGTCGCCGCGGCCACTCGGGCGCGTTTCATGAACAGGCCCACATCATATTCGTCGGTCATGCCTACGCCGCCATGCATCTGCAGGCATTCATTCGTGATGTGTTTGGAGGCTTCGGAAAGGCGGGCTTTCGCCAGGCTAGCGAGACTCGGCACATCGTTCCGGCGTTCTTCGAGGGCGCTCAGCGCGTCCAGAACGACAGACCGGCAGACCTCCAATTCCGCGAACATTTCCGCCGCGCGGTGTTGAAGCGCCTGGAAGGAGCCAATCGGCTCCCCGAACTGGGTGCGTTCTTTCAGATAGACCAGCGTTTGGTCGAAGGCTTCCTGAATAAGGCCCATCAGCTCTGCCGAAACCCCGATCCGACCCGCATCAAGCACTGGTTCGAGGACATCCCAGCCGCCGTCGACACCGCCCAAGACAGCAGAAGCGGGCACAGAGACATCTTTCAATGTGACGTTTGCTGCATTGCGGCTGTCCGCCATGATGGTCCGTGTAATCTCCAGACCCTCTGTGCCTTCTGTGCTCACGAGGAACAGCGTAAGGCCTGCGGAGTCGCCGACTTCGCCCGACGTGCGGGCAACAACAATCAGCGTGTCCGCCACATGACCGTCGATTACGAAGGTTTTGGATCCGGAGAGCTTGAAGCCATCCCCATCCGCTGTCGCGGTTGTCGCAATCTGCGTTGGATTGTGATGAGGTCCTTCCTCAACCGCCAGGGCGATGATGGTCTCGCCGGCCGCAATGGCGGGCAGGTAGTCCTGGCGCTGGGTCTGCGATCCGCCTAGCTGGATGGCTGTCGAGCCCAAGAGCACAGTTGAAAGCAGCGGCGTCGCCGCAATGGTTCTTCCAGCCTGCTCCAGGATCACACCAAGGCCGACGGGGCCGAATTCTGTGCCGCCATAGCTTTCCGGCACCAGCACCCCGGCAAAGCCCAGGTCTGCCATTTCTTTCCATGTGCCGCGATCAAAGCCGTCAGCGTTCTTCTCGTCCCGCAATTTCCGCAGGTTCGACACCGGCAGCTTTTCCTGGAAAAACTGCGATGCTGTTTCTTTGAGGAGCGTTTGCTCCTCTGTCAGTACCAACCCCATGGGTATCCCTGTCTATTCTTGTCGTTTCTGTTTTTGTGTCGTGATCTAGGCGTGTCAGCTCGGCAGGCCGAGGACACGCTTGGAGATCACGTTGAGCTGCACTTCCGTCGTGCCGCCTTCGATGGAGTTACCCTTCGAGCGGAGCCAACTGCGCGGCGCTGAAAGCTCCTGCTCGGAGAAGCCTTCGCCTTCCCAGCCAAGTCCCTGAGTCCCCATCAATTCGATGATGAGCTCGTTCCGGCGTTTGTTCAGCTCTGTTCCGTAATATTTGAAGATGGATGAAGCGGCGCCTGTTCCTTGACCGGCTTTTGCTTCTTCTGTTGTGCGTTGAAGCGTCAGGCCAAAGGCATGCGCGTCCATCTTCTGCCTTGCGACGGAGTCACGGACGGTTGCGTCGGATACACGGCCATTGCTCTCGCCGACATAGTCCTTTGCGAGGTCGGCGAGGCCAGTGCCGCCGCCGCCACTGCCCATCCCCATCCCGGAAATCATTTCGCGCTCATGCTGAAGCAGACGCTTGGCGATGGTCCAGCCCTTGTTCATTTCGCCGACAAGGTTGCCCTTCGGCGCTGTCGCGTCTGTGAAGAAGGTCTCACAGAAGGGGGACGCGCCGGAGATCATGGTAATAGGCCGTGCCTCAACGCCGTCCTGGTCCATGTCGATCAGCAAGAAGCTGATGCCGTCATGCTTGACGCTGGTGTCCGTGCGCACGAGGGCGAATATCCAGTCGGCTTTATCGGCATAGGACGTCCAGATTTTCTGGCCGTTGACCAGATAGTGGTCGCCCTTGTCCTCACACTTGGTTTGAAGACCGGCGAGGTCGGAGCCAGCGCCTGGTTCGGAATATCCCTGGCACCAGCGGATCTCGCCACGAACGATTTTCGGCAAGTGTTCTTTCTTCTGCTCTTCATTGGCGAATTCCAGAAGGGCAGGCCCAAGCATCCAGATGCCGAAGCTCATCAGAGCCGGGCGGGCTTTGATGCGCCGCAGCTCCTGTTGAAGGATTTTGTTTTCTTCTTTGGAGAGGCCGCCGCCGCCATATTCGGTTGGCCATTGTGGTGCGGTCCAGCCTTTGCTCGCCATGGCATCGAGCCATTGCTTTGACTCTGGGTTTTTCCAGACAGCGCGTTTCCCGCCCCAAGGACTTTCATCCTCAGGCATGGGTGTGCGCATTGAAGGGGGGCAGTTTTCTTCCAGCCAGGCGCGGGTATCGGCCCGGAATTGCTCTAGAGCGTCCATAAGCGTCTCTTCCTGATTTTTCGTCAGTTACGTTGGCATGAAGAATAGCGCTGATGGGCTGTCAGGCAAGCAGACATTAGGCGTAGGCGATCGAATTTCGAGCGATTTCCGCAGGGTCGCTGGTTGTCAAGCGATGGAAATTCACGTGCTACAGCTGCGGTCGGCTTACCAGCTCCCTGTCTTGGAGAGGAAGGGGGAGTAATCGCCAAACTCAAAGCGCAAAGGAAGGGAGTTTTGGGTGACGATAATCTCGGTTGGGGAAATCTTTGTGAGCCTCTTAGCGCCCTCAAACCGATCAAGATCGGGACCCTCCCAGATCGTTTCCGCGCTCCCAGTCATGTATAAGAGGCCGCTCTTCTCAAAATCGATAAAGAGCAGACCTGCCTGGGGATTCATCTCAATATTGCCCAGCGTGTTGAAGTGATTGTTGCCTACAAAGTCGGGAAAGATGATCGAGTGTTTGTCAGCAATTCTGACAAATCCTGGTTTGCCGCCCCGGTGGGAGACGTCCGCGCCCATGGTTGCCGACCCACTGCCGTCTGAATAGGCCGTGGCAATGAACAAGGTATCGGCTGAGCTGATGACCCGTACCACGTCGACGTCGGACAGCTCGGCTTCTCGGATAAGCGGCTGCGGCGCGCCATCGCGAGGTTCTATGTACGTGACGTCGCGGGTCTGGATAAACTTCGGGCAATTGCCGAACGACTGATCCACGCGAATAGAAAACCCGTCCTGACCCACCTGCATGGCTCGGCCGTTGAAGCGGTTGCGGCGACGGGTGGCGGGTTCAATTCCCAACACGCCCAGATGCGTGTCCGCCTCTAGGGTCTCGTTGAGCGGGTCGCCAGGCAGAATATTAGTGCTTACCTGAATGTGGTCGGCGGTAGGGCTTTGAATGAAGCCAGAAGGGCCGGCCACCAAAGAGGCCCAGGGCCGCCCGTCTGCGTCGACAGACCCCAGGAGGAGGAAGGGGAGGTTTTCGTAGAAGTCACGATGTCGGTTGGGCAGGTGATCGCGGATCACACGCAGCCCTTGCATCTCGGTTCTCTCGCGCACGCCTGCGCGTTCCTGAATGCGCCGCTCGCCCTCGTGAAAAGGAGAGGTGCCTTGTGTCCACGCTACGGTCATTTCGCTTCCTCCTCCCGGCTGACTTAAGCTGTCGGGGCAATGAACTCGACGCGCACACCCCCTGGGATGGTGCACATCAGATGGTGGACATCCCCGCCGCCCAGTGATTCAGGGGCGAACTCAATGGCGCAGCCCGGTGCCGCGTTGATCTTGTCGTGAAGTGTTGCGAGGGCGGCGCGGTTTGCGACTTTCAAAGCCAGATGATGCAGGCCTATGACATTCTTGCGGTCAAAGGCGGTGGCGGTTTCCGGGTCGTTGGCCTGCCAGAGGGTGATCATCGTCGTGCCGTCGGACAGGAAGGCGGCTGGGTAGTCAGGGACCTCGCCGACCTGGTTGTAGCCAAGCGTCTCAATGAAGAAGGCTTTTGTATCAGCGAGGCTCGGCACAGTGAGGCCGATATGGTGGGCGCCCTGTGTAAGGGGTTGGGTACTGTTCTGAGTGTCGGTTGCCTGGGACATGAATTCCTCCATTGAGCTCTTGAGCGACTGAGGTCGATGGCGGAAATCTGGGGCTTTTCATGAAATGAATGAATATGGTATTTTCAAACTTTATTATTTCAATAAATGGAATAATTATGGACCAGCTGCGCGCGATGAGGGCTTTTGTGGCGGTGGCAGAGACAGAAGGGTTTGCGACCGGAGCGCGGGCGCTCAGGCTTTCAGCGCCGTCTGTCACACGCCTTGTGTCGGACCTGGAAGACAGTCTCGGGGCCAGGCTGTTTCACCGCACCACCCGGTCCGTGCGGCTGACAGATGCGGGGTCACGCTATCTGGATGATTGCCGCCGCATCCTGGCCGACCTTGAAGAGGCAGATGCCCATGTGGGCGGGCGTCACGGACAGCCAGAAGGGTGGGTGTCTGTGACTGGTTCGGCGCTGTTTGGACGGCTTGCCCTCACACCCATCATCTTCAGCCTGATGGATCGGTATCCCCGACTCTCGGTCTCCACGCTCTTCGTCGACCGGGTGGTTCACATGGTGGATGAAGGGATTGATGTGGCGGTTCGGATTGCGGACCTGCCGGACTCCACTCTGGTCGCGTCGCGCATTGGATCTGTGCGGCGGGTTTTGTGTGCCGCACCATCCTACCTGAAGCAGCATGGGACGCCTGCGAAAGTTGCGGATCTCGACGATCATCAGCTGATTGATTTTTCACAAAACCGGTCGGGCAGCGGGTGGGGTTTTGTCGTTGACGAACGAATGGTCACTTATCGACCGGAGACACGCCTGCTGGTGAATACAGCTGATGCGGCGATCGCCGCTGCGGTCGAAGGCCGCGGGGTGACGCGTGTACTGTCCTACCAGGTGGCGGCGGAAGTTGCGGCGGGCACGCTCGAGATCATCATGCCAGAGGCGGAAGGCGATCCGATCCCGGTCCATGTGGTGCATAAGGAAGCGGGACAAACCTCGGCGCGGGTGCGCGCCACGGTTGATCATCTGGTGCAGGAATTGCGAGAGTCACCTTGGCTAGAGCATTGACTCAAAAAGGCGGCCTCAGATCTTCGTCCGCGGCCGCCAATAGCTTTGCCTTTGGTTGGTCAGGCGGGAATGCCCAATTCATTGAGCGCAAATGTTGTGACGCCTTTATAGTCCGCCTTGCCGTTTGAGGCGCGGAAGGGAATGGCGTCGCCCACCAGAATTCGCTTCGGCGTCTTATAGCCAGCCAGCGAACTCCGGACATGTTGCCGAAGATCTTCCTCGTTGAAGTCGCCTTCGCCGCTCAGTTTCACAATGCCGGTGACAGACTGACCCCACTTTTCGTCCGGTACCCCGACAACAAGAGCGTCGTCGACCGATGGATGTGTTTTGAGCACCTCTTCGATTTCTTCCGGATAGACTTTTTCGCCGGCGGTGTTGATGCAGACCGACCCACGACCCAACAGGGTGAGCGTGCCGTCTTCTTCGACCGTGCACCAGTCGCCGGGAATGGAATAGCGAACGCCATCGATGGTTTTAAAGGTTTTGGCGGTCTTTTCTTCGTCTTTATAGTAGCCGACGGGGATAGGCCCCGTCAGCGCAATGAAGCCAGGCTTGCCGGAACCTGGTTCGACGAGATTGTCCTCTTCATCAAAGACTTTGCACCGCTCGCCGATCTGGAATTTGGCGGTGCTGATGACGCCGTCTGCGGTGGTGAGGGAAGAGCCAAAGCCCAGCCCTTCCGACGAGCCGAAGCTGTCTGTCATGATGGCCGTCGGCATATGTTTCAGGAGACCCTGCTTTACTTCCATGGACCACATCACCCCTGAGGAGATCAGTGTCTCCACGCTGGAGAGATCATATTTCCCAGGATTTTCATCAAGGGTCTTGAGGAGCGGTTTGGCAAACGCATCTCCTACGATGGCGGCGCTTGCCACTTTGTGTTTGTCGATGGCAGCCAGCATTTCTTCCGGATTGAAGGAGGGGTGGCTGAGAGTCACGACGCAACCCCCGTTCATCTGATTGCCGAGGGCCGTGAGCAAGCCGGTGCCGTGCATGAGGGGGCACGCGGGAATCATTTTGCCCGCCGGGCCGATTTCCTTAATGGCGGCTTGCAATTCTTCGAGCGATTCAGGAACGGGGCCAAGGCGGCGGAGAGCATTCAATTGCGCTTCGCGCATGTCGTCGTGGCGCCACATGACACCCTTCGGCATGCCCGTCGTGCCGCCGGTATAAATAAAGAGCTGGTCATCAGGTGAGCGCTCTATGTCGAGCTGTGATCCGTCGCCGCTGGTCGCGAGCGTTTCAAAACCTTCTGCGAACGAGGCGGTGGTGCCATCTTCGGTGACCTCGATGAATGTTGCGACCTTGGTCAGGCGATCTTTGAGCTCCTCCATGATGTGACGAAACTCAGACCCGTAGACCACTGTCTGCGCATCGGAATTGTCGAAGATGTAGAAGACTTCGTCAGCCGTGTAGCGATAGTTGACGTTCACATGGGTCATGCGCGCTTTAAAGCCGGTCGCAAGGGTCTCCATATATTCCGGCCGGTTGCGCATGTAGAAGGCGAGTTTGTCGCCCGGCTTGGCGCCGCGCTCAATAAGACCTCGTGCCATATTGTTGGTGCGTTTGGTGGTCTCGCCCCAGGTGATCATGCGATCCCCGTGGATCATTGCCGGCGCATCTGCCGGCAACATGGGCGCAATCGTGTCCAGTATATCGCCGTAGTTCCAGGCCATATTTTCCTCCCCGTTCAATGTCTGCGGGCATTGTTCGCCCTTTGCGGCAAATATACCGCGACAGGACGGGAGGTCACGCGAAACCGTCAGATCATGCAAGCGACGCCCGGCGTCGGGTCATCCAGAAAGCGGACAGACGGATCAACAGCGCGACCAGAACCAAGGATGACCCGACGACAGCTACGACGAACATGTTTTCGTTCGTGTCACCGGCTTCGCCGCCTGAAAACCGCCCCATATAGGTGATGAGGAAAATGAACCACACATAATGCTGTCCGACGGTATGTAGTCTCTGCCAGTTGGCTCCTAGTTTATTGACACTCCAGTCGTTTGATGTCGCTGCCATCGCAAATATCAACACGTAGGCGAGGCCACCGCCGATCACCACCTGGGCGTCGGGCATCACTTGTAGAAAAACAAAATAGCTGGTGAGCGCACCCAAATGAATCATGTGCGCGATGGCAAAATTCAGTCCCAGATAGCGCCGATTTCGTATGAGCCACCGGGATACGTTAGACCGCCACAAGACCATGAGCGGGCCCGCCAGATAGGCCATGAGGAAGAGCGGGAAGCTCACCCGCACCGTATAGCGGGCGGCCAGTTGCCAGCCTTGCTCACTGACACCAAAGAGCATCAATGGCCCCGCCACCGTCGCCAATGAGGAGATCAGGGTCGCTGCAAAAAGCCAGGTCGGAATCTTTCTCTTAGTTGCCATCGCTCAATCTCTCAGATCAAATTCATACAAACTGTATGAATTTGATCGTGTATAGTTGCTTTGAGATTTTCATACAAGCTGTATTTTTTATGAACGCCCCCGCCAAGAAACCCTCGCGTAATCACACCAAGCTCTTGAAGGCCGCCCGCGCCTTGTTTGTCGCGAAAGGATATGCGGATACCGGTACCGAAGAGATTGTGGCGCGTGCGGGTGTCACGCGTGGCGCGCTTTATCACCAGTTTTCTGATAAGAAGGACCTCTTCCGGGCGCTCTTCCTCGACATGTTGAATGAAGTGGCCCTCGAGCTGTTTCAGAAAACCATGGATGAGATCACCGAGGATCGGGAAGACCTGGTGGTTGGAACGCGCATTCTGCTCGATCTCTACAGCCGTGAAGACATCAAACAGGTGATCCTGCTGGACGGTCCCGCGGTGCTCGGGTGGGAAGAGTGGCGTGACCTGCAAGAGCCGCTCAACAAGGCGCTGGTGACGCATTCTCTTGAGCATCTTGTTGATGAAGGGATTTTACCGAAACAGCCCTTGGAGCCTTTGGCGGACCTCATTGGCGGGTCGTTGATGCAAGCGGGGCTGGCCATCGCGAATGCTAAAGATCCCAATGCTGCGCGAAAAACATATGCGAAAAGTCTCGAAGCGCTGCTCGCGCCGATCGCGGCACAAAAGTAGGGCGCCTAGCAGTCGCTGCCATCGCCTACGGTACAGAAGTGTGCGTTGTCCGCCAGACGGAGCGGAGCGCCTTCAACGGTGAGCCGTTCGATTGCTGCGTGGAACTCCTTGTCCACGCGAATGGCGGTGTTGGGGTTGAAGCGATCATCGAAGGGAAAGCCCGGTTGATGGACGACCGGGTTAAACCGTGTCGAGTTGACCGCGATCGTAAATGTGTTCGTTGCCGTGCGGAGCAGAAGCGGTCCTCCGGACCATCCGGACATCATATCGCAGTCATGGTTGAACACCCGCGTGTCGCCGAAGTTATGACTGCCGCTCCGCTTGTGTCGCGGCCCGCAATTCTCAGAGACCAGCAGGGGAAGGCTCTCTCCGTTATGTCCAGCGAGCTGAATACGGGCCCCTGCGGAGCGGTGCGCTTCGATCTGCTGCAGATCGATTGATAGAGGCATTGGGAGAGTTACGTCAGACGCTACGCGGCCTTCGACGACGGCGACCGCCCAATCGTCGTTCCATCCTTTGCCGGGTGTTGACGTGCCGGTCATCACATAGGTGATGGGGAGCGCGCGGCTCGCATCGCCCTCGGGCAGGAAAGAACAGTCCTGCCAGCGTTCGCCTTCTTTCGTGAAGAAGGCGTGCGCCACAGTGGTGATCACTTCATAGCGCCGATTTGGATCTGCGCGGGGTGTTGTGATGAGACTGGCGGTTGGAATGCGCTTTGTATCGGCGCACGCGATGACGCCGACAAAACTCATCTCGTCTTCAGGTACGATGAGGCGGCGGTCGTCTGTTTCGAAAACATTGGCGTAGGAGGAGATCGAGGGAAGCAGCAGCATCGCGGCTGCAACTGCCAAGCCAATGGCCAGCCGATTGCGCCATTGATATGCCCGTTCAAAATTAGACCGTTCCACACTCATGGAATGACCTAGCCCCATGGTGACGTTGGGGAAGAGTCTAGCACGGTAATGGTAAATAAAAAGGGCGGTACCTGATGGTACCGCCCAGATTTACGAAATTGTGATCGCTTATTCCGCGGCCGTCATATTGTCCAGCGACATATATTTGTTCGTATTTCCATTCAGTTCGCGCAGGTATTTGATGCCTTCTTCGGCAATATCGTCGCCGATCATCCGGTCACCTTCCTGATGAAGCTCTTTCATGTCGATGAAAGCAGCATAGTTTGACGAGGTCCGTTCGGTAATAACCCCAGCTTTCAAAAGTGTTTTAATAAGCACGCGGAAGATATTTGTGGCCTCCATCATGTCTTCGCGAACGGCGGCGTCAGTCATCGCCTCCATGAAGGCGCTCTGGACCCACTCCCAGTCCAGGCCGACAGCTGCGTAAATGTGCTTCTTCTGCTCCGGGCTGCCCAGATTGTAGAGAAGGACTTGGAACACTTCCCAGGCCCAATCTTCAATCTGATTGCGTTCATGTTCGGAGAGCTTGGGGATCGTGCGATCGGCCCAGATTTTCCCAAACTTATGGTGGAATGCTTCGTCGGTCATGGTGAGCTGCATCAGCTTGGTCATCACCGGGTCATTGGATTGCTTGTAGAAGGTCGCGAAGGCACCCATGGCGAGGCCTTCAACCAGCATCTGCATGCCGACGATCTTTTTCCAGACCAGCGGCGACAGTACGAGTTCCGTCAGCAGGTCTCCGAGGGCAGGGCCGACGGCGACAGGCTTGCCCCAGCGGGCTTTGATGTAGTTGGAGAAGCCAGCCACATGGCGAGCTTCTTCGCGCGTCTGGTTAGCCGCATATTCCTGGGCGCCCGGGTCTTTCAGAATGTGGCAGAGGCTTGCAGACAAGGCGAGCGCGCCTTGCTCCCCGTGCAGTATCGATGAGAGCGACCATTGCACATCCAGGTTCACGAGTTTGATGCGCTGCTTTTCGTCAATCTTGTCGTTGATTGCCGTCTGCAATTCGGCCAGGCCGATCGGGTCAACGAGATATTCGTTTTCCATGTCAAACGGCTGGCTGAAGTCGACAAATTTCGGGTCCTGCGGATCCCAGAAATGGTCGTGGGTCGCTGAGATGATTTTGTCAAAAGCTGTCGAGCGATTGCCGTATCGGTCGACTTCCATCATGGCCGGGAAATCATCCGGCGCGACGGCTTCATAAGCACTATCAACTGTGATGTTGGTCTGTTCAGTAGACATGGCTCTCCTCCAGGGCGATCTACAGGACTTGCTTGGCAGGTAGCCTAGCCGGAAATCGCGATGGAAGGCAAAAAAATGACGCAACAGTCATTTTCTTTCATGTCTTCGGGCAGAATGCGTTTATTCGCCGCGGATCAAGCTCGGTCTGCGAATGGCGTCCAGCGGTAGGATTTGGGCTGTTGTCGTGGGGCCAGCTGCGATCGGCTTTTGGGCTGGTGCCTGATACAGCTCCTCGGTCTCCCGTCGCCGGTCTGGCCCCAAATAGGTCGGCGTTCGAATGAAGAAACTTGGGTTGCTGACAATCGCGGCCAGCCGTTCATACAGGGTCTGCCACGATACAGGTTTTGCCAGATATTCCGTGACACCGCTTGCCCGTGCCTTTTCGACGCGCTCCTTTTCCAGATGGCCCGATAACATGATGATCGGCACATAAGGGTTGGGATTGTCGGGAGCCGTTCGAATCCGGTTTGTGAGCTCATACCCGTCCATAGGGGTCATGGCGCCATCCGTTATGACGATGTCGGGTGCCGTCTCCATGTAGAGCTCAAATCCCTTCTCACCATCTTCGGCGATGAGAATGTCGGTGATGCTCATGGCTTCAAGGAGCGCCAGGAGAAGCGTGCGCATTTGCTCACTATCTTCCACGATGAGAATTCGAAGAGGGGCAAGGCTTGCTTCGGTCACAGCATTACCCTTCCAATTCTTGAGCATCGCGCGCCGGGCGCAAAGACCGCTCTGGGTCCGGGCAGGCATCATCCAATCTTTTCAGAACCAGTTGGGCAAAGGCACCGTCTGGCTCGGGCGTGATGTTTGCCACATGATTGAGTGCATCGATATGATCGGTGATCGCGGGGATGTCGGCGGGGGATTGATCGAATCGCGTGCAAATCCTGCTCGCTATCTGTCCGCAAAGCGGTCGTCCAAATGTACCTGCGACACCTCGAATATCATGAACGATCTCATAGATCGCGTCCCGCGCGTCGGTGACGCCAGATTTCCAGTCGACATAGGCTTTCTCCAGACCTGCGATGTGCGAGAGGAGAACTTCTGTGTAGTCCTGCTCGAGAACAGAAACGACATCGTTGATCCGAGTCAGGATACGTGGATCCATACGCAAGTGGGCCCCGTCTGTCGCAAGGCCTTTGACCTCTGCGATGGAGGGAACTGGAACAATTTCGGGCGGTCCGCCCAAAAGCGGGCGCGCAAACGCATCCGATTTATGTTGCATGCTCAACTCTTTAATTGCCCCGAAACATCCCCGGTCCGCGAAATGGCGAACACTGATATCGACGGCAACCCTAGCGAACTAAGGTTAAGAATCTGTCGTTGTGTATGGTTGACCAAACGTTAAGTCGGAAAGGTTAGTGGCCGACACCTGTCGGTTTTGTTGCCTGCGCTGCGTCGGGCCCAAAGTCATGGTCAAGGCGTGCAAGGCGCTCCGACAGTACAGCGGAGCTGTCTGCAAAAAGGTCGGCAACGCGACTGGCTGTGCGTCTTGCTGCCTCTACTTCTGCGATGGTGCGTTCAATTTCAACCTGACTGGCGAATTCCTCTCGCGGTACTGTAAGGTCAAGGCCATCGGCGTCCGTTGTCAGGTTGGCAACATGAAGCGCCACTGATGCGCGTTCTTCCGAGTCGAGCCTGATCTCATAGGTGCTTCGCGCACCATCGAGCAGGTTCATGCCGTTATGTTCTGCACGTCCCACAGTATCTGAGATTGTTTGAATGAGCGTTGCGTACCGGTTCGCGATGAGAGCTCTGCGGCCAGCGCTTTCTGTTTCGCGGGCGGTCGCGGTCAAGAGCTCCGCTTCGACAAGGAGATCAGCAACGGTATCAATCGCTAATATTGCCGTTTCAACGGTGTTGAGTGCTGTGGCGATTTCCGCGCCCGCTTTTGCGACCTTTGCTGGCGCGCCTGTCGCCAGGCTTTTCATCACGCGCGTGACGGCCTCGCTGCTGGGGACGGCAGGTGCGATTGCCTCAACGGGTTTCGCCCGCTTGCCGACAAGTTTGCTGATAAGCCCCATATCCGTCGTTCCTTTGCCACCCAAGCCCATCTTCGGCTTTCGGCGATTTGCACTGGATAGACGGTAATTCCGGCAGAGTTTACAGTTTATGAACAAAGCATCCCATCAGGGCTCAGATTGCATGCGATTCCTCGTCCGCTTCTATCCACTTGCGCGCCTTTTTTTGAGGGTTTACTGGCGTTTTTCACGACCCCTGACCGCCGGAGCCCGTGTTTTGGTCATAGACGAAAGGAATAGGGTTTTGCTTGTCCGCCACACCTATATGCCGGGTTGGTATTTGCCCGGTGGCGGTGTCGAGGGGGGCGAGACCATGCGTGCGGCGGCTGAGCGCGAACTCTGGGAAGAGGTGGGTGTGACGCCAAAGGAAGCTCTGGAGTTTTTCTCCCTCTATGCCAATTTTGCCGAATTCAAGTCAGATCACGTTTCGCTGTTCGTTCTTCGCGCATTTGAGATGCGGGCGCAGCCCAATAGAGAGATCGCAGAGTTCGGCTTTTTTGCGCTGGATGCGCTGCCCGCTGAGACCAGTAATGCGACGCGCGTCCGGATCCAGGAAGTCATGGAAGGTCTGCCGCCGAATGACTATTGGGCCGTCGATGAAGCAAAAACCGACGCCGTTGGTCCTTAGAGCGTTGGCTTCCGATCTCGCCAGGGTTTCGCGTCCTCCAGCTGCGACGCCAATCTGATCAAAGTGGCGTCCTCGCCGAAGCGTGCTGTGAACATAACGCCGACGGGCAGGCCATCCGCGGTCCAATGGAGGGGGACCGACATGGAGGGTTGTCCCGTCATATTAAACAGACCTGCATAGGGCATGATCTTGCCCAGGTTGGTGACATAGCTGCCGATATCCTCGGTCATCATATCCAGCACACCAAGCTTTGGCGGTGGTGTGCCGAGGACTGGGCAGAGATAGATGTCGTGGGATTGCATGAAGGCCCCCATCAAACGGCCCATCTGGTGAATGAAAAGCGTCGCTGCCGCATAGTCCGTGCTCGTGCGGTCTTTGGCAGCGCTCGCCATGAGCCAAGTGATGTGCTCAACATCGTTTTCGGTGAGATCTCGGCCGAGAGCTTCGCTGCGTTGGGCCAAGGTCAGCGCGACATTGGCGCTGATGATTGTTGCTTGTGCATTGCCCATGGCGACCGGGTCAACCGACGGTGCAGCCTCGACGACTTCGTGGCCGAGGGACTCACAGAGCTTGGCGGCGTCCAGTATCGATTTTTCGACCTCCGGCTCGGGGGTGGTGCCGTCATTTCGCTTGGTGTTGAAAGCGATGCGCAGCTTTCCCGTCGGCGCGCCAACTTCCTCCAAGAAAGGACGGTCGGGTTCGGGCGGCAGGTATGGGTCGCCTGCGGCCATTCCGGTGGTAGCGTCGAGAAGCGCCGCGCTGTCGCGCACCGTCTTTGACACGCAGTGACTGATGGACATGCCCGCCCACCCTTCGCCGCGATCTGGCCCAGCAGGGGTTCGTCCTCGAGTTGGCTTGAGGCCAAACAGGCCGCAGGCCGATGCCGGAATGCGGATGGAGCCGCCACCGTCCGACGCGTTCGCCAGCGGCAGGATGCCGGCTGCGACCGCAGCTGCAGCCCCGCCTGAAGAGCCGCCTGGGGAATGTTCCAAGTTCCAGGGATTGCGCGTCGGGCCATAGAGGCGTGGTTCTGTCGTGCCTGTAAGCCCCAGTTCCGGCGAGTTGGTTTTACCGAACAGAACAAGACCCGCGTCGAGATAGCGCTCAGTCAGCGTCGTGTCGTGATCCGCGACATAGCCTTCCCAGGCGCCAGAGCCGTAAGTGGTGACCGTCCCCTCCCAAAGCAGATGGAGATCCTTGAGAAGAAAGGGCACGCCTTTGAAGGGGCCATCCGGCAAACCATCTGCAATGAGCTTGCGGGCTTGGTCATAGTGCTTGAGAACGACGGCATTGATTTGCGGGTTAACCGCCTCGGTCCGCTCAATGGCTTCGTCCAGCAATTCTGTGGCGCTTACATCGCCCTTTGCAACACGCTCTGCCAGCCCCAACGCGTCATGGTCTTCATATTCTTTGAAACTGCCCACAGCCCTTACCCCGTTTTCTGTCTTTGTTTTCGGGGAGTTTAGGGTGGCGCGCGCGATAAGTCACATTCTCGCGAGGTTACCGCGACTTAATAATGCCAGGCTCATTCCAGGAGTAGACTTTGGGTAGTTTCTTGAAGGAGAAAAATCATGAAACACACTCTTGCTGGTATTGTTGCAGCTGCCGCTCTCATGTTGCCACTTGGTACGGCACAGGCGGCGCCTGAATTCTCCGGCGAACAGCTGAGAGACCTCAATAATGAGCACACACGGATCGTCCGACAGGCGCAGCGTGTCTGTTCCGTTGGGCCGTTTACGGGTGTTATCAGGCGCAACCAGAACAATGGGTGCATTGTCGGCGATGTTGAGCGTCACGTGAGGTCGGTGGAGGACGCAAATATGCTGACCTTCCACCAGACGCTTCCCCTGCGGTACCGCTACAGCGCCGATCGCAGCTTTGGGCAAGTTGAGCGCTACTTCCACTAAAAAACCGCCGACGCTTGCGGCGTCGGCGGTCGTCTATACCGCGAAATGCTGGCTGCTGCTGGTGCCTTAAATTGGCTCCCACGTAAACACGGAGGCCGTGTTCCCAAGATCCGTCATGTCGCCTTTCATGGCAGGGAACCCATGTGAAAGAAGTGTCTCCGGTGTCCAACCTTCGAGGCGTGTAATGCCGCGAACAGGGCGCGGCTGGCTGAAGAGGAAGACTTCATTGCCCCGCACGGAGAAAATCTGACCACTGACATCGCATTCTGGCGCTGAGAGGCCCACAGCGAAATTTGCCACCTGATCTGCACGCATTGCGTTCTTCATCCGGTCAACACGCTGGGCGGAAGCTTCGTCCTTCACGGGGATGGTAGCGATCATACGGGTCCAGGCGAACGGCGCGATGACGTTGGAGCGCACATTCTTCATCGCCCCTTCCATGGCGATAATGCGGGAAAGGCCCACAATGCCCATCTTTGCGGCGGCATAGTTTGCCTGACCGATATTGCCGATGAGACCCGACGTGGAGGTGAAGAGGACATAATTGCCTTCTTCCTGTTTGCGGAAGTGTTCTACAGACGCACGGGTCATGTTGTAGGAGCCCTTCAGGTGGACTTCCAGAACCGAGTCCCAGTCTTCGTCGGGCATTTTGTGGAACATACCGTCGCGCAGAATGCCAGCGGGGCTG
This sequence comes from Parvibaculaceae bacterium, assembly GCA_965267265.1. Lineage (GTDB taxonomy): Bacteria > Pseudomonadota > Alphaproteobacteria > Parvibaculales > Parvibaculaceae > Mf105b01. The sequence continues at coordinate 2,727,690 of OZ253944.1, forward strand.
ATGATTGTGTGCAGGCCGCCAAACTCATCCATGGCCTGCTGGATCATGTGCTCCGCACCGCTTTTGATGGCGACGCTGTCTGAATTGACGATTGCTTCGCCACCTGCTGCCTTGATTTCATCGGCTACCTGCTGGGCGGGGCCGGCGCTTCCTTCATCGCCACCAGCAACGCCGCCACCCAGATCGTTCACGACAACCTTGGCGCCCTGTTGCGCTGCAATGAGTGCGCATTCTTTCCCGATGCCGTTGGCCGCACCTGTGACGAGTACGACTTTTCCGTCAAGCAATCCCATCTGTCATCTCCCTGCATTGTCTCTGTTCGGCTGTTCCTGGAGAGGCGCCGAAATGGCTCATTCATTGGCCGAGAAGCTACCCGAAGGCACCCTCTGGGGGCCAGTCTTTTCCCTGACTACTCGTGGCTGGCGGAGGATGCCGTAGCGAAAACGGCGATACGGAGGTCGGTTTTTCTGGACGGACCGGTTTATCCCTGCTACCTCAGCCTCCTCGCGGTCGCTCACGACGGCGAATTTGAGGATGGCAAAACAATGATGGCGAAAGCCCATTTGCGACGACGACGTACCGACCGGGGGACACTGTCCCTCGATATTCGCGTGCGCGTGCCTGCCTTCCTCTAAACGGCTGGAGACAAGTTCAGACAAGCGCGCCCAAAAGCTTGCTGTTCTCTAGCCGTTTCGAAAGACTTCTCTCATGGTGTTCAAGATACTCCCGGAAACGCCGGCGCATGCAGACGATATTGAAGCCCTCCATGACCTGAGTTTTGGGCCAGGACGTTTTGCCAAGACCGCTTACAGGATGCGTGAGGGTGTGCCTCCCATATCCTCCTTAAGCTATGTCGCATTCATTGAAGAAAATGGCGTGTCCCGCATGGTGGGGAGCATTCGGTTTTCCCCGTTGATCGTTGGCGACAAGAAGGGGCTGTTGCTTGGACCCTTGGCGATGGACCCGGCTGTGCGCGGTCAAGGGGGCGGCCTTGATCTGATGCGAACAGCACTTGCTGCGGCGCGCGCTGAAGGACATCAATTTGTTATTCTGGTGGGTGACGAGCCTTATTACGCAAAGGTTGGTTTTCAAAAAGTGCCGCCGGGCAAGATCACGTTGCCGGGTCCGGTCGACAAAAATCGTCTGCTCTATTGCGAGCTTGTGACCGGTGCATTTGAAGACGTTGCCGGTTTGGTTGAGAAAGGTGCCTAGACGGTTGGTTACTTGCTTTCGCGGCGCCAGCCCAGCAGCAGAAGACCGATCATCAAGGGCAGTGCGATAAGCGGCGAGAGCAACGGCACCTGCGTGACCGCTTTCAGGACGTATCCGCCGTTCCGCCGCAGGCCGGCCCACTCATTGCCTGAGGCATCGCGCCCAGGCCGGACGCTCCGCAAGGTCGGCGCGCCGCCCAGTTCCTCAATCCAGAAAGCCCCGCCACCGTTTTCTGCAATGAGGGGTCCAAGAGTTTCCTCAGTTGCGCGCACATCCTTGAACTCGCGTGGATTTGTCGGACCGACCGCGGCAACAGCATGTAGAGTCCTATCGGTGACCTGATGAAGGCCAATTTCATCGGTGGCAAGACTGCCGGTAAATCGGCCCGGGGCTGTTTCTGAAAGGGTCAGTGTTTCTGTTGAGCCAGACGGCTTAGTTATGGTGACTTGCTCCGCTTCGGCGGCCATGGTTCGCCGTTCTATCGTGAGCGCGCCGTCATTGCCGGTGGCAAGCAGCCGCTCTTCTTCGAGGTCCGGTTCCTTCATCAACCAGTGGGCGAGACGGCGGAGCAACTCGGCCTGTGGTCCACCGCCTTCGAAACCTCGTGCCCAAAGCCATGCATGATCCGACAGAAGTTGGGCGACACGTCCTTCCCCAACTGTGTCGAGGACCATCAGCGGACGACCCTCTGGTCCTTCCATCACGGCGCGGCCCGACGTTTGTGACGCCTCAATAAGGCGGAACCAGCGGCCCCACTCTGGCGGGCTTGTTTGGCTGCCTGGCAGGGCGGCGGTGACAGGGTGTCGATCGCCGTCGTCCGTGAGGGCGGCTTTATATCCCCGCTCAACAATCTGTCCTGTTGGTTGCGCCGGAAGAATGCCCGCAAGGGGTGTGCGATAGATTGAGAATGGGGAGGCAAAGGCAGGACCCGCCGCAGCTAGCACTGCGCCACCGTTCTCCACATACCGGGCAACGTTTCCGAGATAGACGATGGGAAGCACCCCGCGACGGCGATAGCGATCAAAGATAATCAGGTCGAATTCGTCCAGCTTTGCGGAAAACAGTTCGCGAGTGGGGAAGGCGATGAGCGATAGTTCTGAGATCGGCGTGCCGTCCTGCTTTTCCGGTGGTCGTAGGATCGTGAAATGGACCAGATCGACTGAGGGGTCTGCTTTGAGCAGGTTGCGCCAGGTGCGTTCTCCCGCGTGGGGCTCACCGGACACCAGCAACACGCGCAGCCGGTCGCGAATGCCTGTCATCACCAGCGTCGCTCTATTGTTCTGTTCCGTGAGTTCGCCCGGGAGGGCGCTCGCGATGATTTCCACGACGTTCTCGCCGCCATGGGGCAGCGCAAGAGCGGTTGTTGTTTCGTCTCCGGGTCTGACACTCAGCTGGTTGACGCGCTCACCGTTGAGTCTCACCTCTACGCTCACGGGCTGAACTGAATCGCCGCCTTCCTCATCCACGCGAAAACGAACGGAGATGGGTTCGCCGACAATACCGAAACGGGTTGCTTCTTCGACGATCAGTTTGCGATCGGAAGCCTTTGGGTTTCCGGCAAACACCCCGTGCAGGGGTGCTGCAATACCGAGCGCCGCGAGGCTTGATGGCGCGTCATGGACTTGTCCGTCAGTTACGACGAGAACGCCGGCAAGGCGCTCTCGCGGTATGTCGGCAATGGCGCTATCAAGCGCACTGAAAAGTGCCGTGCCTCCATCTTTCGCAGCCCGGTCGCTCTCCACCACACGGACGTCTAGATTTGCGATCAAGTCGAGTTGGTCTTTCAACCTGTCGACGGCATCGTCGCGTGTCGTTGATCTGTCACCGAGATTCATGCTCGCGCTGTTATCAACGACGAGCACAGCCACATCATCAATCGGCTCGCGGTCTTCTTCTCGAAGTGTCGGATTAACGAGCAGCGTCAGCAAGACGGTGACCGCAGCAGCACGGTAGAGTGTCCCGGGTGCGCGTAGCCATGCGGACGCCAGGGTCGCTGCGAGTGAAATAATGCCCAGACCGGCTAGCCATATTGGCGCAATGAGTGGATCGGTGACCAAGCTCCAGCTCATGTCATTGCCCCAACCGTTCGAGGAGGGCTGGCAGGTGCACCTGATCGGCTTTGTAGTTTCCCGTCAATGCATACATCACAATGTTCACGCCTGCGCGCGTTGCAATTTCTCGTTGCCGTTCGCCGCCCGGTACCGCCGCATAAAGTGCGCGTCCCGTTGCATCGCGCGCCCAGGCGCCTGCGTAATCGTTTGACCCAATCAGAATCGCTGACACGCCATCATTGCTTGTGGAGGTGGCGCCGTCATCGGCTCTGGCGCGTTCTATCCAGAGATGCCCGCCATCCCAGCGTCCTGGAAAATCCGCGAGGAGGTAAAACGCTTTGGTCAGCACATGGGTATCGGGTACGGGTTCTAGCGGTGGGATGTCGAGCTGTTCCAGAAGATCGCGCAATGCCTGGCTCGACTTGGTGGTGAGCCCTTGGATCGTGCGGTCCTGGTCGCGTGTGTCGAACAGGATCGTTCCGCCTTGACGCATATAGGCCTCGATCCGGGCCAGACCCGCTGGCGATACGTCCGCTTGAAACTCACTGATCGGCCAATACAGCAATGGGAAGAAGGCAAGCTCATCTCGTTCAATATTCACGCCGATAGGTGCGCCAGGCTCCAGGGCTGTCCGTCGGCGCAGCGTGTCGCTTAGCCCCATGAGACCTGCGCGGCTCAGCTCATCCAATTCGCCGTCGCCGGTTAGAACATATGCCAGATGGGTCTCAAGGACGGCGGCGAGCGCGGCTTCATCGCTCTCGGCTGCGACAAGTTGTTCTGGTGCTGCTATGAGCAACAGAGCAGCGATGCCCAAAGCCGCAGGGCGTGCTTTTGAAAAGTGCTGTCGTGAAAGACGACCACTCAGAACAAGCGCCGCCACGCCATCTGCCAACAGCAGGAGGAGCGCTATGAGGAAGATTGGGGCTTTAAGGTCGAGTTCGCTTCCCTCTGCCAGTGTTCGTCGGGCTGTGATCCCTTGCAGAGCCGGTAACGGCGTCAGGCTTGTCTCTGCATTGGTAAGATTGAGGGCCCGCGCTGCGCCTGCGTCCCCATACAGTCCTGGTGGATGGGTCGCCGTGGGTTGCAGGGATGCCAGGTCCGCGCGAGGAATTGGGGTTGTCCACGGTGGTGGCGCCATGAAATTGCCGTAGGCGTCGATCATCATGCGCGGCGCAAGTGTGGCGCCGGTCGCTGTGTCTGCGGTTGTTGCTGTTCCCTGCGCAAGATCAACCAGCCGGCGCAGCATGTCTACGTAGAGGCCTGATAAGGCCAAGTTGGACCATTCCGCGTTGGCGGTGACGTGGAAGAGCACGATCCAACCGTTGCCCTCGGCGCGCGCGGTGACCAGCGGCGTGCCATCTTTCAGCTGCGCCCAGACGCGACCGGCCAGATTGCCCCGTGGGTCGGCGAGCACTTGCCGTTTGACTGTGACGTCATCGGGGACGGCAATCCCTGAAAAAGGACTGGTGTCGCTGAAGGGCGCTAGCGGCTGTGGTTCCGTCCAGGAGAGCGCGCCGCCGAGTTCCCGTCCGCCGGAGCGCAATGGCACGGGAATGAGCGGGTCGGCTTGGGCCGCAAGGCGCGGACCCGCAAAGCGCACGAGGACACCACCATCTTTCACCCATTCAGACGCGATTTCGACATCGGGTGGCGACATGCGCCCAAGATCGGCCAGCACAAGGACCGACAGCGGTTCGGCCAAAAGTTGGGCGACCGGGCTCGTGTCCTCTTCCTCGGTTGTTGGGGTTCGGACATCGACGAAAGGCTCAAGGGCACGCTCCAAGTAATAAAGGTCTGACAAGAGCGGTTGGTCTTTGGCCGTGCCGGATATCATGCCCAGGGTGCGACGACGCCACCGTTCGTCAAGGACCAGCGTGCTTCCGGCGCTGGCATTGGTGCTCAATGAAATACGCGAAATCTCGTTGCGAAGCTCCAGCGGCAGATTGAAAACCGCTTCGGTACGCAATTCAGCACCTTCAAAGATGAAGCGCGCCCTGCCTAGAGGGCGGCCATCGACAGCGAAGGCTGTAATATCGCCTTGAGGAAGTGCTGCTTGTGTGGCTCGGACAATTGGCACCGACACTGTGCCACTGCCGGCGGCGGGTGGTAGGAGCGCAAGTGCGTGGTCGCTTGCCCTTGGTTCAACGAGTTCGACGTCAACACCGCGAGCGGCCAGGTGGGCCACTAAGCCGGCCGCGCCGCCGTCTTCTAGACCGTCGGAAATCCAGATGGCCTGACTGGGGTCTTCTCTCAGCGCCTCCAGCCTCGTGATCAAGGCATTCCGGTCCACGTCCAAGGGGCGCGGTTGAAGGGCTCCAAGCTGACTTTCCGCTTCGGATGGTCCGTCAAAGGTTATGGTTTCAGGCAGTGCTTCCGGTGCGGAGCCGACAACAGCCACGCGGCGGTTGTCGCGTTCGGCCTGTGTGATCAGACTCTTTGCAAGGGCTTGGCGTTTGGACCAGTCAGCCGCGGCTGCCCAGCCATTGTCGATGATGAGAAGGAGCGGCCCGGATCCCGCAATACGGTCCGCTGGCCGCCAGAGCGGTGCGGCAAGCGCGATGATGATCAGCGCGGCTAAGGTCAAGCGCAAAAGAAGTAACCAGAGCGGCGTGTGGGCGGGGCTCTCTGTTTCCGGCACAAGGCCTAGGAGCAGGCGTATGGCGGGAAAGCGCACACGCTGCGGTGCCGGCGGCGTCGCTCGCAACAGCCACCAGATCACCGGCAGGCTGAGCAGACCGATCAAGGCCCAGGGGGCTGCAAAGGCGAGGGGACCGAGCGAGAGCATCAGGACCTCGCAACCTGGAGGGCATCTGGGGTGCCCGATATGATTCCGTAGAGCGACAGGAGCGCGTTGGTCGCGGAATGATCCGTGCGGTGTGTGGCAAACGACCAATTGATGGATCGCGCCATATCTTGCAGCGCTGCTTGGTGGCTCGCCAGCCGGTCTTGATAGGCAGAGCGAATGGTTTCGGTGCGGCTTACCAGCAGTTTCAGATCCTCTTCGACTCCCTGGAATTCGGTGCGCCCGTCAAAGGGGAGATCTGTTTCAGCCGGGTCGAGAACCTGGACAAGATGGCCGGTGACGCCCGAGGCCGCCAGTTGACGGATGCGGCTCGCCAGAGCATCTGTCGGATCAAGAAAATCCCCTATGAGAACCGCGGTGGCATATCTCGGCAGGTCCTGGAGCGGCGGCAGGCCGGCGGCGCTTTTATCGTCGCTTCCTTCGCCTAGCCAATGGTTTGTCAGCCTGTTGAGCCCGGTGCGCCCGCTCGTCGGCATGCCATCCTGGCCAAGCGCAACCACCCGTTCGCCAGCACGGGTGAGCAGACTTGCGAGTGCCAGTCCCAGGATCATTGCACGGTCTCGCTTGAGGCAAGGCGCAAGGTCGGAGCGGTAGACCATCGACGCTGATTGATCACACCAAAGCCAAACACTTTGAGACGCATCCCATTCATTTTCGCGCACAAAGAGATGCTGCGAGCGGGCGGACTGGCGCCAGTCGATGGCGTGGGCCGTATCGCCTGCGTCATAGCGGCGGTATTGCCAAAAACTCTCACCGGGTCCTGTGCGGCGGCGTCCATGGATGCCTTGCTCTACCGTGTTCGCGACCCGCTCCGCTTCTGCCATTAAGGGCGGCAGAGTTGCTGCAAGTGTCTGCGCTTCGGCAAAGAGTGCCGAGCCGGTGCGGGCGGAGGAGGTGTCTGCCATGAGGCGTGTTACCCGAGCCGTTTCGTCAGGCGATCAATCATGCCGGAAACGGTGACGCCCTCTGCGCGCGCCGCAAATGTCAGCGCCATGCGGTGGCGCAGCACCGGCTCTGCCAGCGCAACCACATCGTCAATGGAAGGGGCAAACCGCTCGTCCATAAGAGCGCGGACCCGAACAGCCAGCATAAGTGCCTGGCTTGCGCGGGGGCCTGGACCCCAGGCGACATGTTCGGCGACCTCAGCTACATCGCCTTCGTGGGGTCGCGCGCTTCGGACAAGCTCCAGGATCGCGTCGACCACTTGATCGCCGACCGGGATGCGCCTTACCAGGCGCTGAATGGCCTGCAATTCGTCGGCGGTCAGAACCTGATGTGCTGTTGCTTCATCGGATCCCGTTGTTGCGAGCAGCATGCGCCGTTCTGCTTCGAGGTCGGGGTAATGCACATCAATTTCCATCAGGAACCGGTCGAGCTGCGCCTCTGGCAGCGGATAGGTGCCTTCTTGCTCCAGCGGGTTCTGGGTTGCGAGCACGTGAAAGGGTCGGGGCAGCTCATGACGCTGGCCTGCGACGGTCACATGGTTTTCCTGCATCGCCTGCAAAAGTGCGGACTGGGTTCGAGGGCTCGCCCGGTTGATTTCATCGGCCATGAGAAGCTGGCAGAAGACGGGGCCGGGGATGAAGCGGAAGCTGCGCTTTCCGGCGTCGCTTTCTTCGAGGACCTCCGAGCCCACAATGTCCGCGGGCATTAAGTCTGGCGTGAATTGAACGCGCTTGTCGTCCAGCCCCAAGACGGTGCCCATGGTGTGAACCAGAAGGGTTTTTGCCAAGCCAGGCACACCGACAAGGAGCGCATGCCCGCCAGCCAGCACGGTGATCAGCGTCTGGTCAACCACAGGTTCCTGGCCGTAGATAATCTCGCCAATGGCCGTCTTTGCGCGGGTAATCTTCTCACCGGCGGCTTCTATTTCTTTGACGACGTCGCCGCCTTCTTCACTGACTGTCTGCATTGCCCTACATATATGGTTGCGTGAGACGGGAATAAGGCCCGACACGGGGGAATCGGTGGCTTTTTGCCTTCGTTTGGCCAGTGTAACGGGACTCGTGTCCCCTTTGTGACCACCAATCTGGTCATTTTGGCCCGGAATGCCATCATTATGGACCGGGTTTGGGTCTCGGGGATACTTGTCGGTACATGACAAGGTTGTGAGAAGGCGGTTTTTTGATGGCTAGCGATAGAAAAACAGCAAATGGCGACGCTGCCAAAAGCCCGGCGCGGGCACCCACCGAAGTTCTCAAAGGGCTAGGTGCCGCACAGGCCGCTGGGGAAAAGGCGCGCGGTCTGCCGCCGGTCCACCTCTGGAACCCACCTTTCTGCGGTGATCTCGACATGCGGATCAAGCGAGACGGGACCTGGCACTATCTGGGCTCCCCCATCGGGCGCGAGCGTCTGGTCCGGCTCTTCTCAACTGTGCTGCGCAAAGATGAGGATGACTATTTCCTGGTAACCCCGGTTGAGAAGATTGGTATCACCGTCGACGATGTCCCTTTTCTGGCTGTGGCGATGAAGGTTAAAGGCGAAGGGCAGTCTCAAGTGCTGTCGTTCGAAACAAGCGTGGGCGACAGCGTGACGGTGGACCCCGATCACCCCATGCGTTTTGAGGTGGACGCAGCGACCGGGGAACCGTCGCCTTATGTGCTTGTTCGCTCCCGCCTTGAAGCGCTGATCAATCGCGCCGTGTTTTATGATCTCGTGGAGCTGGGTGTTGAAGAGGAGGTGGAGGGTGAGCGCTGGTTCGGTATTTGGAGCTCCGGCGATTTCTACAAGTTCATGCCCGCGGGCGAGTTGGTGGTCTGAGTTTTATGGAAGACTACAAAGCCCGCATTCTTGCCAGTATTGATCTGGAGCTGCCGTCGCTGGACCGAATTCTTGAACCGACGGGCGCCGGCGTGCGGGGTGACAAGGATTTAAACCCGGACGATTGGGTTGATCCTAAAGACCGGCCTGACCTGCGTCTTGCCGCGGTGCTGGTGCCGATCATCGAACATGAGGCGGGACCTACGGTGCTGCTCACACGCCGTGCGGATCATCTCAATTCTCATTCCGGTCAGGTGGCCTTTCCAGGCGGCAAGGTTGAACCAGGCGAAACACCCGTCGAGGGCGCGCTTCGGGAGGCGGAAGAAGAGGTGGGGCTGGACCGTTCCTTTGTGGATGTTGTCGGGTTCCTCAACCCTTACGAAACCGGCACCGGCTTTCGGATACTCCCCGTGATCTCCTTTGTCCGTTCTGGTTTTACGCTGACCTCAGACCCAGGCGAGGTTGCCGAGATTTTCGAGGTGCCGCTGGGGTTCCTGATGAACGCCGATAACCATGAGCGCCATAGTGTCTTCTGGCGCGGAAAGCGCCGTGCCTATTATGCAATGCCGTATCAGGGTCACTATATATGGGGCGCAACAGCCGGTATGATCCGGAACCTCCACGATAGACTGCAAGATTAAGGCTCCTTTCGAAGCCTTAATCCTCTATTTTTCGCATTTCCGGACGGTGAACCGGGACCACTTCACCTGGAAATGCTTTGGGAACCAAACTTAATGGCGCGCTTCTTTATCAACTTTCTGTTTTTCCTTCTGCCTTTTGCGACCTATTGGGTTTTCATCCTGATTTCCCGCAAGGCCGAAGATCGCCCGGACCTTAAGTGGAGCGAAGCGCCCTTCGGGTGGTTGATCGTGGCAGGTTTGGCGCTTGGCGTTGGCAGCATGCTGGTTGCGGGCATATACACCGCGAACACGGCGGGCACAGACTATGAACCCGCGCGATTGATCGACGGTGAAATTCAGTCGGGCACGGTCGAGTAAGACCGCAAGCCGGATTTGGGAGCAGGTGATGAGTGAAGAAAAGCGAGGCGAACTCGCTGTCCATGATTGGCTGAAAAACGAAACCACCCAAACGGTGATGAAAGCGCTTGGCGGTGACAGTGCCCAAGCGCGGTTCGTTGGTGGGTGTGTTCGCAACGCATTGTTGATGGAACCTGTCAGCGACGTCGATATCGCAACGGTTCATGCGCCCGATGAGGCGACGAAGCGTCTTGAAGCGGCGAGCGTTAAAGTGGTGCCCACCGGCTTTGACCATGGCACTGTGACGGCGGTTTTGGATGGCAAACATTTTGAAGTGACCACACTCCGCGTGGATGTGGCGACGGACGGCAGGCGAGCAGACGTGGCCTTCACGGAAGACTGGGTGGAAGACGCAAAACGCCGCGACTTCACCATGAACGCGCTTTATGCAGATATGGACGGGACCGTGCACGACCCACTGGGCGGTCGGAGCGATCTTGATCAGCGCGTGGTGCGGTTTATCGGTGATCCTCATGACCGGATCCGCGAAGACTATCTGCGCATCTTACGGTTCTTCCGCTTTCATGCTCATTATGGGTCGGGTGATCCTGATGCGGCGGGCCTTAAGGCTTGCGCTGAGGAAAGTGACGGGTTGAAACAGCTGTCGGCTGAGCGCGTGCAGGCGGAACTGATGAAATTGCTCAGCGCTGACGAAGCGGGTGACGCCTTTCGGCAAATGGCGGCAACTGGCATTTTGCCGCTCGTTCTGCCGGAGGCGACGCGTCTTGATCGGTTGGAAGCCGTGGTGGATATCGAAGCGAACCAGCTTTTCACCTCTGACCCTGTGTTGCGCCTTTCAAGTGCCATGGACCTCGACGCGGACAGTGTCGAGGCTATGGCGACGCGCTTGAAGCTCTCGAATAAAGATCGGGATCGCATCAAAGACATGCAGACCGACGAAACAAAAATCGTTTGCTATCTCTCGGTCCGGGAAGTTCACCGAGCGCTCTACCTCATGGGAGTGCAGTGCTTCAAAGACCGGGTGATGCTCGGATGGGCTATGGACAAGAAGGGCGCCAACGCCATGCAATGGCGAGCATTGCTAGCAATTGCGGACAGTTGGGAGCGTCCAAAGCTTGCACTCACGGGCTCCATGATGAAAGCCGCCGGCGTACCCGAAGGTCCGGAGATGAGTCGCGTCTATAAAGAAGTGGAAGAATGGTGGGTCGATGCGGGCTTCATCGACGATGAGTTCTCCATCATTGAACGGCTCAAGGCGGTTGTTCAGGCGACGGTGTATTGAGCCGTGGCGGCGGGCACAGCTTTCTCCCTTGTTGGTAAGACCGCACTCGTCACGGGTGCCACGCAAGGCCTTGGGTTTGAGATTGCGAAGGCCCTAGCGGGTGCAGGCGCGCTTATTCTGCTGAACGGGCGGGATTCCGCTCGTGCGGAGGATGCTGCCGAGAGTCTCAAACCGTTTGGAAATGCGCGTGCGCTCGCCTTTGATGTCGCCGATGAAGCAGCCGTTGCGTCGGCATTCGATGGGCTGTGCGAGGGTGGACTTGATATCCTGGTGAACAATGTCGGGCTGCGCGACCGTCGGCCCCTTAATGAGCATTCGCTGGACGATGTGCGGACCATGCTCAACGTGAACCTGGTGGCACCGTTTGATCTGTCGCGCCGCGCGGCGGCGTGTATGGGTGAGGGCGGGCGCATCATCAACATCACGTCGATTGCCGGACCGCTGTCGAACAAGGGCGACACGCCTTACACGATTGCCAAAGGCGGCCTTGAATCGCTCACCCGTGCGTTGGCTGCCGAACTGGGCGCGCGGCAGATCACGGTGAATGCCATTGCACCGGGCTTCTTCGCAACGGAGCGCAATGAAGAGCTGACGTCTGACCCATCTATCGATAGATGGCTGGAACAGCGTACGAGCCTTGGTCGCTGGGCGCGACCGGAAGAGATTGGCGGTGCCGCTGTGTTCCTGGCGTCAGAGGCGGCGTCTTATGTCACCGGACATGTCCTCTTTGTTGACGGTGGCTACGCCGCACACTTTTGAGTGGTGTTTCCTGCATATGGTCGAACCTGCCTGGAAAAAGTCATTGCCGGACTTGTTCCGGCAATCCAGGGGCGGCACAAGCAGGCATTCGTTTGCAGCCCTGGACCCTCGGAACAAGTCCGAGGGTGACAGTTTTGATTTGGGTTTAGCCTGGAGCGAAGGATCATAAATTTCTAGTAGGGATCTACCTCACGGTCGTTTCACTTTGGGTGGCAGGGAGGAGAGGAGTGAGTCCACATTGCCGCCGGTCCTGAGGCCGATGGTCGTGCCCCAGTCGTAGAGCAGGTCGAATTCCACATTGGGTCCGCCCGAAACAAGGTGTCTTTATGCATCAGAGCATGTTGGCAGTAGGGCGGATGTTATCGCTCAGGTAAATTACGCGGACGGTTTGTTCAGACTGTCCAAAATTGCGCAATGATCTGGTTCCCCATCTTCGCATTGTTGAATGAGGTCTTCCAAATGATTGCCGATGCGCATGAGTTCAGCGATTTTCTCTCCAACAATTGTACGATGATGTTGCGCAAGGCGCCTTACTGATTGGCATGGTGTGCCTTCTGCTTGCTCAAGCTTTATGAGCTCTTGGATTTCAGCCAGAGAAAACCCAAGACTCCTCGCACGCTGGATGAAAGATAGCCGCTGTAGATGTTCCACCGCATACATGCGGTGACCGCCCTGTGTCCGTGGCGGGGCTGGCATCAGTTTTTTGCGCTCATAAAACCTTATTGTGCCGCTTGAGCACCCGCATTCAGCAGCGAGTCCGCCGATCGTGAAATTGTGAACCGCACCGGGCATGGCGTGAAGCCTTTTCGCTTGAACTTACACCTGCTCCAAATTGTAGCTTTCAAAGCGTGATCGTCTATTCACAATTGAGGTAGATAGTTTATGCCCCGTTTCACTGATCTTACAGAACGCTTTTTGCCGTCGGGTCTCCCAGCGGTGGTTGGGGTGACGACTGGGCTTGCATCGCTCTCGTGCTGCGTTTTGCCACTTGTTTTGTTTTCGCTTGGGACGGGTGGTGTATGGCTCGGGCGATTGGGCGCACTGTCGGTCTATCAACCCTATTTTATTGGAGCTGCAGTCATGTCGGTCACTTTGGGCGCATGGCAATGGCGCCGCGCGCAGATTGCCTGTCGAGTTGATGGCTGCGCCATGCCACTTTCGCAATACCTGGTGGGTGGGGCGCTGGCTCTAGCATTGCTCTCGATTGGTGTCGCGTTGCTATTTCCGTTCTACGTCCAACTTTTTCTTTAAGGAGATCAGTCATGATTGGACATAAACCCGCGGCTCGCCTTCTGGCGTCACGGACGGCGAGAAATGCCATAAATCTTTGTCTTGTTGCTTTTCTGTTTATGTCAGGTGGTGCGCATGCAGGTGAACGATTGACGGAACTCAAGGTAGGCCCGATGGACTGCGCTGCGTGCAGAGTGATTGTGCGCCAATCGCTTCAATCCCTGGAGGGTGTTCAGTGGGCCATCGTTTCTCCCAGCGAAGAGCGTGTGAACGTGACGTATGATGATGACAAAATTTCTCCTGACGACATGGTCGCTCACCTTTTGTCACGCGGATACAATGCAGAAGTGAGGGAATGAACGTTTTGGAAAATCTATTGCACTCGACCATTCGATGCCCAGAATGTGGTCATAGGGAAATGGAAACAATGCCTACCGACGCCTGCCAGTATTTTTATGACTGCAAGGGATGCGGAGCTCTCCTAAAGCCAAAGGTGGGAGATTGCTGCGTCTTCTGTTCCTTTGGGACGGTCAAGTGTCCGCCCATTCAGGCCGGTGAATGCTGTAAATAGGTGTGATATTTGAGCTGAGTTGAACTTCTTTATCACTCAAGCCTTACGGCCATTTCACTTCAGGTGGCATGGAGGAGAGAATTGAGTCGACATTGCCGCCGGTCTTGAGGCCGAAGGTTGTGCCCCGGTCATAGAGCAGGTTGAACTCCACATAACGCCCGCGGCGAATGAGCTGCTCTTCGCGGTCCGCCTCTGTCCAGGGCTCATCGATGTGGCGTCGAACGAGGGTTGGGTAAATGTCCCGGAAGGCGCGCCCGACATCCTGGGTGAACGCAAAATCCTTGTCCCAATCGCCCGTATTGTGGCGGTCGTAGAAGATGCCGCCAATGCCGCGGGGCTCATCGCGGTGGGGCAGGTAGAAATATTCGTCACACCATTTTTTGAAGCGCTCGTAAAAGTCGCTGCCATGGGCATCGCAGGGCGCTTGCATGGCGGCGTGGAAATCGATTGTGTCTTTGTGTTCCTGGGTGCGGTTGCGATCAAGCACGGGCGTGAGGTCTGCGCCGCCGCCGAACCACCATTTGTTGGTGACGATCATGCGGGTGTTCATATGCACCGCCGGCACGTTCGGGTTTTGTGGATGGGCAATAAGGGAGATGCCGCTCGCCCAGAAGCGGGGGTCTTCGTCGGCGCCGGGAATTTGTGCGCGAAACTCCTCTGAGAACTCGCCGAAGACGGTGGATGTATGGACGCCCACTTTTTCGAAGACGCGGCCCTTCATAACGGACATGACCCCGCCGCCTTTGTCTTCATTGGCGTCGCCGCGCTCCCAGGGGGTGCGCTCAAAGCGGCCTGGCGCGCGATCTGAAAACGTGCCCTTCAGTTCATCTTCAAGCTGTTCATAGGACGCGCAGATCTCATCGCGGAGCGATTGAAACCAGGTTTCGGCTTTTGCTTTTGCGGCGTCGATATCCATGTTCACTCGGTTTCTTTTGGCGCCCTCTTTTCATGATTTGGCCCCAATGATTTGGGTCAAGGCGGGCGGGATGGTTAGGGCATATGCTGGCGCACAATAGGTCGGCGTGACCCAAAACTGAAGTATCCGATGACCCGTTCTTCGCTTTCTCTTGCTTTGAAATATGACCAGCCGGTGCCGCGCTATACGAGCTACCCCACCACGCCCCATTTCTCCGAAGCTGTTGGCGAAGACGCTTACCGGGAGTGGCTCGCCGAGCTGGATCCCTCTCAGCCCCTGTCTCTCTATATCCATGTGCCGTTTTGTGCCGCCATGTGCTGGTTCTGCGGATGCAACACTAAGATCGTCGCCCGGTACGACCCGGTCGCGTCTTATGTGGATTATGTGCTGAAAGAAATCGCGCTCCTCGCAGACGCTTTGCCGCACCGTTTTTCTGTTGCGCATATTCATTGGGGCGGCGGCAGCCCAACCATGCTGACGCCGCAGGATTGGGCGCGGATGGTAGAGGCCCTCCAGCGCCATTTCGATCTGAGCAAGGACGTGGAGCTTGCGGTGGAGCTCGACCCTCGCACCGCGACCGTCGACTATGTTCAAGCGCTTGCGCGTGCCGGTGTCAGTCGGGTCAGCATCGGCGTTCAGGATTTTGATGCTCGCGTTCAACAAGCCATCAACCGCATCCAGCCCTATGACATGACCGCCGAGGTCGTAGGCTGGCTTCAGGAGGCGGGCATTACAGCGATCAACATGGATCTCATGTACGGGCTGCCACATCAAACGGTCGAGACCGTGGTTGACCAGGTGGACCTAGCGGTCTCGTTGGACCCGCAGCGCGTTGCGCTTTTTGGTTATGCCCATGTGCCCTGGATGAAGACACATCAAAAGATGATTGATGAAGCGGCTCTGCCTAACACGGAAGCCCGTTTCGCGCAGTTTGAGGCTGCTCGGGCGCGCTTGATTGAACTTGGGTTTGTGGCTGTCGGGTTTGATCATTTTGCCCTCCCGGGCGATCCCCTGGCGGGACCGGGAGTGCATCGGAATTTCCAGGGCTATACCAGTGATGAGGCGGAAACGCTGATTGGCCTCGGGGCGTCCTCTATCGGGTCGTTGCCTCAAGGCTATGTGCAAAATCAGCCTTCACTCGCCTCCTATAAGGAGGCTGTCGAAGCAGGTCATTTGCCGATCGTGAAAGGCCGCGCTTTGAGTGAAGATGATCGCGACCGGCGCGACATTATTAACGACCTGATGTGTTCGCTGAGAGCTGACCTCGCCGGTGGGCGTGATTATTATCAAACAGAACTCAAACGCCTGGAACCGCTGATGGATGACGGTCTGGTTGAGTTGCAGGGCGACCGTCTTGTGATCACAGAAGAAGGCCGTCCGCTGGTACGTGTGGCCGCCGCCGCATTTGATGTCTATCTCGCAAAGGGATCGGGGCGCCACTCCAAAGCAGTCTGACGGCCGGCCGGCCTGCTTAGGATGCCGTTACGGCGGGGAAGGCGGACAGCTGCCTTAGAGCTTCGCCTGCCACCATGGCACAGGCGGAGGAGACATTTAGGGATCTGGCCCCTTCAGCCATGGGTATGAACAGGCGGGCGTCAGCGCGGTCGTGGACATAGCCGG
The DNA here is from genome assembly GCA_965267265.1 of Parvibaculaceae bacterium. Taxonomy (GTDB): domain Bacteria; phylum Pseudomonadota; class Alphaproteobacteria; order Parvibaculales; family Parvibaculaceae; genus Mf105b01. Next base: position 2,743,892 of record OZ253944.1, read on the forward strand.
GCACGCCGGCACTCTCGCGGCCCATCAGAAGAATGTCGCCGTCTCGAAATTGGAAGCTCTGGTAAGGGTCTGCAGAGGCTGTGGTCATGAGGATCAAGCGGGCGTCTGGCGTGAGATTTTCAAGGTAAATCTCCCACGAATCGAACCGGTGCATCGCCGCGATGGTCAGGTAGTCCAGCCCGGCCCGTTTCAGGCCCCGATCCGAGAGTGGGAAGCCGCAGGGCTCAACAATATCCACAGGGAGCCCCAAACAGGCCCCTAAACGCAGAATATTGCCCGTATTCTGCGGGATATCGGGCTCAAACAGGGCAATTCGCATGGTTTGTGGTTTCCTTCAGCCGGGGTGGCGCTCTCCGCTTGGTCTTGCACAGATCGCCGCATGCGTCATCCTGCCACTTCAAAGGCCCAAGGACTGGACAATTTATGAAGGGAATGCCACAAACGCGGCAATGCGGGGACGAGGGGACAAAGCCCCGCTTATTCCGGTTTTGGGCGTCCGCCTTCGGCCACCTAAAGATGGCTCATCGGGCTGGCGCTGCACATTAAGTAAAGGAGACCTCAACCGTGGCAACCACCGACACGGATGAGCCGACACGGCGCGATTTCCTCTATGTAGCCACCGGCGCTTTTGCAGCTGTTGGCGTCGCGGGCATTGCCTGGCCACTCATCGATCAAATGAACCCGGATGCGTCAGCGCTCGCGCTCGCGTCCGTCGAAGTGGACATTTCCAACGTGGAAGTGGGCCAGTCCATCACGATCAAATGGCGCGGGAAGCCGGTCTTCATTCGGCACCGGACCGCTGAAGAAATCGCCCAGGCTGAAGCGGTCAACTTAGACGTTCTTCGGGACCCGCAGACAGATGAGCAGCGCGTAATTAAGCCGGAATGGCTGGTAATGGTCGGCGTTTGTACGCACCTTGGCTGTATTCCAGCGGGGCAGAAGGTCGCCGATGTGAAGGGCGATTACGATGGCTGGTTCTGCCCCTGTCATGGCTCGCACTATGATACGTCCGGACGTATTCGCACGGGCCCTGCACCACTCAACTTGGAAGTGCCTGAATATAGCTTCCTGTCCGACGATAGAATCAAGATTGGTTGAGGGAAGAGATCATGAGCGGTGAAAGCACCTACCAGCCCTCAAACGGCTTTACGAAATGGATGGATGATCGCCTACCGATCATGCGTCTGGGATATGACTCCTTCATTGTCTATCCGACCCCTCGCAACCTGAACTACTGGTGGACGTTCGGGGCGATCCTGACCTTCATGCTGGTCATCCAGATCATCACTGGCATTGTGCTTGCCATGCATTACACGCCGCATGTGGATATGGCGTTCGACAGTGTCGAACACATTATGCGGGATGTGAACTATGGCTGGCTTATTCGCTACGTGCACGCGAACGGCGCCTCCATGTTCTTCCTGGCCGTCTACATCCATATGTTCCGAAGCCTCTATTACGGGTCCTACAAGGCCCCTCGCGAAGTGCTTTGGATCTTAGGCGTCCTGATCTACATCCTGATGATGGCGGCCGGCTTTATGGGGTATGTGCTTCCTTGGGGGCAGATGAGCTTCTGGGGTGCGACGGTTATCACGAACCTGTTTGGCGCGATCCCGCTGATTGGCGATCCGCTGCGGGAATGGCTGTGGGGCGGTTTCTCCGTTGATAATCCAACGCTTAACCGTTTCTTCTCCCTTCACTATCTCATTCCGTTCCTGATTGCGGGTGTGGTGGCCCTCCATATCTGGGCGCTGCATGTGACGGGTCAGAACAACCCGACCGGTATTGACGTGAAAGATGAGCAGGACACGGTCCGCTTCACGCCCTATGCCACGATCAAAGACGTATTTGGTTTGTCCATCTTCTTGCTGCTGTTTGCCTATTTCGTGTTCTTCAACCCGAACGCGTTGGGCCATGCGGACAATTATATTGAAGCCAACCCGCTGGTGACGCCGCCGCACATTGTGCCGGAGTGGTACCTGTTGCCGTTCTACGCGATCTTGCGGGCCATCACTTTTGATATTGGTCCGATCGACTCCAAGCTAGGTGGCGTCATCGCCATGTTTGCGTCGATCGCTATCCTGTTTGTACTGCCTTGGCTGGACACGTCGAAAGTACGTTCTGCACGCTTCCGTCCATTGTTCCGTCAGTTCTTCTGGATCTTTGTGGCTTGCTGCCTGGGTCTGGGATATCTCGGCGGGCAGCCGGCTGAAGGCGGTTATGTGATCGCCGCTCAGATTTTGACGGCTTATTACTTCGCTCACTTCCTCATCGTCTTGCCGGTGTTGGGTCTGGTCGAGAAGACGAAGCCTTTGCCGGAGAGCATTGCGCAATCGGTGCTTGGCGGGGGCGGTGGAGTTTCTGAAGCGACCGCGTCACCTGAGAAACGCGGATAAGGGGCGGATTAATGACCACACAAATGAACGAAACTGAAAGCCGTCCTTGCATCTTCACCCGCGCATGCGGCGTGGCTCCTTTCCTAGGCGCCGTTGCGATCATCGCGTTGGGCGCATTTTTTCTGACAATGGGTGGCGCTAAGGCTGCCGGTCCTGCGGTCGAACTTAAGGAACGGACCTGGTCCTTCGACGCTCCTTTCGGCACTTTTGATCGGTCTGCTCTCCGTCGTGGCTATAAGGTCTATGCGGAGGTCTGTGCCGCCTGCCACGCAATGGAACTTATGAAGTTCCGGAACCTATCGCAGCCTGGTGGCCCTGAATTCACCGAGGATGAGGTAAAGGTCATTGCGGCGGACTATGTGATCGACGATGGGCCGGATGATTTTGGGGACATGTTTGAGCGTGCGCGTCTGCCGAAAGACCCGTTCCCGTCTCCATTCGAAAACGAAAATGCTGCACGTGCTTCAAACGGCGGGGCTTATCCAGTCGACCTTTCGGTCGTCGTTAAGGCCCGGGGTGGTGCTGAGGATTATCTCTATTCACTGCTGACCGGGTATGTGGAAGCGCCGGAAGACTTCAAAGTTCCGCCGGGCATGCACTACAATGCCTACTTCTCTGGCCATTTGCTGGCCATGGCAAATCCGCTGGTGGACGAGATAGTCGACTATGAAGACGGCGCGCCTATGACGGTGGATCAGTATGCCAAGGACGTAACAACGTTCCTCACCTGGGCGTCTGAGCCGACACGCGAGGCGCGTCATCGCCTGGGTTTCCAGGTCATGATCTTCCTGGTTGTCTTTGCCGGCCTCATGTATTTCACGATGCGCAAGGTCTGGGCTGACGCTCACTAACACTGCGGCATTGGTGAACAATGATAAGGGCTCCCGTTTCGGGGGCCCTTTTTCTTGTCTGTGGGGTCTTTCGGACAGAAAATCCCAGATCAGACTAGGTCAGAGTCGGCACTTTTCTTGGAAATGCTCTAGGCTTGGGTAAGTGTGGTTGGAGGCAGGATGACAAAAACAGTATTAGGTGTGCTGGGCGGCAGCGGTGTCTATGATTTTCCTGGGCTGGAAAACGAACGCTGGGAGCGGGTGGAGAGCCCATGGGGCGAGGCATCGGACGAGCTGCACTTTGGGGAACTGGACGGCGTCCAGCTGGTTTTCTTACCCCGCCATGGCCGGGGCCACGTTCACAGTCCGAGCTCCATCAATTACCGCGCGAATATTGATGTGCTGAAACGTGTCGGAGTGACAGACATTGTGTCTGTGTCCGCCGTCGGGTCTCTCAAGGAAGAATTGCCGCCCGGACATTTTGTGATTGTGGATCAGTTTATCGACCGGACATTTGCGCGCGAGAAGAGCTTTTTCGGCGAAGGTTGCGTCGCTCATGTGTCCATGGCCGATCCGGTGAACGCACGCCTTGGAGACCTGTTGGAAACCGCGTGTCAGGCTGAGGACATCCCGCATACACGCGGTGGCACCTATCTTGCCATGGAGGGCCCACAATTTTCGTCCCGGGCTGAGTCGGAGCTCTACCGATCCTGGGGCTGTGCGGTGATCGGCATGACAAATATGCCGGAGGCGAAACTCGCGCGGGAGGCTGAGATTTGTTACGCGACGGTTGCGATGGTGACAGATTATGACTGCTGGCACCCCCATGAGGAAGATGTGGATGTCGCACAGGTTATCCAGATCTTGACCGACAACGCGGAACGGTCGCGGGCAATGCTACGACGGCTGGTTGCCTCTATTGCTGGACAGGACCGGGAGCCCTGTCCGCAGGGTCATGACCAGGCGCTGGAGACGGCTGTTATCACTGGGCCGGATGCAAGAGATCCTGCCTTACTTGCTAAACTTGATGCGGTTGCGGGCCGCGTGCTCTGAGAAAACTTATGAAAAAAATTGAAGACTACATTCGCACCATTCCTGACTATCCCAAACCTGGCATTCAATTTCGCGATGTGACGACCCTTCTGTCAGATGCTCAGGGCTTTCGGCAGTCGGTCGATGCTCTGGTGCAGCTTCATGTGGGGGCGGATATCGACATGGTTGCTGGTATTGAGGCGCGGGGCTTTATTCTTGGCGGGGCTGTGGCCCACCAGTTGGGCAAAGGCTTTGTGCCGGTTCGCAAGAAGGGAAAGCTACCGGCTGAAACAATGGGCCAGGAATATGACCTGGAGTATGGCACTGACATTGTTGAAATCCACACAGATGCGGTTCCTAAAGGGGCCAACGTTCTGCTCGTGGATGATTTAATTGCGACGGGGGGGACCGCAGAGGCAGCGGTGAAACTGATCGGTCGCGCGGGCGGTAACGTGCTGGGTGCAAGTTTTGTCATTGAGTTGCCGGCGCTCGGCGGACGCGAACGTCTTGAGGGCTATGATATTGAGGTCTTGTCACTCTGTACGTTCGAAGGAGACTAGGACCCATGCGCATAGACGGCAAACATATGCGCACCATCTGGCTGAATGAAGATGGGTGGACCGTCTCCATCATCGACCAACAAAAACTGCCGCATGTTTTCGAGATCGCGGTCTTGCGAGACCTGAATGATGCGGCGCGGGCCATAAAAGACATGTCCGTTCGCGGGGCTCCGCTGATTGGTGCCACAGCCGCCTATGGGCTCTCGCTGGCCTTGCGTGACGATCCTTCCGATCCGGGGCTGAACCAAGCTTATGCCCGCTTGCACGCGACCCGACCGACGGCGATCAATCTCAAATGGGCCTTGGATGAGATCCACAGCGCCGTCCACAACCTCGTTCCGAGCGACCGAGCTGAGGCGGCCTATCAGCGGTCGCGGGAAATCGTTGAGGCAGATGTCGACGTGAGCCGGCAGATGGGTGAGCACGGCGCCTCGTTGCTCCGAGGCGTCGCGGAAGTGAACGGCGGTAAGCCTGTCAATGTGCTGACCCACTGCAATGCTGGCTGGCTCGCGACGATTGATTGGGGGACCGCGACGGCACCCATCTATGTGGCGCGTGAGGAGGGTGTGCCGGTCCATGTCTGGGTTGATGAGACGCGGCCCCGTAATCAGGGCGCCGCTTTGACTGCCTACGAGTTGGGCCAGGAAGACGTTCCGCATACAGTGATTGTTGATAATGCCGGCGGCCATCTGATGCAGAACGGACAAGTGGACCTGTGTATTGTCGGGACTGATCGCACGGCGGCTAATGGGGATGTATGCAACAAGATCGGGACCTATTTGAAGGCACTTGCGGCGGACGACAATGACGTGCCGTTTTATGTCGCACTTCCTCACACGACCATCGACTGGACATTGGCGCGAGGCGCGGACATTCCGATTGAAGAGCGAGGTGAGCGGGAAGTGACCCATATATCGGGCCTCACAGCGGAGGGACAGGTAGCTGAGGTCCAAGTCAGTGCCATCGGCAGTCATGCGGCCAACCCTGCCTTCGATGTGACGCCCGCTCGTCTCGTGACCTCACTCATTACCGACAGGGGGCTGTGTCCTGCGTCCCGCGACGGTTTGCTGTCGCTCTTTCCGGAACGAAGACCATGAACGCACTGGCGCAGTCCGTCATTGATGCGGCGCTCACCATGTCCCGATCGGGCCTCTCTGCCGGGCGGTCCGGCAATGTTTCTGTGCGCGACGGTGACAGAGTTCTCATCACCCCAACGGGTATGGCCTACGAAGAGCTCGCGCCAGACGACATCGCCTCTATGGCGCTGGACGGGTCCGTGCCGGCAGGATCGCGCAAACCCTCCTCGGAGTGGCATTTCCATGCGGCCATCTACGCCGCTCGGAACGATATACACGCTATCGTTCATACCCATTCCAATGCGGCGACAGCGCTGGCGTGTTTGGAAGAGGGTATTCCGGCCTTCCACTACATGGTTGCTGCGGCGGGAGGCGATGATATCCGCTGCGCGCCCTATGCGACATTCGGCACAGAGGAGCTGGCCGCGACCGCCGTCAACGCATTAGCAGACCGCAAAGCCTGTCTGTTGGCGCATCACGGTGTGGTCGCCTGCGGGGAGACACTTTCCAAAGCTTACGATCTTGCGGTCGAAGTTGAGACGCTGGCGGAGCAGTATGGCCGGGCACGGGCATTAGGAGCCGTGCCATTGCTTGATGCAGCTGAGATGCAGCGGGTGATTGAGAAATTTAAGGGCTATGGTCAACAGACGTAAGGCGCCCTGGCGAGCTAATGTCTTCCGGGGTTCGAGCTTGGAGAGAATAATTGACCGAAGACTATGTAACCCGCCTCAATGCCTTTACCGCCAACAAGCACCCTGGCCATGTGGGTGTTTCATTGACCTATTGTGATGCCGATCGTGTGGAAGGTCAGCTGACGGTCACGGAGCCGGTGATCGCGGGAACGGGATTTTTGTGGGCCCCGGTAGTGATCACACTCGCGGACTGGCTCTGTGCAGCTGGTATGTCGCCAAACCTGCCGGAAGGCGCGAGTTTCACCACTGTTGAGCTCAAAACCAATTTCCTTGGCAGTGCCCGCGAGGGCGAAGTCGTTTCAGGTGTCGCGCGGCCAGCTCACAAAGGCCGCACAACACATGTTTGGGATGTCGAGGTGAAGAACGAGACGTCCGGGAAGATCATTGCGCTGTTTCGCTGCACGCAGATGATCCTTTACCCAAAAGCCTGAGTACCGGTCTTCGCTCTCGCAGGTACAAACCGGCCGATCTTTAACCGCCAGTTAACCATAAAGAGGCGTTAGACCTCAGTGTTTCTGCGGTTCTTGGGTTTTTCTGACGGTCCGCGCTTGATCTGGTGACTGTGTGAGCTATCTTCTTTTTCTTGGATTTATTTGAAAAAATAAAATATAGGGGCGACGCAGCTTTTGTATTTCCTTTATATACCTTGTATTTAATTTCAATTATTATTTTTTTATTAGGGGAAGTTCTGTAGTGTTTTCCCTGACGCGAAGCTCACCGACCTCTACCCACTGGGTCGATTGATGAGCTTCCTGAATACGGGGATTGCGGGTGCGCGGCCTAACACACATACCTGTTAAAAACAGGTCCGGGATATGTGTGCTTAGGTCGCGTCTGCAAACCATTCAAGCGTGCGCTTGAGGGCGAGGTCCGCCGCCTCTTTCGAATAATGTTCCCGACGATCTGAATTGAAGCCGTGGTCCGCTTCATAAATGTGGACGGTGACGTCCGTGCGTTGGTCCTTAAACCTCCGGACCCAGTCGATGGGAATAGAGGCATCTTTGTCGCCGAAGTGGAGCATGGTGGGGACAGTGGGTGTTTCGTCTTCCATATCCATGATCAGGCGTCCGTAATAGCCCACGGCCGACGCGAGTCCGGTGCAGCGGCAGGCGGCAAGCCAGGCCATGGAGCCGCCGTAGCAATAGCCGGTAATGTGAACGGTGTCGGACCCTTGCGTTTTCAGAAAGTCGATAGCCGCCTGAATGTCGCCCTGAGCGTTCGGTCCGCCAAAGTTTTGAGCCAGTTCGATCGAGCGCTGAAATCCTTCGCCCGTATAGTCAGACTGCCAGTTCTTCTCACCGCGGTCATACATGGACGGCGCAACGACAGTGAATCCCCGCTCTGCATATCCATCGCAGAGTTCCTGGATGTGATCGGTGACGCCGAAGATCTCCTGAATAAGGACCAGGCCCTGACCGTTTGATGGCGTGTCTGCATCTGCCGGCGTGACGAGGTAGGCACCGAGCGCAAATCCTTCGTCTCCGGTCAGTTCGATCATCTTGCCTTTGCGGGTCATGAGAGCGTCTCCTCAGGTGAATAGGGGGTGTGGCGTTCGATCAGACCCTGACCGGTAAAGGAGAATACCAACTCACCGTCCTGATTGAAGCCTTCGTTGAGGTTCCGGACGATGCCTTGATTGGGTCGGCTCTTCAGGTCGACTTTTTCGGTGGTCGTGCTTCGATAGGTGATGGTGTCGCCTGCGCGTACTGGTTTGATCCATTTAAGATCGAAAAAGCCCGGGGAGGGACCTCCTTGAGGTGCCGGGCGGCCATCCGGCGCCGGCTTATCCGCTTCCTTTGGCGCCCTCTTGCGGGCGGCGATCATCAGTTTCATCCAAACCGCTGCGATGTGCCATCCAGCCGCCACCAGTCCGCCGAAATGCGAGTCTTTTGCGGCTTCCGGGTCTGTATGGAAGGGTTGTGGGTCATACTTCTCAGCGAAACGAATAATGTCGTCGCTGGTAAACGTATGGCTGCCCAGCTCTACTACTGTGCCGATTTCGATATCCTCAAACCAGGCCATTAGTGTGTATCCACCTGGGCATCGGTCGAGGGACTGCTGGCGGGACGGCGGCCCATCATGAGCCAGCTTTCGGTGGTCATGATTGTCTCACCTGCCTGATTGGTCATTTCCCAGGTCCAATTGGTGAGGCCCATCGTGGGGCGGCTTTTTGAGGGCCGGGCGTTGACGCAGTTGACGGTCACTTTGACGGTCTCGCCCGCGTAAAGTGGACGGCGCCACCGGCATTCGGTGATCCCAGGTGAGCCTTGTGTGTCGGCCTTCACATGAAAGCTGTCATAGACCTGCCGCATGGCAATGGCACAGATATGCCATCCACTGGCGCAGAGGCCGCCCAGAATGGAGTTTTTGGCGGCTTCTTCATCAAGATGGAAAGGCTGGGCGTCGTACTCGGACGCGAATTCGATGATTTCCTCTTTTGAGATGGTGCGCTCAGCGGTGGTGAATGAATGTCCGACCGGCACGTCCTCCCAATAGACCATCATCGACTTCCCTTAGTTGTTGAACCGGAAATGCATCACGTCGCCGTCGGCAACCAGATATTCTTTGCCCTCAAGGCGCATCTTTCCCGCATCCTTTGCGGCAGCGTCGCCGCCAAGCGCGACGAAATCATCATAGGCGATGGTTTCGGCCCGTATGAAGCCTGCTTCGAAATCGGTGTGGATCACACCCGCCGCCGCTGGAGCCAATGTGCCCTCGGTAATGGTCCAGGCGCGGGTCTCTTTTGGTCCGCAGGTGAAATAGGTGATGAGGTGGAGAAGGTCGTAGCCCGCGCGGATCAGGCGATCGAGACCTGCTTCTGCAAGACCTAGCTCTTCCAGATAGTCAGTGCGTTCTTCTGCATCGAGCTGCGCCAACTCTTCTTCAATCTTTGCAGAGATGACGACGGTGACAGCGCCTTCTTCTGCGGCGCGCGCCTCAACCGTCTTGGAAAAGTCGTTGCCGGTGCTCGCGGCATCTTCCTCGACATTGCAGACATAGAGCACGGGCTTTGACGTCAGGAGGTTGAGGCCACGGAAGGCTTTCTCTTCCTCTTCTGTTCGTTCTGTCAGGCGAGCGGGTTTGCCGTCGCGGAGCTGAACAAGGGCGCGCTCAATCAGGTCGATGGTTGCTTTTGCCTCTTTGTCCTGACCCTTCGCTTTCTTTTCGAGCGCGGGCAGTCGTTTTTCCAGGCTTTCCAGATCGGCGAGCATGAGCTCGGTTTCGACGATCTCCGCATCGGCGAGGGGGTCGATGCGGCCCTCGACGTGGGTGACGTCACCGTCTTCGAAGCAGCGCAGCACATAGGCGATCGCGTCCACTTCCCGAATGTTGGCCAAGAACTGGTTGCCAAGCCCCTCGCCTTTGGAGGCGCCTTTTACAAGACCTGCAATGTCCACAAAGGTCAGGCGTGTTGGGATGATTTCCTTCGACTGGGCGATGCCGGCTAGGCTCTCAAGGCGGCTATCGGGGACAGCGACTTCTCCGACATTAGGCTCGATTGTACAGAAGGGATAGTTCGCCGCCTGCGCTGACGCGGTCTGAGTGAGCGCGTTGAACAGGGTCGATTTACCGACGTTTGGCAGGCCGACAATGCCGCATTTAAACCCCATCGGGTGTGTCCTTTTGCTTGGTCTGATCGTCGTTGTTTTCAGGCTTTGGCTTTTTGGGTTGGGGCGGGTTCAAAATCAGATGGACCCTGTTGGCGAAGCTTGAATCTTTGCCCTCTGCGAGGAGAGGGGCTGCCTCCGCGATCGCGTCCAGAAGAGGCTCCAGCCAGACCTTGTCCGCTTTGGCAAAATCCCCCAACACGTGACCGCTCACGCGCGCCCTGTCGCCGGGGTGGCCGATGCCGATCCGCAGGCGCCTAAAGTCGGCCCCGATATGGGAAGCGATGGACTTGATGCCATTGTTCCCGGCGGCGCCTCCACCGGTCTTGATGCGGACCTTTGCGGCCGGCAGGTCAAGCTCATCATGCATGACCACCACATCCGACGGTTCCAGCTTGTAAAAGCGCATGGCTTCGCCTACCGCGCGACCACTCTCGTTCATATAGGTCTGTGGCTTGAGGACGAGCGCTTTCACGCCGTCCAAGGTGCCTTCGCAGACAAGCCCCTGAAAGCGTTTCCGTTCCGGCGAAAAGTTATGGCGGCGGATGATTTCATCCACCGCCATAAATCCGATATTGTGGCGTTGACGGGCGTATTTTTCACCCGGATTGCCAAGGCCCACAATGAGGATCATGCGACATGCTCCTTAAAGGCCAGAAGAGGGCGGTCAGCCTTCGCTGTTTTCGCCGCCTTCGCCTTCGCCCTCAGCTGCTGCTTCTTCGCCTTCTTCACCTTCGCCTTCTTCGGCGGCTTGTTCGTCAGAAACAAGCGCGGCTGGTGCGGCGATCGTGGCAACCGTGAAGTCGCGGTCCGTGATAACCGGCGTCACACCGTCTGGCAGTTTGATCGCAGAAATGTGGATCGAGTCGCCGATATCAGTGCCCGTCAGGTCGACTTCGATTGACTCAGGGATGGATTCAGCAGGGCAATTCAGTTCCACTTCGTAGCGGACGACGTTCAAGATGCCGCCGCGCTTGATGCCCGGGGATTCTTCGTCGTTCACGAAGTTCACAGGAACTTCCACGGCGATCTTGGCGCCTTTGCCGAGACGTAGGAAGTCGACGTGGGTGACGAAATCTTTGACCGGGTCCAGCTGCACGTCACGCGGGATTACCCGCTGCGTTTTGCCGTCGACTTCCAGATCAAGCAGGGTGCTCATGAACGAGCCCTTGTTCCAGAGTTTGGTCACTTCGTTATGGGCGAGTGAAATCAGGTCAGGGGACTTCTTGTCACCATAAACGACTGCTGGAACACGTCCCTCGCGACGAAGTGCCCGGGCGACCCCCTTGCCGGCCCGGTCTCGTGCTTGGGCCGTAAGTTGGGTATTTTCGGCCATTGCAAATTCTCCAATAAAAACAGGGCCCTAGGGCCCCAATTAGGCGTCGCAAGTCTCCTCCAGGGGTGTGGAAGTGCGATCGGTTGGCGTGATAGCGCAGAACCCCCCATAAAACAACACTTTAGACACATGCTATTTTGCGCGTTTCCGGACGGATAACCGCCCCATTTGAGACGTGGCACTTATCCTGGAAACGCTTAGTGCAGGTGCGTCGGCTCTTGGGGGTCAGTCGAAGAGGCTGGAAACCGAGCGACTTTCGGCGGTCCGGCGCATGGCCTCGCCGACCAGCGGTGCAATCGACATGGTCCGGATATTGTGGCTCACCCTTACGGCTTCGGTCGCCTGGATGGTGTCGGTGATGACCAGCTCTTTCAGCTGGGAGGCCGTCACACGGGCCACAGCGCCGCCTGAGAGCACACCGTGGGTCACATAGGCAGAGACTTCGGTCGCTCCCTGCCCGAGCAGGGCTTCGGCGGCGTTACAGAGCGTACCCGCGGAGTCGACGATGTCATCGACCAGGATGCAGGGGCGCCCATTCACGTCCCCGATAATGTTCATCACTTCCGATTCCCCGGCCCGTTCGCGCCGTTTATCCACGATTGCCAGGTCTGCATTCAGACGTTTTGCCAGTGCGCGGGCACGTACAACGCCCCCAACATCGGGGGAGATAATCATCAGATTGTCCGCGCCCTCATAATTCTCTTGAATATCCCGGGTCATGACGGGGGCCGCGAAGAGATTGTCTGTTGGAATATCGAAAAAGCCCTGGATCTGCCCCGCGTGGAGATCAACGGTCAGAACGCGATCAGCGCCAGCGGTGGCGACCATGTTGGCGACCAGCTTGGCAGAGATGGGGGTTCTGGGGCCAGGCTTACGATCCTGCCGCGCATAGCCGAAATAGGGCATGACGGCGGTAATGCGGTTCGCCGACGCCCGCTTGAGGGCGTCGATGATGATCAGGGTTTCCATCAGATGGTCGTTGGCCGGGAAGGATGTGGACTGGATGACGAAAACATCCTCGCCGCGGACGTTCTCCTGAATTTCGACAAATACTTCCATATCCGCGAAGCGGCGGACGACCGATTTGGTCAGGGGCAGGTTGAGATAGGCGGCAATGGATTCGGCAAGCGCCCTGTTTGAATTGCCTGCGACCAGTTTCATCTGTCTTCCCCTGTAGTGAACACTCCGAGAGGCTCACGCATTTTGTGATCGCCAATGCCTAGTTTCCGGCAAGCATCTGGCGGGGTTGTATCAAGGCTCGTCGGCGCCTGTAAACCGCCCACCCGTGTCCTTGTGGCAACAATCTCATTCTGGCTCATGCGGGTGGCAGCGGTTCGTTGATCAGCTCCAGAATTCCTTCCGCCGCAGCACTTCCGGCGGCGAGCGCAATGTCGCCCCAAGCGCCTGCCACGGCGTTCTGATCGACCTGATTGGACTGGGTGACAAGCCCAAGTGGCACTCCGTCTTTCGTTGTCACAGTCCATTCAATGCTGACATTGATTGTATCTGGCGCCGCCCCTTTCGGTGTTCGGTCTAATGCCACTTTCCCAAGGACTCTAAAGGCTTTTGGCGTTTCGGTTTGGTGATCTGCCTTCAATAGAGCTTCTTGAACCGCGGCCGCCAGAGACAAGCGCCCGTCTCCAGGCGAGGTTCCGACTGCCACGTCGAACAGGGCTCTCGTGCCTGTGCGGCTGGCTTGTGTTGGTTGGCTCTCTTGCACCGGGGCTCTCGGACGTTGATCAAGAGACGCTGTAGAAGCGGCTGGTTCTGATATAGGGGCCGCTGGCGGCTCTGACGGTGGTGCCGCGATTTGGGTGTCTTGACCTCGGGGAGCGGCAGCAGACGCTTCTAAAGGAGCGGCAATGCCTAAGGTTGCGTTGCGCGCCGCCATGCCAGACAGCTCGGAAGAGGTGGCCTCCGATTTTTCAGATTGAAGGAGCGATGGTGTTGTCAGATCGATGCTTGCTGATCCTGCCGGATTTTGGAGCTCCTCGGGTTCGGCACCGGCGATACTGGCGGTTGTCAAAAAGGTCTCGTCAGGGCTTGCGCCCAATGTCTGGTCAGACACCCATGCCGCGAGTTCCAAGGCTGCTTCGTCAGCGATTTCCTCCAGGGTTGCTTCATCGACGACCGCCCAAGGATCGTAGAAGGCAGGGTCCGCAGAATTCCGTCGTTGGATCACGACATCATCGGTCATGCGCTTAACGCGCTTGCCGTCCGGGCCGATCACTTCCCAAACCACGACGACTGCTGTTCCGTTTCGTGACGCGCCGGCCCTGACCACGCCGTTGACGGTGTATTCAGGCACAGTTCCGGTGCGTGCCAGGGTCAATTGATTGGCGATGCTGGCTTCCTGGAAACGCGCGAGCAATTGGCTCGCCAATTCGTCCGGCAAGCCGGCAGGCAATTGGATAAAGACGCCGTTTCGTTGCAATCCCTGAACAGACCCGGTGATCAGGGACATGTCGGACGGCGCGTTCAGGCTTAGCATCTCGTCCGCTGGTCGATCTTCCCCGCAGGACGAGAGAACAAGCACGCTCGTCAGGCAAATGCCCGCTGCCCAAGCTCTGTGACGTGAGCGCCAAATGGCTCTCAGCGGCCGCGCGAAATTTGCGGTCTCCTGGTCGCTCACAGCGATCGCTTCCCCTCAGATCGCCGATCTCATATCAGCGATTCGTTTCGTGCCAAGGGTAGCAAGGCCGTGCGCTTACACCAAAGCTGTCATGCGCCCAGAAGGGCAATTGAGGAGATTTGGCGTCCGTAGTCCGCCTCACCTGCGTGGGTTGTCCGACGGAAGGAGAAGAATCGCTTTGCATCGGCATAAGTGCATAACTTGGTGTTGTCGATGTTGCTGATACCTAGTCTTTCAAGGCGATCGGCCACAAACCCGGGCAGGTCAAACTGGAAGTGATTCTCACGTGCGCTCGGAACAAAATAGGCGGTGTTATCAGCCGCCTCCGCTACGAATTGTTCTTGGAATTCAGGACCCACTTCATAGTTCGCCTGGGAGATGGTCGGTCCGATGCTACAGCGTATGCATGTGCGGTCGGCGCCCAGAGATGTCATGGCGTCGATGGTCGCCTCCAACACACCGTCAATCGCGCCCTTCCACCCGGCATGGGCGGCCCCGATCACGCTTGCCGCCGGATCAGCAAAAAGGACCGGCGTGCAGTCCGCCGTCAGGATCCCCAGCGCTAGGCCCGGCGTCGCCGTGACCATGGCGTCTCCTTCAGGTGCTTCGTTGTGAGACCACGGCTTCGTGGCCACAATCACCCGTGGCGAGTGAACCTGGTAGACTGTGAGTAGATGATCGCGGGGGACGCCTAACTCATCAGCGGTCCGACCGCGATTTTCAATCACGTTCGCGCGCAGATCGTCCGATCCCAACCCGCAATTGCGACCTGCATAAATGCCTGACGATGTGCCTCCTTCGCGGGTGAAGAAGCCATGGGCGATGTTTGGAAGTGCGGAGAGGATTTCAGATTGAATCACAACAGACCTCTCTCATTAACCGGCGCCGCGGCCGCGCTAAAAGCCAGCCGGCGCGGGCAACCCCGGTGAAATGACGGCCATAACTTTGAAGAGGCTGCCCATTGCGCCCGGGTCCGTCAAGCGTTTCAGCGCCAAGGTGATGTCGCGTGTCTGGCGTTTGTCTGCTTGGGCCATGAGGGCGTTGGCGCGGGCGTGGATACCGAGGGCCTCAAGGAATGAGCCTTGTGGTGTCGGGCCGTAGCACTGCTTTTTGTCGAAAGGCATCGCAAGGGCTTCGAAATCGACATGGGCGGTGAGGTCGGCCTCACCGGGGTCAGCGAGCGGGTCGGCATATTTGTGATCTTTTAGCGCCTGGAAAGTGTCGCCCGCCGCGCTTTGGGCATGGCCATAGTCGATGATGAGGGCAGCACCTGAATGCGCGTCAAAGTGATTGCGTAGGTGTTTCATGATCGATCGGCCGAGAGGGCAGACTTCTGCAATCGATCCTTCTGGTGCATCGCGAACTGTGGCCGGTATTCCTGAGAGATCGGCCAGCGCATCCTCCAGGCAGTATTGAAAGCTGACAGGGTCGTTTGGGGTGGAGGGCACGAGTGTCAGGCAGCGTTCCTGCCATCCGCTCTTGGTCTTCTGAAACTGCTTGATGGGAAGCGCGTCAAAAAACTCGTTCGCTAGGATGAGGCATGGACCTTCCGGTAAAGCGTCGACGCTGTTTATCCAGGCCGCGTTGGGCACGCGCTTCTTTTGTTCGGTGCGAAGGGCCGGACTTGTCTCCAGGAACACAATTTTTGCGGCCTCACCGAATGCCGGTACCAACTTTGCGGCACGCAGAGCGTCCGCCATAAGGGTGCCGCGCCCCGGCCCAAATTCAATCAGGTTGAACGCGGACGGCGATCCGAGCTTCTGCCACATGTCGACGGACCACAGACCCAAAAGTTCGCCGAACATTTGTGAGATTTCTGGTGCCGTGGTGAAATCACCGGCGCGGCCGAGCGGATCGCGCGTGCGATAGTAGCCATGGTCTGGATGCGCGAGGGCCAGGTCCATGAATTTGTCCAGCGGCATGGGGCCGTCCTGCCTGATGAGGTCGGCAATATGGCGGGCAAGCTTGGTCACAGGCGGAGCGCGCTATTTGGCTTTGCGTGCCGGTTTGGCGGCCGATGTTCCTGACTTTGTCTGTGCCCACCAGATCACACCGATACCCACAATCACCATGGGTAAGGTCAGGACCATGCCCTGTGTGACCGGGCCGATCAGGTATCCGATGTGCGCATCCGGTTCGCGGAAAAATTCCACGAAGATTCTTGAGAGGCCATATCCAACAAAGAATCCGCCTGCCACTGTCCCTGGGCGTTCTAAGGCGTTTGTATGATGAGTGAGGTACCTGAGAACGACGAGCAGAAGCAGGCCTTCGAGCGCGGCTTCATAGAGTTGACTAGGGTGGCGCGGAAGGGGACCACCCGTCGGGAAGATCACGCCCCAGGCGACATCGGTTGTTCTGCCCCACAGTTCGCCGTTTATGAAATTGGCAACGCGTGCCAAGAAAATTCCAATTGGTGCCACCGCTGCGACCCCGTCAGCAAGAGACCAGAGCGGAATGTTGTATCTGCGGGCAAAAAGATAGATCGCCAGCACCACGCCGAGGAACCCGCCATGAAAGGACATGCCGCCATTCCAGACAGCGATGATGTCGCCTGGGTTTGAGAGGTAGAAGGCCGGGTTGTAGAAAAGCACATAACCCAGCCGCCCACCGAGGATCACGCCGAGCGCCGCCCAAAGAAGAAGGTCGTCTGCCTGGTCTCGCGTGAAGGGCGCTTTGCCGCCCCAGATGGTGGGCGTGCCTGCAAGGCGCATGAGATAGCGCCATCCCAAGAGAAGGCCCGCGATATAGGCCAGGGCGTACCAGCGAATGGCAAAAGGGCCTATTTGGATCAGAACCGGATCGATTTCGGGGAAGGGCACAGGCGCTCTTTCTGAGGTCAGGATTGGGATCGTAAGTGTCTCTCTGAGACCTATCATGTCAAGACACAGACGCGTGCCGTGGAGACGAGCGAGACATGTGGTCGCAAGTCCCGTTGAGGCGCCGTCTTAGCTGACAAAATGCGTCCAAAGGCGTAAGATTGCTCCAGAATTGGAGAGCGAAAATGACCCAGTATGAGAACCGCCTGCTTGACGATGTTGCGAAGCTATTCACTTCCGCAGCGGGCGCGGCCCAGGGGTTGCGCCAGGAAATCGAAGCGATCGTGAAAGGCCAAGCTGAGCGCCTCATCGCGGATCTCGACCTTGTCTCTCGGGATGAATTCGATGCAGTACAGGCGATGGCGGCGAAGGCCCGCGAAGAAAATGAAGCCCTGAAAGCCCGTATCGAAGCGCTGGAGACGGCGGCTTCCTCCCAGGGCTAAGGTCCGTGGCGTCTCGGCTGTGCTGAGCAGGCCGGCTAATTCACTCTTTTTCCACATGTTTTTTGTCCCCAAGCGCTTTCGCACGCTTGCGTCGACTCATTTGATCAGGCACGCTCTGTAGTGTTTGGGGGGTGAGTTATCCACAATATATGGATATATCCGGGCCCGAACGGTGTGAAGCGGCGGACGAGGACTCGTGATGAAGGCGACCATGGTGCCTGCAGACTATGTCGACGCAAATCCACTCGATCTTTTGGAACAAGTAGCAGATATTCGAAACTGGGCCTTTGACCGGTCTCACGAGCAAGAGCTTAATCTGGCGCTTGTGGGGGAATGGCGGGACTATCAGATTTCTCTGAATTGGCGGGACGACTTTTGCGGGCTGCACATGGCCAGCGCGCTGGATTTGCGTGTCCCGCCGGAGAAGCGTTTGGCGGTTCGCGATTTGCTTGGTCTGATCAACGAACAGCTATGGTCCGGGCATTTCGATATGTGGTCGGACGACGGGACCATCTTGTTTCGGGACACATTGCTCTTATGTGGTGGGGCAGCAGCGACGCCAGAACAATGTGAGGCCTTGCTGCATCTGGCGATGGAAGCGTGTGATCGCTACTACCCCGCCTTTAACTTTGTGATCTGGGCTGGACGAAGTCCTGAAGAAGCGATCGCAGCGGCGATGTTCGAGACCGTCGGTTCTGCCTGATCTTTTTTGGGTCTGTTGCCACCCTTAAAGCCAATTTGAGTGAGTGAGGAGATGCTGCGTTTCAATGATCCGCTGGTGCTGGTTGGTGCCGGAAAAATGGGTGGAGCTCTGTTGACAGGCTGGCTGGATCAGGGCCTTGACCCTACCAGCGTGTTTCTGCGCGACCCAACGCCCCCGGCCGAAATTGCCCAGTTGGTTGCTGAGAAGGGCCTCCGTCTCAACCTGCCCTTGGAAGAAATCGAGACCGCGCCGCGGATTGTGGTGCTGGCGGTCAAACCGCAGATCATGGAGGCGGTCCTGCCAGACCTGCGTCCTCTTGTGCGGCCCGGAACCTTGTTTCTCTCGATTGCAGCCGGTGTTGATTTGGAGCGTCTCGACGCATTGCTTGGTGGCGCCGCCGCCATCATCCGGGCCATGCCGAACACTCCCTCGTCGGTCGGTAAAGGGATCACAGCGGTGATCGGGAACGATCTGGTGACAGACGCCGACAAGGTGATCTGCGGCAGTCTGCTTGGGACGGTCGGTGCGGTTGTCTGGCTTGGCGCGGAAAACCAGATGGACGCGGTAACCGCGCTGTCCGGCAGCGGTCCTGCTTATGTCTTTGCGCTTGCCGAGACGATGACGGCGGCAGGAGAGGCTCTGGGACTGGAGCCCGAGCTTGCGGCGCAATTGGCGCGGACCACGGTCGCGGGCGCGGGCGCGATGCTAGAGGCACTTCCGGAGGATGCGGCAACACTTCGCCAGAACGTGACCTCGCCGGGCGGCACAACGGCGGCCGCTTTGGATATTTTGCTAGGTCCGGACGGTCTGGCCCAGCTCATGCGATCAGGCATGACGGCGGCGCGGGACAGATCCCGGGAGCTGTCAAAGGGATAAACCCTTTACGCTCATTTCTGTATTATGCTGTCCGGACCCTATGACAGCAGGTAAGCAGAGCCGTGGCGCCGCGCAAAACGACCGAAGACAAGATCATCGACGCTGCCCTTCACCTGGCAGCGGAAGACGGCTGGAGTGGGTTTTCTCTCTCCGACGTTGCCCAGCGCGCCAAAGTGCCTCTGGCGGATCTGCATGGGCAGTTTTCAGGGAAGAGCGCGATCCTTGCAGCCTTTTCACGCCGGACGGACGTGCGGGTGTTGCGTGCGGTTGATCCAGAGGATCAGGAAGGGGAGCGCCCGAAAGACCGTCTTTTTGATGTCCTGATGCTGCGCTTTGATGAGCTTGCAGCTCACAAAGAGGGCGTGAGGGCGATTTCACGAGACCTCGCACGGGATCCGTTTGGCCTGCTTGCCGGCGCGCGTCCGGCACTTCGCTCTATGCACTGGATGCTGGAGGCCGCCTCCATCGACTCTGGTGGTGTCTACGGGGCGGTCAGGGCGAGAGCACTCGCCGTTGTTTGGCTTGCCGCATTCCGGGTGTGGCTTGACGATGAGCCTGGCCTCGGGAAAACCATGTCGGAACTCGACAAACGTCTGCAGCAATCAAGCGCGCTGTGGGGCGACACGATGGTCGCAAGCGGTGAGCCACCCCGCGCTAGTGCGGCAGAGTAATCTCCGCGCGCAAGCCGCCAAGGGGGCTTCTGCTTAGCGTGATCTCGCCGCCATGAGACCGGGCCACGTCCCGCGCGATCGCAAGGCCGAGGCCGGTTCCCGCATTGTCGAGATTTCGAGCGGTGTCGAGCCGATGGAAGGGGCGAAATACTTCTTCCAACTGATCATCGGGAATGCCGTCGCCATTGTCATCTACGAAAATTGTTACCGTTTTTTCGTTCGATGTGAGAGTCAGACGGACTGTATCGGCATGGCGTGTTGCGTTGTCCGTAAGATTGGTCAGGCAGCGCTTAAAGGTGGCGCGCCGGAGCGGCAGTGTGATCCCGGGTTCTGTTTCAACCGCAATCTTCTGACCGTGCCGCTGTCCATCCATCCGCACTTCTTTTAACAGCACCGCAAGATCAACAATCTGTGTCTCTTCCCCTTCTTCGCCACGCGCGAAGGCTAGGTAGTCCTCAAGCATATGCTCCATGTCACGCACGTCGGTTTTGAGTTCTTCAACCTCCGGCCCATCACCCATCATGGCAATCTGCAATTTGAAGCGGGTGAGGGGCGTGCGCAGGTCGTGGCTGACGCCCGCAAGCATGGTGGTGCGTTGATCAATCTGCCGCTGAATGCGCTTACGCATGTCAAGGAAGGCCGCCGCTGCCCTACGGACTTCAAGCGCGCCCGATGGTTTGAAGGAGCCTGAATTCCTTCCCTTCCCAAAGCTTTCAGCTGCAACGGCCAACCGCTCGATGGGGCGGATCTGGTTTCGCAAGAACAGGATGGCGATGGCGATCAACAGCAAGGACGCACCGCCCATCCACACCAGAAAGATGTGGGAGTTCGTCGCATAGACACGGCTGCGCAGTGGCAAGACGCGCATCACGCCATCGGCCATCTGAATGCGAATATCGACATAGTCGGAATAGGAAACTGTATCCAACCAGTAGGGTTTCCCGATCCGCTGCTCGAGCTGGCTACGCAATGATTGGTCCAACAGAGAGAAGCCGGCGTCGGGTGTCTCGGTTGGGAGTGTCTCGCCCGGCCGAAAGGACACGCTCATCTCCAGTTGCTCCCACGCAAGCGCTGTGAGCTGCGGCGCACTGGCCTCAGCTTCAGGGAAAGTCGCATTCGCCTCCAAAAGCAGCGCGATGTCACTCACGACGGCGCTTGAGAGCTTCTCGGTCACCATCTGCCAATGGCGTTCGAGGAACACATAGGTCACCACGACTTGCAGCAGGATCATTGGCGCGACAATGATAATGAGCGAGCGGCCGTAGAGGCCCCGCGGCATTAGTTTTTTTAACAGGCGAAAAGGATGGAAGCCGCCATCTGCCGGGCGTGTTGGCCGCCGAGCCGCTGCACTTGCGCGGTCGGTCCGCGCGGTATGCCGCTCATCTTGGTATTCGACGCCACTCATCCGGTTCTCATCCGTACAAATAGGGTGCCTCGCAGAGAGGAGGCAAACTCAATCGGGCTTTAAAACGTAACCCAGACCACGAATGGTTTGGAGATAAATCGGATTTTTCGGGTCTTTCTCGATTTTCCGGCGCAGGCGGTTGATCTGTACGTCAATCGCGCGTTCTGTACCGGCCTCGTCGTTTCTCAACAATGTTCGAGAGAGTGTTTCGTTGGGGCGGTTCGCGAACAGATGCATCATCTGGATTTCACGGTCTGTCAACCGAACCAGGCTTCCGTCGCGCCAGAGCTCGCCTCTTTCCCGGTCGAACCTGCATGCACCCAGACGGACCTGACTTGCGTCGGTTTTTTCCGGGACTGTCCGTCGCAGGATCGTACCGATGCGGAGCAGCAGTTCCCGCGGTTCAAAAGGCTTTGGCAGATAGTCGTCCGCGCCGCCTTCCAGTCCTTCAATGCGATGTTCCGTTTCTGCGCGGGCAGTGAGCAGCAGAATGGGGACTGACGAATCCAGCCGCAGCGATTTGGTGAGCTCCAGGCCGTTCTCTCCCGGCATCATGACGTCCAAGACAAGCAGGTCGAATGCCATGCCTTCCATGTGGGCCCTTGCTTCAGCAGCGCTTTCGGCTGTTGTGATGCGATATCCGTTCTCGCTCAAATATTTCTTCAGCAATTCCCGGATGCGGCGATCATCGTCGACGACCAGAATATGGGGTGTTTCTTCATCCAGTGTTTTTGTTGCCGCCTCTGTTGTAGCGAGAGACATCACGGCACCTCACCGTTGGTAATGAGAGTCTCGACGGCGGCACGTTCGTCTTCATTGACGAGATTGAGCAGAATCTTTTTCCATACCTCGGCTGCGTCCGGCCCAGCGTCGGCGATTGCTTTCGCCACACGCGCGTGCTGTGGCACTGCGAGCCGGCGTTCCAGATTGGTTCCCGCTTCTGTGAGATGGAGGTGACGCTGTCTTCGGTCGCGGGTTCCGGTTTTTTGCTCGATCAGTTCGCGCTCAATGAGTTCTCTTAGGACCCTCGCCAGGCTTTGTTTCGTAATCCGGAGAATGCTCAGGAGTTCCGCCACGGTTATGCCGGGGTTTCGCCCCACAAAATGGACGACGCGGTGATGGGCGCGGCCCAGCCCATCGGCTTCTAAAATGGCATCCGGGTCGCTCACAAAGTCCCTATAGGCAAAAAACAGAAGCTCGATTGCCTGAATTAGCGCCTCTTTTTCGGCCAGATTCTCGCCGGATTCTGCGGGAGCGTGGCCAGATCCACGGACCAGCGGCGATGTTTTTATGTCAGCCATGTTGACATATCTCGATCACATAGTTACTTTGACGCTCGACTTTACGACAGAAATGAACCCATCTGGCGTTTTCGCGACGTGAGTGCCAGTATTTTGACCCAAAGACCGGGCGCGCTGCAATTTTTGTAGGCAGCGAATCCAGTCGGGCAAACACTGATGGCGAAGAAAAAGATCGCGTTTCGGGCAGATCGGTCGGGAAACAATCAGGATCCAGGCTCATGGCGGATATTCCATTTGATAAGCGAGACGGCTTTATCTGGTTCAATGGTGAGCTCGTTCCATGGACAGACGCAAAGGTGCATGTGCTCACGCATGGGCTGCATTATGCCAGCTGCGTCTTTGAAGGCGAGCGGGTCTATGGTGGTGAAATTTTCAAACTGCGTGAACATACCGAGCGGCTTTTCAAGTCGGCTGAAATTCTTGGGTTTGAGATTCCCTACAGCATAGAGGAAATCGACGATGCGTGCCGCAAAGCTGTCGCTGCGCAGGGCATTGTGGATGGATATGTCCGCCCCGTCGCTTGGCGCGGCAGCGAGATGATGGCTGTTTCGGCCCAAAGAAACAAAATTCATGTGGCCGTGGCCTGTTGGGAATGGCCGTCTTATTTCGACCCGCAACTTCGGTTTAAAGGTATTCGGGCGGATATTGCACAATACCGTCGACCCTCGCCCGAGACCGCACCCTGCGACTCAAAGGCTGCAGGTCTCTACATGATCTGCACGGTGTCCAAGCACGCCGCGGAAGCCAAAGGCTACGCGGATGCGTTGATGATGGACTATCGCGGCTATGTTGCCGAGATGACGGGCGCGAATGTCTTCTTCGTCAAAGACGGCATATTGCACACGCCCACGCCAGATTGTTTTCTGGACGGGATCACGCGACGCACCGTGATCGACCTGGCACGAAAGCGCGGTTATGAGATTGTGGAGCGCCACATCAAGGAAGAAGAGCTTGGCGACTTTGAAGAGTGCTTTATTACAGGCACTGCAGTGGAGGTGACAGCGGTCGCAGAGATTGGACCGTACACCTACACACCATCGTCCATCACCAAAACTCTGATGGATGACTATTCGGCGGAAGTGCAGCCGAAGGTAAGCGCCGCGTAAGCGCAGTTACTATTCAGACTTATCAGGCGCCGCCCATCTCTGGGCGGCGTCTTCGTCTGTGCTCCTCGACGAGACCCAATTGTCGCCTTCCGGACCGGACTCTTTTTTCCAGAACGGCGCTTTGGTCTTGAGCCAATCCATGAGGAATTCGGCAGCTTCAAATGCTGCCTGTCGATGGGCAGACGCGGTAATCACCAGCACGATCCTGTCACCCGGCTTTAACGGGCCGACCCGATGGATGATCGTGCTTGCCTGGAGGGGCCACCGCTTGTGTGCTTCTGCCTCGATGCCGCTGAGCGCTTTTTCGGCCATGCCGGGATAGTGTTCGAGGGTCATGGTCTCAACATCGCGATCGTCGTTGCGGGATCGCATATGTCCGACAAAGCTCACAGAGGCGCCGATATTGGTTTGCCCGGCGACCAGATTGTCGAGCTCTGCACCCGGATCAAAATCTTCTGTTTGAACCCGTACCATGGTCAGCCGCCCGTGAACGGTGGATAGAAAGCGATTTCCGCGGCGCCGCCAATCAGGGTGTCATGATCCACTTCCTGCATATCAAGCGCCACATGAACGACATTCATGTCGTCAAACGCGGCGGCATATCCTTCACCGCGTTTCGCAAGTTCGCGAATGAAGTCTCTGACGGTGAGCTTGTCAGCGCCTGCCAGGTCGATTTCTTCCTCGGCCAGGCCGATACGATCCCGAAACCATGCGAAATAGAGAACTTTCATTGATGTGCGGCCTTACTGCGCGGACTTTTCGTCGTCTTCAATGACGTGACGGAGCCCACCTCTGAAATAGTCGTAGCCCGTATATAGGGTCAGGCCTGCTGCAATCCAAAGCAGCCAGATGCCGACTTGTTGAGTGCCGGGCACAATCGCCTCACCAGCCTCGCCTGCCAACAAAAAGGCAATGGCGATCATCTGGATAGCGGTTTTCCATTTTGCCAGTTGGCTGACGGGTACGCTGACGCGCACCTGTGCCAGAAACTCCCGCAGGCCAGAGACCAATATCTCTCGGCTTAAGATAATGATGGCCGCCAGAACGGAGCCCCAGCTGATTGTGTCATTGGCAATCAGCATGAATAGGGCGGCGGAGACCAGCAGCTTGTCTGCAATAGGATCCAGCATGCGCCCAAGGTTTGAGGTCTGCTCCCAGGCCCTGGCGAAGTAGCCGTCGAAATAGTCAGTGACCGCGGCAAGGATGAAAATCCCGAGGGTGGTCCAGTTCGCTGCGGTGCCTTCCAGATAAAACCCTGCGACCAATGCGGGTACCATCAGGATGCGGGCATAGGTCAGCATGTTGGGCAGGCTTGTCAGAACGGCTGCTCGTCGGTCCAGTTTGCTGTCGGCTGTCTGATTCATTTACGCACCTTAGCACCGCTTTCGTGTCAGTCGGGTGTCCCGTGGAAATGATCATAAACCGCTTTCGCAACTTTTTCAGAGATACCCTCGACCGAGTTGAGGTCTGTGAGACCCGCGCGAGAGACTGCTTTCGCCGATCCGAAATGGTGGAGCAGGGCGCGCTTGCGGGCGGCGCCCACGCCTGGGACATTATCCAGCGGGTTTGATTTGGCCTGTTTGGCGCGGCGCGCCCGGTGGGAGCCGATGGCGAAGCGGTGAGCCTCGTCCCGCAGTCTTTGCAGAAAGTAGAGCGCCGGGCTTTTGTCAGGCAGTGAAAAGGGCTCGCGTCCGGGCATGAAAAAGCGTTCGCGGCCGGCATTCCGATCGGGTCCCTTGGCGATGGAGACCACGGCCACATCGTCGATGCCCAGGTCGGTCATCACCTCCATGGTCACGGAGAGTTGGCCCTGGCCGCCGTCGATCAGGATCACGTCAGGCCATCCGTTGGCGCGCCGGTCCTCAGGAGACTGTTCGGAGGGCTCCTCGGCACCGTCCTCTTCGGCAGCGGCGGCGCTTTCTTTCAGCAACCGTGTGAAGCGTCGGGTCAGAACTTGGCGCATCATGCCGTAATCGTCACCAGGCTCGATGTCGTCGCCCTTGATATTGAACTTGCGGTACTGGTTCTTGAGAAACCCTTCGGGACCTGCGACGATCATGCCTCCGACCTGATTGGTACCCTGTATGTGGCTGTTGTCGTAGACCTCGATCCGCGCCGGCGGCGAATCCAGACTGAAAATCTCCGCCAACTCGTTCAGGAGCTTGCGCTGTGTTGCTGATTCAGCCAGGCGGCGGGCCAGGGCATCCTTGGCATTGCGGAGCGCATGGTCCACAAGTTCCCGCTTTTCGCCGCGCTGTGGCACGGAGACACTGATGCGGCGTTCTGCTCGAATGGTCAGCGCCTCGCCCAACAGGGTGCGCCCCGGTACATCATCGCTTAAGAAGATTTTCGGCGGGGCGGGCCGATCATCGTAAAACTGCGCTAGGAAAGCATCGAGGACTTCTGGCCGCGAAAACCCTTTCTCGTGCCGTGGGAAGTAGGCGCGGTTGCCCCAGTTCTGACCTCCCCGGAAGAAGAAGACCTGGACGCAGGTCTGTCCGCTGTCTTCGGCCACGGCAAAGACATCGGCGTCGGTGACCGATTGCGGGTTGATGCCCTGGTGAGACTGGATGTTTGTCAGTGCGCGGATGCGGTCGCGGTAGATCGCCGCCCCTTCGAAGTCGAGCTTGGCACTTGCTCCTTCCATCAGCTCGGCCAGGTGTTCCTGTGTCCGGCGGCTCTTGCCTTGCAAAAAGTCGCGGGACTCAGAGACCAGTTCGGCATAGTCCTCCTTGCTGATCTCGCCGGTGCAGGGCGCCGAACAGCGTTTGATTTGGTAGAGCAGGCAGGGGCGGGTTCGCGACTCGAATACGGAGTCGGTGCAGGAACGGAGCAGGAAGGCGCGCTGGAGCGTGTTAAGGGTTCGGGTGACGGAGCCTGCGGATGCGAAGGGCCCGAAATAGTCTCCCTCTCTCGAGCGGCTCCCGCGGTGTTTAACGACCTGCGGAAAATCATGGTCCGAGGTCAGTAGAATGTAGGGGAAGGATTTGTCATCGCGCAGCAGCACATTATAGCGCGGCTTCAACTGCTTGATGAGATTGGCTTCCAGCAGGAGCGCGTCGGTTTCAGTTGCCGTGGTTATGAATTCCATGGCCTCGGTCGAGGCGATCATGCGGGCGATGCGATTGGAATGGCCCGCGAGCTTGGTGTAGCTCGTCACCCGTTTTTTCAGGCTTCTGGCTTTCCCGACATAAAGCACATCGCCATTGCCTTTCAGCATCCGGTAAACACCTGGGCTGTCGGGCAGGGTTTTCACCTTTTCTGCGATCAAAGCGGCACCATGAAGCGGCTCTGCTTCACTCTGAATGGCGTCTTTGCTCATCTCGGTTCCTGGTGCCTTTTGTTTCGCGTTTTTGGTGGTCAAATGGATGTAGTAGTGACCTAGCACAGTTGAATAGAAGGACAGCAGTTGCCTCGGTTTTATTCCGTCAAAGCGAGCCCTTTATTGGACCGATCTGTTTCACAAATGGCCTGTGGATAAGTTTGTTGAGAATCTCAAGAGATTCGATGCAACTGATTGTGACACAACGATTATTCGAATAATGGGTCCAAATCAGCCGTTTTTAACCTATTGAAAATAAAAGAACTTTTTGAGCGGCACGGTCTTTTTAGCAAATCATCGTCGAAATAGACCTCTAGACCTTATGGTTAATTAGCCGCGCGTGTGCGTGTGCACAAATGTCCGCATGCTGTCTATTTGCTCATGACAAAAATGTGAAAAAATTCAAGGACGTAAAGGTAGTTTTAAAATTTCACTTAGGCGGTTATTTCGCTCAGATTGCCGCGCGCCTGCGCTCAATCTCGACACCTACACTTGCGACTTCTGCAATTGCTGCAAGTTTTTCCACTCGGACCCTCGCGCATTCTACTCGAGCGTCCTCTAGACATCTTGAGGCGATGCGTTCGGCCAGGGTTTCGACGAGATTGACGTGCCCCTCCGCCAGCAGGTTTTTGACCTTGCTGACGATCTGGTCGTAGCAAACGACGTTCTCCAGCGCATCTCCGTGCGCCACTTCCCGCACCGTCAGATCGATGTTGAAGCGCATCGGCTGCCTAAACCCGTCCTTTTCATGGGCATAGGCGCCGATCTCCCCATCCAATACCAGGTCACGGACAAAGACATGGCGAATGGATTGAGCACCGTCCGCGATCCGCAAGCGGGTCACGTTGTCCAAACTGGTGTTCAGGTCTTCGTCATTGTTGGAGGAGCGATGGCTCATGGAATTTGGGTCCTTGTTCGCGCTCTGATGCTTTATTCAGGTCCAACGGCGTCCGGGGTCTCCCAGGCAAGATGCTGACCGCTGTCGAGAGCGATCATTTGGCCCGTCATGGCCGGGCTCGCAAGGATAAATTTTACAGCAGCGCAAATTTCTTCGGGTGAGATCTGACGCCCAAGGAGAGTCGCTGCCACCTGAGCCTCGAAATCGTCATTGGATTGCCGCTCGTTGGAGAGCGTCGGGCCCGGCCCAATGCCATTCACCCGGATTTTGGGCGCGAGCGCCTGGGCGAGGGTCTGGGTCAATGTCCAAAGGCCCGCTTTGGAGACCGTGTAGGACAGGAAGCGGGGCGTGAGCCGCCAGACGCGCTGATCGATCATATTGACGATGTTGGCGGCTTCGCCGTCCGGCACCTGTTTTGCGAAGGCCTGAGCCAGGAACAAGGGCGCCCGGAGATTGGTGTCCATGTGCGTCGCCCAACTGTCTGCCGTCAGGCTCTCAAGATCGTCCTTGGCAAACACAGAGGCGTTGTTGATCAGCGCAGACAGGGGCCCAATTTCAGACCGTGCGGTGTCCACCAGCGGAGACAGGGCGTTTGCGTTCGCCAGATCCGCCTGGAAGGCTGCCGCCCGGCCACCTGCGCCCACAATCTCCTGGACTGTCTGGTTGGCATCTTCTTCAGACCGCCCGTAATGGATGGCGACGCCCCAACCGTCGGCAGCAAGTCCCAGAGCGATCGCCCGACCGATCCGCCGCCCTCCGCCGGTTATCAGAACATTTTTGATTGGAGAGGAGGTCATGGTGACCGCTTAAACCGTGTGCATGGTGGCGGCACGGTCCGCAACAAAGAGGAAGTAGAGATAGGCGACATAGCCAACCAGGAAGAAAGCCCCGGCGGGCCGCGTAATCGTTCCCCGCGCCATTGCGAAGGGAACGATCAACAGGGCCGCGATAAGCATGACCCAGAGATCGAACCAGATTAGAGAAGATGGAACGTCGATTGGGGTGACCATCGCAGTGATCCCCATGACCCCAAGAATATTGAAAAGATTTGACCCCAGCACGTTGCCTACCGCAATGTCGGCCTGACGACGGAGCGCTGCGATGACCGTTGTTGCGAGTTCGGGCAGGGACGTGCCGAAGGCGATCAGCGACAGACCGATCGCACTTTCTGAAACACCAAAAGCGCGGGCGATTTCGATACCGCCATCAACAATAAAATGTGCGCCGAGCGGTAGCCCCAACACACCTGCCGCCAAAA
This sequence comes from Parvibaculaceae bacterium, assembly GCA_965267265.1. Lineage (GTDB taxonomy): Bacteria > Pseudomonadota > Alphaproteobacteria > Parvibaculales > Parvibaculaceae > Mf105b01. Next base: position 2,772,853 of record OZ253944.1, read on the forward strand.
AGAGCACAATCATAAATGGGTTTTGAGGCAGGCCGGAACTCTCATCGGGCAATTCGAATTCTTCTTCGATGGCGGCAACACCAGATCCATTGGCAGTGTTGACGGCGTGGGTCGCGACGTACCCGAGGAACAGAAGCACTAGCGTGAAGAGAATAAGACCTTGCCAGAACACGAGTTCGCCAAACAGGCATAGGAAAATAAAGATGATTGTGGCGGACACCATGAAGATGGTGTTGCGGCGGACCGAGACCTGATCGCACAGTGTGGGATAAATGAGGGCGGGGACACCGAGAACCAGCAAGACATTCGCGATGTTTGATCCCACGACATTCCCGATAGCAATACCGCTGGCGCCCGTCAGGGCTGCGCGAATCGAGACCACCAGTTCCGGCGCGGAGGTGCCGAAGGCAACCACGGTCAGACCGATTAGCATAGAAGGGATGCCTAGTTTTAAGGCAAGCGAGACCGCACCTCGGACCAAGAGGTCGCCGCAAAACAGCAGAATGACAAAACCGCTGATCAGCGACAGGTACATCATGGTAAGTGGCTCCCAGCGACGCGGGTGAGGATCATCATAGGTATGCGCCAAGATGGCGGTGTCGCGGCTGCACTCCCGTCGGCGGTCATTTATTTTCTTTCTTAACGTCGATCCCCTATCCTCCATATATAGGGGCCTTCCGGCTGAAGTAAAACCGCTCAAATTGAGCAGGCGGGTTCGTGGCAGGGCGGCAACACGCGTTAGTGATGGAGATCGGGCTGGTGGAAGCGGGTGCAGGGCATACAGAGGTCATCCCCTATCTGCGCGAGATCGTTGTTTTTCTTGTGGCTTCGGTCCTTATCGTTCCCCTGTTTCAATGGATGAGAGCCAGTCCCGTCCTGGGATATCTGGCTGCTGGCGCCCTTATCGGACCCTTTGGGTTGGCGGTGATTTCCGACACAGAAGGGGTCGCGCGCCTTGCTGAGCTAGGGGTTGTTTTCCTTCTGTTTACCATCGGTCTCGAATTGCCGTTTGAACGCCTCCTTGCCATGCGGCGGCTGATTTTTGGCCTCGGTGGGTTGCAGGTGCTCGTCTGCGGCACCGTGCTCGCGCTCTTTGCCAATATGTGGGGCAATTCCATTGAAGCGTCGGTCGTTATCGGGTTCGCGCTCGCGCTGTCTTCCACTGCCATTGTCACGCAGGTGTTGATTGAGCGGAGTGAGTTTGCGACCCCCATGGGCCGCCGTACGTTTTCAATCCTCTTGTTTCAGGATCTGGCCGTTGTGCCGCTGATCATGCTGGTGGCGATTCTGTCTAACGGCGGCGCCGACGGGCCGCTCGATCTCGCGAAATTGATCGGTCTGGCTGTATTGCAGGCTGTGGCCGCCATCGCCTTTATTCTCATCGTTGGTCGTTATGCGCTGCGCTATCTGTTTCGCCTTGTGACCTGGGCCCGATCGCCGGAACTGTTCATGGCCCTGACCTTGCTCGCTGTGCTCAGTACCGCGTGGGCAACAGGTCAGTCTGGCCTCTCTATGGCGCTGGGCGCCTTTTTGGCGGGTCTTGTTTTGTCCGAGACAGAATTTCGCCCTCAAATCGAAATCGACATTCAGCCGTTTAAGGGGCTTCTGCTGGGCCTCTTCTTTATCAGTGTCGGGATGGGGCTGGACTTCGCGATCATGCAGGCGATGCCCTATGAGATTTTCCTGGGCGTCATAGGCTTGATTGGGATCAAGGCCATCATGATCTCGTCTTTGACCGTCGCGTTTGGCGTGACCGCCAGTCAGGCGGTCCGGACGGGTCTGCTGCTGAGTGCCGGCGGTGAATTTGCCTTTGTGATCCTTGGTGGTGCCTTGACGGGTGGTGTGCTCGATCGAGATGTCGCGCAATACATGCTCATCGTTGCTGGTGTTTCTATGGCGCTGACGCCTCTTCTTATGATCGCGGGCAATGGTGTGTCCGCCTTGATCGCACGGCGCTACCGTACTGAGAAGGATGTCGAGGTGTCATCGATTGATGACGACTTAAGTGGGCACGTTATTATTGCGGGGTATGGCCGTGTCGGCCGAACAGTCGCGCGGCTGTTGTCAGAACAGATGGTTCCCTTTGTGGCGCTAGACATGAGCGTCCCGCGTGCACAGGAAGCGCGAAAGAATGGCGAGCCCGTGTTCTACGGAGACGCCGCACGCCATGATGTGCTTGAGCGGGTAGGGGCAGATAGGGCCGCGGCCATTGTCATTACGTTAAATGATTATGCGGCCAGTACAAAAGGTGTCGCGTCAGTGCGATCCAAATGGCCGAAGCTCCCTGTGTTTGTGCGGGCGCATGACCTGACCCATTCTCAGGAACTAATGGAGTTGGGTGCTACAGGTATTGTGCCAGAAACGTTGGAAGCGTCGCTACAGCTGGCGTCGGATGTGTTGCACGCTCTCGGCACACCTCATGATGCCGTGGTGCCTCACATGGACCGAGTCCGTGAGGAGGGGTATGCCCGCGTGAACCCGGATGTGGAAAAGGCTTAGGTTCAGACTGTCAGCTTAGAACATGTCATCAGGTGCTTCGCGCTTTTTCATTTTGCGCGGTCGTTCATAAAGCACTGTCGGGTAGTTCTTGAGGGGGGTTACCTTTTCGCCAGTATAAGCCCAGTCCGGCATTTCGCCCATGCGAACGTGATAGCGGGGTTCGCGTCCGACACCCTGTTTAAAAAGACCACGAGGTGTATTGATCATATGGGGAGACGCGTCACGCTGGTAGGTGACGGGGGTGCCACATTCGATGCAGAAACGCCGTGTAATCCCTCTTTCGTCGTCCCTGAACTCAGTGAGCGCGTCTTCGCCAGCGGTAAATCGGAACCTTTTGCGCCAGGAACCCACATAGGTCACAGAGGCGGTACCCATAGCTTGCCGTGTCGCAATGGAATGGTCGTGATAGGCCCAGCGAGCGGGGTACTTGATCTCGAACTGCACTATTCCGCATCCACAGGTACCTTTCACCCATTCAGGGTGTGTGAGGAAGGCTTTCTCAGCTTGTCTTTTATCTCCCTTGGCAGGCATGGCGTTCTTTCTTCTTGTCTAACGCGTTTGTGAGATGCAGGCTCGCATCAAAGGTTCGACAATAGTGGCCAATAACAAGAACCAATCAAGATGAGGGAGGGGAGCCCATGTTCGGCGACTTAATGACCATTCTAGGAGATCTTCAGGCATCACAGGACGCTTATGTCTCGACGCTGCCGCTGTGGGTGCAGTGGTGGATGAATTGGATGGGGGTTGTCCTGTTTCTGGGTTCCCTCATCTTTGCCTTCGTAGGCGTGGAAGCGCGATGGCTGCTTCTGGCGATGTTTCTCACCATCCCGGCGACGTTTCTGATCGGCTACGCCGCAGGCTGGAACAATCTGTGGGGCATCACGCACCTTATCCTCTGGACGCCAGCTGCGATCTATATGACGCGACGGTTTCCGCAGATTGAAAAGAAGAGTGTTTATGGCATCTGGTATGTGCTGGCGCTGGCGACCCTCTGGATTTCGCTGGTGTTCGACGTGAAGGATGTCGGTCAATACTTGCTGAGCTGACGTCTCAGGCAGGCTGGCCCTGTTTTAGCAATTGGTCGATGAGCTCACGTTGCTGAATGGCGCCGCTGTCGCCACCGCCAAAGAGCAACAAGCCGGATGAGTAGCTTGCTCCATAGGTGCGGGCGAGATTGACGGTCTGACCGATGGCTTCGATGAATTGACTGTCATGCAGCGTGCTCAGGGGATGGATGAAGGCGCTCCAGAGGATGCCTTTGGCAATTGCGTAGCGGGCATCAAGAGCACTGTCAAAGTTGGCCTGCATGATCCGGATGAGATCGTCCTCTGTCAGCGTGTCTGCCTTGCGGATCGCGACGAGGATCCGCATTCGATTGTTTGAGTCATCCGTGACGATAATAACGGGGATGTCGGCAATGGTGAGCTGCCAGTTGCCGTTCTGGTTCTGGATATCTTCGTCCAACCGTTCCAGAATTGTGTGCATGTTCTCAAGAGACATGGTGCCCTCGCGAGGGGCAGCTGCGTCTTCAGCGAAGCTGGGTGTCACAAAGAACACTAGAATGGCTGTGAGCAAGGTGAATAAGCGCATGATCTACCCTCAAGACAACGGTCTTTCAGGATAGAGGTCCGACGCTAAGCGTCCATGCACAGGTTCGTGAGCTTAGAAGCCGCCAAATTCCTGCATCCAGAGGAGCGAGGCGGTGAGACCTGAGAGCGAGAAATCGACGGAAACATCGTCGCCGGCTTCATTGGTGTAGTCGAACCGGATGGAGGACCCCGCCTTCATTGCCTCAATGAGGTGGTCGGTGAGGTCCTGGGGACCGATGAAATATTCATTGATGGAGTCCGGCGTTTCGATTTCGTCAGGTGCCAGGAGGATCTGGCGAATGCCATCGACATGGATATCAACGGTGTCTTTTCTGCTCATCATGTTGTCGACGGCGATCATGGAAATACGCAGTGGGGCACTGATCCGTTCGCGCGAGACGCGCAGCTGGTAGTCAAAGCCCGCTGGCGCTTCTGCATTGTGGACGTAAGCGTTAGCAGAGCAGAACCGCGAACCGTCGCGGCGCTGGGCGCGACAGGCGACGAGGAAGTCTTTGAAATAGTCCCGGTCTTCGCAGAAAGGCGCGACGGAGCAATCCGCCCATTCCACCTCTTCGTCAGGATTATCGATAACAGCATCGGGTGTTCTTGCTGAATCCGGCGCAGAGGTGCGTTGGAAAATGATGGGCCACTCATCCGCCAGCCGACCGTTGCATTCGCCCTCATAGGCATATTCGATCATGGCAAACCCATACCCATTCCAGATCCAGGTACCGAGCGATCCGCAGTCGCCGATGCCGCGCCCCTTGTCGAACTCCGTCAGGCGGCCGGTCTCCGCGTCGATATCCGCATTGATCAGCGTGTCTGAAGCGGACCAGCCCAACTCGTCGCTATAGCGCGCAAAACTGAGCGTGTCCCAGGTGGAGGCGTCGCTTTCGTCGTCGCGACGCTCCAGGATCACCTTCACAGCCATGTTGTAGGCCGCAAGCTGGCAGGGGATGAGATAGAGACGGGCATTTGCGCTGAGCGTGGCGCCGGTCCACATGTCGCTCGTGTCGAAACCGTCAGGCATGAAACAGTCAGGATCATCCTGAGCCTGATCAATGATGTCCTGTGGCGGCGGCGCCATAGGCGTCGTTGTGAAATCGGCGAAGGCGGGCGTAACAAACAATGCGGCCAGTGCCACCATCAGGTACTTCATGGGCGCTTCTCCCAGGGTTCAAGCGTTCCGGCAATGGTGCGCGTGTCAAAGCCGCGATAGGCGCGCATCGTCGCGTCACAAATTTCGTCGTGGGTGAGCCAGCGGGAGCTATCGCCTTCGACAACAAAGCCCAGAATGACCTGGCGATAGGTTTTTCCCACATGCGCTTTCATCGCTTCCAGCCGCTGATCCGCAAACCCATCCGGCTTACCGGACGCGGAGCCCATCACCTCGATGATTTTGCCGCCAGGGATCACACAGTCGGCAATGCCGTTGCGGAGGTCGTGCGCTTCGGGATGAAGCCAGGTGACCGCCAGATCAACAGGCCCACGGACGCGAAGTGTGTCAAGGAAGTGGGTCTCATCCCTATAGTCGAGCGGCAGCCGCATGACTTTGTCGTCGAGGAAGCTCTCGCCGAAAGAGAAATTGCCCGCGCTGCGCGCGCATAGGGTGGCGTGCTGACTTTCGCCAACAATATGCCGGGCAACAGGGGCCAGCATGCCTGTGGTGCCAATAAGAAGTGCGTGATCTGCCATGTCCCATTTGTAGGGGGTTCGGCGATAGGGAGCCAGCTTTTAGACGCTTAACGCGGGAACAGACATCGGCGCCACGGTTACCAGGTGATTTTGTACCGGCCGGCAATGGTCAGTTCGTTCAACTTGCCGGAGAGGCGCACATTCTGTGTTTCAAAGCGCCAGCGCAGACCGCGGAGACGGAGCGATGCCGGTTCGTTGACGAGCGGCAGCATGAACTGGCTTTTCACCAAGGACCATCTGGGTGCCTCCCGCGGTGCGCTCACGCCTGCGCGCTGCTCTCGGCGTTCTGCGTCGCGAATAAGAGGGGTGCGAAGACCTCTTTGCGGCGCAAGGAACCGCGAGGCCGGCAGGCGGGGCTCGATCCCGATGGCGGTCATCTCAGAATCCGAGCCGCGCAGTTCCACCTGGGGCAGCGCCGAGGCGGGCGTGGAGACCCCCAGAAAGACGGCAATCAGTGCCAATATGGAACAGGCGCGCGGGTACATGTACGCAAAGCTGCAGGAACCGCGCCTTTTTCGCGCTCACGGCCAGCTCGCTTTACTCGCGGCCTTCGCGGGAGCGGCCTGCTCGGCCGGGCCACGCTTGTGGCCTTGATTGATTTCTATCCCTTTCTTCTTTGGTTAATCCGGGTCACACTCGGCCTTCCGTTTTTTGGGGGTGTGTTGGGAGTTGGTGGTGATGAGGCGAGTTCTCGGGTTGGTGAGTGGCGTGGCGTTCTTGGCCGCCGGGGCGACGGTCGCGGTGGCGGCGATCGAGGGGTTGGACCTCTCGCCGGACGTGGGCGGCTCTCCCGACATAGAAAAAGGCACGGCTTTGCCACCGCCCTCTGATCTGCTCACACCCGCCACGCCGCGGCCCCGCGGGGCTCAATTCGAGCCGGCTCCCGAAGACACGGAGCCCGTGCGGCCTTTCACGGAAGTGGGCTACGGGCCCTTCGTGATCGGCGAGGCGGTGGACCTCTCCGACCCGGAAATCGCCGCCGCCATTTCTGACTCTGGGCCGATCAACCCCGAGTGCCACTATGTGCGCTTCGAGCATCCGGCGGGCCCGCTCTATCTCATGATTGTGGAAGGCGAGGCGGCGCGGATCGATGTCAGCAAGTTCGGGCCGGAAGGCATCACGTCGGGGCCGGCGCTCCCCAATGGGGTGGGGCTCGGCAGCCCGGTCGCCGACATTGTGGCGGCCTGGGGCGACAAGGTGGAGACCGAACCCAACAAATATGAGGTCGGCACCGACTATATCGTGACGCTGTCGGACACGAAGGGCATCGTATTTGAAACGGAAGAGGACAAGGTGACGTCGTTCCGTGTCGGCCGCCCGCCGGAAGTGTGGTGGGTGGAAGGCTGTTCTTGAGCGGATCTTCATGCTTCGAGACGCTCGCTGCGCTCGCCCTCAGCATGAGCGTGTGTTCTATGAGCCTTTGCATGAGCGGGTTTCTTTTGACCTCACCCTGAGGAGAAGGCGAAGCCTTCGTCTCGAAGGGGGAGGACTCTGGCGGCGCTCCTACCAGGGAATTTTGTAGCGCGCGGAAACCTTCAAGTCGGTGAGCCGGCCGTCGAGCTGGAGACTGTCCGTCTCCATGCGCCAGCGAAGCCCGCTCACCTTGAAGCGTGCCGGATCGCCGGTGAGGGGCAGGGTCAGGTTGCTCCGGAAGTAGCGGCGTTTTGGCGCGTGCGCGGGCGGGGCGAACACAGGTCGAGCGGTCCCCATCAATTCCACATCGTAGGGCGCATTGAGGCTCGCGAAGGCAGCCGCGAGCGGCGTTGCTCCGGGCGCGTGCGACGGCGCAAAAGTCTCCGCCTGAGCGGGGCTCAGGAAAAACCACAGGAGGGGGCTGATCACGGCCAGCACCCGGACCATGCGGGCCCTTTTGTGCTTTGTCGCCATGGATGAATTCTAGCATGTCCGCCGCTTCGCCTTGTGTCCTAAGTTGGGAATTTGCTGCCTTTGTTTTGCCTTGTTTGTTGCTCTTTAACCTTACCGATTGGTGTCGCACTTTTATTATCTGTATACGGATGAGAATGTGTATTCGCCGCCCTGGTTCGAGACGGCGCTAAAGCGCCTCCTCACCATGAGGCTTCTATTTTTTATCGCCCTGAGAATGAGGGTTACTGCATCGTCCTCACCCTGAGGAGACGGCGAAGCCGTCGTCTCGAAGGGGAGGGGGCAAGGACGCACACCAAACCCGCCGCGCCGACGGACCGCCGCCGCGGGTATGAAAAGTGTGAGGGACGCGGAATGCCGCAAAGCCTCATCTGTGTTCTTTTTTAGAGGCCTTCCGGCACTCCGCGCACGCGGCAGCTGCATCCACCTGTCGTAACCCTGGCCACAGACGTCTCGCTTGTTTCTGGAAATGCGGGGCGGGGCTTTCGCATCCGGCCGCAGTCCACAGGCTTAAGCTCGCCGTCCCGGGGATTCTCCTTGCCCCGGCCCCAGACAGGCAGCTCCGACTCATGAGGCCGTTACCCCTCACTACCTCGGACGCCGCGCTCCCACCCGTCACATCGGAACGGTCGACACGCCCCTCACTCAGGCGGGAGATGCCTTATTAAATGGGGTCTCGGACAGGGGGGAGGATAAGTTTTTTTGGTGGTTCTTTTCTCGACCGCTGCCCGGCCCCATATGTCTCGCCGGCGGAAAACGCACCGGTGCTTTTCTGGCGTGATGCTGGTCTTCGCAGCAATTAGCTTCGTTTTCGTTATGAGCCGCGGGTGGTCAGCGTGGGTCAAAATAAGCTGTGGATAGCTATTTTTGTTCCTATCTTGTTCTCATCAATGGTGATATCCTCCGCCCGTTGATACAAGATATGGGGGTCATTTTGGCGCTAACATCCGTTGAGCTCTGCGCAGGCGCAGGAGGACAGGCGCTTGGGCTGGAGCAGGCAGGGTTCGAACACGAAGCCCTAGTCGAGCTTGATAAACATGCGTGTGAAACTCTTCGTCTCAATCGCCCCGAATGGACGGTATTTGAAGAAGACCTGAATATACCGGATGAGTTCGCTCCGGGTGACTATGAGGGTGTTGATCTATTGGCGGGGGGACTACCGTGTCCACCCTTCTCCGTTGCGGGCAAGCAGCTTGGCGAGCAAGACGAGAGAAATCTTTTCGATCGTGGTGTTGAGCTTGTCGACGCAATTCGTCCCACTTCGGTGATGTTTGAAAACGTGAAAGGAATGCTTCATCCATCCTTTGACGACTATAGGGGTCGAATTGGCAGCCGCTTGAAGAAGCTTGGTTACACGCACGGCTGGAAGCTGTTGAACGCGTCTGACTTCGGAGTTCCTCAATTGCGGCCACGGGTTGTATTAGTTGCTGTTCGCTCCGACCGAAGTGAGAAATTTGCATGGCCTGACGAGCGGGATTTTGTGCAGCCGAAAACAGTGGGCGAAACTTTGCATGATTTGATGGCGATTGACGGTTGGGCTGGCGCCGACGCATGGCGAGACTCAGCTAATAAGATTGCACCGACGGTGGTTGGTGGGTCCAAAAAACACGGAGGTCCTGACCTTGGGCCAACTAGGGCTAAACGCGCTTGGCGAGAGCTTGATGTTGACGGCATGGGGATTGCTAATGAACCGCCCGCGCGCGGGTTTAATGGAATACCGAGGTTGACAGTGCAAATGGTCGCCCGACTTCAGGGTTTTCCCGACGAATGGGAAATCTCAGGACGTAAAACAAATGCTTACCGTCAAGTTGGCAATGCGTTCCCGCCGCCGGTCGCCAAAGTAGTAGCTGGTAAAATTTTGGACGCATTGAGTTCAGCAAGTCACTATGCCGTGGCTGTTTGATGTCGGACTCTTTGTTGTCAAAGTCCAGGCTGAAGTTCCACGCAGCATTGCTTGACGGGATTTTGGGCATTAACGATAAGGGAGTACCGACAAACGCAGATGTTGGCAACAAACTGAGTCAGAGGATCGCACGTGGAATTATCGAGTTGCTAAAGTCTGGTGCTGGAAGTGAGCGTTTGCCTGGCCAAACTTCTGGAAACAAGTTTGAGGAAGTTTGCGCACAATTCTTGAACGACACTTTTTTAGAACTAGACGGGATACGGCCAGGTGAATGGCTTATTCAGAAGAGTTCAGGAAGTCGCTTGACAATAGCACAGTTTGAGCAATACGAACACCTGGAAGCTCTAGATATAGCGTCAAAAGCCGACTCCAAGTTGGCGGCTGCGTTGGGAAACGAATACCTTATTCGGCCCGACGTTGTGGTCGCGAGATACCCAGTCGAAGACAGCGAAATCAATCGCGACCAAACGATCGTTGACGACAAAACAGCGCTGCGCTCTAGCCTGCGTAAGCGCAACAATCAGCTGCCCTTTTTGCACGCTAGTGTTTCATGTAAGTGGACCTTGCGCAGTGATCGTGCACAAAATGCGAGATCAGAGGGATTAAACCTTATGCGCAACAGGAAGGGCAGGTTGCCCCATTTTGTTGCGGTAACTGGTGAGCCTATGCCGAGCCGTATTGCATCTTTGGCTCTAGGTACAGGAGATGTAGACTGCGTTTACCACATTGCGTTGAACGAACTTCAGCGAGTGGTTACAGAGTTGGAGCACGAAGACGCAGCTGAGATGCTGGCGATCATGGTGGAGGGAAAGCGTCTTAGGGATATCTCTGACCTACCTCTTGATTTGGCTGTTTAGCTTTTTTCTATGGTTGACGCGATTTCGACAGACCGCCGTTCGGCTAACATGTCGAAGATTCGTTCCGTCGGAATGAAACCAGAAATGGTTGTCCGAAAGCTTGTGCACGGAATGGGGTATCGCTACAGGCTTTGACCTGCACCCCTCAATTATCCGCATTTAGAGGTTAGCCTGTTCCCAGACGAAGGAGACAGACAATGAAGCGATCACGTTTCACAGAAGAACAGATCATCGGGATTTTGAAAGAGCACCAGGCAGGTGCCAGTGCGCGAGATTTGTGCCGTACGCATGGCATCAGTGATGCCACGTTCTATAAATGGCGCTCGAAGTATGGCGGCATGGAAGTGTCGGATGCGAAGAAGCTGAAAGCCCTGGAGACGGAGAATGCCCGACTGAAGAAACTTCTGGCGGAGTCCATGATGGATGTCTCGACGTTGAAAGAGATGCTCGGAAAAAACTTCTAAAGCCTGGTTCAAGACGGAAAGCTGTGGACTGGGCCATGAAGGAACAAAACTACTCACAGAGACGCGCTTGTGCGCTCGCAGGCATTGATCCGCGTGTCTATCGCTACCGCTCCATCCGGTCGGACGATACCGCTGTGCGGCAGAGACTGCGTGAACTGGCCTCAGAACGCCGTCGCTTTGGCTACCGGCGTCTGCACATCCTTCTGAGGCGAGAAGGCATCCATCTCAATTGGAAGAAGCTCTATCGGCTCTACAAGGAGGAAGGACTTATGGTTCGTAAGCGTGGAGGCCGCAAACGCGCTCTTGGGACGCGAGCTCCTATGACGGTTCCACAGGGGCCAAACCAGAGGTGGAGCCTGGATTTTGTCTCCGACACACTAGTGGACGGCCGCAAGTTCCGCATTTTGTGTGTCATTGATGACTTCAGCCGGGAGTGTCTGGCGACAATCGTCGACAACTCGCTCTCGGGGGTGCGGGTTGCCAGAGAGCTAGATCAGATAGCAGAAATGAGAGGATTGCCAAATATGGTGGTCAGTGACAATGGCACTGAGCTCACCTCCAATGCGATCCTCAAATGGCAACAGGACCGCCAGATTGAATGGCACTATATTGCGCCAGGCAAACCAATGCAGAATGGCTTCGTGGAGAGTTTTAACGGACGCCTCCGGGACGAATGTCTAAATGAGCATCTCTTCGATACCTTGCGCCATGCTCGCCGCTTGATCGCTGCATGGCGCAGCGACTACAACCATCACAGACCCCACACCAGCCTCAACGGGCTGACCCCGTGGGAATACGCAAACCGGTCACATGAGGACCAAAACCTGAACAGAGCTAACTTATAAACGAGGACAATTAGGGGTGCAGGTCAGCTTCATAGGAAGGGTCTCGCGGGCAAACCTGATCTTGTCTTCGGGCCCAAGCAGAAAGTTATTTTTGTCCATGGGTGTTTCTGGCATCAACGCGACGATCCAACTTGTAAGATATCAAGGATGCCTAAAAGCCGGTTGGACTATTGGGTCCCTAAACTTAGCCGGAATGTTGAACGGGACGCTTCAAATCAACGCAGCCTTGAGCAGGAAGGCTGGCGGGTTCTGACAGTTTGGGAGTGTGAGACGAAGGGTGATGCCGGCAAACTCGCTGACAAGCTTCGGGAATTCCTGAAAGCCTAAGGCCCCTTGCGCCGCCGAGATTTGGTCAGCCTTGAGGCTGTCGCTTAGACCGTCCCCCGCGAATGCGTTCGACACCCCAAGAACCAACTAGGCCTAGCGCGAGGTAGTGAGGCAGGGCGAGCAGGAAGAAGATCGCGCGTACTCTGATGTCGTTTTTATCAGTGAATAGGCTCAGTGGAACGGCGAATACAGCTAGCTGCGAATAGAAGGTGATGTGGTTTGCGTTGGACCAGCTTCTCTCAACCCAAGCAGGAACTGAGTCTGAGCAGACGACGAATGTGGGGAAGTTTTTTCTGCTGTCTTTGAGGCAGATGGCTTCGGAGAAATTTGTGTCGGTGTTTGATGCGAGCGCAATTCTTCCAAAGTAGAGAGCGCCTAAGAGTGCCACCAGAACCGAATAGACAAGTAGGTAATTTCGCCGGAACCGTCTCATGGTGGAACAATCAACTCGGAATGCGGCTTGATTAAGGCGGTGCTTGCAGCCCCCGGATTGCCGGAACAAGTCCGGGGGTGACGGCTTGAGTGTGGGATGATCCTTCGAGACGCATTGCTGCGCAATGCTCCTCAGGATGAGGCTGAGTATTTATCTCTGGACGGATCCCTAAGGCCCCTTGCGCTTTCTTGGCTTTGTCTGGCCGGACTTTTTGAACGTCCGGGTGCCGGCCTTGCCCCCTGAAGATCTGGAGGCGGAGCGGGCGAGGGGCGCGCTTTTTTTGAGGCCCCCCCACCCGGCGCGGACGCGCCGACCTCCCCCACAAGGGGGGAGGTGGATTTGGATGTGTCCGACGCCGCCGCGGCGACGGCGCTTTGGCGCGCAAACGGATCGTCGGCGATGGTGAGTTCCGTCTGTTCCAGGCGGTGGATTTCGTCGCGGAGGCGGGCGGCTTCCTCGAACTCCAGGTCCGCGGCGGCGTCCTTCATCTTCTTTTCCAGATCCTGAATGTGGGCGCGCAGATTGTGGCCCACCAGTTCCGTCGCGCCGCTTTCGCCCGTGTCGACGCGCACATGGTCCTGCTCGTAGACGCTTTCCAGAATGTCGCCAATGTCCTTGCGGATGCTTTCCGGCGTGATGCCGTTCGCCTCATTATAGGCCTGCTGCTTCTCCCGCCGCCGGTTGGTCTCGGCGAGCGCGCGCTCCATGGAGCCCGTCACCTGATCCGCATAGAGGATGACGCGGCCGTCCACGTTCCGCGCTGCGCGGCCAATGGTCTGCACGAGGGAGGTTTCTGAGCGCAGGAAGCCCTCCTTGTCCGCATCGAGGATCGCTACCAGGGCGCATTCGGGAATGTCGAGGCCCTCGCGCAGCAGGTTGATGCCGATCAGCACGTCAAACGCGCCGAGGCGCAGGTCGCGAATGATCTCGATGCGCTCCAGGGTGTCGATGTCCGAATGCATGTAGCGCACGCGGATGCCCTGTTCGTGCATATATTCGGTGAGGTCTTCCGCCATGCGTTTGGTGAGGGTGGTGACGAGCACGCGGTTGCCCGCGGCCGCCACCTGTTTGCACTCGTCGATCAGATCGTCCACCTGGGTGTCCACGGGGCGGATTTCCGTCGGCGGGTCGATGAGGCCCGTCGGGCGGATCACCTGTTCCACGAAGACGCCGCCGGTGCGCTCCATCTCCCAGGGGCCGGGGGTGGCCGACACATAGACCGTCTGCGGCCGCATGGCGTTCCATTCCTCGAACTTCAGCGGGCGGTTGTCCACGCAGCTCGGCAGGCGGAAGCCATATTCCGCCAGGGTCGATTTCCGCCGATAGTCGCCGCGATACATGCCGCCGATCTGGGGCACGCTCACATGGCTTTCGTCCGCAAAGATGAGGGCATTGTCCGGGATATATTCAAAGAGGGTGGGGGGTGGCTCGCCGGGCTTGCGGCCGGTGAGGTAGCGGGAATAGTTCTCGATGCCCGCGCAGCTGCCGGTGGCGAGCATCATCTCAATGTCGAAATTGCAGCGCTGTTCCAGGCGCTGGGCTTCCAGCAGCTTGTTCTGGGCATTGAGTTCGTCGAGGCGCTCGCCGAGCTCCTTTTTGATCTGGGTGGCGGCCTGCTGCAGCGTCGGGCCCGGGGTCACATAGTGAGAATTGGCATAGACCTTTACCAGCGGGCGGCGGTCGGTCTTGTGGCCGGTGAGGGGATCGAACTCGACAATCTCCTCCACCTCGTCGCCGAACATGTTGATGCGCCAGGCGCGGTCTTCCAGGTGGACGGGGAAGACTTCCACCGTGTCGCCGCGCACGCGGAAGGTGCCGCGCTGAAACGCGTTGTCGTTGCGCTTGTATTGCAGGGCCACCAGGTCCGCGATCAGCTGGTTGCGGTCGAGCTTGTCGCCCACCTTCACGGTGAAGGTCATCTCCGAATAGGTCTCGACGGAGCCGATGCCGTAAATGCAGGAGACCGAGGCCACGATGATGACATCGTCGCGCTCCAAGAGCGCGCGGGTGGCGGCGTGGCGCATGCGGTCGATCTGCTCGTTGATGGAGCTTTCTTTTTCGATATAGGTGTCCGTGCGGGCAACATAGGCTTCCGGCTGGTAGTAGTCGTAATAGGACACGAAATATTCGACCGCATTGTCCGGGAAGAAGTTCTTGAACTCGCCATAGAGCTGGGCGGCGAGGGTCTTGTTGGGCGCTAGGATGATGGCGGGGCGCTGGGTCTCTTCGATCACCTTCGCCATGGTGAAGGTCTTGCCGGAGCCGGTGACGCCCAAGAGCACCTGGTCCTGCTCGCCCGCGTTCACCTGCGCCACGAGTTCCTTGATGGCGTCGGGCTGGTCGCCCTTGGGCTCGAAGTCGGAGACCAGTTTGAAGGCGATGCCGCCTTCGGACTTTTCCGGCCGCGCGGGCTTATGCGGCGTAAAGGGCTCCAGCACATCGCCGTTTGGCGCGCGCTCTACGATAGCGCCGCCTTCGGGCACAAATGAAGCGCCCGGTGCTTCCGAGAAGCCTGGCTGATCTGGTTTCGGTGAGCTCATGAAGTCAATATGGCCCGGAATCACGCGCATTCAAAGGGGGTCGCGGGCCCCACCTGTCAGTATTTGGCAGTTGTCTGCGCTCACGCGGTAAACCCAATCCCGGTGTCACCCCCGGATTTATTCCGGGGGTCCAGGGGCGACAAAGCGAAAGCTTGTGTTTGGAACCCTGGATGCCCGGAACAAGTCCGGGCATGACAGTATTTTTGTTTGGTGCGCGGCGCATATCGCGGGTTGATGTAGTCACGGCACCAACATTGTAGGCACCAACGCGCGCCGGCGGTTTTTGAAATTGGTTCTTTCGGTCAGGGTTCCAATCGCAGAGGGTGCGCCCCAAATGTGAGCCGGCCTATCCGGCTGCCTATCCCCCGTGTTTATGGAGCTCCCCCATGAGTGTTTCTTACGACCCCGCGGCGTCCTTCGATGAAGCTGCCGCCGAACAATTTGCTGAGCAGATGGCGGGCATCGTCAATGCCGGCGCCCTTGCGGTCATGTTGTCCTTCGGGCACCGAACCCGCCTGTTCGACCGCATGGCGGATCTGCCGCCGTCGACCTCCCAGACGATTGCCGTGGCTGCGAACCTCTCCGAGCGCTATGTGCGCGAATGGCTCGCCGCCCTGGTGACCGGCGGCATTGTTGCTTACGAGCCCGAGGGTGCGCTTTATCACCTGCCGTCAGAGCATGCGGCGGCGCTGACCCGTGGTGCGTCCATGGGCAATTTCGCCTCGACCGCGCAGCTAATCCCGATGATCGGTGCCAGCGAAGACCGATTGCTCGACTGCTTTAAGTCCGGCGAGGGGACAAGCTATGACGACTATCCATGCTTTCATCAGGTAATGGCGGAAGACAGCGGCCAGACAGTGGTGGCGCAGCTGTTCGACGTAATTGTCCCGCTGGTCCCAGGGCTTGATGACCGTCTTCGGAAAGGCATTGATGTGATGGATGCGGGGTGCGGGGAGGGCCGCGCGCTCATCGCCCTCGCCGAGCAGTACCCTGCGAGTCGGTTTGTTGGGTATGACTTGTGCGCCGATGCGATTGAAACGGCAACGGCGCTGGCGCAGTCGAAGGGTCTCACCAATCTCCGCTTCGAAGCCAAGGATCTGACAGGGTATGACGCGAAAGACGCCTTTGATTTCGTGACCTCATTTGATGCGGTCCACGATCAGAAAGATCCGCAGGCGCTCGTGGCCAGTCTCTATGAGTGTCTTCGTCCGGGTGGCGCGTACCTCATGCAGGACATTGGCGGCTCGGCGGTGCTGGAGAATAATATGGACTTCCCCATGGCGCCCTTCCTCTACTCCGTGTCTTTCAGCCACTGCATGCCGGTCTCGCTCGGACAGGGTGGTGCCGGGCTCGGCACCATGTGGGGATGGGAGACGGCGCTCGAGATGCTCAAGCAAGCCGGCTTCACAGATTCGAAGCGTCATGTCTTGCCCCACGACCCGATGAATGTCTGGTTTGTTTCCCGGAAAGACTGACCGCCAGCCGAGAGCCGCCCGGCAAACTTCATTGACCCCCCTGAATATTGAAATAATAATATCACCCTATTCGGGTGGGGTTGATGGACGACGGCGCAGACAAACACTATCTGGTCCGGCAGCTGGAGCTGGCGGCAGCTATTATTCTGCCGCTCGCAGCATCGACCTACTTTGTCGGTTGGGTCTATCTCAACAAATATTTCGGGTTTTTCGGGATTGACCTCGGCACGTTGGACATTTCTTTCCATTTTGTGCTGGTTCATGCCTTTGTCCCCTTCGCCCACCTGTTCGCCGCTGAGCCTGTTTGGATGTCGGCGGCTGTCCTAGCATTTATCGTCTGGGCAAACGCTCTTGGCCGACTCCATGTCGCTAAGCGGTGGTGGCTTCCTGTACCGGGTGTTGACCAAAATGATACAGCTGAAGTTAGGCGGCAAGACATTCCACCGAGGATGCGATCGGCGATCATCGGGGCGCTTCTGTTCGGAACCTTCGTGCTTGTCATCTATTGTTTCTTTTTTGTCGCAAATGTTGCCGGTGCCGAAAAGGCGCGGGCTTTCAGAGCCGAACCGACGAAACAATATATCTTCCAGTTTGGTGATGACGCGGGGGTTTCTGAAAAACTGGCGCAGGCGAATGACAGGGAATTGCTCTATTCGATCATTGATGTGCCTGACGCCTATTATGTCTTTCGCTATACGCCGTCGGAACGTGCCGATCTGAGCTCGCCCGTCACTGTTTTCAGGGTTCCCAAAGAAAGTGTGGTCGATGTGCGCTACAGCACGCGCTACCAATAGGAGGGGGGATGTTTTCTAAGCTCACAATTGTTTGTGTCGGCTTTGCCGCTGCCCAAATGTGCGTTGGGCAGGTATTGGCTGACCCTCAACTCTACAAATACGAAGATCCCTCTACTTATAGAGTCACCTATGGCTTTATGATCGAGCCCACCGGGTCGGAAAGCATCAACTATGTGACCTGCGCTCAAACAAAACTGACCATCGATCCAAAGGACGCGAAAGCAGTGCCAGGTTCCTGCAAAGTCGACGGCGGGCCCTTTGTTTATGCGCCGCAAGTGAAGTGGATATCCGGCTTTGGCCAAGATGACGGTGTTGGCGCAGAAGTGGTTTTTGATGTGGCGACACATGATCAGATGATCAGGTATTCTTTCGTCCGCGACGGTTCGCCGGAACCGTTCCCAGTTCAGGCTTGGACACCTCAGGAAGGCCAGACTCTTATCATCGACGGTCCTGCTACCATGTCCGAGCTCTCGGCAGACGAAATCGCGTCGCTCTTCGCCACCCAGTTTGATCTGGTGGCAGAATCGGGCTGGACGGGGACAGTTGAGTGGGCGCAGCTCGACGAAAAACTGGGACCAAATTGGCAAGACAATGTTGAGGTGTTGGCGGTGATGCCGCAGGGCGCTTTGCCGGACGGTAACTGACGCACCCGTCTTTTCTGGCACGAATGGACCTTTAGTTGCTTGAATGAAGCTTAACCACGTGGCTGGGGCGGCGCATTCTGCCGCCCAGATGCTCATCGCCATGATGATTGTCGAAATCGCTGGAAAGTCTTGCCAGGTGTCCTCCCAACCTTGGTCAAGACTTTCCCTCCTTTGGCATCAGGCGTGCGTCTATTGATCACGGCCTATGGAGGATCTCTTTCATGACACATTTGTACGCTGCAAACCTTGAGACAGCGGCGCTGCTCGCGTTTGCTATCTGGACAGTGGTCTTGCTTCTGCTGACGGTCGGTGTTTATCGATGGTCCCAAATACTGACGCGCCGGGTCGCGATCAACGAGTGGCGGGCTGACGAAGTGGAGGGGTCCGATTTTTATAAGCGGGCCATGCGGGCGCATGCCAACTGCGTTGAGAATTTACCCGTCTTTGCAGTCGTGATCCTCAGCCTCAATGCCTTTCAGGCAGCTTCAGAGCTTACTGCCTTCGCAAGCGTGGCGATTGTCGTCGCCCGAGTCATTCAGTCCGTCCTGCATGTTGCCTTTGACCAAAACGCGGTCATTGCGTCGCTCAGGTTCGTGACCTTCTTTGCGCAACTGGTGTTGATGGGTGTGATTGTGTTCGCGATTATGACGTCGGCCCCATTTGGCAGTGCGGTTGGTTTTTGAGGACCTTGGGCGTGCCGGTTTAATCGCTGGCGTTGTGGACGCCACTGTCGGCATAGCCCACATGATTGAAGAAGCGGGCGCCGGAAGTCTCTCCGGTCAGCACTTCAAAGGACTCGACATTGTTCACGTAGAGCCGGTCGAGATCGGGCTGGCTTGTCTCTACCACCATGCAGCGTCCGCCGAAGCCGGAATATTCACAGATGTGAACGACGGCGCTGCCCGTCAGCTGCACCGAGCGAAAGCGTTTGCCAAACGGGTGATCGACCAGGCCTTTTCGGGTGCCGGCTGCGGTGCAATAAGCGGCGCCTTCAAAGCCCGCGCTATTGAAGAAACAGGCTCCATCATCTGCGGCATTTGCCACAGACGCCGCACCGACCATTGCAGACGCCAGCACCACAATCTTCTTGATTTTCCCCAGCACGACCGGCCCCGACCACATAACCCGAAGGGTCTACAATGGCATGGTTAATCGCAGAAACCAAATTGGTTAACGGTGGTTTTAGACAAGGCTCACGCTAGAGCTCAATCATGTCGAAGTCTGATTTAGGCGTGCCGCACATGGGGCAGATCCAGTCTTCCGGTATATCGGCCCAGCGGGTGCCCGGGGCGAGCCCCTCAGCTTCATCGCCTGCGGCTTCATCATAGATGTAGCCGCAGGTGCGGCACTGCCAGGTCTTGAGGTCCATGTCAGCCATCATATGGCGCCCTCAATTCATCTTGAAAGTGACCGGAACCGATTTGGGACCGCACACGAAAGACGATTTCATGCGTTCGGGTGCCCCCCTAAGCTCAATGCTCTCCAGACGTGGAAGTAGTTCTTCCCAAAGGATACGCATTTCCATGCGCGCAAGATGCTGGCCTAAGCACACATGGGCACCATAGCCGAAGGCCACATGTTTGTTTGGGTCGCGGTCGATGCGGTAGGCAAAGGGCTCATCGAAATGATCTTCGTCCCGATTGCCGGACTGGTAGCAGAGCATCAGCCAATCGCCTTTCGCGACCTTCTGGCCAGCGACTTCCGTGTCTTCTGTCGCGGTGCGCATGAAGTGTTTTACCGCTGTCGTCCAGCGGATCGATTCTTCGATATGCCCATTGATGAGCGAATGATCCGCCTTCAGCTTCGCGAGTTGATCAGGATTATCGCACAGCGCCCACAGCCCCTCCGCAGTCGTGTGTGACGTGGTGTCGTGTCCAGCGGTCGCGGCGATGATGTAGTAAGACATGGCCGCGAAGTGATCGAGGGGCTCTCCGTTGATCTGGCCGTTGGCAATGACGCTCGACACATCGTCACGGGGGTTCGCGCGGCGGTCTTCGGTAATGGCGTTGAAATATTCGATGAACTCGCCCACCGTTTCCGCAATGGCGTTGACGCCCGCTTCGGTTCCCTGATCCGTCGTGCCGGTGCGGTTCATCTCCGGGTCGGCTGCACCGAATAACTCCTGAGTCAGCTTCAACATCTTGGGCTCGTCGCTTTCAGGCACGCCGAGGATCTCCATGATTACATGAAGCGGGTAGAGGAACGCCACATCGCGGGCAAAATCACACTCCGTCCCGAAAGATGCCATGCGATCGATGAAAGTGCGTGCGATCTCGCGAATGCGTGGCTCGATCTTTGCGATGTTTTGAGGCAGGAACCAGGCCTGTGTCAGACGCCGGTAGGCCATGTGGTCCGGATTGTCCATCTGCACCAAGGAGCGCACGAGGTGAGGCGACCCGCCCATCATCTCGCGTACCATCTTGTCCGCTTCGATGGTGGTGAGCACAGCGGAGCGATCGCCATTGTGGAACAAGTCGTTCTTGCGTTCGATGAACTGGATGTCGTCAAACTTTGTGACCACCCAGAAAGGGTCGATGCCTTCGGGTTCGGCAATGGAAAAAGGCGCTTCTTTACGCAGTGTTTTGAACGCGTCGTCAATCGGCGTGCCGGCGGCATAGGCGTTCGGATCTACAATGGTCTCCGCAATATCCTGGGCGATGCGCATGGGGTCCTCCGCAAACTTGCTCTTCGTTTTTACGAGCTTGGCACAGAATCTCGTTCTCCTCTTGCGTCAAATCAAGGAGAATTCGCGGCTTTTCTGCGCGGATCTGTGAGGTCGTCGCAGGGCCTAGGGCGACCCTGCGTCATTGCCTTCCCGGCGTGACGAGTCGGTAAAAAATTAACCGCCAAAACTTGCGCGATAGGCTTCCGGCGTCGTCGCCATGTGCCGTCTTAGCAGTCCTACTGATTTAGGAATCTTCGCCAGCATAGTCTGACATAGAGCTTGTCCTTTAGACTTGAGGGTGAATAAGGTGATCTTTGTTGAACCTTCTCTTTTAGCCAGGTTTGGCGTTAATCTTTAGGTGGAGGCGTTGTTTGTTTCAGGTGCTTGCTGATAAGGGATACGATGTTCTCACTTTGCATCATGCCGAAGCAATCCTTCAGTATGATTTCCCAGAGGCTGCGGATGAAATTGTAAGCTGTCTGGAAGGCTTCGAGATTCGAATGGAGGAAATCGTAAGCGGAGGTGGTGGAGAGGCGACGCTGACCCAACGACTTCGCAATACCCTTGCGACGGAGGGGTGGGTTAAGCGAAATATTGAAATCAAAAAATTTGTTGGTGAGGCGCTCACAGAATCCTTAAGTCATGAAATTGATCATGTGAAAGACTTTCCGATGGGTACGATTGCATTGGAGTTGGAGTGGAACAACAAGGATCCATTTTTTGATCGGGATCTGGAAAATTTTCAACGATTGCACAGTCAAGGTGCAATATCTATGGGTGTAATAGTGACCCGAGGCAGTTCTTTTCAGGAGGAAATCCGTGACCGCTTTAGGCAGTTTGCGTTGAGGAACGGATTCAATTCAATCGAAGACTTGGAGAAATACGGCTATGATCCAACAAAGCGGCAACGCGCGGCGATTGATACATTTAGACAGAGAAACGATCTTGATTTCGCTACTGCTTGGAGCCATCACTTTACATCAGACAAATTCGGGACCGCCACAACTCATTGGGCCAAGCTTGAAGACCGAGTCACCCGCGGCGTCGGAAACCCCTGCCCGCTGATTTTACTAGGCATTCCAATAAACGCATTGAGCGACTAGTCCGCTGCTACAGTACCGGTTTGCGAGTGATTTGAGTAAGTCGCCCAATCAGGCTCGTATTCACTATTGGCCTGGTTGCCCCAACAAGCCCAATTGGTTCGATTTCCGCGAGCAAACATTTCCAAATACGGCCCCCAACTACAGGCTTCGATTATTTCGTACTGTTCATCTGGTTTGCGCGAGTGTTCTCGTTTTCTAGAAGCCATCAGGTTAACCTGTCGTCGACCGGCTGCTAACGTCCTGGCTCCTTTTCCTCTCACTCCAAACAAGACAACTTCAGTCACATTGCGGAAGTAAAAGCCCACACCTCTCCCATCAGATCCGCCATCTTTGCGGATCTTGTGCCAAATCAGATTTGTTTTGTATTCAAAGCCCCAAGACTTCATCACTTTGAGGCCTTCTGGTAGTAGAGCGTTTGGTACCCACAGATACAAATGGGACCGATCCTCTGCCACTTCCGAAACCGGTAGTTGACAGATTTCATCCACCGACATTGTGTCGTACCGAGAGAGTCTTTTGTGCTCAGGCGCCATTTTCCCTGTCCGGTTCGCAAAGCGCCAAGGCGGATCAGCTAGAATGGTGCCAAATCTAGTTGTTCCGGCAAACTTCAGTAGATCATCACTAGTGGATTCCATAGCGTTTCCCCATGCGGAACATTGCGCGAACATCATGCTTGTTTTGTGTTCTGATTCAACCTTTAGTTTCGCACGATTCGAGTGTTTCTCGCTCTCGTAATGTCCCAATCGACCATTCATCCGCCAAAACTTGCGCGATAGGCTTCCGGCGTCGTCGCCATGTGCCGCTTCATGGTGCGGCGGAGGGTTTCGGCGGTGCCAAATCCCGTTGAGGCGGCGACCGCTTCGATTTTGTCATCGTCTTCTTCCAGGCGCCGTCGCGCGGCATCCAGACGCGCGCGTTCCACATATTTGGCCGGCGTTTCGCCGACCTGCTGTCTGAAGAGGCGCGCGAAGTTGCGCGGGCTCATGGCAACCTGTTCAGCTAAAGCGGGTACACTCAGATCATCTTCCGGGTGTTCTGCAATATGCGTCAGCAGGTCATCGAACTTTTCTGTTTTCGTGCTTTGCGCTGCGAGCTGGGCGGAGAATTGTGATTGCCCGCCAGGACGTCTGAGATAAAGCACGAGATGACGCGCCACCTGCATGGCGACTTCGCGGCCCAAATCTTCCTCGACCAGGGCGAGGGCCAGATCAATACCCGCCGACACGCCGGCGGACGTGTAAGTGTCGCCGCTTTTCACATAAATGGCATCGTCGACCACCTCGATTTTTGGATGGTCTTTGGCCAGACGGTCGCAGGCGATCCAATGTGTGGTCGCGCGATGTCCGTCCAACAGGCCGGTCCGTGACAGAAAAAAAGCACCTGAACAGACGCTGCCCAATCGCTTCACCGTATCCGCCTTGCGTTTGATCCAGGGGTGCAGGTCAGGGTCCCGTTCGGCGGCTGCGAGACCTTCTTCTGAACCGCCGGCAAATATGAGTGTGTCGATGGGGCCTCTCACATCGCGAAAGCTCTTCGCAGCGACGATCTGCACGCCATTCGCCATGGTCACGGGGCCGGCTTTGTTGGCAATCACTTCTACAATGTAGGGCGGCGCGGTGTTTTCCGTTTGTGCAACATATTGCGCCGCCGTGGCAAAAACGTCTGCGGGCCCCACAACATCCAGCATCATGCCGTCCTCATAGGTGTAGATGACGATTTTTCTCGCAGTTGCAGGGCGGCGTGCATTTTGGGCGTGACTCATGGGGGAAACCTTCAAATGACGATTGGCAGAATATGTCCCTATCGTGTCATTGCAGCCAATAGCATGCAAGCGCATTTTTGAGTGGCTCTAGACCCTTGAAGGAATAGCTCCATGTCCAGGTATCTTCCCCCGTCCGTCCATGTCGGGATGGCCCTGATTTTCACCCTTTTTCTGATGGTGCTTGTGACTCTGGCTGCGGTCGGCGAGGCGCGAGCGTCAGAGCGTTCCATTGTCGTTGTCGCCCAAAATGGGGGCACGGAGGTCACAGACTTTTTGGTGCCCTATGGGGTTCTGTACAGGGCGGATGTCGGCGATGTGCGCGCCGTTTCCACAGAGGCGGGGTCTGTTTATCTCTGGCCGGGGCTGACGATTGAAGCAGACGAAACAATGGATCAGTTCGATGCCCGTCTGCCGGAGGGAGCCGACCTGGTGATTATCCCCGCGGTGCTCGACCCAGAGGATACGAAGCTCATCGGTTGGCTGCGGGCGCAATCGCAGAAGGGCGCGATGCTTGTCTCTATCTGCGATGGGGCCCTCGTTCTTGCACGCACAGGCCTGTTGGATGGACGACGCGCGACCGGTCATTGGTACACTCGAGACTCCAGACGCGAAGATTTTCCAGACGTACTTTGGCAGGAGAACACGCGCTATGTACGAGACGGCAATGTGGCGACATCGGCTGGTGTGAGCGCGTCCCTGCCGATTTCCCTTTACTTGGTTGAGATGTTGGCGGGCAAGCCTCGTGCGGATGCACTGATGCAAGAGCTGGCTCTTGACGGGTTTAGTGCGGACCACAATTCGGACGTGTTCGATCTGGGCGCTGGTGATATCTGGGTTGCTGTGCGTAACCTGCTGTTTGGTTGGCCTCGGCATGACTATGCACTTGTGCTGGCGGAGGGCATGGATGAAATTGCACTCGCCTTTGCCGTTGATATGTTCGCCCGCACCTATCGATCGCAAGCTGTGGCGGTGGGGCGGGAGGGCGCCCAGACGCTCAACGGACTGACCGTTCTGCCGGATCAACCCGAACTCTCGGGTGCCGCCGCTTCTGTGGTGTTTGACGGGCAGGGAGACCTTCAATTTCAGCCAGGCGCGTCAGCGCCGGAACAGATCCTCTCTTTCCTGGCGGATCGGTATGGCAAAGACAGCGCCGGCTTTGTCGCCCTACAGCTAGAATATCCGTACTAGTTGTTTGGTGCCTAGTGAGTGAGCCGCTGGCGCCAAAGGGGTGCCAGCTGGACAGACAGCACGGCGAGCAGAATGCAGCCGCACCCGACCCATCCAATGATGGGCAGCCGTTCGCCGAGTAACAAGGCGCCGAAGAGGGCAGCAAAGAGCGCTTCCGAGGACATGATGATGGCGGCGTCAGAAGCCGGTGTGTAGCGCTGGCCTACTGCCTGCAATGTGAAACCCAATCCGCCTGAAATGATCCCGGTGAAGAGGAGTTCGCGCCAGGCATCTCGCAGGCTCGCCCATGACAGAGGTTCAAACAAGGCACCCAAGAGGAGGCAAAGTATCGCCGTTACGCCGAACTGCAAGGTGGCGAGGGTGATGGGTCGGCCGGAACGGCTGGCAAGTGAGCTCACCAACAAGACCTGAAGGGCCCAGAAGACGGCGCTGAAGAGCATGATGCCGTCGCCCCAGTTCAATCCGGCGAGACCGCCCCCCAGAAGCCAGGTGCCCGTGAGAGACAGAGCGGCCGCGGGCCAAACGATCCAGGGCAGCCTGTGCCGCAAGGCCATGAAGGCGATGATCGGGACAAGAACGACATAAAGAGCGGTGAGGAAGCCGGCATTCGTTACTGTCGTCGCGAGCAAACCAAATTGCTGGCTCATACTGGCAATGAAGAAGACGAGCCCAACTGTTCCCATGAGGACCAGATGATTGCGCCTGAGCGGCGGACCCGATCTGCTTTCTGCGAGGGCAAAGGGAAGGACGACGAGGGTGGCCAGCAGAAATCGCGTGCCGGTAAACACCAAGGGCCCCAGATGGTCCATCGCCGTGGACTGGCCAACGAACGCCGCGCCCCATACGAGCGCCGTAAAGAGCAGCAGCAAGTCAGCACGCAAACGAGTCATGGGCCCGGTGTATCCGATTGTCTTTGACGCAGCAATCGGTCAAATCGAGACAGGAGACTTAACAAGTGGGGACGCATCTGGGACAATCGCCCAAGTGACAGGAATGGTCGATGTTGAAAGGTGAGTCTTCGTGATGCGGTCTGAACGGCATTGGTCTATCTATTTGCCTGTACTCACGATTGCCATTTTGTGGGCCGGCATCTTGTTCTGGGCAGACAGGCGCGAGCCGCCGTTGGAAACACTGAGGCTCCTAGCACTGGCGGTCGAAGCAATTGCGGTGCCGGGATTGTATCTCTGGGCTTTTTTGCGCGCCCGAGGTTCTGAAATTATTGTCTCCCCCGACGCGGTCAGCCTTTCGACAGGAGGGCGACGTCCTGAACAAATAAATGTCGATCCGGCGTCGGTCAGCCACGTGGACGTTGCCCAATCCTACCTGCAAAAACTGGTGGATGCGGGTCAGATACGGATCGGCCTGTCTGACGGGCGACAATTCGTGCTTGATGATATGAGTGCGCCGGTTCGTCTCAGCGACATGATCAAGCAGGTCCAAAAAGACGGTAAGAACGGACGTGCAGTATGAGCGGCAAGATCGATTTTGATGCCAATGCCGCCAAGGCGGTTGAGGCCATGTATCAGACGCCGGATGTTGTTGGACAACGGATCACGGTTCTGGATGCGCTGGCTCTCGCGCCCTATGAACATGTGTTGGATATTGGATCGGGACCGGGCTTGCTGGCAGAAGACGCGGCCAAGATGGTGGGCCCTGAGGGCCGCGTCCTTGGCGTGGATGTGAGTGACGCCATGGTCACCATGGCGCGCACCCGTTGTGCGACGCTTTCCCAGGCGGAGTTTTTGAATTGTGACGCGACCAAGCTGGAGGCGCCCGATAGTAGCTTCGACGCGGCGGTATCGACCCAGGTCTATGAATATGTTGACGATGTGGACAAAGCGCTGAAGGAGCTGCACCGGGTTTTGAAACCGCGCGGACGGGCGGTCATCTTGGATACCGATTGGGACTCCATCGTTTGGCATTCAAGCGATGAGGAACTCATGAAACGGGTGTTGATCTGTTGGGATGACCACTTAGCGGACCCGCATCTGCCATCAACACTCGCCCGGCGTTTGAGACGGGCCGATTTTCAGCTACACCGGGTTGAGATCGTTCCGATGTTGAGTGTCGGTTTTCAACCGCATTCCTATGCGGCGGGCATTATGCGTGGCATACGATCTTTCGTGCGCGGCAACGCAGAGAAACATGGTCTCACGCAAGAGGACATTCAACGCTGGTATGACGACCAGCTCCGTCTGGCAGAGCTGGGCGCCTTCTTTTTCAGCGTCAATCGCTACATGTTCGTGGCGACAAAGTAGGGCCGGTTCAAACGCCGTAATGGGCGAGGAACGTGTCGATGGCCTCTTCAATGATGGCGTCTTTGTTGGCCGGCAGTTTGAAGTTCGGGTCAAACATGGTTGGCCAGACGAAGTTTTCTTTGATCATGCCGACAATCTGCAGTGACGACATTTTCGTGTCGTGAGGTTTAAGCAGTTTGCGTTCGATAAGATCGTCCAGGAACGCAACAAAGTCTTTGTTGCGACCATTCACGCCGCGTTTCAAAAAGTTTTTGCCGACATCCGGCACGCCGGATGTTTCTGAAATGATCGCACGCATCAAAGCATTGATGCCTGACCCAAATTGCTGGTTCAAGTAATCGTTGGCTGCAATCGTGAGTGCTTCTTTCGCGGTCTTTGCTTCTTGAGCGGCACTTTTCGGCATGCCCAGTCCTTCATAGGACGCTTCGACAATTGAACTGAACAGTTCCTCTTTCGATCCAAAATGCTTGTAGAGCGTCGCGGTTGAAACGTCCGCTTTACGAGCTATTTCGGCCATAGCCGCATGGGTGAATCCGTTGTCCTGAAACTCCGCCCCCGCCGCTTCCATGATCGACTTTCTCTTCGATTCACTGACCCGGCGTCTGTATCCTTCAAGTCCCATTTTGAGAACTCCTCACAAAAACTCATGTCCCCCTAGGCAAAACTATCCTTCAGAAATGCCCCATTTTTACACCATATTTTTGTCACGGAAATTGCGGGCAATGCAAGCATGAACTGTTTCGGTCGTGAATAATACTGACAGCGACATCCATAAGTCTTTGGTATAATTTGCGATTTCAGCCTGAAACAGGTCGCCTAGACAATGAGATTTATGTCTTAAAACCGTCATATAAGTGACATTCAGCAGACACTTTCATTTAAAGCATACGTTAAATTTGGATGTGTCAGGCAGTCATTAACCCGATTTAACGTAGGGGAAATAAGGCGAAAATGGATAGTTCTAAAGATTTACTATTTTTTCCCGGAGAATTAGGCTGATTCGGCCTGTATTGCCTCAAATCAGATCTTCTTCCGCTGTTGCAAAGACGACATATCTGAGCGGACCCTGCTCCGTCGTGTTGAAAGGGAAGCAGGTGACCAGGGCGAGACGTTTGCCCGGCTCGCTCGGGTCTATACCTGAAGCGTCGGCGCGGACGATCTTGAGGTCGTCGACAATGTAAGCGTGGCTTTCGCCATCTTGGACTTCCAGTTCGACCGCATCGCCAATTTGAATGTCCTTGAGGAATTCAAAATGCGTATCTCGATGGGCGGCAATGACACTGATGCCCTCGCCACCGGGTGTTGCACTGTTGGCGAGATGTCCCGGACCGAACGCTAAGGCTTCGCCGCTCGCTCCTGCAAGGACGATCGCGGATCCATCAACCCGTGGGACGGTGACCCGCGCGACTGGCCACGTGTCAGCCCATTCCCAGGCCTTTACCGGCTGACCACTTTGCTTGCTTTTCTCCCAGGCGCTTTCGAGCAAAGTCTGGGCGAGTTCTGCCTTGGCATCCATGTAGAGACCCCGGCCCAGCTGCCAACCGCCAAGGGCGGTGACACCCAAGGCGGCGGCAAGCAGGAGAGCTGGTGTGATACGCATCACCGCCTCCGCTCAAACAGGGATCCAGCAAGGCTCTGTCTGGTCCAGACAAACCATGCCGACAACAAAGCGAGTGCGAAGAGAAGCATCATGATCCCTTGAGCGACTAAGGCCGGTGCGTCACTCGCCGTCTGCGGAAGGGCAATGCCTTGGGCTGCGTCGGCGTCGGCCATCACCATTGGGGCAGGGGCCGCGGCAAGCATGGCGCGCATGGCACCGGCGCTCGCGCGCTGCATGCGCGGCGCTGCAGCATCTGGTTCACCGAAGACCTTCTCAAACTCCCAGCCAGCAGGCAGGTTCAGCGGTACGTCTGTGCGGGTGAGTTCTTCTCCCGCAGGGCGCGCAGGTGTTTTGTCGACCGCGACCAGGCTCGTCAGGCGGCTTACCAGATGATGAGCGAGGGCGACGTCCGTGATTTCCTTGTCAAACGCGTCCCAATCGCCGCCCATGGTTCTTGCGGCTTCGAGCGAGGCGATTTTACGTCTTGCCCAGAGTTGTGACACACCGGCGCGGTTTGGCGCTTCTTTGGATATCTCCATGTCTATGGCCCAGACATCGTCACCCGTCTTGCCGGTCAGACGCAGGGTGCCTTCCGTGCCCTCTGCGACTTTGGCGGAGAGCACAATGGGCTCGCCGCGATAGAGGTCCGGTAAGGGTGTCGGCCAGGCTTCTGCCTCGACGCCGTCCGGCCAGACGAGGCGCAGATCCGTCATGGCGGGGTTTTCCAGCTTGAGGAAAAGCTCTTTCATGCGCTCGGCGATTTGAGCCTCCGAGCCGATATGGGTGAAGGCGCCGCGGCCCATTTCTGCGGCGCGGGTCATGAAATAGCTGTTGGGCGCAGACCCGATGCCGACGGGGAAAAGCCGCGACCGGCCCGCCTGATCCACAATCGCTTCGAACAATTGCTGTTCGTTGCCAATGGCGCCGTCAGTCAGAAAGATGACCTGGCGGAGACGCGACGTGTCGTTCAACGGATCGTGCAGAGCGGCCTGGAGAGCGGGTAGCATCTCCGTGCCGCCGTCGGCTTCGAGCGACCGGACAAAGCGACGGGCGATGTTGAGGTTTTCCCGGTCAGCGCGGATGGACTTTTCGAACAGCACTTCATGGGTGTCATCGAAGCGCACAACGTTGAACGTGTCTGTGGGCTTCAAGCGATCCAATGCTTTTAGCAGGCTCTCTTTTGCCTGCGGCATGCTTTCGCCCGCCATGGAGCCGGAATTATCGATCACGAAAATGACTTCGCGGGCTGGGGGCGTTGCGGCCTCTTCGCCGTAAAGCGGCGTCACCATTAAGAGGAGATAGTCTTCCCCTTTCCAGGTCTCTCTAAAGAGGGCGGCAGTGGGTTCAGACCCCTCTTGCGGTGTCCAGGTGAGTTCGAAATCACGATCTGCGGGGACATCGCCCTCTTTCAGCGTCAAGGTGGCCGTGCGCTCGCCCCGTTCAAGTCGAACCTCGTGATGATGGCTTACAACCCGGTCGAGCGGGAAGCCGGCCTCAAGGGAGAGGGTCAATGTCACCGGGTTGATCGGCCCGTCATCGGGATGCTGAACCGGCGGCTCAATGCGGTCGCGATCCGGAACCGGGTCAATCACACCCCAGCCGTTGCGATTGTCGATATCGACCGTGTGCACAATGGTCGGCTGCGGGTTGTAACGCGGCGCGACCACCATCGGGAACCTGAGAGAGAACGTGTTGTTCGACTGGCGAATGGTCTCCTGATATTCGATCTGGATGATGACCGTTTCGCCGGGACCGATGTTCGCGACGGAGTTGGTGAAGAGGTTTGGGCGTTCCTGTTCGACAAGGCTTGCGCGCTGACCTGCTTCCCGAGCTTCTTCGTAGATGCGGCGGGCTTCAACCTTGCGCTTGATCTCGCCTTCGATCACCCGGTCGCCGATCACCATCTTCAGCGTGTCGACGGCGGCATCTTCCGGCAGCGGAAATACATAAACCCCTTCCACCCATCCGTCGCCCGGGTTCTCAAAGCGTTGCGTGACGCGAGTGCGCCCCGTCGGACCGGTGACCTGTATGTCTACATCGGTGGCAAGCGCCGGGGCTTCAACATATTTGCCGGGCTCTTTGCCTTTCAGAAGAAGGGCACCGCGCTGCATGTCATTGGGGGTTACATAAGCAAGGTCGGCTGACGGGTTGGCGGCAGCGCCGACGATACTCAAAACCAGACAAACGAGAACGAGCGGGAGAAGGGAGAAAATCCGGATGAGATGACGGTCATTGGTGGTGTTGAGCATGGCCATGTGAGTCCCCTATATGGCAGCGTATTCGTTGACGCGTTTCCGGACAGAAAACCCCAGGTCAGACTTGGGCACTCTGCTTGGAAACGCTCTAGTCGGTAGGCTGACGTTTTAGAGATGCAATGGGGCGACATGTCAGTCGCTTTGTGCCGGGCCAGGGGTCATTTTGAGGCGAGAATGTGATTGCCCAGGCGCATGCGGTGTCTGATGATTGAATTTGGCGTTTTAAGCGATGATTAACGGAGGGAGCAATGACGGGGGAACTTGCTTTGTTGGGTCTGGAGCCCAGTCACGGTTCGCTGGCATTGTTTCGGCGAATAGATCGCTGGCTGGTTCTGACCGCCCACTATCTGTGTTTAGTGCATATGCGACCATCGGTTTCCTATGCGAGTTTCGCGCTGGTCTTCGGGGTGCTTTTCTTTCCAGTGGTGCTGGCGACGCCGGAGCTTGGCGGCGGGTTTCTGCAGGGCCTGTTAACCCACTATGTCTCTGGCGTGGCAGGGCTTCAGGCTTACCTGTCTTCGCCGGCGGTCGCGGCTATTTCGTTGACTTTTGCCGTCCTGCTTATTGTCGCGATCAACCGTGCCTGGGCGCTGAATGAGCAAGGCCGTGACCGGCTCGCTCAAAACTTAGTCGCCGGAGACGATGTGGGAGCGGATCGTCTGCCGGACCTGCGGGACGAGGCTGTCGTCGCAGGACTCTTGTTACTGGTATTGATACCGTTCTGGCTTATGTCTCTCAACCAGGTGGCCTGCGATCTGTGGGGTGTCTCAGCCTGTCTCTATGACGTGCAACCGGGCAGTCCTTCCGGCTCCTCCATTGCGCCCTGGTTCGTCTTCACAGGTGAAGCCTTTTTCCGTGCGCTGGTCTTTTTCGACTTTCCAGAGGTTTATGACTGGCAGAGCTTAGGCGCGGTGACGGTTGCGAATGACGCCGGGTACCATCTTGTGATGGTGGTTCGAGTGCTCATTGACGTTTTGATCATCACCAGCATTCTTCAAGTTGTGCGTATTAATCGATCGATCGGGGATGCCATCGCGACTCTTGACCGCGAGGCCGATCGTGCTGTGCGTACTGGCAAGCGGATCGTCAATCCGCTCATTGCCGAGCTGCGCCGGGCTTCAGAGGAAGACCCGCAGAAGGCGAAGGCAAAACATGCGAACGCGGCGCAAGCGTTGCAGCGTATCGAAGATCCCCGCGCTATTCACGGATTGATGGCGCTCTTGACCCACCACTATGCTCGGGTACGTGAGTTGGCCGCGCAGGCCATTGGCGTGTTGGCTGTGGTGCCCGCGACCAGCGAGACGCGGCGTACTAATGCGCTGCAAAAGTTGAAGGTGCATCGGGAGCAGGAAGATAAGGTTACAGTGCAACAGGCGTTGGACGCAGCCATTGGTGCCATTGAGGCCGTTTAGGCGGTGATGGCGATGTGATCCGGCTGGGCGGCCACACGCTGAAGCCAGGTACGAACCTTTGGATATGCATCGAGCGAAAAACCGCCCTCGTGTGCCACGTGGGTGTAGGCATAAAGTGCGATGTCGGCGATGGAGTACGTGTTGCCCGCAAAAAAGTCATTCTCCGACAGGTGCCGTTCCATGACGGCAAGTGCCTGGTGTCCGCGGTCATGCCACTCGGCAAACATATGTTTCTTTTCTTCTTCGCCGCCGGGCTGGATCGATTTCCAGAAGCGCGCAACGGCGATATAGGGCTCGTGGCTATATTGCTCAAAGAACATCCATTGCAGGGTTTGCGCGCGAACCAGCCTGTCGTCGGACAGAAGGGGTGTGCCTTCGGCGAGATAAAAAATGGCGGCGTTGGACTCCGGCAACAATGTGCCGTCGTCGAGTTCTAGGGTCGGGACGCGCCCGTTGGGGTTTTTCTGCAGGAACTCTTCCGTCCGGCTTTCGCCTTTCAGAATGTCGACAGGGACGATCTCCAGCTCCTGGCCCACTTGCGCGGCGCAAAGACGGATTTTGTAGCAATTGCCGCTATCGGCCATTTCATAAAGACGCATGAGTTTGTTTTTCTCTATTGCGCGTTCGCGGACGGAAAACCGGGACCACTTTTCCTGCGAACGCTCCTACTTCTTCTTTAAAAGCCTGCATCAATCATGGCGCGGCCGAGTTTCTTGGCGGCGCGATCGATGTCGCTTTCCGGCACACCTGCATAGCCGAGATAGAGGCCCCGCTTTGGCGCGCTTTTGAGGTAGTAGCTTGAAAGCGGTGTCGTGAGCACGCGGGCGGCGTTCACCGCTTCGGCCGCTTTCACATCATCCGCATTGTCGTCCAAATAGGCTGCGAGCTGCATGCCGCCTTCAAGCTTGGGCACGGTGAACATGTCTCCCGTCTCGCGCTTCAGGGCATCAATCAGATGTTGCTGGCGTCCGGCATAAAGCGTGCGCATGCGCCGGATGTGCGCCGTGAAGTGACCATCATCCATAAAGTCGGCAAGCGCTGCCTGAATGGCAGGCGCGGGGCTTTGGCCGGTCATGCGGATCGCGTTGGTGAAGGCGTCAATCAGACTGTCCGGCACCACAAGGTAGCCGACACGCAAGGCCGGGAAGAGGGTCTTGGCAAAGGTGCCCATATAAATGACACCGCCGGTGCCATCGAGCCCTTGAAGGGCGGCGAGCGGTCGGCCGGTATAGCGGTACTCGCTGTCGTAATCGTCTTCGAGGATCCAGGCGCCGGTCTCCTTGGCCCGTTCAAGAAGTGCGAGGCGCCGGTTGAGACTCATGGTGACGCCCAGCGGGAACTGGTAGGAGGGCGACACGTAGATCAGTTTCGGGTCTTCCGTTGCTTGCGCCAGGGCGTCCGGGTTCATGCCTTCCTTGTCGACGGGCACCGGAATGAGATTGGCGCCAGCACTGAGCAGGGCGCCACGGGCCCCCAGATAGCCCGGGTCCTCAATCCAGACCGGGTCGCCGGGGTCCAAGGTCATGCGGGCGGCGAGGTCGAGGGCGGCCTGCGCACCTGCGGTGACAATCACATTGTCCGGTCCACAGACAACCCCGCGGGCGGCGCCGAGATACGCCGCGATCGCTTCGCGCAGCGCCGGGAAGCCGGGTCCAAACTGATAGTCATAGAGACGGGACTGGGGCTGCCGGGCGCGCCGCGCCAACAGTCGTGCCCAGGTGTCGCGCGGGAATGAGTCCATCGCGGGCAGACCATGCTGGAAGGGCAGGGCTGCCAGTTTCTCGTAGCGTGGGCTTGCCCGTTTGATGGCGATGGTCGCTTCGCCGCGGTTGGAGAGATGACGCCGCGGGTCCTGCTGACGGTTCTGTGTTTCGCTGCGGCCGACTTCCAACACGGTCTCGGGCGGCAGGGCTGCGACTTCCGTGCCGGCGCCGGTGCGCGACAGGACATAGCCTTCTGCCGCCAATTGTTCGTAGGCCGCGACAACGGTGTTCCGACCCAAAGCCAAATCGTGGGCGAGGGCGCGGCTCGATGGCAGCCGTTGCCCGGCCGTCAAGCGGCCATCCAGAATGGCCAGACGCAGGCTCTCGTAGAGCTGCCATTGCAGAGGTCTCTCGCCATTGCGGTCGAGATTGATCGGTTCAACCAGCGCGATGGATTGCCCCATATGTCCTCTCCTCGAGTGCTGAATTATTGGCCCTCAATGTAATCAAGAATTGGGTCTGATTTAGGGGCCAATTCTAAGGCAGGGTGGGGCCAATTTGATAGACCTGCGAGAGGACCATTTATGCTGGATATGAAGGAAAACTGCGAAAAATGTGGAGACCCGACGCCAAAAGCGGGTGAGGCGCTGATTTGCAGCTTTGAATGCACCTTCTGTGTGCCCTGTTCTGACGATATGGATCGCGTGTGCCCGAATTGCGGCGGCGAACTTCTGCCCCGGCCGAAAAGGACGCTCGATGTCTGAGGTTTACGACACGAAGAAGCCCTATCGGGCGCGGCGGACACCGGACCGGGCGCATTATGACAAGGCCACAGTGCACGCCATTTTGGACGAAGGTCTGGTGGCTCATGTGGGCTATGTGGGCGCTGCGTCCACGCCTGTGGTGATCCCGATTTTCTATGCGCGTCGCGGCGAGGAGCTCTTGTTCCACGCATCGTCGAAAAGCGGGTTGGGCCTAGCGGCGAAAGAAGGGGCGCCGATGTGCGCGACGGTGACGCTGGTCGACTCCATTGTCTATGCGCGCTCGGGCTTTCATCATTCTATGAAGTTTCGTTCCGTCATGGCGCATGGGGCCACCGAGCTTGTCACCGGTGACGACAAGCTGGCCGCGCTCGACTTTATGATTGATCGGTTGGAGCCCGGACGCGCGGCTCATCTGCGTCCCATGAATGAGCAAGAGATCAAGGCGACCCATGTGGTGCGTCTTCCGCTGGATCAGGTGACCGCAAAAGTGAGTGTTGGCGACGCGCCCAATGAAGAGCCTGAAGACCTCGACTGGCCGGTCTGGGCGGGCATCGTGCCGGTCAATACGGTCTTCGGGGTGCCGCGCCAGCATGACCCGTCGGTGAGCGATGCCGGTCGACCAGGGCTCAGCGGCGCTCTGTTTGCGAAATAGGAGAGACAGCATGCAGATCCTCATCATTGGCGGCTTTCTTGTGGCCGCGCTCATTAATTTCCTGCCGGTGATGGGCGTGATCGGTGCGCCGCAGCTGGAGCGCATGTATGGCATCGCCTTTGAGGGACCTGACCTCGCTGTGCTGATGCGGCACCGCGCGCTTCTCTTCGGCATTATCGGCGCGCTATTGGTGGCGGCGGCCTTCGTGCCATCGCTCAGGTGGACCGCCTTCTTTGCCGGCATGGTGAGCATGGTGAGCTTCCTGGTGTTTCAGGCGCTCGAAGGCGGCACCAATGTGGAACTCGGCAGGGTGGCGCTGGTGGACTATGTTGGCATTGCCGCCCTCACCGCCGCCGGCGTCGCGGTCTGGATGCGGGCAGAATAGGAGCGTGCCCCATGTATGTGCCCGAGCATTTCCGTCCGCCGGATGAGGCGGCCCTTGTCGATCTGGTGCGCAGCCATCCGTTCGGCACGCTGGTCACAACCGATCTGCAGGTGAGCCACATTCCCTTTTTGCTACGCCAAGAAGGGGAGGGTCCCGTGCTCTGTGGCCATGTGGCGAAAGCGAATTCCCACTGGCAGGCCTTTGATGGGACCGCATCGGCGCTCGCGATGTTCCAGGGACCTGATGGCTATATCTCGCCGAGCTGGGGCGACTGCGCCCAGTTGGTCCCGACCTGGAACTATATGGTTGTACATGCGCGGGGCGTGCCGACAATCGTGGAGGGGCGGGCGGCGACCTCCCGGCTGCTCCACCAGATGACAGAGGCCCACGAAGCGACGCAGCCGACACCCTGGGCCATGGGCGATCTCGATGCGGGCAAGCTCGAGCAATTGCTCGACGCGCTGGTTGTGTTTGAGATGCCCGTCACGTCTCTTAAAGGCAAATGGAAGCTCAGCCAGAACCGGGAGCCGGAAGACAAGGCGGCCTTCATTGAGGCGGTTGAGGCCCGGGGTGACGTGGAACTCGCCGACGCGATGAAAGAGACACTGCGCTGATCGTCGTCATGCTTGGTAACCGTCTCGCCAACGCTTTTACCCTCGGACGCGACCCCCTCACCCATTCGCCGCTGTCGCGGCTCATTGCCCTCTCCCCCTCAAGGGAGAGGGGTGTCCGAGTGCATATGAGGACGGGGTGAGGGGGTGCCTCACAGCGGTGCACCGTGGTCGTTGCAAACTTGTGCTGTCACCGCGGCGACCAAACGCGGGATGCTACTTGTGCGAAAGGGCCTTGAGGCTTAGAAGGACGGTACGTTTTCCTCATCTCAGTGGAGATATCCATGGCCTTTATTTCAGATACGCTTTCCCGCATTCAGCCGTCGGCAACCATTGCCGCGACCCAGAAAGCGCGCGACCTGAAAGCTCAAGGCCGCGATGTGATTGGTCTTGGCGCGGGCGAACCCGATTTTGACACGCCGGACAACATCAAAGAGGCGGCGATTGAGGCGATCCGTCGCGGCGAGACGAAATATACAGCCGTTGATGGCATCCCGGAGCTGAAGCAGGCGATCTGCGACAAGTTCAAGCGCGAGAACGGCCTCACTTACGAACCGGCGCAGGCGTTTGTGGCGCCGGGCGGCAAGCCCATCATCTTCAACGCCATGATCGCGACCCTGAACCCCGGCGACGAAGTCATCATCCCGGCACCCTATTGGGTGAGCTATCCGGACATTGTGGCGCTCGCCGGCGGCACGCCGGTGCCTGTCGACACGACGCTTGAAAACAATTTCAAGCTGACAGCGGCGGACCTGGAAGCGGCGATCACGCCGAAGACCAAGTGGCTCATCTTCAACTCACCCTCCAACCCGTCAGGCGCGGCCTATACCCATGACGAGTTGAAGGCGCTGACGGACGTGCTGGTGAAACATGAGCAGGTCTGGATCCTCACGGACGACATGTATGAGCATCTCGTCTATGACGATTTCAAGTTTGCGACGCCGGCCCAGGTGGAGCCGAAGCTTTATGACCGCACGCTCACCATGAACGGCGTGTCCAAGGCCTATTCCATGACCGGCTGGCGGATCGGCTATTGCGCGGGGCCTGTAGAGCTCATCAAGGCGATGACCAAGGTGCAGAGCCAGTCCACGTCGAACCCTACCAGCATCAGCCAGTGGGCGGCGGTGGAAGCGCTCAACGGCACCCAGGACTTCATTCCGGAGCGGGCCGCGGTCTTTAAAGAGCGCCGCGACCTGGTGGTCTCCATGCTCAATCAGGCGACCGGTCTCAAGTGCCCGACGCCGGAAGGGGCCTTCTATGTCTATCCGTCCTGTGAAGGGCTCATCGGCAAGAAGACGCCCGACGGCAAGGTGATTAAAACGGACGAAGACTTCGCCATTGCGCTCATCGAAGCGGAAGGCGTGTCCGTGGTGCACGGCGCCGCATTCGGTCTGTCGCCCTTCTTCCGGATTTCCTACGCGACCTCGACGGAGGCGCTGACGGAAGCCTGCGAACGCATCCAGCGGTTCTGTGCTTCGCTGACCTGATACCGCTCACGGCAAGGCGGGCTTAAGCCCGCCGCCTTCTTTTTTTGTTTTTGGGGGCGCGGTGCAGGAGCGCCGACTCGCAGTCGCGAGCTTGTGTGTGTGCCTTTGAGTCTGAGCTTTGGGCGGCCTGACCGGCCAGGCCACGGTCGTGGCCTTGGGTGCTTGCATGCCTGGTTCGAGACGGCCCACCAATCTTGTCGATTGGCGGGCCTCCTCACCATGAGGTCCTTTTTTCAAATCAAGTCCTCACCATGAGGCCCCAATTTCATATCAATGCCTCACCCTGAGACCCCTACCTCAAAGCCAGTCCTCACCCTGAGGAGCGGTCGTCAGACCGCGTCTCGAAGGGTGGATGTCGGTCGGAGTCTCGTGTGTTCCTTTACTCCACCACTGTCACCCTCGGGCTTGACCCGAGGGTCCATGCAGCCACTCGACGCCCTATGGATGCTCGGGTCAAGCCCGAGCATGACAGTGTTGGGGACGCTGCCGCGCTCCAAAACTGTGTGTCATTGCCGGACTTGTTCCGGCAATCCAGGGTTTGGGACCTCTGCCGAGCAATACGGCCCTGGACCCCCGGCAAGCTTGTCCTCGGGCTGGCGAAGCCAGACCCGTGGGTCCGGGGGTGACGGCTTTTATTTGGATTGTCCCTATACGAGATGCGCCGCGCGGACTCTCACCCATAACTCTGGTTGATGCTGGCCATCGGGGACTTGTCGATCCCGTGGTTGGGGATGGGGTAGCGGAGGCCGTTCTTTGAGAGCGCGGCGAGGCCGTCGACGATCTGCGGCAGATAAGACGGCGGGAGGGCGATCAGCATTTCATCATCCTGCACGCCGCCGAACTTCCGCTCCGCATAGCAGGGGATGGACATGGAGGGCTCGCCGGTCTTAAGCGCGTTGCCCCATGAGTCCGAACAGGAACTCTCGCCCACGCAGGTGAAGGTGTACTTCTTGTAGTTCTTATATTGCAGCCCGTTCATGAGCGTAATCATCTGACCCGGCGTGCCATAGATGAGACAGATGTCAGGATTGTCGATGCGGCCTGAAATAAGCGGCGAGGTGACGAGCGCCTCATAGTCGCCGTGACTGGCACAAGACATTTCGCGCTGGTGTTCGGCGCTTCCTTCAAGGTCGCCATACCAGACCCCGTGAAAGCGCTCGCCGGAGAGGAACTCTTCGTCGCGTGGCGCGAGGCCCACCACGGCGCCGCATTGCTGACCCATGAGGTTCTTCATGGTCACACCTATCGTGTAGCCGATCCACCGGCTTTGACCGACAATTTGGTCCGTCGCCATCAGCTCGCCGTCGCGCGGGCGGCGGCATTTCGGAATCGTGTCGAGGTCCGCCTCTGTGGCGAAGCGTTTCATGGCAACGGGATTGGTTCTCAATCGTAAGTATTGGTTGAGGCCGCTGGTCAATTCCTTGAAATCATATTCCGTTTCGTCGCCCCAACAGTTTGCGTTCGTTGCCATGCCTGTTTCCTCCGGTTGCGTTTATTTCTTTGGGGTGAGGGTCGCGTGTCCTTGACAGCGATGCAAGTGCGGTCCGCCGGGCAAGCTGTTTCCCAGTGATCTGCCCACCCGTCGTCGCCCATGAGACGCTGAGATAACAATGTCCTGAAAAGGTTCGTTTAGTGTTTGCCTGGGCGGCCGAGGGGTGCCGGGGCCCGGACATTTTCATTCATTCACAGGAGAGACTTATGGGGTTCATGAAAAACTGGGCAGGTCGGGGGATTACCGCCATAGCCGCCGGTGTGATCGGTACCGCTTTGATGATGGAAGCGGGATATGCCAAGGACTGGCCGATCAACGAAATGACCTATCGGAACAACGGCGCCTATGTGGCGCATTTCAACGTCCGCTACAACCATCAAGGAAACAAGTGCTCGGTCTATCTGGATGGTCAGGCCTACACGTCCTCTACTGACCAAAATGTCACTGTCGACCTCACAAGCGACGAGTTCGAAGTGCATAGTGGTGGCAGTGGCTGCAAAGGCGCCATTCCCGATGGGGCCGAAGTTTGGGGCAAGGTCTTCATCACCGCTGGAGAAGACAAGAGTTGCCGGAAAGATGGCACTAAGTTCATCTATATCGCCGACAGCAATAATACCGCGTCGTACCGAAGCGGCGGCACAACAGGCAATAACAATCGCTGCAAAATCAGCGATAAAGACTAGCTATGCGCCTATACTGTCCCGCGTCTGTTTTAGGCGCGGGCTTTTTCATGCAAAGGAGAGGGTTATGGGCGTAATCACACTCCAGACATACTGGGATACGGTGACCCTTGTCGCCGGGTTGGTCTTTTCTGTCCTGTTCGCGGGCGCAGGCCACGCGAAGGACTATCCGGTCAACAAAATGGAATATAGAAACAACGGTGCTTACGAAGCGATATTCACCGTTCGCTACATTCATGAGGGTGAATCCTGCGCGATCTATCTGCGCAGTGAGAACAAAACGGGTGATGACAGGTCTCGTTACGACCTCACCCTCGATGAGTTCGGCGTGTACCGGGGGGACCCCGATGCTTGCAGTGGTCCTATTCCCGAAGGAACGGAAGTCTGGGGCAAGGTTTGGATCGTTGCGGGTGAGGGTAAGAGCTGCCGAAAAGACGGCACAAGGTTTATCTATGACTCCGACAGCGACAACACAGCGTCCTACCGGACGGGCGGGACAACCCGCCACAACAACCGCTGTAAGATCAGCGACAGGGATTAGGTGACACACGGTTGGCTCGCGCTGGCTTTCGTCGGCGCGGGCATTCCTTGTTTTGATCGACGCGCTTTGCGCCTGTGACTCTTCCATCACACTTTGCATCGAAGTTTGTCTTTGCGCGGATGAAACAAAAAAACACGTAAAGTGATGTTGACGTTGCGTGACAGCGGGTGTACTCACACGCCCATGACAGTGACCACAACATATCGGCGCCCATTTATGGGCTGGCAATCGGAGCCCTGGGGCGGGCTCCTTTGCGACTAAGCGCATCCGCGCTTATCCGAAGTCACTTTCAAAGCCCCACCATATCCGGATGGGGCTTTTTGTATGTTAGGCCCCAGAGGGTGTCCCGATAACAATCGAAGGAAAAGTCAGATGGATTGTGTTCATTCCAAAACGCTGAAAAACCTTGCGATTGACGTGTTTGTCGGTTCGTACGCTTAACGTCCTGCCTCACGTTTTCCGCTTCGGCTTATCAGTGATGTAACGCGCGATCGCTCGCGCATCGGCTCTGTGACGTGTCTGTCGCAGTGAGGGCTTTCGTTCGCCTACCTGGCGTTCTGCGTGCCTGCCGGATTGGTCAAGAAGATTGCAAAGGAGTCTCCTGTGAGTCAGGAGCGATCAATGTCGCTCGCTCTAACGCACGGGGGTGAAGAAAAATGAATATCGAACTTGAGAGAGAAAATGTGTTCAACCTCGCTCATGCGCGGACCGTTGCCGTGGGTGCGGCCTTGTTCCTCTATCTCGTCCATCGCTTGGGTCTCGACCCGGCCGAGGATGTTTTCGAGTGGTTGCTGGTGGTGGTCCCGGCACTCGAAATTTCCGGCGTTGCCTGGTTGTTCGCGGCACTGTGGGATCATGATGAGCCGGTCGACACCTGGACGGGTCTGGTATCCGCGCTCAGGTGGTTCGGATGCGTCGTGGCGCTCAACTGGGCGCTGGGTCTCTTCCTTGACGCCGCCCTTGACGCCTATGTCAAACTCGGCGGACCGGCTGTCTATATGCCGGTGATGTAAGAGGAGGAGGTGTTTGCGGTCGCGGCGAGTTCGCTTCACTCACCGCCTTCACGGGCGCGGCGCAGGGGCGCCGGGCCGCGGTCATGGCCTTGGGCGCAGCCCGTTTGAGCGGGTGGAAGAACTACGCCAGACCTAGGCGCTGCAGTTCCTGGCGGATCGCCGCTTTGCGGGTTGCATCAGACGGGTGTGTGGACAGGAATTCCGGCGGTGACCCGCCGGTGCGCTGCGCCGACATATTGTCCCAGAATGCCAGTGACTGGCGGGCGTCATATCCGGCGCGGTGCATGTAGTTGATGCCCAGCCGGTCGGCCTCCAACTCATGGCGGCGGGAATAGGGCAGAAGAATGCCGAACTGCACACCCAATCCCAAAATGCCGGCGATCTGAGCGCCGCCCCGAACGTCTCCGGCCTCAAGGGCGACGGCGGCGGCTGTCGTGACGACCCCTGCGGCGACCTGCTGGCTATAACGTTCCGCCGCATGTTTGGCTGTGACGTGTCCTACCTCATGACCCATCACCGTCGCCAGGTGGTGGTCGTTCTTCATGCGTTTGAAGATGCCTTTGTAAAAACCAACTTTGCCGCCGGGCAGGACGAAGGCGTTGGCCTGATCGTCGTCAAAGACGGTGAATTCCCAGGGCTGGCGCTGAAGACCCGCGGTCCGGACAATATTGTTGCCGACAGTATTGAGGCGGCGGTTGAGATTGCGGTCGTTCGAGATTTTTGTCTGCCGTTTCAACTGTGTCCAGGAGGATGCAGCCATTTGCGCGATTTGGCCATCAGACACCAGGAGAAGCTGATCGCGGCCAATCGCCTGATTTCGGGCACAGCCGGCGACCGCTACAATAGAGCCAGCGGCCAGGCCCTGAACCAGTTTGCGTCGGCTGATGATGATCGGGTCTTGATCAAGAAACTTAATGGTCATTCCACATCCCTCATGTGACGCACCCCTGGAAGCTCTTGTTTACTCTACCCAAAGGGCTCCATGAGCCCAAGCGTGCTGTCATATTTTCTTCTTTAAAATAATTCTAAACTACCTTGTATGCGGATGTGACATAGCCTATATTTTGATCAATACAGGAGGTGACCTATGCAGATCGATATTGGAATTCCCGAAGCTGAGCGCGCAAAAATCGCGGAAGGTTTGACCCGTGTGTTGGCAGACACCTACACGCTCTATCTCAAGACCCACAATTACCACTGGAATGTGACGGGTCCGATGTTCAATACGCTGCACACCATGTTCGAGGTTCAATATAACGAGCTTTGGATGGCGGTTGATGAGATCGCCGAACGCATTCGCTCGCTGGGTGAATATGCACCGGGCAGTTACAGCGCTTATGCCGACCTGACCAGCATTGAAGAAGATACCGGTGTTCCAAAGGCGGAGGCCATGCTGGCGAACCTTGTGAAGGGTCACGAAGCGGTTGCGCGCACGGCGCGTGAGGTTTTCCCGCTTGCCGAAGAGGCCAGCGATGAGCCGACGGCTGATCTTCTGACCCAGCGGATGCAGGCGTCTGAGAAGACCGCGTGGATGCTGCGCTCGATGCTGGAGAGCTAAATGAATGGCGTGGGTGGCCACGCTCACGAAACCGCGAGCAAAAGTGGGGGCAGGTCGCTTTA
This sequence comes from Parvibaculaceae bacterium, assembly GCA_965267265.1. Classification (GTDB taxonomy): domain Bacteria; phylum Pseudomonadota; class Alphaproteobacteria; order Parvibaculales; family Parvibaculaceae; genus Mf105b01. Next base: position 2,815,993 of record OZ253944.1, read on the forward strand.
AGGTGACTTGCCCCTTTTTGGTTTTGGTCCAATTCTATTCTCACACGATTAGGAGAATACCATGCTCATCAAGAAGACCCGTCCTTGGGAATTGTCTGAAAACCAGGCCACGTCTGAGCACGTCTTTTTCAATCGCCGGAAGTTTCTGAAAACCAGTGGTCTCCTCGCTGCTGGTGTTGGGTCCGGGCTCCTCGCCGCGTGCGAGGATGGGGCGGAAGCAGATACGGGAGGCAGCATTCCCCTCGATCCCAATGCCTCCAAGTATCCCGCCCGCCGGAATCCCAACTTCACACTGACCCGGGACATCACCCGCGAAGAGGTGTCGTCGCGGTACAATAATTTCTACGAGTTCGGCAGCCACAAACGTATCTCCAGTGCGGCCCAGGCGCTTGAAATCCGGCCCTGGCAGGTGGTGATCGATGGCGATGTGGAAGAACCGCTGACGCTCGATTGCGATGAGCTGATTGCACGCATGCCGCTTGAAGAGCGGCTTTATCGTCACCGCTGCGTGGAAGCGTGGGCAATGGCGGTTCCGTGGACCGGGTTCCCGTTTGCCGAGTTGGTGAAAATGGCCAACCTCAAATCCGGCGTGCGCTATGTGCGGATGGAAACTTTCATGAACCCGGAGGTGGCGTCAGGCCAGAACCAGTTCTGGTATCCCTGGCCGTATGTGGAAGGCCTGACTCTTGCCGAAGCCACGAACGATCTGGCGTTTCTGGTGACCGGTGTCTATGGCAAGCCGCTGCCCAAACAGTTTGGCGCGCCGCTCCGTCTCGCGGTGCCGTGGAAGTACGGCTTTAAGTCGATCAAATCGATTGTGCGCTTTACCTTCACCGCGAAGCGTCCGGTGAGTTTCTGGGAGGAAATCAATCCGGCGGAGTATGGTTTCTGGGCGAATGTGAACCCGGAGGTTGCGCATCCCCGATGGAGTCAGGCCACGGAAGAGCTGCTTGGGACCGGCACACGGGTTCCAACCCAACTCTTCAACGGTTATGCGGAGCAGGTCGCCCATCTTTATGCGGGCAACAACCAGCCTCTCTACAAGTAAGCCGCTCGGGTCACCACGCCTTCACCACCAGGACATCGCAAGGTGGATTGTTGAGGAAACTCTCGGCAATGCTTCCAAGTAGCGCGTGGGTAAGACCCACACGACCGTGGGTGCCAAGGACCAGAAGGTCCGGCTTGAGGTTTTCAACTTCTGAGCGGATAACGGACTGGGTCTCGCCCTGTTTCACGATTTTTCGGAAGGAAACGTCTGGTGTCGCTCCTGTTGTCGCCGACCCGACAAGTGTCTCCAGTTCTTCCTCTATAAGCTCGGTCAGTTCGCGCTCGTGCTGGTCCCGATAGGCGTTCCGGGTTTCGCGGCCCCGCTGAAAGCCGCTGAAGGGCACGTGGTAGGAATGGATGGCGTTGAATGTTGCATCTGGCGCGACCGACAGGGCCTGACGAATGGCGATGCGGGAAAAGGCAGAAAAGTCGACGCCTATGGCAACGTTCCCATAGGGGCCGTCTGTCTTGTTGGGGACCACAAGGACCGGCTGACGGCCTTTGCGGATGACACGCTCCATTGTCGTGCCGGTAATCGGTTTGTTGCCCGCTTCATTGCGGTGGATTCCGAGAACAATCAGGTCGGCCGCAACCTTGTCAGCGTGATCCAAAATGTCGCGATAGTCTTTGCCTGCAATCGCTTCCACCGTTGGATTGAGTGCGTTCGCGCCGTCGACCCTCTCCAAACTGTCCTCTATCTCTTTCAGCGTCGCGTCACGAACGCGATCCTGTACGGAGGAGGGCAGGTCCTCATCGATTATATTCAGAACGATCAATTGTGCCTTGTGCTGGCTTGCCAGACTGACGGCGCGCTCCAGAGCGCGGTCGGACCGCGCTGACAGATCCGTCGCCATGAGAATCGTCTTTGGCGCTATAAGGGGCGCGGCCGTGCTGTCGGTCGGTCGTTCTTCTGTCTGGGCACTTGGGGGCATTTGCTACCTGTCTGTTCATGCTGAATCGGCGGTTTTCGCCTCTTCTACAGATAAGACGCAAAATATGTCATTTCAACGACTTTGAGAGAGGTTGACGTATTCTGAAAGCTACATACATACTTCGGCGTACTTGTCCGGATTGGGAGAGGGGTTAATGATCAGCAAACCGTTTATGACAACGCAGGACGTCGCGGAGCTCCTCAGGGTTCGCGAACCGACAGTGCGATCCTGGATCCGCCAGGAGGAGCTGCGTGCAGTGAAAATCGGGCGGGAGTTTCGGGTGGCCGTGAAAGACCTTGAAGCTTTCATCAATGAACATGCGACCCGCGAACCCAGCTGGCAGGCCTGAGCCGCCAGTAAAAGTTGGTCATAGAAAGTGACTGGCCCGGCGCGCGCGCATGCCTATGCTGCGGCGCATGGAAAAACCCACCCTTGTTATTTTTGATTGTGACGGTGTGCTCGTCGATACGGAGACCATTGCGGGATCGATGTTCGCCGAGTTTGTGCGGGCAGAGGGATATTCCGGAACACACGAAGAGTGTCTTCGGACGTTTCGTGGCCGGTCTCTAAAGTCCGCCGTGGAAATTGTCGAGGCAGATATTGGACGGCGGTTGCCGCCCGATTGGGCGGATGCGATAGAAGAAGAAGTGCAGGCGATCTTTCGTCGGTCGATTGATCCGATCCCTCATGTCCATCACGTCACCGGTGCTATTGAAAATCGAGGACTTGCCCGCTGTGTCGCGTCGTCCTCCGTGATGGATCATATTGAAAACGCCGTTGAAAAAATTGGTCTGGCGGATCATTTCGGCGGCAATCTCTTCAGTGCCACCATGGTCGAGAAGGGCAAGCCCGCGCCCGATCTGTTTCTACATGCCGCACGCGAGATGGGGCACGCGCCCGGCGTCAGCATGGTGATCGAAGACAGCCTTCCGGGTGTACAGGCGGGGATCGCCGCGGGTATGCGCGTGTTTGGCTATGCAGGTAATAAAGCGACGGATGGTCGGGCCTTGGCTGACGCTGGCGCCATCGTCTTTGACGACATGCGCAAACTTCCGACATTAATGGGACTGTGATGTGTGTAGGACGAATGTGCCACCTTCTTTGGTGATTTTCGATTGCGATGGGGTGCTGGTGGATACAGAGCATGTCGCCAATCAGCTTCTGTCCCGTTTGGTGACAGAGGCGGGCGCGCCGCTCACATATGAAGAATGCCGGAAACGGTTTTTGGGCAAGTCGATGCCAACGGTTCAGACGGAGGTTGAAGAGCTTGCCGGACGGTCTCTTCCAGCAGACTGGCACCTGATGGTGCGCGATGAATCGATCAAGCTCTTTGCGGAGGGGATAGAGGCTGTTCCTCACGTAAAAGGCCAAATCGAGCGATTGCGAAAGGAAGGCGTGCCGTACTGTGTCGCATCTTCCGGGCAGATGGAAAAGATGCACGCGACGCTCGGAAGCTCCGGGCTTTTGCCACTTGTTGAAGATGTTCTGTTTAATGCAGATATGGTCGCGCGTGGTAAGCCGGCGCCTGATCTTTTCCTTCATGCAGCAGCCAGCATGGGGCATCCACCTGAACACTGTGTTGTGATTGAAGACAGCCGCCCCGGCGTAGAGGCTGGTGTTGCTGCCGGCATGCGGGTGCTCGGCTATGCCGGCGATCCGCTCACGGACCGGGCTTCCCTGGAGGATGCCGGGGCCACGATCTTCGACGATATGCGTTCGCTTGAAGGGTTACTCGCGTCTTTTGCGCGCTAGAGCTATTATCTTTCGCGCGAACACCCAGGGAGTGACGGTCCCATGAGCCACGCGGAAGAGAACAAGGCCCTTGTTCGGAAACTGACCGAGGAGGTTTGGAACCGGGCTCAGCTGTCGAAAATACCTGACTATTATGCTGACGACTATGTGGTGGATTATCGCCCATTTGCGCCGGTCCGGCGCGGACAAGACGCGATCCGTGGGATGGTGGAGCGCGCGCATGCCTCTTTCAGTAATTATCATGAGACGCTCACCGACCTCCTAGCGGACGGCGATAAGGTCGTCTCCCGGTTTACCGTGACGGGCGTGCAGACCGGCAAGTGGGGTTCGATACCGCCTACGGGCAGAGCCCTGTCTTTTGACGAAATCGTCATTCTGACCATCCGCGATGGCAAGGTCATCCATCAAACAGGCATTGCGGATAACGTGTTTGCGCTGCATCAGCTGGGTCTCTTACCAATGCCGGGTGATGCGCCAAACAGCTAATACGTCCACCCCTGATACCAGGGCAGGTCGGCTTCGATCTCAACCTGGTCATTCACTCGGTATCGCGTTGGGAAGAATCCCGATCCGGACAAATCGCCTTCGCGAATTTTGATGAGCGCCGCTTTCAGATCGACCAGATCCTGATAGCCACGGATAGGTGTCCCAATCATGCGCCACCGGTGTGCCGTGTAGAGTTTTGTTTCTGCGGGGAGCAGGTCGATCAGCTCCGTTGCGGTGTCGATATATTCCTGCAGGCTGGAGTTTGGCATGAAGGCCATCAGGGTGCCTTCGTAAATGTAATCGCCGGTAAAGAGCATCGCATGCTCGCGGTCCCAAACTGAGACTGACTCCGATGTGTGTCCTGGTGTTGCGAGCAGCGTGAGCTGACGACTGCCCAGGTCAATGACCGTGCCGATCGGTAACAGGTCGCTGACATGCCAACTCATCATTTGATGTCCTTCAACCCGCCCGAGGAACTGGTTCGGCTGGGGGGTGAAGACATTGTCAACAAGGAGGGCGCGCGTTGCTTCTGTGTCCGGCATGGCCACGCGATCAAAGCGCGGGTTGTTTCCGACATGATCGAAGTGAAGGTGCGAGGCAAGCACAGTGACGGGGAGGTCTGTGAGGCTTTCCACAACGGGGCGCATATCGCGGAGCGGCATGCCGCTGTCGAAAAGAAGGGCTCGGTCCTGTCCCACGATCAGGTAGGAAAAGACGGGACCACTGACACGGGGTTCACCAATGGCATAGGTGTTGGCCCCTAAGTCCGCGATGGTGAAGTAATCATCGACCCAGCGTTCATTCTCCGCGAGCGGCCCCTGGGGGCGTAATGGCGGTGGCTGGTCTGAAGAGATTGCGGCGACGGCAAGCGGAAATCGGTAGTGGATGCCAATACCACCGAGCACCAGAAGGCCAAGCGCCATGATTGCGATAAGACGTCCCATATTTCCCCCTATAGATCGCCATGAGGCAGCCTAACGCGAGATAGGAGCGTTCTCACAAAAAAATCACAAAGACGCGACGGATTTCTGTCACAGGCGCTGCCGATCGCTCGTCATAGAGGCAATTCCTGACTGTATAGATGGAGAAAATTTATGTCTGGAGCGAATAGAGTAACGCTGGTCAGAACGGTGCCCAAAGCGTTGGGTGCATTTGAGAGCATTGAGCAGATGTTTGCCGATTGTCCTGTTGATCCCCTGCTACGTCACCTGGTGAAGCTGCGGGTCTCTCAGATCAATGGCTGTGCTTTTTGTGTGAATATGCATACAGGCGAGGCCAGGGACGACAATGAAACTGAAACGCGTCTCGACCATCTGGTGGTCTGGCGCAACACAGATCTGTTTTCTGCGGCCGAAAAGGCGGCGCTCGCTTGGTCCGAAGCCTTGACGGTGCAGGGCAGTGGTGCCGATCTCACTCAGTTACATGCGGACCTTGTTGAGCATTTCTCTCAGGAAGAGATCGACTATCTGACGCTCATCATTGTCATGATCAACACCTGGAACCGGTTGCAGGTGTCCAACCATAACGCCGCGTTCTAAGTGAGGAGGCAGGGGCGATGAGGCACGTTTTACATTTCTGTGTTACAGTCGGCGCTGTGTTGGTGGTGTCGGTGAGTGCGTTCTATGTGTTTCGGATGCCCCTGCTTCTGAAAGCGATTGAGCTCGCAGGTGCACCGCCGCTCGCGGCGGTCGACAAGGTGGAGCTGGGCGACCAGGAGCGCTGGGCGGATGATTTTTACACCGTCGAACGCTTAGGGTCCGACACGTTCGCGATCGCTGAGCCGCGGTATTTTCGTGATGTTTATTCCTATCTGATTATCGGTGAGCGAGAGGCTCTTCTCATCGACAGTGGCTCTCCCTTGCGGGACATCGGCCTTGTAGTGGCACAGCTCACCGATAAACCTGTGAGTGTCATTGCGACCCATCTTCATTTCGACCATGTCGGCAATCACACACGGTTTGCCAAGGTTTTGATGCCGGCTCTTGACCATTTGCGGGCACGCACGCGAGACGGATATTTTGTGCCGGAGCCGCAGGAACATATGGGCCAGGTCGAGGGTTATGCCATTCCCGGATGGCAGGTCGGCGACTGGTGGTCGGTCGGCACGGAACTTGATCTGGGTGGCCGTGCGGTGACGCTTCTTGCCACACCGGGTCATACGCCTGACTCGATTTCCATCTGGGACAAAGCGAATAACCGTCTCTTCATGGGCGACTATGCAGGTGATGGCGAGATCTACGCCTTCATGCCGAACTCAAGCCTCGGGACGTATCTCGAAACCACGGAACGTTTGTTGGAGCAATTGCCCTCGAACACACTCCTGTTTGCGGCGCATGGCGGTGCCGACACGCGGTCCGCCCCTAGCGTCGGCCTCCGGAATCTTGAAGATCTAAGAGACGGGCTGCGCGGCATGCGCGATGGCCGTCTTGCCGGCACGGGGTTTTGGCCGCGTGCCTATCCCATCAATCGCAACACTCATGTGCTGGCTGATTGGACGGGGCCGGGCGGGTCAAGTTGGGACTTCGATTAGGTCCCGCTTTTTTCATTTAAGCGCGCTCCGCCGCAATTTGTTCATTGTCGCGCTTCCCCTTTGGCCCTACCTTCGGTGCAAAGGTAGCGTTTATGGACATTTTCCTTCTGTTCCTCGGTTTGGGGTTGTTGTTTTTGGGTGGGGAGGCAATCCTTCGAGGAAGCATTGCCGTCGCGCGCCGATTCAATCTTTCAACTCTTTTTGTCAGTATGGTCATTGTGGGGTTTGGGACATCGCTTCCTGAACTCATGGTCTCGTTGACGGCGGCGCTTGGTGGGGTACCTGATATTGCGCTCGGCAATGTCGTGGGGTCCAACATTGCAAACGTGCTGCTGATTTTGGGGGTCGCAGCGGTTCTCGCCCCGGTCGCCTGTGCGGGCAGAGAGGTCAAGCGCGATGCCCTGGCCGTGCTCATTGCGAGCATCGTGTTGGTTGGTCTTTCCTTCGGCGGCATCGTGGACCGTCCCACGGGCGCCGTGATGTTGGCGGCGCTCATTGCCTACCTTGCCTTTGCGTTTGTTGTGGAGCGGCGAAACCAGAAGGCGGGTAAGGAGTTGTTGCAACGGGTGGAGCGCGACATCAGCGCGCCCCGAATTGCGCTCTCCACTGCGATCATATTCTGCATCGCCGGTCTCGTCTTTCTCGCTGGGGGCGCCTATTCGCTTGTTGAAGGCGCCACGGCGATTGCCAGACAGTTGGGTGTGTCCGATGCAATCATCGGTCTGACCTTGGTAGCGATCGGGACCTCCCTGCCAGAGCTTGCCACGGTTATTGTCGCGGCTTACCGGCGGCATGCGGATGTCGTGATGGGCAATGTCATGGGCAGCAACCTGTTCAATGTGCTGGGTATTCTCGGCACAACCGCGATGGTCACGCCTATGCCGATCGCCGGCCGGATTGCGGACATTGATGTTTGGATCGTGCTCGGCACCGCACTTGTGCTTGCGCCGCTCATTTGGCGTCGCGCCGCTATCGGGCGGGTGGAGGGGATCGTCTTCCTCTCGCTCTATGTGCTTTACACCGCCTGGATCTATTCGGTCGACATTATCTGATTGCTTTCGTTTCGTCGGCGGCAGCTGCATTGGCGCGCTTTGCCAGTTTGTTGGCGCCTTCTGCGAGTGATGAGGCGCCGTGTCATCCCTATCTTTCCGTGATCTTGAACGGACAACAGGAAGACGGACATGGCTAAACGTCAGAAAAAAGTCGCGTTGGTGACAGGCGCTTCATCCGGCATGGGAAAAGCCATCGCTCAAAAACTGCTGAAAGACGGTCTTGTCGTGGTCGCCGCGGCACGGCGGGTTGGGGAGATGGACGACCTCAAGAAATTGGGCGCGGACGTTCTTGAGATGGATGTCTCCAAGGAGGAAAGCCTGCAGGCGGGCATTGCTCATATCAACGAGAAGCATGGTGGGGTTGATGTGCTCATCAACAATGCAGGCTTCGGTCTTCTCGGTGCCTTGGAGGATATTCCTCCAGAGGATGCGCGTTATCAGTTTGATGTGAATGTCTTCGGGGGCGCACGGCTGGTCCAGCTTGTCTTGCCGCATATGCGCGAGAAAAAAGCCGGCAAGATTGTCTTTATCACGTCGATGGGCGGCAAGATTTATACGCCGTTGGGAGCATGGTATCATGCGTCCAAACATGCGCTTGAGGGCATGGCAGACTGTTTGCGCCTTGAGTTGTCGCCGTTCAAAATTGATGTAGTGGTCGTTGAACCTGGCATTATTCAGACCGAGTTTGGCGACGTTACGGAGGGACCGTTGATCAAGTATTCGGGCGAGGGCCCCTATGCACCCATGGCGCGGAATGTTGCCGGCGCGATTTCGGACTCTTATGCGAATGGCAAAGCCTCGCCTGCTTCTTTGATTGCCAAAGTGGTTTCTCGGGCGGTCAAATCCAGACGGCCCAAGACACGCTATGCGGCAGGTCAGCTCGCACGGCCGCTTCTGTTTATCCGGAAATGGTTTGGGGATCGCATTTTTGACCGGGCAATTTTGAGCGCTGCAAAATGACGATAGGCGGGTCGCAGTTCGTTGTCGATTTTGGCTGGCAGGCCTTGTTGGGCGATCTGGGTATCTCTGCCCAGGACGTACTGCGCAAGGCCGACCTGCCCCTCGACCTGTTTACGCGGGAAACGCCGACACTCTCGACTCCCGAATATTTTCGTCTCTGGGAGGCCATTATGAGTGCCTCCGGAGATCCTTTGTTTCCTCTCAAAGTGGCGCAGGCTTTTTCGGCCGAGACGTTCAGTCCGCCGCTGTTTGCTTGTTTCTGCAGCCGGAACCTCAAGACAGCGCTTGAGCGGCTGGCGCAATACAAACCGCTTGTAGGACCGTTGCGCTTGAGGCTCGATCAGGACCAGCGCAAGGGTCAGGGCAAGACCGTCGTGACGATTGAGCCGGATCCGGCGACTTTAGAAATTCCGCTCAGCTACTTTCTGATGGAGCAGGTGTTTCTGGTGCATATGGCGCGTTCTGCAACGCGGGAGGCCATTGTCCCCTTGCAGGTCGGCGTGCCTGACAAAGTCGCGAACAAAAAGGACTATGAAGCTTTTTTTGGCTGCCGCTTGTCTGTGTCCGACAGGTGTGTGATCACATTTTCAGAAACAGATGCCCAGCGCCCCTTTCTGACAGCCAATGAGTCCATGTGGTCCATCTTTGAGCCGGAACTTCGAACCCGCATGCAGGACTTGGCTCCTGAATCTGATTTTCGCGCGCGCGTCCGTGCCTGCCTCACAGAGAGTCTCGCCGGTGGTCAATGCACCATGTCGGAAGTGGCGCGCCAACTGGCGGTGAGCGATCGCACGCTGCAACGTCGTCTGGCGGAAGAGGGCACAAGTTTCCAAAAGGAAATCACCCGGCTGCGCGAAGAGCTGGCGGCGCACTATCTCACGCGGTCGGCCTACACGAATGCAGAGATCGCCTTCCTGCTGGGATATGACGATCCCAACTCGTTCATCCGTGCGTTCAATGGATGGACCGGCAGCACGCCTGACAGGATGCGTTCAGAAAACCGAGTGCATTAGGTTTAAGGGAGCGCTTATTCCGCTGCTTCGGCGACGGTCTCTTTCGCCGCCAGAAACTTCTCAGCTTCGAGCGCGGCCATGCACCCCATGCCGGCGGCGGTCACTGCCTGACGATAAATGTCGTCGGTCACGTCGCCTGCCGCGTAGACACCGGGAACGGAGGTTGCTGTGCTGTCGGGTGCAGTCACCAGATAGCCGCCTTGCTTGGTTTCCAGCTGATCGACAAAGAGCTCTGTTGAGGGCGCGTGACCGATGGCGATGAAGACACCATCTGCGTTGATGACGCTTTCTTCGCCCGTCTTCACATTTCGCACGCGCGCACCGGTTACACCGAGGGGATCTTCGTCGCCGAGGATTTCTTCGACGACCGTGTCCCACACAACTTCGATCTTGTCGTTTTTCGACAGGCGATCCGCCAGGATCTTTTCGCTGCGGAATTCATTCCGGCGATGGACCACGGTGACCTTGCTCGCAAAGTTGGTGAGGAAGAGCGCTTCCTCTACGGCCGTGTTGCCGCCGCCGACAACGATCACTTCCTTGCCGCGATAGAAAAAGCCGTCACAGGTGGCGCAGGCGGAGACGCCAAAGCCCTGGAACTTTTCTTCCGACGGCAGGCCCAGCCATTTGGCCTGTGCACCGGTCGAGATGATGAGCGCGTCGGTTGTGTAGATGTCGCCACTGTCGCCTACCATGCGGATCGGAGTCGCCTTCAGGTCAACTTCCGTGATGGTGTCGGACACAATGTCGGTGCCGACATTGCGCGCCTGACCTTCCATCTGTTCCATCAGCCAAGGGCCCTGAATTTCTTCCGCGAAACCTGGATAGTTTTCCACTTCCGTGGTGATGGTGAGCTGACCACCGGGCTGAATGCCCTGAATGATGGTCGGTTCCAGCATCGCGCGGGCCGCATAGATGGCGGCCGTGTAGCCGGCAGGGCCGGAGCCGATAATGGTCACTTTGGAATGATGCTGGTTCGACATGGGTATGTACTCGGTTGATTCTTTTTGGCCGGAGAATCGGCCTTTGAGCCAGTTTACTACCTGGGCAGGGCCTCAATATAGGGGCTCCCGCCCAGGCTCAAAAGGGGCAGTCGCGTCTGTGTGATCGACGCGCCAAAAAGCCAGGGTTAGAGCGCTTCTGCGTGCTCTCCCAAGTACTTAGCGACGCCGTCCGCGTCTGCGGTCATGCCTTCATCGCCTTTGTTCCAGCCGGCAGGGCAGACATCGCCATGCTCTTCGTGGAACTGAAGGGCGTCGAGGGTGCGGATCACTTCATCCACATTCCGACCGATGGGCAGGTCATTGACGAGCTGATGACGGACAATGCCGTCCTTGTCGATGAGGAAGGTGCCGCGGAGCGCCACACCGTCTTCCTGGATCAACACATCATAGTCACGCGCGATCTGCTTGGTGATGTCAGCCACCATGGGGAACTGGACCGGGCCGAGGCCGCCTTCATTTGGTGAGGTGTTCCGCCAGGCAAAGTGGCTGTACTGGCTGTCGACGGACACGGCAATCACCTTGGTATTGCGCTCTTCAAAGGCCGGGACCCGGTTCGAAAAGGCCAGAATCTCGGACGGACAGACGAAAGTGAAATCGAGCGGATAGAAGAAGATCACCCCATAGTGGCCCTTCAGGTACTCGGTGAGGTTGAAGTCATCAACAATGTCGCCGTCGGCGAGAACTGCAGCTGCGGTGAAATCGGGGGCGGGTCTACCGACCAATACGCTCATAAGGGGAACTCCCAGTTTGGAATTAATCTAACTTCTGGGGTGTGAGTTAGACTTATTCCAAACTGATTTCAAGATGAGTCGCCCGGAAATCGGCCCTTTTTTGGCCTTTGGGTCACTTTGTCTCGGCAAGTACGCCGCTGGTGACCCGCACCAGGTGTGCAATCGCCTCGAGGCCGTTGCGGGCAAGGATCGGGCAGGGGCAATTAGGAATCGCCGTGCCGGGCGGCGCGACCACAGCGATGATGTTGGGATCGGTGAGGGCCAGCAGCTCCGTCTCAAGATTGCGCCAGACCTCTATTTTGGGATGCTGCCCGGCCTTGAATCCTTCCGCCAGGATGATGTCCGCGGGGCCCATGCGGGCGACCAGGTCCGGCAGTGTCGGCGGTGTCTCTGTCGTCACTTCCCGCATCAGGGCCCACCTCGAATCAGACGCAATCATGACTTCGCCCGCACCTGCTTCGCGATGCTTGAAGCTGTCTTTGCCCGGTTTGTCGATATCGAAGGCGTGGTGGGCATGTTTCACCGTCGATACGTTGAAACCCTCCGCTGACAGATGTTTTACCAACTCGACAACAAGCGTGGTCTTACCGCTGTTCTGCCAACCGATGATGCCGACGACGTTCTTCATACTAGTCATGGGATTGGGAAAGCTTTCGTTCGAGTTGGGCCAGGTCGCCTTGCGTGTTGATGTTGGCGAAGGAGCCCTCGAGTAGCTTGGGGTCACACTCAATGGCTTCTGCATGGAGGCGTTTTAAAGCTGCGTGCAGGGACAGGTCTTTTCCACCAGTGAGCCGGTCTGCGATGACGGGAAGAGCGGATGTCGGCCAGAGTGCGCAGCCCGCCTGCCATCGTCCCTGAATGTTCATTACTTTAGGAATGTCCGTTCGACCGCCGCCGAGAAGAGTGACCAGGTTCTTTGGCAAAAGGGGCACGTCACAGGGAGCAGTGACCAACCAGGCCACACCGGAAAGGCTTGCTGCCCATGTGAGGCCAGAAAACAGCCCGGCCAATGGGCCTTTGCCTGCATTTTCTCCATCGTCCAGGATTGAGACCTCGTCTAAGCTCACTGATCCGGCGATCGCGAGTGCGCTTACCTGGGGCTCAAGTCTCTCAGCGACGTGATCAATGAGTCGTCGGCCCTGGAGCGGAGCCTCGGCCTTGTTGGCGCCAAAACGTATGCTGTCACCGCCTGCGTAAATCAGTCCGGCAATGCTAGTCATTTTTATCGAGCTCGCGGGCATAGGTTCGCAATAGATCCAGGACGATTTTTTCGTGATCGAGGGCGGCGCCATCCGGGTTTGTGGCGCGCCCAAGGGCAAGGCCAAACATGCTCTCCAGCGCCAATCGGTAAAAGGCGCTGGCCTCTTTGTCGGAGGCAAAACGCGTGAAGAGCCGGTTTTTCTTGGAAGGTGTGATTATCTCTTTGTAGCGCTCAATGGCGGGTTGAATATCCGCTGTTGATTCTGGGTCGTTACGCGAGGCAAGCCAGATTTCAATGACCGCTTTGAACTCCCGCCGGCTCACGCGGGACCAGCCCCAGACGACCCATTCCTCAATGGATGTGTCGTTTTCGTCGGGCCGGTCTTCGAGCAAGAGCTGGTCATAGGTGTCACTCAAAGCCGCCGCGATCAGGGCTGGCAGGCTCTCAAAATGATGAAACAGGGCGCCGCGGGTCACATTTGCGCGGGCGCAAACCTCGACAGCCGTCGTCCCGGCATAACCTTTCTCGATTAAGGATTGAATGGTTGCGTCAATCAACTTCTGACGCATCTCCTTGGAGCGGTCTGCCTGTTTTCTGGGTCGAGTCTTGATTGGAGTCATTTTGGTCTTGATCTCGCTACGTCATATCGTTAAAGTATCTTACATACATTCACGTATGTATGTAAATAGCATTTTGACGCTGAGGAGGAAAAAATGCCCGCACCCGTTCCTTTCGACCCGCAGGATATTGTCGATGCCAAATATGAAGAGCGTCCAACCCGCGCGGGCGTGACCACGAAAAAGATGATCTGTGCCTCCTGTGACATCGCCTGCAGCGTTGTCGCTGAGGTGCAAAAAGGTCGGGTGACAAAAGTCCGCTCCTCAGACAATCCGATATTCCGCGACAATATCTGCATGAAAGGGATTATCGCGCCGAAAGGGTTCGCGCATCCCAACCGTATCCTCCACCCGCTGAAACGGGTTGGCGAACGCGGGTCTGGCAAATTTGAGCAGGTCACTTGGGAAGAGGCGATGAGCGATATTGGTTCGCGCCTCAAAAAAATTATTGCAGACCATGGGCCAGAAGCGTGGGCGGTGTCGACCAGTCAATGGAACACAGCGACAGATCATGGACTCGGCCGTCGTCTCATGAACCATGTGGGATCGCCGAACTGGATCAGTGGTGTGGCCCTTTGTGCCGGGAACACCGCTGCTGTCAACCGCTTCACCTATGGCTGGTTTCCCTTCGGTGATTTCAACAACACCAAATGCATTGTGCTGATGGGTCATAATCCGCGGCGCCACAGTTGGACGCCGATGTATAACTATATCCGCGCCGCTCAGGCTCGCGGCGCCAAACTCATCGTCATGGACCCGCGCCGGAGCTCTAGCGCCGAGCGTGCCGACATCTGGTTGCCTCTCAAAGTGGGAAGCGATGCCGCCATGATGTTCGGCTGGCTCAAGGTCATCATTGACGAAGAGCTCTATGACAAAGAGTTTGTTGCGAACTGGACCATCGGTTTTGAAGAGCTGAAGGAACGGGTCAATGAATTCCCGCTTGAGCGCGTTGCTGAACTCACTGGCTGTGATCCGGAGATGATCGCCAAGGCTGCGCGCATGTACGCGACCGAAGGTCCGTCAATTATCCCCTGGACCCCAATTACGGATATGCAGCGCAACAGCACGTCAGGCATCCGTCTTCAGGGCATTCTTCGGTCGATCTGCGGGTACATGGATGTGCCGGGGGGTGAGACATTACAGGGCTTTAACCCGGACATTATTACGGAGTCGGAAATTGAGATGCACCAGGCCTTGCCGCTGGAGCAGAAACTGAAGCAGTTGGGGTCCAAGGACCATCCGGCATTTACCTATCGGGCGCAGCTCGCCTTTAACGAGCCGAACAAACGCGTTTACGGGCAGGAATACGCCAATCTCGTGATGGGCTGCTATATGGCCACGCCGTCCGAGACGTTCCGGGCCATGGCTGGCGAGGGCGAGTATCCGGTGAAGGCCTTCTTCTTCCTCGGCAACAATCCACTGATGAGTTACGCCAACATGCCGCTCATCCATAAGGCCATGATGAATCAGGATCTGATCGTCACGCATGAGCAATTCATGACGCCATCCGCTCAGCTCGCAGACTATGTCCTGCCAGCAGACAGCTGGCTGGAACGGCCCTGGCTCCATGAAATGTTCGGCTGGATGGCGACTGCCCGTTTCTCAGAAAAAGCGATGGAGCCGCCAGGCGAATGTAAAAGCACTTTCGAATTCTGGAAGCTGATGGCGGGTGCTCTGGATCGGCCGGACGTTGTTCCCTGGGACACGCTTGAGGACTTCTATGACTATCGGGTCACCAAGACTGGTATGACTTGGGAACAACTCATCGCGACATCGGAGGTTCACTTTAAAGCACCAGCCTTCCGCCAGTATGAGAAGACCGGCTTTGCGACGCCGAGCGGGAAGGTCGAGCTTAAGTCGTCGGTCTTGGAGGATCTTGGGTTCGATCCGCTACCCTATTTCCGCGAAGATCCGCCTAAGGACGAAGAATACCCGCTTCTCATGTTTACCGGCGTTCGGGAAGATGGGTTCTTCCAAACCGCGCAGCGACACATTCCGGAAATGCGGGCGCGCCATCCAGAGCCTGAACTTTTCCTCAATGCCAAAACGGCCGAGGCTCATGGGGTGAAAGAAGGAGAGTGGGTAACGGTCGAAAACCACCTAGGAAAGGTGAAGGCCAAACTCGCCATCAAAGACGCGATGCCGGACGATCTTGTCCGCGTGCCACATGGGTGGTGGAAACCAGAGATGAAGCAGGGTGTTGGACATCTGAGTGGGGCTATGGAATTTGCCGACTCGCAACTTTGTCGGGATGATCCGGATTTCCTCGACCGCGAACAAGGAATCCCTCATATCAAAGGCATCCCCTGTCGGGTTAAGCCATTCGTCGGCACTGAAGAGTCTGCCAAAGCAGACCAGTCCGGACTTGTTATGGAGCCAGCAGAATGACGCCCAAAGAGAAACAAATCCGAAGCCTTGAGCGCAGTTCAAAGCTGACCATCTGGATGGCAGGACGAAGTTCTCGCAACCAGTCGCTCCTCGATAAGCTGTGCCGCGTAATGGTGACGCGGGCGACCGCCGTCGATCCAGCGGAAGACTTTATGCGCGACCCGCTCATCGACAATGATCAGGGTTTCGACCCGGATGAGTTGGATCGGTACCAGCGGGGCGAAGCCGTCTAGGCAATCGGCCATTTGTAACAAGACCGCCTGAAAGGAAGCGCCCGGTCGGAGACCGGGCGCTGACCAAATCGGGCGGCAACAGAGTCTCTTTTCATGAAAAAAATGGTGACGACGGACGGTGGCGAGATCGCTGTTCATGTAAAAGGTGTGGGCCCGGTCATCTTGTGTGTCCATGGGTGGCCTGAGCATTCCTGGTCTTGGCGGCATCAGGCTAAGTTCTTTGCCGACCGTGGATATCAGGTCGCTGCGATGGATGTGCGTGGCTATGGGGAAAGTACAAAGCCGGCCGCCGTAGACGAATATTCATTGCGGAAGCTTGCCGGTGACGTTGCCAGCGTCGCACGGTCCCTCAGTAATGATCCGGTGATCCTGTTCGGTCACGACTGGGGCGCGCCCATCGTCTACACGACGGCACTCCTGCACCCGGAGCGGGTCCGGGCGGTTGCGGGCCTCAGCGTGCCTTATCTGCCAGCGGGAGACGTCTCCCTGCTGGACTTGGCTCGACAGGTCTATGCCGACCGCTTTTTCTACATGACCTATTTCCAAACGCCGGATGTTGTCGAAGCGGAACTCGGTGCGGATGTGGAATCAAGCTTAAGAAAGATCTACTTCTCCCTCTCCGGCGATGCACCCTTGAACAATTGGCTCAAGACTAAGCCATCGACGGCCGGTTTGCTGGATGGGATGGTCGATCCAAGTGCGTTCCCTGACTGGTTATCGGACGCGGATCTTAAAGTGTATGTGGACTCGTTTGAGAAAGGCGGGTTTCACGGACCGATTAACCGATACCGCGCCATGGACCTTGACCATGAGGATCTGACCGAGCTCCGTGATCGGCTCATTGAGGTGCCTACCTGTTTTATCGGCGGTGAGCGCGACGCCATCCGGAATTACATTGACGGCATAGACCTCTATGCGGACACCGGCGCCGGCTGCGCGGATTTCCGAGGGTCAACCATCATTCCGGGTACCGGTCACTGGGTGCAGCAAGAGGCGCCCGATGAAACCAACGAAGCCCTAGCGAACTTCCTCGAGGGTCTTTGACAAGACTGATGCTGCCTGGTGCTGCCCGAACACTGGCATGCCTGTCTCGAGTAGGGCAGCCAGGTCATGGGAAACCACGACATCGATGTCTGTGCGGCTATCGAGGCCCGTAAGCCAAAGACGAAGGTCCTCCGTTCGGCCGGTGTTTTCCGGCACAAAGATGCCTGAATAAAGGAAGCCTTTGCCGACATTGTTGATCAGATCGGACCGCGTGTTCGTGGTGTCTCCTGAAAAGAGCCATAGGTGATCCTTGAGCCCCACTGCGAAGAGTGTTGATCCAGGTGTATGTCCCCCAAGGGCGACGATGCCGAGGCCCGGGAATGTGTCGCTTGTGAGGATCTCTCTGCCATCCAGCGTGCCGCGTGACAGGCAGGAATTTGCCACGATCTCTGCCCCTTCAACCGTGTTGAAATTGTGTTCGTCACGCTGGTCATTGGTTTGGAGGAGGTCTGCGCCGGCCCCTCTGGTTTCACAAAACGCGGTGACGCCCTGGGTGTGATCGATGTGAAGGTGGGTGAAGCCGATGCCTTTCACCTTCTGAAGCTTATCGCCCAGCTGATCGCCGACAGTGCCGAAGAAGCGCGCGTCGCCGCCGCCGCTGATGCCCCGCATCAGGTCTGCAAAGTCCGCCGCGCCGATGGCGTCCATGCCAGCGTCAATGGCGAATAGATTGCCGTTGGCCCATTCGACAAGAAAAGTTGTGTGGGCGAGGTCCCGGCCGCGCACTTTCTGGCTGGCGGTCAGCACATAATGGACAGCAATGGGTCCGTCTGTCTCCGTCATCAAAGAGCGCAGGGCCTGCTCATTTGGCAGGGCGGGTTCGATGCCCTGGGTCTGGAGATGGGGCGGCACAAGGAAAATGGCGAGGCCCAATGCGGCAAGTGCAAAGAGGCCAAGGATGAGATTCAAGAAGAGACGCATGAGAGACTTCCGACCAGATACCGAGAGCGGACAGCCTCACCAGTTGGTGGCTCGAAGTCAATCAATCCGGCATATGCTGGTCAAAACCCGAACATATGGTCTAGGCAGAAGCTGGTTTCACCATTGATGAGCCCGTGAAATCCGAAGAGACGGCAGGTTGTGTCGCGGACGATGATGTATCCCAGATCATTGCCTTTCACCGACACGCGGGACCGCTCTTCCGCATCAAACAGTTCGTGGTAGCGCCAGAAGCGGGAGCCGCCGCAATTGATCTGAATGCGTTTCTCGGCCACAGGCTCGCCCTCCGCATTATGCAGAATGAGGCGGGTGTCTGATTTTTCATGCCAGGGCGTTGAAGCCGGGTAAACCAGGTGGCAAAGCGTGTCCTTCGGGTCTGCGCCCAGGCGCAGGAAGAGGCGGGTGGTGAGCCCCGGTGGTTTGCCGATGTAAGACTGCGGCTCGTCCTTGTAGATGATCGCCGTGTTGTAAATGTGCGCGCCGAAAATCGTTTCCGCGCGGTGGCCGGAAGATTTTTGTTCGTAACGGCCGAGTGCATGTAGCCAACCATTGGCTTCGCCGCCGTCGCGGAAGTCATACAGAAACTCCGCATGGCCATGTCCGGAGGGAAGCTTGGCGCTTTCTTCCTTGAGCCAGGCATCAATGTCGATGGCGATATGGTCGCGGCGTTGGATGCGTCCTAGATATTTTGACGCGACGGTTGAGCCGTCTGCATCCATCAGCTCAATCCGGAGCGGCATCTCCTGTTCCGAGCGCGCCATGGGCGTCGGGAGCATTGTCGAGTTGAATAGGTCCGTCGGCAGCACGGGTAAGGGCATGATGTAGCCTTTGCCCATAGTGGCTTCCAGTCCCGGGATCTCCGGATTGGGCTCGAGGTCCGTGCGTTCCACATTCGCGTGGGCGATGCGCCGCTGACCGGTTTTGGTGCGGAGCACCTCGTAGCGCGGGCGCACGAAATAGCGTCCTGCCACCGTCTCAATCTGATCCGGGAATTTGGCCTGCGGCAGCATCTCGCTCACGTTCAGGATCTTGGTGCCGAACGGAGGGATCTCCTCTTCATGCCAGGCAATGTCCTGAGCACCGACAATGTTGAAACCCACAGATTTCGGCGGGATCGGCATGGGGTGCGAGTTCTGCACAATGAGCGTCAGCTCTTCGTCTTCCTCGCCTGCGGGCATGCCGGCATAGAAGTCTGCGGGCCAAGCGTTGGCGTCATGACTGCAGGTCAGGGCTTTGCCATCGTCGCCATAAACATCCATGGCGTATTTGACGACGTCATGGCCAGCAATTCGGATTGCGTGGATGAAGAGTGAGCCCTGATAGTCATCAAGGCCGAATTTCTCGCGAATGGCTTCGCTGTTCACCGCATAAGGACAGCCTGCGGCGGGCAGGTCTTCTTCCCAAGCGGCGAGGACGTCTCCGGCTTCGTCAAACAGGCACAACCAAAGCTTGGGGTCTTTCGCCCCATGGGTCGCCCAATAGTTGGCGCTGGCGACGGTGGTGTGCAGCCCGTCCGATCCATTTGCCCCCTTGTGGTCCCGCAGGAAAGCAAAGTTGGTGGCAAAGTTCATCGGGTCGAGATAGTTGCGCTGGTTGGTCAACATCTCGTCCGGGATACGCATATCGTCGAGGGTGACGATGGTCGCGCCGTCCGGAAAACAATGCTCGATGGGTCCCAGCACTTTTTGTGCGTCAAACAAGAGCACGAGAACGGCGCCCGCTTTGCCGTCCGCACAAGCTGAGACCGGCTTTGCGTCATGGCCTAAGAAAGGC
This sequence comes from Parvibaculaceae bacterium, assembly GCA_965267265.1. Lineage (GTDB taxonomy): Bacteria > Pseudomonadota > Alphaproteobacteria > Parvibaculales > Parvibaculaceae > Mf105b01. The sequence continues at coordinate 2,835,692 of OZ253944.1, forward strand.
TGGCCCAGATCCTCAACCCGCTGAACGTAATAGCCTTCAATGTCGACCTTGGTGAGGTCGTAATAGGAGTGGAAGTTGCCGATCGCACCCGTTGGGTCGTAGATCGCAACTGGTCCCAGGCCTTGAAGGCGTTCAATGATCGCGTGGCCTTTGGGTGCCGCCAGCGGGTGACCAAGCGCTTTAAAGAGAGACGCACCGCCTGCATTGTTGCCCGGACGCCAGCCCTGGGACAGGTCCGCGTTGGTGAAGGTCTCGATATTGAGGGTCATGAAACTCTTTCGATCTTATCTGCGTGTCGTTGGTCGGTTGTGTATCGGTTCGCAGGGGCCGTTGCTTTGATCTGGTTCAAGCTGAAGAGAAGGGGTTCAGCTTCTTTACGGTGGAGGACAGCTTGTGGCGACGCTGCTCGGCCATCACCACCCGTTGGTCGGTCACCCAATTCATCTGGACCGCACGACGTGGACCCTTGAAGGGTTCATGCCCGTGCCAGGAATGGTCTGCACGACGAAAGACAAGCAGTGTGCCGCCATAGGGGGGAACTTCGTCGACATAGTCTTCAAGGTCAGTGGGGCTGCGAAGGATGCGGAGTTTGCCGCCTTCATGGCTCCACTCGTCTGGCTTGTTGAGGTAAAGCAGGACGGTGATGATCTTGGTCTCGCTGTCGGGATGGATCTTTCCGTCCGTTTCACGACAGTGACCCCGCACGGTGAACATGGTGGGGCGGTCGGACAGATCCAGATCGAACTTCTCTTCGATGGCTGCTTCGAATTCAGGCCCATTCATTTCCTTCATCAGGGCATCGAACTGACCATGAATGTCCAGCTCTGAAGGGGGAACCGAGCCTGGCGTCGTGACGTTGGGGTAATCGCGGATGACCTTGTCGAGATTTTCTCCCGTGACGAAATTCGGAATGACCAGAAAATCGTATGGGTCTTTTTTGAGCGGTGTCGCGCGGAGCGCTTCTAGATCGATCAAGCTCATGGACGTTAATCACTTACCTGTTTTGGTTATATGCTGCAGCAATGGCGGTCGCGATTTCCTGCGTAGCATTTAAGGGTGCGTAGGACCATGATTCAAGCAAGCCGTCAAATTGTCGCGCGATATTGTTAACGTAGAGAGCCTCCAGAAAACGGCGGAACTTGGGCGATCCACCCTCTAGCTCGACAACATAGACGGGCTTGCCGGTGACCGTCGCTTCTCCAACCATATTGTGGCTATCGCAGGTGACAATCACCGCGGCCGCCAACCCCAGCAGCCCGGGATAGGGATTGTCTTCCGGGGCGTCTGCGAGGGCGTCGTAGATGTCGTGGGGGACGTCCTGGAGCTCGTCTCGAAGCGCCGCCGTGGCGTCCGACGTGGTCCGTCTTGAGGTGGTCACCATGAGCCCCACCTGTTCCCGTTTCGCCAGTTCTCGCAGTTGCGCCGCAAGGCGCCGCATCTGATCGGTGGTGAAGTCATAGACCTTGTTGGGTCCGCCCAAGACCACCGCGAGCCTTCTTGGCGGCAGGGCGGTATAGCGCGCCTCCAGCTTTTTAGCCGCTTTTGCCAGTTTTTCAGGGGTAATACGGTGCGGGGCGGTGAGTGTGGAGAGGACATTTGGGCCACTCAGCTGGTCGTGCTGCGGCGCCCAAACCAGATCGAAATGCCGAGGATTTACCTTGGGATTTTGCAGGATGGCGACGAACGTCTTGCCGCCCGACAGGCGTTTGATCTTGCGGGCATAGGGAATGGATTGGCGGCCGCTTGCGATGACCAGATCCGGCCAGGGTGCGCGGATGGCCGTGTTGGGAGCCGCTGGCCCCCAGGGAGCCAGCCATTTGTAAGGAGCAGGGGGCGTAACCCGCATTAGGTCCGGGGTTAGGCCGAGGGCTTCCGCCACGCCGATCGCCTGCATTTCAAAGCCCGCCATGCCGTTGGTCACGATCCAGCACGTGGTGCCTGCCGGTAGCTGGGGCGGGGCTGCAATCTCCTGGGCGGTCATGATCGTGCGCGTTTGGGTAATTTTGTTACTGAAAAGCCTGTCTAAAAGGAGTAATAGAACATGTTCAGCCAGCTGTCTTGCAGCATTTCTCGTGGACCGGCGTTCATGGGACCCAGACAGACGATGGCTGAGATGAGACGACGGAGTGGTTATGAAGCGCGCAAAGCTTGACGATATCGATCTGCAGATCCTGAACGAGCTTCAGGAAAACGGTCGGATCACCAATGTTGAGCTGGCCAAACGGGTGGGCATCTCACCGCCGCCCTGCCTTCGGCGGGTCCGCGCGCTCGAGAAAGCCGGGTATATCACTGGGTATCATGCGGAGCTGGACGGGCATGGCCTCGGGTTCGATGTCACAGTTTTTGCGATGGTTGGCCTTCACTCGCAGGCGGAGGCGGACCTGCAGGCGTTTGAGCAGTTGGTCGGAAGCTGGCCGCAGGTGCGCGAGTGCCACATGCTCAACGGTGAGATCGACTTCATTCTGAAATGCGTGGCTCCGGACCTTGCAAGCTTTCAGACGTTCCTCACCGAAAAACTGACGCCCGCCCCCAACGTGGCGAGCGTCCGAACCTCGCTCACGATTCGCCGCTCAAAACATGCGCCCGGCGTGCCCCTGGACGAGCTGCTGGACAGGCCTCAGTCCTAAACGCCTGATCAGCGGTCACCAAGGACCAGCGCTTTGACGTCCCCTTTTGCCTGGGAAATGGCGTAAAGCAGATAAGGCGCCAGGAACAAAATCCCGCCGACAGACGCGATGAGGCCCAACACGATACCGGCACGTGAAAATGCGTGGCGCCATGCCACCCAAAGGGCGGACAGGACCAGATAGGCGGAGAAGTCCAACGTGAATTGACCGGGCCAGGTGAGGGCGGCGATCTCTTCGATAGCGAAGGGCACGAAGTTCCAACCGTAGGCCGAACCGACAAACAGCGTGTAAATCACGAGCATGATATAAAAGGCGATCAGGTATATGCGTAGAGCGATCATTTTGGTTTCTCCTGTGGTCTTTGTCTGAGCTTGGTGGCGCGCGACCATGGCGCTTAGGGGTTCGCTCTTCCGGGCCCGAGAAGCAGCGCTTTCATGTCTCCCTTGGTCTGACCTGTTGCATAGAGCAGGTACGCTGCCAGAAAGACGATGCCGCCAAAGAAGGCCACGACGGCGAGCGCCAGGCCGGCAGGTGTATATTCATGGCGCCAGGAGACCCAGAGGGCGGACAGACACAGGAACCCCATAAAGTCGAAATTGAACTGACCCGGCCATGTCAGAGCCACCATGTCTCTGAAAAAGACAGGAATCAGATTCCAGCCATGGTTCATGCCGACGATGAGGGTGTAGGCTACTAAGGCGATCAAATAAGCGCCGAGGAAGATGCGAAAAGCGGTCATATCAAAAGTTTCCTGATGTGAGTTTTTTTGGATGAAGGGTTATGTCTGCGCAATCGTGGGAGCGGTGTCTTCCGGGTCTGTCAGGAACAGTCCGACGAATTGGAAGATACCCACGCCGCCAAGGATCATGGCCGCATAGATGCGGTCGTCGGCGCCACCACCATTCGGGAACCAGCTTTCAAAAAAGGTCACGGTGAAAACGTCGCAACAGAGTGCTGGTGCTGACAGGGCAACGGCTGCGGTTGCCCGTTGCGCAGGCGGCGTCTTGAACAGGCGGTAGCAAAGAAACAGAACCGCAACGAAGGCCGCGCCGCCCACAACAAACCAGACCCAGAACAGGGTGAGATTGTCGCCCGGCGAAGACGCGCCCGGCCAAAAGACTCGGTAGAAGAGCGCAAAGGCGAACCATGCGACGACAGAGAGGATCATCATCTGCACGGTCTGACGTTTGTGGGTTTCGCGACTGAAAGAAGACATGTGATTTCCTTTCATGGGTGAACGGGGCTTGCGCCGTGCGTTTTGAGGACGCCGGAGCGAAGAATGGGGACGAGGAGTGCCACAAAGAAAATCGTGTTCACCATGGCGTTGCCGACGAAGCCGATTGCCACAGAGAGAGAACTGTCGATGACGAACCAGGTGATGAGGCTCACTGTGATGAGCCGCCAGACCGACGCGGCCGTGTCCCCCGTTAAGGCGTCGGCTGCTTTCACGGCAGCGAGAAGGGTGAGGCTCCAGCCAACACAGACGGCGCCTAAGACTGCAAGGGAAATGCGAAGATAGGGGTCGAATTCGAGAGTGCCGGGGCTGGCAATAAGGGTGAAATAGAGACGCGCCGGGCCATCCGTCGCTTCGAGGCCGCCTGCGGCCAAAGCAACACCCAGGACGCCTAAGATGGTACAGGTTGCGGTGATCCAGCTGTTCCAAAATGGGGTCATGTTATTCGCTCGTGTGGTTCAGGGCGCTTCAGCCGAGTGCGGCGTCAGCGTTTGAAAAAATGTAGCATCTGCTACATAGCAAGTTTTTGTAGTAAGTGCTACAAAAAAGTTTGGAGGCCTCTGTTTTGAGTAAAAGAGACGCAAAACGCGCAGAAATCGTCGGAAAATTGGCAGCCCACTTCCTGGAAGCGGGGCTGGGCGACACCGGCGTGCGCCGATTGGCGGATGTCGCCGACACCAGTGACCGGATGCTGCTCTATTATTTCGACAATAAAGAAGAGATCTTGGGCACTGTTCTGGGCGAGATCGGGGGCGGCTTCAGCGAGGTGCTGGATGCGGTTTTTGGCACTGAGCCGTTGAAGCCCGCTGACGCGGTTGAAAAGATCTGGGCGATGGTGAGTGACGAGGCGGCGGCGGGACAATTGCGCCTCGGGCTCGACCTCTCCAGCCGTGCCAGCCGCGGGGATCCGTTTTTCGGAGCGATTGCCGAACAGATGGCCGAAGGGTGGGTCGTTTGGCTGTCGGGCATGTTGGCGGTGCCCGAGGCAGACAAGCGTCCGCTGGCGGTCCTCATCATGGGCGCGATCGACGGCCAGGTCATGCTGTTTCCAACAGAGCTTAAGAAGGGCGACGCAGCGGTGGCCAAGCTGCAGGAGCTGCTGGCGGACCTTTAGGGTCGCTCAAGTGTGAGCTGCAACCACATCCTCGAGAATTTTGCGAAACGCGTGCGGCTGCTCCAAAGGCACATAGTGGCCTGACTGGGGAACAACGTGAAGGCTGCCGCGTTGCGCGGAGGCGGCAACCTCTTCGCAGGCCTGAACACCCGGCGCCACATCATGTTCTCCGGTCACAATGGTGATGGGAATGTCGCACCCGGCGACAAAACCATCAGCGCTTTCGCGGCTGTGGAAGACGGAAACACCATTTGCAACGTCGCCCGCAGCGAGGCTTAAAGCTCTGTCCTTTGCGCCCTCGGTAATTGATGATTCAGTTTCTGGAGAAAAGAGCGGTCCCCAGTAGGTGTCCCAGGCTGCGCGTAAACCCTCTTTGGCAATCAGATTCAACGCTTCGTCTCGAACAGCGGGCTCGGGCCGGTGTTTAGGCTTCGTCCCTATAAGAACCAACGCGGCGACCCTCTCAGGCGCGAGCTGAGCAACTTCGAGGGCGCAGGAGCCGCCAACGGAGCAACCCACAACAATCAGTCTTTCTTGCTTCACCTGTGACAGGGCGTCGATTGCCCATTCCTTGAGCGACGTGCCGAAGCCATAAAGGGTGGGCGCGTAGGACCGGCCGGGCAGTATGTCCATTTGGCCCGCCCACATGGAGCCATCAAGCGGAAGCGCGTGGAGGAAGAGAAGGCCTAGATCGGGTTTGTTGGGCATGGACAAGCATGCCGCCAAGACATGCGCGCGTTTAACCGTGTTTATCGCGACGGCATTGGTGCCAAGCGAATGGTCGATGTGGCCCGAGCGACCAGGGCACCGTCAGCGCCAAACAGTTCGCCTTCAACGAAGGCAATGCTCTTGCCTTTGCGAACAATGCGCGCTTCGCATTCAAAACGGCCCACATGGCCGGCGGTCAGATAGGAGACGTTGAGATCCAGCGTCATCGGGTGTTCCTTGAAATCTGACGCGAGGATAATGAGGGGGCCGAAGGCATCGTCGAGCATGGCGGCAAGGATGCCGCCTTGAATGATGCCTGCCGGATTTCGGAACTCGGGCTGGGTGTCGAAAGCCACTCTGATTTTCTGCGCGTCCGCGTCCCAGCTGAGGAGATCGAACCCCAACATGTGCAGCGTGTTAGGATCTTCCTTACTGCCCGGCATCGGGAATTTCAATTTCGGCGGGGTGGGGTTGTCAGTCATGGGGGCTCCAATGCAAAGAAGCCGCAACATAAGTCACGGCTTCTGAATATCTAGGCTGATCAGACTTTATTTGTAGTCGATCGACAGAATTTCGTAGGACTTGCCGCCGCCAGGCGTGTTCACTTCCACGCTGTCGCCCACTTCTTTGCCGATCATTGCGCGCGCGATGGGAGACGAAATGGAAATCTTGCCGAGAGCCACGTCGGCTTCATCGTCGCCGACGATCTGATAGCTCTTCTCTTCGTCGGTGTCTTCGTCGGCCACGCCCACGGTCGCGCCAAACTTCACCGTATCGCCGGACAGACTTGCGGGATCAATGACTTCCGCGCGGGCAAGCTTATCTTCCAGCTCGTGGATGCGGGCTTCATTGTGGCCCTGCGCCTCTTTCGCCGCGTGATATTCCGCGTTCTCTGAAAGGTCGCCATGGGCCCGCGCTTCTGCGATCGCCGCGATGATGCGCGGACGTTCCGTGTTTTTCAGTTTTTTCAACTCAGCTTCCAGAGCCTCATGGCTGCCGGAAGTCATCGGGACTTTTTCCATATTTCAGATAGTCTTTCTTGATCGAAGGCCAGCTGCACCAGAACGGGAGCTGACCTGGTCATATCTTCGGACGGGCAAGCCGCTCACGTCAATTGGGAATTGTGCATCTTATTCTGCGGCAACCGGCTTCTCCTGATAGGACTGGAGAGCGGCGACTTCCAACTGACCGCTGCGGATCGCTTCAATCCCCTCGGCTGCAGCCCGCGCACCCGCCACCGTGGTGTAATAGGGCACCTTGCCCATGAGCGCGGTCTGGCGAATTGACTTACTGTCAGCGAGCGCCTGTGCGCCTTCGGTGGTGTTGAACACAATGTCCACATCACCGTTTTTGAGCGCGTCCACAATATGAGGACGCCCTTCGAGCACTTTGTTTACCATCTCCACTTCAAGGCCTGCCGCTTTCAGCGCGCGGGCCGTGCCGCTGGTGGCGATGATCTTGAAGCCCATGGACGCCATCTTACGGGCGGCATCGATGACCTTCTCTTTGTCGGACTCTTTCACCGAGATGAAGACCGTGCCTTCGGTCGGCACGGAGGTGCCGCCGCCGATCTGGCTCTTGGCGAAGGCGACGCCGAAGCTCTTGTCCAACCCGATAACCTCGCCGGTGGAGCGCATTTCCGGACCGAGCACCGTGTCCACGCCCGGGAAACGGGCGAAGGGGAAGACGGCTTCTTTGACCGCGATATGGTCGAAGCTGTTGGCTTTCAAGCCGAAGGTCGAGAGCTTTTCACCGGCCATAAGGCGCACAGCAATCTTCGCGATGGGTTCACCGACGACTTTCGCCACGAAGGGCACGGTGCGCGACGCACGCGGGTTTACTTCCAGCACAAAGATGGTGCCGTCCTGAACCGCATATTGCACGTTCATGAGCCCGCCGACATTGAGCGCCAGCGCCATGGCTTTGGTCTGGCGCTCGATCTCAGCGATGGTTTCCGCCGGGAGCGAATAAGGCGGTAGCGAACAGGCGCTGTCGCCGGAATGGACACCCGCTTCCTCGATATGTTCCATGATGCCGCAGACAAAGACGTCTTCACCGTCACAGAGCGCATCCACGTCGACTTCGATGGCGTCTTTCAGGTACCAATCGATGAGAACCGGGCTGTCGCCGGAGACGACAACGGCCTCGTTGATGTAGCGGTGGAGATGGGCGGTGTCGCGCACGATCTCCATGCCGCGGCCCCCGAGCACATAAGACGGGCGAATGACCACGGGATACCCAATCTCTTCCGCGATCGCTTCGGCTTCTTCCGCTGTGCGGGCAATGCCGTTGGGCGGCTGCTTCAGGCCCAACTCATCCAGCAGGGCTTTGAACCGGTCGCGGTCTTCCGCGAGGTCAATGGCGTCAGGCGAGGTCCCGAGGATCGGAATGCCTGCAGCTTCCAAATCGTTCGCAAGTTTGAGCGGGGTTTGTCCGCCAAACTGCACGATCACGCCAAGCAGTTCGCCGTCTTCCTGTTCTTTTTCGATGATGGTGAGCACGTCTTCTTTGGTGAGCGGCTCGAAATACAGCCGGTCGGACGTGTCCGGGTCGGTGGAGACTGTTTCCGGATTGCAGTTCACCATGATGCTTTCAATGCCGGCGTCGGCGAGCGCAAACGCTGCATGACAGCAGCAATAGTCAAACTCAATGCCCTGGCCGATCCGGTTCGGACCGCCGCCCAGAATGATGGCTTTCTTTCGGGATGAGACTTCCGCTTCGCAGGCCGCATTGCCGGCAAAGTCGGTCTCATAGGTGGAGTACATGTAAGGCGTTTGCGATTTAAACTCGGCGGCGCAGGTATCGATGCGCTTGTAGACCGGTTTCACGCCGAGGCCCAAGCGGGCCTTGCGCACGTCTGCTTCGGTCGTGTTCGCCAATTCTGCGAGACGCACATCGGAGAAGCCAAGTGCTTTTAAATCGCGCAAATCGTCGGGGTCGGTGGGCAGACCATTAGCCTCAACCTGTTTTTCGGCATCTACAATCGCCTGCACCTGTTCCAGGAACCAGGGATCGAAAGCGCAAGCCGCCTGGATCTGATCATGGTCCATGCCGAGGCGCATGGCTTGCGCGATATAGAGAATGCGGAAGGGCGTTGGTGTGCCGAGCGCCTTGCGAATGGCGTTCTTGTCGTCGCCTTCGCCGAGACCCTCAAACTCCACCGGGTCGAGGCCGTTCAGCCCCGTCTCCATGGAGCGGAGTGCCTTTTGCAGGCTTTCGGCAAAGGTCCGGCCAATGGACATGGCTTCGCCCACCGACTTCATGGCAGTGGTGAGCAGCGGTTCGGCGCCCGGGAATTTCTCAAACGCAAAGCGTGGGATCTTGGTCACCACATAGTCGATGGTGGGCTCGAACGCGGCGGGCGTAACGCCGGTAATGTCGTTCATGAGCTCATCGAGCGTGTAGCCGACGGCAAGGCGCGCGGCGACCTTGGCGATCGGGAAGCCGGTGGCTTTCGATGCGAGGGCGGACGAGCGCGACACGCGCGGGTTCATCTCGATGACGACGAGACGCCCGTCTTTCGGGTTCACGGCGAACTGCACATTGGAGCCACCGGTCTCGACACCGATCTCGCGAAGCACGGCGATACTCGCGTTCCGCATCACCTGATATTCCTTGTCGGTGAGCGTGAGGGCCGGCGCGACGGTCATGCTATCGCCGGTGTGGATGCCCATCGGGTCCACGTTTTCGATGGAACAGATGATGATGCAATTGTCCGCTTTGTCGCGAACCACTTCCATCTCATATTCTTTCCAGCCGAGCAGACTTTCATCCACCAGCACCTGTCCAACGGGCGAGGCGTCGAGGCCCGTGCGGATGATGTTTTCATATTCTTCGCGGTTGTAGGCCACACCGCCGCCGGTGCCGCCCAACGTGAAGGCAGGGCGGATGATGGCGGGGAGGCCGATCTCATCCAGCACCTTCATGGCCTGAGCCACGCCCATGGCGCGGTCATAATCGACGATCTCGCCCTTGTCGTTTTTGATCTCGGGCGCCGCCACGATGGTCGCGCGGGGATTTTCCAGCCCGATGCGGTCCATGGCTTCACGGAAGAGCTTGCGGTCTTCGGCCTTGGCAATGGCTTCGCGGTTCGCGCCGATGAGTTCCACGCCGAACTTGTTGAGCGTGCCGCGGTCGGCAAGCGCCAGCGCCGTGTTAAGCGCGGTCTGTCCACCCATAGTGGGGAGCAGCGCGTCGGGGCGTTCTTTTTCGATGATCTTGGCAACCACTTCCGGGGTGATGGGCTCCACGTAGGTGGCGTCCGCCAGATCCGGGTCGGTCATGATGGTCGCCGGGTTGGAGTTCACCAGAATGATCCGGTAGCCCTCGTCCTTCAGCGCCTTGCAGGCCTGGGTGCCGGAATAGTCAAACTCGCAGGCCTGACCGATCACGATGGGACCGGCGCCGATGATCAGGATGGACTCAATATCAGTACGTTTGGGCATGGATCAAGACCTGCTATCCTCGGAGTTCTGGAGACGCACTCCCTCTCCCCCCAAGATCGTTTTGGGGGGAGAGGGTTGGGGTGAGGGGGTATGAAAAGAAGGAATACGGATCGCGCACGTTCCCTCAGGCGACATCAGACTCGTGCCGAGGCGTTGCTCTGGGCGCGTCTTCGAAATCGACAGCTGGGCAATGCCAAGTTCCGTCGGCAAGTGCCGTTTGGGCCGTATATCGCGGACTTTCTTTGTGCTGAAAGTCGCCTCGTCGTCGAGACGGATGGTGGACAGCATGCCGACCGGACTGAGCATGATGCGCGACGCGACGCGTTTTTTGCCGAGCGGGGATACCGGACGCTTCGTTTTTGGAACAATGATGTCATTGGGAACATGGATGGCGTTCTGACAGCTATCTTGATTGCACTTGAGTGATAGAAATATCCCCTCACCCTCCCACTGACTGTTGTCAGCGGGTCCCTCCCTCTCCCCTAAAGGGGCGAGGGAAAATTGTGCTGAACCACCTTCGCTCCCTCTCCCCTCTGGGGAGAGGGTCGGATTGAGGGGGATGTTGCTGGTCATGGACATCATCACCGTTTCGCCTCGGCGATGAGCTTTACAAAGCGGTCGAAGAGATAGTGACTGTCCTGAGGGCCGGGGCTGGCCTCCGGGTGATACTGGACAGAGAAGACGGGCTTGTTTTTCAGCCTTAGCCCACAATTGGTGCCGTCAAAGAGCGAGACGTGGGTCTCTTCCACATTCTCTGGCAGGCTGTCGCGATCCACGGTGAAGCCATGGTTCATGGACGTGATCTCCACCTTATTGGTGGTGTGATCCTTCACCGGGTGGTTCGCGCCATGATGGCCTTGCAGCATCTTTTTGGTTTTTGCGCCGAGCGCGATGGCGAGCATCTGGTGGCCTAAACAAATGCCGAAGACCGGCTTGCCGCTTTCCACCAGTTTCTGGATCTCCGGCACCGCATAGTCGCCGGTTGCTGCCGGGTCGCCAGGACCATTAGAGAGGAAGATGCCGTCGGGGTTCAGCGCCAGCACGTCTTCCGCTTTAGCAGAGGCGGGCACCACCGTGACTTTGCAGTCTGTGCTCGCCAGGCAGCGCAGGATGTTGCGCTTCACACCAAAGTCCATGGCGACGACATGGTGCTTTGGACTGTCATTGGTGCCGAAGCCTTCATCCCACTCCCAGCGGGTTTCATCCCAGGTATAGGTCTGACCGGTGGTGACGTCTTTCGCGAGGTCAGCGCCTTCGAGACCCGGAAAGGCTTTCGCTTTCGCGAGCAGGGCGTCGCGGTCGAACTTGCCGTCCGGCGCATGGGCGATGGTCGCGTCGATCATACCCTCATCACGAATACGCGCGGTGAGCGCCCGCGTGTCGATGCCGGCAATGGCGATGATGCCGCGGGCTTTCAGCCACGCATCCAGATGCTGGGCCGCGCGATAGTTGGACGGGTTGGTGATGTTCGCCCGAAGCACCGCGCCTTGCACACCCGACGCGCTTGCGAGGTTGGAGATTTCCATGTCCTCGTCATTCGTGCCGACATTCCCGATGTGGGGGAAGGTGAAGGTGATGATCTGGCCTGCATAAGACGGGTCGGTCAGGATTTCCTGATAACCGGTGATCGCGGTGTTGAAACAGACTTCGCCCTGGGCGTCGCCGGTGGTGCCAAGGCCCATCCCTTCCAGCACGGTGCCGTCTTTCAAGACGAGAAGGGCTGTGGGAGTGCGCGCGCTCATGAGGCTATTCCTGATGTCATATGGCTGTCAGTTGGGTTGGCGGGCAATTGGGCGCACCAAAACGGGGCCGACTCCCTCCCGGAACCAGACAAGCTTGGTTCCGTGACGGACGGTGTCGGCACTTTCATTTCCATCTCCTCGGGGAGGGCGCGGGGGCCAGGCACCCGCCAAATTGCGCGGAAACTAAGGGAAGGGCTGCTTCACGTCAAGCGAGTCGCTCAGAAGTCACACATAAAAAAGTCCCCGCAAAAACAACGGGTTATGGCATGCGCGTTGGCGTTGCGTGGGGCGGGTCTTTGGAGTAGCGTTTCCGCTTTCCGCTGGCGGTGACCCTTAGTGCTGGCGGGAGCAGGGAACTCATGCTACCTCCCCGCGTCCCGTACCTAAGTCCATGAGGCAAAAGACACATGCGCGAAGAAATCAAGGACGCTTTAAAAGAGGCTCTGAAAGCCCAGGACAAGCGCCGGATGGCCACCATTCGTCTGATGCAGGCCGCGATCAAGGATCGCGATATTGCCGCGCGGACCGAAGGGGCGGACACGCTGGTCTCCGACGATGATATTCTCGCCATTCTCGCGAAGATGATTAAGCAGCGCGAAGAATCAGCGGTGACCTACGAGAACGCCGGACGGGCGGAACTCGCCACCCAAGAGCGTGAAGAGATCGCCGTCATTAAAAGCTTCATGCCGACGCAGCTCACTGAAGAAGAAGTTGAAGCCGCCGCCGCCGAAGTGGTGGAAGAGCTTGGTGCCGAGAGCCTCAAAGATATGGGGCGCTGCATGGGCGAGCTCAAAAAGCGTTATGCGGGCAGGATGGATTTCGGCAAGGCGGGCGCCGTCGTCAAAGGCAAGCTGGGCGCTTAAGCCAGCTCACCCCTTCTGACTCAAAGGCTTAGGCCTCGTCGACATCACCCTGATACATGCTGTAGTGCCGCGTGACGACGGGGTGCCCCAAAGTGTTGCCGATCTCTTCCAGCGTTTCCGGGCAGGCACAATAGTCCCAGATGTGGGCGATCTTGCCGTTCTCTTCGTGGAAACGCCAAACCTCCTCCATCTTTTCGGGTCCGTCCCCAAAGCGCCGCCACAAGATGGCAATAGGGGTGCCATCGTAGATGGTGCATTCGGCCCGTTGCACCCTCGTCGGGTCGGGCGCATGACCATAAAGGCAGGCGTGGATCCAACGGTCGGGCTTGTCGATATTGTCGAGGCCACGTCCGGTGCCGAGCGCAAAGACTTCCGCCGTCACGGTTTCAAGCATGGTTGCCCGCATGGCGTCCACATCGGCCGCGTTGAACGCGTCGACAAATTGTTGAACCAGCGCTTCCGACGGCGCCGGCCGCGGGCTCGGGGCAGGGTCGCTCAGTTTTTCCCGGCCGCGATGGAGGGCTGCTTTCACGGCGCCTTCCGTTGTTTCCAGGAGGCCCGCGGTCTCCGCGAGGGAATATTCAAACACATCTTTCAGGACAATGGCGCAGCGTTCCTGGGGCGAGAGCAGGGTCATGAGTTTGCGTCCTCCTTCCCGAATGGCGGCGGCCGTCTCGGCAGCGGGCGGTGCGGAAGGTTCTTCTGCCTCTTCGAGCGACGTTGGACGGGCGCGCCGGGTCTGATCGATAAAGAGATTGCTCGCGGTGCGGGCGAGATAAGCGCCCCAATCGATGTCCCGATTGTCCTCGATCGCGAGATTGGCGAAGCCGCGGAGCAGGGTCTCCTGGACCAGGTCTTCCGCATCCCAGACATTGCCGGAAAGTTTGCGGCAATATCGAAAGAGCCGGGGCCGTGTGGGCTCGATATCGTTCAGGTAGCGATGCCAGGCCCGCTTCATATAGGCCTGGCCCTCCGCTCGTTGCGCTTCAGCTTGGTTCAGGGTGTTTTTGTCTTCGCTCGACATGATGTCCTCCCATCCTTGTCCAGCTTAAACGGATGAGGCCCCCAAAAAGATACGGGGCCAAGAGGATTTTTTTGCCCTCAGACCAGAAATTCACCTGATCCGAGGTCTAGCGCGTGCCGGGCGTGCCGCCGGGCCATGGTAAGGAACATCTCGTCGCCGCGCTCCGTGCGCTCCACGATCATCGACGCAATGACGGTGACGAAAAAGCCCGCGAAGACGCCCTTGCGATAGTCGGTCCAGCAGGCCTCCCACGCATAGTCTGTAATGCCCGCCTCCAACAGTGCCTCATGATAGGCCCGGACAATCTCTTCTTCCGCCTGTTTGCGAGTCTCGGATCGCAATCCTGCGCCCAGGAAGTAGGCGACATCGGCCAGCGGACTGCCCAGAGAAATGCTCTGCCAATCGACGGCGGTGATCTTCGGCGGTGAGACGTTCTCATCGATCAACAGATTGTCGAGGCGGTAGTCGATATGAACCAGAGAGAAGGGGGCCGGCAACGTGTCGCCGCTCGGAGGCTCTGCGGTTGCCACTCTTTTGATGATGTTCAGTTCGTCTGCCTTGAGGTTCGGACCGTAGCGTTCCGCAAAGCCGTTAATATTGCCCTGATAAAGCCCACGGGTGAGCGCCGTGCTGTCCGCATCCGGTTCGCCCAGCCAGTCTTTTCCGCGGAGCGTTTCATCGTTCCAGCTGGGGGCATGAAGCCCTACAAGTTCGAGGACCGCCGCGCGGGCGACATCGACAGAACATCCGGCGAGCTGATCTCCCTGAACCGCGGGACTCAGGTCTTCGAGCAGCAATGCGAAGTCAGGTCCCTCGCCCTCAATGGCTGCGAAGTAGCATTTGGGGGTGGCAATGGTGAGCCGTTCTTGAAGCTCTTGATAGAAAGAGACTTCCTTGATGAAGTTTTTCAGCATCACCCCGGTAGCACGGCTCGTCTCATCATCGGATGGAAACTTGCCCACCAGGCTCGTGGGCGCGCCGTCTGTCTTGCCGGTCAATTGCAAATCGTAGCGAATGCATCTGCCGATCTGTCCGGTGCCGATGCGTTTTGCCGTAAAGCCCGTTACCTCGACATGGTGTCCGGCTTCTTTGAGCCGTTCCGTCAGCCAGGCATTATCGATGGACGCTTCCGTTGGTATTTTTGTCATTTGTGTCTCCCCGTCATCCAGCCTAGCGACACTTGCGTATAGGGAGCAACGGGTTTGACCTTGCCGCAGGGTCAGACAACAATTGACGACGATGAGAAGGGGAGGCGGCTTTGGCATTGCAGGATCCATCGCTCAAACGCGATCAGCTTTATGCCTGGGACCAGTGGGTGGTCTGGCATCTGGGTGGTCGTCCGTGGCCCGCTTCGTTTCTGATTGCGGGCATTTTGTGGGCCAGCTATTGGGCCTTTGCGTTCGCGACCGGCATCTATGACGAAGTTGGCATTAGCGAGCTTGCGACCCGCGATAACTTCGTGGCGGAAGAAGCCGACGCGACACAGCTTCTCTTTGGTCTGGGGCCCTATGGATGGGCGGCCACCGTCTTCTGCCTGCTTGGCGGTTTTGCGGGAACTGTTGCTTCCTACAATCTGGTCGCTCAGCGGAATGAAGCCGGCGAGGCCGCCGCTATGCTCGGCATGCCCGAGGATGAGCTTCTCGGGTATTGGGATGCGCATTACAGAGAAAACCGCGGGGGTGCGCGTGCCGCCTCTGCGGTCGGCTATTTGCTGGGGATAGCGACACTCTTTCCCTCTTTGCCGGGCATGATGGGACGCATTGGTTTGCAGGAAACCTATGATTTCCTTCCGCCTGAATCACTCCAGTTCGCGGCGGTCTGGTTCTTCATTGTCGTGCCCGTTAGTTTCTCACTCATTGCAAAGGCGGTCTATATTGCGTTCCGTGAGGGACAGTTATGGTCTGGCTTCCGCACAAAGGTGGCGGCACCCGATATTTTCGACACGGCAAAACTCCGGCCCGTGACAAAGGCCGCCATGCGCGGTTCTTTTTCTTGGGTTATGGGGACAACCATCGGGTCGCTCTTTTTCCTGAGCAGTGAGATTGATCGCAGTACGTTGCTGCCTTTCTTTATCGGGATCGGTGGTGTCGCCATCATGTACCTGATTGCCCCGCTGGTGGGGTGGCACCGGGTTCTCCTGGCGGAGAAGGAGCGGCAGCTCAGGGATGTGCGCAAAGTGATTGATCGCTGCTGGGCTCGCCTCAAATCGGCGGAAGATGATGATGTGGCGCTTGCCAAGATTGGCGGGTTGCTTGCCCTGGAAGCGCGCATTCAGGCAGCGCGAGAATGGCCGATTGATTTCTCCACCATCGGACGGTTTGCTTTCTATCTCGCCATCCCGCTTGTTTCCTGGATCGGCGGGGCGTTGATGGAGCGTGCGGTGGATGCAGCGATCGGTTGAGGTTTCATCGCCAAGCGCGTTTGAGGCTTTCGGCCTTTTTAAGAGCGGAGGCGATTGCGGATCGAGAGCAGGATGCTCAGAGGCACGGTGATCGGGAAAGCAGCGAGCATGACAGCCGTCCCGATCCAGAAAGCCAGTCGTTCTGAGCCCGTTGCGATATCCGGGCGCGGGCTGTGGGGCGCAAAATAGACGCCTGAATAGAGATGGTCATAGTCTTTGAATCTCTTTTGCATCGTGGCGAGCCAGGCTCTGAGATGCTCCAGCCTTTCATCCGTCTGCAGCGCGGGAACCGGCGGGACATAAGTGGTGCAATGAGATTGCACCATGCCGAACAGAAGAAAGTCGAGAGAGTTTGGTGCGTCGCCGCATAGATAGGATTTGCCTGACTCTTTCAACATGTCCTCGAAGGGCAGGAATTGGTCGCCAAAGCTTGTTGGATCGGGGAACCGTCTGGACAGACGTAAGAAATGGAGCAGCAGAAAGAAAGTGAGCGGCGCGAAGGGACGCAGCACATTGCTGATCTGCCGCCGTAGGTAGGAAGGATTGCGGTCGCCTGCCAAACTGAAATTGGTCCAGAACAAGGCCGCGCTGTCGACGCGGTGGGTGAGGCCTCGCCAACTGCTCATTAAAAGCTGGCGTTGATCTGCCGGCACGGCCTCAAACCCAAGGCTTTCCAATATGTCCGCTGACTCGAGCTGCCAGTCTCCTGCATCGATCCTGGCTGCGGGCATCATGATGCCTGCTTTGAGTAATGTCTGAAGGGGCGGGAGGGATCTTAGGCGATAGGTGATCTTTGCCTCGTGGAGCCCCAGCAGTACCGCCTGAACCCAGGGCGAGTGATCACTGCCATAGAGGTCGACATGTTTCATGCATGTTTCCGGCTAAACGCGAGCCCCAACGGTCGGGTTGGGGCTCGTATGAGGAGTTCTATTCTGCTGCCGATCGGACGGGTTGTTCAATTGTTTCAAGCGGCGGCAGGCCGAGCGCTTCGCGGTAGGACCGGTGGTAGTGATGAATGACCGGTTCGTTCCGGCCGATCAACGCATCGCCAGCCAGCCCGCTCGCAGCAGCGATCTGTTGATACTCACCCATCACATAGTCTTCCTGCTCGATGGTGCTGTTGAAGACCTCCATGATGCCTTCCAGCGTTGGCACGCTTTCCTCATTTCGCTCATACACATTTTCCGCCGCCCTTGCTTTGACTTCCGCGTCAGCGGCTTCAGCTGCATCGATGGCAGCTTGTGAGAAATAGAAGTCTACCTGCGTTATTGAGCGGCCGACATTTTCAGGATCCGGATAGATGCGGATGAAGGACACGTTCTCTCCACTCCAGATACACTGAATGTTGGGGAAGAGATGATAATCAACGAAAGTTCCTTGATTGATTTGCCACTCGGACTCAGGGAGGTCGCGGAATTTGTCGATCCCAATATTGGCAGTTGTGAAGCGGTGATTGCGCCCGAACTCTTCATAGTGAGTGTTGTTGCCGTAGAAGATGTGGCCTAGCGTGTTTTTGTGGAGTTTCTGGAAGTGGTAGGTCTCGCCGAATGTGTCGTTGGCAAGCTTCCAATTGAGTTTCCGGTCGATGGTTTTGCTGCCGACATAGACAAGATCTTCAAACCCATTTGTCGCGATTTCATCGGCAAGGGGCCCGAGCAGATCGTCAATATCGAGCTTGCCGTCAGGCTGCGGGTGGACCCACAGCAGGCCGCCATGCTCAAGGGCTGGCAGTTCAATCAAGCCGCGACAGGATTTATCGACCTCTCCGAAGTGATCATTGTCGGGGATGGCGACCAGATCTCCCTCATTTGAATAGGACCAGGAGTGGAAGGGGCAGGTGAAGAGTTTGCGTTTGCCCCTCGGTTCCATTTCCACGCGGGTTGCCCGATGTCGACAGGCGTTTAGAAACGCGCGGAAGGTTCCGTGTCTGTCGCGGGTCGCGAGGATCGGCGCGCCAAAGTCTTCCATAGTGAGAAAGCTGCCCGGCTCCGGTAGGGCACCGGAAAGGCCGATTGCCTGCGGATGGTTTCGAAACATGGTGTCCCACTCCTTGGCGGCAAGGTCAGGACAGGCATAGGTTTCGGTGGGGATTTTGTACTGCACGCCCACGTCAATATTCTTCCCAACGTCGAGTTGATGCATCAGGTCTTTCAGAATTTCCACTTGCAGTTGGTGGTCCATGATGTTTCCTCCGAGTTATCTGTTGGTTTCGCGTTTAGCTCGCGACGCGCTTCAAAATGTGGGCGGCTGTTTCAGCGCCGTGGGTGTTTTGCAGGAAGTGGCCGGCCTCCGGGATCGGGTCGAAGCTCGCGTTCATCTCTTTTGCCCAGGCGCGTCCCTGTTCTTCGGTGAAGACATTGTCGGTGCAGCCCCAGATGAAGTGCACGGGCTTTTTCCAGTTCAGCAGGGTTTTGTAATGATGGGTCTGGGCCGCGCCGTTCCCATTGTCGTAGCTGCTTACGGGAATGGAGAGGGGGAAGCGCCGGAAACCGTTATAGGCTTCGTCAGGTAGGCCGGCGACAGGCGCTTCATAGGCGGCGCACATGTCGGCAGCGGCGCCCTCAAGTTCTGGCCGGGTCCCCGCGCCGATGTGGCCCAGGGCTTCAGTAGGATCAATGAGCCCGGCGGACAAAACCATAAGCAGGCCCATGTCGGGTTTTTCTCGGCAGAAGAGCCCACCTTCATGCCAGTTCTTGTTCCAGTTTCGGATGCCCTCGGAATATTCATAGTCGGGACGGTGGAGCCAGGTGTTCATGATCATCAATCGCGAAAAGCGTTCGGGCATGGTGGCCGCCTGCGCAAGCCCAGTAGGACCGCCCCAGTCCTGGCAAACAAGCGTGATGTCGGTGAGGTCGAGACCTGTGATGAGTGTCGTCAGGATCTCCGTGTGACGGGCAATGGTGTACCAGTGAATGTCGGTCGGCTTATCGGAGCGCCCGAAGCCCATATGGTCGGGCGCGATGCAGCGATAGCCGGCAGCGACGAGCGGCGGGATCATGTGCCGATAGAGACAGCTCCACGCCGGCATGCCGTGCATCAGCAGCATGACCGGCCCGTCTTCCGGGCCCTCATCCAGATAGTGCATCCGCAGGTCCTGCCACTGGTGATAGTGGGGGGTGAAATCAAAGTCTTTCAGGTTGGCGAAATTCTCGTCCGGCGTGCGCAGGAAATCAGTCATGTTGCATCTTCTTCTTAGGCGGGGTGGTGGCCGACATCTCAACATGCTGCCCGCCCTAGCAGCGCATGATTTTTAACAGTGTTAAAGTAGGCTGGTGTTTTGGCTTTGTACAGTGTTAAAATTCAAAAAATGCAGATGCCCCGAATCGAAGGAGTGCGCGTGACCGTCATTGCATTTGAGAAACCCCGATCTGCGACCAAATCGGATCGACGGGCCCGGATTATTGACGAAGCCCGGTGTCTCATTGGCGCTCATGGGTTTGAGGGCCTGAGCCTTCGAAAGCTTGCGGCAGCGGCGGAGGTGACAGTGCCGACGATCTACAATCTGATCGGCGGTAAGGACCGGATTCTGACCGAACTGTTTGCCGATTGGGTAGGCATGATCGAGCAGGAGCTCACAAAGATCGACGAGGACCATCCACTCGATAGGGCTGAGGCTGTGGTTATCGTGGCAACGCGGATGATTGGTGAGAACAAGGAGTATTTTCGCTCCGCTCATATTGCTGCGGATCATATTGAGCGCACGGATCAAAGCGTGGATGAATGGAAGCAACTTGGGTCGCGCTCTGCGTCGATGCAGGAAAACGCGGCGCGGCTCGCGCAGGAACGGGGGCTATTGCGCGGCGATGTGCCGGCGCGGGTCTTGGGTGAGCAGATATTTGCCAACTACCGCGTGGCTTCCAGTTCCTGGACCTATGGCCGCATCAGTCTCGACCGCTTCCGCCATGACGGGCTTCTTGGCGTCTATCTCTATTTTCTCTCCGATGCGACCGAAGCGTTTCGCCCGGTGCTCTTGAAGAAACTGGAAGCGCTAGAGGCTGAGGCCGTAGGCCGCGACGAGTAGACCAAAGACCAACGCCACCAATCCCAGTCCACGAAGGACGCCGGGGCTGAAGCTGCCCCAGGTTGACGTGGCCAAATTCCGGGCTTGGCCGGGCAGGATGATGAAGAAGGCGGCGACCGCAAGCATCAACAATCCTAGCCAGTAGACAATGGCGGCAACTGCGGTGGTTTCAGGTGCGGACGCCCAGATCATGACAGCGCCCAGAACAAGAATCATCACGGCGAGAGCGCGCATGCGGCCATCGGTTTCCATCAGTTTCAGGTACAAAGCCCGAGTGCCTTCAGGCGCGACAATCAACGGCGCGCGGCTGGCGGCGATCAACAGGCCAATAATGACCAAAACAAGGGCGAGCGGGGTCATGGGGCATCCTTCCTTGCAATTTCTGCCACCCATCTTGTGAGGTGGTGCTGGCCTCAAGACTATCGATTTCACCCACTTGCGCATTGCGCTTTGTCAAAAGGGGCTGTTTGCGCCACTTTCTGCTGGATG
The DNA here is from genome assembly GCA_965267265.1 of Parvibaculaceae bacterium. Lineage (GTDB taxonomy): Bacteria > Pseudomonadota > Alphaproteobacteria > Parvibaculales > Parvibaculaceae > Mf105b01. Next base: position 2,856,360 of record OZ253944.1, read on the forward strand.
CGGCGGCGGCAGTGATGGGATAAACTGTTTCACCTGACTTTCTGCGGCCTTTGGACCCCTGATGAGCTTTCCGAAATCATTCCTAGATGAGCTGAAAAACCGCATCCGCGTCTCGGATGTGGTTGGCCGGAAAGTGAAGCTCACCCGCCGGGGCCGCGAGTTTGTGGGTCTCTCACCCTTCAACAATGAAAAGACGCCGAGCTTCACGGTGAATGACGACAAGCAGTTCTATCACTGCTTTTCGACCGGTGAGCATGGGGACGTGATCAAGTTCTTGGAGAAGACGGAGAACCTCTCCTTCCTGGAAGCTGTGGAGCGGCTCGCCGCGGAGGCAGGCATGGAGATGCCTCGCCGGGACCCGCAAGAAGCAGAGCGGGAGCAAAAACGGACCGGCCTCATTGATGTAATGGCGGCGGCGCAGGATTACTTCCGCGAAAGCCTCAACCGCGGTAAGGGCGCGGAAGCGCGCGCCTATCTCACCCGGCGCGGTCTGTCGGACGCGACCATCGAAAATTTCGGCATCGGCTTTGCGCCGGACGATCGCTCAGGGCTCAAGTCCTACATGATGGGACGGGGTTTCAAGATTCCGCAGATGGTGGAAGCGGGGCTCTTGATCTCTGGCGAGGATATTCGCGAGCCCTATGACCGGTTCCGAAACAGGGTGATGTTTCCCATCGAAGATGCAAGAAGCCGGGTCATCGCATTTGGTGGCCGGGCGCTCGATCCCGATGCGAAGGCGAAATATATGAATTCGCCGGAGACACCGCTCTTTCACAAAGGGCGCCTGCTCTACAATCTCGCCCGGGCGCGCAAACCGTCCTACGACCAGGGCACGGTTATCGCCGTTGAAGGCTATATGGATGTTGTGGCGCTGGGGCAGGCGGGCATTAACAACGCGGTCGCGCCCTTGGGGACCGCGCTGACTGAGGAGCAAATCGGACTTCTCTGGCGCTTGGCGCCTGAGCCCATCCTCTGCTTTGACGGTGATAAAGCAGGGATTCGCGCAGCCTATCGGGCAGTGGACCGGGTGCTGCCACTCCTGAAACCCGGCCATTCCTTAAGATTTGCGCTGTTGCCCGAGGGCCAGGACCCGGATGATCTGGTGAAATCCGGTGGCGTTGAGGCCATGGAGGAGGTTCTCTCAGCTGCCCGGCCGCTCTCTGAAATTGTTTGGGACAAGGAGGTTGAGGCGGGGACCTGGGACACACCGGAGCGGAAAGCGCAGCTTAAAGCCCGGATAAATGCCGTTGTCAGGGAAATTGCGGATCCGACCGTCCAGGGTTTTTACCGGGATGCGCTGGGAGAGCGGCTTAACAAGTTTCTGCGACCCGATCAGGCCCGAGGAAGTCGCCCTGGCTGGCGGAATGAGCGCCAAAATGGCGGATATCAGCCAAAAAAACCTTGGAACGCTGGCGGCAATGCGCGGGGCGGCGGGCTATTCCGACAACCACCGACGCCGCAATTGAAGCAGAGCGCCTTGGCACGGGGCGGGGACCCCGCCGGAGGGCAGAGGGAGCAATTGTTAATCCTCACATTGCTTAATCACCCCGCGCTTTTGGAAAGCTATTGCGAGGACCTGGCGGCGATCGAAATAAAAGACCGTATGCTTGACAAAATACGCAATGAAATCATAGATATAGCCGCCGTCCATGCGCCCCTTGACAGGGAAGCACTGAGGGGCCACTTGGACAAGAGGGGATTATCGGACATCGCTCGCCGACTCGAGAGCGGGACGGCGCTGAGGAGCGAAACATTTGCATGGGCCGACGCCGACGAAAAGGAAGCAGAACAAGCTTGGCTTCACTTGCTTCAATGGCATCAACGGGCAGCGGATTTGCAGATTGAGCTCAAGGCAGCAGAAAGGGCGTTGGCAGAAGAAATGACTGACGAAAATCTGACCCGGCTGAAAGCATTGCATGCTGAGTTGGGCGGGCTTTCGAAATTGTGATGGATAAGGAAACCAACCGACCGGCGATTGAAACGAGAAAGACCAAGCACTGCGATGGCAGGAAAATCCATTGGGTGGTTGCGCTAAGAGGCTGACGGTTCCGCGCATGAGGGGATGTAGCGGAATTTTTAGTCTTATGTTGAATACTCGGCACAATCTGGCAGGTCAGGCGGAGAGTTTTTGAATGGCGACGAAGACGGCAGAAGCAGAACCAGCAGAAACGACAGGTGAAGAGCGGGATGGACCGTTGCTCGACATGTCGGATGCGGGCGTTAAGAAGCTCATCAAGGCGGCAAAAGCCCGTGGCTTTGTGACCTATGATGAATTGAACCAGGTTCTGCCGTCTGAAGAGTTCAGTTCCGAACAGATCGAAGACACGATGTCGATGCTCTCTGAGATGGGCATCACAGTCATCGAGAATGAAGAAGCCGAGACCGACGACAAGGACGGCAACAAGGAAGAAGGCGCCGCTGAGGGCACAGCTGTTGCCGAGACCGGCCCGGCTCCCGGCGCCGTTACCAAGACCGCCTCGTCGGGCAGCACGACGCTTGAACGCACGGACGATCCTGTGCGCATGTATCTCCGTGAGATGGGCTCGGTGGAACTTCTCTCCCGCGAGGGTGAGATTGCCATCGCCAAGCGCATTGAAGCTGGCCGTGAGACCATGATTGCGGGTCTCTGCGAGAGTCCGCTGAGCTTCCAGGCCATCATCATCTGGCGCGACGAGTTGAATGAAGGAAACATTCTGCTCCGCGACATTATCGATCTGGATGCCACCTATGCCGGCCCGGATGCCAAGAAAGTCGACAAGAGCCAGGCGGCCCTCGACAAAGAGCGCGCCAAGGCTGAAGGCAAGGTGATCGAAGAGGAGCCGGAAGAAGAGGAAGAGGACGAGGAAGCAGAGAACAATCTCTCGCTTGCTGCGATGGAGGCTGAGCTTAAGCCGAAAGTTCTCGAAATCTTCGATGCGGTTGCGAGCGACTATAAAAAGCTGCGTCGCCTGCAGGACCAGAAGCACGAACTGGCACTACAAACCGAAGAGCTCTCGACCTCGCAGGAGCGTCGCTACAAGAAGCTCAAAGAAGATGTGATCCAGGAAGTGAAAAGCCTGGCGCTCAACAATAATCGTATCGACAGCCTGGTGGACCAGCTCTATCAGATCAATAAGCGCTTGATGGGTCTTGAAGGCCGACTGATGCGCGCCGCTGAAGCCCATGGTGTGGCCCGGGAAGACTTCCTGCAGCAATATTATCAAAACGAGCTGGACCCGAACTGGGTGCGCCGTGTCAGCCGCCTGAAAGGCAAAGGCTGGGCCGACTTCACCAAGAACGAAAAAGAGACGATCAAGACCATTCGGGACGAGATCCAGGAACTCGCCCAGGAAACCGGTCTCGATATTTCTGAATATCGCCGCATCGTGCACACGGTGCAGAAGGGCGAGCGCGAAGCGCGCATCGCGAAGAAGGAAATGGTGGAGGCGAACCTGCGCCTCGTGATTTCCATCGCGAAGAAATACACCAACCGTGGTCTGCAATTCCTCGACCTTATTCAGGAAGGCAATATTGGCCTGATGAAAGCGGTTGATAAGTTCGAGTACCGCCGCGGCTATAAGTTCTCGACCTATGCAACCTGGTGGATCCGCCAGGCCATCACGCGGTCCATTGCCGACCAGGCACGGACCATCCGTATTCCGGTTCACATGATCGAAACGATCAACAAGCTGGTGCGGACCTCACGTCAGATGCTGCATGAGATTGGCCGCGAACCGACACCGGAAGAATTGTCCGTCAAGCTCGGCATGCCGCTTGAGAAAGTGCGCAAGGTTCTGAAAATCGCCAAAGAACCGATCTCTCTGGAGACGCCGATCGGTGATGAAGAAGACAGCCATCTGGGCGACTTCATCGAAGACAAGAATGCGATCCTGCCGATTGATGCGGCGATCCAGTCCAATCTTCGCGAAACCACGACACGGGTTCTGGCCTCTCTCACGCCGCGCGAAGAACGGGTTCTCCGCATGCGCTTTGGTATCGGCATGAACACGGACCACACGCTCGAAGAAGTGGGCCAGCAGTTCTCGGTGACCCGTGAGCGTATTCGCCAGATCGAAGCCAAGGCGCTTCGGAAGCTCAAGCATCCAAGCCGTTCGCGGAAACTCAGGAGCTTCCTGGACAACTAATCCCCCGATTGGGCGAACCCGACCCCCCTCATCTGTATTGGCCTTCTTAAGTGGGGCCGATGGGAAGGACATCGTCTTGTCAAAAGTGGAGAGAAAAACATGAACCTCACCATGCTGAAGGCCAAGATCCACCGCGCAGCGGTCACGATGACCGACCTGCATTATGAAGGATCCATCTCCATTGACCGTGACCTCCTGGACCAGTCCGGCATCCTGCCCCATGAGCAGGTTGATGTGCTCAACATCAATAACGGGGAACGGTTTACGACCTATGCGATCGAAGCGCCCAGCGGCTCGCGCATGATCGGCATCAATGGCGCTGCAGCGCGTCGGGCAGAGCCGGGCGATCTGGTGATCATCTGTGCGTTTGGGCAGATGGATGCGGCAGAAGCTGAGCAGTTCGAGCCCACGGTGCTGCAGATGAACGAGGATAACAGCGTCGCGTCCACCTCAAACAAAAGCGGCCATCCACGGGCCGCTTGAGTTCTGTGGCGGCCCGCTGATGTTGAACCAGATACGCTTAATTGGTGGTGCGGACCAGGACGGGTGCCCGTTCTTTGGTTTCGACCTGCAGGAGAGAAGATACTTCTTGCAGTAGTGTCATCACGCTTGCGGTACGGTCTCCTGGTTTGTCGTTAGGCTCTGCGATCCCGGCACCATAGGTTTTGCGATCAACCGGATAATTGAGCTTGGCCGCATAGTATTCGCTTGAGGGATTCTTGCCCATCGCAGCCTGTGCGTCGAGATCGCAGACTTCAAAGAAGGGTGTTAATTCGAATTTGACCGGCCGTCCCTCTCGGTCTTTCTCAACAGTGAGCGCTGATTTTGAGCCGACGCAAGCATCTGATTCGTTAGCCGATGGTCGGACTGTCTCACCTAAAAAGAAAATCATATTGTCGAAGGACCGGAGCATGAGCTCAAATTTCCAGCCTTCGTATTCAATTGTAACTGAGCCAGTCCCCAGTTTTGTAAGTCTCAAGTCTGTCGGAATCAATGGATCGCTGAGCGCCGGCGCTTCTTCCACCAGATACCAACAAAAGTGAAATTCGCCTTCAGGTGCAACCGGTTCATCATTCGGGTTGGGACACTTCTTTGCGTCAGCATCGACTTTATGGCTCTTTAGTTGAAATCCTTCGGTGAACCAATTGTCGTAATTCTGTGGAAGTGTTTGCGATCCGTTCTGGACGGTATTATCTGTTCTCCAAAGCGTGATATAGGCGGGCTGTGACGAGGACCAGTCGCGGTCGGGCTCGGTCCGCAAATGTCGATGTAGTGCTCCTATACCCAGCGCTATTGCGTCGAAGCGGCAATCAAAGTCTTTTTTTATTGAATCGTCTGTGCTGGGTGTCGGGCCACCTCGATTTAGTTGTTCCAGTTGTTGCATGTATTCGTTCCAGCTATCGACCGGATCGATTTTGTTTGAACTCGTGGGTTCGTTTGCGGTCAAAAATTCACCTAGAAACTCGACCGCGTCCGCGCGCTGCCTGTTTACCGACCACAGATTCACTTTTGTCAGCTTATCCAGGCACGAGTTCTCCGAATGAGGTGCGATCAACCGGTATTGATCTGGTCCGTCTCCGCCTGTCTCAGTCACACGAATGTTCGTTACAAAAAGCATCAGTAGAATGTCTTTCGGCCAACCGCTGTTCCAGTAGTACTGAAACACCTCTGCGGCCAGGGGCTGGTGCAATCGCTTAACGAATTCCGATCCGGTTTGGGGCACAATCGTCAAGTTGGGATTAGACTGTGCCGAGTGACTTGCACCTGTACCCAGCGCGAACGAACTTGCTGCATCGCCACCGAAGGGGATCGTTGGATTAAGGCTAGCATCCGTCCGGAGCGTCCGTCCGGTGGCGGTTTGGCCTAGAGCCACATATTGTCGTGGCATCCTGTCCCTAGATCTCAAGATATTGAGCAAGAGCTGCTGATTGGCTGCAGTCGCGTACATTTCATTGTAGCGCACTGCTTCCTCCGCGAAGGTAGCAGGTAGTACGGGCAGGCCAAGCGGGCTTGACACACATGCCGTCAGGCCGAGCGCTACAAAAAAGACGGCTAACCGGACATTTGTGATAGCAACTCCCAGAAAAACATTGGTTGCGCTGAAGCCATGGACGAACTGTTTGATTTTCATTTCATCCCCCCGTTTGTCTGTTTTTTTCTATCTAAAAGACATATTTTTCTTAGGGTGATGCTGAGGAGAGGGGCTTGCAAGTTCAAACACTTCAAAGAATTGTGAAATATTGATTCTGTTGCAGAAAAGTCAGTGCACAGAGGGCATTAGGTGATGTTTTGGGCGTTGCGCGAGGTGCGTGCTGACCGTTCATGAGAACCAACTTTCGCGGGTATGTAGGTTGTATTGGTCGCTGCTAACGGCCGCCCAAAACAAAAGCGGCCCTCCATGGGCCGCTTGAGTCTCTCTTTTGTGGGCGCGTTTTCTCCAAATAGCTCTGGCAGAAAACCGGCAAGTCTGACTTGGCACTTTTCTTGGAAACGCTTTTGTGCCGACGGGTTTTATTCCAGGCCGATGACAAGTGTTACACTGGTTGAGAGTGTTTGCTCCCCTGCCGCGATGGGCACATCGGCCGCTTCCATGGCCATCGCTCGAGCAAAGACGGGCTGAGGCCGGCCGCCGCCGCCATGTTCATTGATGGTAAGGATGGGGCCTAAGGCAACGCCTGCGGCAGCGACATAAATCTTTGCTTTGCGCAGCGCATCTTTCACCGCCTCTTCCCGCGCCCCGTCCATGAGTGGGCCGGGTTTTTCAACCTGGAAGCGGATGCCGCGCAATTCGTTTGATCCTGTGGACACAAGGCGATCAAGAACCTCTCCGACGCGGTCCAGGTCTCGGAGTGTCACCGAGACAAGATTGGAAACTTGATAGCCGCTAATGCGCGATGCCTCGCCGCGTTCCGGCCGGGTGTGGATCGGGTTGACCGCGAACTGAGAGGTGCGCATGTCGCGGTCTTCGATGCCTAAGTCCTTCAACGCATCAAAGACGGCCTGCATCGCCTGGGTGTTCTCGGTGAGGGCGTCCGCGGCCGTCTTCGCTTGCGTTACCAGACCCGATTCCACAATGGCGATGTCAGGTTTGACGGACACCTGGCCCTGACCGGTGATGGTGATGGTGCGCTGAATCTCTTCAGCCTTGGCAGCCTGGCTGAAGAGACCAAGGGCGATAAGGACGCCCAGTCCGAGGGCAAGCCAGTACTTCCGTCCGGCGGCAGGTGATGTCGCTATTGCTTGAGGCATTGATTTCGCTCCTGAACCTATCATTCATGCGCAGGGCAAGATTGGCCGCCGATTGGGTCCAAAATTGGGCGGTTTTGCCCTTATTTGGGTCGCGTATCCGGGGTTTGGCATGGGCGCTGCTTCTGATATACCCGGTGCCGGAGGGCCTGTAGCTCAGTTGGTTAGAGCGAACCGCTCATAACGGTTTGGTCGCAGGTTCGAGTCCTGCCGGGCCCACCATTTTCCTCCAAAGAATATCTTGGCCTGACAGGTGCGTTGGGTTCCGCATTTTCTAGCGCAGAGATTTCTCAAACATTTCTACAGTTCGGCTATTCGCGAGCGCTGCCGCCTCAGCGTCATAGTGGGTGCCGTTGTGCCGGGCGAAGGCGTGATCCTGTCCCGCCTAGGAAGGGATGGTGACCAGCGCGTTGTTTTTGAGCCCGTCCTTGATCTTCGCTTGAGCGTCTTTGTCTACAAATCGATCTTCTTCAGCGATGTGCAACAATGTGGGCTTGGAAGGACTGTCGATCGCCCATCTGGCATCTCAGCTTGGCACGGCCAAAAGCAGCGTTCATGCCGCGTTTGGATCGAAGGAAGCGCTGCAGATCGCTGTTGTCGCTCATACACGAGACATTCTGATTGATCTGGTCATCGCGCCGGCGCTGCGACATGCCGCTGGGTTACCGCGCCTGGCGGCGCTTGGTGAGGGATGGATGTCCTACCTGGAGCGCAAGACCTTTGAGGGTGGCTGCGTGTTGTCGTCTGCGTCGCTTGAAATGGATGGGCGTCCAGGGCCCGCCCGTGATGCCGTCGCCGCCGCCATGCGGGAATGGCTCAACCTGTTGGAAGAGAATGTGGCTCAGGCGCGGGCTCAGGGTGAGGTGCAGGAGGAGACGGAACCCGGTCAGCTCGCTTTCGAGCTCAATGCCGTCGGCATGGCAGCCAACTGGCAGGCTCAGCTCTTTGGCAAGGCCTTTTCCCATGATACCGGGAGAGCCGGCTGGGCCGGGTTGCTTGCGCAACACGAAGTGAAATCCTGACACAGCACTGTTGCCCCATGGGCGGTGGAATCTTCGTCTGATAGTCTGAAGGCTAGAAGAATCGGAGGATGCTCGTGCCCAAACGCCAAGTCGAAATCACCGCGCCGAGCGGGTATGCACCAACACTCACAGCTGTTGGGGAACAGCAAGGAGTTGAAGACATTTATGCAGAGGTCGGCGAAGAAGACCGCTGTTTGGTGAGGATTGTCTGTGAGACGAATACGGTCCAGGCGATAATCGACGCGACCCACAAGGCCATGGGAAAAGATGCGCACTGGCGTTTGACGATCCTGCCCGTCGAGGCGGTCGTCGCGCCTGACCAGTTTAAACCACAAGTTGAGGTTGAGGCGCCGACGTTTTCGTTCCAGGGCCGCTCGGCACCGCGGGAGGAGATATTACAGGCTGTCGAAAAAGGAGCAGACCTAAACGGCGATTTTCTAGTGCTGGTCGTTTTGTCGGGAATTGTTACGGCTGTTGGCCTGATGACGGATAATGTCGCAGCGCTTATCGGTGCAATGGTAATCGCTCCGCTGCTAGGTCCAAACTTAGCTTTTGCCTTTGGTGTCGCGCTCGGTAGGCAAGAGCTGATGAAACGGGCGATGGTGACGAATATTGTTGGCCTTGGTCTCGCAATTCTGTTTTCTGTTATTGTTGGCCGGGTGCTGGGGGGACCTCTCGAGTCAACTGAAATTACATCGCGTACATTCGCGGGGTATGACGCAATTGCATTGGCGCTTGCGGCTGGAGCAGCCGCTGTCTTTTCACTCACTACGGGGCTTTCGAGTGCGTTGGTTGGGGTGATGGTTGCTGTTGCCATTATGCCCCCGGCAGTCATCACCGGGCTTATGTTGGGCAGTGGCGATATCAAGTCTGCGGGGGGTGCCGCTATCCTGCTCGCGGTCAATATTGTCTGTATCAATCTGGCGGCGCAGATTGTGTTTGTCGCGAAGCGCATTTCGCCGCGGACCTGGAGCGAAAAGAAAGCCTCTCAAAAAGCACTGTGGACGAACTTTTCTGCCTGGGTGGTGCTACTCGGCGGCTTGGCGATAGGGATCTACTTCGCGGGGTGGTAGGCGCTTCGCGTCGCGCCTAGTCGGCGATCGCTTGCTTTAAGAGCGTTTCGCCCCGCAGCTCACTCCTAGCGATGTAATCAAAAGCCATTTTGATCAGATGCCAGCGTTTGTGACGCAGGTAGTAGAGCGCTCCGATATCATCTTGCCAGATCCGGTGAGTATTACAGGTGTGTGTCAAAATAAACGCGCACTTGCGCAGCTTGTCGATTTCACCGGAATGGAGAATCTTGGCCATGAAATAGACGGAGTCGAGATAGTTCGTGTTCTCAACCGGCAGGCCCAGCGTGTTCTTTGGGTGGATCATTATGGGAACGCGAAGTTTCGCCAGGCGATCAACCAGCGCTGGCTCTAGTGTCCTGTCGAGTAGGGTTTCTGAAATGTCAGTATAGAGACAAACACCGGACAGTTTCAGGTCGTTGGTGCAGTGATCGATCTCAGCGACGGCTTCTTTACCTTGATCGGCATTTATAGCGCCAAACCCCTGAATCTCATCTGGATAGGCTTTCATGCATTGGGCGACACCCGCATTATATTGTCGAAGAAAACGCGAAATATCTGCGTTTGACTGCGTCCAGAGGGCGGGCAAGTCGAGTGTCAGTCGACAAGGGCTCTTATGTGCCTCCATCCAAGCGCGGGCGTGATCAATGTCGAACCATTGGATGGCGCAAAGGCCGGTTCCATTCCCGAATGCCGTCAAGGCAGGCTCCAGCGAGCGGGGCATCGCGTGATAGTGCGCCGACGGTAGCTTGTCTGCGTCAGGCCGCTCCGGCGTAAACGGCGTGCTCTCTGCGGGTTCTCCCCTTAGAACGCGTTGGGCATTTCCTTGGTAGATGTCTTTAAGGGCGCTCTGCGAGAATTCTTTGGCGTCGATTTCTTTGGTCCAGTAATACATTTTGGATTGTCCGGCCCAGGGGAAGTCGCTCGCAAACATGATGTGACGGAGATCTGTGAAGCTGAGCACCGAGTCGAATTGTTCGTCAATGACGGCGCGGGCGGTGTCCAGATAAAGCCGCTCCTTCCATTCGTTGAGGGTGATTTCGATGTTGGGGTCTTTTTCTTTCAGTTGTTGAACGAGGTGCGGATAAATTGCGGGAAAGATGCCGCCACCATGAGCCGCAATGTAGCGAATGCGCGGATAGTCCTTATAGTAACCAGACCAGATGAGGCTCATGAGCGCCTTGGTCGTGTCGACGGGCCACCACCAGAACCCATTGAGAAGCTCAGCGCTTTCCCGCTCCGGCGCCGTGTTTGGATGGATGTAGATGACTGCGCCATCCTCGTTGAGCCTTTCAAAGAATGGACGGTAGGCGGGGTCACCGATATATCGACCTCCGACATTTGACATGAGCACAACGCCGTCCATGCCCGATTGTTTGACGGCATACTCATATTCATCGATTGCGCCTTGCACGTCCGGCAAGGGAACTGACGCGAACCCGCCAAACCGGTCGGGGTGCGCTCGGATGCAGTTCAGATGGAAATCATTGCAGCTGCGGGCAAGCTTCCTGGCCGCCTTGTCGTCACCGAAATGGATCCCTGGACAAGCGACGGACATGATGGCCTTGTCGATGTGCCAACGGTCCATCATTGCGAGGGACTTTTGGGGGGTCCACTTCGGAAACTGGAGGGTGCTCACGCGGTCAATGCCCCTCTTGGCCAACTCTTTGACATAGGCTTTTGGCACCAGGTGGTGCTGCACATCCCACTTCGCTGCCGTGTGTTTGGTCATGGCTCGCCCTTGGCATTATTTGTACTTTGAGTGATAAAATAATATAAAAAATTGTCTTCGGCAAGAAATTTATACTCAAAAAAGGGGAATAGTATAAAAATGGCGACTGCTGCGAACGGTCATGCGCGTCGGCGCGCACAAAAATCGGAAGCTGTCATGCAGGTGGCAACGGAGCTTTTCAGGAGCCGCGGCATCCCCAACGTGTCGATGGATGACATTTCAGAGGCCGCCAGCGTCTCTAAGATGACGATCTATAAGTATTTCGGCAGCAAGGAGAATCTGATTGTTGAGATCATAAAAGCCGAACTCGACAGGCAGGTCTTAGATGCCGAGACCATCGTCCACTCAGGCGCCGATTTCATCGAGAAGATGCGACAGATCATCGGGCTCAAGAGCGCGTCGGTCTCGTTCCTGGACGGCGAACTGGTCGCTGAAATGCTGAACAGTAACTCCGAACTGTCTCTTTATATGGATGGCGTCATGAAAAAGAAGATCCAGGCACTGATGGCTGCACTGTTTGCCGAGGGTCGGGACAAAGGTTTTTTGGACCCGTCTATTTCAGATGAATTGCTGCTGATTTATGTCGACATCTTTAGGCGGGGAATGCAGGCCATAGCTGAAGATGTACGAGGTACAATGGATGATCCCCAAAGGCTGCGCAAATTGATAGACCTCTATTTCTTTGGATTAATTCGTCTACAGCCTAACGCCGCGCGTTGATTCTTGTTCAATTTGTCGTCGCCGGAAACGGGCTCTGCCAGAGTATGTCTACTCGGCAGCTTGGTGACTGGACTCTGTTTCGCGGGTTGGCAGTTCCCACAATGGGGTTTCTGGGGGCGTGCTCATGAGGTTCCCGATGTGCGATGCTGCTGACAAGGCAAACATCTTGTCGGCCGCCGTCCAGTTTCTGGCTTTGTGTGTGTCGAGGCAGCTCAACACGCCCACAATCCTTCCATTCTGACGAAACGGTGTATCAAGCGCTGCATATGCATGCTCATCGAGCGGCGCTCTGTTTCCCTGGAACTTACCAAACGCGTGTTTGTCGACATCGTCAATCGCAATTACCTGCGACGTCTCGAGGATGGCGAGATATCCTGCAAGATCCGGCAATTGTATGGTCTCCGGCTCAATATGCGTTCCCGTCGCGGTTCGATAGCTGCTCGCCGAAACCGCCTGATTTACAACGCTGCTCCGAACCCAAATAACGCACCAGTCAACCTCCATGAGTTTCGCGATGGTCTGAGTGATTTGGTCGAGCTGCGCGTTGAGCGCTCGTCCTGATGCGTTCTCAGCCTTCGAGGAGAACTTTAAAATGGCATCGACATAGGCTTCAGTTTTGGCTGCGTCGACGCGTAGTTCTTTAAGCAGCATTTTGTCGCGCGTCGCATTCCGCATGAACGAAGCGGTGTTCCCATTCGGCATACGCTCGGCAGAAATCGACAAAACGGTGTCGTCAGACAGTTTGATGTATGAGGTGAGCTGCCCAGTGTCCGCCAGCGTTTTCTCGATAAACCTCATCAGGTCATCCGGGTCGGTACCTGTAGCCAACACCCCCCGAGCTTTCAAAGCGTGCATGATCGCACGAAGGTTCGACCCAGGCTGCAGGGCCGTGGTCGGGATTTTGTGCAGGTCAGCGTATTGCCGATTTGCTGTAATCAGATTGAAATCTGGGTCCCAAACAGCGATCCCGTAAATTCCATAGTCAACGGCGCTGACAAGGGCAGCGTCGGCTTGGTTGCATTCAGCTTTGCTTGGTGGTGCAGGCGATAGTTCCGCACCGGACCACATTTTTTCCTTTATGATGTCAAACACATCATCACCCATCTTTATCGCCGCCCGGTCGTGAATAAGAGTAGGTATTGGCTGTTAATCAGTGCCTAACGCTCGGAAGCCAGACGCGCGTTGTCGTATTCTGGTTAATCGTTTATGAGTGTCGGCAAATCCAGTTCTCAAGAGGTGAAGTAATGGCGTCCTACCAATATGTTTATGTCATGGATGGGTTGTCCAAGACGTATCCGGGCGGCAAACAGGTCTTTAGTGACATCCGGCTATCCTTCCTCCCCGGCGCCAAAATTGGCGTGGTTGGCGTGAACGGCGCAGGGAAATCTACGCTCTTGCGTGTGATGGCGGGCGTAGACAAAGAGTTCACCGGCGAGGCTTGGGCCGCCGAGGGTGTAAAAGTCGGATATCTGGCGCAGGAGCCCGAGCTCGACCCGGACAAGGACGTCTTGGGCAATGTGATGAACGGTGTCGCAGAACAGCGCGCAATGCTTGATAAATATAATGAGCTTGCCATGAACTATTCCGACGAGACGGCGGAAGAGATGGCGCGCCTTCAAGACATTATCGACGCGCAAAACCTCTGGGATCTGGATAGTCAGATCGAGATGGCAATGGATGCGCTGCGCTGCCCGGAAGGGGACGCAGACGTCACCAAACTGTCTGGTGGGGAACGTCGTCGTGTCGCTCTGTGCCAGCTATTGCTCGCTGCTCCTGATATCCTGCTCCTCGATGAGCCCACCAACCATCTGGATGCGGAATCGGTCGCCTGGTTGCAAAACTACCTTGCGAACTATGCGGGTACGATCGTTCTCGTCACCCATGACCGATACTTCCTTGACCAGGTCACCGGGTGGATCCTTGAGATCGACCGAGGCCGTGGGATTCCCTATGAAGGGAATTATTCCTCCTGGCTTGAACAGAAACAAAAACGCCTGGAGCAGGAGGGGCGGGACGAAGCGTCCCGGGAACGCACTCTATCTCGGGAATTGGAATGGATCCGACAATCGCCTAAAGCCCGCCAGGCAAAAAGCAAAGCACGTATCAGGGCATATGACGAGCTTCTGGAAGCTGCTGGCAAAGAGCAGAACGGCAAAGCACAGATCATTATTCCTGTTGCAGAACGTCTGGGTGGTGTTGTGATCGAGGCAGATCATCTGAACAAGGGGTTCGGTGACCGTCTCCTTATTGATGATCTGAGTTTCCAATTGCCCCCCGGTGGGATCGTCGGCGTCATCGGCGCCAATGGTGCCGGCAAGTCCACGCTGTTCAAGATGTTGACAGGCGATGAAAAGCCAGACGGTGGCGCGATCCGCATAGGCGATACGGTCACGTTGGGCTATGTCGACCAGAGCCGAGATGCGCTCGATCCTGACAAGAACGTCTGGGAGGAAATCTCAGGAGGGACTGATGTGATTGAGCTTGGCAAGCAGACCATGCCAAGCCGCGCCTATGTTGGGGCTTTTAATTTCAAAGGAGGCGACCAGCAGAAGAAGGTCGGTCAGCTGTCTGGCGGTGAACGAAACCGCGTTCACCTGGCCAAGATGCTTAAGTCTGGCGCCAACCTTCTGTTGCTTGATGAGCCCACGAATGACCTTGATGTCGACACGCTTAGAGCGTTGGAAGATGCGCTGATTGATTTTGCCGGGTGTGCGGTGGTTATCAGTCATGACCGCTGGTTCCTGGACCGCATCGCGACACATATGCTGGCTTTTGAAGGGGACAGCCATGTGGAGTGGTTCGAAGGCAATTATGCGGACTATGAGGAAGACAGGAAACGCCGGCTGGGCGCCGAAGCAGAAGTGCCGCACAGGATCAAATACAAACGGTTCTCCCGAAACGATTAGGCAATAGAAAGGGCGGCCTGGTTGGCCGCCCAAAACATTCCAATCTCAATCGGCTTACTGGGTCTCTTCGGAAGCGACAGTCGTATCCGCCTCGCTCAGCCTGACGTCTCTATCCTGGTTCGCCTGTGCGATTTGGGTTTCGATGTGCTTCAGCAGGGAGGCAAAGTCACCACCACTGTTGCGAATGACCGAGATGAACGTCGACCGTTGCTCCTGCGCCATCCAGATGCCTAAGACCTTAACGTCAAATACCTTGAATCCATCATCAGTCTTGAGAAGCCACCATTCAACCGGGACCGGTGCGCGGCCAGTGGTGAACTCAATCTGGCTGGTGACAATGACCTCTTTGCCTCTGTTTCCCTTTGGCTGTGAAGAGAGGACGGTAAACTGCTGGTCGGTATAGTCTGACAGACGGCTGGCATAGACTTTGACGATGAACTCTTCAACGAGTCTTAGATATTCCGCCTTCTGCTCTGCGGTTGGTGTCCGTGCATATTGGCCCAAGGCGAAGACGCCGATCCGCGGAACGTCCATATTGCCTACGAACAAAGCTCGGAATTTTGTTTCAAGCTGTTCAGGCGTAAAACCGTCCCGTCCCAGGATTTCAATCGCTTCCGAAGCAATGTCTCTCACGAAGGCTTCTGCTTGTTCGTCTCGGGCGGCAGATGCCGGCATTGCGATGAAGGCCAGGCTGACCAGCGCAAAGAGACCGATGATGATACTGCGGCGCGCCGGGGAGGGGGTTTGCCATGGTCGCCAGTTCATGTTGTCAACTCTCCTACCACTTTAACTGATGTGGGCTTGACTAGAGCCGTTACTCGTCTGAGGTAAAATTGATATTGGAGATGTCAGGCAGCGCATCAACGTCAGTCACGCCGTTTTGAATTTCGTCCGCCCGACTCTGTCTGTAGAGAGACCGAATGGCGGCATAATAGTCAATTGACGTGCGCTCGATTTCATCCAGCGTATCGATATTGCGGGCGCGCAAATCGATGCCGTTTACAACAAATAGAGTAACGGGGACTGTGTAGGCCTCGTCCCAGAAAATGTAGGTGAGCGGGTCGAAAAACCGGTCAACGCCAAAACCAACAAGGTCTCGGGGAGGGGCAGGTCCTAGGAGTGGCGCATAGAAATACGGCCCCTCACCCACGCCATACACACCCAAAGTCTGACCAAAGTCTTCGCCATGGCGCTGATATCCCCAACCTGTGGCTGGATCGCCCAGCCCCAAAACGCCGACGGTCGTATTGATGCCAAACCGGGCTGTCGTGTCGCCAGCGCGGTCCCATTCACCCTGAAGCAGATCGTTCGCTAGGATCACCGGGCTGCGCAGATTGTCGAGGAAATTGCGGACGCCGTCTTTTGCGACGGTGGGCAAGACGCCGTCATAAATTTCGGCGGCCGGACGGAGCAAAATAATATCGAGGAAGTTATTGAGCTCGAAGAAATAGCGATTCAAAGGCTCAATAGGGTCATTCGCCTCTTCATAGGCAGCGACCGCCGCAGCGTCCGAAGCATCTGGGCGCGTCGCACATCCAGCAAGAATGACAGCTAATCCGAGGGCGGCGATTGTTGCGCGAAGGGAGTTTCGGCCAATTTCGATGTTCATACTATTCCTACATCATCCATGTCGCCGCATCTGAGACGGTCATCATCTGCGTGCGATGTCACTCTCTAATACAAGACCGATGTTGCTAGCATCTAGCAGATTAATTCGCCGTGAATATCGCCGGATTTTGCCGATTTGGCGGCGAACTTAAGGCTATATAGGGCGAGACTCACTTCAGAAAACACAAATCTTTGCTACCACGCTGTGAGTGTCGTTAACCAGCCCGCCGCCAGGGCGCTCTGTTGGAAATCGGCATCATGTTGCCAAAATACCTCTGCGAAAATTGGGGTTTCCTGCACATCACGCCAGATTCTGTCATTCATCTTTTCTTTTGAGTTTGGATATAAAGATATGTATATATCGTTCCGAAGTGTTTTCTTTGCGGCTCCGGCGGTCGGAGCAAAGAAAGAGGCGGTGTGTGGAAACTTTGCTGACAGGATTGCGTGCCGCAGGTGAGCCAACACGGCTTCGGCTGTTGATGCTGCTTGCGCGTAGCGAACTCACAGTCAGCGAATTGACTCAGATATTGCGCCAAAGTCAGCCACGCGTGAGCCGTCATCTGAAGCTCTTGTGTGAAGCGGGGCTTCTAGACCGTTTCAGAGAGGGAAGTTGGGTTTTCTATCGGCTCGCGCCCCAAACAAGTGAAGGCGATTTGGTGCAATTTTTGGTTGGGGCTCTGCCGGCAGATGATCCGGTGGTCGCGCGTGATTTGGAGCGGCTGAAGTCGGTAAAAGAGGCGAGAGCCGAGCGGGCCGCGGCCTTTTTTCGGGAGAATGCGGATGAGTGGGATCTGATCCGGGCGCTTTATGTGCCGGAGGTCAAGGTCGAGGAAGCGCTATCGGCTCTTGTACCGGCGCCCCGCCTCAAGGCGATTCTCGACTTGGGAACCGGCACCGGGCGGATGCTTGAGATTTTTGCGGATAGGGCTGATCGCGCTGAAGGCGTTGACCTTAGCCCTGAAATGTTGGCCTTTGCGCGTACACGATTGGATGATGCCGGATTGGATCATGCCCATGTGCGTCAGGGCGACATTTTTGATCTCACCTTTGCGGACGGTGAATTCGACCTCGTGACGCTCCACCAGGTACTTCACTACCTGGATGATCCCGCAGCATCGATACAAGAAGCGGCGCGTGTTCTGGCACCGGGCGGTCGTTTGTTGATTGCCGACTTTGCGCCGCACGATCTCGATTTCTTGAGAGACGAACAGGCGCATCGGCGATTGGGCTTTGCGGAAGCTGAAATAAGTGAGTGGTGTCGCAATGCTGGATTAGATGTTGTGACTGAGGTGGCGCTGCCGCCCGACGGCGATGAAGCGAAGATTACCGTTCTGATCTGGGCGGCCGAGAAACCGGCGGAGACCGGTAAAGATAAAAAAGGAGAGGCGGCATGAGTTCCCTAGGAGATAGGTTTAGAGGCCGCGACGATGTGCGTGTGTCGTTCGAGTTCTCGCCACCAAAGACGCCGGAAGCGGAAGAGAAACTTTGGCTGGCGATTGAACGACTGGCGCCGCTGCGGCCTGCATTCGTATCGGTTACCTATGGCGCGGGCGGCAGCACGCGGGAGCGGACCCACGCCACTGTCAAACGCATGGTCAATGAAACGGATCTGAAGCCAGCGGCGCATCTGACCTGTGTCGGGGCGACGAAAGCTGAAGTCGACAGCGTCATTCAGGGATACTGGGATGCGGGCGTTCGCCACATTGTAGCGATACGTGGCGACATGCCGGATATGGAGGGGCCCTATAAAGCACATCAAGAGGGCTATCTGAGCACCGCCGACCTTGTTCGTGGCATCAAGGCCATTGGCGATTTTGAGGTGACTGTCAGCATCTATCCAGAGCGGCATCCTGAAAGTGCCAGCTTTGACCATGATATTGATCTGCTCAAAGCAAAGATTGATCAGGGCGCGACGCGGGCGATTGCGCAGTTTGCGTTTGAGACCGAGCACTATGAGCGTCTGTTAGAGCGGGTCCGGAAAGCGGGCATTAATATCCCAATTATTCCTGGGATCATGCCAACCACTAACTTTAAAGGTGTCGTTCGGATGGCCGAGCGTTGTGGAGCAACGATCCCAGACTGGCTTGCGGCCTATTATGATGGCTTGGATGACGACCTGCCGACCCGCCGGTTGATTGCGGCGACTGTCGCGGCGGAGCAGGTGCATGATCTTGAGCGCTTGGGCTTCAGAGATTTTCATCTCTACACACTGAATCAGGCGGATCTCACGTATGCGATCTGCCACATACTCGGCTACAAGCCTGTAGCGGTTTCCTGAAGGAGGATTGGCTCATGACTGTAGATGCCAAAGAACGCCAAGATCGAATTGCGGAGCTCAAGCGCGCCGTGAAGGAACGTATTCTGGTGCTTGACGGCGCCATGGGGTCGCTCATTCAGGGATATGGGTTGGAAGAAGCCGACTATCGTGGCGATATTCTGAAAGATCACCATGTGGACGTGAAGGGCGACAATGAGTTGCTGTCTTTGACGCGGCCGGATGTGATCCGGGAAATCCACCTCAATTATTTCCGGGCTGGCGCCGACTTCGCAGAGACCAACACGTTTGGTTCCAACACGGTGGCCCAAGGTGATTATGAGTTGGAACATCTGGCCTATGACATGAATGTGGCCAGCGCCAAGATCGCGCGGGAGGCTGCGGATATTGCTGAAGAGGAAGATGGCCGGGTGCGCTACGTCGTGGGGACGCTTGGTCCAACCCCGCGTACGGCGTCTTTGTCACCAGATGTGAATGATCCGGGCTTTCGGAATATTACTTTTGATGCGCTGGAGGACGCCTATGCAGAGGCGACCCGGGGCCTCGTCGAAGGCGGGTCCGACGTCATCATGGTCGAGACCATTTTCGATACGCTCAATGCCAAGGCGGCGTTGGTCGCGATCCAGAACGTCTATGCGGAAACGGGCGTGGAGTTGCCGATCATGATCTCCGGCACCATCACGGATGCGTCCGGTCGCCTCTTGTCTGGCCAGACCGTTGAAGCCTTCTGGTATTCGGTTCGGCATGTCAAACCTTTCTCAATAGGCCTAAATTGCGCCTTAGGTGCTGAGCAGTTGCGTCAGTATGTCGATACATTGTCGCGTATTGCTGACGTCGACGTGTCCGCCCACCCAAATGCTGGCTTGCCCAATGAGTTTGGTGAGTATGACCAGTCGGCGAGTGAAATGGCGGGGCTCGTGAGCGAGTTTGCCGAAAGCGGCCTTGTCAATATTGTGGGCGGCTGCTGTGGCTCGACGCCGGAACATATTGCTGCAATCGCTGAGGCGGTTTCGACAGTTGCGCCCCGCGACATCCCTCAGATAGAAACGGCCATGCGTTTATCAGGGCTTGAGCCCTTCGTGCACGGATAGGAATTCATTACATGTCCGATCAGACCGCCACGTTTATCAATGTGGGCGAACGAACCAATGTGACCGGTTCGGCCAAGTTCAAGAAACTGATCCTCGAAGACAATTACGAGGAGGCGCTCGCTGTTGCCCTGCAGCAGGTCGAAAACGGCGCGCAGGTTATCGATATCAACATGGATGAAGGCATGTTGGATTCAGAAGCCGCCATGGTGCGCTTTCTCAATCTGATTGCGTCAGAACCCGATATTGCGCGGGTCCCCATCATGATCGATTCGTCGAAGTGGAATGTTATTGAGGCCGGTCTCAAATGCGTGCAGGGCAAGGCGATCGTCAACTCCATTTCCTTGAAAGAGGGCGAAGAACCCTTTCTTGAGCAGGCCCGGAAGATCAAGGCCTATGGGGCAGCGGTCGTTGTCATGGCGTTTGACACAGAAGGCCAGGCGGAGACCGCCGACCGGAAGTTCGAGATTTGCGAACGCTCCTATAAGTTGCTGACAGAGACGGTCGGCCTGCCGCCAGAAGATATCATTTTCGATCCAAACATCTTCGCTGTGGCGACAGGGATCGAAGAACATAATGATTACGGCGTTGCCTTTATCGAGGGAACACGTCGGATCAAAGAGAACCTGCCGCATGCCCATGTGTCTGGCGGCGTGTCCAACGTCTCCTTTTCGTTCCGCGGCAACAATGCGGTCCGCGAAGCGATGCACTCCGTTTTCCTGTACCACGCCATCAAGGCCGGTATGGATATGGGGATCGTGAATGCCGGCCAGCTCGCCATATACGAAGACATTCCATCGGACCTCAGGGACGCGGTGGAAGACGTCATTCTCAACCGTCGTGAGGATGCGACCGAACGCCTGCTCGATGTTGCCGAACAATATAAAGGCGAGGGGGGCAAGCAGAAGGTCGAGGACTTGTCCTGGCGAGAGGTGCCGGTGAAAGACCGCCTGCGTCATGCGCTCGTGAATGGGATCACCGCCTATATTGAAGAAGACACGGAAGAAGCCCGTCAGGAAGCCGACCGTCCGCTTCACGTTATTGAAGGTCCGTTGATGGACGGCATGAATGTGGTGGGCGACCTCTTCGGCGCAGGCAAAATGTTCCTGCCGCAGGTAGTGAAGTCTGCCCGCGTAATGAAACAGGCTGTGGCTTACCTCATGCCCTTCATGGAACAAGAAAAAGAAGAGCTCGGTATTACCGATGACTCGTCCAATGGCACCATCCTGATGGCGACGGTGAAGGGGGATGTGCACGATATCGGCAAGAACATCGTGGGTGTCGTTTTGCAGTGTAACAATTACAAGGTCATCGATCTGGGCGTTATGGTGCCAGCGGCTCAGATCCTGGAGACCGCGAAGGAAGAGAAGGTCGACATAATCGGTCTGTCGGGCCTCATAACACCGAGCCTCGATGAGATGTGCCACGTGGCAGCGGAAATGGAACGCCAGGGCTTTAATGTCCCGCTCCTGATCGGCGGCGCGACGACGAGCCGCGTCCACACCGCGGTGAAGATCCACCCTAATTATGATAAAGGCCAGGCGGTCTATGTGCCGGATGCGAGCCGCGCAGTCGGCGTTGCCAACTCTCTGCTGTCTGAGACGCAGGGCGACCAATACAAAGCCGGGATTGCGGATGAATACAGCCAAATGGCCGAAGCCCACGCGCGGGGCCAGTCCAAAGGCGAACGTCTGTCGCTCGCGGATGCCCGCGCCAACCGTTTCGCGATCGATTTCGCAGAGTACGTGCCGCCCAAGCCCACCTTCCTGGGCCTAAAGACGTTGGAAGACGTCTCCTTGGAAGACCTGGTTCCTTATATCGACTGGACGCCTTTCTTTGCGACCTGGGAAATGAAGGGGACATACCCTCGTATCCTGACAGACGACAAGATGGGCGAGCCTGCAACGCAGCTCTTCAATGATGCGCAGAAGCTGCTGGATCAGATGGTGAGGGAGAAATGGCTGTCACCCAAAGGGGCTGTCGGTTTCTGGCCCGCGAACCGGATCGCGGAGGATGATATCGAGCTCTACACAGACGATACGCGTGAGCACCGGCTTGCCATGTTCCACACGCTGCGGCAACAGATGGCGCGGAAGAATGACCGCGCCCATGTTGCGCTTGCCGACTTTGTGGCTGAACCAGGCATCCATGATTATGTCGGTGGCTTCGCCGTGACAGCAGGGCATGGCGAGGATGAGCATGTGGCCCGCTTTGATGCAGCGAATGACGACTACTCAAAGATTTTGATGCAAGCGCTCGCTGATAGGTTTGCGGAAGCCTTTGCCGAATATCTGCACGCGCGGGTCCGCCGTGAATATTGGGGGTATGCGGATGAAAGTGCTCTCTCCGCAGAAGATTTGATCGCTGAGAAATATGACGGCATCCGTCCGGCCCCCGGTTATCCGGCGCAACCGGACCACACGGAAAAACGCACTCTTTTCCGTCTTTTGGAAGCGGAACAGCGTACCGGGATCACGCTGACTGAAAGCTGCGCCATGTGGCCGGGATCGTCTGTGTCCGGTCTCTATTTTTCCCACCCTGAAAGCTACTACTTTGGTGTAGGTAGGGTCGAAAAAGACCAGGTCGAAGACTATGCCGCACGCAAAGGCATGAGCGTCGATGAGGCCGAACGTTGGTTGGCGCCCGTCCTCAACTATGCGCCAGGGCGTTGATTTTCATACACCTTTTTGACGTTTGCGCGTTTGGTTCTCTTGATGAACTGAAACATCTGACTTCTGATTTATTAAAAATACATCGTTTAGTTCTTATTTAACCCTGTTGCCCAACCATAGTTCTAGTCAGAGCGGGTCTGATGGAACTAGGGGACGGATATGAATCGTATTGATGCTGGTCTAGACACCGATGTAATGCGCGAGTTGGAACGTCGCGCTCTTTTCACACGAATCACTGAAACAGACTCTGTCGCGCTGCGCGAGTTTAAGGACGTGATTTCAACGCGCATGGAAGAGTTGCTCGACGCATTTTATTCGCATGTAACGTCCGTTCCGAACCTCAAAGCGCTTTTCCGTGATGACAGCCATATCGCGGGCGCCCGGGAAGCACAGAAGAAACACTGGATGCTCAGGGTCTTTTCTGGCCGGTTTGATACGGATTATGTCGCGAGTGTTACAGCAATCGGTCAGGCGCATGCGCGCATCGGCCTCGATCCGCGTTGGTATATCGGTGCTTATTGTTTTGTCATAGGCAGGCTGCATGCCATCGCGCAAGAAAGCTATGCAGATGATCCGGAACAGTTGATGTTGGTCATCGATGCGGTGAACAAAGCGGTCTTCCTGGATATAGACTTCGCGATCTCCATCTACATCGATCAGGCCAAAGAGATGGCCACCACGCTTCTCAAAGCGCAGGCAGAACGGTTCGAGAAGAATGTCAAAGAGGTCGTGACATCGGTGTCGAATGCGGCGACGGAACTCGAAGCCACGGCAGGTACGGTAGCCGCGGCTGCGGAAGAATCCGCCTCTCAATCGGGCACGGTGTCGGCGGCAACAGAAGAATGTCAGGCGTCGATTGCGAGCATCAAAGATCAGTTTCAGAACGCACTCGACATTACCCGTTCCGCAGTGGAGCAGGCGGGCTCTGCGGAGACCACGATCGGTGGATTGAACACCTCAGCTGATGCGATTGGCGAGTTTTCCAAAACAATCAATGACATTGCCGGTCAGACAAACCTGTTGGCTCTGAATGCAACGATTGAAGCGGCGCGCGCCGGCGATGCCGGCAGGGGTTTTGCCGTGGTTGCCAGCGAAGTGAAGGCGCTTGCCCAACAAACGGCCAGCGCGACTGAGGAGATTGCATCTCGCATTGAGGCCATTCAGAAGGAAGTGCAGACCACTGGCGCGGCGATCAGCGATGTTGCGACCACGATCAAGAAGATCGATGAAATGTCTTCCGAGATTTCCGGCGCCATGGGCGAGCAAGAAATCGTGATGCAGGAAGTGGCCTCAAATGTCACTGGCATCAGCGAAGCCTCTGCTGAAACAAGTCAGGCCACGACGGAGACGATGGCCGCGACAGAAGAGCTTGCAAAACAATCAACTATTCTCGAGGAACGCGTAGATGAGTTCCTCGCGGAGGTCCGCGCGGCGGGCTAACCCGGCCCGCATTTCCCGAGCGGCCTCGTCGCGCACCCACCACCGGCGCGACACGACGGAGTGTTGGCGAAAGCCAGCGCTCCGTTTGATGTTTTAAGGACCTGTTACGTCAACACACCCGTCGGCAGACCGTCGATGCTGGTCTGGTTTTTCTCGTCCCAATAGTCTTCGATGCCGTTGCGGCCTCTTTTGTCCGCCCAGTCGCGGAGCACCTCGCGTTCGCCCTCGTAGTCGAAGAGGGGGACGGCGTAGCCGCAGCTGGTCTGCACCATCTCGATCTTCATCTTGTAATATTGGCGTGAGCCGGTTTCTGACGGGATGAGCTTTTCGCATTCCGTCCAAGCGGGGTTGCCACGGTGGATGGTTTCTGCTGGCCCATAGACCCGCAGGATGCGCGGCGGGCCCTCAAAAGCGCACCACATGATGGTCATACGGTTGGTGTCTGCCAAATGTGCGGCGGTTTCGTTGCCGGAACCTGTCAGGTTCATCCAGACCAGTTCGTTGGGGCCCGTGACTTTCAGACTGTCGTGACCTTTGGGGGAGAGATTGACACGGCCGTCTTTCGCCGCCGTTGCCACGAAGAAGATTTTCTGTTTCCCGATGAACTTGGTATGTGCTGCCGCAAGTTCCTGGAATTGCTGTGCCATAAACGTCTCCTGACCTCACTCGTTGGATGCAGAACATAAGGTCTTGATCCCCGCGATGCCATGCGCGGTCGCATTGGCTCCCTCAAAAGATTCTCTTCTCTCCATCTCGCATCTTTGTGACTTTTATTTTGCAACTTAGAAGGCTAAGCTATCCAGACGGCTTGATGATTTTTGGGAGGAAAGCGCATGAGCCTGATCATTCTGCGTATTGCGTTCGGTATCTTCGGCCTGATTGCTCTGGCGACGGGTGGATTGTCGACCTTTGGTGGTCTGGAGACGTTCTCGTCCGTCAGCGGACATGCCACGCCTCTGGACCTCATGTCTGAGGCGGGCGCGTCCATTGAAAACGGCTTTCGGTTTTTTGCGGGCATTTGGCTCGGTGTCGGACTGATGCTGCTCTACGGCACCGTGCGATGGGAGACGAGCCGCGCGCTGCTTTTCTTCGGTGGCGTTGCGATCTTTATCGGCGGGCTCGGGCGGGTGGCGCCTGCGTTCGCAGGCGGGATTGTGCCGGAAGGTGTCTACGTCCCCATCTTCCTTGAGCTGGTCGTCTATCCGGCATTGCTGATCTGGGATGCACGGGTGCGGGCAAACCGGACGGCGTGACACGACAGAACTGTACTAGAGCATGTCCTCGGTGAGGCGCTCCAGGATGCAGCGTCCCATTTCTGCGTGACGGCTATTGTCGACGCGGCCTGTGTCGAGGAGCACGACACCAAAGATCACGGCCCAGGCTTTGGCACGCGCCCAAAGGGTGGGGTCGTCCACGCCGTAAGCTTTGATTGCGTCTTCGCGGGCACTTTGGTTCTCGAACAACATCCAGATGGATGCAAGATCGGTTGCGCGGTCTCCGCTGGTCATGTCACCCCAGTCAATGATCGCGGAGATCCTGCCATCTTGCACAAGAACGTTTCGTGCATGCAGGTCGCCGTGCAGCCAGGTTGGGTTGCTCTCCGTCGGCGCGGCTAGCCCTTCCGCCCAGGCCTGGTAGACCTGTGGGTTGATGGCGTCTGTTTCTTCCAAAAGTCGCGCCATGCGCTCTTCATTATTTTCTGCGCGCAACGACATAGGGATGCCGCGCACGCGATTGACAGGGGCATCGTCGGGGGCGGGCTGATGAAGTGCTTTCAGGAAGTCCGCGAGGACGACAGCTTGGTCATCGGCGGGGTAGCCGAGGTCGGCGGCTTTGCCCTCCATCCAAGGCACGATGCTCCAGGGCCATGGATAGCCTTCATCTGCAACGCCCAAGCGGAGCGGCGCCGGGATCGGCAAGGGCAGGCGCTCGGCGAGCTGCGGCAGCCAGCATTGTTCATTTTCGATGCAGGGCACGCCCGCCACCCGTCTGGGTAGTCGGACGAGATAGGCATCGCCCAAGCGATACATTTCATTGTCAAACCCGACTTCAAAACGTTCGAGGGGCAGGTGGGCGAGGTCCGGATGTTGGTTTTGCAAGAGCCGCCGCACAAGGGCGTCGTCGATCTCGACCTCTGCGGGTGGACTGCCCGGCGGCATTTCGTATGTAGGGGTGAAGTCGGTCAAAAACAGCTTCCAAAATCAGAATGTTTGTCACCTTCGTTCGCTAAAGGCGCATTCGGGTTCCTTACCCCCGTCCCCTGGTCTTTGTTTTATTTGGCTGGGCTTTGCGTTCAACGAATTCAATGATCTTCCCGGCGACATCGACACCGGTCGCGTTTTCAACACCCTCAAGGCCTGGTGATGAGTTCACCTCCATGACAACTGGCCCATGATTTGAACGCAGAAGGTCAACACCGCATACATTGAGACCCATAATCTTAGCGGCGGAAACGGCTGTTGATCGCTCTGCAGGTGTGATGCGGATCGCTTTTGCAGAACCGCCCTGATGCAGATTTGATCGGAAGTCACCCTCTTTACCCTTTCGCATCATGGACGCGACAACTTTGTCTCCTACGACTAAACAGCGAATGTCCTCACCATTGGCTTCCTTTACAAACTCCTGAACAAGTATGTTTGTTTTCACGCCACCGAACGCCTGGATGATACTTTCTGCTGCTTTTGGTGTTTCACCCAGGACCACACCTATGCCCTGAGTCCCCTCCAAGAGTTTGATAACGACAGGTGCACCTCCGATAAGATCAATAATCTCCTCTGCGTTGCTGGTTCTGTGCGCAAAGACCGTTACCGGCAAGCCTACGCCTTTGCGAGCAAGTAGTTGCAGGCTTCTGAGTTTGTCTCTGGAGCGAGTGATAGCGACGGACTCGTTGACAGGATATACGCCCATCATCTCGAATTGTCTCAGGACAGCTGTGCCGAAGAAAGTGACCGAGGCACCGATGCGCGGAATAACTGCGTCGTACCCAGTCAGTTTTTCGCCTTCGTAGAACAACTCCGGTTTGTGGGCAGCAATGTTAATGTAACAGCGCAGGTGATTGATGACGTCGATACTGTGACCCCGGTCTAGCGCAGCCTCAACCAAGCGGCGGTGGGAATACAGATCTGGATTGCGGCACATCAGGGCGAGTTTCATTTCAGTGCTCCTCACGACGCGGCGGCTTTCCAAGGCGGTAGGATCCTGACGCATCTATTAGAAAGCGATTTCGTAGTGCTTCGCGGCCAATCAGCAGCCGGAAGGTCATTTCATCTCTATCAGTCAATGTCAGTTCGATAGGCCACGTCCTTTGACCCAGCGTCATGGGCGTTTTGATCACGATACGGTTTTGTTTTTGACCGTTTGAGCTCGTGACAACCCGTTTGTCGGCGATAAGCGCGCGGCAGAATATTTCGGGTATTTTGCGCCGTTGAACAGGATGCAGGCAAAAGGAGACGTATGGGATGCCGCCAACACTTTCCTCACGCACATGGAAGGCATGAATGGCGGAGGTGCGCGCACCCGTATCGATCTTCGCATTGATTTTATCAACGCCTAGGTCTGGGAAGGCGGCCCACTCCCGCCAGCCGATAATTGGTTTCTTGCCCATCTAAAAGTTCCAGGTATCGCCGAGCGCTTACAGGCGGGGCGTGGAGTACACGGTGGTCAGCCCACACTCAATTTTGTTGCGCCATATGACCGAAAATATTGCCGGTGGCAAACGAATTTATCCGGACAGTTCCGACGCCCATTTTTCCGACCATTGATAGAGCCCGCCGAACTTTTCCTGAAGCTCTTTGCCCAGCGCTGTCAGTGCATACCCGTCTGGGGTGGCGTCGACAAACCGCGCTTCCTTCAGCGCCTTCAACCGGCTGTTCAAAACACTGGGGCTCACCCCGTCGCAGGCGTCCTGCAGGCCGCGGAAGGTAAGCGCACTCTCGCGCAGTTCCCAAAGGATGCGCAGCGCCCATCTTTGTCCCAACAAATCCAGCAGCGCCATGATGGGCTTGCCGGTCGTCGACCCTCGAACCGGGCGGCCGGGCGTGGGTGTCTTTTGTTTTTTTGCCAAGAAAGTGTCTCTGGTCTCCTTGCGCTACTAAAAGAGTAGCGCTATGTTGTTTGCTATTAAATTGGTAGCACGTAACCCGGAGAAACCCAATGACGAACTCCCCCCGTATTGCGCCAGCGACCGCGCCATATGACGCTGCAGTCCAGAAACAGTTCGATCGGCTGATGCCGCCCGGCGTTGATCCGCTGGTGCTGTTTCGCACGCTTGCCAATGACTCGCGTTTGTTTTCGCGGTTCATGGGCGCGGGGCTTCTCGACAAGGGTCATTTGTCGCTTCGGGACCGCGAGCTTGCCATTGACCGGACCTGTGCGCAAACCGGTTGTGCCTACGAGTGGGGCGTGCACGTGGCATTTTTTAAAGACAGGGTCTCGCTCACTGACGCGGAGATTGAGGCGCTGGCCAGCAAGGCGCCGGAAGAAGGTCCGTGGAATGCGCACGACGCTTTGATCCTGAAGCTCATGGACACACTTCATCAAACGTCGCGCATAGACGATGACCTTTGGACAGAACTCAGGGCGGAATTTGAGGAGATGCAGGTGTTGGAACTCATTATGCTGGCGGGGTTCTATCACACCGTGGCTTATCTCTGTAACGGCCTCGACCTGCCATTGGAACCCTATGGCGCGCCGCTGCATCGGCCATAGATTTTCCTGAAAGCCGGCGGCATCATGGGCCTCCCTGATGAGTGAGGTCGATGGTGTCACCACTATCCGAAGTTGAACGCGCCATAAAGGCGGCTGCGAAAGACGTGCCCAAAGCGAAAGCGAAGGAACGCGCGTTTTTCATGAAGGCACAGATGCCGATGCTCGGCCTGACGGTGCCGGAACAGCGCAAGCTTGCGAAACGCGGATATTCTTTCTCCGACCTTCCGGCTCAAGAGCTCGCAGCCGTATGGACGGACATTTGGCATGACGCCAAAACCCATGAAAGCAAGATGCAGGCGGGCTTGAGCCTCGAACAATTTGGGCCTGCGCTTGAGTTCGACGCTCTGTGGCCGCTTATTCAGGACTGGTGCAACACCATCAATTGTTGGGATCAGTCGGATACGCTTTCGGCCCATGTCGCGCGTGCGTTGGAGCAGAAGCCCAAAACCGTTTGGCCTGTTTTGCAGGCATGGAATGGGGATGCCGATCGGTGGAAGCGCCGTCAGTCTGTCGTGGGCCTCTTCTTCTACACACGCTTCCGCGACACATGCCCGCCAGTGATGCGGTCGCTTAAAATGATCACTGCGCTGCTTGAGGATGAAGATTATTACGTCCAGAAAGGAATCGGGTGGGCGCTGCGGGAATGTTACAATGCGTACCCAGAGAAGACGTTTCTCTATTTGAAGGAACATGCGGGAACCATTCATCCGGACGCTTTCTCCGCGGCGTTGGAGAAAGTCACGAACCAAGAAAAAGCAGCGATTAAAGAAATCCGGAATGCGATGCGGAAAGCAAAGCGGCGCCGCTAGGCTTCCTCTGGCTCGCCAGGGAATTGCTGACAGGTTTCTGGAACTATGACTCCCGGCAGCTTGGATGCTGTCCAGATGTGGATGGCATTGGTCAGGTCTACCGGCTGGTCAAACGTGCCGCCCTTGATACTGGGACTTTCGTCGTCGTCACCCGACAGGTGCCAAAGGCGCGTCCCACAGTCTGGGCAAAAAGCGCCTCTCTTTGCAGCACCGCCGCCGCCGACCCAAGAGTAAGTGCTAGGTGTTCCGTTCGTGACATTGAGGTCCTCTAACCGAACGCCAACCGAGATGCCAAAAGCGGACGAAGATTGCGCCTGGCAGTCGGTGCAATGGCAGACATAAATGTCGCCCAGATCGCCTGACACTTCATATCTAATTCCGCCGCATTGGCAGCCGCCTGTGTGGGTCATTCTGCTCACCCCCAGATATACCTGAGCTCCGACTATATGCTGTGGCTCCTGTCACATCGTGTCAGGAGTTCTTAGCCGCATTGCCATATCCGCCGCCGCCGGGCGTTTCGATGATGATCGTGTCTCCAACCTGCACGTCGCATTCAGCAAGGCTATCCAGGGTTTCGCGGGTTCCGTCGCTCCGTAAAACCGTGTTGCGGCCCAGAGTTGCGTCGCTGCCACCGGCGAGACCGGTAGGCGCGATCCGGCGATGGGTGGAAAGAATGGAGACGTGCATGGGCTCGCGGAACCGAACGGCTCTGTGCACGCCGTTACCGCCTGTGTGCTTTCCTGAACCGCCGGAGCCAGAGCGAATAGAGAAGTCGTCGAGGATCACAGGAAAACGCCATTCCAGAATTTCCGGGTCGGTCAGCCGGGAGTTGGTCATATGAGTGTGAACCGCATCCGCGCCATCAAAAGAGGGCCCGGCACCGGCGCCACCACAGATGGTTTCGTAGTACTGGTGAGTGCCATTTCCAAAAGTGAGATTGTTCATGGTGCCTTGCGCGGCGGCCATGGCGCCCATGGCACCAAAGAGCACATCGGTGATCGCCTGGCTGGTCTCCACATTGCCGCCAACCACTGCCGCCGGGTAGCTGGGGCTCAACATGGAGCCGTCAGGGATAATGAGCGTGATTGGTTTCAGGCATCCATCGTTCAGCGGGATGTCATCATCCACCATGCAGCGGAAAACATAGAGGACGGCCGCGCGGCAGACCGATGAGGGCGCATTCAGATTGTTGGGTCTCACGGCGCTGGTGCCGGTAAAGTCGACAATTGCCGACCTTGTGTCTTTGTCAACGGTGATGGCGACCTTGATGACAGACCCATCATCCATCTGTTGCTCAAAAGTGCTGTCCGTGAGGTTGTCGATGATGCGCCGGACGCTTTCTTCTGCGTTGTCCTGAACGTGGCCCATATAAGCGTTCACCACGTCGAGACCATATTGCGCGACCATCTTGCGCAACTCCTGTGCGCCTTTTTCGCACGCTGCGGCTTTGGCGCGGAGGTCGGCAATATTCTGCTCGGGATTGCGGGCCGGGTAGGGCGCTTCCGTCAGGAGGCCACGCAGGTCGTCCTCGCGAAAGTGGCCGCGGTCCATGAGCTTGAAATTGTCGATCAGAACACCTTCTTCCTCCACGCTGCGCGATGAGGCGGGCATGGACCCCGGCGCGATGCCGCCGATGTCTGCATGGTGTCCTCTGGCCGCAACATAGAAGAGACGTGTGGTCTGACTCTCGTCATACACTGGCGCAACCACAGTAATGTCAGGCAGGTGAGTACCGCCATTATAGGGCGCATTCAGGACAAAAACGTCACCGGGTTTCATCTCCGGGTTTTGGTCGATCACTGTTTTGACACTTGTGCCCATCGACCCCAGATGGACCGGCATGTGGGGGGCGTTGGAGACAAGGCCGCCCGTCCGGTCGAACACCGCGCAGGAGAAGTCCAACCGTTCTTTGATGTTGACGGAATGGGCCGTCTTCTGGAGCGTGAAGCCCATCTGCTCGGCAATCGACATGAACAGGTTGTTGAAGATTTCGAGCATGACCGGGTCAGCTTGGGTGCCGATCGCAGGGCGTGTCATACGTTCGTATACTCGTTTCAACACCATATGGTTCAGGTCTGTGATGGCTGCGCTCCATCCTTCTTCGACAACAATAGTGGCAGTCGGTTCAATGATGAGGCAGGGGCCGGGTAGCTGATCGCCCGGCCGCAGGTCTTCCCTGATGTAAACCGGGGCGTCGTGCCACGTGCCTTGTGAGAAGAACCGCGTTGTCTGATGCGGCGTGGCTTCATCCTCTCTCGCCGCAAGCCTGGGTGGGGTCTCATCGACACGGGTGTCTTTGCCGATGGCTTCCACAGACATTGCCTCCACGATGATCGTTCGGCCCTGGTCAAAAAAGCCGAATTCAAGCTGGTGGGCTTTCTCGAAGGATCGACGCATGTCGCCGGCGTCATAATCGAGAATGAGCGCTGTGTCGGTTCCCTCGTAGCGTAAGTGCAATCGGGTCACCGTCTCGATTTGTTCTGGGCGTAGCCCCTGTTCTTCGAGTTCCTGACGGGTTGCCGTTGCAAGCCGTTCTTCAATTTCGCCAAATGTCTCCCAGAATGCCGGTTCGAGCCGCTCTTCCACGGCCTCTTCTCGCGTGGCGCGGATGCTCGCCAGTCCCATGCCGTAAGCGGAGAGAATGCCGGAGAAGGGATGAAAGTGGATGCTTTTCATGCCCAGGGCGTCGGCCACCAGACACGCATGTTGTCCCCCGGCGCCGCCAAAACAGGCAAGCGCATAGGAGGTGACGTCGTAGCCCCGTTGAACCGAAATTTTCTTGATTGCTTGAGCCATGTTCTCGACGGCAATCGACAGGTACCCGTCGGCGATCTCTTCCGGTGATTGACCCTCAATATCTGAGGCTTGCTCCTGAAACCCACGCAGCGCCGCGGTTTTGTCGAGCGGCATGTTGGCCTCGGGGCCAAACACTTTCGGAAAAAAGTCGGGGATCAGCTTGCCCAAAGCAACGTTTGCATCCGTAACTGTCAGCGGACCGCCGCGGCGGTAGCTTGCGGGCCCTGGATTGGCGCCGGCGCTATGGGGACCGGCTCTGAGGCGGGCGCCATCGAAGGTGAGAATCGAGCCGCCGCCAGCGGCCACCGTGTGGATCTGCATCATGGGCGCGCGGAGCCGCACGCCTGCGACTTCCGTTTCAAAGGTCCGCTCCAGGGTGCCGTCATAATGGCAGACATCGGTGGAGGTGCCGCCCATATCAAAGCCGATGATTTTGTCGAAACCCGCGAGCGCCGCCGTTTCCACGGCACCTATCACGCCACCGGCAGGACCGGAGAGGATGGCGTCTTTGCCTTGGAAAAGTGAGGCATCGGTGAGACCGCCTGAGCTTTGCATGAAGAGAAGTTTGGTGGGATCTGCCTCCTTGGTCATGCTGAGTTCACTGGCAACCTGATCCACATATCGACGCAGGATGGGGGAGAGGTAGGCGTCCACAACGGTTGTGTCACCCCGCCCCACAAATTTCATCAGGGGACTCACATCATGGCTGACCGATATCTGCGTGAAGCCGATCTCCTGGGCAATGTCGGCAGCTTGGATTTCATGATCATGAAATCGGTATCCGTGCATGAAGCAGATGGCGACGGACCGGATGCCGTCCTTATAGGCGCGCAAAAGTGCGTCGCGCGTCTCGTTCAAATCGAGGGGGTGCAAGATCTCACCGTCGGCCGACATGCGCTCTGTGACTTCGGCAACCTGTTCGAAGAGCATCGAGGGTTTGTCGATCTTCAGTTTGAACAGATGAGGTCTGTTCTGGTAGCCGATCTTCAACGCGTCGGCGAACCCCTTTGTTGTAAGCAAGAGCACGCGATCACCCTTGCGCTCCAGCAGTGCGTTCGTGGCGACCGTCGTTCCCATTTTGACGGTGTCAATCCGGTCGGCGGAAAGCGGATCGTCTGCGGAGACGTTTAAGAGGTCTCGTATGCCTTGAATGGCAGCGTCTTGATACTGCTCCGGGTTTTCCGACAGGAGCTTGTGGGCGATCAGCTCACCCGTCGGTGTGCGAGCGACGATGTCCGTGAAGGTGCCCCCACGGTCGATCCAAAAGTCCCAACGTTTACGCTCTTTCATGGCGCGGAACCTGCCATAAGTTGGCCCTTTAGAAAACATGCCGTGGCACAAAGAAAAGGTGTTCGCATCCTAGGGGAATTCGCATTATGGTGCGCGCCATGTCGATTTGGGGAAAATTAGCCGGGGCAGCGGCGGGGCTTGCTGTTGGCGGGCCGATTGGGGCGCTTGCAGGGGCTGTCGCAGGACACTTTGCCGTTGATCGCAATTTGCGCGACGACGAGGTGGTGTTCACAGTTGCACTCATTGGGCTGTCAGCGAAGATGGCCAAGGCCGACGGTGTGGTCGACCCATCAGAGGTGAAAGCCTTTGAAGATATTCTTCAGGTCCCGGACGCCGAGAAAAAGAACGTTTCGCGGATTTATGGCATCGCACAGAAGGATGTCGCCGGGTTTGAAGCGTATGCCACGCAGGTGGCCGACATATATCGGGAGAAGCCAGGTGTTTTGGAAGATGTGTTGGATGGTCTCTTTCATATCGCCAAAGCCGATAATGTGATCCACGATGGTGAGCTTCAATTCCTGCAACAGGTGGCGGACATATTCGGCTTCTCAGAGCTTGAATATGCGCGCATCAAAGCCAGTCATTTAGGACCTGACGTCGAAGACCCGTTCCTCATCCTCGGTATTTCGGCGGATGTTTCCGATGACGAACTCAAGACGGCTTATAAACGTCTCGTGCGAGAAAACCACCCGGACATGATGATCGCACGTGGTGTGCCGGAAGAGTTTCACCATCTTGCTGAAGAGAAACTCAAATCGATCAACACCGCTTATGAGCGGATTGCAAAAGACCGAAACCTGTAGCGACTAAGAATGGACAATCGGGTGGATAAAAAAAACAACATAACCAAAGCCAACCGATCCTCCAGCCAAGCAGGATACACTCAGTCGGCTTTCCTTTTTTTGAACAGGCACGGGCGGGTTTCAGATGACCCGTGAACACACGGCCTTTATGGTTCTGATTAACCTTATCTGGGGTTTCGCTCTGGTCGCGGGCAAGGTGAGCCTAGAGCATTTTCCGCCGTTTCTCTTTGCCGGCATTCGTTTTGCGCTGATCGTTTTGGTGCTGTTTCCTTTCTTGCGCATTCTCAAAGGGCGGATGCGGGATGTCATCATCATATCGCTCTGCGCCGGACCCCTTGGTTTTGGCTTTTTCTTTCTGGGGCTGGCCGCCGCCGATGCCTCGGTGGTCGCCATCGTGACCCAGTTGGCTGTGCCGATCTCGGCCATCATGTCTGTGCTCTTCCTGAAGGAACAGATTTACTGGCGGCGATGGCTCGGCATCTCCATGGCTTTTGGCGGTGTCATGATCATGAGTTTTGATCCGGCTATGTTTGGCTTCTTGACCGGCATTCTGCTGGTCGCCGCGTCGGCCTTTGTGGGATCAATCGGAACGATCTTCCAGCGTCAGATCAAAGATGTTGGCGTGTTTGAGCTTCAGGCCTGGGTGGCCCTCATCGCTGCGCCCTTTTTGCTCGGTGCTTCGTTTGCGGTGGAGAGCAATCATCTGGAGATCATTGAGAGTGCGAGCCTGCTTGCCTGGTCCGGCATCTTCTATGTCGCGTTTGCGTCCAGCCTCGTGGGGCATGCAGGTATCTACTATCTGCTCCAGCGGTATGAAGTATCGCAGACCGCACCGCTTACCCTTCTTGCGCCGATTTTTACCGTCTTCTTCGGTGTGACGTTGCTTGGGGAGGAGTTGACGATCAGAATGGTCCTTGGTGGTCTGGTGTCTTTGATCGGTGTGTTGATCGTCAATATTCGCCAGGCGCGCAAAGAAGAGCCCTTTGTTGATGTCGATCCTCGATAAGATTCAGTCCCAGCCCTCGCCCAATCACAATGAGCGCGCTGGTGGCCCCGCGGACATGGTGCTTTTGCATTATACCGGCATGGAGACTGGAGAAGGGGCGTTGCAACGCCTGTGTGATCCTGCGGCCCAGGTGAGTGCCCACTATCTGGTTTTTGAGGATGGACGCATTGTGTCCATGGTCGACGAGGAAAGACGTGCCTGGCACGCGGGGGTCGCGAGCTGGGCGGGCGACACAGACATAAACAGCCGGTCCATTGGCATTGAGATCGTCAATGCGGGCCATGAGTTTGGATATCCCGACTTTCCAGACACGCAGATCGATGTGGTGACCGCGCTTGCTGCTGATATTGTAGCGCGGCATCAAATCTCGGCCGCGCGGGTGCTCGCCCACTCCGATGTAGCGCCCGGCCGCAAGGCAGACCCGGGAGAGAAGTTCCCTTGGGGTCTGCTTGCTGACGCTGGTGTCGGGCATTGGGTGCCTCCAGTTGAGTTGATGGAGGGGCCGGTTATCGGTCTGGGAGACAGAGGCGACCACGTTGCCGAACTGCAGTTTCAACTCGCGGACTATGGCTATGGCATCGCCGTTGATGGTTGGTTTGGGGATTTGACTGCGCAGGTTGTGTCGGCTTTTCAGCGGCACTTTCGCCCGGATCAGGTGGATGGTGTTGCTGACCTTTCGACCGTCGGCACCCTGCGTCTGTTGCGCGACGCTCGCTGACGTGGGTTTGCTCGACAAACTGATCCTTCCGGCGTATTTCTAACCTTGGTCAGATGGCCGGATGGCCGCTGTGGCTTCGCTCACAGAGGAAAGTCCGGGCTCCACGGAAGCACGGTGCCGGGTAACTCCCGGCGAGGGCGACCTTAGGGAAAGTGCCACAGAAAGCAAACCGCTCGGATCTTAGGCGACTTCGGTCCAGGTAAGGGTGAAAGGGTGCGGTAAGAGCGCACCGCTGTCCTGGCAACAGGACAGGCACGGTAAACCCCACCGGGAGCAAAACCAAATAGGGATGGTGGACGGCTTTCGGGTTGTCAGGTCAGTTTCCGGACCGCCATCCGGGTTGGTTGCATGAGGCGGTCGGCAACGGTCGTCCCAGATGAATGGTCATCGGTCGAAGTCTTCGGATTTCGGGATACAGAACCCGGCTTACAGGCCATCTGACCTTGTTCTCATAGCACTAGCAGTGGTGGTTGCTTGAGTGGCAGCTCAAGATGTCGTGGTGCCGTTTCTGACCTGGACAAATGTTCATTTTTTGTTCTCAAGTTGACAGATGAATAAGGTACGGTGATGAGAAGTTAAAACCCCGCGCAAACCCACGGTTTAACTGGTCAATCCCGTTGACCCCCATAATATCCCATGGTATCCCATGATGTCCCGGGATTGAGGCAGGCCGACCCAGATGCGGCCCATGTTGGGAGGGTCGGACCTCATTCGCGGGACTGAATCCGATCAGGTGATCGCGTTCTGAAGTTTCGGGTACGGGGGACTTGCGGGACATGTTGTCGTTCCGGGGAACATTCACAAACAAGATTGATGCGAAGGGACGCATCTCCGTGCCGGCTAAGTTCCGCTCGGTGACCGCGGCGCAGGAATTTGCCGGCATCATTTGTTTTCCGTCGCTTATCGACCCCTGCATTGAGGGAGGTGGTCCTGATCTCGAGGCTGAGATCGACACGATGTTGAGCCGGCTTGATCCGTTCTCCCGTGAGCGCAACGTGCTGGCGAATTTACTCAAAGCTCAATCGGCCGAACTCATGTTTGATGCGGATGGAAGGGTGAGCCTGCCTGAGATGCTCACGTCAAAGGCTGGGATCACGGACCACGTGACCTTTGTTGGGCTCGGCAACAAGTTTCAACTTTGGGAACCAAAGGCTTATGAGGCCTATCTTGCGGAAGCCATGGCGGAAGCAAGCGATCACGGTGGCTTGTTAAAAAGCCCGCACGCCCCGCCGGGATCATCCTCTGTTGCTGGGGGTGGTTCGTGACGCAGGCACCGGCAGTTTCTCCCCATTTTCCGGTGATGCTGGCTGAAGTGCTGGATGTGCTCGCGCCCAAAGATGGCGCTCTTTATGTGGACGGAACCTTCGGCGCTGGGGGGTATACCCGCGCACTCTTGACGGCGGCGGATTGCACGGTCCTTGCCGTGGACCGCGATCCGACGGCGATTGACCGGGGTCGGGAGATGGAGCGGGAGTTTGACGGTCGCCTCACGCTGATCCAAGGCTGCTTTGGGGATATGGCGGCGCTCATCGCACCCGTCCTTCAGGAACGTGCTCGCACCGGGGTTGATGGCGTCGCCCTTGATGTGGGCGTCTCCTCCATGCAGCTTGATCAGGCTGAGCGTGGCTTTTCTTTTCAAAGTGACGGACCTCTTGATATGCGCATGGCGCGCGAAGGTGTGTCCGCCGCCGATGTTGTCAATGAGTTCGACGAAGCTGACATTGCGTCGATCATCTGGATCTATGGGGAAGAAAAACGCTCCCGCGCCATTGCGAAGGCAATCGTTCAGGGGCGGCTTGAGAAGAAGTTTGAGACAACCGCGGAGTTGGCCGAACTGATATCTGACGTGATGGGCCCGCGTGTGCGCGCTGAAAAAGTGCATCCTGCGACGCGTACCTTTCAGGCGCTGCGCATCTTCATCAATGATGAGCTGGGCGAGCTGGCTCGTGGACTTGCCGCGGCGGAGAAGCTGCTGGACGCAGGTGGGCGCTTGGCTGTCGTCGCCTTTCATTCGCTTGAAGACCGGCTGGTGAAAAAATTTCTCACGGAGAGAACCGGGAAAGGCGGACGTCCATCGCGGCATTTGCCAGAAGCGCAGGATAGTCTTGCCGCCTCGTTTGAGCCGGTGACTCGTGGTGCGCTGAAAGCGAGTAAGTCTGAGATTGAGGTCAATCCTCGGTCGCGGTCTGCGCGGCTCCGCGGGGCTGAGCGAACCGCTGCGCCTGCTTTCCCGTTTGATCCCGACGCCCTCGGTATGAGGCGTTTCGCTGCCTTGCAGGGAGATTTGTCATGATGCGTTTGCTCAATGTTCTCTCCGTCGTGCTTGTCGTGGCCGTTTCGATCGGCCTTTACAATCTGAAATACAAAGTGGAAGAGCAGGAACGGATTAAGGCCGAGTTGGCTCAGGAAATTGTCAACGAACAAGACGCTGTGCGCATTCTGCGCGCGGAGTGGAGTTATCTGACACAGCCGGAACGTCTGCAGCTATTGGCGGAGCGCCATCTGGACCTGGCGCCCCTCACCGCGGCGCAGATCGCCACGTTCGAAGACCTGCCCATGCCCCCGCGAGAGGAAGACCTTTTTGGGCCAAACGGACAGCGTGCCCTTGGCGGCTATGCGGGTGCTGTCCCGCACTCCGGTTCGCAGGTGCGCTGATGGTAGGCCTGTCAAAACAAGGCCAGGCCGACGCAAGCGCTCCTCGTTTGGGGCATGACCTAATCGCGCGTCCGCGGTTTGCGGCACCACGCGACCACAACACGCAAGACACCGCGCGTCTTAATAGTGGCCGCCGCCGAATTCTTTTAACCGTCGCTCTCTTTGCTATGGCGTTTGCTGTCGTAACAGGGCGCCTCGTCATGCTCGGCATGGCGCCCGGCGCTGACGATCAACGTCTGGTGGCGGCAACTGAGGAGACCGGACCTCAACAGAGACGGGATATTGTCGATCGCAATGGCGAGGTCATGGCGACCGACATCATCACAGCGTCCTTGTATGCTGATGCTCGTAAGGTGATGGATCCGCAGGAGACTGCACGTTTATTGGCGCAGGCGCTGCCGGATTTGGATCAGGCTTCGGTTGAGGCAAAACTGTCAAGCAACCGTGCCTTCGTTTGGCTCAGGCGGGATATGACTCCGCGTGAACAGGTCGCCGTTCACAATCTGGGTCAGCCGGGACTGGCATTTCAGCGCGAGCAAAAACGTGTCTACCCGAATGGTCGGGTGGCGGCCCATGTGCTGGGCGGTGTCGATATCGACAATCAAGGAATTGCCGGGATCGAACATTATATCGACCGGTCAAGCGAGGTTAGTGGCGAACCGCTGGTGCTGTCTTTAGATCTGCGCGTCCAACATGCTCTGCAGATGGAGTTGCAGACCGCAATGGCCGAGTTCAGCGCCATCGGCGCAACCGGGATCGTTCTCGATGTTTCCACAGGGGAGGTCATTGCTATGGCGTCCCTACCAGACTTTGATGCAAATGATCCCGGATCTGCTTCTGACCGCGCGCGTTTCAATGCCGCAACGTTGGGCGTTTATGAAATGGGCTCCACCTTCAAGGCGTTCAGCGTTGCTGCTGCCCTCAACTCTGGGCGTGTTCAGCTGTCAACCCAATATGATGCGCGTGAACCCATCCGTGTCTCCCGGTTCACGATCAACGATTACCACGCGCAGAAGCGCTTTCTGAGCGTGCCGGAACTCTTCATGCATTCGTCGAATATCGGGACCGCGAAGATGGTGCTTGAACTCGGCCGTGAACAGCATCGGAGCTTTCTTCAGGAATTGGGATTGTTGACCCGGACCGACATTGAATTGCCAGAGTCGGGGCGTCCGCTGCTTCCGGCCAATTGGACAGATGTATCCGCGATGACCATTTCCTATGGTCACGGACTGTCGGTGACACCGCTTCAGGTGGTAAGTGCCAACGCGACGTTGGTGAATGGCGGGTTCGGCGTGCAGCCGACATTTCTTCGTCGCGAGCGTGCACCATCACGTCCGCAGGTGCTGACGCCTGAAACCAGTGATGCCATGCGCGCTCTTTATCGCCTGGTGGTTGAGCGCGGTACGGGAGGTAGCGCGGATGTTGTCGGCTATCCTGTCATGGGGAAGACCGGCACGGCAGAAAAGGCGCGCGCAGGCGGATATGCGCGCAATGCACTGCTCACCTCATTCCTCAGCGCTTTCCCCGCCAATGATCCGAAATATGC
Organism: Parvibaculaceae bacterium; assembly: GCA_965267265.1. GTDB lineage: Bacteria > Pseudomonadota > Alphaproteobacteria > Parvibaculales > Parvibaculaceae > Mf105b01. The sequence continues at coordinate 2,896,593 of OZ253944.1, forward strand.
GATGCTGATCATGTTCGATGAACCGCAGGCCACTGAGAACACATATGGATATGCGACCGCTGGTTGGAATGCGGCTCCCGTGACTGCGCGCGTGGTTCAACGCATTGCGCCTATCTTGGGACTTCGGCCAGTTCAATCATGGAGCTCTCCCGTTCAATCTGCTTCATTTGCGACCGCGGAGTAAACGATGGAGCTCCGAGCGCTTGTTGGCCCCAAGGATGTGCTTCCCGGCGAGGTGGGTGCGACCGATATTGTGGGCCTTACGGCAGATAGCCGCGAGGTGAAGCCTGGCTTCCTTTTTGCTGCGCTTCCCGGTGTCCAGGCCGATGGCGCTCAATTTATTCCAGCTGCCATCGATGCGGGCGCTGTTGCTGTCCTGTGTGGGCAAGACGCTTTGCCGGACGTCAATGTACCGTTGATCGTGGATCGGAACCCAAGGCGCAGGCTTGCAGACCTGGCCGCGCAGTTTTATGGCGTGCAGCCCGACATTGTGGCGGCAGTAACAGGGACAAACGGCAAGACATCGGTTGCAACCTTTGTTCGCGAAATCTGGGCGTCCTTAGGATTGAGGTCGGCAAGCCTTGGAACGGTGGGTGTCGTTGGACCTGAGGGTGTCCGGCCACTGGCGCATACGACACCCGATCCGGTGCGCCTTCACTCTGAGCTTGCGCAACTGGTCGAAGACCGTGTGACGCACCTGGCACTTGAAGCATCCAGCCATGGATTGGCCCAATATCGGCTGGATGGTGTTCGGGTCAGCGCCAGCGGGTTCACCAACCTCACGCGTGACCATCTCGACTACCATGCGAATTTTGACGAATATCTCTACGCCAAGCTACGTCTGTTTGGTGAGGTTATGGGACCTGGCGGCATCGCCGTGATCAATGTCGATGCTGATTTTGCGCAGGAGTTTGAAGCTGTCTCCTGGGCCCGCGGCCATACGATTGTGGCCGTTGGACGCAAAGGGCGGGACATATGTCTCGCCGGGTTGCAGCCTGGCCCACGAGGCCAGGTTCTCCAGATCGTTCATGACGGTGTTCACTACGAAGTCATGCTTCCCCTTGTCGGGCAATTCCAGGCCTCTAACGCGCTTGTTGCGGCCGGGCTTGTGATCGGCTGCGGCGGCGATGCGGAGCAGACATTCCGAGCGCTGGAGAATCTGAAAGGTGCCAAAGGCCGCCTCGAAGAAGTTGCGCATCTCTCCAACGGCGCGACGGTCTTTATCGACTATGCACACACGCCCGACGCTCTAGAAACAGCTCTTGAAGCTGTCCGCCCACATGTGGCCGGACGGCTTGTCGTCGTTTTTGGCTGCGGTGGCGACCGCGACAAAGGCAAACGCCCTCAAATGGGCAAAATTGCGTCGCAATCCGCTGATATCACCATCGTAACGGATGACAATCCTCGATCGGAAGATGCGGCGGCCATCCGTCGCGACGTTCTTGCCGGCGCATCGGGCTTGCAAGAAATTGGCGACCGAGCGCAAGCGATTTCAGAGGCGGTCTCGCTTCTGGAAGCAGGCGATTGCTTGGTGGTTGCGGGTAAGGGACATGAGACCGGTCAGATTGTCGGGAGCGAGGTGCTGCCATTTTCTGACCATGAGGCAGTTGCAGCGGCGGTGAGTGCCGGGGAAGCAAGAGTATGAGTAGAGCTCTTTGGACATCGTCGGAAGCAGCGATCGCTACGGAGGGTGAGGTCAAAAGCGACTGGTCCGCTCTTGGTGTCTCTATTGACACGCGCACAATTGACATTGGCGATCTGTTCGTCGCGCTTGTCGGGGACAATTCCGATGGTCATGCCCATGTGAAAGATGCGCTGGCCAAAGGGGCTGCCGCTGCCATGGTGGCTGAGCCGTGTGAGGGCGTGTCGGATGAGGGGCTTTTGCTTGTCAAGGACACTATGGCCGGGTTGCAGGCGCTCGGTCGCGCGGCGCGGGCCAGGACTGATGCGAAGATTGTTGCTGTTACCGGCAGTGTTGGGAAGACCAGCACAAAGGATGCCTTGCGCGCGATCCTTGAGGCGCAGGGGCGGACGCATGGATCCGTTGCTTCCTATAATAATCATTGGGGCGTGCCATTGACGCTCGCCCGCGTGCCTGCTGACACCGAGTGGGGTGTTTTCGAGATCGGTATGAACCATGCCAGAGAGATCACACCTTTGAGCCAAATGGTTCAGCCTGATGTTGCCATCATCACGACAGTTGAGCCCGTTCATCTCGCGAATTTCGACAGCGTCGAAGGTATTGCGGACGCAAAAGCAGAAATTTTTGATGGGCTGAAACCTGGTGGCACTGCAATCTTGAACGCGGACAATCCACATTTCGACCGGCTTCGTTCTAGAGCGCAAGCTGCTGGCGCAGGAGAAATCATTTCGTTTGGCAGATCAGACAAGGCCGATGCGCGGTTGGAGAAGTTGGCATTGCACCCAACTTGTTCCTGTGTGTCGGCGTCTATCTGCGGTCAAGCGATCACCTACAAGATTGGTGTTCCCGGGGAGCATCATGTAATGAACTCGCTCGCCATTCTCGCCGCGGTACATGCTCTTGGCGCCGATATGGCCCAAGCAGCGCTGACACTAGCGACGCTCCATGCGCCAAAGGGGCGGGGTGTGCGCCACGTTGTGCAGGCAGAAGACCGACAATTTGTCGTGGTGGATGAAAGCTACAATGCCAACCCAGCCTCAATGAGAGCTGCGATCGCAACACTTGGCTCGGCGGAGGTTAAGCGTCCAGGGCGCCGTATCGCGGTTCTGGGCGACATGCTTGAGCTCGGCGAAGATGAGGCTCCCATGCACAGAGGGTTGGTAGGGCCGCTTGCAGAAGCCGGGATTGATCAGGTGTTCGCCTGTGGTCCTTTGATGAGGAATTTATATGAAGCCCTGCCGACAGCGTGCAGGGCAGGATATACGGAAGGGTCTGAGGCCTTACTTGAGCAGCTTGTGTCACAGTTAGGGGACGGTGATGTGGTGATGATCAAGGGCTCGCTCGGGTCGCGAATGGGGCTGATTGTGGATGGGTTGCTCGCACTCCACAGCGAACACGATACGCCGTCAGGCGCAGGGGAATGAGAGATGCTTTTTGATTTTTTGGTGCAATTTGCTGACCAGGTGCCAGGCCTGAATGTCTTTCGATATATCACCTTCAGGACCGGCGGAGCGACGGTAACTGCGCTTCTTGTTTCTTTCCTATTCGGCCCTGCGGTCATTCGCGCGCTTCGGTCACGTCAGTCTCAGGGGCAGCCCATACGTGAAGACGGGCCTGAGGGCCACTTGCTCACAAAAAAAGGAACACCTACCATGGGCGGCTTCCTGATTTTGTTGGGCCTCGTGCCATCAGTGTTGCTGTGGGCAGATCTCAGCAACGCTTATGTTTGGATTGTCCTGTTGGTCACACTTGGATTTGGGGCCGTGGGGTTCGCTGACGATTACCTGAAAGTATCAAAAGCGTCGAGCGATGGTGTGCCAGGCCGTCTGAAGCTTGCACTAGAAACCATCATTGCAGGGATCGCTGTTTATGCACTGCTGAACGTTGCGCCCGCCGAACTTGCAACATCCGTTGCGGTTCCCTTCCTCAAAGATCTACTCATCCCGCTGGGTGGCGTGTTCTTCTTCTTTGGGGTTTTCGTGATTGTCGGCGCGTCGAATGCGGTCAATCTCACCGACGGACTTGATGGGTTGGCGATTGTGCCGGTGATGATTGCGGCTGCAAGCTTTGGTTTTATCTCTTACCTCGTCGGCAATGCCGTCTTCTCGGACTATCTGCAGATTCACTTTGTGCCAGGAACAGGAGAACTAGCGGTGTTCTGCGGTGCGCTGCTTGGCGCAGGGCTCGGGTTTCTTTGGTACAACGCGCCGCCAGCCTCCGTCTTTATGGGGGACACGGGATCGCTCGCATTGGGTGGTGCGCTCGGATCGATCGCCGTCGTCGCCAAACACGAACTGGTGCTTGTCATTATCGGGGGCTTGTTCGTGCTGGAGGCGGTCTCTGTGATTGTCCAGGTGGCAAGCTTCAAGCTGACAGGCAAGCGCGTGTTTCGGATGGCGCCGCTTCATCACCACTTTGAGAAAAAGGGGTGGGCTGAACCCACAATCGTTATTCGGTTTTGGATCATTTCGGGTGTCCTCGCGATGATCGGCCTTTCCACCTTGAAGTTGAGGTAGCTCACGAGTGATTGCTGCGCGCGCATATAAAGACCGCAAGGTCGCCGTCTACGGGCTGGGAGCCTCCGGCTTTTCAGTCGCCCGTGCGCTTGTGGCAGGTGGTGCGCAAGTGATCGTCTGGGATGATGGTGAGGCGCAGCGGGACAAGGCGGAAGCGGAGAACCTCACAGTCTCCGACCCTTGCGCTCAAGGCTTAGAAGGGTATGCGGCGCTCATTTTGGCGCCAGGCATTCCGCTTACTCATCCGGAGCCTCACCCGGTAGTGAAACTCGCCCAAAGTTCCGGTGTGCCTGTGCTCGGTGACGTGGAACTCTTCCAACAAGAAGTGCGTGCGCTCAACCCAGATGCCAAGATCGTCGGCATTACGGGAACCAATGGGAAGTCGACCACAACCGCTTTGATTGGGCACATGGTGACGGCCAACGGCCGACGGGCCGAAGTGGGCGGCAATATTGGTAAGTCTGTGTTTGACCTAGACCCGCCGCGCGCCGATACGGTTTATGTGATCGAAGTATCGTCCTATCAGATTGATCTGGCGCCGACGCTTCACCCGGACATTGGCGTACTTCTAAATGTCACACCTGATCATATCGATCGACATGGAACACTTGAACGCTACGCGTCTGTTAAGGCCCGGATGTTCCAGCTTCAGGAGGCTGGTGATGTGGCGGTCATCGGCATTGACGACGACCTGACCTCCGAGATCTGTTCTGCCGTGTGCGGCAAGGGCACCGCGCAGCTCATCCCTGTTTCTACAAGCAAGTCACTCAGCCGGGGTGTTTGTGTCCTCGACGGTGTCCTTTATGACAGCCGATCCGGCAACACAGATCGCATCGGTGATTTCAAAGAGTTGAAGACACTTGCCGGCCTACACAATTGGCAAAACGCAGCAGCAGCTTATGCAGTCGGACGGTCCCTTGGGTTTGCGCCAGATCGGATTATGCACTCTTTCCGATCTTTCCCCGGGCTTGCCCATCGTATGGAGATTGTCGCGGAGTCCGATGGTGTGTTGTTTGTGAATGATAGCAAAGCGACCAACGCGGAAGCGGCGGGCAAAGCATTAGGTGCCTACGACGATATTTTTTGGATTGCTGGCGGTGTGCCAAAAGAGGGTGGCATCGAGTCTCTGTCGCCGCTCTTTTCAAATATAGAAAAAGCCTACCTGATCGGTGAGGCGGCAGATGCGTTTGGGGACCAGTTAAACGATCACGTCGCGCATGTCTTTGCCGGTGCGCTTGACGCTGCGGTTGCCGCTGCGGTTCGGGACGCTGTGAGCGCTGCTCGCTCAGGAAAACCCGCTGTTGTTCTACTCTCGCCGGCGTGCGCGTCGTTTGACCAGTTCAAGAATTTTGAGGTTCGTGGTGATGCCTTCCGCGAGATGGTGCACGCCGCGCTTAAAGCCATTGGCAATGGGGGGGAAGCCGCATGATCCGTCTTTCCCGTGCTAATCGATCCGCTTTGTCGGAGTGGTGGTGGACCATCGATCGCTGGACCGTTGTCGCCGTTCTGGCGCTTGTGGCGCTCGGTATCATCCTGACCTTGGCAGCCAGCCCTGCGGTCGCGAACAGGTTATCCCTAGACTCATTTCATTTTGTGTATCGGCAGGCGGTATTTCTCGTGCCGGCTCTGATTATGATTTTCGGGATATCCTTCTTTACGACCAAACAGGTGAGGCGCCTCGCGGTTGTCGTCTTCTTCGGTGGCCTCCTGTTGATGGGTGCTACTCTTCTCATCGGACCTGAGATCAAGGGCGCGACCCGCTGGCTGCCGCTGGGCAAGTTTACATTGCAGCCGTCGGAATTTGTGAAACCTGCCTTTGTTGTGCTTGTCGCTTGGATGTTCGCGGAGGGTGCGCGCACGAAGGGCATGCCGGGCATGACACTGGCCTTCGTGCTCTACATGGCTTTTGTATCTCTCCTGATCCTGCAACCGGATTTCGGACAGGCGACCCTTGTGACCCTCGTGTTTGGTGGTCTTTTGTTTATGGTCGGCATTTCCTGGTTCTGGATCATTGGGCTGGGCGCTGTGGGCCTTGGCGGCGCAATAGCTGCCTACCAATTGGTCCCTCACGTGGCGAGCCGGGTGGATCGTTTCATGGACCCGGCGTCGGGTGACACCTATCAGATTGATCGGGCGATGGAAGCTGTGCGTGCCGGCGGTTTGTTGGGACGAGGGCCCGGCGAGGGGGCTGTGAAGCTCATTCTGCCAGACGCCCACACTGACTTTGTCTTTGCGGTCGCCGCGGAAGAGTTCGGCGTGCTGGCGGGTGTTCTCATTATTGGGCTTTTCAGTTTTATCGTTATACGCACGCTCTTGCGGGCGCTCGAAGAAACAGATCTGTTCGTTCAATTGGCAGTCTCTGGCTTGACGCTGTTGATCGGGGCGCAGGCGCTGGTCAACCTGGCGGTCAATTTGAACCTCATGCCGGCCAAGGGCATGACACTTCCGTTCATCTCCTATGGTGGTTCGTCTCTATTGGCGCTTGCATTAGCGACGGGCATGTTGCTGTCGCTTACCCGACGGCGGGTGCATGCAGGTGCGCGTCCGGCGGAATGGAGGGCTTACGCATGAGTGGTGGGTCCATCGTTTTGTCAGGCCCGGTTATGATTGCGGCCGGAGGGACCGGCGGTCACCTGTTTCCCGGCCAAGCGCTGGCGCAGGAGCTCAAGCGGCGGGGTCATTCGATCGTGCTGATCACTGATGAACGCGTACAGCATTTTGACCGCCTGTTTCCAGGCGCCGATATTTTCTCTGTGCCTGCTGCCACAATAAAAGGACCTGGTCTGGCCAATATATTTGCGTCGCTGGGTAAGATCATCAATGGCACCAGCCAGTCTTTGGCCGTCATGGCGCGGGCCAAACCATCGGTCGTCGTTGGGTTTGGCGGCTATCCCACCATGCCGCCCATGCTCGCAGCCATTCTGCGGCGCGTGCCGACAATCGTTCATGAACAAAATGCGGTTCTAGGCCGGGTGAACAAAGCTGTTGCCCCATTTGTTCATGCGATTGCATCGACTTTTCCTGCACCGAAATATCTGAAGCCCCGCGCTCTGCCGAAGTTACACGTAACCGGAAACCCGGTGCGCGATGCGGTGCTGGATCAGGCTGACGTTCCTTTCGAAGAAGTTGGTGAGGGACCCATTCGACTTTTGATCTTTGGCGGCAGCCAAGGGGCTCGCGTCATGAGTGATATCGTGCCTGACGCTTTGGCTCTTCTTCCAGCTGACATGCGTGCACGTCTTGAGGTCACCCAACAGTGTCGCGAGGAAGACCTGGACCGGGTCGGTCGTAAATATGCGCAAGCGGCGATCTCGGCAAACCTCTCAGCATTCTTCGACGATATGCCGAGTGTTATCGCCAAGTCTCATCTCGTGATCGGCCGCGCAGGAGCCTCGACGATAAGTGAGCTTGCGGTGATTGGGCGGCCGTCCATTTTGGTGCCATTGCCGCACTCGCTTGACCAGGATCAGAAGGCCAATGCGGAGATCCTGTCTAAGGCAGGCGCGTCCGTGATGATTGAGCAGGATGGGTTTACGCCGGAGGAGGTGGCAGACACTCTGTCCTCGCTCTTTGCCGATGATGCAAAACTTGCGAGCATGGCGGTGGCCGCGAAGGCGGAAGGCAAGCCGCGTGCGGTTCAGTCGCTCGCCGATCTGGTTGAGCGTGTCGCGCGCAAAACAACGGGCAGTCTGCCGCCGGCAGCAAGTCAAAAGAGTCTTTCGGCCGCTGATGGTGGGTCTGGGGGAACGAATGAACCCCAGGAGAAAAGTGAATGAGACCTGCACCGCTTGATATGGGGGTGATCCATTTTGTCGGTATTGGCGGCATCGGCATGAGTGGTATTGCCGAAGTGATGCACAATCTGGGCTATTCGGTGCAGGGGTCGGACGCGGCTGAAAACGCCAATGTGAAGCGGTTGCGCGAACTTGGCATCAAAGTGATGGTGGGGCAGGTCGCAGAAAATCTGGGCGATGCGCAGGCATTGGTTGTCTCCTCTGCGATCAAGGCGGATAACCCGGAACTTGTCGAGGCGCGGGCGCGCATGTTGCCCGTGGTGCGGCGCGCGGAAATGCTCGCTGAGCTGATGCGGTTGAAATCCTGTGTCGCGATTGGCGGCACCCATGGCAAGACCACAACGACGTCCCTGGTCGCTGCACTCCTTGATGCAGGTGATATCGACCCCACTGTGATTAACGGCGGCATCATCAATGCCTATGGCACCAATGCGCGCCTCGGCGCAGGTGAGTGGATGGTGGTCGAGGCGGATGAAAGCGACGGCACCTTCACCAAGCTGCCGTCAACGATTGCGGTCGTGACCAACATTGATCCGGAACATCTGGACCATTATGGCAGCTTCGATGGTGTTCGGGATGCCTTCGTAAGGTTCATTGAGAATGTGCCTTTCTACGGCCTTGCGGTTCTCTGTATCGACCATCCGGAGGTGCAGGCCTTGATGGGGCGTGTTAGCGACCGGACATTGGTCACCTATGGCACCAGTCCACAGGCGGATGTTCGTGCCTCCAACGTCCGCATGGATGGGGCGGTTACTGTTTTTGATGTAACGCTCACAGACCGGAAGTCAGGGGAAACCACAAGTATTGACGGGCTTCGCCTCGCAATGCCGGGTCATCACAATATGCTCAATGCGCTCGCCGCCGTTGCCGTGGCGCATCGTATGGGGCTGTCGGCGGCCGCAATTGCCAAAGGGCTCTCAGGCTTCGGCGGAGTGAAGCGCCGTTTCTCCCATGCGGGGACATGGAATGGCGTAGAAATTTATGACGATTATGGACATCACCCGGTTGAGATTTCTGCGGTGCTGCAGGCGGCGCGGTCTGCGAGCGAGGGCCGGATCATTGCCGTGGTTCAGCCTCACCGCTACACGCGACTTCGCGATCTCTTTGATGAATTCTGCTCCTGCTTCAATGACGCGGATACCGTTCTTGTGTCGCCGGTTTATGAGGCCGGCGAAGCGCCGATTGAGGGCATTAATCGTGACACGATGGTTCAGGGTCTGCAGGAGCGCGGGCACAAGCATGCGCTTGCTTTAGAAGATGCGGAGGCGCTTCCTGGCGTGATTGCTGAGCTGGCCAAGCCGGGCGACATGGTTGTGTGCCTTGGTGCGGGCAATATCACCCAATGGGCAAACGCGCTGGCGGGCGACCTTGAGAAGCTGGGTGGGAGCGTATGAGTATGGTCGCCGATCACCTCATTGATCGTTTGCCGAGTGTGCGGGGCGAGTTGATTCCCGATGCGCCTATGGCGCCGCTCACCTGGTTTCGCGTCGGCGGACCGGCGGAGGTTTTGTTTCGCCCGGCGGATGTCGACGATCTGGCGGCATTTCTCAAAGACTGTCCTGCTGAAGTTCCCGTCACGGTGGTGGGTGTGGGATCCAACCTGTTGGTGCGCGATGGCGGCATTGCTGGTGTGGTGATCCGGATGGGCAAACCCTTCATGGGTATTGAGATTTTGGATGGCCACCGCGTGCGTGCGGGGACGGCCGCCCTTGATATGGCTGTTGCCCGTACCGCAATGGAGGCAGGCATTGCCGGCCTGGAATTCTTTCGCGGTATTCCGGGTTCCATCGGGGGGGCGCTCAGAATGAACGGTGGCGCTTACGAAAAAGAGACGATGGACGTTCTGATTGAGGCAGACGGAGTGACGCGGGCAGGGGAGCGGGTCACTTATTCGGTTGCCGATATGGGATATAGCTACCGCCATTCAAGCGCACCGACGGATCTCTATTTCACGAGTGCCTTGTTTCAGGGAGTCGCAGGCGACCGAGACGAGATTGAGCGCCGGATGAATGAGATCACGGAACGCCGGGAGACAAGCCAGCCGATCCGAACACGGACCGGCGGATCGACGTTCAAAAACCCGGAAGGTCATAAGAGCTGGCAGTTGATTGACGCGGCTGGATGCCGCGGCCTTAAGCGCGGCGGTGCTCAAGTGAGCGAGCAGCATTGCAATTTTCTCATCAATACCGGCGACGCAACTGCCAGCGATATTGAAGAACTCGGCGAAGAAGTGCGTGCGCGGGTCAAAGAGACAAGCGGCGTGACGCTTGATTGGGAAATCCGGCGGATTGGATTGACGCTGGAAGAGGCTTCTTCATGAGCGACTTTAAACATATCGCTGTCATCAAGGGTGGCTGGTCGCCGGAACGTGACGTGAGCCTCGTGTCGGGCCGCGATTGCGCTGCGGCGCTTCGCGAAGAAGGGTTTGAGGTCACCGAGATTGATGCCGGACGCGATTTGGCAGAGCAATTGCTTAAGGTCAAGCCTGATGCGGTCTTCAATGCGCTCCATGGTCGGTGGGGCGAAGACGGGTGTGTTCAGGGGCTGCTGGAGGTGCTTGGGATTCCTTACACCCATTCCGGCGTTCGCGCCTCTGCTGTGGCCATGGATAAGGAACAGTCAAAGCTCGTCTTTCGGGCTGCCGGTCTTCCTGTCGCTGAGAGCAAACTTGTCAGTCGTGAAGAAGCCGCTCGGGGCCATGTCATGGATACGCCCTACGTGATCAAGCCACATAACCAGGGTTCGAGTGTGGGTGTGTTCATCGTGCGTGAAGGAGAAAATCGGCCTCCGGTTGAACTCTCCTCGCCCAAGTGGGATCTCGGTGATGTGGTCATGGCGGAACGCTACATTCCAGGTATGGAACTCACCTGCGCGGTGATCGGAAACCGAGTCTTAAATGTCACAGAGATCACTGCAAACACAGCTTTCTACGACTATGACGCAAAATATTCGGATGGTGGGTCGGTTCACGTAGTGCCTGCCCGAATCACTTCGGATATAAAGAATCAGGTTCAGGACGTGACACATGCGGCACATGATTCGCTTGGTTGCCGGGGGGTAACCAGGTCGGATTTCCGTTTCGATGACAAGAAAGGGGAACTCGTTCTGTTGGAGGTCAATACGCAGCCCGGCATGACGCCGACGTCGCTTGTTCCCGAACTCGCGGCGTATGAAGGCATGTCATATGGCGCGCTTGTCCGTTGGATGGTGGAGGACGCGTCATGCGATCGGTAAAGGAACAGAAAAGGCCTGCGCGCAAAGCTGCGCCGCGCCGTTCTGCCTCCGGTTCGAGGTCCGCTTCCGGGCGCGGCGCGAAGGCCACGCGGCGTGCAAGCACGGTTGCGCCGGGGCGCCGCCGCGCCAAATCCGGCAAATCCTTTGGCCGTCGGGGGCAGCGGCCGCCCAGCCGGGTTTCACGTGTGATAGAGGCGATTCGCGAAGGGCGCTTGCCCAAATCTTTGGTGGGTGTTGCGAGTGCGGGCTTTGTCGGTGCGGCAGCTCTCTATGGCCTGGCGGTCGGTGGACACATCACGGCTGCTGGTGCTTATGTCGCTGATCAGGCCGGTGCTTCTGTGGCTTGGATCGGTTTTGGCGTCGATGAGGTAACGGTTGCCGGTCGCGAACGAACGACCCGCGCGGATGTGCTCGCGGCCTTAGAGGTGAAGCAGGGTCAGGTCATTTTCAGCGTTGATCTTGAGAATGCGCGCGAAAACTTGCTGCGTCTGGACTGGATTGCGGATGCAACCGTGACGCGGATTCTGCCGGACCGGGTTCATGTTGAATTGGTGGAACGCCGTCCCTTCGCTGTTTGGCAGCGCGGCGGGCGCTTGGCGGTGATTGATGCTCAAGGTCGCCCCATCACAGAAGACGGTGTTGAAGGGTATGGCCATCTTCCCCTGGTTGTGGGTCATGGTGCCGCCCGCGAGGCTCAAAAGTTCACCCAAATAGTTGCTGCTTGGCCAGAACTCCAGGCACGTGTGCGGGCCTACGTCCGCGTTGGCGATCGTCGGTGGAACCTGCGGTTGGAAAATGGTGTTGATGTTCTCTTGCCGGAAGTCGGCGTGAGCGAGGCATTGGCAGAACTTGTCGCGATTGATGAGGCTCAACGGGTGTTGGCGCGGGACATCGAAGCGATTGATGTGCGTCTGCCAGACCGGTTCACCGTGCGCTTAAGCCCAGATGCTGCGGCGCGGCGCGATGCGGTTACCCAAGGCTGGGGTCGTCCCTCACAAGGGGATGACACATGAACATGGGGCTTGGCGCAAAAGGATTACAGGGTAAGCCTATCAGTGCGGGACGGCCGGGGATTGTTGCGGCCCTTGATGTTGGCTCCAGCAAGATCGCGTGCTTCATCGCTAAGATAGAGCCCGGCAAACTCGCCAATGGCCTTTCGCCGATGCGGATCATCGGGATTGGCCATCAGGTATCACGCGGCGTGCGCGGTGGCGCGATTGTCGACATGGATGCTGCAGAAGAAGCCATCCGTGTGGCGGTTGACGCGGCTGAACGCATGGCAGGTGCCACGGTGCGCGATGTCCTTGTGACGGTCGCCTGCGGAGAACCGAAAAGTCAGACCATTGCGGTTCAGGCACCGATCCCGTCTCGCGAGGTTCAAGATGATGACCTGAGCCGTCTCGTCGCCTTTGGGCAAAGCAAATACATGCCAGAAGGTCGCGATGTCTTGCACGCCATTCCGATCAATTATTCGGTTGATGACAATCGCGGCATTCGAGATCCGCGCGGCATGTTCGGCGAAAAGGCTGGCGTAGAACTCCACATGGTCAGTGTTCAGCACGGACCGGTGCGCAATCTCGAGCTCTGCATCCAACGATGTCATCTGAATGTGGCAGGTATGGTGGCCGCTCCTTATGCAAGTGGCCTTGCGGCCCTCGTTGAAGATGAAATGGATTTAGGCGTCACCGTAATCGACATGGGCGGCGGAACGACTTCCTTGGCCGTCTTCTTTGAAGGTCAGATGGTCTATTGCGACGCGATCCCTGTTGGCGGTCAGCATATTACCAATGACATTGCGCGCGGGCTCTCAACTCCGATTGCGCACGCAGAACGCATGAAGACGCTTTATGGTTCTGCGCTTGCGAGTCCTTCGGATGAACGAGAACTGATCGATGTGCCGCAGGTTGGTGAGACAGATCACTCGTCGGCCAATCATATTCCGCGGTCTATTCTCACGGGCATTATTCAGCCCCGGCTGGAAGAGACGCTAGAACTTGTGCGGGATCGGCTTGCCAAAAGCGGCTTCGATCGCGTGGCGGGACAGCGCGTTGTCCTGACCGGCGGTGGCGCGCAGCTCAGCGGTGCTCGCGAGCACACGGCGCGTATACTCAATAAAAAAGTCCGTGTCGGACAACCCGTCCGATATATGGGCTTGGCAGAGGCAACAGGCGGGCCGGCATTCTCAGCCGCCGCGGGCCTTGCATCCTATTCTCAGTTGGCTCCACTCACGATTAATTCGGACCCAGCTTTGGACGTTCCTGAAAACACCGGTCAATGGCGGCGCATTGGGCGGTGGTTGAAGGAGAACTTTTGATGATCGGGCTTGGCAATGCGACCACAGGTTCTGTGTTGTTGAAGCCGACTTTGACGGCGAGGTCGATCATCGGTGCACTGGAAGATGCGGCAATTGACCAGTGCACGACACGGAGCATTCCGCTCCACCAGAGATGGGCCAGGAGTAAGCCCGTTTCTTCGACCTCGATTACGACCCACGATTTGCTCCTAGGAGGCTTACATGAGCATCAATCTGACGGTTCCACAGGCAACTGAACTGAAACCGCGTATTACTGTATTTGGCGTCGGCGGCGCTGGCGGCAATGCGGTCAACAACATGATCGATTCCGGACTCGAAGGCGTTGAGTTCGTAGTGGCAAACACGGACGCCCAGTCTCTGACCATGTCATCGGCAGAGCGCAGAATTCAGCTGGGCGCTGCGATTACTCAAGGCCTTGGCGCAGGATCGCGCCCTGAAGTCGGCTGTGCGGCGGCTGAAGAGGCGTTGGGCGAGATTTCTGAGAGCCTTGAAGACAGCCACATGGTCTTTATTACGGCCGGCATGGGCGGTGGTACGGGGACGGGCGGCGCGCCGGTGATTGCCCGAACGGCCCGGGAAAAAGGCATTCTGACGGTTGGCGTTGTCACGAAGCCGTTCCAGTTTGAGGGCGCTCGCCGGGCGCGCCTGGCGGAAGAGGGGATCAAGGAACTTTCCCAGTTCGTTGATACGCTCATCATTATCCCCAACCAGAACCTGTTCCGTATCGCCAATGAAAGAACGACCTTTGCAGAAGCCTTCTCAATGGCTGATGAGGTTCTGCATTCTGGTGTGGCGGGTATTACCGACCTGATGGTCAAGCCCGGCCTCATCAATCTGGACTTTGCTGACGTTCGCACAGTGATGAACGAAATGGGCAAAGCCATGATGGGCACAGGCGAAGCGGAAGGCGAGAAGCGGGCGGTTGAAGCCGCTGAAGCTGCTATCTCCAATCCACTGCTCGACGAAGTGTCGATGAAAGGGGCGCGGGGCGTTCTCATCAACATTACCGGTGGTATGGACCTCACCTTGTACGAAGTTGATGAAGCTGCCAATCGGATCCGGTCAGAGGTTGATCCAGATGCGAACATCATTGTGGGTTCGACCTTTGACTCTTCGCTCGACGGCCGCATGCGTGTATCGGTTGTGGCAACCGGTATTGACGTAGAACAGGCAGAACAACCGGTCCCAGAAACGGAAAAGGTTACCATGCTGCGTCCAGGACGGCGCATGTCGGGCGACGAAATGCAGGTCGAGGAAGAAGCTCCAGCTGAAGTGACTGCTGGCGCACCGTCTGTGGAGGCGCCACAACCGGCAACTGTGCAGGCCGAGGCAGAGCTGGCGCTTGAGACGCCGCTGCCAGCCGATTTCGATCCGGCCGCCTATGAGGCTGAGGTCATTATTCCCAAACAGGAACCGGTAGCGGATCCAGAGCCCGCCCAGGCAAGCCTGTCGGCGGAAGCTGAGCCGAACCGGCCCTTTATTCCAGCGGGCCTTAATCGGGTCGAAGCGCGGTCAAGCGAGTTGCCGTCTTTCCTCGGCGCTCGTCCGGAGCCTGTCGCGAGGCAAGCAGCACCTGCGCGGGGACCGTCCTTGTTTGAGCGATTGACAGGGCGGACGAAGGCTGCCCCTGAACCGCGCCAAGCGCCCATTGTTCCTCCCGAGGCAGTGCAGCCAGCGCAGGTGGCTCCGGCTCAGCCCGCGCCCCAGCAGGCAGCTCCCGCACCAGCCCGACCGGCTCAAGCCGCAGGACAAAAGGAAGCCACGCCGCAGCCGAAGCCAGAGGATGGGATGGTCGCATCCTCGTTCGAGGAAGATCAGTTGGAGATCCCAACCTTCCTGCGGCGCCAGGCGAACTGACGCGCCTAGGCTGGGCCGTGAAACAATGTTGGGGCCGTGCGGTTGCGCGGCCCTTTTTCTTTAATTATTTCATATGCTTATGTTCTCTTCGGATACGTAACAAACTGTAAGAAAGAGTTATTTGAGAAAGGTTCGCGCCTTTTGTTAGAAACATTCTTGCACCAATCCATATGGACTGGTCGTTGATGCGTCTCTGGGGGAGAGGCGTGCAGAATTCAGATGGCTGCCCGACAGAATTGGGGCGCGCCGCCGAAACGTCAGTTTGTTTGGGCGGTAAATGGGGAACGGACAGTGCGGAATACTGACCACGACACGTTTGCGGAACCGGTGAACACCGGCGGCGGATCTACTTCCAACAATCTGCGATTAGCGCATTCCAACGACAGTGCCGCTGTTGATAGCGATGTGCTGCGGCAAACGACCATTGCCAGATCGATCACGATGGATGGTGTCGGGCTCCATAAGGGTACGCTTGTGCGTCTTGTGTTGAGCCCTGCTGAGGCCAACACGGGCATTGTCTTCCGGCGCACGGACCTTGAAACAAGAGATCGGTCCGTTACAGACATTCCGGCGCGGTATGACTCGGTCACAGACGCGACCATGTGCACAACAATTGGAAATGCGGCTGGAACGAAAGTCGCAACAATTGAGCATCTTATGGCGGCGGTTTCGGCCTTCCAGATCGACAATCTGTTGGTTGAGGTAGATGCCGAAGAAGTGCCGGTGATGGATGGTAGTTCAGATGCCTTTATAGCGCTGCTTGACCAAGCAGGTCGGCGGACGCTTGGAGCGCCGCGGCGGTTTATCCGCGTGCTGGAGCCGATCTCGGTAGAGGATGGGCTGCGCCATGGAACAATGCATCCGTGCGACGATGGTCTGCGCATTGAGCTCAGCATCGATTTCGATAACCAGGTTATCGGGAAGCAGGATTTGGCCCTGACCATCTCTCCAGAAAGCTTCCGCCGAGAGCTGTCACGGTCGCGGACATTTGGCTTTTTGAAAGATGTTGAAATGCTCCGGTCTCTCGGACTGGCTAAGGGGGCGACCCTTGATAATGCTGTGGTCCTGGATGGCGACGAGGTTCTTAACGATGGTGGCCTTCGGTCTCCTGACGAATTTGTTCGCCACAAGACTTTGGATGCGGTTGGTGACCTGGCGTTGGCCGGCGCTCCTATACTGGGATGCTATAAGGCAAGTCGGGCTGGGCATGCGTTTAACAATCACGTGCTCCATGCTCTTTTTGCCAATCCTGATTCCTGGGAATATGTCACCTGCAATGAAACCGTGGATGGAACGGCGGACGTCCCGGCCATGATGGCCTCTGCTGACTGAGCCCTGGCTTCGTTAAAGCCCCAATTTCAGAAAATTGACCGGCTTCGGCGCGGCCAAGTGGGCTTTTTTGTCGCCTGATACGCTTCTCGCCCTCTATGGTATCCCGCCAGGGATTGATATAGTGCCTTTTCCGGGGTCTTCCGGCGATGCGGCATGTGCAGGAGCGATGGCTTGATGAGTAGAGGCAGTGTGACGGGATTTGGGCCTAAATGGGTAGAAAGATTTAGGCAGGGACCGTTGGCGATTGTTTTTGCGGCCGCTCTTCTGCTTGGCGCGTGTTCCGGCGATGAGGACGCTGAGATCGTTTATGACGAGCGGCCCGTTGAGCAGATCTACAACAAAGCGTTGAGCTTGCTTGAACAGAACCGTTTCCGCCAGGCGGCGGCCGAGTTTGATGAAGTTGAACGCCAACACCCCTATTCTCAATGGGCGCGTCGGGCAATGCTCATGGCGTCTTACTGTTACTATCAGACAAATGATTATGATTCAGCGATCCTGAGTGCCCAGCGATTTATTGCCTTACACCCCGGGAACAAGGACGCTGCGTATGCCTATTACCTGACCGGCATCAGCTACTATGAACAGATCTCAGATGTGGGTCGCGATCAGGGGATGACGCAAAATGCGCTTGCGACATTGTCGGAAGTTGTTCGTCGTTTTCCCGAAACTGAATATGCCAGAGATGCCCGGTTAAAGATTGACCTCACCGTCGATCACCTCGCCGGCAAGGAGATGGAAATCGGGCGTTACTATCTCAACCAGCAATCCTATGTGGCTGCCATCAATCGGTTTCGGTCGGTGATTGTTTCTTTTCAAACGACCACGCATGTGCCCGAGGCACTGCACAGGTTGACTGAATCTTATCTGTCCTTGGGTGTGGTGACCGAGGCGCAGACAGCAGCAGCAATTCTCGGACACAATTTCCCCGGGAGCGACTGGTACGAAGACAGTTATGCGTTGCTGGCAGGGAACGATCTTGAACCCAGAGAAAACCAAGACTCCTGGATCAGCAGAGCCTGGAATTCTGTTTTCTAGGAGCGCTCATGCTTTCCGCGCTTTCAATTCGTGACATCGTTCTGATCGACAAACTCGACCTTCCCCTGGAGAGCGGTCTCTGTACGCTTACCGGGGAGACTGGTGCGGGCAAATCCATTTTGTTGGACGCCTTGGGCTTGGCAACCGGCGCGCGCGCGGATGGCGGCTTAGTTGCCCAAGGCGCTGACAAAGGGTCCGTCACCGCCGTCTTCGACCTTGAGCCAAAGCACCCCGCCTTTGACCTTTTGGCAGAGAATGATATCGAAGCCGATGAAGGCATTATTTTGCGGCGGGTGCAGACCAAAGACGGACGAACGCGGGCCTTTGTCAATGATCAGCTGGTGAGTGTCGGATTGCTGCGAACCATCGGCGAAGCGTTGATTGAGGTTCACGGCCAACATGACGAGCGTGGGTTGCTGGATGAAGCGAGCCATCGGTCGCTCTTGGATGCTTATGGCGGTTTGGACCGGCCCCTACGCATGGTCCGTGAAGCTTGGACTCGCCTGACAGAGGCGCGGGCAGCGCTTGATGCGCATCGGGCAGCTCTTGCAAAAGCGGCTGCAGATCAGGATTTCCTGAGCCATGCAGTTGCTGAGTTGGACGAGCTGAGCCCGGAAGAAGGGGAAGAAGAGCGTCTGGCGGCGGAGCGGACGCTGATGATGAACTCCGAAAAGATTGCAGATGATGTTGTGGAGGCTGAGGCAGCATTGTCAGGAGACAAGGGGCTCGAAGCACGCATCAACCTCGCGCTTCGCAGGCTTGAACGCGCCAAAGAACAAGCGGCGGGACGTCTTGACGGTGTGATCGCCGCCCTTGACCGCACGTTGAATGAAGCCGCTGATGCGCGGGATCAATTGGCGGAAGCTGTGCGCACGCTTGAGTTTGACCCCAATCGTTTGGACGCGGCGGAGACACGTTTGTTTGCGTTGCGCGCTGCGGCTCGAAAATATGATGTGTCCGTTGATGCCTTACCAGAGCTCGCAAGCCGAATGAGATCCGAACTGGACGGTATTGAGGCAGGTGAGACTCGAACAGCCGAATTGGAGACGGCACTCGCAGAAGCCGAAGCGTCCTATGCTGCCGCTGCGGGAGCGTTGTCTGATGGGCGCCTGAAGGCCGCAATGCGCTTGGACAAGTCTGTTGCAAAGGAGTTGATACCTCTCAAACTGGACAAAGCAACTTTCCGCACGCAGGTCACCCAAGTTGAGCTTGAAAAAGCTGGTCCCGACGGAATCGATAAGGTCGCATTCCTTATCTCCACCAATCCCGGTGCCCCCTTGGGCCCGCTCATCAAAATTGCATCGGGCGGGGAACTGTCCCGCTTTATTCTGGCGCTGAAAGTGTCTCTGGCATCGACGAGCTCAGCGACAACTCTGATATTTGATGAGGTCGACGCTGGCGTCGGTGGTGCCGTGGCTGAGGCGGTCGGTAAGCGCCTCGCTGAACTAGCGAAGTCGCTGCAGGTGCTTGTGGTGACACACTCTCCTCAGGTCGCAGCGCGTGCGGGCAAACATTTCCTCATCAGCAAAGGCGGAAACGGTGAGACGACGAAGTCGGCGCCGGTGGTCACCCGCGTGGAGCCCTTGGACGATGGGTCGCGACGCGAGGAAATCGCGCGCATGCTGTCGGGTGCCAAAATCACCCAGGAAGCCCGGGCAGCAGCCGATCAGCTGATTGAAGGCGCGCATTGATGGCTGCCAAGAAGGCCAAGAATGTGTCTTCGCTCAGCGAAGCAGACGCTGCAAAGGAACTTGAAGAGCTGGCACTGGTTATAGCGGAGCATGACCAACGCTATCACCAGGAAGACAAACCAAGCATCAGCGATGCAGAATATGACGCGCTTCGTGCGCGCAATCTCGAAATCGAAACAGCCTTTCCTGGCCTGGTGCGACCCGATAGTCCGTCCCTCAGGGTGGGTGCCGCACCGTCGGACAAGTTCGAGAAGATCGAACATGAAGTGGCTATGTTGTCGCTCGGCAATGCGTTTTCGGATGAGGATGTTGTCGAGTTTTGTCAGCGTATCCGTCGGTTTCTCAACCTTGGTGACGAGGAGTTGGCCGTCACCGCGGAGCCTAAAATTGACGGGCTCTCGGCTGCAATTCGCTATGAAAAAGGCCAACTGGTTCAGGCGGCCACCAGGGGCGATGGCCGTGTCGGGGAAGATATCACGGCGAATGTCCGGACGATCAAAGACATTCCGCTTATGCTCAAGGGCAAGGATGTGCCGGACGTGATCGAGGTCCGTGGCGAGGTATATATGAGCCATGCTGACTTTGCCCGACTGAATGAGCGTCAGGACGAAGCCGGAAAAGATCCGTTTGCCAATCCCCGCAATGCGGCGGCAGGGTCGCTCCGGCAATTGGACTCTCGGATTACCGCATCACGGCCCCTTCGGTTTTTTGCCTATGCCTGGGGGGCTGCAAGTGCGCTCCCTGCGACAACACAATTGGACGTTGTCGCAACGTTTAATGAATGGGGGTTTGCGACGAACCCATTAATGGCGAGATGTTCAACAGTGGAGGCTTTGCTGGAATCCTATCGGTCCATTGAGGCACAACGCGCCACGCTTGGCTATGACATTGATGGTGTTGTCTACAAAGTGGACCGCCTGGACTGGCAAGAGCGGTTGGGGTTTGTCTCGCGAAGCCCAAGATGGGCGATTGCACATAAATTCCCCGCGGAACAAGCTTCTACTGTTTTGGAAGGCATCGATATACAGGTGGGCCGTACGGGTTCGCTTACACCGGTTGCTCGACTGAAGCCGGTGACAGTTGGTGGCGTCGTTGTCTCCAATGCGACGCTTCACAATGAGGAAGAACTCGCCCGTAAAGATGTGCGTGTCGGTGACACGGTCGTGGTTCAACGCGCCGGAGACGTCATTCCGCAAGTGGTCAGCGTCGTTCTTGAGAAACGCCCAAAAGGGGCAAAGCCATTCAAATATCCGACTGTTTGTCCTGAATGCGGTAGCCATGCGGTTCGCGAGTTCAATGAAAAAACCGGCAAAGAGGATGTTGTGCGCCGGTGTACCGGTGGCTTGATCTGCCCAGCGCAGAGCATTGAAAGACTTAAGCACTTCGTCTCCAGAAACGCGCTTGATATTGAAGGGCTGGGGAACAAGCAGGTGGAGGCCTTCTACAAAGACGGTTTGATCAATAGCCCGGCCGATATTTTCACTTTGGCGGAGCGCGATGGTTCGGCGCTAAAAAAGCTCAAAGACCGCGAAGGGTGGGGGGCGACGTCGGTCAAAAACCTTTTCGCCGCGATCGATGAGCGGCGGGGTGTCGATTTTGACAGGCTTCTCTATGGTCTTGGCATTCGCCATATCGGGGAAACGACGGCGCGGGTGCTTGCGCGCACCTATCATGATCTCGACGCGTTCCTCACGGCCATGAAGTCCATGACCGGTGCGGAAAGTGAGGCCTATCAGGACCTGATTGCGATTGACGGGATCGGGGAGACTGTGGCGGACGCCCTGATGGATTTCTTCCAGGAAGCTCACAATATTGAGGCGATTGAGGCGTTGCGGGCGGCGGGACTGAACCCAACCCCATTAGAGGCCCAGGATACGGGGTCGCCCGTCGCGGGCAAGACCGTGGTGTTTACGGGAACGCTTGAAAAGATGACCCGGTCGGAAGCAAAGGCGCGGGCAGAGGGTCTGGGCGCCAAAGTATCCGGCTCAGTGTCAAAAAAGACGGATCTGTTGGTGGCGGGGCCGGGTGCAGGGTCAAAGCTCAAAAAAGCGGAAGAGCTGGGCATTGAAACGCTCACCGAAGATGAGTGGCTCGCCCTAGTCGATGGTGATTGAACCCGGACGTCAAATTGCGCGTGTGGCTTGCTCGAGCCAGACTTTTTCCTCGTCGCTCAGCGCCAGGCTCACTTTCTCCCTGACCTCTGCGTGATAGGCATTGAGCCACGATTTTTCGTCTTCAGTCAGGAGGCTCGCGTCCACTAGTGAAAGATCAATAGGCGCCAGGGTGACGGTTTCAAAGCCCATCATATCTCGCTCACCGCCTTCAATGGGCGCTGGCGGCGTGACAACAAGCAGGTTTTCAATGCGGATGCCAAAGGCGTCCGTCTTGTAGTAGCCCGGTTCGTTTGACACGATCATGCCTGGGTCCAGGGCCACGTGGCCGGCCTTGGAAATGCGTTGAGGTCCTTCGTGCACGGAGAGGTAGGAGCCGACGCCATGTCCGGTGCCATGATCAAAATCGAGACCTGCCTGCCATAGGGCCATGCGGGCTAGGGCATCCAACTGTGCGCCGGACGTGCCTTGCGGGAAACGCGCGGCGGCGAGCCCTATATGGCCCTTCAAGACCCGTGTGAACCGGTCTTTCATTTCCCGCGTCGGCGTTCCGATTGCAATGGTCCGCGTCACGTCCGTGGTGCCATCCAGATATTGTGCGCCGGAATCGACCAGATAGAGCTCTCCTTGACCTAGCGCACGATCGGTATCCGTGGTTACCCGATAGTGCACGATGGCGCCGTTGGGACCTGCACCGGAGATCGTATCGAAGCTCACCTCTTTGAGGGCACCCGTCTCTCTTCGAAATTCTTCCAACTGTTTGGCGGCCGAAATTTCGGTGACCTGGCCACCCGGGGTTTCCTTTTCTAACCAGGCGAGGAAACGGGACAGCGCCTGTCCGTCGCGGATGTGGGCAGCCCGCGTTCCGGCAACTTCCGTATCGTTTTTCCGCGCCTTCGGAAGTTCGCAGAGATCAGTCCCGTGCTTGAGAGTGGCGCCGGCGCCGGTCAGACGGGTCGCGATCCAGTCGCTGCAGGTCGCTGGATCGATCCGGACTTCGCGGCCCCAGGTACCCAGCTTGTCGAGAGTGGGTCCGAGGTCTTCAGGCGGCAGCAAGGTGACGACATTCCCCAAATGCGCGCGGGTTTCATCAGAGATTTTCTCTTCATGGACGAAGAGCTCAGCGTGGCCTTCTTCGTACACAATCGCAAACGAAAGCGGCAGGGGAGAGTGGGCCACGTCGCCGCCGCGAATGTTGAATAGCCATGCAATGCTGTCCGGCATGGTCACGACCGTGGCGTCGGCATCCGAGGATTGGAGTTCGCTAGTGATCGCGGCCAGTTTCTCCGCCGCAGGTGTTCCTGCGTAGGCCAGGTCGTGCGGTTGAATGGGCGCCCTGGGTTTTTCCGGCTGATCCTCCCAGATTGCGTCGACCACATTGTCGTCCACTGCGACAAGCTCGCCGCCGACTTTCTTGGCGGCCTGCCGCAGGCGTTTGACGCTCTCTACCGTGTGCAGCCAGGGGTCGTAGGCGAGTTTGGCACCTTCCAGCAGGTTTTCTTCGACCCATTGCGCAGGCGGCGTGCCCATCAGGGATTGAGGTTCGAAGACGTCAATATCGACCTGATAGCGCACCTGAAGGGTGTAGCGGCCATCAATGAAGATTGCGGCTTTGTCCTGAAGGACGATGGCCAATCCGGCTGAACCGGAAAAGCCGGTCAGCCAGCGCAGCCGCTCCGCATGCGGGGGCACATATTCTCCCTGATGCTCATCGGCCCGCGGGATGATGAAACCATCAAGACCGCGGGCTTTGAGCTCGGCGCGGAGTTTTTCTGCACGGCCTGGACCTAGCGTCGGGTCGGCCACATCGTCATAGGTCTGAAACATGGGCGTATCTTAACGGGCTCGCGTCGCACTTGGTAGTCGTTGCGCGCTCAAAGACTTGTTGTTCACTAGAGATTGATCCGTTGGGCTGATGGCGTCGTATCACAGACAGAGGTCGGCGCTGCAATCGGTTGCTTGACCTCACCGTCGTCCTTGGAGGAGTGAACGATGCCAACCCCCTATGACCCATCCAGACGCACCGTGCCAGCAACAGGCAAAATGGCGCGAGTCTTCAGCTCTATGCGCCGACAGAAAAAACAAACGCAAATCTGTCCCGATGATCCTCGGCTCGATGGCAAATGGGCATTGGTGACGGGCGGAAGCGGCGGCATTGGTGCCGAGATCGTGCAGGGTCTTGCGGCGCGCGGTGCGAATGTCATTGTCGCCGCACGGGGAAATTCGGATACAAAAGCAGAGTGTGCCAAGTGGGGTGCGGAATCTCAGCGGGACATTTCCTTTCTGCCGCTCGATCTTGGGGATGTGCAGGGTGTTCGGGAAGCAAGCGCTGCCCTTCAAGAGCGGTTGGGCGGCCAGAAACTCGATATCGTTTGCGCGAATGCCGGAATTTCACCGAACAAATACGGTATCTCCGTTGATGGTCACGAGCGGGCATTCGCGGTCAACTGCCTCGGGCATCATGTCTTGATCCGGCAGTTGATCGACCGTGGTTTGCTTGCGGATGATGCACGGATCGTCGGCACGACTGGCGACATATACACACTCACCAGCGATTGTACGTCCGACTATAAATATCGCGGCCGCACACCATTCGCGTACGCCCGGAGCAAGTTGGGGAATCTTTGGCATTTCGCGGAGCTGGCGCGGCGTCATCCGGAGTATACGGTCATAACTATCCATCCCGGCGTCGTCGCGTCCGGATTGGAGGGGTCCACGACCGGTCTGGTCGGGTTCATCAAGCGTCGGATGATGGCGTCGCCTTATCAGGGGGCACAAGCCAGCCTCATAGCCGCGACACAGGACCTGCCGAGTGGTTCCTACTTCCACAACATACACGGGCTTATGGAGCTTTCCGACACTGATCCCGCAAGAGATGTTGAGAAAGCATCTGCCTTCTGGGACCTCCTCGAGGACCTGGGGTCTCGGCGCCGCGTGTCGGAATTTGCCTAAATTAGCCCCGAAGCCGAAGGGTTACCCATTCATCGATCCGTAGGCGATCGTGAAGGTAGAGGCCCTGAGAGCGATAGGCTGACAGCACCATCTGCTCTTGGGCGTGGAGGATGCCCGATAGGATAAGCGTGCCACCGCGCGCCAATTGCAACTCAATGTCCGGGGCGATCTGTGCCAGCGGGCCTGCCAATATGTTGGCGATAAGAAGATCGAAGGGGCCGTGCGCTCGCAGCTCGGGACTGTCGGTTCCCTTCGCCGTGATTGTTTTGATGAGAGGGTGGACCTTGTTTGCCCGCGCATTTTCCCGCGTCACCCGTGTGGCGATGGGGTCAATGTCGCTGGCTATCACCTGGCGGCCCGTGAGCTTCGCTGCTGCGATTGCCAAGAGTCCAGTGCCACATCCCAGATCAAGGATCCGGGAAGGGCGACGCCCCGCACATTCCTTCTCGATGAATTTAAGGCACCCTAATGTCGTGCCATGGTGGCCGGTTCCAAAGGCTTCGCCTGCGTCGACGAGAAGGGGAATCCGTGCCGGTGGGCACTTGTCTGCGTCGTGGGCGCCATGAACGAAAAAGCGATCCGTCTCAATCGGGGCAAGGCCCTCTAGAGACTTGGCCACCCAATTGATATCGGGAAGGCATTCGACAACAATTTCCGGAACCGGAAGACCCAGCTCTTCTGCCAGGGGGCGGATGATTGTCTCAATCTGAACTGTATTCGGTTCTTCCTCATAATAGGCCTCAACCGACCACGACACATGTTCTTCAATTTCGGCTGTCGCGACCGCTTGGGCATCCGGATAGAACGCGTCCGACAGAAGTGTGGCGAATGCATCAGCGTCCGCGACGGGCGCCGCAAAGGTCGCCTTCCAGATTTGGCTCATGCTGTCATCCAGACGGAAAGAGTGTCAGCCATGACGTTCCACGAATGTGTCGATCACTTTTTTGCGGCCTGAATGTTCGAAATCCACCGTAAGTTTGTTGCCGTCTATGTCTGCCACCAGGCCATAGCCAAACTTTTGGTGGAAGATGCGTTCGCCCACTTCGTAGCTCGACGCAGCCGGATCCGACGTGGCGACGAGTTCCGCGTGGCCTTCCAGATCAGGTGGGCGTGTCTTCATGGCGCCCGTCCGCGCATTGGCCTGCGCGCGCTGCCATCCAGGGCCGCCATAATTGCTTTGTGAAAATTCATGATCGAAGCGGCTTTGGGAGAAGGAGCCATAGCCGCCAAAACTTGAATCTCCTTCGACGACGTCCACATGATCTTTGGGAAGTTCATCGACAAAGCGCGATGGGAGTGAGGATTGCCACAGATTGTGCACGCGTCGGTTTGATGCAAAGGAGATGCGCGCGCTCTTTTTGGCCCGGGTTATCCCGACGTAAGCCAGGCGCCGCTCCTCTTCGAGACCCGCCAAGCCACTTTCATCGAGAGACCGTTGATGAGGGAAGAGACCTTCCTCCCAGCCGGGCAGGAAGACCGTATCAAACTCGAGCCCCTTGGCTGAATGAAGGGTCATCAGATTGACCTTGTCGGCGGTGTCGGCTTGCTCAATCTCCATCACCAGGGAGATGTGTTCCAGATAGCCTGCCAGGTTCTCGAAATGCTCCATGGAGCGGACAAGTTCTTTGAGGTTGTCCAGGCGCCCGGGTGCATCGGCGGAGCGGTCATTCTGCCACATCTCTGTGTAGCCGCTTTCATCGAGGATTGTTTCAGCGAGCTCAATGTGACCCATGCCGGGCATGAGGGCCCGCCAGCGGTCCACCATGTCGATGAAGTCTTTGAGGTTGCGGCGTGCTGGCTGTCGCAGCTCTTCTGTTTCTGTCACGAGGCGCGCCGCACGGCTTAGCGAAATGCCTTGCTGCCGCGCAAGTTGGTGGAGCGTCTGCAGGGCTTTGTCGCCCAGGCCGCGCTTCGGTTTGTTCATAATGCGCTCAAACGCCAGGTCATCATCCGGCTGGGCGACAAGTCGCAGGTAGGCATTGGCGTCGCGCACTTCCATGCGCTCATAGAAGCGGGGCCCGCCAACGACACGGTAGGGCAACCCCAAATTGATAAAACGGTCTTCAAACTCCCGCATCTGGAAGGAGGCCCGCACGAGGATCGCCATTTCTCGAAGCAAGTGCCCGTCGCGCTGCAATTGCTCAATGTCTTCGCCGATGACGCGGGCTTCTTCTTCACCGTCCCAAAGACCACGGAGCGTGACCTTTTCGCCCTCATTCAGATCCGTCCAGAGGGTCTTGCCGAGCCTGCTTTCATTGGCCGTGATGAGCCCGGAAGCCGCCCCCAGAATGTGCGGCGTAGAGCGGTAGTTCTGTTCCAGGCGGATCACTTTGGCGCCGGGAAAGTCCTGTTCGAAGCGCAGGATGTTATCGACTTCCGCGCCACGCCAGCCATAGATGGACTGATCGTCGTCCCCGACACAGCAGATGTTTTTGTGCTTCTGGGCAAGCAGACGCAGCCACAGATATTGCGCCACATTGGTGTCCTGATACTCATCCACCAGCATGTATTTGAAGCGATCCTGATACTCGCTCAGGACTTCCGGGTTCTCCTGAAAGAGACGTAGGCATTCCAGGAGCAGGTCGCCGAAATCCGCGGCGTTCAATATTTTGAGGCGTTCCTGATAGGCAGCATAGAGGCTCGCCCCTTTGCCATTGCCGAAATGTTCGGCATCGCCAGCAGGAACCTTGTCAGGGGTCAGACCT
Organism: Parvibaculaceae bacterium; assembly: GCA_965267265.1. Lineage (GTDB taxonomy): Bacteria > Pseudomonadota > Alphaproteobacteria > Parvibaculales > Parvibaculaceae > Mf105b01. The sequence goes on from OZ253944.1 coordinate 2,923,776, forward strand.
CGGTTCTTCCATCCGTCGATGTGGGCCGCCAGCTGACGCGCGGGCCAGCGTTTTTCGTCAATGCCTTCCGCTCTGATGAGCTGTTTCAGCAGGCGGTGCTGGTCATCCATATCGAGGATGGTGAAGTCAGACCGCAGGCCCACAAGTTCGGCATGCCGTCTCAGGATTTTAGCGCCGATGGAATGGAAGGTTCCGAGCCAGGGCATGCCCTCGACCACGCCGCCGATGAGGGTGCCGATCCGGTGCTGCATTTCCTTCGCCGCTTTGTTGGTGAAGGTGACCGCCAGGATCTGTCCGGGCCAGGCTTTGCGAGTGGACAGGGCGTGGGCGAGACGGGTGGTGAGCACGCGGGTTTTACCCGTGCCGGCGCCCGCCAGCACCAGCACCGGCCCATCGAGGGCTTCAATCGCTTCCTGCTGGGCTTCATTCAGATCGCGAAGATAGGGCGGACGCATGCCCCCCATGGCCTGGGCGCTCAATGAGCGGGCCGTCTCCTCTTCCGGGATGTCTCCCAGATCAAATGGGTCCGAATCTGACATGATGGGGTCAAGATAAGCATTTAGAGGCACCGGCACTAGGTATGCCTGCAATTCAGCTCAATATGAAATTATCGTTTTAGTGATGTTCTTCCCGTGACGCGGCGATGAGGCCATCTGCCAGTGCTTTCAAGGCGGCCACGCGGGTAATGCGGCCGACGGCCGTGTCCTTCTTTCCAGGCTCGCAGACGGGCAGATGTTCCAGATCATGGGCATCCATCAGATCGAGCGCCTGGTTCAGGCGGTCATAGGGATAAATGCGAATGGACTCCGCTGCCGCGGTAAGCAACCGCGGGGCATCTTCGGAATAGGGGTGGGCCTGGTCAAACCGGGTCATGACGTCTCGCACATGGATGTTCATCATCACTCGTCTGTGGGGGCCATCGTGAATATGTACGTCGCGCTGTTCCAGCTGCCAATGGAAGAAGCTTTTGCCAATGGTCGCTTGAGTCAATGCGGTTGCGATGGCGTTGGCGAGCAGAAGGGCGATGGTAACTTCATAATCACCGGTCAGTTCGAAGACGATCAGCGTGGTCGAGAGCGGCGCGCCCAACACGGCAGCTGATACCGCGCCCATGCCAACAATGGCATAGAGGCCGTGGGCCGACGCCATGCCGGGGAAGATGTATGCGGCGACAATGCCAAAGGCACCACCCGCCATGGCACCCAGATACAGGGAGGGCGAGAAGACGCCGCCGCCAAAACGACTGGCTAGTGTCACCGCCGTTGCCACGGTTTTGGCGATCAGAAGGGCGATCAGGAAGGCAAAGGTGTAACTCTGTTTCAGCGCATTGTCAGTTGCCTCATAGCCGACGCCCAGCACCTCTGGCACCATCAAGGCGATGAGGCCCACAACCACTCCGCCAATGACAGGGCGAAGCCAGACAGGCATATCGATGTTCCGCGCAACTTTATCGGCATAAATGACGGACGCCATGAAGCTGATGGCAACCATGGCTGAAATGATCCCCAGGATCGCGAATGCCGGGAATTCAAAATAGGAGGCGATGGAATAGTCCGGCAACGTGAAGGCCGGGAAGTCACCGAGATGGAACCGGGCGACTGATGTCGCCGCCACAGACGCAATGGACACTGGCACGAAGGCCCGCAGCGCGTAGTGGCCGAGAATGATCTCGTGGGCAAACAGAACGCCAGCGATGGGTGCATTGAACGACGCGGTCACGGCGCCCGCGACCCCACACGCCAGCAGGATGCGCCCCCATTCCGGATTGAACTTAAAGCGCTGGGCGACATAGGCTGAGATCGTCGCGCCGAGATGAACAGCGGGCCCCTCGCGGCCCGCGCTGGCGCCGCCGCCCAGAGAAATCGCCGTCAGGATTGCCGAATAGATTCCTGTTTTAAGAGGCATGCGTCCGGCTTTGAGAGCGGCGGCCTCAATGACATCCGACACGCTTTCGGTCCTGTTCAACGGCATCAGATATTTGATGCCGAGGCCGACGATCACGCCCGCCCCTATGGGACCTGCCATCAAGAGCCACCAGGGCGCCGCAGCTGCCGCGCTTGCAGTGCCTTCGTCAAATGTGCCGATCCAGATCCACTGGACGCCCGCGATGGCCATTCGGAATAGAATGGTGGCGTAGGCTGCGGCAATGCCAAGTGCAGCCGCCAGCACCCACCCAGTTAAACTCCGCGATTCCCAGAATTCCCGCCAGTTCTCCTCAATTGGGCGATCGATTACCGCCTCAAAGATTTTGGCGAGAAGTTTGACCAGCCTGGAGAGGAAGAGGTTCATTTGCAGCGACCGATCGATCCTTCCGCGCACACACGTTCGCCATCGGTCCAAGTCGCGCCAGATAGGTCAGCATTCAGCAAATCGGTCTGGTCTAAAAGCGCGCCGGTGAAATTGGCGCCTCGTAGATTGGCTCGGAACAGGCGGGTCCGTCTCAGGTTGCTTTCCGACAGATTGGCGCCTTCAAGATTGGCCTTGGTCATGTCCGCTTTGCGCAGATTGGCGCCGATGAAGCTTGTGCCAGCAAGTTCGGCGTCGACAAACTTCGCGTCCCTAGCGTCCACACCGTCAAAGATGGTGCGGGAGAGATCGGCCCGCTGCAACCTTGTATCGACAAGCTTGGCGTTCGTCAGATCGCTGTCGGTGAAGTTGGATTCTTCCAGGAAACATCGTGACCAGTCCACGCCGGGTGCCGGCACCGCCGAGCAATCGGCAAATGCTAGAGCAGATGTTGGGGAGCCGAATATCCAGAGAGCCATGATGGCAAACAACTGTTTCATCAGGCGGTTTGCTCCTTCTTGCGGCGGATCCCGATAACGCGCCCGGCCTGTTCCGGATGGTCAAGAGACTTATGACCTTCCATGATGGCTGCGGCCACTTTTTGCACGCTTTGGGGCATCGGGGCGGCCCGTCGTGACTTCATGTCCACATGAATAGCCATTTGCTCAGACGTTGCTGCGAGGTACCCCTTCGTAGCGTGATACATGCGTCCGAAGAGATGCAACCGTTTTTCATCCCAATCCAGCAGTTGATAGGTAACCCGGACGGGTTCACCCTCACTGAGTTCGTCCAGGTAAGTGACATGGATCTCAGCCGTGAAACAGGAGCCTTCGCCCTGTTTGGTGTATTCCCAGCCGATGCCCAGTTCGTTGAACAGAGCGTCCAGGCTCTCATCAAATAAGAGGTTGTAGTACGCCATATTCATATGGCCGTTGAGGTCTATCCAGGTGCTTTCCACTTTGCGTAATGGGGCTTCAAAGGGCTCTGAATAGGGACCGGTCATCGAAAACTCCTCACCGTAAGTGCCATACATATGGGCATTTTGATCATAGCGTGAGTACAGACCCTTGCCAAAGGCCGTTACCGGCCTGAATGTCGGCATATTCCATGTTAAAGTGATGCTATGGACGATGGATTGACGATAGAGACTGACCAGGACGTACGTGCACAGGTTATTTCTGATTTACAAAGCTTGCTGGGCGGTCGCCTTGAGGTGAGCGCGGCGGTTCGAGACGCCCATGGCCATGACGAAAGTTGGCATGAAACGCATGCGCCTGATGCGGTGGCCTTTGCGAACTCGACCGAGGAGGTTGCCCAGATTGTACGAATTTGCGCAGCCCGGCGCGTGCCCGTCATTGCATTTGGTACCGGCACCTCTCTTGAGGGACAGGTGAGTGCTGTCGAGGGGGGCGTTACCATCGACCTCTCGCAAATGAACGATATCCTTGAGGTCCACGCTGAGGATCTCGATTGCCACGTGCAGGCTGGGGTAACGCGAAAGCAGCTAAATACCTATTTGCGGGATACAGGGCTCTTTTTCCCGATTGATCCTGGAGCAGATGCGAGCCTTGGCGGCATGGCCGCGACGCGCGCGTCGGGTACGAATGCTGTACGGTACGGCACCATGCGGGATAGCGTGCTGAGCGTCACGGCTGTGCTTGCCACCGGCGAGATTGTCACCACAGGTGGACGGGCCCGAAAATCCGCAGCCGGGTATGACCTCACGCGATTGCTGGTTGGATCTGAAGGAACTCTGGGCATCATCACCGAGCTCACACTCAAGCTGCAGGGTATTCCGGAAGCAATTGCGGGCGGCATCTGTCCGTTCGGAAGCGTGGATGGCGCGATCGCCGCCGTGATTGAAACTATTCAGTCGGGGCTGCCGGTCGCGAGAATTGAAGTGCTGGACGAGGTTCAGGTCGCAGCGTGTAACGCCTATTCGAACTTAAATCTGCCCGAGAGCCCAATGTTGTTTCTCGAATTTCATGGCACAGACGCAAGTGTTAAAGAACAATCCGAGCGGTTTGCAATGATTGCGTCTGACCATCACGGCGGAAGTTTCACCTGGACGACGAACACGGAGGAGCGGACCCGCCTTTGGGAGGCTCGGCACAATGCTTACTATGCGTCGTTAGCACTTGAACCCGGCAAGAAGGGCATGACCACTGATGTCTGCGTGCCGATTTCCCATCTTGCGCGGTGTTTGCGTGAGACGAAAGAAGACCTAGACGCATCGTTTCTCACCGCTCCGATCGTCGGACATGTTGGGGACGGCAATTTTCATACGATCATGTTGGTCGACCCAGAAAACCGTCGCGATATGGCTGAGGCCCGCCGGTTGCATGACCGCATGGTGCGCCGCGCATTGGCTCTAGAAGGGACCTGTACCGGCGAACACGGTATCGGTCTTGGGAAAATGGCGTTTCTGGAAGAGGAGATCGGGCAGGGCGTGGACATGATGCGGTCCATCAAACGTGCGCTTGATCCGCAAAACATCCTCAACCCCGGCAAGATCGTCACGCTCTGATCTAAGCCTGTACCTTCGGGATCCATTCTTCGAGTGCCGCGCCGATTTCGTGCGGGCTGTCTTCCTGAATGAAGTGAATGCCGCGGACGGTAATTTCCTGCAGGTTCTTCCAGGTGCGGACAAACTCGCGCACTTCTCCTTGAATGAGCGCGCCAGGCTCGGCGTTCACAAAAAGCTTTGGCAGGTCGTTCGTCTGCATCCACTCCGAAATTTTGGTCACCATCGCGTGTGTATCTTCTGGTTCACCGTCAAATGGCACCTCGCGGGGCCAGGTCAGCGTCGGACGCCGGTCTTCGCCAGCATTGATATAGGGCGCGCGGTAGTGTCCCATTTCTTCTTCGGTCAGCTCCCTCAGGACGGACATGGGCAGGATCTGTTCTACAAACATGTTCTGTTCAAGCACCATCCAATCGCCGAGGCCCGATTTGAAGGATTTAAACATCATCCAAGGAAGCCAATCCATTTCCGCAAAGGAGAGTGGGCGGGTAAACCCTTCCATGAAGCAGATGCCTTTGACTTTGTCCTCGTTTCTGCGGGCCCAATCAAGCCCCAGGGCCGACCCCCAATCGTGGATCACCAGGGTCACATTGTTAGTCGCGCCGAGATTTTCGAGCAGTGCGTCCAGATATTTCTGGTGTTCAAAGAAACCGTAACGGGCGTCCGGATCGTCACCCTCAACCAAGGGACGCTTGTCCGATCCGCCCATGCCAATGAGGTCAGGCGCGATGCAGCGACCAAACGGCGCTGCGTAGGGCATGATGTTTCTCCAAAGATAGGATGACGTTGGATTGCCGTGAAGGAACAGGATCGGATCACCTTCGCCGATCTCGACATAGGCCATTTCCAGATCAAGCACCTTTGTCCGCTTTGAGGGCAGCGGTTCGGTGCCGATCGGTTTTTCGTTTGCGTGGGCAGGCAGAGCGGTCGCCGCGCCGGCGGCCGCCCCAGCCGTCAACATGCCGCGACGCGTGAGTTCGAAGTCTAAGGCCATTTTTCCATCCTCCCAGCCTGGCGCATAACTGAATTGCAAATTGCAACCCACTGATCAATCAGAGCAGGGCTGACGAGAACGGTCAAGCAGCGAGGCCACAACGCACGGGAATGTGAACTTCTAGGCGGTCAGACCCCTGATGAAGTTTTCACAGTGGAAGTCGATTGCCGCATCCGGATCGATAATTTCGTCAGGACCGACGGAATTCATCCAAATTCCCATCATTAACAGAGGAAACATGAAGGCGGTGGCTGCGGCGTGTGTATCGCATTCGCGAAATTCGCCCTCGTCTATCCCTCGACGGATCACTTTCGAAATGTTCTCAAGCCCCCGAGCGGGTACCTCTGTGCGATAGTAGTCTGCCAGTTCGGGAAAGCGGCGGGCTTCGGACGTCACCAGTTTGAGGATTGCGCCCTGTTCCGAATGCGCAAAAAGGCGCCCCAGGCCCTGGGCTTTCATCTTCAGAAAGGTGGACGCGGGGCCTTCAAAGGAGTCTGCCTGTGCAATTGTTTGGTCGAGCAGGGGCACAACTTTTTCCCTTATGAGCGCATAAAATAGGTCTTCTTTGCTCTCAAAATAGAGGTAGATGGTCGCTTTTGAGACGCCTGCCTTGTCCGCCACATCCTCTAAGCGTGTCGCCTCAAAGCCCCGATCTCGAAAAAGTTCGACTGCGGCGCTCACTATCTGACTGGGCCGCTTGTTATCCCTTTTGACCGCTTTTGCGTCGGGTGCCGTTTCGACGAGCTTGAGATCCATATCGTTCTCCTTCCGCTGAAGAAATACTGACTGGTCAGTCATACCCTGTCAATTGGGACGGAAGAACGGCCCATCAAGATTTTGGCATGTTTGCCTCAGCGAGAACGGCGTCGCGGTCACCGTCGAGCTTCGGAGCTGGCGGCCGTTCTGTTGGGTCTGGAAAGGCGGAAAACTTAATCGGGTTGCCGGGCATTTTGATGGGGCCGATATCCGGGTCATTAGCCTCAATCACCATGTTTCGCGCGAGCACCTGTGGGTCCTGTAAGACCTGCTCGACATTGTTGATGGGCCCACAAGGGATACCGGCCTCTTCCAGAATGGTGAGCCAATGGTCAGCCGGTTGTGTCGTCAGTGTCGTTTCCATCGCTTCCGACAAGGCGGCGACATTGTGCCGGCGCAGATCATTGTCGGCGAACCGGTCGTCATCGATGAGGTCCAGTGCGCCGATCGCTTTTGCCATGCGCGCGAACAGAATGTCGTTGCCTGCCGCAATCACAATATGGCGGTCGGCGGTGGCGAAAGCCTGGAAGGGGGCGATGGAGGGGTGGCGAGAGCCCAAGCGCCCGGGGACTTGGCCGGTCGCCAGATACCGAGCGATCCCGTTTTCCAGGATGGCGACCTGGCAGTCGAGCATGGCGACGTCAATTCGTGTTGCTTCGCCGGTCTTTTCTCGATGATAGAGTGCGGAGGCCACGCCGATGGCGGTGAAGAGGCCGGCGCCGATGTCGCCAATTGACGACCCGACGCGGGTCGGTGGATCGCCCTCGTGACCCGTCAGGCTCATGATGCCGCCCATCGCCTGGACCACCATGTCGTATGCCGGTCGTTTGCTATAGGGGCCGGTTTGGCCGAAACCGCTGGCGGACGCCAAAATGAGCGATGGGTACTTGGCATGCAGCGTCTCCCAATCATATCCCAGCTTGTCAAAGGTGCCGGGGCGGTAGTTTTCGACCACAACGTCGGCGGTCTCTAGAAGGGTTTCGAATGTTGCGCGATCATCATCATCTTTCAGGTTTAAGGCGATCGACCGCTTGCCGCGGTTCAGCGACATGAAATAGGTCGACTTTTCGTCGATGAACGGTCCGATGTGCCTCGCGTCGTCGCCCCGCACAGGCATTTCAACCTTGATCACATCGGCACCGAAGTCCGCGAGTAGCATTGTGCAGTAGGGTCCCGCCAATACGCGCGTCAGATCTATGACTTTCAGGCCCTTGAAAGGGCCAGACAGGGCTGAGGTATTTGAACTCATTCTTTGGGGTCCTTTGATGGGTTCGGAAACAAGGCTTTTATCTTGTTCCCTTCGAACTGGCGCTCGGCGTTTTTCTGGTTTTCCTGTCGCGGGCTTTTTCGGCTTTTGTGCGTCCGAACTTTGCTCTGTTCTCCGCTGCCTGCTTTTCTTTGGCGGCGCGCTGATCTGCCTTCTTTTTGGTTTTCAGGTTTTTTCGCGCTGCTCCGAAATCGACTATATTTTTTCCTTTGGAATCCATAGTTTGTCTACCAATCGGCTCTACTGGACATTTCGGTTTCGACAGTGTCGATGAGAGCAAAAATAACGCAAGTAGGACACCGATAAATGACGGTGTTTGCCGGGGCGCGGAGCGGACATTAGTGAATTCGGTTCTTTCTTACATCGCGGGCTTTGTGGTGCTGTTATTGTTCGCTGCCCTTGTCGGTCCGAGCATCGTCGACTGGAATACGTTCCGAGCCGAAATTGAAAGTCAAGTATCGGACGCGATTGGACGTGATGTCACCATCGGCGGTGACATCAATTTCGTCATTCTACCGGCGCCTCGCTTCAGTCTGGCCGAATTATCAATAGGTGGCGGCGATGGCGACCTACCGCTCGCGGAGGTCGGCACGCTGGAAGGTGAGGTGGCCCTTGCGCCCTTGCTGCGCGCGGAGATTGATGTTGTGCGCGTCCGCGCCCTCGATTTCACGGCCAATATCGTTCGGCGTGAAAATGGAAAGCTCAACTGGTCCAATGCGGATGCTGGTGTTTCAGACGCGCTTATTGACCCCGAAGCCATCAGTCTCGATTCCATGGTGTTTTTGAATGGCGAAATCCTGTTCAGCGATGCCACCTCGTCGGACACCATTCGTCTCTCAAACATCACTGGAGAGCTCACGGCGACGTCTCTTGTCGGGCCGCTGAAGTTTGACGGTAGGTTTGACTATAATGACTCTTCTTACGAATTGTCATTTGGCATGGGCGCCTTTGGCGGAGATCGTGCCTTCCCGGTGAATATCGATTTGGCAGCACCCGACCAGGGGTGGGATAGTTCTTTCTCAGGGCTCTCTACAGACGCGACGGCGTCAGCGCGGCTCGACGGCACTTTTGATTTCCGCTTCGGTCAACTGGAAGTTGACGGTGAGCCAAGCGCTTTCCTGCAGATGACGGCGGGCTTTGTCGGTAACAGCGAGGCGGTTTCCTTTCGGGACGTGGAGCTGGCAATTGCAGACGCCACGTTTAAAGGGGGCATGGAGTTTGGCCTCCAGGCTGGGCCCCGTATGACCGCATCGCTCTCAGGTGCTCGCCTTGCGATCGATCACGTGTTGGATGGTTTGCAGGCGGCCGAGATTCCAATAGAGACCGCTCAAATCCCTGAAGCGCTTGCAGGGGAGTTGGAGCTGAGCGTCATGGACCTGAGCTTTGGCGCAGCTCATGCGTCAAACGTTGATGCCGCTCTCCGTCTGGATGGTGGATCGCTGATCATCGACTCTTTGTCCGCGGATTTGCCAGGAGAGACGAAAACGAGCGTCACCGGCACGATAGGTTTTCCGCAAGGGGCGCCACGGTTTGATGGATCGTTTGACACAACGATCAGAAACCCGGAGATGCTTGCTCGTTGGGCAAACACGTTGCTTCGATCCGAGCCTGGCTCCGGTACAATCGATGGAGGACATCGGCAGGGCACCAGCCCTATTCGCGTCCAGTCTGAGTTGGCCCTACAACCTTCCTTGTTTCAGGCGTATTCGCTTTCTGTTTCGTCAATCGGAGCAAGTGAACCGGCCATGCCAATATCTGGTGGCCTGTCGCTCGCGTTACGTGCGCGACCTGCCATAAGTATTGAGTTACAGGGTGCTTCAATAGATGCCAGCTGGATCGAGTGGTTCTTTGACCTGGAAAGCGACCATACGCCGTTCGATTTTTCCTCCTTCGACGCGAATGTGATTCTCGGTTTCGACAGGTTGGCCTTGTCAGATCAGTATCTTACTGGGCTTGATGTTTCAGCGACGCTTGCTGATGGCGTTTTATCCGTGGAGAGGTTTGAGTCTGTGCTCAATGGTACAGATGAGATCTCAGCGGTGGGCAGGGTCTCGAACATTGGACCACTCGCCACCGGTGGCCTGGAGGGAACAATTAATGCAGGACTCGCGACGGCAATTGCAGATCTGCTTCTCAATGCAGAATTTCCGTATGTCGGCGACGGGGTGCTTGCTTATGTGCTTCGAGCTGAAGAGACAGACACAGGGCATGTTACATCGTTGGATGTGTCTGGAGAGATTGATGGCTCTCTAACCTCGTTGGTGGTCAATCAGAGACGTAATCTTGACTCATCGTCTTTAGAAAAGCTGGACCTTGTGTTGTCCCTGGAAAATCAGAGTGGCCGCACTTTGCTCGAACAGCTTGGTGCGGCCCCTGCCGGCCCGATTGCGGGCGACGGGCGGCTTCGGGTGCAGCTCTCTGGCGACCCAAGCACATCCATCGATACGAGCCTCCGCGTCGGGATCGGTGACGTCACAGGGTCGTTCACCGGCGAAACGGACGCGTTGTTCGAGGCGCCTGTTTTCAGGGGGCGTTTTGAGACCTCGGCGCCCACCTTCAGTTTGGCAAGTCAGGCCGTCGGATGGCAGGGACCATTAGTTGGTCTCATTTTGGCGAATGCGCGCGATGGTGCATTCGTTGCTGGTGGTGGACTGGAGTGGTCATCCGAGCGTGTGGCGTTGCGTGAGGTTGAAGGCATTGCCGGCGCCTTCAGGGTCTCAGGCGGTGGCGTGGTCGATTTGGAGGGGAACACGCCAGACATAGACGCTACGATCAACCTCGGTGCTCTGGCCCTCGACCAGATTTTTGAGACTGACAGCGCTGACCCCTGGTCCGCGGAGCCGCTGGACTGGTCTTTGCTTGCGGATGCTCAAGGATCTTTCTCGCTTGGAGCCTCCAAAGTCACTGTCGCCGACCTTGTTCTGGAAGATGTTGCGGCCACGGGGACCCTTAACGATGGCGTGTTGTCGTTTACACCGGTTACCGCCGAATTGGCGGAGGGTCGTCTGACCATGGGCGCACGGATCGAAGGAGGTGACGGCGTTCCCGGTCTTGGGCTAACGCTCGCTGCCGAGCAAATTTCAGTGAACGCGGTTACTGAGATGCTGTTCAATGAAGCTCTGGCCGGCGGCGAAGCGACGGCAAGCCTACAGCTGGAAGGGCAAGGGCGGAGCCTTCTGGGGATGGTCTCGAGCTTGTCGGGCAAAGGATCGCTTTTGCTCGCAGACGGCGAGCTGTACGGCTTTGATGTCGAAGCTTTTCGCAGCGCTCTTGACGGGTTATCAACGATTGATGACTTTGATGCGGTCGCGGGGGTGCACCTGAGCAATGGTCGCACACCTTTTGATCGAATTGACGGTGTGCTTTCGATTGATGACGGGATTCTGAGGTTCGTGCCCTCCGAATTTGAGGTTGCCGGCACAGACGCGATTGATGTCACGGCACTGACGGATCTTGTGCGATTGGAAGCGGATGTAGAGACGACCCTCAGCCTTTCCGGCGAACAGCCTTTGCCGCCTATGACGATGGTCCTGGCCGGGCCTTTCCAGGCGCTTGAGCGCCGAAATGACACGTTGGCAATTCAGCAGGCTGTTGCGCAGGCGTTGCTGGTTAGAGATATCGAAGAGTCGGGGATCGAAGACCTTCCCGACGAGCTCCGGGACCTCATTGTTGGGCCGGAGACCGGATCCGAGCTGGACGTTCCGCTCGAAGGCGTTGTTGAAGAGACGGTGCCATCAGCGCCGACGCCTGTAGAACGCCCAACCAATTAGCTCTGGCGCAAGCTGGCGCGTTCTTGCTTTATCTGTTCCAGAATGAAGACCCGAATGGCGCTTGTAAGTGATCCTGCGGCATCGCGTGATGAGTCGATGCGTCTGACAAGCTCGGTTACCGAAAGTTTTTCGCGGCAGGCAATTTCTTTCAATTCATCCCAGAAGGCCTGTTCCAGGGTGATCGAGGTCCGATGCCCGGAGATGGTGATGGACCGTTTAATCTGACCAGACATGGGGTGTCCGCTTATTTTGGTCCGATCATGTCTTCGGGACGGACGACTGCGTCGAACTCTTCTTCTGTAACATAGCCGCCGCCCACGGCTTCGTCCCGCAAGGTGGTGCCGTTTTTATGCGCTGTCTTCGCAATCTTCGCCGCATTGTCATAGCCAATTTTGGGCGCGAGCGCTGTGACGAGCATCAAAGAGCGTTCTAGCGCGGCCTTGATGTTGTCTTCTCTGGCCTCTATGCCGACCACGCAATTGTCGGTAAAGCTCACGGCCGCATCGCCGAGCAGCTGGACGGACTGCAGGAAGTTGTAAGCCATCATCGGGTTGTAGACGTTGAGCTCAAAGTGGCCCTGGCTCCCGGCAAATGCCAATGCAGCGTTGTTCCCAGCGACATGGGCGCAGACCTGGGTCAGAGCTTCACACTGGGTCGGGTTTACCTTGCCGGGCATGATGGAGGAACCGGGCTCATTTTCCGGCAGAGCCAGTTCACCCAGACCCGAACGCGGTCCCGAACCAAGCAAGCGAATGTCATTGGCAATCTTGAACAGGGCAGCCCCTGCTGCGTTGATCGCGCCATGGGAGAAGACCATGGCGTCGTGGGCCGCAAGGCTTTCAAATTTGTTGGGTGCCGTGACGAACGGCAGGCCGGTGATGGCCGCGACATTTTCAGCGACCTTCTCCGCGAACCCAACAGGTGCGTTAAGGCCCGTCCCGACGGCCGTGCCGCCCTGGGCCAGCTGCAGGAGACCGGGGAGGGTGAGTTCGATCCGTTCTATCGCCGAGGCCACTTGCGCGGCGTATCCAGAAAACTCCTGGCCCAGGGTCAATGGTGTGGCGTCCTGGGTGTGAGTCCGTCCGATCTTGATGATGTGGTCGAATGCTTTCTGCTTGTCGACGAGCGCGCCATGCAGGCGCTTTAGGGCAGGGATAAGCCCGTGAACCACGCGCTCTGCACAGGCGATGTGCATGGCCGTTGGATAGGTGTCGTTCGACGACTGGCTCATGTTTACATGGTCGTTAGGGTGAACCGGATCTTTGGTGCCCATGGTGCCGCCGAGGATTTCAATTGCCCGATTTGAAATCACCTCGTTGGAATTCATGTTGGACTGGGTGCCGGACCCTGTCTGCCAAACAACAAGCGGGAAGTGATCGTTGAGCTTGCCGTCGATGACTTCCTGTGCGGCTTCGACCATGGCTTTGCCAATAGTCTCGTCCAGATTGCCAAGCGACATGTTGGCCTCTGCGCAGGCGCGCTTGACGATGCCCAGGCCCCGCACAACGGACATGGGTTGTTTCTCCCAGCCGATCTTGAAGTTGCCTAGAGAGCGTTGAGCCTGCGCACCCCAATATTTGTCCGCCGGGACCTCAATCGGGCCAAAAGTGTCTGTTTCTGTGCGTGTCTGGCTCATGAGAGGCTCTCCGGCTGCCGGGCAAGTGATCAAGTGCGCGGGGAGGCTCCCCACGCGCGCTCCTTTAGCATGCCTTTGGGGGCAGGCCAAATCCATGCATTGGAAAGCTTGAGTGGTGCTTAGCGGTCTTTGCGAAAGGCGTCCAGGCTGACTACTTCGCCGCTATGGTCCTCGTCGCCGGGCTCCGACTTTTTCTCGGCTTCCAATACCGGCGCGTCGGACGCATCTTGAGGTTTCTCCGACGCCTCTTCGCCATCAGGTACAAATTGAAGGCCGAACTGCACGCTCGGGTCGAAGAAGCCAACCAGCGCAGAATAGGGCACAACGAGGCGCTCGGGCGTTTTGTCAAATGAAAGCCCGACGGAAAATCCGTCCTCACTCACTTTCAAGTCCCAGAACTGGTGCTGCAACACGATTGTCATTTCTTCCGGGTATTGGCTTTTCAACCGATCAGAAATGTCGACGCCTGGCGCCTCAGTGCGGAAAGAAATGTAAAAGTGATGTTCACCCGGCAGGCCTTCGGTTGCCGCAACTTTAAGGGCATCGCGAACGACGGCGAGCAGAGCTTTCTGCGTCAACACATCATATCGCATCTGGTCTTCGGCCATTTGGGTCTCCTGATTGGTTGAGGCCCATTCAATCAGCGATTCGAGAGTGCGTCCAGTACCGCCGTCGTTGACTTCTAGCCCTGTGGCAGCAAGTCGCGCATGAGGCGAATGATGTTGCCGCCCATCACTTTTTCGATTTCAGTTTCCGTAAAGCCACGTGCCTGCATCTCCTGCGTCAGGACGGCGAGTTCTGACGTGTCGAACTGAACACTGGTGGTTCCATCATAGTCTGACCCTAAGGCCACATGATCGACGCCGACCAGGTCCACTGCATAGCGCAACGATTTTACGACGCCGGATGGCGAATGATCGCAGACAGCCCCTTCCCAGTAACCGACTCCAATCAAACCACCTTTGGCGGCTATGTCCTTCATGAGGTCATCTTCAAGGTTGCGTCTCGAATGGCAGGTGCCTTTGATGCCTGTGTGAGAGACAACGATGGGCATGGTTGACATGGCAAGGACATCCCGCACGACGGCGGGTGAGGAGTGGGCCACATCAACCATGATCTCCAGGCGTTCCATCTCTCGAACGGCGTCTCTGCCGAAGTCGGTCAGACCCGCTTGGCTTATACCATGGAGGGAGCCGCCGAGCTTATTGTCAAAGAAATGGTGCAGACCCATCATACGATAGCCAAGGGCGTGCAGCCTGCCGATGTTTTCAAGATCGCCTTCCAGGGCATGGCTGCCTTCGGTTGCCAGCAGACCGCCAACCATGTCACTTCCGTCAGCGCGGCTTGCCAGGACCGCTTCTAGGTCGTCTTTCGTTTTTACGACCTTGAGAACGGACGGGTCGCGCGCTTCCGCTGCCAGCAATCGCTCGCCTTGATAGTGGGCGCGTTCAAACAAGCTGCCCCAGGTGCGAGGCGGCCAGAGCTGTGCCTGAGTGAGGAGGGTAACCTGATCGGTGTCACCTGTATTGCTCTCATAGTTCTGTCCGGAGGGCGCTTTCGTGACGACCGAGAAGACCTGCAGCGCCACATTGCCTTCCTGCAGGCGGGGTACATCCACATGGCCGACGGTTGCCCGGGCGAGGGGGTCGCGTTCCCAAAGCAGTGTATCGGAATGTAGGTCGGCGACGATAAGTGTGTCGTGGAAGCCTTGTGCCTCTTCAGATATGTCGTAGGGGTCGTGGTCTTCGACGACATTTACGCTGTCCTCAATCATGGCGGGAACCAGGAAGTAGAGGACGGCAAATGCCGCGCCCAACAGGACGACTAAACCCAGTGCGATGCGCTTCATGATTCCCCCCCTCTGCCTTCAGGCAGGTTTATTGTTGAGGGGTTAGCCTAGGTGGTTGGGTTGACCCCCTCAACCAGTTTGGACGTCTGTCGCGTACCAAGCGCGCCACCTGGCGACGAGCGCGTCTGTATCCCGGTCGTTTGGGTGAAACGACGGACGGTAGTAGGAAAATACGCCCTTGATGACATGCCGCCAAACACCGTCTTTTCCCCAAAGGTGGCGCAGGCTGCGGCCCCAGGACCGCCAATTGGTGAGTTCGCCTGACTTCTTCATGAGGTAGATCTGGTTTCCAAGCGCGGCGAGATTGAATTCGAGGGTGGTGATGGTCATGGCGATGGTGCGCCGGAGATAGCCGCGGAACCCGGGATCAACGGTTTTGAACACATCAAACGCGACGGCTTTGTGTTCAGACTCCTCCAGCGCGTGCCACCGCCACAGGTTTGCAAAATGCGGGTGGGCGCCTTCCATCGTGTGTGGATTTTCCAAGATCGCTTCGGCAAACAGCGCCGTATAGTGCTCCAGCGCGCAGGTGATGGCGAGCTGTGTTTTCTTCGGTAGTTTGCGTCCAAAGCGCAGCCCGAAGGTCACCAGGCGTTCGATCTTTTCCGGTTCCAGACCCTGTTTGGCAAGATACTGATTATAGGCAACGTGCTCTCGCGAGTGGATCGCTTCCTGACCGGCAAACCCTCTTACATCTGACTTCAAATTGGGGTCTGTGATCTGGTCGGCGAAATGGCGCACGCTGTCCACGAAGAACCGCTCACCTTCGGGGAAAGTAAGCGACAAACCATTGTAGAAGTGGGAGATGGCGGGATCGTCGGAATGCCAGTTTATCGGCAAGTCGTCGTTGAAAGAGAAGCCGGGGTCGCGGGGCGTGATCTTAGGGGTGTTGGTCATTTCGTCTCCGTCGGTCCTCCCTGGGAGAAAGTGGAGGCTTCTGTTGCCAGGTGCCTCCGAACCCCGCCTGCAAGTGCTAACTCACAGGACTAGATTTGAAACAGTCGAACTGCTTACGCAGCTAGACGTGCCTCAGCGTAGTTGTCGTTTGCAACTATCAAACGGCCCGATAACGGCGGAACCATGCCGAGCGAAAGAAGATCCTTTACGCCCTCGTCGATCCTGTTTCGCCCCCATAAAAAGCCCAAGTTCTGGTCTTGAGTTTTTGGTGGAGGCGCCGGGTACTGCCCCCGGGTCCGATGGGTTTATTGCGAAATCCGTTTATCGCCATAGTCGGTTTCCCGACAGGACTAATATAGGCACTTAAACCCATGAATTAAAGGTATATGGCAGTGTACGGTCGGGTCAGAATGCCGCGTTCTGTGCGGTTTTTGCGCCTCAAAACCTTCGCTTTTTCTAACCAGACACTCTGCGCGTATGGCCTTCCCAGTAAGGTTCTCGTAGGTCTTTCTTCAGCACCTTGCCGCTGGCATTGCGGGGCAGTTCATCCATGAAGGAGACCTTGCGGGGGATCTTGTAGCCGCCGAGTTTTGTCCGGCAAAATTCGATCACCTCCTGTTCAGTCAGCTCCTCGCCTTCTTTCAGCACCAGGGTCGCCATCACGTCTTCACCGAATTTCTCGCCGGGAATGCCGAACACGGCTGCGTCCGCCACAGCGGGATGTTCGAAGAGGGCGTTTTCCACTTCACGCGGATAGACGTTCTCACCGCCGGACACGATCATGTCTTTAATCCTGTCCTGAATGTAGACATAGCCTTCTTCATCCATGCTGGCGGCGTCTCCGGTATGCATCCAGCCGTCCTTCAAGGCTTCGGCGGTGGCATCCTCCATGTTCCAGTAGCCCTGCATGATCTGCGGTCCGCGGCAGATGATCTCACCGACTTCACCGACGGGCACGTCTTCATCATTCTCATCGACAATGCGGACATGGGTGCCGGTGATGGCGCGGCCGGCAGCCAGCAAAAGCTCTGGCTTTTCTTTCAGGGCGCGAACATGGTCCTCGGCATTCAGATAGACGACGGACGATGTCGTCTCTGTCATGCCGAAAGCCTGATAGAAGTCGCACTCAAATGTTTCCATCGCCCCGCGGAGCGTTTCCTCCGCGATCGGGGAGGCGCCATAGACCATGGCTTTGAGAGAAGAGTAGTCCCTTTCCTTTACGTCCGGCACCATGACGAGGCAGGCCTGAATCATGGCGGGGACGAGCACGGTCGTGGTGATGCCATCATTGGCAAGCGCGTCGACGACGTCACCCGGCACGAAATCTTCATGGATGACCACGCCGGCGCCGGAATGAAGCCCGTGGAGCGTAACCATCGTTCCCGCCGCGTGGTACATGGGCGCAGCAACCAATATTTTGTCGCCCAAAGTCATGCGCACAGAAATTACATTCCGCATCTGCTCCAGGTTCGCCAGAATGTTGCCGTGGGTGAGGATGGCGCCCTTGGGGCGGCCCGTCGTGCCGGACGTATACATCTGGTAGAGCGCATGATCCGCCGTGACGCCCCGATCCGGAATGTTGCCTTTGTCCTGGTTGGCAAGGGCGGCGGCATAGTCTTCCCACCCGGCAGGCGGCGTCACGTCAATGGCATAGCAGGTGTCGACGGTTTTAAGGTCGGAGCGGATGGTGTCGGCCGCAGGCGCCAGGTCTTTGTGGGCGAAGAGCAGTTTCGCGCCGGCATCATTGATGATGTAGGCCCATTCCGCTGGGGCCAGTCGGTAATTGAGCGGGACTGGGACGGCACCCGCCTTGCCGGCAGCGTGATAGAGGATCGACATTTCGAGGGAGTTTTTGGAGAGGTAGGCGAAACGGTCTCCGACCTGCAACCCTTGAGAAATCAGGAGGTTCGCCAGCCTGTTGGCCTCTTCATTGGCCTCGGCATAGGTCAGTGTGCGGTTGCCGCAGCGGGCAAAGAAGGCTTGCCCATGAATCCGCGCGTAATATTCGAAATTGTCCTGCAGGCGCATGAGCTTCCTCCCCAAGATGCTCTATTCTCCCAATAAGGGCATGGAGCCAATTAGAGCGAAGGGCGGCTTCTCTATCAAGGGTGATCAATGGCAAGTGGAACGAATCGGAGAGCTTGCTAAGATGGGAGGAGATAAGAGAGAGCTTTCATGCAGCAATATCACGATCTGATGCGCCGGATCCGAGACACCGGCGCCGAGAAGACCGACCGGACCGGTACAGGCACGCGCTCTGTGTTTGGACACCAGATGCGGTTTGATCTGGCCGATGGGTTCCCCATGGTCACAACGAAGAAGCTGCACCTGAGGTCCATCGTCCATGAGCTTCTCTGGTTCATCGCGGGCGACACCAACATCGCTTATCTCAAGGCCAATGGGGTCAGCATTTGGGACGAGTGGGCGGACGAGAAGGGCGATCTGGGTCCGGTTTATGGGCACCAGTGGCGCAGCTGGCCCACGCCCGACGGCGGCACCATTGATCAGATCAAAAACCTGGTCGATCAGATCGAGAATAATCCGGACTCGCGGCGGCTCATCGTATCTGCCTGGAACGTGGCGGACGTGGACAATATGGCGCTGCCGCCCTGCCACTGCCTGTTCCAATTCTATGTTGCTGACGGCAAGCTTTCCTGCCAGCTCTATCAGCGGTCAGCGGACGTGTTTCTAGGGGTGCCATTCAATATCGCCTCCTATGCGCTTCTTCTGCAGATGATGGCGCAGGTGACGGGGCTTGAGGCTGGGGAGTTCATCCACACGTTTGGGGACGCGCATCTCTATCTCAATCATCTGGAACAGACAGATCTGCAACTCTCGCGGGAACCGCGCCCCCTGCCACAGATGAAGATCAATCCGGATGTGAAAAGCCTGTTTGACTTCACCTATGACGATTTTGAGCTAGTAGGCTACGATCCGCATCCGCACATCGCAGCCCCGGTTGCTGTTTGAGTCACTGAAGGCCGTGCAGGAGAACGACGGAGCCTTCTGTCGCGGCCATCCGGTCTTTCGCAATCGCCTGATATTCATCCGATAGCGCCCAGTCTTCGAAGGCGGCTTCATCCGGAAAGGATAGAAGTACGGCTTTAGCGTTGTCCCACGTGCCTTCCTTCACTGAAACATTTTCGTCTGACACCAAAGCGGTACCTTTGTATTGCGCAAAGTGGGGCAGGAAGGCCGCCGCGTATCTTTCATATTGATCGCGATTGTTGATCTTGAATTGGGCCAAGACATAAACGGTCATGAGGGTTTCCTTTATATGTGAAGCTTTGCCCATTTCAGAATGCTTTGCGGGCGCGATCAATTGAGGTTCGAGGCAAGAGCCTTTGCGAATGTGACCGGGCGAATTCGCAACCGGCTTTGCCGATGGCCACCGACGCAGACGAAAAATTTTGAGCCCATTCAAGCCGCGTGATAGGTAGCGGTAACAGGACTTCTTATTGGGTGGGCGTTGGTCGACATGCATATCTGTCTTTTTGTGGCGATCGCTGAGAACGGCGTGATTGGCAAAGACAACGCGATGCCCTGGCGCCTGTCGGGCGATCTGCAATATCTCAAGCGCATGACCATGGGGAAGCCCATCATTATGGGTCGGAAGACCTGGGAGAGTTTCCCGCGCCGGCCGCTGCCTGGGCGTCCCAATCTTGTGGTGACCCGGGACCCGGATTATGACGCGCCCGGCGGTGAGGTGTTCACCAGCGTTGAGGCGGCACTCACACGCGGGGAAGAGCTTTGCGGTGAGCTTGGTGTGGATGAGATCATGATCCTCGGCGGTGCCGAGATTTATGCGGCTACGCTCAGTAAGGCGACGCGCATCTATCTTACAGAGGTGCACGCGTCTCCTGAGGGTGACACCAAGTTTCCTGACTTTGATCGCTCAGAGTGGCGCGAAGTGCGCAATGTCCGCCAACCTCGCGACGACCGGGACAGCGACGACTATTCGCTTCTTGTGCTGGAACGGGTGTAGTCTTTGTTCTCGGAAGGAGACCATCCATGGATTTCAAGACATTCAAGCTCACGCTTAAGCCCAATCAGTTTTTGATCGCACCTGAAGGCTATTGTCAGAATGCGAAGCCGCACGCGACGCCCAAGATTTTCTCCGTCGATCCCCAGACGCTTGAGGATGCATTTGCCGACATTGCGTTGGCGCAACCCCGCGTGACACGAATACAGACAGAGCCAGGTCAGAGGGAGTTTGTACAGCGCTCAGCCCTGATGCGCTTTCCCGACACCATTACTTTCGAAGCGATCGATCTCGGAGATGGGACGTCCACCTTTGCGATCTATAGCCGGTCCAAGATCGGGCACTCAGACCTCGGCGTGAACCGAAAACGGATCGAGTCCTGGCTCAGGAAGCTCGACGCGGCTCTTTGAAACTAAACAAAAGTATGGAGTGACGGAATGGACGTGCGTGCGGCGGTAGCCTTTGAGGCGGGTAAACCTCTGGAGATTGAGACCGTTCAGCTAGACGGCCCGCGTGCCGGCGAAGTTCTGGTTGAAATGAAAGCGACGGGCATCTGCCACACGGATGCCTTTACGCTTTCCGGGGATGATCCGGAAGGTCTCTTTCCAGCAATCCTGGGCCACGAAGGCGCTGGGGTTGTTGTCGACGTGGGTGAGGGCGTGACCTCGCTGGAGGTCGGCGATCATGTGATCCCGCTCTACACGCCTGAGTGCCGCGAGTGCGACTATTGTCTCAACCCGAAAACCAATCTCTGCCAATCGATCCGCGAAACGCAGGGCCAGGGTCTGATGCCGGACGGGTCGAGCCGCTTTTCCTACAAGGGCAAGCAAGTGCTGCACTATATGGGCTGCTCGACCTTCGCGAACTATTCCGTCGTGCCGGAAATCGCGCTCGCCAAAATCCGCAAAGATGCGCCGTTCGACAAGGTCTGTTACATCGGCTGCGGTGTCACCACGGGGATTGGCGCCGTGGTTAATACGGCCAAGGTGGAGCCGGGCTCAACGGTGGTTGTGTTTGGGCTCGGGGGTATTGGCCTCAATGTCATTCAGGGCGCTCGCATGGTGGGTGCCAAGCAGATTGTTGGTGTGGACATTAATAGTGGTCGCAAGGCGTTGGGTGAGCAGTTCGGCATGACCGACTTCGTGAACCCGAAAGAGCTACAAGGTGATGTTGTCGGGCATCTTGTGGAACTCACCGGCGGTGGCGCTGACTATTCTTTCGAATGTATTGGCAATGTGACCACCATGAGACAGGCGCTGGAATGTGCTCATAAAGGATGGGGTGAGAGTATCATTATCGGCGTGGCGGGTGCGGGGCAGGAGATTTCCACCCGTCCGTTCCAACTGGTTACCGGTCGCAGCTGGCGCGGAACCGCTTTTGGCGGCGCGCGTGGCCGGACCGATGTGCCGGCCATTGTCGACTGGTACATGGATGGCAAGATCAATATCGACGATCTCATCACCCACACGATGCCGCTTGAAGAGATCAACACCGGCTTTGACCTCATGCATGAAGGCGCATCTATTCGCTCCGTTGTCATCTATTGAGTTGACGTCTCCTATTCGCTGACAGACCCTCTCCCCATCAAAACAAGAATGACCAGGGAGTTGATGGGATGGAGATGGAAGAGATTGCGAGCGGTCTGGAGTTTCCCGAAGGACCCATCGCAATGGCGGACGGGAGTGTGCTGCTTGTTGAGATCAAGCGAGGCACGCTCACGCGGGTGCAGCCCGACGGGTCCACGGAAGTCGTGGCAGATCTAGGTGGTGGACCCAATGGGGCGGCGATCGGTCCAGATGGCGCAGTCTATGTCTGCAACAATGGTGGCTTTGAGTGGCATGATGTCGGAGGCCTTACCGTTCCTGGAGGAAAGCCGGACGATTACTCCGGTGGGCGCATCGAACGTGTCGATCTTGCGACCGGCGAGGTGACCGAACTCTACCGAGAGTGTGACGGCATTCCTCTCAATGGTCCGAACGACATCGTTTTTGATAAGCAAGGCGGTTTCTGGTTCACCGATCTGGGCAAGACTTACGGACGGGTGAAGGACCTGGGGGCGCTTTACTATGCGCTGCCGGACGGGTCATCGATCAAGCAGGTGGTGTTTCCGATTGAGACCCCGAACGGTGTCGGCCTGTCGCCGGATGAGACGGTTGTTTACGTGGCCAGCACGGAGGCCGGTCGTCTTTGGGGTTTCGACATTGAAAAACCTGGCGCCATCATCTCAGCAGGCCCACCGAACCATGGGCGCATGATCGGCAACCCGACGGGGCTTAACTATTTCGACAGTCTGGCGGTGGACGCCGACGGTAATGTCTGCGTCGCGACCATCTTTAATGGCGGGATCACGTCTGTTTCGCCAGACGGAAGCATCGAGCATTTTCCGACGGATGATTTCATCACCACGAATATTTGCTTCGGCGGCGAAGATCTTAGGACAGCCTATCTGACGCTTTCCTCCTCCGGTCGGTTGGTGAAATGCACCTGGCCGAGGGCAGGGCTGCCGCTCAACTATCTCAATAAGTGAGCGGACCCTTTTCGCTTTCCAAGGCGTCGAATGATGTGTCAGCATTCCGGTCTCAAACGGGGTGCGAGCATCAATATTCTTGGGAGGACAAGATGCGATTATTGATCAGTTTGGTGGTAGCGACATTTGCGATGACAGGTGCGGCTTTGGCTGACCCGTTCGCGAACTTTTACGGCAACACTGTGAGTATCGAGAATCCGGAAGGGACACGGTCTGTGCTCATCAATAATGATGGGACTTATTCAACGGTGCTGCCTGACGGGACGTCGATTGACAGCACATGGTCTTTGGCCGGAGAGACGGCGTGTTTTGTGCCGCAACCGGAAGGACCGGACTATTGCGTCGAGGCCGTATCGCGCAATGTGGGCGACACCTGGGATCTGACCGCGCCTGATGGCACGGCGGAAAAAGCAACGCTTGTTGCTGGTCGGTAACCGGCGCCAATCATGGATTTAGTATCTGGCCGGGTTCTCTGAGCCCGGCCTTTTTCATGGCCGATCGATTATTCAATGACAATCTTAGGAGCGGCCCGCTCTGATGTTTTTCCAGCAAGATGGGCCGCAACTTTTTCTGCTAGTTCTGCGAAGGGCGCCGCCTCTTCGCTGCCGGGTGCGGTTGCGGTAATCGGCCGTCCTTCGTCCAGACCTTCGCGAATGGCGGGGTAGATAGGAACTTCTCCTAAAAAGGGCACGCCCACTGCTTCCGCCGTGCGCCGCGCGCCGCCTTCGCCAAAGATGAAGGTTTTTTCGCCGGAGCCCGGGCTCACGAAATAAGCCATGTTCTCAACGATCCCGAAAACCGGCACATGGGTTTTTTCAAACATGGCAATGCCGCGGCGGACATCTGCAAGCGCTATCTCCTGAGGTGTAGAGATGATCACGGAGCCGGCGAGGGGTACCTTCTGCGCCATGGTGAGCTGCGCGTCGCCCGTCCCCGGCGGCATGTCGACGACAAGCACGTCAAGCTCGCCCCAGACCACATCGTTCATCATTTGCATGAGAGCCGACTGGACCATGGGACCGCGCCAGATCATGGCTGTGTCTTCGTCGACCATGTAACCGATGGACATGGTCTTGATGCCATATTTTTCGTGGGGGATCAGCTTTTTACCGTCGGTCGTTTCCGGTTTCTCCGCGATCCCCATCATGCGGGGAACAGAGGGTCCATAAATATCTGCATCCAACAGGCCGACCTTCAGGCCTCTGTTACCGAGTGCGATTGCCAGATTGATGGCGACGGTGGATTTGCCGACACCGCCTTTGCCGCTGGCGACGGCGATGATCTTTTTCACGCCTGGGATATTGAGTTCCTGCGCGTTTGCTGTTTTCGGCGCTGGCTTCGCCTCCCGCGGTGCTTCGCCACTATGAGCGGTCAGGACAGCCGTGACTGAGAGCACGCCGGGAACCTGGTACACAGCGTCCTCGCAAGCCTTTCGAACTGGTTCCAAAGCGGGACCTCGAGAGGGATCAACTTCCAGCGAGAAGAGGACATGGCCGTCTTTGATGACCAGGCCCTGAACCATGTCAGCAGAGACCACATCCATACCCTGATCGGGGTCTTTGACGGTGGCGAGAGCGTCCAGGATGTTCGATTTGTCGAGCGAGGCCATTTTAAGGGCTTTCCTTGTATTTCTTTCATCTGAAAGGGTGGCGAAGAGGCCCTTTCAACCCAATTTAGGAAGAGTGGCGCGCGTTGCGTCACATAGGTGAGTGTCATATAACGCCGAGGCGGTCGAATTACTATCTGATGGCGTGTGATGCGACATCACAGCCGCTATAATGAGAATAAGAATGACAGCGGATTCGCGCGTATGACGAGCGCGGCGGCGACAAAATTTTACGAACAAAGGAAGTTCCATGCCCTGGAGCAATCAGAACAATGACGGCAACGGCGGGTGGCAAGGCGGCGGCAATGGCGGCGGTCGAGGCCCGTGGGGTCAGCCTCCCTCAGGCGGTGGCGGCGGTGGTGGCCAGCAGCCTCCAGATCTGGAAGAGCTAATCCGCAAGGGCCAGGAACGTCTCCGTGACTTTATCCCGGGTGGCGGCGGTGGCGGCGGTGGCACCGCAACGGGTGCTGGCGGCAGCGCCGGTATTTGGCTGGTGCTCGCCTTGGTTGTTCTCGGCCTGCTCGCCTACAGCTCGGTCTACAGGGTGAATACGGACGAAGAGGGAGTCGTGCTGCGATTTGGCAAGTACGCTTACTCCCAACCGCCGGGCCTTCATTTCAAGTTGCCTTATCCGATTGAAACCGTCCTCACGCCTCAAGTAACGGTGGTGAACACGGTTGATGTCGGCGGCAATGCATCGTCGCAGTTCGCCAACCGCGGAAACCGCACGTCGGCCGCTTTGGACAGGGAAGGCCTGATGCTCACCGGGGACGAGAATATCGTCGACATCAATTTCTCTGTTCTTTGGCGGATCGGTGATGCGGCCAATTACCTCTTCAACGTGGAAGACCCACAGCGCACGGTTAAAGCTGTCGCTGAAAGCGTGATGCGTGAAGTTGTTGGTCAGTCGACGTTCCAGGTTCTCCAAACGTCCGGCCGTCTGCAGGCACAGGTAACGGTGCAGGAACGTATGCAGGAGATCCTGGATGCTTACGGCGCCGGGATCACGGTCACGGAAGTAAAGCTTCAGAAGGTTGACCCACCATCAGCCGTTATTGACGCTTTCCGTGATGTGCAGGCAGCCCGTGCTGACCAGGAACGATTGCGAAATGAGGCTGAGGCCTATGCAAATACCGTTGTGCCTAAAGCCCGTGGTGAAGCAGAGCAGCTGATCCAGGCAGCCAGCGCTTATCGGGAGCAGACCGTTGCTCAGGCGCAAGGTGAGTCACAGCGTTTTCTGTCCATCTACAATGAATACAAAGACGCGAAGGACGTAACCCGCGAGCGTATGTTCCTGGAAACCATGGAACGGGTTCTCGGTGACATGAACAAGGTTCTGATGGACCAGGCCGCAGGTGGTGCGGTGCCATATCTTCCGCTCAATCAATTGTCGCCGGGTGCTGGCGCTCGCAATGAGGAGAACCGCTAATGAACCGGGTTGTTGGCATTGGGGGTGCGATCCTCCTTCTCGTGGCAGTCATCCTCGCTTATTCCACCCTCTTTACGGTGCGGATGACCGAGCAGGCGCTGGTCTTACAGTTTGGTGATCCTCGGGTCGCCATTACGGAGCCTGGCCTCAACTGGAAGCTCCCGTTCATTCAGAATGTGGTCTATTTCGACAAACGCATTTTGAACCTGGACTCGCCGGAAGAAGAGATCATTGCGGGTGACCAGAAGCGTCTCGTCGTGGACGCCTTTGCCCGCTACAAGATCGTTGACCCGCTGAAGTTCTTCCAGTCTGTGCGTGATGTTGCGCTGGCAGAGCGTCGTTTGAATCCGATCTTTGTGTCGTCCCTTAGGAACGTCCTGGGTGAAGAGAGCCTCGAGACGCTTGTACGCGACGACCGGAGTGGCTTGATGGTTCGGATCAAAAATGAGTTCAACACAGCCAGTGCCAATCTCGGTATTGAAGTGGTGGACGTGCGGATCAGACGGGCCGACCTTCCGGAAGCAAACAGCCAGGCGATTTATCGCCGGATGCAGACGGAACGTGAGCGGGAAGCGGCAGAGCTTCGCGCCCAGGGGGCGGAGACCGCTCAACGGGTGCGCTCTCGTGCTGACCGCGACGTGACCGTTCTTCTCGCTGAAGCGCAAAGGGAGTCAGATACGATCCGTGGTGAGGGCGACGCGAAGCGAAATGAGATCTTTGCGAATGCCTATGGGCAGGATCCGGAGTTCTTCGCCTTCTACCGATCCATGCTCGCCTATGAGCAAGGTCTGAAAGGTGATACGACGACGATGGTTCTTTCGCCAGAAAGCGACTTCTTCCGCTATTTCGGTGATCCCAGTGGTCGGGGCGGGCGCTAAGCGCCCCCTCCGGCAGGTTGTCACGAGAGTTGTATGTCTGATTTGATCACGGCCATTGGGCTGTTGTTGGTGCTGGAAGGGCTGATTTATGCGGCCTTTCCGCGCGGACTGAAGCAAATGATGGCGATGGCCCAATCTATGCCCGATGAGACGTTGCGCCGATTTGGACTTGGCGCTCTGGCTCTCGGGGTTGTGATCGTTTGGTTGGTGCGCGGATGAGTTTTGGCGGCGGTCACGCCTCAATTCGTCCACAATCTCTGCCAAAATGCCGTCATGCTTATCCCCGGGGCCAGATTGGGCCGTATTCTGGGAAAATGGACTTTATTAACTCTGATTGAACGGGCTTTAGGCCATGTTCTGACAGATTATGACTATTACACCGAGCTGCTTAGCGAGCCCCGGTGGATCAGGAGTTTAAGTGAGATGCTGGTAAGGGCCGAAAACACGATGATAGGTCAGGCAAAAACCGTCGACAAATCCTGGGCTCGAAAGGTCACCGGGGCCATTCTTGCTCTCTCCCTGATCTTCGTGCTCCAGCCTCTTGGCGCTGACCCGAGTTTCGCGCGGTCTGCGCCGGATAGTTTTGCAGATCTTGCTGAGCGTCTCTCGCCGGCGGTTGTGAACATCTCCACATCTCAGACGGTCAGCGGCCGCAATACCCGCCAGCCGGTACCAGGTCTCCCGGAAGGGTCGCCATTTGAAGACTTTTTCGAAGATTTTCTGGAACGGCAGGGCCGCCAAGGGGTACCCCGTCGTGTTCAGTCGCTCGGTTCCGGTTTTGTGGTGGACCCAACTGGATATGTGATTACGAACAACCATGTGATCGCGGAAGCTGACGAGATCAAAGTGATCTTTGCTGACGGTGAGTCGCTTGACGCTGAACTGATCGGTCGGGACCCTAAGACAGACCTCGCCGTGCTTAAAGTCGAGCCTGAAGGTGATCTGCCGTATGTTTCTTTCGGCAAATCCAGCGAAGCGCGTGTCGGCGATTGGGTGATGGCGATTGGCAACCCGTTTGGCCTTGGCGGAACCGTTACTGCCGGCATCATTTCCGCCATCAATCGCGATATCAATGCTGGTCCCTATGACGATTTCATTCAGACCGACGCGTCGATCAACCGAGGCAATTCGGGCGGTCCACTGTTCAACATGGACGGTGAAGTTGTCGGTGTGAACACGGCAATTATTTCGCCATCAGGAGGATCGATCGGTATCGGTTTTTCTGTGCCGTCTGACACTGCGGTTTCCGTCATTGAACAATTGCGTGAATTCGGTGAGACACGACGCGGTTGGCTGGGTGTTCGCATTCAATCTGTGAATGAAGAGATTGCAGAGGGCCTCGGCATGGACGAACCGAGAGGAGCGCTTGTCGCGGGTGTCAATCCAGACGGGCCGGCGCAGGACGGCGGCGTTGAGCCGGGCGACGTGATTGTTGAGTTTGACGGCAAGGCCGTTCCAGAGATGCGCGACCTGCCAAAGCTGGTGGCGGAAACGTCCATCGGCCGTACTGTGGATGTGGTGGTTATCCGTGACGGCCGGGAGAAAACACTTCAGGTCGAGATCGACCGCTTGGACGAAACCGACACGGCAGATGCAAGCGGTGGACGTGACGGTAAGGAAGATAATAAGGGAACCGCAGAAGTTCTGGGACTTGGCCTGTCGAGCCTGACGTCTGCAACCCGCAGTCAGTACAACGTGCCCGACGATGTTGAAGGCGTCGTCGTCACTTTCGTTGATCCCGCGAGCGCCGCTGCTGAAAAAGGCATTCGCCGGGGCGACGTTATCGTTGAGGTCGCGCAAAATGATGTGCGGAGCCCTGCTGATGTGAAGACCTTTGTGGAGGAGGAAAAAGACTCTGGCCGCAAATCGGTTCTTCTTCTGCTGGCAACCAATGGTGATCTGCGTTTCGTTGCCGTGCGCATCAAAGAAGACAGCTAAACGCTGTTCTTCACGCGGGCGTCACTATCTCGTCTGTCCGGTATCCTTGAACATAGAGCAAGGCCGACAGATCCCCATGGTTGATCTGAGCGGGCGCAGCTGCGGCGACAACGGGTTTTGCATGGAACGCAACTCCAAGGCCCGCTTCTCCAATCATGCCGAGGTCATTGGCGCCGTCGCCGACTGCCATGGTTTGGCGCGGATCTAACTTGAGGTCTGCTGTAAGCGTTTTCAGTGCGGAAACCTTTGCTTCGCGGCCAAGAATTGGGTCAGCAACTTTGCCCGTCAATGCGCCATCTTCCACCAGCAGCGTGTTCGCCTGGTTGGATGTAAAGCCAACGGATTTCGCCACTCTCTCGGTAAAGAATGTGAAGCCGCCGGAAACCAGAGCGCAGGTGCCCCCGTGCTCACGCATGGTGGCGCAGAGCGCACGACCGCCCGGCGTTTCCGTGATCTGGTTTTCATAGACCCGCTGGAGCTCGCTCTCAGCAAGGCCTTTCAACAGGCTCACCCGCTCGCGGAGGGCCGGCTCAAACTCCAGTTCGCCGCGCATTGCGCGCTCTGTGATGTCGGATATCGCGTCCCGGATGCCGAGCGCGTCGGCCAGTTCATCGATGCATTCCTGTTCGATGATGGTGCTGTCCATATCGGCCACCAATAATTTTTTCCGACGATGGGCGACTGCCTGGCAGACCACGTCGATCGAAGCGCCGTTCAAGGCCGCCCGGGCAGCCTCTGTCGCAGATGTCTCACCCGCTTCCAACAGCAAATCACAGGCTTCTCCGGCACTCAGCCAATCGGGGGCGCCAACGCCGGGGATCGCACCCGCGACCGCATCCACATGATCTTGCGTGAGCTCCGTGGTGCTATTGCCTATAAGAGTGAGAACATGGGACATGATGCGTTCCGCGGCACTTTCGTATTCAGGAGCATTCGGTGGGCCAAACCAGCAATGACCAGGGTGACCCGTTGGCGGTCCTTATCGCAGGGCCAACGGCCAGCGGCAAGTCCGCTCTCGGGCTCGCTCTGGCTGATCGGTTGGGCGGTGAGATCATCAATGCTGATTCCATGCAGGTGTACGCCGATCTGAGGATCGTGACGGCGCGGCCCTCGGCGGACGAGGAGGCGCGGGCACCTCACCACCTCTATGGCCATGTCGCAGCGTCAAAAGTGTTCTCGACAGGTCAATGGTTAGACGATGCGGTCGCTGCAATCGCGCAGGTGTGCGCCCGAGGGAAAGTCCCCATTGTGCTCGGTGGAACCGGGCTCTATTTCAAAGCGCTGACGGAGGGCTTCGTTGAGGTGCCGGACATTCCGGATGATGTGCGGGCGGCGACGCGGGCAGAAGTCGATGAGATTGGCCCGCAGGCAGCCCATGTGCTGCTCGGTGAGGTGGATCCTGCCTGGGCGGACCAAGTAAACCAGAATGATCCTCAACGTATTGCCCGAGGCCTCGAGGTCTTTCGGGCTACAGGGCGACCCCTGTCCTCCTGGCAGGAGGAGCCCGTTCAGGCACCGAATATTGGGTCTGCTGCCAGGTTTGTGCTGGAACCAGACCGTGACTGGCTGATTGAGCGCATTCATCGGCGATTCCGAAAGATGGTCGATGCCGGCGCCGTCGATGAAGTAGAGGCACTACTCGGACAGGGTCTCCACCCCTCGCTGCCGGCCATGAAGGCACTTGGCGTGCCCGAGCTTGGCGCTTATCTCTCTGGCGCAACCTCGCTGGAGGAGGCAATTGAGACGGCAGCCATCAAGAGCCGCCAGTATGCTAAGCGGCAGTCGACCTGGTTTCGTCAGCAGATGATTTCGTGGAATAGGCTTTCTGCGCAAGATTTGGAAAGCAAAACGGATAAAATCTTTTCATTTATTGACGAATAATCCTTGACCCTGTGGTCCCGAGTGGATAGATTGCCCTCGTTTTCCGCGGCTTTGCGCCAAAAACCCTGAAAATCTCTCGTTTTCACCGGTTTCGTGCAATTTAGGCCGCGGTTTGTCTATTTCACGGGGGCTCGAGTTGGGCCGCCCAGTATGAAGGAAGGAACCCTCATGTCCGGCCAGGAGATGACAGGAGCTGAAATCGTTATCCGCGCTTTGGTGGATCACGGTGTGGATACCATTTTTGGATATCCCGGCGGTGCCGTCCTTCCCATCTATGACGAGATTTTCAAGCAGGAAGGCATCAAGCATATCCTTGTGCGTCACGAGCAGGGCGCTGTCCACGCGGCCGAAGGCTATGCGCGCTCGACTGGCAAGCCGGGTGTTGTTCTGGTCACATCAGGGCCGGGCGCCACGAATGCGGTGACCGGCCTCACCGACGCATTGATGGATTCAATCCCACTCATTTGCCTGACGGGGCAGGTGCCGACACACCTGATTGGGTCTGACGCGTTTCAGGAATGCGACACGGTGGGCATCACGCGCCCCTGTACGAAGCACAATTGGCTGGTTAACTCCGTCGATGAGCTGACCCGGGTTATGCACGAGTCCTTCTATGTTGCGACCAGCGGTCGGCCCGGTCCTGTCGTTGTCGACATCCCGAAGGATGTTCAGTTCGACACAGGCACTTATGAGGGGCCTGCAAATGTGGTTCACAAGACCTATCGGCCGCAGATCAAAGGTGATGCGGCTGCGATCACACGTGCCGTTGAGCTGATGGCAGGTGCGAAGAAACCGATCTTCTACACAGGCGGTGGCGTCATCAATTCAGGACCGAATGCGAGCCTGTTATTGCGGCAGTTGGCCGAAATGACAGGGTATCCCGTGACGTCGACGTTGATGGGTCTGGGTGCCTATCCAGCGCATGAAGAGCAATGGCTGGGCATGCTCGGCATGCACGGGACCTATGAAGCCAATAACGCGATGCATGATTGTGACGTCATGATCTGCGTTGGCGCGCGTTTCGATGACCGGGTCACCGGCCGTCTGGATGCGTTCTCGCCCAACTCCAAGAAGATCCACATCGACATTGATCCCTCGTCGATCAATAAAAACGTGCATGTCGAGGTGCCGATCATCGGCGATTGTGCCCATGTGCTGGAAGACATGATCCGGATCTGGAAATCGAAGGTTGCGCAGCCGGACAAGGAAGCGCTTGCCGACTGGTGGCGCCAGATCGATACCTGGCGGGGCCGGAAATCGCTTGCCTTCAAACAGGAAGACAAAGGTCTTATCAAGCCGCAACACGCCATTCAGCGTCTCTATGAGCTGACGAAGGACCGCACGACGTTCATTACGACAGAAGTCGGACAGCACCAGATGTGGGCGGCTCAGCATTATCATTTTGAGGAGCCGAACCGGTGGCTGACGTCCGGCGGTTTGGGCACGATGGGTTATGGCCTGCCGGCGGCGATCGGTGCGCAGATTGCTCATCCGGATGCGCTCGTCATCGACATTGCCGGTGAAGCCTCTATCCAGATGTGCATGCAGGAAATGTCGACAGCGATCCAGTTCATGCTGCCGATCAAGATTTTCATCCTGAACAATGAATATATGGGCATGGTGCGCCAGTGGCAGGAGCTCCTCCATGGCGGGCGTTACAGTCATTCCTATTCAGAAGCCTTGCCCGACTTTGTGAAGCTGGCGGAAGCCTATGGCGGCACAGGTATCCGGGCCAGTAAGCCGGACGAGCTGGATGCGAAAATCCAGGAGATGCTGGATGCACCAGGGCCTGTCATTTTTGACTGTGTGGTGGACCCGGCAGAGAACTGCTATCCGATGATCCCGTCGGGCGCGCCTCACAACGAGATGATCCTCGGCGAAGATCCCAACGCGCCAACGGTCACGGAAGAGGGCAAGATGCTCGTCTAGAAGCGAAGGGGCGATAAAGGTTCGCCTTTGGCCCCTGATCCGCTATAAGCCCCCCGTTGATCGAACCGAAGGGGCGGGCGCTCGGCACCCGCTCCACCTCACCTCCAGCCCTTCCGGCTGTATTCAAGATTTGGCATGAAACGCAATGAGTGATCTGAGTAAATCCGAACGACATGTGCTTGCCGTCCTGGTGGACAATGAGGCGGGTGTTCTTGCGCGTGTCATCGGGCTCTTTTCCGGTCGCGGGTACAATATTGAAAGCCTGACCGTGGCTGAGGTCGACGCGGCGGAACACATGTCCCGGATCACGATTGTGACCAACGGGACGCCCGCGGTTATTGAGCAGATCGTGGCTCAATTGGAACGGCTTGTTCCGATCCACAAGGTGGTCGATCTGTCTGTCGATGATGTGCGTTCAGTCAATCGCGAAATGGCGCTGGTGAAGGTTGCCTCGACGGGCGAGAAGCGGGTGGAAGCGTTGCGGTTGTCAGAAGCGTTTCGGGCGCGGGTGATCGACACGACCCATAGTTCATTCGTGTTCGAGGTAACGGGCACGCCGGACAAAATTGAAGCCTTCATCAATCTTATGCGGCCATTGGGCCTCGTGGATGTTTCGCGCACCGGCGTTGTTGCCATCGCCCGCGGCGCAGAGGGCATGTGAATTAAGACGTAAGAATTTTTGCAGGGAATTTGAGCGGCAAGAGATCGCTCCATAAGACTAAAAGGATAGGACCCATGCGC
Source organism: Parvibaculaceae bacterium (assembly GCA_965267265.1). Classification (GTDB taxonomy): domain Bacteria; phylum Pseudomonadota; class Alphaproteobacteria; order Parvibaculales; family Parvibaculaceae; genus Mf105b01. The sequence continues at coordinate 2,956,666 of OZ253944.1, forward strand.
GTTTATTATGATCGCGACGCAGATGTTAATCTGATCAAAGGCAAAAACATTGCCATCATCGGTTATGGCTCACAGGGCCATGCCCACGCGCTGAACCTGCGTGACAGCGGTGCGGCCGAAGTGGCTGTCGCGCTTCGTGAAGGCTCTGCCAGCATCAAAAAAGCGGAAGGCGAAGGCCTGCCGGTTAAGTCTGTCGCAGACGCCGCCAAGTGGGCGGATGTCATGATGATGGTGACGCCGGACGAGCTGCAGGGCGAGATTTATCGCAATGAACTTGAGCCCAATATGAAGCCGGGCGCGGCTTTGATGTTCGCGCACGGTCTCAATGTGCACTTCAATCTCATTTCCCCGCGTGCGGATATTGATGTGCTGATGGTGGCGCCGAAGGGCCCGGGTCACACGGTGCGTGGTGAATATCAGCGCGGTGCGGGTGTGCCGTGTCTCATCGCGATCCATCAGGATGCGACGGGCAATGCTCATGATCTAGGCCTTTCTTATGCCTCAGCCATCGGTGGCGGCCGCGCCGGCATCATTGAGACCACGTTCAAAGAAGAGTGTGAGACGGACCTGTTCGGTGAGCAGGCTGTTCTCTGCGGTGGTCTCTCTGAGCTCATCAAGGCGGGCTACGAAACGCTGACGGAAGCAGGTTATGCGCCTGAGATGGCTTATTTTGAGTGTCTGCATGAAGTGAAGCTTATCGTCGACATGATGTATGAAGGCGGTATTGCCACCATGAACTATTCCGTGTCCAACACAGCGGAGTATGGTGGATACGTGTCTGGACCGCGTGTCATCACGGCTGAGTCCAAAGCGGCGATGAAGGAAATCCTGACCGACATTCAGACCGGTAAGTTCACCCGCGATTGGATGCTGGAGAACAAAGTCGGCCAGACAAGCTTCAAGGCGACGCGCGCCATGAACGCCGATCACCCTATTGAAGAAGTGGGTGAAAAGCTGCGCGCGATGATGCCATGGATTGCGGAGACCAAAATGGTCGACAAAGAAAAGAACTAAAGCGACCTCGCTTAGCCACAAAATTAAAGGGGCTTTCGTGAGGTTCACGAAGGCCCCTTTTTTATGTTCAACTAACCAGAACGACAGTTCGCAAAAGACCACCTTGTGAGGAAAAAGTGATGATCCCCTATCGCTCTCGGACAACCACCCATGGTCGTAATATGGCTGGCGCACGCGGCCTTTGGCGCGCCACCGGTATGACAGACGAAGATTTCGGCAAGCCGATTATCGCCGTGGTGAACTCCTTCACGCAGTTCGTTCCAGGCCACGTACATCTGAAAGATCTCGGTCAGATGGTGGCGCGCGAGATCGAAGCAGCAGGCGGTGTCGCGAAAGAGTTCAATACGATCGCCGTCGATGACGGGATCGCGATGGGCCATGACGGCATGCTTTATTCACTGCCGTCGCGCGACCTGATCGCAGACTCGGTTGAGTACATGGTCAACGCGCATTGCGCGGATGCCATGGTTTGCATCTCCAACTGTGACAAGATCACGCCGGGCATGATGATCGCGACCATGCGTCTCAACGTTCCAACGATTTTTGTTACGGGCGGACCGATGGAAGCGGGGCGCGTCAACATTGACGGCAAGGAGATTGCTGTTGATCTGGTGGATGCGATTGTCGAAGCGGCCAACCCGGATCGCACAGACGCAGAGGTGGAAGAGCTTGAAAAGAACGCGTGCCCCACTTGCGGGTCATGCTCCGGCATGTTCACAGCGAACTCCATGAACTGCTTGGCGGAGGCTCTCGGTCTGGCGTTGCCCGGCAATGGGACCATCGTGGCGACCCATGCCGACCGGAAAGAACTCTTTCTTGGCGCCGCACGACAGATCGTTGAGCTCACCCGCCGTTATTACAAAGAGGGCGATGAGAGCGTCACACCGCGCGGCATTGCGACCTACGACGCGTTCCAAAACGCGATGGCGCTCGATATCGCCATGGGTGGATCGACGAACACGATCCTGCATCTGTTGGCCATCGCGCGGGAAGCGGAAGTCGACTTCACGCTGTCGGATATGGACGAGTTGTCGCGGCGGGTGCCTTGTCTTTCTAAAGTGGCACCGGCAGTGCCGGACGTTCACATTGAGGACGTGCACCGGGCCGGGGGGATCATGTCGATCCTCGGTCAGCTGGAACGTGGCGGTTTAATTAACCGGGACACGTCGACCGTACACGCGCGCACGATGGGTGAGGCTCTGGATCAGTGGGACATCACGCGGACCGACGCCGACGACGTGCATACGCTCTATAAGGCGGCGCCGGGTGGCGTTCGTACGACGGTCGCGTTCAGTCAGCAGAGCCGGTTCAAGGATCTCGACACCGACCGCGAAAAGGGTGTGATCCGCTCTGTCCCGACTGCGTTCACCAAAGAAGGTGGTCTCGCGGTGCTTTTCGGCAATCTGTCAGAAGAAGGCTGCATCGTGAAGACCGCAGGTGTTGATGAAAGCATTTGGAAGTTCTCAGGCCCGGCACGCGTGTGCGAAAGCCAGGATGAGGCCGTGAAGCGCATCACCACCAAGGATATCAAAGCCGGTGATGTTGTGGTCATCCGCTATGAGGGACCAAAGGGCGGTCCTGGTATGCAGGAAATGCTCTATCCCACGTCCTATCTGAAGTCGATGGGGCTCGGGAAAGAGTGCGCACTTGTGACGGACGGGCGTTTCTCTGGCGGCACCTCGGGTCTCTCCATAGGACATGTTTCTCCGGAAGCTGCAGAAGGTGGCCTGATCGGGCTCATCGAAGAAGGCGACATCATCGAGATCGATATTCCCAACCGGTCAATCAACGCGGTTCTGTCCGACGAGGAGATCGCGAAGCGCCGCGCCGCTATGGACGCAAAAGGCTGGAAGCCGGCTGAGCCTCGGGAACGAAAAATATCCCCGGCTTTGCGGGCCTATGCGGCCATGGTGACGAATGCGTCCAAGGGTGCCATCCGCGATGTCACACAAATTGAACGCAAATAATGAAAATGTGTCGTGACAAGTTGATAGAACAGGCGTAAGACCGGTCCCATGATTAACGAGATCACATTTGACGGCGAGACGATGCGCGGTGCAGGCACCGCAACCGTTGCGCTTGCGACCATGACTCTTGCTACCATCACTGTGATGGTTGGGGCGGGCGTGCTCGTGGTGGCCAAACTCGTCAAAATTGTGGGGGCTAACCCGACATAGTGTGATCTAGCGACAAGCCGAATTTCTAAAGGCCCTCCGCGAAGATCGCGGCGGGCCTTTTTCTTTAACTGTCGCATTTTCAGAAAAGGCTCCCGGCAGGAAACCGCCGACACTTTCCTTGAAAATGCTCTGGAGCTGAACCAATGAGGAAAAGCCATGACCAGCACGTCACTGCTCAATAGGTCCCGAACATCCAGGCCCAGCCTGGTTTTCGTCCATACCTCTCCTGCGCACATCGCGACCTTTAATCGGTTGCGCGATGAGCTCGCGCCTGGGCTTCCGATCGGACATATCGTCCGCGAGGATCTGCTCTGCGCCGTCCGTAAGGCAGGCGAGGTGAGCATTGCCGTCGAGCTCAAGCTGGAGGAAGCGCTCAATGAAGCGGCGCACGCTGGTGCTAGCCGACTTGTCTGCACCTGCTCGACGCTGGGCGGCGTCGCAGAGCGTGCAGACGTGCCAGATGCCAATGTCATGCGGATCGATCGCCCGATGTGCGAACAGGCTGCCTGGATAGGTGGACGCATCGCCGTCTGTGCGGCGCTACCGGAGACGATCGCGCCTACCTTGTCATTGGTGGAAGAAGAGATTGCCAAGACGGGCCGGTTTACAACCGTCCAGGCAAGGGTGTTCGATGGTGTCTGGGAGGATTTCCGCGAAGGGCGCTTGCGCGACTACCACGAGGGCATCGCCGCGCGTCTGCGCGATGTTGCCATGACGGCGGATGTTGTTGTGCTGGCTCAGGCTTCCATGGCACCTGCCGCTGCTATCTGCGGGGACCTTGGCGTCCCGATCCTCTCCAGCCCCGTAACCGGGTTTAAGTCGGCGATCGCTGGTCTGACAACTGAGGTGCTTTCGGCTTAAGAGATAGCGGCTATGAAGTTAGTGCGAACACACCGCCGTCTCAATTTGGACGGTGGCGTGGTCAATCCGGAACTTGTGTCGTAAGCGATCATTAATCGCGCGAAGCACCTCGTCTGGATCGACGCCCTCAGTAATGCGGGCATGAAGGGTCATGACATCGCGTGTCGCCGTCAGCGACCAGGCATGAAGATGATGGACATCTTCCACACCTGCCACGGAATGGAGAAGGTCCTGTTTGATTTCCTCCATGTCGAGACCCTTGGGCGTTCCTTCCATCAGAATATGTCCGGACTGGCGCGCAAGGACGATAGCGGACCGGAGGATAAGTAGCGCTACAAAGACGGAAAGGAGGGGGTCAATGGGTGTCCAGCCGGTATAAAGTATGATGATGGCTGCCGCGATCGCCGCAACGGATCCCAATAGGTCACCCAGCACATGTACCGCTGCTCCCTGCATGTTGAGGTTCTCTCTTTCGCCAGAGTGAAGTAGCCAAAAAGCCAGTACATTTACCAGGAGCCCTGCGGCGGCAACCCAGAGCATGAGGCCACCCAGGATTTCAACAGGATTGAAAAGGCGCTGGACCGCTTCATACAAAATCCACCCGACAAGCGCGATCATGGTGAGGGCGTTCACAAATGCAGCGAGTGTTTCAGCTCGATGATATCCATAGGATCTGTCTGTGTCGGCTGGCCGGGCTGAAAGACGAAAGGCGATATAGGCGAGGAAGAGGGCGGCCGAGTCTGTCGCCATGTGGCCTGCATCTGCGATGAGTGCGAGTGATCCAGATAAAATTCCCCCGATAACCTCTGCAACCATGAAACCTGCCGTCAGGCACATGGCGGCAAGGACACGTCGCTGGTTGCCGCGGTTCACGTCAGGCGCATGAGAGTGACCATGATCGTGATCGTGTGTATGGGAATGGCTCATGACCTGTCGCCTTCGCGGACGTGATCCAGCATGTCTTTGACCACATGTTCGATGTGATGATCGTGGATGGAGTAGCGTACGGTGCGGCCTTCTCGTTCGGGGCGCACGAGGCGGGCCGCACGAAGCAGCCGCAAATGATGGCTGACGAGTGAGGGAGACAGGTCGAGCTGTTCCGCAATGGCGCCGACGGCGACGGGCTCATCCATCACGGCGAGCGCAATACGCAGGCGGCTTGGGTCGCCAAGCAATTTGAACGTCTCGGCAACGAGGATGGTTTCCTCGTCGTTTGGCTGATCCCGTTTTTTCATCTTTTTCTCTATATATATGAATAGGTATTCATATATTTATATAACTATCCAGTGTCAACCCAGCGTGAGTCGTGGTCCAAAAAGATGCTAAAAGGGCGCAAAAGCGGGGCCTGTTCTTGGGCTCCAAGAATCAGGAGAGCGCAATGCGCATCGGAACACCTCTTAGCCCGTCGGCAACAAAAGTCATGATGCTGGGCTCAGGCGAGCTGGGCAAAGAAGTTGTCATTGAGCTACAGCGCTTTGGAGTTGAAGTGATCGCGGTGGACCGGTATCCGAATGCGCCGGCGCATCAGGTCGCCCATCGTGCTCACGTGATCGATATGACCGATGGCACGGCTCTCAAAGCCCTTGTCGAGCAAGAAAAGCCCCACTTGATCGTCCCGGAGATTGAGGCGATCGCGACGGACATGCTTGCAGAGATCGAGGCGGAAGGTCTCGCGGAAGTGATTCCAACGGCCCGTGCCACCCAACTCACGATGAACCGCGAGGGCATTCGGACGCTTGCGGCGCAAGACTTGGGGCTTCCGACGTCGCCTTACGCATTTGCCTCCAGCGTTGAAGAGGTGCGCACTGCAATCCAAACAGTCGGTTTTCCCTGTTTTGTCAAGCCGGTCATGTCATCGTCCGGTAAGGGGCAAAGCCTGGTCAATAGCTTTAGTCAGGTCGATGCGGCTTGGGAAAGCGCGCTCTCCGGTGGACGGGTGGAGCAAGCACGGGTGATCGTGGAAGGGCTGGTCGAGTTTGACTACGAGATCACGCTCTTAACCGTCCGTGCTGTAGGCGCCAGCGGTGACGTCGAAACAAGCTTCTGCGCACCTGTCGGGCATGTTCAGCAAAACGGTGATTATGTCGAAAGCTGGCAGCCTCAGCAAATGAGCGCGGTTGCGTTGAAGCGCGCGCGGGAGATTGCCGAAAAAGTAACCGGAAATTTGGGGGGGCGTGGGCTTTTCGGCGTTGAGCTCTTTGTGAAGGGCGACGATGTCTGGTTCTCTGAAGTGAGCCCCCGACCACACGACACCGGTCTGGTTACATTGGTCAGCCTGCGGCAAAGCGAGTTTGCCCTCCATGCACGCGCCATTCTCGGACTGCCCGTCGATACGGGCACACGTGAGCCTGGCGCCTCCGCTGTCATTTATGGGGGTATGGATGAAAAGGGCATAGCGTTTGAGGGGCTCGATCAAGCCTTGCAGGTAGAGGGGGCTGAAGTCCGTCTTTTCGGGAAACCGGAAGCCTATCAGCGCCGCCGGATGGGCGTTGCCGTAGCGCCTGGGCCAGACACAGATGCCGCTCGGGTTGCTGCGAAGCTCGCGGCGGGCCGCGTCTCTCCTATAAAGGCTTGAAATCACTAGGTCCTTTTGTCGGACCGCATTTTCGAACCACAAAAGTCGAAGACTTTCGCTGAAAATGCTCCTATTGCAATTTCGCATAGGAATTTTTGCGAAAATAGGGTGATGGCTGCCTGAAAGCCCGCTAAGTTCTTGCGGTTGAAAAGGTAGTGGCGCATGAACTGGGATGATCTTCGATATTTTCTGGCCGTTTCGGCCGCAGGATCTCTGTCCGGCGCCGCGGCCCAGCTCGGCGTCAACACCACCACCGTTCTCAGGCGGGTTGCGTCGTTGGAAGAAGATTTGGATGCGCGCCTGTTTGACCGGGAACGGACAGGATACAAGGTTACGGCAGCCGGCGAACGTCTGCTCCAATCTTTGGAGCCTGTGGACCAGCGGCTCTCTTCGCTTGCGCGGGACTTCGCGGCCTCTGGGGCTGGCTCGGAAGGTCAGGTGCGCATGGCCGCAACAGAGATCATCGCTGCACACGTGATTGCGCCAGCTGTCCCCGCATTTCGTGAGGCGCATCCGGCGCTCGACATGGAGTTGCTGACCGATCCAACCCTTATGGGGCCTACCAAGGCGCCGCGGATCATGAATCCCTTGAAGGATGTGGATGTGGCGATCCGGGCAGCTCGTCCGACGCAGGGGGATATGCTGATGCGCAAGGTCGGAGAAATGGCCTATGGCCTCTATGCGACGCCGCAATACCTCGAAGACCGTAAAATGCCTACCGACATGGCGGGATTGAAGGGACATCAGCTCATCGGTTTCCCGCGGACCGAGAGTCCGTTGGGGCCCATCTGGTGGCTGTCGCGGGCTGAAAAAGCCTGTGACACGGCACTTCGATCGTCGAGTGCGATTGCCCGGGCAGAAGCAGCCCGCGGACATCTTGGCCTGGCGGCGCTCCCCTGTGTACTGGGTGACCGTGACCCGGATCTGGAGCGGGTAATCGGTCCCGATCAGCTTGGGTCCTTTGAGCTATGGCTGATGGCCCGCAACGACCTGGCACAGATGGCCCATGTGCGGGCGGTGATGGACTTTGCCGTGGACGCCATCAAAGCCGCCAAAGGGGCGCTGGCGGGAAATCTTCGTACCATCACAGAGCATGCACCCGGCGCTTGACTTGAGGGTGCTCGAGGCGGCTTGCGTGGGTCTGGACATGGGCATAAAACTGCCAATAGAGCCCGATCCGTTATGATTAACAGATCGTTAAACACCCGCTTCCTATCGTTGAGCTGGATGTGATTCTGCCCAATACCTCGGGGTTTGATAAGGACGAAACTGATGAGCCACTCGCAATCCGACCAGACAGATAATCGTGTTCTGATTTTCGACACGACCCTGCGTGACGGGGAGCAGTCGCCCGGTGCCTCCATGACCCTCGAGGAGAAACTACAGGTCGCTGAGTTGCTGGACGAGATGGGTGTGGATGTCATTGAAGCCGGATTTCCCATCGCGTCAAACGGTGACTTTGAGTCTGTGCAGGAAGTCGCCCGCGTTGTGAAAAATGCCGTCGTCTGTGGGCTTGCGCGGGCGGGGGAAAAAGATATTGATCGCGCGGGTGAGGCGCTTCGTGAGGCCAAGCAAGGGCGCATCCATACTTTCATTTCAACCAGCCCGGTTCATATGAAGCACAAGCTTCAAATGGAACCCGAAGACGTGCTTGATGCGGTCATCTCCAGTGTGACGCGCGCGCGCAATTGGACGGACAATGTGGAATGGTCGCCGGAAGATGCGACTCGAACCGAGCATGATTACTTGTGCGCGTGTGTTGAGGCGGCAATTAAGGCAGGTGCCACAACGATCAATATTCCGGACACAGTTGGCTATTCGGTGCCCGAAGAATATGGCGCATTGATCGGTATGCTAAAGGCGCGAGTCCCAAACATCGATAAGGCTGTGATCTCGACGCACTGTCACAACGACTTGGGTTTGGCGGTCGCTAACTCGCTTGCGGGCGTTGCCAATGGGGCGCGTCAGGTTGAATGCACGATCAACGGAATCGGTGAACGGGCCGGGAATGCGGCGCTTGAAGAGATTGTCATGGCGCTGAAAGTGCGTGGTGATGCGATGCCTTTCGATACGGGCATCGATAGTGAAATGATCGCGCGTGCATCGAAGCTTGTATCGTCGGTTACCGCATTCCCGGTCCAATATAACAAAGCGATTGTCGGTCAGAATGCCTTCGCTCATGAAAGCGGTATTCACCAGGATGGCATGCTGAAGAACACTCAGACCTATGAGATTATGACACCGGAGAGTGTCGGCATCTCGAAATCATCTCTTGTCATGGGCAAACATTCCGGACGCCATGCTTTCCGGAAGAAGCTTGAAGAACTTGGCTACGACTTGGGACAAAACGCAGTTGAAGATGCGTTTCGTCGTTTCAAAGATCTCGCGGATAAAAAGAAGCATGTATTCGACGACGATATTGTCGCGCTGGTGGATGACGAAATGGCGGCGGGCGAGGGCGCTTTGAAAGTGGTTGCGCTCAAAATCATCTGTGGTACCGAAGGCCCGCAGGAAGCGACTTTGACGCTGGATATCTCAGGTGAGGAGAAAACCGTCGTGGCGACTGGGGATGGTCCGGTCGATGCGACCTTCAATGCCATTGGGCAGCTATTTCCTCATAAAGCGCACCTGCAGCTTTACCAGGTCCATGCGGTCACGGAAGGCACTGATGCGCAGGCGGAGGTCAGCGTGCGTCTGGAGGAGGATGGGAAGACGGTCACGGGGCGCGGGGCTGAAACCGACACACTGGTCGCGTCCGCCCGGGCTTATGTTAGTGCTCTCAATAAGCTCATCGTGAAACGGCGAAAATCGGCACCGGAAGCCCTGCAGGCTTCCTGACCTCCTAATTGCCAAAAAAAGCAGGGGCTTAGAGGCAGATAAGGCCTTATCGCCCTTTTTATGCCGCCTTTTTGGGGCTATTAACCATTTGGCCACCATGTTTGGTGACACTTCATTGGTAATTGAGGGGCTTTGCGGCCACCCCCATGACATGGGGGCGCCCGTGTAACCACAACGGACGAGATAACACATGTTTCAAGGGCTTCTAGGGATGCTCTCCGCCGACATGGCGATCGACTTGGGGACCGCTAATACACTGGTCTATGTCAAAGGGCGCGGCATTGTCCTGAATGAACCGTCGGTGGTTGCGATCATTGAGCGCGGCGGCAAAAAGCAGGTTTGCGCTGTGGGCGAGGAGGCGAAGATGATGCTGGGCCGGACGCCTGGCAATATCAGCGCTATTCGCCCGATGCGTGATGGTGTTATTGCCGACTTTGAAGTCGCCGAAGAAATGATCAAACATTTCATCCGGAAGGTTCACAATCGCCGGTCGTTCGCGAACCCAATGATTGTGATCTGTGTGCCGTCAGGCTCCACGGCGGTCGAGCGAAAAGCCATTCAGGAATCGGCGCTGTCAGCCGGTGGGCGCCGGGTCTATCTCATTGAAGAACCCATGGCAGCAGCGATTGGCGCGGGGCTTCCTGTCACGGAACCTACAGGGTCGATGATTGTAGATATTGGCGGTGGCACCACAGAGGTGGCTGTCTTGTCTCTCAGCGGCATTGTTTATGCGCGATCGGTTCGTGTCGGTGGCGACAAAATGGACGAAGCGATCATTGGCTATATTCGCCGCCATCATAATCTGCTTGTCGGTGAGTCGAGCGCGGAGCGGATCAAAAAGGAAGTTGGGTCTGCAGCGGTACCGCCTGACGGCGGCGATGGTCTCACGATTGAGATCAAAGGGCGTGACCTGATGAATGGTGTACCCAAAGAGATCAAGATTTCTCAGAAACAGATTGCCGAGAGCCTTTCAGAGCCCGTTGGCGCCATTGTCGAGGCCGTTAAGGTTGCCTTGGAAGCCACACCACCGGAACTGGCTGCAGACATTGTAGACAAAGGCATTGTGCTCACCGGGGGTGGCGGATTGCTTTCCAACCTCGATCAGGTTCTTCGGGATGAAACCGGGTTGCCAGTCAGCATCGCCGATGACGCGCTTTCCTGTGTTGCGCTGGGAACCGGCAAGTCGCTTGAACACATGAAGACCATGCGGCACGTTTTTTCATCGGTATACTAAACCGACCTGGACATGGGAGCCCCATGCGGGGCGTTGATCTGTTATGGATCAGACAAACAGACCTGCGCTTCCAATCCGAGACGTCTCGGGACGAGTCTCATTAATCTTTATGGTGACGCTTGCCGCCGCGCTCTTGCTGCTTGGCCGGGCTGAAACTTATGTTGTTGATCGGGCCCGACAGGTGGTGACAGACTTGGCAGCGCCTCTCTTGGAGCTGGCCTCACGGCCTGTCTCGGCGGCGCGACGGGTCGTCGAGAGCACCGATCAATACGCCTATGTTTTCGATGAAAATGAACGGTTGCGCGAAGAGAATGCCCGCCTTCTTGCCTGGAAAGAGGCGGCTCTCAAACTAGAGGCAAAGGTCGCTCGCTTCGAAGCACTCCTCAATGTTCAGGTCGACCCCAGCATTGGCTATGTCACTGGCCGTGTTGTCGGTGACAGCGGGGGGCCGTTTGTTGAGACAATCATCTCAAATGTTGGATCGAACCAGGGCGTCGAGAGCGGGCAGGCCGTGATCGACTCTGATGGTCTGATAGGACGTATTGTTGCGACGGGAACTGACGCCAGCCGAATTCTACTGTTGACCGACCTCAACAGTCGCGTGCCAGTCGTCGTTGAGCCTTCTCAGACGCGCGCGGTGCTCGCGGGAGATAACAGTGTTTGGCCGCGGCTTGAATTTCTCCCAGCGCTTGCGCCTGTCTCGGCAGGAGACAGAGTCGTTACATCGGGTGATGGTGGTCTGCTGCCGCCGGGCCTTCCCATCGGCACACTTGTGGAAACGGAAGACGGTTTCTTAAGGGTGCAAACTTTCTCCGACCGGACACGGCTCGATATGATCCGGGTGCTTCAATATGAGTTCCCGAGAGAAATCGACAGACAGGATGCGCCCGCTGCACTTCAGCCCGTTGCTGCTGAGAGTGAACCGGAATCCCCGCCCGCACCGGCCCCCGGCGAAGTGCCGACGACGGAGGGCGGCACATGAGCTTTGAGCCGATCAGTCCATCTTCGGCTGGCCGCGCCGGAAAAATTGCGCTGCTGACGCTGCCGTTTCTTGCTGGCTTTGTCTGTATGTTGCTCAGCTTTGTCCCGTTCTCTCGGATTTTCGGGGCAGAGATTGCGCCCGCCTTCGGATTGATCGCCGTTTACTATTGGGCGGTGCAGCGCCCGGATGTGTTCCCGCCTTATGGTGTGTTTGCCATCGGTCTCTTCTACGACCTTCTGTCTGCGGGCCCTCTTGGGCTATGGGCGCTTGTTTACCTTATTGTCTTCGGACTTGTGGTGTCTCAGCGACAATTGGTGATTGGGCGCACGTTTAGCCTGTTTTGGCTGGGTTTCCTCGTTTCCTCCCTAATTGCTGGGTTTCTTGGCTGGGTTCTCGCCTCGCTTTATTTCGGGCAGGTCTTGTCACCGGGGCCTGTGTTGGTGCAGATGGCCGCGACGGTGGCGCTTTTTCCGCTTTTTGCTAAACTTTTTGAGCAGCTGCTGCAACGGCTGCTGGTTCAGGGTTAGGGTCCCATGCTGACAGACGGCACGGACAATATAAGGTTTAAGACCTTTTCACGGCGCGCCGCCATTCTGGGTGGTGCCCAGCTGCTCGTCTTTGGCGGGCTCGCAAGCCGCATGTACTATCTGCAGGTTCTCAAAAGTTCTGAATACCAGATGCTGGCGGAAGAGAACCGGGTGAACATGCGGTTGTTGGCGCCGCTTCGCGGGGAGATCGTGGACCGTTTTGGGACGGTGCTCGCGTCAAACCGGCAGAACTTTCGCGTTCTCCTTATCCCTGAACAAACGCCCGACATTGAAGAAACACTGACCAAACTCAATCGCGTTGTGCCCCTTTCGGAGACCCAATGGAAACGGGTGCTGCGCGACGCACGCCGCTCCCCTGCGTTTCTCCCCATTACCGTTTCAGAAAATCTCTCCTGGGAGCAGTTCGCGCAGGTCAATATTCATGAGCCCGATCTACCCGGCATCGAGCCTGATGTGGGTGAAACAAGACATTATCCACATGGCGAGGCGTTGGCGCATGTCGTGGGATATGTTGCAGCTGTGTCTGAGGATGATCTCGAAGACGAAGACCCGCTGCTGAAACTGCCGGGTTTTCGCATCGGCAAGAGTGGGTTGGAGCGACGGCTTGACAGTGAGTTGCGCGGCGCTGCCGGCGCGAGCCATGTTGAGGTCAACGCCTATGGTCGCGTCATCCGTGAGCTGTCCAAGGATCCGGGAACGCCCGGGTCCAAAGTTGTCCTGACCCTCGACATGGATCTACAAAAATACGCGACGGAACGCCTTGCAGGAGAGGCGGCCGCCGCTGTTGTCATGGACATCCATACCGGCGACGTGCTGGCCAGCGTGTCGACACCCGCGTATGACCCCAACGATTTCAATGTTGGCCTCAGCCAAGCGACCTGGAACGGCCTGATCGAAAACCCTTATAAGCCGCTGGTCAACAAGACGATTGCAGGTCAATACCCACCAGGCTCAACGTTCAAGATGATTGTGGCCGCAGCCGCGATTGACAGCGGCCTGGTGAACCCAAATCAAAAGGTCCAATGCACGGGCAAGATCACTCTCGGCAATCATGACTTCCATTGTTGGAAACGGCGCGGTCATGGTTATGTGAACATGCTCGATTCCATCATGCATTCCTGCGACATCTACTTTTATGAGATCGCCAAGAAGATCGGCATCGACCGTATCGAAGAGATGGCGCACAAATTCGGGCTTGGAGAGACGTATGGATATGATGTGCCGGGCGAGAAGCCTGGACTTGTGCCCAGTCGCGGATGGAAGCGGGCGACAACAGGCGCACCTTGGGCGCAGGGGGAGACGCTCATTGCCGGCATTGGCCAAGGTTATCTGCTTACTACGCCTCTCCAGCTTGCTGTGATGACCGCACGGATCGCAAATGGAGGGATGGCGGTCAAACCGCGTCTCGTACGCTCGGTGGGTGAGGAAGGACGCCTGCCTGAGCCAGCGGAGCCCATCGGTGTTTCGGAGCGCGCGTTGGCCATTGCGCGTGAGGGCATGTACCGCGTATCCAACCACCCTCGAGGCACTGCCTTTGGATCACGGCTGGACGGGCCGGGCATGTCACTCGCGGGCAAGACTGGGACAGCGCAGGTTCGACGCATCACCCGCGCGGAACGTGAGTCGGGTGTCTTGTCGAATGAAGAGATTGAATGGCGGCGGCGGGACCATGCCTTGTTCGTGGCCTACGCGCCGGTGGAAGAGCCCCGGTACGCCGTCTCAGTGGTCGTCGAGCATGGCAGCAGCGGCAGCCGAACGGCCGCGCCGATCGCGCGCGATATCATGAGATTGGCGCTGGAACGGGATCCGTCCAATCGCCTGGCGCAGGGACCCGATGGACCCAAGGCCTCTCAAGTTCCGCCATTGCGGGAGGGGTAGACCATGGTTGATGCTTTTCTGAACGCCAGCGGTCGTGAAATGAGTCTCAAAGACAAGTTCTTTGAGTTCAATTGGGGCTTCCTGCTTCTCATCATTGCGATCGCGTCGATGGGCTTCGCGATGCTCTATTCCGTGGCCGACGGGAATTTTGATCCCTGGGCGTCGCGGCAGGCGGTGCGCTTTGGCATAGGCGTCTGTGTTCTGTTTGTGGTCGCCTTTGTGGATATTCGCGTTTGGATGAATCTGGCTTATCCCGCCTATGGCGTGGCGCTGGCACTCCTTGTGGGCGTTGAGTTTATCGGTTTTCGGGGCATGGGCGCACAGCGCTGGATCGATCTCGGGTTTATTCAGCTGCAGCCGTCCGAACTTATGAAGATCACCCTTATTCTGGCGTTGGCCCGGTATTTTCATGGCCTGACGCTGGATCAAGTGTCCCGCTTGCGTTACCTCGTGATGCCGGCCTTGATGATTGCTGTGCCGTTTTATCTCACGCTTCGCCAGCCAGACCTCGGCACGGCTATGTTGATCGCCGTGGTGGGTGTCGTGCTTCTCTTCATGGCGGGCCTGGCCTGGCGCTACTTCATCATTGGTGGGCTCGCGGTGATGGGGGCGATCCCAATTGCTTGGGGCATGTTACGCGACTATCAGAAACAACGTGTTCTGACGTTTCTGGATCCGGAAAGTGATCCTTTGGGGTCGGGTTATCATATTCTGCAATCCAAAATTGCGCTGGGATCCGGCGGTGTCTTTGGCAAAGGCTTTATGGAAGGGACGCAGTCGCACTTAAACTTCCTGCCGGAAAAACACACAGACTTTATCTTCACCATGTTGGCGGAAGAGTTGGGTCTGGTCGGTGGACTGACCTTGTTGGGTCTCTATGTGATGGTGCTGATGTTTGGGCTCACGGTCGGTTTGCAGACGCGCAACCAGTTCGGGCGTCTGCTGGCGATCGGTATCACCGTGAATTTCTTCCTCTATATCTTCATCAACACGGCCATGGTGATGGGCCTGGTGCCTGTTGTTGGGGTGCCGCTTCCGCTGGTGTCCTATGGCGGTACGGCGATGCTCACCTTGATGCTGGGCTTTGGATTTCTCATGAGTGTCTATATTCACCGGAATTATGAGATCACCCGAAATCCGGGCGCTTTTTGGTAGGTGTTTTCGTGGCGCGTGAAGTCCCAGACGACGCCATGATGGCGGTGCCGCATGCCATTGCCCGGTTCATTGCGATGGGCGATGAAGCCTCTGTTCAAGATGTATTTTCTGATGTTGGCACCACAATCATAGAAAATTTTTCTCCCTTCCTTTTTGCTGGGCCGAACGCGGTCGACGCTTGGGTGCTGGGTATGAGAGATCATGCGGAGGGGCTTGAAGACCTAAGGTATAGCTTTGGTGACCCTCAAGACTTTTCGGTATTTGGCGACCAGGCTTTCTTTACGCTGCCGACAACATGGCAAGGAACTGTGAATGGAGTTCCGTTCTATGAGGAGGGTGGATGGGCGTTCCTATTGGTCAGAGAAGGTGATGGTTGGAGATTGCGGTCTTATGGATGGGCGGTGACCCATATGGCTGTTCTGGACGACGCGGAATAGGGCGAAAAGACACTATTTCTGCGAAATTTTCCTCTTTTTCAAAGGCTTGCTAGTAGGAATGTACTCGCCTATAACACCGCCTCTGCTCGGTCTGGCATTAGTGCCGACGACAGTGGGGCCGTTAGCTCAGTTGGTAGAGCGGGTGACTCTTAATCACTAGGTCGAAGGTTCGAGTCCTTCACGGCCCACCAGCAACATCATGCTTTTACAACCATTTTCGCGTTGAACGTTTTCCTTTTTGTTCATTCCGAAAACGGATCACCGGGCCATTCCAAAAAATCACTCCCGGTTTGTTCTGGCTCGACGGCTAAGGATGTCCCGCCTTTAAAGATGGGCAACTTCAGCCGTTGCTTGACTTTGTAGGCGCCATGGCTGAAAGCGAAAGAAGCAGATAAGCTGATTTAGGACCGGTCTTGTCTCGACCTTCGATGTGGACATAAGCCGCGTCTCAATCATCTCGTCAGAAACCTGAAGGCACCGCTCTGCGATTAAGTGTGTTAAAAGGAAGCTATTGAGCCCTCCGGGACGCAAAAGATGCATGAAGATGATGACATGCTCGGCAAGGTAGTCGCCGAGGTTATGAAACAGCTACCCGTCAAACAGCTCTATGACGATGCTGCTGCGCCTGGAGCAAAAGAGTTAGGGGTAATGTTTGAAGACCTAGCGAAGACTCTGCGTCTTTGTTTAGCTCCGCTCCAGTATTCTGCGGCTCTTCAAGACCGTTTCGGAGCATTTATTGAGAGGTCGGTAAGGCGAATACCTGATGAGAACCAGATACCACCAGCACCACAAATCATCGGGCCAGTCCTAGAGGGGGCAAGATACGAGCCCGAAGGTACTCCCATTGACGAAATGTTCTCTCAGCTTTTGAGTCGTTCAATGGACAAAAAGCGGGTTGAAGAAGCACACCCAGCATATGCTCACCTGATAAAACAGCTGTCTTCAGATGAAGCAAGGATTCTACTGCTGCTCCAGCACGGAGATTATGATTATATCTTTACAGAGGATTTGAACCGAGAAACGAATTTGTTTGTGAACAGACAAGTTGAACAGGATACTTTGCCGCGGAATGATTTGGATTTTCCCAACAACATTTCATTCTATATGAATCACCTGGATGTATTGGGGCTCGCGAAACTGCTCCAATTGGGGCATCAGGAACCAATAGAGTTCAACGGTGTCCAAACGGGAACGCGCGTAAGATGCAGGTACAGTTTGACTAAACTTGGAACTGCGTTCGTATCGGCTTGTTCTTCAAAAGGTGCTTGACGCCTTTATCGGCTGTCGACCAACTTTGGCCATACGATCTACTACTAGTGCAAGAACCTACGTCACGAAGGCTGTGGCAGATTATGACGCGCTGTTAACTCATATGAACCGACCGCTATCCGTCACCGGACCCAAAGTGTCTAAATGCCATCGGACGGGGGTCTGTTTTGTGGGGAGGTACGTTAGTGTTTATTGAGCGCTTGGGCCAGGCTTTCTCATTCCGAAACACTCTGTAAGCCATTGATACTTCCAGGGTGGATCTTGGACTGTTTTAGGAACGGTCGCAGAAAATCAAGAGGCACTGTTTTACCTTAATCACTAGGTCGAAGGTTCGAGTCCTTCACGGCCTACCATTTTCTCTCCCGCGTCAGATTCGCTTGGCTTAACGACTCCACAGGGGAGGAACGGAGTCCAGGCTGCTTGTTGACAAAACTCCCGGCGTCGTGGGCCGCCGGGGAGGAGGCTGCGCGGAAGTCTCTCTCGCTGTCAGTGCAATCGGGTGTAAGCTGGGCGAAACCAGTCGAAGAGTGTGGAGGGGCTAATGTCATTCAGAAATATTACTCTAGGTGTGATTGTTCTCATCGCTGTCCTTGGTCTTGTCGCGGAGATGCGAACCAATGTGGTCAGCAACTTCTTCTATGCATTGACTTTTGAACGAACGCTTGACGCATATTCCCAGACAGACACGACAGAGACCGATGTGACAAACACCATCGCTGCTGACGGAAGTGATGCGACGCTCTTGTCGGCATTTTTTGGCTTGGATGACGCGCTTCCGCCTCTCGCAGGCCTCGTCATTTGTGAGGGCGCAAACGGCAAAGACGGCATGCCCATTATCTTTTCGCAGGAAGTTGATCCCGATACGCTGGAGCCGGGCGACATCAAGGTGACCACGGCATCAGGTTCAATCGGCGAGGTTATGTGCCTGACTTTAGCGCCTGCGGACGATGTGGGAGAGCTTCGTACCGCTTTGCTCGTCGGTCAGTATGGGAGCGACGACGACCAACCTGTCACCGTTGAGATTGTCGGCAATGTTCTGTCAGCGGACGGGTCGGTCAATTTCAAAGGTACGAAGGTGGATGTGACGCCTCTCGAAAACGGGCCGAGCTTGGTCATGGCGGAGCTTGTTCCGATGAGCGACTGGTCTCTTGGTGTTCCGGCAACCGGCATTCCCTTCGGCGGCGGGTCCGGCTGCCCGTCGGACACGAAGCAGATCGTTCGTGCAGTTTGGGACGGCGGCGTGACGAAACCCAATGGCCGCAACGATGCGGATGATCTTGAGCGCCAAGAGTATAAGGTGACAGTAGAACGTGATGATGGAAGCAGAGCGGATCTAATTCCTTTTGCGCTGGCGGATCTGGGCGACGGTGACAACAATCACAAACTCTGCTTGGATACAGAGGACCAGGCCGTCGCCATTTCCTTTACTGAGGGATTTCTCACCGACCCGCGCGAGGATCTGAACCCGGCGACTGCTGCAAATGTAGCAGACTAGTTTTGCCCTAGGACTGGGATTTGCTGCTGCCCTTCCACCAATGGATAGGCGTAACCGCTTTGGCGATAGAAGAGACAGGTTCAGTGCGCTTGCCAGGGAGGGAGCTATCCGCTGGGCACGTGCGAGTTCAGATAACCGCTGATTGGACGGCAGTGGCGAACTCGTTCTCGTCCGCCGGCGGACAAGGGTAGGTCACGAACCGTTAGCAAATAGCAAAGAGTTTCCACAGCAAAAATTGCTGTTCGAAATTTCCGAGATTCATCCGCGGTTCTTGGCTCAAAAACCCCGTGTGCGACCCTTCCTCGAAATTGTGTGGCCAATATTAAGTAGTCTACAATGTCATGGTCCAGGATATCTCGACCGAATTCTTTATAAATCGTGTCTAGGAGTCTAGTGAACCGATCGCGATGGCTCTCCATTTGAAGAACTGATAATGCGCCCCTGATTCTGTCGGATCCGTTGTTCAAGCCCAGCGAGCTCGCCTCGCGTACAGCTGCATCTGTAATTTGACGAACGTGATCATCAGCTATTGACTTTTGGGGCGCAGCTGTCGGTATCTCTTCTAACCATTGGAACGCTGACATCAGCCGCTCGCCTGAAATTTCGTCCGACAATCTGAATGATACCATCATAGCTGCTGTTGCATTGACCCATTTACTGTCTCGTTCGATCCAAGCACCCAAACATCTCTCAAAAAAAGCTTTCTCCTCGTCATCGTATACTAGGGCGTAGGCCGCATGCAGATCGTTGCCGACTTCGGAGAGAACTCCTTCTTGCGAGGAATGGTAATGCACCTCGTGAGCCGGCGAACTCGCACCAGCTTTGATCTGGGCAATCTGCTCAACCGAAGACTCACTATGTATTTCTGTCCTATCAGGCCGAAGAGGCAGGCAAAGTATTGAAGACAAAAACCGCACAATTGACATCACTTCGTGCCAATAGGTCTCAACGTTCTTTGGTGAATTGAGGTCTAAATCGATCTTTGGCGTGATAATTCTGGAAGTACGATCAAAGGGCTTTTCTGAAATGGCATACCAAACTCTTACCGTCATTGTCTCGAGTTCGATTGTCGACATGACCATGTCAGGGAGTTCTTCGAAATCCGCGCGCGCCAATTCTTTAAACTTAGGAGAGTGGATTAGAAGAACGCTGGCATCAGGGACACCAAACTGGACGTGCTTAACTGGTCGATCCAATTCCCAAGGATCCGGTCCGGTGACAACAGTGTTCGGTATTATAGTTTGATTGTAGGTGGTTATCTGCTCTTTGCCACCTGCATGCGTGCGTCCAGGACCACCAAAGATGCAGTTGAGAAGTGTTGCGTAAGAACTGTTTTCTAGGCGAACTGGAACAGATTCGCGATTTTGAATGAAGAAAAAGTCGTCGAAGGATGCAAGCGAAAGCTTCATTTCCACGTCTGAAATTTGCAGCGTTCCGTGTACGCGTTTTTCTGTTGCCTCCTCCCTACAGAGGTAAATTTGCTTTCTCTCAAACATATTTCTCTGCCTCGTCTATTCATCGGAGTAACGACCATGAAGCCATCATTAAAGAGAAGGCTGACTTACTCAAACACTCCACTTTCTTGTCATATTACCATTGCTTTTGGTTTGAGGTTTTCACCAGGTGTGAGGTGGCGCCAGCCACCCGTATGCTTGTTCACGCACAGTGTGTATTCAAAAAATGTAACCTCCACAAATATGCCGCGATGAAGACGGCATTCCTATGTAAATCTGGTCATACGATGCTGGCGATGCAAAGGTGTATTGACCGAGGAAATCTTAGGTGACCTCTTGTGATCTGTGACTTCTATGCTCGTATGCATCAATAGGACCTTCGCACTAGTCGTCGGCCTTTGCACTTTGGGAGCAGGGCGCCTAGGTTAGGCGCACATTTCTACCCTGTTGTTCTGAGTAGTTTTTCCTCCATGGCGCCTCCTATCTCTGAGACTGAAAAGCGGACACAGTCTCGCCGGGTTCTCTATGTGACGCTCATCGGCATGCTTGCGACCGGTTTTCCCTTCACGATCCTCACGGTGGCATTGGGGCAGATTGCCGAAGAGTTTGAGGTCACCGAGGCGCTTGCCACCTGGTCGGTCTCAGCGCCAATGCTGATCAGTGCCGTGTGCCTGCCGCTCCTCGGCAAGCTCGGTGACATGTATGGACACAGACGCCTGTTCATTTTTGGCATTGGTGGGTCCACCATTTTTGCGGCCTTATGTTTTGTCGCCTGGGATATCTGGTCCCTTATCGCGTTTCGCGTGATCTCCATGGTCATTGCGGGTGCCACTACACCTTCGGCCATGGCGCTGCTCTTTCATGTTTTCACTGATGATGAGCGCACGCGGGTGATCGGTTGGTGGTCGATGGGCGGGCCGGGCTCAGCGGCGCTCGGGCTCATTCTGGGTGGGCCGCTTGTTGATTTCTTTGGCTGGCGATCCGTGTTTATGTTTCAGATCATCTCAGGCCTCATCGCCTGGATCATCGCTGTGCGGGCGTTACCGGAAACCGAAGCGCGCCCGGCCGCTTTCGATCATCTGGGAAATGTGGTGCTCATCGTATCTCTACTGTTTCTGCTCTTTTCGATAGGCACGATCTCAGAAGAGGCGGTGGCGCCCTGGATGACCTGGAGCACGCTGGTGGCGGGGAGTATCGGACTTTTGCTGTTCTTCCGCTTCGAACGTGAAGTGGCACATCCCATCGTACCCCCCATGCTCTTGAAAGCGCGCAACTTCAATGCACCAGTTGTGACGTCTTTTCTGCTGCAGGGCTCCTATCTCGGCGGACTTGTGGCGACACCTTTGGTCCTGATCGGTCACTTTGGCTATAGCGTGTCTGTCGCTGCTGCCATCATGCTTCTGCGCACGGCCAGCTTGACACTTGCGACGCCGATGGGCGGCACCCTTGCTGCCCGGTACGGGGAACGCTTTGGTGCCGTTACTGGCATCGTATTGCAGTCTGTGGGCCTTTTGTTGGTGGGGCTCGGCGTCTATCTGTTCAGTGTGCCTGTTCTTGTGGGTGGCCTGGTGCTGCAGGGCGTGGGGCACGGGCTTGCTTATCCACCGCTCACATCCATCATTGCGACAGCTGTCCCGCCCTCGCTCTTTGGCACCGCGTCTGGGGTGAGCCGCCTTGCCAGTCAGATCGGATCTTCACTGGGCCTTAGCCTTTTTGGGGCGCTCTTGTCTGTGCCGGCAGAGGATTTGGGGCTGCCGATGATCTTTGTGATCGGCATGGCGATTTCCTTTTTGGGCCTGCTCCCCGCCTTCTTCATTCAGTCAAGCAAAAGGAGGCATAGATAACTATGCCTCCTCGCAATAGTTGATAGGTAGGCTGCTGCCAGATCAAGCGGCGACCGCAGCTGGATCGAGTTCGTACTCGGAGAAGACCTCCAGCGCCCGCTTGTAGAGAACGGGTTCTTTGATCCCCAGGCGCGAGCGGGCATCGGCGATCGGCTCGCGCAGCAATGCGTCAATGTCTTGATCGACGATCCGTGCGGCGGCTTTCCCGTTGCGGCGACCTTCGGCGATCACTGCCTTAATGTTCGCGTTGCGCGGCGCTTCCTTGGCGATCGTACGCCCGCCCATATAGGCGATGAAGCTGATGCCCAATCCACCATGCTGGCTGTGGGTGTAGCCCAGCAGGGCTGCTTCGCCCAGTGCATCGCGGCCATAGCCAGTCAGCACGTGGTAAAGGTCATGGGTGTCGCGCCCACGGTTCATGTACCAGGAAAGATCGTCGTCAAACTGCTGCCGTTGGGCGTTGTTCTTTTCGCTTTCGGCAACGAGACCCGCAGCGCTCAATCCCTCGCGTTCCATAAACTCTACATAAGCCCGGCCGACTGTGCCTTGGGGTAGCTCTTTAAGGGGGCCATGATTGTCGAGCATGGGTGGAAGGTCGGCGCGCTTGGCGAGCAGGGCAGGGCCCTGGTCCGATTTCATAAAGCGCTCGAAGTCGTTGACTTTCACATTGCCGTTCAGCGCTTCAATAATATGGAAGACCTGCGCTGTGTCTTCTTTGTCCGCGATCAGCTTCTGCATGTGCTTCCAGGCTTTCAGCGGCTTGATACGCGAGCGCTGGCGAGCAGGGTCAATGTAGGGAACAGGACTTGTCATAATGTGCTCCTCATCGCATTCTGTAATGACAAATTGTCATTCTTATATAGTCGCTACTTACACCGGTGTCAATACCGATGGGACTGGCGAAAACGCTGAATCCGAGAATGGCTTGTAAACGCTCAAGAAAATGCCAAGAAAAGGCGTTAATTTTGGGTCATCAGGGAGGAGAACTCGGTGCAGAAACAGGAAATAGCGGCACGTCAGGTAGATGCGATTGTCGTCGGCGCCGGCTTTGGCGGCATGTATATGACCCACTTGCTGGCCCAAAAAGGGCTCTCGGTTCAGGGATTCGAGCGCGGAGACGATGTCGGCGGGACGTGGTACTGGAACCGCTATCCGGGATGTCGCTGCGATGTCGAAAGCATGGAGTATTCCTACAAGTTCTCCGAAGAGTTGCAGCAGGAATGGGAGTGGAGCGAGCGGTATTCGCCGCAGCCGGAGATTCTCGCCTATGCCAACCATGTGGCCGACCGGTTTGATCTCAGGCGTCATTTCACTTTTCAGTCTTCGGTGACGTCAGCGAAATACAATGAAGCAGACAAGGTTTGGGTTGTTGAGACCGACAAGGGCGATCAGGTGAGCGCCCGCTATCTCATTATGGCGACGGGATGTCTGTCAGCCGCCAACATTCCCGACTTTGAGGGGCTGTCAGATTTTTCCGGTGCCACCTATCACACCGGTGCCTGGCCCAAGGATGGGGTGGACTTTTCCGGTAAGCGCGTTGCGGTGATCGGCACCGGCTCGTCGGGAATTCAATCCATCCCCTTTATCGCCGAACAGGCCAAACACCTAACGGTATTTCAACGCACACCGAATTTCAGCGTGCCGGCCCGCAATATGCCGCTTGATCCAAAGGTCGCTGCGTCGATCAAAGCTGACTATGCGGAGTTCCGTGCGGCTGCTTATCAACAGCCCGCTGCCTTCGGTGCGCATTTTGTGCGAAGGGAAGACTCCGTCCTCGATGTGACGCCCGAGGAGCGGGACGCCCGGTTTGAAGAATATTGGGGATATGGCGGCTTCCAGTTTTTGTCCGCGTTTGGGGACATTGGCGCAAGCCCGGAGACAAACAAATTTGCTGCCGACTTTGTTCGCAAGAAGATCCGCGAAATCGTCAAAGATCCGGACGTCGCTGAGATACTCTGTCCCGACTCAATTATCGGATGCAAACGGTTGGTTGCCGATAGCGGCTATTTTGAGACCTATAACCGCCCCAATGTCGACCTGGTTGACGTAAGCACGTCGCCGATAGAACGCTTCACAGCCACTGGGCTGGAGGCCAAGGGCCAGTCCTTTGAGTTTGATGCCGTGGTCTTTGCGACAGGTTTCGACGCGATGACGGGTGCTCTGCTGCAGATTGATATTCAGGGCAGAGAGGGGCTGTCACTGAAAGACAAATGGTCAGCCGGTCCACGAACCTATTTGGGGCTCGCTTCAGCGGGTTTCCCCAACCTTTTCATGATGACCGGCCCTGGCAGCCCCTCTGTCCTCGCTAACATGGTCACTGGCATTGAGCAGCATGCGGAATATATCGCGAACGTGATCAGTTGGGCGGATGAGCGCGCAATATCGAGCTTCGAGGCGGAGATTGAGGCGGAGAACAAGTGGGTGAAGATCGTCAACATGCGATCGGAAGCGACACTCTATCCGCAATGCAACTCCTGGTACCTTGGCGCAAATGTTCCAGGCAAACCACGGGTCTTTATGCCGTTTATCGGGTTTCCAGACTATGTGGCGATGGCCGATGAGGTCGCGGCCAAAGGCTATGAAGGGTTTAAGCAGACATAATCAAATGGGCCTGACAGCTGCTCACCAAGTCTCACAGGTTTGTGCGCAAGGAATAAACCAGCTAATAGTTACTCCGCGAATTCACTGGTTGTTCTATTCAATCAAAGAGATGGTGCCGAATTTGGGACTTCGTTGTGTGCATCAGCCTATCACTTCGAACCTTCTTCTGCTCTCAGCTTTAATGCTTGGTTCATCGACTCAAAACCGATCCTTATTTGTCTCTTAGCAATGAGCCAGACTAATAGGCTTCCAACTCCGTATATGCGCTCGTCGTGATCAAGCCTGACGTGGTCGTGTGCATATGGGGTCAAGCGGAAGGTGTGATCACCCAATGCAAACCACCGGCGATAGAACGCACCTGTCCATGTGAATTCGCGGCCTTCCTGATAGTCGGTGACCTGCGGTACGAAGGTAACTTGCCTCCCGCCTGTTGCCCTGGGTCTGACTTCGAAATGCGCGTCGGGGGCAATCCGGCCACGCGCGTCGACAATGAAGGGATTCCATTCATGATACCTTTCGAGGTCGATTAAAATATCCCATATCCGCAACGCAGGCGCTTCAATATCGATATGTGTACGGATGAAGTAGCTCATCATGTTTCCTTCACGTCATTGGCTTTGGTGCAAGGATTGGGTCCTACACGTCGCTGAAGAAACTCAATCTGCTCATGTATGACGGCGCTGAAATGCGGTTCCAGATAGACGTCGAAATGATCCGCCTCATGGACCCGGAAGTCGCAGTCGGGAATTCGTGTGGCGGTTTTACGAGCTGCTTTAAAGGGGGTCGTCTGATCCTTAGTGGCAGCCTGTAGCAGGACAGGGCACTTAATTTTCTGTGCCTGCTTTCCGGGAGAATAGAATTGTGTTTCCAGCAAGCTGAGGGCGGTCACCTTATTGCGATTGTCGAAATAGGCTCGCCATGCCGTGCTGGGTGTCCCCTCATGAGCTGCAGGAAGCATGCGCACGAGCGACTGATGGGCGCCGGGCGTTGACATGGCGGCAAGCTCGCCTGGTCTCCCGAAGGCAGGTATGAAGTGCCGTTTTCCAAACAGGCTAAGCACCGCGTCGCAGATCATCGCTTTGATGAGCCCGCCAAGGTATTTTGCGGGGACAGCAAGTGTTGTGGCGAGACCGTCAGTGTGCGGCACCTGCGAAATAACACCGGAGACGTTCTGGTCTTCCGCTGCGGCGCGCAGCACATGCCCGCCAGCGAATGAGGTTCCCCACAGGACGATCTGGTGGTAGCCCAGCGCCCGCGCATGGGCGATGGCGGCATGCCAGTCGGCGATCTGTTTTTTGACCCTGATTAGGCCGCGTGGCTCTCCTTCACTTTCACCAAAATGCCGATAGTCGAAAAGCAGTACATTGTATCCTGCATCGTGAAACCGTTGTGCGAAGGATGAGAGACCGTAATGCCGGGTCCCACCGAATCCATGCGCCATGACAATACATGTCGAAGCGCTTCGACCTGGTGTGCTGAAGAGCCAGGCGGCGCAGGACATGCCAGACGAGATAAACGACGTATCCTGCTGCCCAGCCGAAAGGCACTGTTCTGGAGGTGATGGCGAACGGTTCATGCGTATTTCTCAGCTGTTCCGTTGCCCTTGCGACGCGTTGCTGAGGCTCAGCCGGCGCAGTTGCAAAGCGCCAATCAATATGATTGACCCAATGGCGAAAATCCATTTGATGATTGAGGCTGTCGTGCTGATCATTGGTAGCGGGTCTATGATCATCTGATAGTCCGGAGTGCTCAGAAAGACATGCTGCAGTCCGTTTTCGAACCAATCATTGATGCCAGCGACAAGGGGAAAGACGAGCACAATGTTCCAGCGTTCTGACATGTGCGTTGCGTCGAGACTGAGCGCAAGACAGACGCTTAGGAAGATGGTGTACCAAACCCAGTGAATATCATCGAATATAAGATGGGCGTGATAGAAGGGCATGAGACCTTCAGCTTCCCAGGCCGCGAAAGTCGCCCGATAGTCCGCAGGGGTAAAGCCCGTAACTTGAAGGCCGACCATGCGTTCGGTGAGCAGCGGATCAATAATCACCGCAATAATCACCTGTGATACCAGGTAAACAGCGCCAAACAGCGCCAGCAGACTCTTGTTCGACAGGAATGTCCGTGCCGATCGCAAACTAAGCATCCTCGTCATGTTTCCAAATCCTCTGGTTGAGAAGCCACTTTCGCAGCTCAAGAACTACATATGTAGTTTGGTATCTCGCCCGACTTGCAATGTCAACTACAAATGTAGTAAATGACCATATGAAAAAATCAGACGTCCAAAGCCGGACGGACCGGGTTGCGCGGGCCGCTGTCGAAGTTCTTGGTGAAAAGGGCGCCGCGGGGTTGACCCATCGTGCTGTCGACCGCCAGGCTGCGCTTCCCGAAGGGTCAACCAGCAATCATTTCCGAACGCGCGCGGCTCTGCTGGATGCGATCTGTCGATACCTGACTGATCATGACCTGGCCAAGTTAAAGGAGAGGGCTGAAAAATTTTCCGGCCAAGGTGATCTTACCGTCGGAGCCGCAGCGCGCGCCCTTGTTGCGATTGTAGATGATTGGACGAATAAAGAGTCTGTGCTAACTGCTGCGAGACTTGAACTCTTCCTTATCGCCTACAGGGATCCGTCCCTGGCCGCTCGGCTAAGCGAAGTCCGTCATGCATTTCGGGACCAAACCGTTGAGTGGCTTGATGGATTGTCGAAGGGGGCAGCCGAACACGTTGCCATCGTTATGGCGACAATTGAGGGTCTAACAAGCAATCAACTTCTGCATTCTGGTTACCGTCTGTCTAAGAATGAGATGGAAGAAGAGATGGAACTAGTGTTGGGCGCACTCCTAGGTTGATGGAAGAAGGCGCTTGTCAGAAGCAGCAGATGCATGTCTTGAGCGTTCCGACGGCAGCTGGTAGACAGCTGCTCACCAAGTCTCACAGGTTTGTGCACAGCGGTTATTGGGCGGAGACAGGTGCGTTACCTAAATATCCAAGCAACTACTTGGAGAGGTAACCACATGACCCGTTTAATAAAAGAAACGACACGGCGCCTGAACCTGGCGGTTGGTGTCTTTGTCCTAGCTTTCGCCGCCATTCTAGTTGGGGCGAATTCCTTTGCTGCGTCTGACGCCAGCGGCCACATTCCTGTCTATACTGAGGGCGGCGTTGCCATTCACGGTACTGACCCTGTTGCGTATTTCACCCAGGCGAAACCTGTGCAGGGAAAAGCTGAATTCGCGGCAGAATATGAAGGTGCAACCTGGCATTTTTCCTCGGCAGAAAACCGCGACACCTTTCTGAGCGATCCTGAGAAATATGCCCCTGCCTATGGCGGCTATTGTGCTTATGCACTTTCGCTTGGCACACACAAGGTCGAGACAGACCCCAATGCGTGGAGCATTGTCGATGGCCGGCTTTACCTCAATAAAACGCTTGCCGTCCGATCGATCTGGGAAACAGACATTCCCGGTAATATCGAGAAATCTGAAGTAAACTGGGCGACCCTCATCGCTGAGTAATCTACGCAAGCCCCAGAAAACCGACCAAGCCGCGATCTGAAACATCGGGTCGCGGCTTTGTCTTCTACATTAAAAGAACAACCGATCTTGAAAAGATTTCTGACCCTCCCATTTATCAGATTGAATGATCTAGAAAGGTGGGTAAGCTATGAAACAGGAAGCGATGACACGTCTAGGCCGGGCGAAAATGTGGATTGAGAGGCTGGACAGCGCCATACATGAGCGGCCTGAACAGGTTCTGGCAGCCGAAATTGTGCGACAGCAGGCCGAGATCGATGCACTGAGAGATCAGGTTGCGAAAATCGAAGCGGTTCTTCATCGCTGAGCGTTGTCATCGGGCAGTGCTAACACCATAGGAAGCGAGGATACTTGGCGCGGAAGAGAGAGTTTGATCCGGACGAGGTTGTTGAGAAGGCCATGCTTCTGTTTTGGGAGAAAGGCTACTCAGAGACATCTGTGAGGGATCTTGTTGAGGCAACCGGCGTCGCCCATGCAGGGCTCTATGCAGCGTTTGAGGATAAAGAGGGACTTTATGCTGCAACGCTTGCGAAATATCAAAAGCTTGTCTCGGAGACGCTTTACGCAAAGCTCGCCGCTCCCGATGCCGGGCTAGATGCTATCAGAGAGTTTTTCGAGTTTGTTTTGGCAGCATCGAAGAATGCACCTTTTAAAAATGGGTGCATGATGGCGAACACCTCAGTCGAATTCGGCGATGGCAATGAACACCTAAAAAAACTCGTTCATGAGAACCTGAAGAAACTCACCGCCGCTTTCCGAAACGCCCTGGCGAACGCGCAAGTGTCTGGTGATCTCGCATCCGATCGCGACGTGGATCATCTTGCAGCGGGGCTTGCAGCCAGCTTTCAAGGCCTGTCAATTCTCGCCAGGACACGTGCCCCTCAGAAAATAATCACCGGGGCGGTGCGCGCCGCGCTTGCTCAATTGACCTAACGGTACTTGCGGTTTCGCACCCTGTTGCCCAAATTAAGAACGTACGATCTTAAATAAAGGATATCCCATGACGGATCTGGCAATGGCTGAACAGGACAATTTGCAAACACGGATCGCTGCAGCGCTTAAGACACAAGGTAAGTCGACGGACGATCTTGTGTTGGAAGATTTGGCGGCGGTCGATGAACTTCATATTGGCGGTCTTGAGACTATTAAGCCGATTGTCTCCTCACTTGGCGTCGGCCCCGGAGATGTAACGCTCGATCTTGGTTCGGGACTAGGCGGACCGGCACGCTTTGTGGCCAGGGAAACGGGCAGCCGCGTGGTGGGGGTTGATCTCAGTGCTGACACGACACTGGCAGGTAACGAGCTGTCTAGCTGGGTGGGCTTTGACGAGAAGGTTCAACTTGAAGTCGCGGACGTTTGTCAGGTCCCCCGCTCGTCGGAAAGCTTTAATGCGGTCCTCTCCGTTCATGTGCACATGTTTCTCCAGACGCCAGAGCTTATGTTTGCGGAAGCTTACCGGCTTCTAAAGCCAGGCGGGCGCTTTGTTCTTTTGGATCCGGTCAGACGTGCGGATGAGGGCCGTCACTATCCAGTGCCTTGGGCAGCAGAACCCGACAGCGACAATATTTTGAGCGAAGTTGAGTTGGACACGCTTGCCGCTACGACAGGATTCCGACGTCATACATGTGGCGATTTAAGTTCGCTGGCGATTGATTGGTTTGGCGACACGTTCAACCGCATTTCCGAGATGGGCGGACCACCTCCACTCGGTCTTCATCTGGTTATGGGGCCTGACTTTCCGACCTTTGCCCTGAACGCCTTTCAAAATCTGCAAAGTGAGAAAATCGCACTCTTACACCTCGTTTTTGAGAAGCCCTAATGGCTGACATGCGCTGGAACCAGCGAAAGGAAATACCATGAAACCTAAGATCCTCGTGACATCGGCTGCTGGCAAGACTGGCATGTCAACCGCACTCCAACTTCTCGAAAAAGACTATCCCGTGCGCGCGATGGTGCGCCGAAAAGATGCCCGGTCACAAGCCCTTCACAAAGCTGGCGCTGAAGTGGTTGTCGGCGACCTCCACGATATCGGCGATTTGCGCGAGGCGTTTCAGGGGTGCCAGCGCGCCTATTGGTGCACGCCTGTCGACGCCAATCCTCTACACAAAATGTCGCTGTTTGCCATCGCAGCGGCTGAAGCAAAGGTTGAACATGTTGTACATATGAGCCAGTGGCTCTCGGCTTCGTCTCATCCCTCTGTCGCGACGCGCGAAGTGTGGATGATGGACCAGATCCTCGAATGGATCCCCGGTGCGACATTGACCATCAACAATACTGGTTGGTTCGCGGACAATTATGCCCTTGTCATGCTGCCGATGGCTCAGTTAGGCATGATGCCCATGCCTTTGGGCGATGGGAAAAATGCACCACCGTCTAACCGAGATATCGCCGCTGTGAGCGTAGGCGCGCTTGTCAATCCGGAAGATCATGCCGGTAAAGCCTATCGCGCAACAGGTCCTGAGCTCTTGTCGCCGCAGGAAATCGCTGATGCCTTTGGCCGGGCCCTGGGCCGGACGGTTCGCTATGACAATGCGTCGATGAAGATGTTCCTGAAGGCGTTGGCCGCGCAAAAACGACCTGCATTTGCGCAGTCGCAGCTCGCGCATTACGTGATTGATTATCAGCAGAATGCCTTCGCTTATGGGGCACCGACGGATGCGGTAGAGAGAGTAGGGGGCAAGCGTCCTGATACCATCGACGATATTGCTCGCTACTATGTTGAAACGGATCCATTGGCACGTCAGACCCTCGCCAACAAGGTTCGTGCCTTTTCTCTTCTTTCCAAAATCATGGTGGCGTCGCCCCTCGATAGAGAGAAGTTCGAGCGGGCTCGCGAGTTTCCAACGACGCCGGCTCGCAAATATGCAATGGCCGATGATTTATGGCTCGCGAAGCACTTGGATGTTGCAGAGCAAGGGAGGGGAAATCTCAGGAAGGTTCGTGCTGCAGAGTAGGTCAACGCGGTCTTCAGCATCCCAAATCCACGAGGTTGTTACAGCTGTTCTCACGAAACGTCTGGCGTTCAATCTCGGGTTGTCGGCAAAAAAATGACCGCAAGGCGCGGGAACACCTTGCGGTCGCGGTTGGCGGCTAGGCGCGGGAACACCTTGCTGCCTGGTCGGTCGGTTACCGGAAATCCGGGACTATTTCTTGGCTCCGACCTGTTTTAGGAATGTATCGACGTAACCAGTCATTTTCTCGGACTGCTCGCTTAGCTCCATAGAAGCTTGACGCACCTGATCCGCGACGGTGCTGGTTTCTTGAGCTGCCTGCATGACACCTTGGATGTTCTGATTGACTTCCTTAGTTGAAGCGCCTTGCTCTTCAACAGCTGCAGCGACTGATTCTGTGATCTCGCCCATTTTTTCAATGGTGGCTGTTATGGATTGAATGGATTCAACAGATTCACCCATGCTGCCTTGGATTTCGCCGATCTGGAGCGAGATGTCTTCGGTGGCTTTCGCGGTTTGGTTGGCCAACGCTTTCACCTCGGATGCAACCACCGCGAAGCCTTTACCGGCTTCACCGGCACGCGCGGCTTCGATGGTTGCGTTGAGTGCCAGCAGATTCGTTTGGCTCGCAATGTCCTGAATGAGCGTCACGACCTGCCCGATTTTCTGAGCACTCTCGGAGAGCTGGTTGATCGATTCATTTGATCGTTTTGCCTCAACCACTGCGTTTTTTGCGATGTCCGATGACTGATGGACCTGGCGCGAAATTTCGGTGACAGTCGCCTCCAGCTGCTCAGTTGCCGCCGCCACAGATGAAGACTGTGCTGTTGTTTCTTCTGTTGCGCTCGACATTGTCGTTGCGCTGGCGTCGAGTTCTGTTGACGCGGATGCAACAAGATTTGTGGCTTCCGCAACATTGTTGGCCATTGCGATCTGCTCTGAGATCACGCTCCAGGTAAGCAGCGGCGACATATAGTTGCCATCAGCGTCGTCGAGACGCGATACCCGCAGGGAGAGGGTTTCATCGCCAAGCTTGATGTTTGATTCCCAAGGAAGATTGTTCGGGTCTGCTAGCAATGCCCGCTGATGTGCGGGGTTTTTGTGGAAAATGTCTATGCAAGCACCTTTGAGATCCGCGGCCTTGATTGGCAAGAGGTGCTCCAGCGGTGTCAGGGTGTCGATGCTGGTTTTGTTCACATAGGTGATTTCCAACGAGTCTTTGTCTGCCATCATTACGTTCACTGGCATCTCATCCATCATCCGCAGCAGCCGCTCTGTTTCCTGCTCTTTGAGAACACGGTCTGTGACCACGCTCCACGTGAGGGCTGGTCCAAGATATTCGCCGCTGGCCGACATGATCGCGGTTACGTAAAGATCCAGATATTCTTCGCCGAGGCGGATCTGGGCTTTGTGAGGGAGCTTGTTTGGATCTGAGAGGATCGCGCGCTGGTGTGCGGGGTTTTTGTGGAAGATGTCGATCGACTGGCCCATCAGGTCCGACAATGAGCAGGGGAGCAGATGCTCTACCTTGCCCAGCTCTTCGGTTGTGTTGGCGTTGAAATAGTTAATACGAAAGTCATTATGCATATCGCACGTCATCACGGCAGCTGGGAGCGAATCGACGATTGACTTGAATGTGTCGATATTGGCTTTTGCCTTCCCGCGTGATGTCGGAACCATTGCTTGAATATTCATTTTAATCCCCAAATCAATTTTTTTGCCCACCCGCCTTGACGCCCTATTTCTTTGGGCTAGATCAAGGAGTTTTCGCATAATCCATTTGGTCGATTAATTTGGAGTAAATTCTGTAAGTAGAAATTCCGTTTTTTTTATTAAAACTTTCGTTTTGGTCGGTATTTATTTGAAGTTGTAGTCATTTTTATTATAAAACTGCAGGTAATAAGTTTTTATATTTAATCTGAATATTCGGGCTGCTTATGGTGTCATTTTGCACCAAAAGTTGCGGTTAAGATAAAAAGAACTAGTCCTTTTGTCTCTATTCGGAATTTTCTTGTGTCTTGGGAAAATTCGATAGAATACAGACGTAAGATGTGGATGCGTGAGGTTGGTCGGTGAGCGAAAGTGACTCTATTGCGGCGTTCGGCGCGCGGCTTCGCGAAGTGCGCGGTGCCATGGGTCTGAACGCCTCTAAGATGGCGGCGTTGTGGAACCTGGAACGTAAAACGTGGGAACGTTATGAACACGGCGAGGGTTTGCCCAAAGCCAATGTTTTGATTGATCTCGTGAGTCGCGGCGTCAACGCAACGTGGCTGCTGACAGGGCAGGGGCGGCTTGCAGACAGTGACGCGGGCGTGACCGCCGGAGATCCGGCGGCCACGCGCGTTGCAATTTACAACGTTGCTTACCTGCTTGCGCAGGAAAGCCCACACATCAATCTCGATCCTGAAGATTTTGCGCTGACGTTTCAGGACCTGTTCGATCAACTGCAGCAGCAGGAAGAGGAACGTCGGGACGAGCAGGTGGCGTCACTTGCTGTCCGGCGCCTTCTTCGCGAAGGCGGCGGTTGATCGTTACGTATAGCTCCGCAGGATCATCCGGGGTCAGGTACCCAACCTCGGGGATGGCAATACCAGCGATGACGCGATCCCGGTGAAGCCTCTCAATAAATCCGCCGGCCTTGTAAAGGTGACGGACCTGGTTTTCTTCAAACGCCCATAGGCAGGCGGGCCAAAGGTCTCGCTTCAATAAGAAGCGAATCATTTTGTCCAGAAGAGGCACTCCGATGGCATGGCCGCGATATTCCGAGAGGAAATAGGCAGCATGAAGCTCGCCGCGAGCTTCCGGGATGGCGGGATCATCGTTTCGTTTGCAGCTGCAAAAACCAACCAAAGTGTTCTCGTTCCACACAGTGAGAATTAGGTGGTCTGGGTCTGGGTTGGTAAGTGTCTCCAGCCATTCCTCGTAGCGATAGGCATAAGATCTATTTGCGTGGACCTCGCTAGGCATAAAAGTGTATGTATTCTGCCAGCTATCCACGTGAAGACGGGTGATTGCAGCAACGTCATCTACTGTTGCTGGACGAATGTCAAAGCTCATTTTGTCATACTCCGTAATCATTGCGCGGCATGCGCAAATGAGGGAATATGGTAGAATGAAATAAGTGGTTTGGGAGGAAAGATGCTGGACGCTGGCATGCAGGCGCGCGGCAAAGCGCACATGGAGCGCGTGCTGGGCAAGCGCCAATACTCTACTAATCGCCTGATTGCAGCTGGGGTCTTGGTGCTGGCTATGTCACTAGGTGTGACCTATTTATTTTGGCCAGCTGCGCCTGGTGAGGAACAACTCGGTAGGTTGACGGTTCTCTCATCGTGTGAAGAGAGAACTCCCGGGCAGGCGTGGCTGGAAGCTCGATCAGCAGCAGGCGCTGAGGGCGCAAATTTATCTGCGAGTCAGCGACGTGCCGCGATGGATTATCTATTGGGTGGCGAGCACGCCCTCGGGTGTGACCGCGTGGGAAGCGAAGACAATAACGGGGAAACGTTCACTCTTCCTGAAAGCAATTAGCGCCTTCAAGTTCGGACGTTCAAACTCAAATGTTCCTTCGCCCTGTTCCGCCGCGAGAATTGTGTTGATGATCTCTGGTGGTATCGGAATATTTGGTGGTGATGAGGTGATTACCTCGCCCTTGCTAGTCAGAAGTGCGCCTCCGCAAGAACCGCTGCACCAGTTCAGAGGTTTCCTCATCTTTCTTGGATCGACGATCGCCGTAAGCACCGCTGACAATGCCGGCTTCTGAGACGAGACCGGAATAAACGGAACACCACTTGTTTGGCCGACTACCGCTTTGCCGACAATAAGCCCAGTGTGATTGAGCGCATTTTGTACATAGTCCCGCTCAGCCAAGTTGATGCTGGGGGCGGGATAGCTATACGCATCGTGCATCAATGAGCCGTCTGTGCTGATCATGAGGATTGATCGCACACCGTCGAGACGATCCGTTGTCGCTTTTAACTCTGCATGTGTCAGAAAATCCGGTGGGTGCGCTTCACTCACAAATGTCGTCAAATAGTCGAATGCAAAAGAAATCGCTGTCGCCAACGACTCTGCTTCACCGAGAGCATTTGCGGCGGCGTCAATTGTGTCGCGCTCAATTTGGGCGTCATCCGGGACAGCTTCATATGGTGTTTCGGCATATGAAGACGCCGGCACTGCCAACATGGCGACAGCGGCTAGCGCAGACAGACTAGTTTTGAAACGCTTCATCTTTTCACCATCGGCGTTTGGCTGAGCCCAAGAGCTAGAAGCTAGCCTTATATATAAGATAACCGTTTCATCTTAGGGGATTCGACGGCGAACTCAATAGCAAGAAGGCCGGCCGACTCAGCGTTCTTGGCCTAAAGTAAAATAGGTTGGACCGCTGCATGCGACAAGCATAAACCTTTGTTTTTATGGTTTATACCAGATCGGTGATGAATAGGCCCGTTCCTGAATGGTCGCAGGTCCCTCAAAGGGCGTATTTATGCCCAGTGCCGTTGCGTCAAGCTGGGAGTGTCGAACCGTCGGAATCTGCAGCACCCGGACATAGTAGAATGCTCTTTGAGTTGGATCGAAGGTCGGGTCTGCCCAAAGAGCCGATAGCTCCGAGGCGCCAATATCATTTGTGAATCTTCCGGTTGCGATATCGACGGTGTTGCCGACAGCGGGGATTTTGCCGGCGGCATCTGGGATTCGGCCGTCAGACCAGACAACATCAAAGACCTTTTCCTGTGCGTCGCCGCTGTCATCCAGCCAGCCTTTTACCACCTGAACCCGATCCAGATTGGCGCCGTCCGGATCGCGGGTAGCGCGGATGAGCAGTTGTATTGGGTTCCCTGTCGCCGGCGCGCTGGAAAGATCGCCCCCCATAGGAACACCTCCTGCGTAGCCGACACCTGCGATGTCATCAGCGTTTTCAGCGCCCGCTTCGTATGACCATCCCCCAAAGACTCTCAGTGCAATCCGGGTCCCGGTAGTGGCGTACACTTCCTTACGGGTGAAGGCCTCGAAGATCGACTCACGAGTGTTTTCCTCAGCCCACACAGCAGCTAGGCCGGAAGCCGACATGTTCCACCCGTTAATGTCGACGGTGCCCGAACCCGGCGCTACGTTGCGCTTGGTTTCCGGCGTTGAGTCAAGACCCACCTTGCCCCAAAAATTGGGTTCTTCAGCGGAGGCAACACTCGTGTGGCTGTCTGTTGAGCCAATCATGCCGAACTGGAACGGGTTAACACCAATGCGTTCCTCGATCTCCAGACCGCGCATCAGGGCTGTCCGCGCATAATCTCCGACCGCAGGCGCATAGCTGGTGCCTTGCGGTGATGCTTGGAGGTAGAACTCGAACTGTTCGAAATCAGCAAACTCATCGTCCGGCGAGAGGGCGGGGTGCGTTTCACTGTCACCCTTAAACTGAGTGACTTCGGCGACCGGTTCCCACTCCATCCGGGTGCGCGCGTAGTCGGCCGTGATGTCTTCTCCGCGCACGGTTCGATCCGCAAACATGTACCCTTTAGACAGGTTCGGGTTGTGGGGGATGGAGAGGAAACGCGCACTTGTGGCTTCGGTCAAGGCATCAAGACCTGCCCACAAGTCCTCAGGGTAGGGGTTTTCGTCAGACCCGACCGGATCGATCGTCGCGGCCTCTTTGCCGTTTAGTGTCGACATGACAACGCGGTGCAGATTCACGCCATTGGCCGTCTGGGTCCATTCCCAACCGATCAGCGGCGAGAAGACGCCTGGTTCATAATGAGCCTCAGCTGCCGTGACAGATTTCTCCCACATGCTCGCAGACATGGCTTGAATGGTTTCCAGAGGGATGAGTTGCGTCAGCGCATTGACCAACCCGACGCGCGGTCCGACCGAAAGAGGATCAACTGTGTCACCCGGCGATACGAGCGGCTGCGCCATTCTCGCCTGGAAATTCGCCGTGCCTTCAACGGGATCAGCAATGGCACCTCTAAAGCGATTGAGGAAGAAGGCAGACGTCCACCTTTGCCAGAACCAGGAACCGGACAGGTCAGGGTCTTCGGCATAGATTTGGCCCAAGACGCCAAGGCCCTCAGCGTGGTCTGCGATCACGAGGAAGTCGAGAGGACGATTAAGTTGGACGCGAGTCCGATTGTAGGGGTGGATCACCGGTTCGCCTTTGGCAAGGCGATAGGCTGTATCTGGGTCGGCGTCCCGGTTGCCAGCCATAAAGGCGTCGGTGGAATAGGACGTGTGGAGATGTGTGTCACCCCACAAGAGCTGTCTATCAGCAGCGATCGTTGGCATCGCCATCAAAACGCTCAGGCTGATCCCAAGCACAAGTCCCTTCTTGAGTGTGTGCACGACCGTTCTCCCCCGTTTGTTTGTTTGAAAGGGGTACCATGTCCATGACAGGTTTCTGGCCATTTTCTGCCCTTATTCCGCCAAGTGGA
Organism: Parvibaculaceae bacterium; assembly: GCA_965267265.1. Taxonomy (GTDB): domain Bacteria; phylum Pseudomonadota; class Alphaproteobacteria; order Parvibaculales; family Parvibaculaceae; genus Mf105b01. The sequence continues at coordinate 2,993,929 of OZ253944.1, forward strand.
ATTTTTGAAATCCATGGATAGACAGCAGCACAGGTTTCTTTTTCGATAGGCCTTTTTGCGACTCATTCTAAACACCATATGCTCAAGCATGCTCTGCAGAGACGCTGGGCGCGCTAAAAGTAGAAACAACAAAAACAAAGGCGGATGTAGTTTCATGCTGGAAATCAATCAGGATCAGAAAGAGTTTTGGAATGGTCCAGGCGGCGAGGCTTGGGTAACCGGTCAAGAGACGCTCGATGCTGCCATGCGACCGGTGACGGAAGTTCTGCTGACGGCAGCGGCGGTCGGTAAGTCTGACGTTGTGACCGATATTGGCTGTGGCACTGGCGAGACAACATTGGAAATTGCAAAGCACGCCGGGTCGGCTCTGGGGGTCGACGTTTCCGCGCCCATGCTTGCTCTTGCGAAAGACCGGGCAGCCAAGCTTGGCCTCTCAAATGTTCAGTTCGAACAAAGGGACGTTCAAGCTGAAAAGCTGCAGCCAGATGCAACACTGGCGATGTCGCGTTTTGGCGTCATGTTCTTCGAGGATCCTGTTGCCGCCTTTGCGAATATTCGCAGCCAGATGGCGGATGACGGACGTCTCTGCTTCGCGTGTTGGAAAGCGCCTCGTGAAAACACCTGGGTGAGCCTGCCCATGTCGGTTGTGCGCCAACATATTGAAGTTGAAGCGCCCGCGGACCCGCACGCACCCGGTCCTTTCGCTTTCGCAGATGCCGACCATATTCGGTCTATCCTCGAAGCGGCTGGGTGGCAGGAGGTCGGTTTGGAGCCTGTCGAATTTGATATGGCCTGGGGTGACTCCCCGGAAACGGCGGCTCATGGATTGATCGAGCGGGGACCACTGCGGCGGATATTTGTCGGCGACCCCACCATCTCAGAAGAAACAAAGCAGACGATCATCAAAGGCATTCAGGACGCCTTACCCGCTTCAGAAGGTGGAATCTTCCTCAAAGGTGCCATTTGGATCGTCACTGCGAAAGCGAACTAAGCGCGTTTCGGCGACGGTACCAAACTGTTAGCATGGGGTTCTGATCAGACAGAGGGGGACCCCATGCCAGGGCCAGGAGCAAAATACGACATCATCGTTTGGGGAGCCTCTGGCTTTGTCGGCAAGCTGATATGCGAATATCTGGTCTCGCAATATGGCAATGACAGCAGTCTTCGGTGGGCCATGGGCGGTCGGTCTCAAGCGAAGCTTGAAGAGGTGCGTGCCAGCTTGGGCGCCGGCGGTGCAGAAATCCCGATCATCACCGGCGACGCCTCGGATGCAGACGCTCTCGACGACATTGTGCCGCAGACGAAGGTCATGCTCACCACTGTTGGGCCTTACGCCAAATATGGGTCGGAGCTCGTCGCTGCCTGTGTGAAACATGGGGTGGGCTATGTAGACCTTGCTGGCGAAGCGCAATGGATCCGCCGGATGATTGATGCGCACCAGGAAGAGGCGGAAAAAACCGGCGCCCGAATTGTGCCCTGTTGCGGATTTGACTCGGTGCCGTCGGACCTTGGTGTGTTCTACCTCCATAACCAGGTGAAGAAGAAAACCAATGCACCGTGTACCCGTATCAAAATGCGGGTGAAGGCCATGAAGGGCGGCGCCAGCGGTGGCACGATAGCCAGCATGATCAACATGATGGAAGAGATGGGGCGCGACCGGCAGGTCCTCGAAGTCATGCGCGATCCCTATTCCTTAAACCCGGATGGTCTGCGCGAGGGACCAAAGCAACCGAGCGGGACGCCAATTGAGTATGACGACGACGCACATACCTGGATTGCACCTTTCGTCATGGCAGGCATCAATACGCGTGTGGTTCAGCGCACCAACGCGTTGCTGGACTATGCTTATGGTGAAGAGTTTCTCTACGACGAAGCGATGATGATGGGTGAGGGCATCACCGGTCGCCTCGCGACCTATGGTCTGGCTGGCGGTCTTGGCGGTTTCGTCGCTGCCGCTGCCTTTCCACCCACCCGCAGTCTCATGAGCCGGTTCTTGCTGCCGAAGCCCGGTGAAGGGCCGTCCAAAGAGCAGCGTGAGAATGGGTTTTACAATCTGGTCTTTATTGGCACGACAGCAGATGACCAGACCTTTGTGGCTCGTGTTACAGGTGACAAAGACCCTGGCTACGGTTCAACAGCCAAGATCATCAGCGAATGTGCGATCTGCCTCGCGCAGGATATCACCTCAGAGCAGACGGGTGGCGGCATTTGGACGCCGGCCGCCGCCATGGGGGATCAACTGATTGACAGGCTCGAAAAGAACGCAGGTCTGACCTTCGACATGGAAGAAGTGGCTGATCAATATTGACCGGTTGGACGGCTCACTTTGCCGGGACGCCTATTAGTAGATCGTCTTCTTCATGTGTTCTGAATAACCTTCGTCATAGGCTTTGCCATCAAAAGGTTCCTCGGACATGCCTTGGGTCATCTCTCCCGCTGTCGGCAGCGTCGACCGGTCAACAATCGAGTCCGGGTGCCACAGCTTGGACCGCGCCAGTGCTTTTTGGCATTGGAAGTAGACGCTGTCGATTTTGGTGACGATCACCGACTTCGGGTTTTTGCCCTGCATTGTAAATGAGGCGCACAGGGCCGGGTCAGCAATAATCTCCGCCTTCCCATTGATGCGAAGTGTTTCGCCTACGCCGGGGATCATGAAGAGGAGGGAGATGCGGGGATCGCGGACGATGTTCTTCAGCGAGTCGAGACGATTATTTCCGCGGCGGTCCGGCATCATCACGGTGTACTTGTCGTGCACCCGAACAAAGCCCGCCGGATCTCCCCGAGGAGAACAATCCAGGCCTTCAGGACCGGCTGTCGCAATCACGACAAACGGGGCGGCATCAACAAAGGCGCGATAGTGATCGGTGAGATGATCCTGCTCTTTAACAAGAGAACGAGGAACCGCTGCGCCATAGAGCGCTTCCAGTTCATCGATGGAGGTGATCTTGTGCGCGTCGGTCATCAGCCACTCCTTTGATTGAATGCCTGGGATTTAGCACGGATGCCTCTCTCAGGCGATAGAGATCAGATGGTTATCCCACTGTGTTTCTGCAAACCGCGCAGTGGTTTTTGTTGTGCCGTGCGTGGCATGGAATGCAATTGCGCCCGCCGTTAGCGCAAACCTGCCAGGTGCGGCGAGCGGGGCAATGCCGCAGACATCGTGGGCGACGTGTGATCCGAGATAGGCACCATCTTCTGAAGCCCAGAAGGAGACTAGGTTTCCGCGCGGACAGGTTAGCGCGATGATCTCTCCGCTCGTGTCGACTGCGACGCTTCCTGCGTAGTTGCGCATGGCTCTCGCCACTGGTTCGGGGGTCTCAGCAAGTTTCAGGCTGGTGCCATCGAATAGAGCCAATAGGGGGACTCTATTTCGCTTTGGCCCCTCATACTGAAGTGCTGCCGCGAGGCCCTTTGGCCCGACCGCCAGATGTCGAATGGAAAGTTGGTGGTGGGCTGCATCTAGGCTGTGTCGGGCGATCAATTGTCCTGCCGCGCTGTCCAAGAGCGTCAATGAGGGTGCCATGGTCTCAAGGTTGAGTTTTGAGCGACCTGTATCCGGATGGGTGCGGATGCCACCGTTGGCGACGGCGAGTGTCTTGCCGTCGGCCATGAGCAGCACTTCGTGGGGACCGATACCGCCGCTCGGGATGTGTCCTAGGAGCTCGAAATTTCTGCGCGCATCGCGAACGCCAATCACGCCTTCGCCCGTGTCGTAACGGTTTTCGCTTGTGTAGAAAAGCGACCCCTCGGCTGAGAAGCATCCGTGGCCATAAAAATGGTGGCCGGTGCTGGCTGTCAGATGATGGAGCACGTCGCCTGATTCTAGGTCGACAAGCAAAGCAAAACGATCAGGCCTGCGCGCCACAATGACGACTTGTTGTCGGTTGGGAGAAAGGACGATGTCGTGTCCGCGGCCAGGTAGGGGAACATCCAGATGTATGCGCCCTGTGTCGTCGAATGCGGTCGCAAAATGGGTGTCGCCAACCTGCCGACATCCCATCCAACGGGCGGTGGACTCCGTCGCGAGGGTAGGCAACGGCGCAGTTGCGGCCATGGATGCGGCGCCGCTTTGCAAGAAATCTCTGCGTGAAAGTCCCATCAGTCGCCGTCTGTCGCGTTGAAGCCGGGGACAAGCCCTAACTCTGGGGCCAGTCGTTCCCTGACGAGTGATTCAAGGCTGCGGAGCTTGCTCAGGAGACTTTCGAGATCGCCGCGAGCCTGGGCATCTTCCACCAGGTCCGACAGTGGCTGATCAAAGGACTCAATGTCGCTGAGGGTTTCAGTGACCAGAGCTTCTGTCTCCAGCGCTGTCGTCTCTTTTCCGATATCCCTCAGCAGAACACCAAATCCGTCATCGATGGTGAGTAACAGATGCACGCTTTCCATATTGAGCTGGATGTTGCGGAGCGACCTGCGGCTCCGCCAGTTTTCGGTCCGTTTCGGGCGCGCGTCCGGGAGAGTAAGGCCCATGGGGCGGTCGAGCTTCTGCAACCGCACAATGTCGATCGTCGCGGCGAGGCTGTTCAGGAAGCGGCCGGCTGCTTCCGCTTCATCAAAAAAGGCGTCGGTGCCGCCTGCTGCATTGACGACTTGATCACGATAGCCATTTTCCTTACTCCACAATCCGAGTACCTCAGCAGCTTGTGCGGTTTGATGACGTGCGATAGCCAGCGCGTAGCGGCAGGCAAAGCTGTACTGATCTGTTAAGGCTTCGGGTTCGTTGAAAAGAACATATTCGAGAGCCTGCAAATCGCCCAAGGCCACGCTCTTTTGGGCCAGCGCGCCTGGTTCCAGAACACTCTCATCCTGACTGTTCAGAACACTGCGAAGCTGGCGTTGGCCGGTTCCGCGTTTGTCGGGCCAGAATTGGAAGCGCGCTGGTCCCTTGCCCTCATGTATCGGTCCAAATTGGATGATCTGAATGCTTTGCCAGGCATCCATCAACCGATGGAACTGGTTCTCCACTTGTGTCCGGCCGTCTGCATTTGGGGCCGCACAATAGGTGTCCAGGGCCGCGGTGAGCGCGCTGCTTTCAGCCGCGAGCTGTTCGTAACCTGGCACAACAAGCTCATCCGTCAGGGCCGTCAGCAAGGCTGTCGTCTGTGCCGGAGTGATTGCATCGGCGGAAGCCGGGGAGTGCAAGAGGCTACTTGCGAACAGGCCCGCCAATGTAGCTCTGAAAATCTGTTTAGAGACTTTGAAGAAAGGCAATCAGAGCATCCCTGTCTGGTTTTTCCATGGTGCGAAATGCCTCCCGTGCTGCCATTGCCTCGCCACCATGCCACAGAATGGCTTCGGTGAGATTGCGGGCGCGGCCGTCGTGAAGGAAAAACGTGTGTCCGTTGACCTTTTCCGTTAGGCCGATGCCCCAAAGGGGCGGCGTTCGCCATTCTGAGCCCGTCGCTGTTCCTTCTGGGCGTCCGTCGGCCAATCCCTCACCCATGTTGTGGAGCAAAAGATCTGTATAGGGCCAGATGAGTTGGCCCCGAAGGGCGAGGTCCACATCATCGTCATTGCGGGTCGCATGTTTGGGCGTGTGGCAGCTCATACAATCTGCCTGATAGAACAATTCTTTGCCTCGGAGTACCTGCGGGTTGTCAACATTCCGGCGGGCCGGCACTGCCAAATGACGGGAATAAAAGAAGATCTTGTCCATGACCTCGGCGGACGCTTCAAGATCGCCGCCGGGACCGCCAATGCCGGCGGGTGCCTCAAGGCAGGTGGGTTGGTTGGCGGTGCAATCGCCACTGTGTTCAGGGAAAAGGGGGTTGGAGATGCCGATGTCGCCCGCCATCGCCTCGGATGATTGGTCTTCGATCGTTGCGTTGCCCAGTTTCCAGCCGAAGCGCGCGAGCATTACGCGTTCTTGGTCGCGGCTCCATATGTACTTGGCCGTACCTGAAATGCCGTCGCCATCGGTGTCGTCCGGGTCAGCGGCGGCAAGAATGTCTTCGTCAGCGATGGCTTCCAGGAGTCCCAATCCGATCATGGGCGAGGCAACCCGAGGAGAGAAAAGAGCCTGATCGTGCATGGGGCCATAACCCAGATCGGTGACGCTGTAGCTCGGCCGTCTGAGCGCGACGGTTTCTCCGTCGGCAAACGTCACTTCAACATCTTCGTACTCAATGACCATGCGCCCCTCGGCAGCATGGCCCGGGACGGCAATGTCCTGCAATTTTCCACCATAGGTGGGCTCAGGCACCACGTTGATTAGGTCGTTGGCGATGGCTTCTCTCTGCTCATCGGTCTGAGGCGGGATCGACACGCGTAAGAACATGGATACTGCGTTGTCGTCTTCGTTGGCCGGCGGGTGGCCGCGCCCGTCTTTCAGATGACACCGCTGGCAGGCGCGCGCATTGTAAAGGGGGCCTAACCCGTCTGCAGATGTGGTTGAGCTGGGTGCGGTCACCCAAAGCCGTTTGAAAAACCCGTTGCCAACGAAAAAGTCTCCACGGGCTTCGAAGCTCATATTTTGTGAGGGCTGCGAAAAAGCCTCCCTGTCGAAGCGCCTAGTGTTCGTGGCAAGGCCGCCTGACAGATGTTCATGGCGTTCTGGGACGGTGAAGTCCGTCGTCGGCGCGAGGATGGCTGCGCGCTCCTCCGCTGTCATCTCTGCGGACGCGGGGAAGGTGAGCATCACTAGCGCGAAGGCCAGACTTGCTATGTTGGGTGTCTTGGTCACTCAGAGACTTATACTTACCTGCGACGCGACAGAGTAGAACGCTTATTGGAAGACAGCTTGCGGGTCGTCGAGACTGTCCGACCCTTCAATTTCGATCTCATCGATTTCGATCGCTGCCACAATTCGCTCGATGGTTCTGGTCTGGTCAACCAGCCCATCAATAGCGGCCTGAACGATGGCGTTGCCCTCGTCATTCCCTTCACCAATCATCTGATCATAGGCCATGTCACCGCTGTCCGCTTTGTCCTTCATGACGCGCATGGCTGCCTGTGTGGCCTCAAGCTTTGCGCCCATCTCCGCATCAAGATCGGGTGCTAGATCGCGTACCAGGCTGGAGAGGCTGGCGCCGCTTACAATCGACCCATCTACGCGAGTGTAGCTTCCCCGATAGACATTGGAGATGCCAAGGGCGTTGTAGTAGTGGGAGTTATGGGTGTTATCCGCAAAACAGTCGTGTTCCTCTTCCGGATCGTGCAGCATCAGGCCAAGACGCATGCGCTCCCCGGCGAGTTCGCCATATGACAGGCTCCCTAGGCCGGTCAGGATCATGCCCAGACCTTCATTGCCGTCGCCAAGCGCCGCGCGGGCTGGACCCTCAGCGCCCCAGGCGGCGACCATTTCTTCTAAGTCAGAAATCAAGAGATCGGTTGCGGCAACCAAATAGGCCGCCCTGCGATCACACTTGCCGCCTGTGCATTCTTCACCAGATGCATAGTCGGTGGCAGGGCGGGTGCCCGCACCCGGGCCGGTACCGTTCAGGTCCTGGCCCCAGAGGAGGAATTCGATGGCGTGGTAGCCAGTCGCGACATTGGCTTCGACATCGTCAATCTCATGCAGGCTCCGAAGCAGGTCAGGGGTGATGTTGGTGGCGTCAATCTCCTGACCGCCGATGGTGAGCTGCTCGTTGGCGATGATGTTGGCAGCGTAGAAGGCATTTTCGTCACTTTCTTCGCCATAGGCGCCTGCGTCGACATAGTCGATTAGACCTTCATCCAGTGGCCAAGCATTTACTTTGCCTTCCCACTCATCAACGATCACATTGCCGAAGCGGTAGGCTTCCGTCTGCTGATAGGGCACGCGGGCGGCGACCCAGGCTTCTCTGGCCGCACTAAGCGTATCGTCAGACGGGTCATCGATCAGCGCAGAGATCGCTGTCTTCAGTGTCTGAGCCGTCGTCAGCGAGTCTGAATACCCGGCCTCGGCAATGTCAGCATAGGTTCTTAAAATTTCTTCGGGCTCTGCCGCATGAACTGCAGGCACGGTCGCGAGTGAGGCGCTGATCACGAGGGCGAAGGAAAGCTTCTTCATGGTGTCCTATTGAATTCGGCACAAAGCAAAAGTGCGCCGGTGTCCGGTCAGTTGGTTGGGCGTTTAGCTGTGGCCTTCCAGCTGGAATGGTCACATTCGCCGACGGCTGGTTTTACTGAGAATGTGTCGCGATTGCAAACTATTGCTGCGCATGATTGCGCGCATACCGCGACACTACCAACGCGGCGGACACCATAAGCAAGGCTGCCGCAAAATAAGGCGCGCCGGGAAGCTGAAGGGGCGCTTCTTCGGCCGTGAAAGCGCGGAAGAGTTGCGTCATGAGGAGAGGTGCCGCGATCATCGTGAGACCCATCAAGCTCGACAAGGCCCCTTGCAACTCGCCTTGAGCATTATCCGGAACGCGTGCCGCCATTTGGCTGCGAATGGCGGGCATGGCGAGCCCCATGAAGGCGGTGAGAACCATTGAGGCGTAGGCCATCCAGGTTTCCGTTGATAGAGCGAGGCAGGTGAACCCGATACTCGTGACAATGAGCCCGATATAGGCTGATCCGATTTCGCCGAACCTCGCAACGGTCCATCGGATGACCACTGTCTGGGTAAATATGACGGTGAGCCCTGCGAACCCCAGAGCAAAACCGATTTCCCGTTCGCTCCATCCAAATGTGTGAATAACAAAATATGTGAAGACCGCTGGGTTGGCGTCATGGGCCAGTTGGAACAAGACGACTGCCCCCGCCAATCCCAGCAAAACTGGATAGGCTCTGAAGTGGGCGAGGGCGCCAATGGGATTGGCGCGTTTCCATTCGAAAGTTCGCTTGTCTTCATCTTTCAGTGTTTCCGGGAGGACCAGGAAGCCATAGGCGACATTGATGAAAGCAATGCCGGCAGCCGCAAAGAAAGGCACACGTGGGCCCACTTCGCCGAGAAATCCGCCGATGACCGGTCCGATGATGAAGCCCAACCCCCAAGCGGCGCCAGTCAGCCCAAAATTCTGGGCGCGTTTTTCCGGCGGCGACACATCAGTCACGTAGGCATTTGCGGTCGCGAAGGTCGCGCCAAACATGCCTGCCAAAATTCGGCCGATGAAGAGCCACAATAGAGAGGGGGCGAAGGCCATGATGAGGTAGTCAACGCCGAGGGCGAAGAGCGATATCAGCAGGATCGGCCGCCGACCGAAACGGTCTGCCAGATTGCCCATCACCGGAGCGAAGACGAAATGCGCGGCAGCGAACGAGAAGAGCATCAGACCGCCATACCCAGCAGCCGCGGAGATGGGTTCGCCGGTCAGTTCCATGATCAGCTCGGGGATCACCGGAATGATGATGCCGAAGCCAATTGTGTCGATCAGGATGGTGACCAAGACAAATGCCAGCGCGTGGCGCCCCGGTTTGCGCGATATCATGGCCGACTCCCCCTCAATTCCCGGACAAGCCTAGCGGTATGTGAGGGATTGGCAAAGGTCCGTTAGGCAAGATGCGCGGCTGAGAAAAGGGGCCGGCGAACGCGCTACACCATGATTGTGCTTAATCCGCTGCGACGGGGATGTGAACGCCGTCGGGCCGCGACTGGGCACCGCGGATAAGCTTCCCATTCATTTTGCCCGTCGGGACGCCATTCTCGAAGGCAACCTCGCCAGAGATGATGGTGGCCGTATAGCCGCTGGCTTTTTGGATGAGCCTTTTGCCACCGGCGGGCAGGTCATGGACGATTTCCGGCGCGTGCAGTCGCAGATTGTCGAAGTCGATGACATTCACGTCCGCTTTCATTCCTGGCGCTAGGATGCCACGATCGTTCAGACCGACCACTTCTGCGTTCGCTTTTGTTTGGCCGTGGACCAACCATTCCAGCGGCAATTTTGGTCCCCGCGACCGGTCGCGGCCCCAATGGGTGAGAAGGGTTGTCGGGAAGCTCGCATCGCACAGAATGCCGACATGGGCGCCGCCGTCACCCAGACCGAAAGCCACGTTGGGGTGGGTCATCATGGTGTGCACGTCATCAAAGCTGCCACACACATAGTTCATGAGCGGGAAGTAGAGCAGCGCATGACCGTCGCGCTCCAACATCCAATCGAGGACTTGTTCGCGTGGGGTTTTGCCGGCCGCTTCCGCGGCCGCGCCGGCGCTGTCCTCTGGCGCTGGTTCATAGTTCGGCGGGTCGCCGAGCTGGAACATTTTGTGGTAGGCGGTGCAGAGCATTGTGATGATCTGACCTTGCGGGTAGTCCGGTTCTTCCGCTAACAGCTTCTGCCGGAAGTCGGGATCGCGCAGTTCCTTCAGCTGTTGTTCCAGCGGCAGGTGCGCGATCGTTCTGAATGTTTGGTGGAGGAGGAAGGGGTTCAGTGTTGAGGTGAGCCCCATCAGGACGCCGGTGGGCCGCGGTGGGACCTGGCCGCGCATCGGCAAGCCCTTATTGGCAGCATCCTCAATGCCGCCCAGCACTTTCTTCCAGATGTCGGGATGTCGGTCATCTTGCTCGATCGTCAGCGACAGCGGACGTCCGGAGACTTCCACCATGCCGCGCAGCATGGCGAATTCTGGCTCAAAATCCCAGAAGTCAGCGATGAGCTGAATGACGCCTTTGTCTGCTTTGCCCATGGCGGCCGCGATGCCGTGGAGCTCGGCCTGTTCTGCTTTGAAGCTTGGTGTATGCGCACCGTTCTTGTCCCGGTGCTTTTCTGTTCTTGATGTGGAAAAGCCTAAGGCGCCGGCTTCAAGCGCATCCACCACCAGCTCAGACATTTGTTTGATGTCGTCATCATTGGCCGGCTCCAGATCTGCACCCCGCTGACCCATGACATAGGCGCGCAATGCGCCGTGAGGGACCTGTAGCCCCATGTCTAAGGCAAGGGGTGAGTCTTCGACAGCCTTCATATATTCGGGAAAGCTCTCCCACCGCCAGTCAATGCCTTCGGCAAGGGCAGTGCCTGGAATGTCTTCCACACCTTCCATAAGGCCGATGAGCCAATCATGCTCGTCCGGTTTACAGGGCGCGAACCCTACACCGCAATTGCCCATGACAGCTGTTGTGACGCCGTGAAAGGTGGAAGGCTGCAGATAGGGGTCCCAAGTGACCTGGCCATCATAATGGGTGTGAATGTCGACAAAGCCCGGCGTGACGATCTGGCCGGTCGCGTCAATTTCTGTGCGGCCTTTGTCGCTGACGTCGCCTACAGCGCTGATGGTTGATCCATCAATGGCGATGTCCGCCTTGAAAGGCGTGCCGCCGGTGCCGTCGTAAACTGTGCCGCCGCGAATAACGAGATCGTGCATGGGGTCCTCCTCCCAAGAGCATAGCTATTGAGGCCCAGTTTAATGGGCCTCAATGGAAAGTGCGAGGGCGAGGTTGGAACGCCAGACTTCCCCTGCGTTCCGGTCTCGTTCCTTAAGCGGTTTGCGATTTTCCGCGTTTCTGAATGCCGGCACGGCGGCTTTCCAACGCTTCGGCAGAGACGCTTGAGTTGGCGGCGCCGGAGACCTTGAGCTCTGTCTTCAGCGCATCACCGAAGGCCTGCGCGAAGCCGTCATCTAGCAGCTGCTTGTACGCAGGCAGACATTCAGGGACAACCGTCAGCATGTCGGCTGCCAATCCCTGTGCAACACTCAGCAGCTCTTCAGGTGCCACGACACGATTGACCAGGCCCCATTCGGCGGCTTGTTCGGCACTTAAGAAATTGCCCGTGAGCGACAGTTCCTTGGCGCGATAAATGCCAATGGCGCGGGACAGTTTTTGGGAGAGACCCCATCCTGGCAGAATGCCGACGCGCGCGTGGGTGTCGGCAAAGCGGCAGTTGGTTGAGGCGATCAATACGTCGCAGGCGAGCGCCAGTTCAAACCCGCCTGTAATCGCAACACCGTTGATGGCGCCGATGACGGGGCCGCTGAACTGATTGATGGAGGTAACCGGGTCCTTATGCGTGACCGCATTGTCAGGCCCTGTGAGGCCTTGCTCGCCTAGTTCCTTCAGGTCTAGCCCTGCACAAAACGCACGGCCGGCGCCGGTCAGGACAGCTACCCGCACGTCGGGATCTGCTTCAAGGTCTTGAAATGTGTCGGCGATCGCTTCTCGGAGGTCGGTCGAAAGCGCATTCATAGCGTCGGGCCGGTTGAGTGTGACCGTGGCGATGCCGTCTGCTTTTTCGACAAGGATAATGGGGTCTGACATGGGTATTCCTTGGATGTACATGCGAATAGGTGTGGTTTTGATGGCGCCGTCATACCAGAGAGGCACTTACTGCACCACCAAATCGTGGGGTCTTCCTGGCGGAGCAGGCATACTGGGCGTTTTCAACGCTGAGTCGGGCGGAGGGTATGCGATCAGATTGGTACTGGGTGCGGCAGGGCGCACCCTTACAGGACCCGGGCCGGTACGCCGGACGGCTAGATTTGCCAACGGGGCCGCCGGACCCAGGCGCTGCGCGCCGGCTCATGTCGCAACTTCCTCAAGGGGCGGTTTGGCTGACATCGCCGCTTGTGCGTGCGCGGCAGACAGTCCAAGCACTGGACCCGGCTGCGAATGCCACTGTTGTTGAAGACTTGATTGATCAGGATCTCGGGACCTGGGCGGGTCGGCGGCAGACTGAGGTTCACAAAGCCAATCCTCAGGTTGATTGGAGCCAACCGGCTTCCATTGTGCCGGAAGGGGGCGAAGGGTTTGATGCCGTCGTTGTCCGTGTGGCCAAATTGATCGAGCGATTGACGCGGCATTATCCTGGCCGGCCCATCGTGGTTGTGTCTCATTTGACTCTCATAAGAGCGGCCATGGTCCTTGCGTTGGATTTGCCGAATGAAGGCGGCTTTCAATTCGATCTGGCGCCTCTCTCCCTTACACACCTGTCCTGGACGGGGCCGGACGAGCTTGTTGAACATTCAGATGAACGTCTCGGGGAGTGGCGGGTCCACACGGTAAACCGAGTAGTGGTTTAGGCGTTGCCGCGATGTATTGAAATTAACGTCGTCATCAAGCAAACAAAGCGCAAAGCACTTTAGTCAAACAGGGCGTCAATATCGTTCTGATCGATCTCGTCCCCGGGCGCATCTGCAGCCACTTCGACCGCTGGCGTTGGCACAGGCGTGGCCTCTTGCGGTTCCGCGAACTCAAGATCGTCGGCAATCACGAGGTCCGGTGTCTCTGCCTTTGGTTCGGATGGCTGTTCATCGCCGGTGACCATGTCGATATCGTCAATATCGTCGACCGAGTCCAGCTCGTTCAACATGGCATCAACGTCTTCTTGCGATGTGGCTTTGTCTTCTGATTGTGGTCCGTTGAGAAGGTGAGCGTCTGGCCGCTTATCACTGGGGTCCAGCAGCGCGGTAGACATCACTTTGTCTTCGTCGCCAGGTTTGATCCCCCAAATGCTGATCATCGAGTTCACCCGGTGTTCCAAATAATGAAGCACCTGCACGACCTTCGTTGTGCGCTGGCCGGTAATGTCCTGGAAAGAACAGGCCATGAAGATACCGGTTGCGTGGGCTTCCAGTTCATCACACAGGTCTTCGTCGCTACCTTGTTCTTTGAGCTTGTCGGCAATTTCCTGAATTCTCTCAGCCGCCGAGAGAATTTCTGATGTTGCCCGCTCTGTCGCTGTGACGATGGCGTCAAGCTCACCTGTGGCGGCCATGATGCGGTTATCGCCGGCGTCGGTGGGCTTGATGGCCGCTATTTCGGAGCGCGTTTGTTGAATGGAGGCGCTCATTTCCTGGAGTTCCAGACGAAGAACGTCGACCGTCGGTGTTGCGGTAGTCGCTTCCTTTGCAACATTCCCGATGGACTCGATGGCGGCGAGCAGCTGCTGGGTATCGGCGTTTCTGTTTCGACGTGCAAATTCTTCGATGAACCAGCGACCGCGCGGTGTCTCCATGACTGCCGATAAAATCGCGTCATATTCCCGCTGATCGTCCGATGCGATTTGGTCCGTCTCAGCCATCCCGCGCGTCCCCCGATGAAATCCCGAATTCCCTCTAGTATTGAGGAGGTTTATTGCTCAAACGTTGACCGATTGGGACTTGCTGAACAAAAACAGACGTCGAACGGCGTTTAGGTGTTAACAAGTTGTTTCTAGATTGGGCGCTGACAGGAGAGGCTGCACAAAATGGTACAAAAAAGGGTCATTGTGACCGGCGCTACCGATGGTATCGGATTGATCACGGCACGGCGTCTGGCAGAAACCGGCGCTCAGGTCGGATTGGTTGCCCGCAATGCCGAGAAGGGCGCACGCGTGGTCGAAGAGCTGAAGGCAGCCACCGGCAATGCCGATATCGCATTTTATCAGGCAGATCTTTCCAGGCTGGACGACGTGCGTTCCGTCGCAGAGGAGATTACCGCTGCGCATTCCGCGATAGATGTTCTCGTAAACAATGCCGGCGCCGTCTTTGCCAATAAACAACTCTCTTCTGACGGATTTGAGCTCACTTTTGCACTCAATCACCTCAGTGTCTTTCTGCTCACCAATTTGTTGCGAGATCCACTCGTGGCTGCCGACCAGGGGCGTGTTGTCACTGTCTCGTCGATTGCGCACCGTGGCGCTGAGCTCAACTTTGCAGACTTGGATGGGCAGAAAGGCGGCTATTCGGCCTGGCGCGCCTATCAGCGTTCAAAGCTTGCGAACATTCTCTTTACCCGGGAGCTCGCGGATCGGTGGAGAGAGACCCACGTCACCGCCAATTGTCTCCATCCTGGCTTTGTCGCCTCAAAATTTGGCGAAAACAATAATACGGCTCTGAGCGCGCTGTTTAGGCTCAGCAAAGTCTTCGCCATTTCCCCTGAAAAAGGGGCCGAGACCAGCATCTACCTGGCGTCAGACGAAGAGGTCGCGGGCCAGACCGGTGGCTACTACGCTCAGAAAAAGCGGGTGCAGCCGTCTCGAGCGGCAAGAAATTCGGACACAGCTAAGCGGCTTTGGGACGAAAGTCTGCGGATGACAGGCCTTAGCGGGTGAGCCGATTTCGAACATGCCTAGAGCGGATGCCCATTGTTGCCATTCTGCGGGGACTGAAGCCGGCGCATGCCGTGTCCACCGCGGAGGCGTTGGTCGATGCTGGAATTTGTATTCTTGAAGTTCCGCTCAATGTGGAGGGCGCGTTGTCTTCCATAGAGGCGATCCGAGTAGCTGTCGGTGACGACGTGCTTGTGGGCGGCGGGACTCTGCGAACGGTGGATGATCTGGCGGCCCTCGCGAATGCGGGGGGCGAGCTCGCTGTCATGCCCCACCTCGATGCGTCTCTTGTGATTGGAGCCTTGGACATCGGTCTCATTCCTGTGCCGGGGGTCTTTACGCCAACAGAAGCGTTCGCCGCTTTGGACGCGGGTGCTGCGGGCTTAAAGATATTCCCAGCCGAGGCAATGTCGCCGAGAGTTATTGCCGCGTGGCGCTCTGTTATATCGCGAGACGAGGCGCTTTTGCTCCCGACGAGCGGGATTAAGTCCGCAAACGTTGATGAGTGGTGGTCGGCGGGTGCAGACGGTTTCGGCGTAGGGTCCGCAGTGTTTGATCTGAGTGGGGATCTGGATGAAACGCGCCGCCGTGCCAAGCAATTTGTTTCAGCCGTCAATCGCGCACGGGCGTGAAATTCCTCTATAAGACCTTCGGGTCTGGTGAACGAAGTGAGAGAAAATGACCGGTGTGACACTCCCCATCGAAATTGAGACCATAAAAGGATTTTTGGATCCAGCCGAGGGTGATGCAATTTATCGTGCGGCACGTGATGTGAGCGGGCAGGGGCCTTGTTTGGAGATTGGCTCCTATTGTGGGAAGTCGACCGTCTATTACGGCCTGGCGTGCCAGGAGACCGGGTCTGTCCTCTATGCGCTTGACCACCATCTGGGCTCGGAGGAAAACCAGGCAGGCTGGGAACATCATGACCCGACATTGGCGGATGCCGAGACGGGCATGCTCAACACGTTTCCGCTATTTCGTCGAACCCTTCGGGCTGCCAAGCTTGAAGACACGGTTGTTCCAGTTGTTGCTCCCTCGACAGTCGCTGCGCGGCACTGGGCGACACCGCTCGCGATGGTCTTCATTGATGGGGGGCATGCGCTGGAGCATGCGCTCAATGACTACCGCCTCTGGGCGCCGAAAATCATTCCGGGCGGCATTCTCGCCATCCATGATGTTTTCCCCGACCCGAAGGATGGCGGGCAGGCGCCTTATGAGATTTACAAGATGGCGATCGCGTCGCAGCTGTTTGAAGAGATTAAAACTGTGAAGTCGCTTCGATTACTCCGCCGCCTCGGCGAGGGTCCGCTCAGCGAATAGGTGTGACGCGGGCGTCATGCCAATCACAGCATCTGTGGCAAGGATCACAGCGGCCGCGGTCCACGCCGGGCGCTCCTGCGGCCAGGCCACCTGGTCTTCAAACTGATGGCCCATCCAATAGGCACCGCAGTCTGCGCGCCACTGATGCTGCCAGGACAGAAGCTGTTCAGCCTTTTTGCGCTGTCCTGAAACGAGCAGGGCCATGACCAGCTCAGCCGATTCCGCCACCGTCACCCAGGGTTCATCCATCACGCATCGGCAGCCTTTGCCTTCTGCAACGAAGATGTCCCACTTCCAATCCAGGCGTTTGACGGCGGCCTCCCCCGTCAGGACCCCCGCCAGAACCGGATAGTACCAGTCCATCGAATAGCGGGTCTTGGGCTCCCATGTGCGGTCAAAACGATGGGGTTTGTCCCGCAATGCTTCGCCAAGGCGCTGTCGGGCACGTGTCCATTCGCGGGTGGGTTCCTTCATCTCCGCGGCGATGTGGATGGCGCATTCGAGACTTTTGTAGATGGAGGAGCACCCTGTGATCAGAGCATCGTCTTCGGGTGTATGCGGATCATCGGCTGCCCAGCGAATGTCGCCATGCTCTGTCTGGTGGGCGAGGATGAATTCCATCGCTTTCTTCACATGGGGCCAAATGTCTGTCAGGAAGGTCTTGTCGCCCGTTAGCAAAAAGTGATGCCAGGCGCCTGTTGCGATATAGGCTGTAAAATTGGTGTCGCGAACCGGTTTGCCTGCCCCTTCTTCACCGCCTGTGTAGCGCTGCTCTTCCTCATCCATAGGGACAGCAGACCCGAGTTCACCCCACCAGGAGCCATCGTCAAGCTGTGTGTCCATCAGGTAAGCGTAGGCGCGCTCAGCGGCCTGCATTTCGCCCACAACCGCAAGCCCCATGGCTGCTTCCGTATGGTTCCAGGGGTCGATGACGCCGCCATCGAACCAGGGGATCGCTCCATTATCGCGCTGCAATTCCTTGATGCGCGCGATGGACCCTTTGAAGAAGTCGTCGGGCAAACTGTCGCCCTTGGTGAGGAGGGTCATGAAGTGGCGCCCTGTTTGTTGAAATAAAGGACGACGCTTTTCCCCATCAAGGGAGCAGCAATCGCTTCCAGAATGCGTGTGAGTAGCGGATTGTCCGTGATTTCCCAGACCAGCAGGCGGTGATAGAAGTTGACGATTTTTGAGTCTGTCTTCTTTACCCCGACAGCGCACCGGAGCCACCAGTACGGAGAGTGCAGTCCATGGGCCCAGTGGCGGTGCAGGAATGTAGCGCCGGTTGCTTCCACGTCCTTTTTGAGACGGCCGGTGCGGAATATGCGCACGTGACCGCCAGGTTCATTGTGATAGTCGTCCGACAAGGCCCAGCAGATCCATTCCGGCCAATAGCGTGGTACGGAGACCGCAAAGGTGCCGCCGGGTTTCAGCACCCGGGCAACTTCTTCCAGCGCTTGGCGATAGTTGGGGATATGTTCCATAACCTCAGAACAGACCACTTTGTCGAAGGAATTGTCTGCGAAAGGAAGGCTCAGCGCATTTCCGACCGCCAGCGTGCAACGGCGTTTGCTGCCAGGCTCCAGGTCAGGACAATGCTCAAAACCGTTCCAGGTCTTCTTTACATCATCGAAAGCAAGGTCGATGCCGACCACGTTGCATACTTTGTGGTGGTAGAGGGCATGCACGTGTCGACCTTCGCCACAGCCAAGGTCCAGCACATATTCGCCGTCCTCAAGCCCTAGCTTGTTGAAGTCGATTGTCTGCATCTTGCATAGCCTGACGGTAAATATCGACGACCTGGCGCGCTGTCCTTTCCCATTTGAAATGGTCGAGCACACGCTGGCGGGCTTTGCGGCCCAGTTCGTCGCGTTTTTCTGGATTGTCGAGAAGATCTGCGATGGCGACCGCCAACGCATCCGGATTTGAGTGTTCTACAACGACGCCCGCATCGCCGACGACTTCCGGCAGAGAGCCGCCGGTTGTTGCAATCACAGGGGCGCCGCAGGACATGGCCTCGCCGGCGGGGAAGCCAAAGCCTTCATAAACGGATGGTGAGATCACCATCGTGGCTTCTGCGTAGGCGCGGGTGATGTCGTCGTCGCTCAGGCCGGAAATGAACGTAACTTTGTCCATAAGGCCGCGGCGCTTCAGTTCTTTCTTTGTTGGCCCGTCGCGGAGCTTGCCGATGACATGTAGTTCAAGATCGGGGCGTTCTTTCAACAGCTTGTCGTATGCCCGAATGAGGTAGATGAGACCTTTGAGGGGCACGTCGGCACTCGCACACACAATCAGGCGATTGTCCACGCGTTCCACCTCCGGCATTGGGTGGAACTGCAGATGGTTGATGCCGTGATGGACCACTTGCATCGTGTCGAGCGGCAGACCGAAATCCTTATTCACATCCTGGCGGGTGCTTTCGGAGACGACGATGATCGGGTCAAGCTCATGGGCGACCTTCATCTGCATATTGAGGAACGTGTACCAGCGCCATTTCAGGAATTTCATCCAAGGATTGGGCATGGCCGCAATGTCAATGCGTTTGTCCATGGTAATGGGATGATGAATGGTGCCGGCGACGGGAAGCCCCATATCGCGCACTTTCAGCATGCCCCAGCAGAGCGTCTGGTTGTCGTGCATGACGTCATACTGGTCGATCTTGTCGACCATATATTCCGCGAGGCGCTCTCCGAACGTGTATGGCTCTGGAAAACCGCCCCAATTGTGGCTCCACCACTCGAAGAGATCGATTTTGGATTTGAGCATCCATGGCCGGAAAGCCCGAATGGGGTGGGGCGTCGCATAGAGATCAAGAGACGGCAATTTGATCAGGCCGACGCGTGGATCAAGGTCCGGGTAGGGTGGTCCAGAGATCACATCCACATGGTGGCCCAGGTCGACCAGGGCCTTGGAGATGTGACGCATATAAACGCCCTGACCCCCGGTCGTCGGGTTTGATCGATAGCTTGGCAGCAAAATCCGCAGAGAGCGGTCGCCATTTATGGCTTCGACGGTGGCATCCCGGCGGTCGGTAGTCTCGACCGGCTCGACAACGGGAGCAAGGGCCTGGTTTTCCAGCGCCTGCGACATCCACCTCTCCTTCTCAATTCCGTTTTGGACCGCTTCTCAGCCGGTAGCTGCGACATTGGCCAAATTGGCTCGTTTGCCCGCTTTTCGACGGTCGGCCCTAAAATACTGACTGGTGAACGTCCACTCAGGCCGCACAAGACGTGCATTGCAACCTGGTCGGTGCTCGGTCGGCGGGATCATACCCAAGGTGTTGCGACGCAACAAGCGCTCGGTAACACAAATGTCAGTTAGAGTGTCACTATTTTTGGATGTGTGGGATTTGAGCCCCGACTGTCAGTTTGCCTGAGGAGTCGCGGCGATCTCATCCCCTTCAGGTGGTTGGCTGACCGGCCCTGATTGGTGGTGTACCATGGCCCAGTCCTGACCTTCTCGAACGAACAGATTGCTGGCGATCAGCCATTCCGAGCCAATCTTCTCGTAGCAGGTAACAAGGCCGGTGGTGCCTATGAGGTGCACGGTCGCGGCGTGGCATTCGATCGCGGGGGGCGCCGGCCCGTTGAGGATGCGCCGCCAGCTTTCCATCACCTCATCGCGGCCGTGGAGCGGTGGCCACCCAGGATGAAGGCAAGAGACAGGGACAGCGACCGCCCAAACGCCCTCCAGCGCGTCCATGTCCTGATCAGCGACGGCGCGATAGAAGGCTTCGTTGGCGAAGCGCAGGGTTTCGATTTCGCGCATGCGTTCAGGCCGCATTCTCTGCCGGGTCGAGAGCCCAGCCGCCCTTGCGCGTGGCGACGCGCAGCGCGAGATACAGCAGGAGCCCCACAGGTCCCAGCATCAGGGTGAAGAAGAGACAGGGCACAACAAGCCAGTGATTGATGCCGCGCCTTTGGGCGTCCCGCACTTCCCAGGCACCCACAAAGAGATCGAAGACGATGTAATGGAGCCATCCGGCGATGACAGCCTCTTTCACGGCAAAGGCCACCATGATGTCGTCCAAAGTCGCGAACCCGCCGCCGTCAATACTGAAGGCGCCCGTGGCCACATAAGACGTGTAGCCGATGCCTATAACGATGGGCAGGAGCGCACTGTGGACGAGTGTTTGGGTAAATTCCCATTTCGGCGCCAGTGCCAGCAAAAGCCAAAAGGGCATGATGCCGTAGGTTGCGATCAGAAAGACGAGTTCAGGTGTCATGGCAACAGTTCCCTGGGATGTTTCGGGGAAGCCTACGCCGGAATGGCACCCAAGGCGAGAGCCTAAGCGAACCGCCGTTTAAGCCAATCGATGATCAGCGTGTTCAGTTCATCTGGCTTTTCGGATTGGGTCCAGTGGCCGCAGTCCGGGATGATGTGTTTTTCAAGATCCGGAATGAAGTTCTCCATGCCGTCCGTCATTTCGGGGCGCAGCACAATGTCGTTCGCAGCTGAGATCATAAGGCAGGGGACATTGATCTTTTCTTCGATGCCTTCTGACTTCTCCCAGTTGCGGGTGAAGTTGCGATACCAGTTGATGCCGCCCTCATAGCCGGACTTTTTGAAAGCGTTCACGTAATAGTCGAACTCTTCAGGTGTGAGGAGCGGTTCGCCCATCCATTCACTCTCAGGGCGCTTAAAAGCTTCGCCAAGTGCCAGTTTCTTGTTCTCCTCCGGTTGCGCGTCATACTCGGCGAGGGTCATCCCGCTTTTGCGATACCAGAAGCGCATGGTCTTCTCGATGTCTTTTTGGAATAGGGCTTCAGCGACACCGAACTTCTGGAAGAACACGATGTACATGTCTTCGCCGAAGGCTTCACGCATGAGGGCGATAGGGTCCATGGGTGAGCGGGGCGTGAAGGGGGTGTTGACGCCAATGACGCCCGCGACGCGGTCGGGATGATGAAGCGCCATCTGCCAGACAACAAAGCCACCCCAGTCGTGACCGCAGAAAATGGCTTTCTGCAGACCCATTTCGTCCATCATGCCAATGAGATCGTCGAGCAGATGTTCCATATCGTATTGGTCGACGGCGTTTTCGCCTTTCGGACCGCCGGTCTGTCCATAGCCTCGCTGATCAGGCGCAATGGCGTGGAAGCCGGCTTGTGCTACGGCAGGCACCTGATGTCGCCAGGAGTACCCAAGTTCCGGAAACCCATGGCAGAAAACCACCGGCAGGCCTTCACCTTCTTCGAAGACAGCCATGTCGAGGCCGTTGGTTTTCACAAAGCGTGGATTGGCAAAATCGACCATGATCATTCCCTGTTGTTCTTATTAGTTGGGCGGGCTCAGGCCGCCTTATTATAGGTTTCCCAATCGACCGTGGGGGAGAGGTCCAATAAATCAAACATCTCCCGACGTGTCGGGCCAATGCGCGGAAGATAGTAGGCTTTATTGCGATTTTTGCCGCGTGCCCAGACCCGCATCACCTTGAAGAAGTTTTTTGGGCTCTTAAGCCAGGCATTGGGGTGACTCAGCATATGGAACCCGTGCATGGCTTCGCGGAGCAGCGCAATGTCAGAGCGCAGCGCAATGTTGATGGCATCTTCGATGAAGCTCTTCGCTATGCGGGCTTTGAGCCCGGCTTCATAGTCGGGGTTCAGGCCGTTGGCGGCGCGCCGGATGGCTGCGCGGTCCTGTTTTAGCATGTTGTCATAATAAGGACGGACCTCTTGGGCCACCTCAGCGTGATAGAGCTGCGCGCGTTCCGCTGCATCGTCGGTTGCGGCGAGCGCATTCGCGAGCGCCTGCGCCTCCACAGCAGCGAAAGAACAACCGCGCCCGTACAGTGGATTGGTGCGAATGAGATTGTCGCCTATGGGGAAATAGTTCAGCACGATCGGCTGCCCATCCTCAATCAGGTGTCGCCATTGGCTCTTCAGCTCGCCCATTCCATAGACTTTGGATTTGGGCTCTGCCCGTGCTTCTTCGATCCACGGTTCCATGGCCGGAAGCGATCGGCAGATCGTGTCGAAAACCTCCGGGTGAACAATGCGGCGCCGGATTTCCATCTCCACCTCTGGCACAGCCAGGGTGATGGAGAAGCAGCCATTGTCAGCCGGAAAGACGCCGTACTTGATGTAGCCGAGATCGGCGCCATTGGGCAGCTTACCCCTCGGTGGTTCTTCCTGCCTGGGCCGCAACCGATAGTGGCGCGTGTAATAGAGGATGCCCGACCCCTCAATATCTTCGCGAACATCGATGCCTGACGCCTTCAGCCAATCCATGCCGAGCGCATTTTTACCGCCAGCATCCACAACCAGATCGGCGGTAAGAGTCTGGTCCTGCCCCTCATTGTCGATGGTGATGCCGGTGATGACCGGCGTGCCATCTGCGGCCCGCTCATGACGTAACCCCTTCACACGTGTGCTCGTCATGAAAGTGACGCCCGGCAGCCTGGCCACATAGCGCCGCATGATGAATTCAAGTGTGGTCCGTCGGCTTGTTAGGATCGTGAGGTCGTCGTCTTCTGGAGTGGGCACATAGCTGCCACGGAGCGTAGTGGGAATGCCGTCCTCAAACCTCAGTTCGCGACACCCGGCGTCGAGCAGTTCCTGAAGCAGTTCCGGGTATTTTTCTCGAAGCAGAAGATAGAGGCGGGCAAGAAAAGCGTGGCTGTGACGCAGGTGTCCGACGCCCCGGCGTTCCCAAACTTCAAAGGCTGCATCGGCAGATGCGTCCGGCGGGGGCGGGTCGCGCTCGATCAGCGTGATCGTGCGCCCTTGTTGGCTCAGCGCCAAGGCAGCGTTCAGACCCGCAATACCTGCGCCGACGACCAGGATGTTTTCTCCAGGCACCCGTCTCCTCCCCGAAAGCGTCCTGCCCCTGCGATTGGAGCACCGCAACCCATAAATAGACTACGGTCTATAAAATAGGGAAGGCTCGATTGGATGTCCAGCGGCCCTTCATATGATCCGATAGGCTGCGATCGCGAGGCAGAACCACCCCAGCAAAAACGCGGTCCCGCCGATGGGCGTGATGAGCACCAACGATCTGCTCCCGGTGATGCCTAAGAAGTAAAGAGAACCAGAGAAAAGCAGGATGCCGATCGTGAACGCCCAACCGGCAGTCGTGGCCAATGTCGATGGCGCGATGGACGCAACCCAAGCGACGGCGAGCAGAGCCAGGGCATGCGTCATGTGATACTGGGCGCCGGTCTCAAAAGCAGCGAGGTCTGCAGCGGTTGCCCGGGCTTTCAATCCGTGCGCCCCAAACGCGCCAAAGCCGACTGCCAAAAAGCCGTTGATTGCACCGAGCATGAGCCAGAGTTTCATGAGGGTTGCTCCATCCATAGGTCTAGAAAACACACGCCTCAAGTGTACGCGCTCCAATTCGTGAGTCGATATGAGGGCCATCGACGCAGGGGCACGCAGTTCATTTGACTTGGGGGCTCTGTTTGTCATGCTCACCCAAAAGCGACGGCGACATGCCGCGATCAAGATGTTCAGGGAGACGAGGCATGCTCACCAAGGGTGACGAATATCCAATTCACCAAACGCCGGAACCGATTGCGTATTCGGGCACCGATCGTAACTTCTATGACCGGTATTTCTTCAACGGATACACCAAAGACGGCTCGCAGTTTTTCGCTGCGGCTCTTGGGGTCTATCCCCATCTCAATGTCATGGATGCATCCTTCTGTGTTGTGCATGAGGGGGTACAACACAATCTGCATGCCTCGCGTATCCTGCATTCGGAGCGCCTGAACACGAAGGTCGGCCCGATTGCGGTTGAGATCATTGAACCGCTTCAGTCGGTACGCTTGATCGTTGACGAGAATGAACATGGCGTCAGTGCAGACCTGACCTTCCATGCGCGCGCTCAGGCGATTGAAGAACCACGCTTCATTACGCGCAACGGCTCGCGTGCCATGATGGATGTGACGCGGATGACTCAAAACATCTGCTGGGAAGGGTGGATTGAGGTCAATGGTGACCGCATCGAGGTGGACCGCGACGCTTTTGTCGGAACCCGAGACCGGTCCTGGGGAACACGCCCCATCGGGGCTGCCGATGCCCAGCCTCTCGCGCCCGCTCAGGAGCCGCAATTTTACTGGCTTTGGGCACCGCTTAATTTCGACGACTGCATTTCACTCTATCACCTGAACACCTATGCCAGCGGTGAACCGTGGAACACGGCGGCGGTGATTTGCGGTCTGGGTGACGCGGAGCCGGAACACACGCGGTCGTGCTGGTCCAACCTAACGTTCCAGTCAGGGACACGTTTTGCGAAAACCGCCACCATCGAAATGGAAAACCACAAACGGGAAAAGACGTTCATTGAGCTCACCCCGAAATGGAATTTCTACATGACTGGCCTTGGGTACATGAACCCCGATTGGGGACACGGCAGTCTGCATGGCGAGCTGGAGGTTGGGTACGACACGATCAAAACGGCTGACATCACTGACTCGATGCCGCCTTACCTTCACATTCAGGCCTTTGTTGAAGCTCAGATGACCCTGCCCAGCGGGGAAGTGAAGGAAGGGTGTGGTATCCTTGAACAACTGATCATGGGGCGCCACGAACCTTCCGGGTTTAAAGAACTTCTCGATATGGCGCCGTGATTTATGGACGAGATTGCAGACAAGACAGCCGCCTATCTGGCGCACCGCAACCCCGCCGGGAGCAATTTTAAAGTCACAGACCTGTCCCGCATACACGGTGGGGCGAGCCGGGAAACCTATCGGTTCAGGGCGAGCTGGACCGAAGAGGGGGCCCAAAAAGAACGCGCCCTTATATTGCGTCGCGATCCGGAGGCGAGCCTGATCGAGACGGAACGGGACATTGAGTTCAATGCCTACCGTGCCTTCCACCCCACAGGCCTGCCGGTGCCAGAGCCGCTCTATCTAGAGACGGATGTGAAATGGCTTGAACGACCCTTCTTTGTTATGGAGCAGATTGAAAACTGTCAGGCCGCATCGCCGTTCGGTCCGGACCCTTATGGACCGATGGCTGACAAAATCGGTGAGCAGTTCTGGCGGCATTTAGGAACGATTGCGTCTCATGACCCGGCTGCGATCGGCTTTGCAGATGTTGCAGATTATCCGGCGCCGGAAAGTTGCTGGAAGGCGGCGCTCGATTATTGGGAAGGGGAGATTGACGCGGACGCGCTTTGTCCCCAACCGATTGCCAAAGGCGCCATCCGCTGGCTTCGTCGTAATCCGCCCCCGCCGCCGAAGAAGATCTCCGTGGTGCACGGAGACTACCGCACCGGCAACTTTCTCTACAACGATGAGGGGGAGCTTAAAACGATCCTTGATTGGGAGATGTGCCATTTAGGTGATGCGCTTGAGGATATTGCCTGGGCGGCAGATCCACTTTGGGCATTCAATGATCCGCGCCCGGGGTCGATGATTGACCGCGACAAGGCGCTCGCCATTTGGTCGGAGCATTCCGGCCTTGACATCGATCCGGCTGCGCTGCGCTGGTGGGAGGTTTTTTCGGCGGTGAAGGGTTTGGCAATTTGGATTTCTGCCGGCAAGGAATATGAAGAGGGCAACAATGTGGACCCGATCATGGCTTTCTCCAGCTGGTACTGCACGGATGTTCACAATCGGCAGTTGGTCGGCTGGATGCCGGAGCTCATTGAAGCGGAGGGCCGATTATGAAGCCCAATGTTCCAACTGTTATGATGCGCTCGTTCGAACGCATTTTGACAGATATTGCTCCGCATCTCTCTTCTGAATATGCCGTTGGCAGTTCGTCCATTATTGGGCTGATGATGTTTCAAACGGCGACGGAGTTTGAGCGCGCAGCTGATATTCGTGTTCAGGAAAACGCGGCGATGCGGAAGATATTTGCGGATGCGGCCGGTTTTCTGCCGTCCGGAGATTTGCGCGCGCGTGTTGAAGCGGCTGCAGCGTCAAGGGACCCAAGCCTCAAAATCAGAGAGCTTGATCAAGCAAATGACGAGCTTGCGGCGCTGTTGATTGAGCTCCAGGCCTACGCGGAAACGGTCGAAGGAGAGGAGGCGCGCAAACTTGAGATCCAGATATGGGATGAGCTCGCGCGTGCTGCAGCTGCGCGGCGTCTGCCGCATCCTGTCACAGGGTAGTTTTTAAGCCTGTTTCAGATACGCCCGGATCATAGGGCTGACGTCCGGTGGCTCAATATCAAGGCCCTTAGAGAAGCGAGCGATGATCTGATCGAAGCAGGCAATCCGCGCCTCTTGTTTCGAGTTGGCATTGATGACGTGCCAGGGTGCGTGTTTTGGCGAGCAGGTTTCGATCATTTCTTTGTATGCGACATCATAGGCGTCCCATCTGGATCGGTTGCGGATGTCCTCTTCTGTCAGTTTCCAACGTTTTGTTGGGGTTTCGAGGCGTGATTTCAAGCGGTGCAGCTGCGTTTCGGCCGAGATGTCCAGGAAGAGCTTCACAATCCTGTAGCCCTCTTCGGCAAGTGACCATTCGAACTCCTCTATCTCACGGTAGGCGCGGCGCCACTCGGCTTCGCTCGCAAAACCCTCAACCCGTTCCACCAACACACGGCCATACCAGGATCTGTCAAAGAGTGCGATTTCGCCGCGAGAAGGGATGCGGGTCCAGAAGCGTTTCAGCCAATGGCCATTAATCTCTGCCTCTGACGGTGCGGAGATCGACCAGACATGGAGGGTTCGTGGATCGAGACACCAGGCGATCCGGCGGATGGTGCTGCCTTTGCCTGCTGCATCCCAGCCTTCAAAGACCACAATACCCCGCTCGCCCTGCCGGAGCATTGCCTGTTGCACAAGGTTGAGCAGTTCCTGTCGATCTTTTAGATCTCTTTTGTAATCTGCGCGATCCATGGCTTCCCCTCCGTCATCTTCTGCCACTGCTGTGCATCGCTTTCTTTGCGCAGGCCCATCCATTGACAGAAGCCTCATCTGGTGCAGATGTTACTCCCAACAAATATTGAAACCACAAAATTTAAATGAGGGAGAAGAACATGCGTGCGATGCAGGTGGAGGGTGCTTTTGGCCTCGAGAATTTGAAAGCAGCGGATCTACCGAAGCCAGAACCTGGCACAGGACAAGTGTTGGTGAAACTCAACAATGCCTGTCTCAACTATCGCGATCTTGCCATCGTGTCGGGTTTCGGCGGCAATTATCCACTGCCGTTGGTGCCTTTGTCGGACGGCGCAGGGCTGGTTGAGGCTGTTGGCGCTGGCGTTTCTCGCGTAGCCGTAGGCGACCGGGTGTCGCCGCTCTTCTTTCAGGGCTGGATCGCGGGCGAACCGACACCAGCAGCGCTGAGCGGTTCCGTCGGGGGGCCGATCAATGGATGCGCGGAGGAGTTTATCTGCCTCTCGGAAGAGGGTGTGTCGAAACTGCCCGATATGCTGAGTGATGCTGAAGCGGCTTGTTTGCCCTGTGCTGGGTTGACCGCTTGGCGGGCTTTGGTCTCTGAAGGGAATATCAAAGCTGGCAACACGGTTCTCCTTCAAGGAACCGGTGGTGTCTCGGTTTTTGGTCTGCAGTTTGCCAAAGCGGCAGGCGCGGAAGTGATCATCACATCGTCATCGGATGAAAAACTTGAACGGGCGAAGGCGCTCGGCGCCGATCATGTGATCAACTACAAAACGACGCCCGATTGGTCAGCGGAAGCGCGCAAGATTACCGGCGGGCGGGGTGTCGATCATGTTGTCGAGGTCGGTGGCGCAGAGACCCTGCAACAGTCCATCATGGCCGCGCGGGTTGGTGGGCATATTGCTGTGATCGGACTCTTGTCGGGTCTTATGAAAGACGTAAATGTCGCCGCGATCTTCTCCCAGAACCTGACCATCAAAGGTATCACGGTGGGGAACCGCGAGCAGTTCGACGATATGGTGCGCGGCATCGAAGCTAACAATATCAAGCCTGTGGTCGATGCCCATTACGGACTGGAAGAGCTGGGAACGGCTCTTGGGCACATGGCCGGTGCCTCCCACTTCGGCAAGATCGTGATTGATATTGCCTAAAGCCTCTATTCAGCTGGGGCGGCGGTCGAGCCGCCTCGGCTTGGATAGGTCTCTTTCTCAAAAATCGGCAGGATGATTTTGAGAAGGGGTGGAATGATGAGCAACGTCAGAAGCGCAGACAACATCAGACCCCCGATCACGACGGTGCCGAGCCCTCTGTAGAGTTCCGAGCCTGCTCCGGGAAAGAGCACGAGCGGCGCCATACCGAAAATACTCGTCAGTGTTGACATGAAGATGGGACGAATACGGTTTCGCACGGCACCCGAAATCGCGTCGTCGAAGCTTTCGCCGAGTTCGCGCAAGGCGTAGAGGGATTGGTGCACGAGCAAGATCGCATTGTTCACAACGATGCCAATAAGGATCACGAACCCAAGGAGGGTCAGCATGTCGAGGGCCTGGAAGGTGAAAATATTGAGGATCACGAGGCCTGCAACGCCGCCCGCGGTCGCGAGGGGCACGGACAACATGATGATGAGCGGATAGATAAAGCTTTCAAACAGCACCGCCATCACCAGATAAACGATGATGAGCGCGAGCAACAAGTTCATCACCAACTCGCCCCAGGCTTCTTCTAGCTGGTCGGCAGAGCCCCCCAGCCCCATGCGAATAGTGGGTGGAATGCCTTCTGCCTTAAGTTCGTCAATCACGCCTTCAAGTATGGCAAGCGCTTCTTCAAGCGGGAGCTCCGCCGCCGGCCTCACCTGCAAGGTGATCACCCGGAAGCGTTCCAGGTGGTGGATTTCAGAGGGGCCTGCGGTGATTTCGATATCCGCTAATGAGCTTGCCGGAACGATGGTACCTGAGCGCGTGACAACGGGGAGGTTGTCGATGCTCTGTGTTTCGTCTGCTTGTTCGAAATTGCCATAGAGCGCCAGATCCATGCGACGGCCCTCCACGGTGATTTCATCGACGCGGAGGCCGTCATTGAAGGCGTCCAACGTGATGCCGAGTTCCGCTGCCGACAGACCGTTATCACCCAGGCGCACGCGGTCTGGGGTGATCCGGACCTCAGGTGCGCCGAGTTCTAGTGACGGCTGAGGCCGCATCTGATGTCCTTCAGAGCGTGGCAGTAAAACCTCCACCTTGTCAGCTGCGCGGCGCGCGGTGGCCACGATGTCATCTGTGTCCGTGCCCGCGATCACAAAGTTTACCTGCCGGCCGCCGCCGACGCCCCGGCCGAAGAGCGAGCGTTGGGCGAAGAAGCCAAAGGTACCGGGTTCTTTCAAAACTGGCTCGCTTAGTAGGGGGATGAGTTCGCCTGCGCGCTCCACATTCTCAGGGTAGGCGCCGACAAATGCGAAGTTGGTTGATGCAAAGAAGAAAAAGTTCCGCATCCAGGGCCGGTCATCCGGGTCTCTGTCCGCCGGAGCGGTTGGCGCCCAATTGTCCCGATTGGCATCTTCCACGCGTCCGGCAATCTGAAGGGCTGTTTCCAGATTGTATCCGGGCGGCGGGCTAATGTAGCCAAACACGAAGGCCTGATTGCCGTCTGGCAGATAGTCCAGCTTGGGCAGGAAGAGCAGGGTACCGAGCGCTGCGACACCGCAGATGGCAGCGACGGTGCCGCCTGCACGCTTCACCGACGCAATCATCCAGGAGACGGTCTGCAGCACCTTGGCGACGAATTGGCGCGCGAGATTGTCGAGCCTGGGAAGGGAAAAGAGCACATCATCTTCGCCGTCGCGGGGCAGCAATTGTGCGGCAAGCGCCGGGATGACTGTGACGGCGACGAGCAGAGACAGCGACACGGCGACGGAGATCGCAACGGCGATGTCCCGGAATAGTTGGCCGACCTCCGCTTGCATCAGCAGGATGGGTGCAAATACAGCAACTGTGGTCGTGGCGGAAACGAGCACTGCACTCCAAACCTGCCTGGTACCCTCATAGGCCGCGGTCTTGCGGTCATGTCCTTCGGATTTCAGACGGAAGATGTTTTCCAGCACGACGATGGCCGCGTCCACCACCAAGCCAACCGCGAAGGCGATGCCGGCCAGGGAAATCACATTGATGGATTGCCCAAGACCTGCCATGGCGACAAAGGAACCGACAATCGACACAGGGATCGACAGGGCGACCACAAGTGTCGCGCGCCAGGACCGTAGGAACACGATAAGGACGATGATGGCCAGTGAACCGCCGACGAAGATATTCTGTTGAACAAGGCTGATGGCGGATTCGATATAGACCGTCTCATCGTAAGACTGAACGGCTTGGAGGCCGGCGTTTGGGAGCTCAAATTCATTGAGCTCTCGCAGGGCTTCGCGGATGCCCTCCATGGTTTCAATCACGTTGGCGCCAGCTTCACGCACAGCATTGACGGACATGGCGTCCATGCCCAGGCTGCGGAACTGTCCCGTTCGCTGTTTGAACCCAAATTCAACGGAGGCGATGTCCCCGACCACGACCCGCCCGATCCGGCCCGTCGTCTCGTCCTGGGCCGTGCGGAGGACGACATTGCGAACCTGGTCGACGGTTTTGAGCTCACCTTCTGTGCGCACAAGATAGGCGCGCTTACCTTCTTCCACTTCACCAGCCGAAACCGAGGCATTCGCGGCGCGCAGGCGCTGCAGGACGTCAGGAACGGTCAGTCCATAGCGCGCAAGCCGATCAGGGTGGATGACGACCTGCAATTCCCGTTCGGTGCCTCCAAACACATTTGATCGACTGACACCTGGAACCCGTTCCAACCGTTCCTGAATGACATCTTCGACAAAGTCGCCATAGGAATTCATCGGTCGATCATTGCCGGGCAGGCGGGTGAGCACGATCCAGGTAATGGGATTGTCTTCGCTCCCTGCGGAACGCAAAACCGGCTCGCGTGCTTCTTCAGGGTAATCCCCGATCTGATCCAGCCGATTGGAGACGAGCAGCATGGCGCGGTTCATGTCGGTGCCAAGCGCATATTCCAGAAATACCTCGCCGCGACCCGGTCGCGAGCGGCTTGTCATCTGGGTGACGCCTTCGAGACCCTTCAGATTGTCTTCCTGGCGATTGACGATCTCCCGTTCGATTTCGACAGGGGAGGCACCCTGCCAATTTGTCGAGATGGTCAGGAGCGGCTTTCGGACATCGGGAATCAATTGGATCGGGATGGCTTGCAGAGCCACAAATCCAAAAACCACGAGGATGATCACGCCCGCGAGAATGGCGGTAGGCCGTTCAATAGCAAGGCGGATCATGTTCATGAGCGTCAGGCTCCCTCATCCACGCGGACAGGTTGCCCGGAGCGAAGGCGTTCATTGCCGCGCACCGCGACGCGGTCACCGACGGCCAGGCCCGTTATCACGACGAATCGTCCGCCGACAGGCTCGCCCAACTCAACAGGTCGCATTTCCGCCATACCGTCTTGCACGACAAAGACGATTGTGGCGCCCTGCCGATTGACGATGGCATCCTTGTGAACAGTAACGACGTCACGGCGCTCGCCTACAGGGATATGGACGATGGCCGTTTGGTTCGGTGTGAACTGCGCCTCCGCAGCCGTTTCCAGCGTAAAACGAACGGCGCGGGTGCGGGTCAAGGGATTTTCAACGGGCACCAGTGCCCGTACGCTTGCCGGCGTTTCGACACCGGCGATTTCTACTGTCACTTTGCGGCCTGGCCGAAGGCCCGCCATTCGGTCCGAGGGGATGTCGGCTTCTGCTTCCAATGCCTGATCGTTCACCAAGCTCACAACAGGTGCACCGAGCGGCACGTAGGCGCCGGCCTCTGTCTGCCGCAAGGTGACGGTCCCTGCGTAGGGAGCGCGAATGCTCGCATAATCAAGATTGAGACGGGCGATCTCCAAATCTGCCTTGGCTTCGGTGAGCCGGCTTTCCAGCGTGGTGACTTCAAGCTTCTTGTCTTCATATTGGCCTTGCTGGAACGCAGCTGAATTTCGAAGACGCCGAAGCCGCTCGGACTCATTTCTGCGGATCGCCAGTTCAGCTTCTGCCCGCTGCAGAGCTGCCTCCATGCGACGCACTTCGACCTCCAGACTGTCGGAGACGAGCTCCGCCATCAGGTCACCTTCCTCTACGTGATCTCCGACATGGACATGCATCTCGGCGACCGCCCCGGCAATGCGCGCGGCGACCACACCTTCCTGCCTGGAGACCAGACGTCCAATTACCGGCGCCGTTTGTCCGAACGGTTCGGAGATGACGGCATCAACTTGCACAAGCGACGCCCGCGGCCCGCCCGACTCGTCTTCCGAGAGGGCAGTTTTCGGCATGGTCAGCATAGCCACAGCAAGTAGTACAGCTACTGCGGGAAGCACACGGTGTTTCATCGCCTAGGTCAATTTATTGTTCGTCGTTGTGCGGGAGTTTAGGCGCGGAATTCGGCTCATACGAGTACAAATTGATCAATTCGCTGTGCTCGGGCGCAAATGTCGCGATTACCCCCAGACATCGACATCGAATGGCAGCATTTCGCTGCCCTCAAATATGATGCCGGGGTGTCGATCCTCTTTCAGGAGGAGGGGGCCATCCAAGTCAACTAGGTCTTTGGATTGGGCAACCAACATGGCCGGTGCCATGCCGAGAGAGGTCCCGACCATGCATCCCACCATAATGTCGAAGCCGATATCACGGGCGGCTCGCGCTGTTGCGAGCGCTTCGGTTAGACCGCCGGTCTTATCGAGTTTGATGTTAACGGCGTCGTAGAGGCCGACAAGAGCCCCCAATGAGGCTATGCCATGACAGGATTCATCGGCGCAGAGAGGAACTGGACTGTCATACGTTCGTAACATCGAGTCTTCGCCCTCTGGCAAGGGTTGCTCGATCAGGGCCACATCGTAGCGGGCCATCGCTGCGACATTGGTTTCGAGGGTGTCTGCTGTCCACCCTTCATTAGCGTCGATGATCAGTTTTGAGTTGGGGGCGCCCATGCGGACGGCTGCGATCCGCTCTTCATCTCCGTCGCCTCCGAGTTTGATTTTGAGTAGCGGGCGATCAGCAGCCTTCTTGGCAGCCGCCGCCATGTTGTCCGGCGTGTCGAGGCTCAACGTATAGGCAGTAGTATGGGGCGTGGGTGTTATTCCGATCAGGTCTGAAACCCGCTTGCCTGACCGTTTGGCTTCCAGATCCCAAAACGCACAGTCGACAGCGTTGCGAGCCGCCCCCGGGGGCAAGGTGAGCTGGAGGCCGGCTCTATCCAATCCTTGTTCTATGACAGGTGCGAGGCTTTCGATCGTCTCGACGACGCCTTCAAGCGTTTCCCCGTAGCGTGCATATGGAACGCATTCGCCGCGACCGACCGCATCGCCGTCCTGCAGAGTGGCGACAACAACATGGGCTTCCGTTTTTGCCCCGCGGGAAATGTTGAATGCCGCGGCGAGCGGCCAGGTTTCGATGCTGCAGGTGAGGCGGGTCATGGGGTGGGATCATGGCGGCGACTGCGTGCGCCGCCAAGTGATTTGTGCGCTGCCCGTCAGAAGCGACCGGCATAGTAGGACCCGTTCCAGTTTGGCCCTGGCGGGTCGCTTTCCATCTGTTTGATACGCGCTTCGTAGAAGTCATAGAGCGTCGAGATCGAGCCGTTGAGCCCGCGGCAGTGGTTGAGTGCTTCCCGTGCGGCATCCCATCGCTGATTTCGATAGGCGTCGAAGAGTTTGCGATGTCCATCTTCCAAAGCTCTGAATTTTGGGCTTGCCCGTACGATGGAGTCGCCGAGCAGGGCGTAAGCGCGCCAGCCATCAGGATGACGGGGCGTTGAGACCAAATCGACTTCGAGCAGCGCAAAGCGGTCGCCGACAGCGTCTTTAAAGCCATCACCGACGATGACAGCCGGGCCGTAGTTGATCGCATGATGGCGGAGGTAGTGGGCGATGCTGACCGGTTCCCCAAGGACGCCATAGTCATAGCTTTGCGTCGCGCCCATATTGCCGACAATGCCCGAACCGGTTTCCACACCGATGCTCACAGACAGCGGTATGTGGCTCAGATTGTGTCGTTTTGCGTCTTCTTCCAGAAACTCGTTCAGAGCGTCCAATTGCTCGCGCATCAGCAAGGCTGCATCACAGGCCTTCATGGCGTGTTCGGGTTCGCTCAACGGCGCGTTCCACACAGCCATCATTGTGTCGCCCGTATAGCGATCGACCATGCCTCTACGATCGTGGACGGTTTTCGTCAGAGGGGAGAAAAAGCGATTCAGAATGTCTGCATAGGCGACAGGGTCTTCCAGATATCTGTCCGCAATGACATTGAAGCCTCGCAGACCAACGGCGAGTGACGTAATCGTCCGCTGTTCACCCTGCTCGGGAATGAGCTTTGGATTACGAATGACTTTGGCGAGTGCTTTTGAGGACAGGCGGCGCGTCATTTGGTTCTCAATGAATCGCGTCTCTGCTTCAATTCGAAACCGATTTACGAGGGTTGTCGTGAAGAAAATAGCGGCCAGGGATACGGCGGGGAATGCCGGATCGATCAGCCACCCTTCCATGTCAAACAGGTACCAAGCGCCGTAGCCGGCACCGGCAAGGCTCAGGGCCATAAACACAAAGCCCCAGCCGGCTCGATTTCGGATGACCAGGATCATTGTGATGATGCCAATGAGCACTAGAAACGCGAGTTCTGCGTTCTGAGCCCAGGCAGGGCGGATGAGATAGGCGTTAGAGGCTATTTGGTCGATCGTCTCAGCGATGATGGCGCCAGACGGAAGAGACCCGACAACTGTGTCATAGGTTCTTTCGGCGCCGTTCACCGAATATCCGATCACGGCAATCTTACCGTTGAAGTCGAAAGCTTCGGGGTCGCTCATAATGCGCCATGCTTCATACGTAGATTGCTGAGATGTTGACCGGAAATAGAGGCGAAGTGAGCCATCTGCTTTCGTTTGAATCAGGCTATCGGTGCCATCGATGGTGATTTCTGCAAGTCCTGCAGGTTCGCCGATCACAAAGGCGCCCTCTGGAATTGTGACGCGCGCTTCGTACCCTGTAGAGGACTGTTCGACACGCAAGGCTTCCAATGCAGAAGCCGGGAAGAGCTTACCATCCAGGTTAATCAGCAGCGGGATGCTGCGGACCCGATCGGAGGGGCGCTGGCTTGGCATGCCTGTACCATTGCCATCAGCGTTTCGCGCCAGCCGACCGAGCGTTGGCACCCAATTATCGTAGCGCGGTGTATATCTGAGAGGATTGCCGCCGGTGTTGGTGATATCAGCCAGGGGGGAGGGTGCATTTTGCGTCACGCCCTTCCCAGGAGTCAGGGTAACGACGGACGGCCCCGCCTTAAGTGCTTCAACCAGCAAAATGTCGTGATCGGGTAGCTCCGCCAGCGCAGCAGCAAGTGCTGTCACGTTGGCGTTCGGTGGAAGCGGTGACCAGACTTTGAGTGCCTCGCGAGGCGATGTTGTATCGGGTTCAGGCAGCGGCATGTCGAGCACAACTGTCTCTGCTCCCGCTCTGCGTGCCGCGTCGACCAAGTCGGCCAAGCGCGATCTCGACCAAGGCCAATGGCCATATCGAGCCGAAGAGGCAGGTCCGATGTCGACATAAACACTTTTTTGAGCTTCAGACGGTCTTGGTTTGATCTGCTGATAAATATCGAAGGTTTGGTTAGAGAGAGCCGTCGCCAGTCCGCGTGGGTCATAAAATGACACGCTGACTGCGCCGATGAGCACGATCGCAGGCAGGAACGCCGCTAGGCGTCTGAAAATGGTCGTGGATTGCATCACGCTAACTCTTTACCAACTGACTTATCCATGACCCCCGACCGATGAACCTTACACAGAAACGCCAAAACGTTTCAATTTGGAACGGTCGGAAGTCCCTCTTGCAGTGTGCTGCAGGAAGCATTCCAGATGACCGGTCACATTTTTCCCACTTTTCCTTGCTTGTTTTGTCGAGAGAGCGCTTTACCATGCGCTCAAACAGGATGGTGTCTCGGTAAATCACGGGGCAAACAGGTAAAACAGGGAGTGCGGTGATGAGCCGGATTGAGACTCGGATGAAGATGTGGCTGGCTGCTTTTGCATTGGTCTTCGCCGTGGGAACAGTGGCCCACGCCGAACCTGAACGGGTCTTTGTCACTGTTGGAACCGGCGGGATTACCGGCGTCTACTATCCAACAGGGGGTGCGATCTGCCGCCTGGTTAACAAAGACCGTAAAACGCACGGCATTCGCTGTTCTGTCGAAAGCACTGGCGGGTCTCTGTTCAATATAAATGCTATTCGCGAAGGTGACCTGGAGATGGGCGTTGCCCAGTCTGACTGGCAGTTTCACGCCTACAATGGCACGTCGAAGTTTGCCGAGACGGGCGCCTTCTCAGATCTGCGCTCAGTGTTTTCCCTCCACCCAGAACCATTCACTGTGGTAGCCCGCGCAGACGCGGGCATCAGTTCTTTCGAAGATTTGGAAGGTAAGCGGGTAAATATTGGCAATCCTGGGTCGGGGCAGCGTGCGACCATGGAAGTTGTCATGGAAGCGCTCGGTTGGACAACGCGCAACTTTGCGTTGGCCTCCGAGCTTAAGTCGGCTGAGCAATCCCTTGCGCTTTGTGACAACAAGATTGATGCCATTGTCTTTACCGTCGGGCACCCGAGTGGCTCTATTCAGGAAGCAACCACGACCTGCGATACGGTGCTGGTAAACGTCGACGGTGAGGCTGTCGACAAACTCATCGCTGATAACAGCTTTTACGGACCTGCGACCATTCCGGGCGGCATGTACAATGGAAACCCCGAAGACGTTTCGACCTTCGGCGTCGCTGCAACCTTTGTCACCTCCGCAAGCGTCGACGAGGAAATCGTCTACCAGCTCGTGAAAGCCGTGTTTGAAAATTTCGACGACTTCAAGAAGCTCCACCCTGCGTTTGCCGTACTCACGAAAGAGGGCATGGTTGCCAATGCGTTGTCCGCGCCTCTCCATCCAGGCGCTGAGCGGTACTATAAGGAAGCCGGGCTCCTTGAATAAGGCTCGCAAGCGGGGAGGCCTCCGTTGAGCGAACCGACACCGAATGTCGCCGAGGAACTGTTTGCCGCCGAAACCGGTGCGCGCAACCATGACGGCGTTACAGGAAAAATTATCGCAGGTGTGGCGGTCGCCTGGTCGCTGTTTCAGCTCTGGTATGCGTCACCACTCCCATTCCTTGTGGCACGGTACATCCCCGTCCTCAATGATACGGAAGCGCGGGCGATCCATCTCGCATTTGCCTTTCTGCTTGCGTATGTAAGTTTTCCGGCATTGAAACGATCGCCGCGGGAGCGGGTGCCCCTGCAGGATTGGGTCTTGGGGATCGCTGGTGCGGTGTCCGCAGGCTACCTGTTTGTTTTCAACGATGCGCTTGCTTCGCGACCGGGGCTGCCCAATACCGCTGACCTTGTGACAGCAGGCGTGGGGCTTGTGCTGTTGCTAGAGGCAACACGGCGTACACTCGGCCCGCCCTTGACTGTAATGGCCATGATCTTCCTTGCTTATGTTTTCTTCGGGAACATGGCGCCCGACCTTATCGCCTGGAAGGGAGCGTCGTTTTCTCGGGCCATGAGCCACTTATGGATCACCACAGAGGGCGTGTTCGGTATCGCGCTCGGTGTATCGACAAGTTTCGTTTTCTTGTTTGTGTTGTTCGGTTCGTTACTCGACCGCGCTGGCGCGGGTCACTATTTTATTCAGGTTGCGTTCGCCCTCCTGGGCCATATGCGTGGTGGGCCCGCGAAGGCCGCTGTTCTTGCGTCCGGCATGACGGGACTCGTGTCGGGCTCTTCCATTGCCAACACGGTTACGACGGGCACATTCACTATTCCTCTGATGAAGCGGGTCGGTTTTTCCAGCGAGAAAGCAGGCGCCGTTGAGGTCGCATCATCGGTAAATGGGCAGATCATGCCGCCGGTTATGGGGGCGGCCGCGTTCCTGATGGTTGAGTATGTCGGCATCTCCTATCTGGAGGTCATCACTCATGCGTTCCTACCTGCTGTGATTTCCTACATAGCTTTGATTTACATTGTGCACTTGGAAGCGCTGAAAGCGGGCATGGAGGGACTTCCGAGAGCGGGGAGCCCGCCAACGGGTGCTGCACGCTTGTTGCGTGCCGGCATCACAATCAGCTCATTCCTCATCGTTGCGGGCATTTGGTATTATGGAATTCTCGCAGCGCAGAGCTTGTTCGGTGCCGCCGCGTCCTATGTTCTCGCCGTCGGTTTCTTGGGATTTTACATCGCAACGCTCGGTTATGCCGCCCGATATCCGGACCTGCCGCCCGAAGATCCCAATGCCCCAATTGTTGAGACGCCACGCATTGCCGATATAGGACGCACAGGGCTTCACTTCGTATTGCCAATAGGCGTGCTTGTTTGGTGTTTGATGGTGGAACGACTGTCCCCCGGGCTCGCGGCGTTCTGGGCGACGGTCGCTATCGGTTTCATTCTTATCACGCAGCGCGCGGTGCTTGGCGCGTTTCGGGGCCAGCATCAGTTGGTGGCGGACCTTAAGGCAGGCATTGTCGATTTCGCGTCAGGTCTGGAGTTGGGTGCGAAAAACATGGTGGCGATTGCCATCGCGACAGCTGCTGCCGGGATCATTGTTGGGGCTGTTTCCCTCACCGGCGTAGGGCAAGTGTTGACCGAACTTGTCGAGATATTGTCTGGTGGCAACCTGCTCGCCATGCTTGGTCTGGTCGCCATCCTTTCTATCGTGCTGGGCATGGGGCTTCCAACGACGGCCAACTACATCGTCGTTTCAGCTTTGATGGCAGGTGTTGTTGTCGATTTGGGTGCACAAAACGGCCTGGTCGTGCCTTTGATCGCGGTGCACCTCTTTGTTTTCTATTTCGGCATCATGGCCGACGTGACCCCACCTGTGGGCCTTGCGTCGTTTGCGGCGGCTGCGATTTCGCGAGCCGATCCTATCAAGACAGGGATCGCTGCATTCACTTATTCGCTTCGGACCGTCGTGCTGCCGTTTCTCTTCATCTTCAACACCAAACTCTTGTTGATCGGGATCGAAGGACCTGTTGATCTGGCTTTGACTGTCTTGGGAGCGGTCACGGCAGTTTTGGTGTTTGCTGCGGCGACACAAGGCTTTCTTGTCACGCGAAACAAGGTTTGGGAGTCAGCGATCCTACTCCTCGTCGCCTTTACGCTTTTCCGACCGCAATATTGGATCGATCAAATTGTTCCGCCGTTTCAGACGGTTCCATTTGACGAGGCAGCACCGCTAATAGAGGCAGCGCCTGTTGATGGATCACTTCGTCTCACCGCAACCGGCGAGACGCTTGAAGGTGATATCGAGACGCGTACTGTGCTGTTGCCCCTGGGCGCGCAAGCGCCCATCGACGAACGCTTGGAGCACGCCGGACTGATCCTGCGGACAGGAGAGGGGCGGACCTTTGTCGATGATGTGGTGTTTGGCGGGCCCGCCGGTGACGCCGGGATCGATTTTGACTGGGAGGTCTTGTCAATCGAACTCCCGAACGATCAGCCCAACGCTTATTTCATGTATGTGCCTGCAGGGCTTCTTTTACTCGGCGTTGTCGTCCTGCAGCGCCGGCGCCGAGCAGACGCAGATGAAGCGGGCATAAAAAAGGCGACTCCCTAGGCTTCTGGGGCCGCCCTTTATTCGTGTATGTGCAGTTTCGGGATTATTCAGCTTCTGGCTCTTCTGCAGGTGCCGCAGCCGCTGCGCCGGTTTCCTGACGGAGATAGGCGATCAGGTTCACGCGGTCTTTCTCTTTCCGCAGTCCTACGAAAGACATGTTGGTTCCGGGAACATAATCGCGAGGTTTGGTGAGGTACTCCGCGAGGTTTTCATCGGTCCATGTCCCGATTTCCGCTGCCCGCGCGGTCATGCCGTCTGAGAAGTTAAAGTCTTCGACAGAGGCAACGGGACGGTCAAACATGCCCCAAAGGTAAGGGCCGATTTTGTGACCCTCGCCTTCCGCTAGGGTGTGACAGGCCGCGCACTTTTTAAATACTCTCGCGCCTTTGTCCAAATCAGGCTCGTTCGCCTGAACTGTGAGCGGCAGTGCGAGAGACAGGCCCAAAATGGATAGACCTTTTACTAACTGGTTCATTACTTTCCTCACTTCAGTGCGGCGCCACAATTGAACGCCCGTACCCCTTGGTGGTCTTACAATCACATGTCATCTTACATGAATAAGTATTGGGTGAACCTAGCTCGCCAAATACCTCATGCAATGTGGCCGTATGACGCGGTTCTTGTGGTACAAGAGAGTGGCGGAAATCGGTCAAAATAAGGCCGGGCAGGGGCTAGGCAGACCAGATTTGGGGCATTCAAAGCGGTAATGAGCGGGACCACGACAGCAACACTGGAAACTGAGGAGGCCGAGGCCGGCTTTCTGGTGCGTGCTAAAGGGGCGTGGACGGTCCGGCTGGTGCGTGACCTTGATGAGCCGCTCAGAGAGATTAGCCCTAAACGGGCGCGTGGACGAGACGCCGTGATTGATCTCACAGGTCTTACCCGGCTCGACACGGCGGGTGCCTGGCTGCTTCACCGTACCAGCGAACAATTACGGGTTGCGGGCCTCCGCGTTTCCTATAGAGGAGAGACGCCTGAAATTCGGACTTTGCTGGATGTCGCTGAGGGATACCGATTTGGCTTCAATCTGCGTCTGCCACGACCTCCAGCCTATGTTCAATTAGCCGAACGCGTGGGCGCAACCCTTGTGTCCGTTGCTAACGAGGT
This sequence comes from Parvibaculaceae bacterium, assembly GCA_965267265.1. Classification (GTDB taxonomy): domain Bacteria; phylum Pseudomonadota; class Alphaproteobacteria; order Parvibaculales; family Parvibaculaceae; genus Mf105b01. The sequence goes on from OZ253944.1 coordinate 3,034,693, forward strand.
TCAAGGCCTGCTCGGGTTTTTTGGTCTACTCCTGAATGTCCTCTGGCGCACGGTGAAACACCCCAGCCGATTGCGGGCTGTGCCCCTGGTGCATCATATGGAACGTGCGGGCCTTGATGCGCTGCCTATCGTTTGTCTGATGACTTTCCTGATTGGGGCGGTTCTGGCGCAGCAGGGAGCGGTCCAGCTTCAAAAGTTTGGCGCGGAGGTATTCACCGTGAACATGGTGGCGATTACGTTTTTGCGTGAGATTGGTATTCTTCTCACTGCAATCATCGTCGCCGGCCGATCGGGCAGTGCTTTTACTGCCGAAATCGGGTCCATGAAGATGCGTGAAGAGATTGACGCCATGCGTACGCTCGGGCTCGATCCGATGGACATGCTGGTTGTGCCTCGGGTTCTTGCGCTCATGATTATGCTCCCGCTGCTTACCTTTATCGCTGACATTATGGGGCTTATTGGCGGCGCACTGATGGTCTGGCAGATGCTGGATACATCGCCGGGTGTTTTCATTGTCCGCTTGTCGGAGGCCGCTGACTTTTGGACCTTCGGTGTCGGTATCTTCAAAGCGCCGTTCATGGCGTTGGTGATCGGTCTGATCGCTTGTTATGCGGGCATGCGGGTGACGGGTAGCGCAGAGTCCGTTGGCGTGCAGACAACGCGGTCCGTGGTGCAATCGATTTTTATGGTGATTGTGCTTGATGCACTCTTTGCCGTTTTCTTCACGGCGATGGGAATCTGATCAGTGATTGACGACGACCCCATTATCCGTGTGCGCGGCTTGCGGAACCAGTTTGGCGCGCAGGTGGTCCACGAAAATCTGGATCTTGATGTCAGGCGTGGCGAGATACTCGGGATCGTTGGCGGCTCAGGGACGGGCAAGTCCGTGCTGCTTCGCTCGATTGTTGGGCTGCAGCGTCCAACGGCGGGGAAGGTCACAGTTCTGGGACGGACAATCTCTGAGATGGAAGAGGAAGAGCGCAGGCGGTTAGAACAGCGATGGGGAATCTTGTTTCAGGACGGTGCATTGTTTTCTGCGCTGACTGTTGCGGAAAATGTTCAGGTTCCGTACAGGGAACATCTGGGCCTTCCCAACGAGCTGATGGATGAACTTGCGGCCCTCAAGATTACGATGGTGGGGTTGCCGTCAGATGCTTGCACAAAGTTTCCTTCTGAGCTTTCCGGTGGCATGCGGAAACGGGCCGGGCTTGCGCGGGCCTTGGCGCTGGACCCGGATATTCTGTTTCTCGATGAACCGACTGCAGGGCTCGATCCTATCGGGGCTGCTGCCTTCGATATTTTGATCCGCGATCTTCAAAGGACATTGGGGCTCACTGTGTTCCTTGTGACCCACGATCTGGATACTTTACATGCCACATGCGATCGGATCGCCGTTCTTGCAGATAAGCGTGTTACATTGCAGGGGACGATGGATGATATGCTGCGCAGCGATCACCCCTGGATCAAAGAATATTTTACAGGGCCTCGGGCTCGCGCCGCCCAGACCTCGGCTATCCGGTAAGGTAGAGAGATCATATGGAAATCAAGTCCAACAACATCATGATCGGCGCCTTTGCGCTCGCGGTGATCGCGACCCTCTTTTTATTCGCTCTTTGGATAGGTCGGGTTCAGCTGGATCGGACCTACGCATATTATGAGATTGTGTTTTCAGGCTCTGTGTCAGGTCTGACGGAGTCCGGTGTGGTCCAATATAACGGAATACCGGTAGGCAGGGTCGTAGACCTGCGTTTGGCTGATGACGATCCAAGCAAAGTAGTGGCGCTTGTTGAGCTTGATGCCCGGACACCGGTAAAAGAGGATACGGATGCCCAATTGGAGCTCTTCGGTCTGACCGGCGTTGCGCTGATTGAGCTGACGGGAGGCAGCGCCGGATCGCCGCCCTTAATGCCAAAAGCTGGTGAGTCCTACCCCACCATTGTCGCGGCGCCCTCGGCCTTTCAGGAACTCTTCATGAGTGCCCCCGACGCTATCCAGAATGCAAATGCTCTGCTGACTGATGTCCGTCTGTTGGTCCGCGAGAATAAGGATTCGGTCAATCGCATCATGGGCAATCTGGAGAAACTATCTGAGGAGCTGGCTGGAAGTTCTGGGGACATCTCCGAAACACTGGGCAATATCAACACCATCACCTCCGATGTTGCGGCGGCAACCAGCAAACTGGAGAACGTCGCAGGGACCGCCGATCGATTGCTTGAAAACGATGTAGCGCAGCTGATCCGCGAAGCAAAAGGCGCGGCAGCGTCTTACGGGCGCGTCGCTGAGGAGCTGGAGATGGTTCTGTCGAACAACCGGAGTTCCATCAATAGTTTCACCCGGGATGGTCTGGGACAATTGCCGCTCCTGATTGAGGAGGCGCGGGACATGGTTGCGGCATTGGAGCGGTTTGTCTCCCGTGCGGAAGGAGACCCGGCGGGCTTCCTGCTCGGAAGCGACACACCAGAATATGAACCGGAATCGGGACGGTAAAATGAAGAAGACTTATGTCAGATTTACACGGTTTATCGGAATTGCAATCACTGCGGTCGCGCTCCAAGCTTGCGCCCTGGCTACAGTGGGCACCAATGAAGCGCCGGACATATACGTCCTTACCGCGCCGTCCATTGATTTTGGCGAGAACCGGCCGCAGGTGGCGACACAAATTGTCGTGGATGCGCCTGAGGCGCCCGCCGCGCTTAACTCTAATCGCATCGTCTTCCAACCCTCCCAGAATGAGATCCGGTATTTCTCAGGCGCCCGTTGGGCAGACCGCGTGCCCGACATGGTTCAGGTTCTTCTGGTCGATGCGATGGATCTGGGAGGACGCTTTCAGGCCGTGGGGCCGCGGTCAGCGGGCATTCGCTCCGACTACCTTCTGCAGATTTCAATTTCGCGATTTGGTGTTGAAAGCGAAGGCTCGGAGATGGATGACATTCGCGTTCAGATCAATTCGAAGCTTGTTCGGCGGTTTAGCGACACGGTGATCGCGAGCCGACGTTTTGAAAGCGTGAAGGAGTCGTCGAGCACGCGTACGATTGATGTCGTGGGAGCCTTTGACGAGGCGAGCTCTGAGGTTCTCTCAGAGATTGCATTGTGGGCTTATGATGAAATCGTCAAGGCTGAACGCGAAGCTGAAAGCTGATCATTTCAGGCGAGGCGCCCAGTGGCTTGGGCGAGCAGCAAGTAGACCTTGCCTGTGTCAGACGTCAGGTAGGTGTCTGCGAGGATGCCTTCCCGATCACGTTCGGCAGCCTCTGTAAGCAGCTGTTCAAACTGCCCCATAAATTTGTCTGCGTTTTCGCGAAATTCGCGGTCGCTGGAGTATTTTTGTGAGATCTGATCGTAGAGCTCACGGCCCTGCAGGTTATAGAGCCGCCGGGCGAACACATTCCGCTCGCCTGCCTGATATCTTCGCCACAGATCAGCGGGGGGGCTTTGTTCGAGGGCGCGGTCGAGGTCGATAGCAATCGATTGCAGGCTTTCGATGATGTGCAGAGACCGTCGGTGTAGCTCCCCATCATTGGGCCGTGAGGCCGAGGAGTCTGCATGACCGGCTGCCGCCAACAGATCAGAAATACCCCAGGATCCGTTTTCCGTTGGACGGGTGCCACCGCTTATTGGTGTGGCGGGCTGATTGGACGTGAGGGGCGGTGTGACGGCGCGTTGTGGGGAACTTCTGTCGAGATTGCGCGCATGGCGCACGACGATTTCGGCAATTGAGGCGAGGGCAGACACCTGATCTTCGAGGACTCGCTGCAGGGCCTGCGCACCTTCCGCAGCTTCTTCAGGCAGCTCTGCCATCCTTTTTTCAAGATCTTCGCTGGCGGTGTGGAGTGCGCGGCCAGCCTCTTTGGCGGCGCCGCCGATCCCAAACATGGCCGCGCCCAGGCGTTCTCCGGCAGCCTCCGCGTCGGTCGTCGTTTTTTCCATTTCAGAGCGCAGGTCCACGATCCGGCTATCGAGTTTTTTTGTGGCCGCCGCAGACCGGGCAGAGATAGCGCTCTCAATTTCCGACGCAGCTTTTTCTAGGGACGCTGAGGCTGCCTGAGCCGCCTCTGTCGTTTGTTTCGCTGCATTGCCGAAGGTCGCTGTCGCCGCTTCCAGTCCATCGCTGGCGCTGCGAGATGCGTCGCCCACGGTGTTGGCTGCGTCGTTGGCGGCGCGGGTGATAGCGCTGACCTCCCCCGCGAAGGTCGAGCCCAGTTCTTTGGCGCGTGACGAAGCGGTTTCCAACGAGTGAGTGAGTTCACGGGACAGGCGTGCGACGGCCTCATCGATCTCAACCGTGCGGTCGGACAAGTCCCCGGACGTGTTCTCAATGAGCGTGCGGTGTTTTTCGAAGGATGCGTCCAGACGGTTGCGCTCGCTTTCCAGCGCCAATGCGGCTTCCGCAATAGCGTCGCGTTGCGCCTCATAGCGTTCGGTGAGACCGTCAGCCTTCGACAATGCAGTCTGGGCGACGACTTCCAGGCGGGAGGATTGCCGGTCGAGCATTGACGTTGTCGCATCAGCCCCGCCAATTGCCGCTTCGCTCGCGCGGGAGAGGGCTTCTGATTGCTGACGAAGCCGTTCGCTCGCGGCTTCCATCTTCTGCTCTGCGGATGCTGTGACGCTCCTCACAGAGGCCACCTGGCCTGAGAGGTGCCGGGTGACGGTGTCGGCCTCGTCGCCCAGCGTCTTCGACAGGCCTTCCAAAGCCTGTTTGTGTTCGCCCAGCATTTCCCGTAATTGGGTGGCACGCAGCTCCGCGCGTTCACCTCCCGCTTCGATGTCAATCAGCTGTTCCTGCAGCATGATATTGAGGGCCGCGGCGCGGGCAAGGGCATCATCAATGCCTTGATTCACTGTGCTCAGATGTTGTGCGACCTGGTTGCCAAGACGTGCGACGTCGCCGATGGCCGTTTCTTCGGGCTCGGTCAGGCGGAGGGCTGTACGGGCGAGGGCATCTGCCATCAGGCGCATTTCTTGACTGCGCCAGGCAATAAAGGCGACGAGCCAAATGAGTGTCAGCGGCGCCAGCGCCGCCGCAGCCAACAAGGCAAGTTCCGACCTTGGCGCTATGGCAAGTCCTTCCAGGCCATAAAACCCTGTCACATAGGCGATCATCGACCCGACCCACAATGCGGTCAGGGCGCCCGCCATAGTCAAAATCGCGCGACTGGGGCGTCGCGACATGAGCCGGTAGAGTTCCCCGGTGGCCGCCGAATCCTCGTTGGCTGGCGAGGCCGATAAGCTCGGTCCAAGTGTGGGTTCACTTGCGACGGACAGCGAAGATTTAGGACGATCTGCTTGTTCCATAAGGATTTTTTCTCTTGGCCTCTGAGATAGTGAAGGGTGTTGGATTGGGATGCCCGAGTCAAGCCGAAGACCTGACCCAGCTCCGCTATCTATAGGGAATTGTCGCTAGAGCTTGCTGCATTTGATGCAAAGGTTCAGGATTTGGGTCTGAGCCGAGCCGGGCCTTTGGTGCCCGGATCGGCGCGCGGAAATCCGACAGGGTCAAGTCGATGCCTGGCAGTGACGAGATGAAGACGGAAGCGGAAAAGGTGGAGGGTGCAGCTGCACGGGCAGCGGACCGGCACGCCAAACCAACCTGGGCCCAAATCCGGTATCTGATCCGAGGGCTTAAGGAGCCGGGCGGAAAGCTGCCGCTGTTTGATGATCAAGGCCAGGAAATAGACATTCGGACAATCCGCTCCTGCATTGCGCGAGGATGGGCCGAGCCGTGGTTTGCCAACCCGGTCAAGCCCGATTGGTTGGTCTGCAAATTGACCCCTGCGGGTTACAAAATCCTCGGTGTGGATAAGAACCAGTAGCTCGGCGCGAAGGCGGTTTGCCCAATGAAATGCCCCCGGCGAGGGGGCGCGCCGGGGGCTCTACGAGGGGTTCTTACGAGTCACGAGGCTCTTGCAACCTCGGGTAAATGTTTACGAAATATTAACCATAAAGTCAAGGGAAATCGTCCGAGTCCTGATGAATCTAGACTTGCGGCTGTTAACCTTTTCAAGATCAGGCCTTGTTTGCCGCAGTTTTCCTAAGATTTTCCCAGGCTTTTGATTTCGTTAATACTGTTAACGGGATCGCATATTTCCGCGTCCAATCTGCGGATCGGAAAAGCTCTTCAGTAAGTTTTATCACCAATACTGTCTGTCATTGTGTTGCGTTAAGTGGAGTTGCATATGTCTGGGGGAATGGCTTTGCGGGCAGAAATGCCAGCTTGTGTGGGGAGCAGACGGGAAAGCACGTTGATTGATCTGGTTCATCTTTCCAAATACACCTTGGGCGAGCGGTCGCTGGAATGCGAACTTCTCGGACTTTTCCGCTGCCAGGCGGGCGTTTATGTGGAGCGCCTCGAAGCCTGCACATCGCCTAAAGAGTGGAAAGATGCCGCACACAGCCTCAAAGGGTCGGCGAAGGGTGTTGGTGCCTGGGCTGTGGCCGATCACGCGGAAGCCGCCGAAAAACTGACAGACCCCTCCGATGAAGCTCGCCAAGACGCGTTGATGATGCTCCGAAACACAGTCGACGAAACCGTCGCCCACATCGACATGCTTCTGGCTGACTAATCGCGCACCAGCTCGGCGACATAGTCGCCGATTGGAAGCGAGGATGTGAGGCCTGGGCTCTCAATCCCGAACAGGTTTACAAGTCCCGGGATCCCATGTGTCCTGGGGCCGTCAATCCGGAAATCATGAGCGGGTTCGCCCGGGGCCTGCAGTTTCGGTCTGATCCCCGCATAGCCCGGTTGCAGACTGCCGTCTTCCAGGTCCGGCCAGTATTTTCTGATCGCTGCATAGAAATTGTCACCCCGGTTGGGATCGACGGAATAGTCGGGTCCGTCGACCCATTCCACATCCGGCCCGAAACGGGCCTGGCCACCGAGATCGAGGGTGAGGTGCACGCCGAGGCCTGCTTTCTCAGGCACCGGGTATATGAGCTTAGAGAAAGGGGCGCGGCCCGCCAGCGTGAAATAGTTGCCCTTCGCATAGTAGGGCGTCGGCTGATGTTTCGGCGCCAGCCCGGCTGTTTTGGCCGCAAGCAGCGGCGCCGAAAAGCCAGCCGAGTTCACCACCGTCTTCGCTTTAATCTGCATCTCCGTATCGCCAGAGATATGGAGGATGATGCCGTCGTTTTGCATCTCCATCGCATCGACCGAGCTGCCAAATGCGATGGCGCCGCCGCGATCCTCCATGTCTCCTTGATAGGCGAGCATTAGCCCGTGGCTGTCTAAAATGCCGGTGGACGGCGAGATGAGGGCAGCTTCTGCGTGGAGAGCGGGTTCGATCTCTCTGAGCTCATCCTGGTCCACAAACCTTAGATCGTCGACGCCGTTCCATTCGCCTCTGAGCTTAATGTCTGTCAGATCGGCGACTTGTGAATGCTCCGTCGCGACAATCAGTTTGCCGCATTTCTTGTGCTCGATGCCGCGCTCTTCCATGAACGGGTAAAGCCGCTTGCGGCCTTCGACACAGAAGCGGGCTTTGAGACTGTCGGCGGCATAATAAATGCCGGCATGGATCACTTCGGAATTGTGGGACGAGGTTTCGCTGCCGATGAGCTTGGCTTTTTCAAGCACCACCACGTCGCGGCCCTGCAGCGTCAATGCCCGCGCCACGGCGAGCCCCACCACGCCCGCGCCAATCACCACACAATCCAGCTGGTCCAAAACAGCTCCTCTCTAGTGGCGCGTTTCCGGACAGAAAACCGGTGCCCACTTTTCTTGGAAACGCTTGGCATTGACCTGAAACATTTCCCATCTCAGGTGTGCCGAATTAGGCTCTGAAAAACAAGAGGGAGGTGACGATGCTGATTGCACCAGAGAAGCTGCAGAAAGTGGTCGAGGCCATTCTGATGGGGGGCGGGAGCTCTGAGGAAGAAGCGGAACTCGTGGCCTGGCATCTGGTGCGGGCGAACCTCACCGGCCATGACAGTCACGGGGTGGGCATGGTTCCGGCTTATGTCTTTATCCAGCATATGGATTTGCTGAAGCCCAACACGTCCGTAAAGCTCGTGAAAGACGATGGCGCGATCCTGCGCTTTGATGGGGGACGGGGCTATGGCCAGATCGTGGCGCGTGAGGCGATGGAGCAGACCATTGCTAGGGCGAAGGAAACCGGTGTGGCGCTCATGAGTCTTGCCAATGCGCATCATATTGGCCGTGTTGGCACCTATGGGGAGCAGGCACTCAACGCGGGCATGGTCTCCATTCATTTTGCCAATGTTGTGGACCATTCCCCGCTGGTGGCGCCGCACAGGGGCACGGACTCGCGGTTCGGCACCAACCCGATCTGCATTGCGGTGCCCGGGGGTGACACGTCAGAGGACATTCTGCTCGACATGGCGACGTCGAAAGTGGCGCTCGGCAAGGTGCGCGTCGCCATGAACAAGGGCGAGCAGGTGGAGCCCGACACGCTGCTCGACAAAACCGGCCAACCGACGACGGACCCCTCTGTCATGTTTGATGAGCCGAGGGGCGCGCTTTTGGCAATCGGGGCGCACAAGGGCTATGGGCTCGCCTTCATGGCGGAAGTGCTGGCGGGTGTGCTCACCGGCGGCGGCACGATCCAGCCGGGCAATGAGCGGCATAATTCGATCATCAACCACATGCTCGCGATTGTGATTGATCCCACGCGGCTCGGCGACCGGGACTGGATGCGTTCCGAGATCGACGCGATGGTCGATTATTTCAAAGCCTCGCCGGAACAGACACCTGGAGAGCCGGTCCTCTCACCGGGCGACCCGGAACGGATTTCAGAAGCCGAGCGCCGCGCCAATGGCATCCCCATCGACGACACGACCTGGGGCGAGATCCTTGAGGTCGCGAAAGCGAACGGTGTGAGTGCGGAACAGATTGAGGGGATTGTGGGGTAGTTTGTTGCTCTCTCCTATCTCACCCCCGGACTTGTTCCGGTAATCCATCCTTCGAGACGCGGTCTGCGACCGCTCCTCAGGATGAGGTTAGAATCTGAGCCTCATGGTGAGGAGGCGCGTCAGCGCCGTCTCGAACCAGGGCGGTACGCACTGCCGGAACAAGTCCGGCAATGACATAGGTGAGATTGTTTATCTCGCTGACACCCGCTCAACCGGTCCATCATCGGTGAGCGTCACGTGGGTGAGGGTGGCTTCGTCATGGGCCATGCGCCAGGAGAGCATTTTCTGGGCGTACTCTAGAACGAGCGGCAGATAGTCGGGATCAGCCGCCCGGTTCACCAATTCGTTCGGGTCTTTTTCCAGATCAAAGAAGAGCGGCGGCAGGTTGGTGAAGTGCACGTATTTGTACTTCTCTGAGCGGATCACATTCATGGTGCATTGATGCAGAGTGATCCCAAGCCGCTGCTCCGCCTTGTCATCAGCCGGATCGCGGAAATCAAATTCCCAATGGGCTTCGGTGCGCCAGTCGCGTGGCACGGTGCCGCTTGTCAGGATGGGACCCAGAGACCGACCGTCGCAATGGGGCGGGACGGGGGCGCTTATTCTTGAGAGCAGGGTCGGCATGATGTCCACATTCTCCGTGAAAGCTTCGATGCGGTGGCCGCGCGTTTTGTTTGCACGCGGGTCACGGATGATCAGCGGGATGTGGTAGGAGCCGTCGAAATAGCCGGTCTTCCCAATGAGCCAGTGATCGCCCATCTGTTCCCCATGGTCTGAGGTGAAGATGATGAGCGTATTGTCATACTGGCCGCTTTCTTTGAGGAACGTGATCAGCCGCCCGAGCTGATGGTCCACTTCTGTCATGAGGCCGTAATAGACGGCCTTCATTCGCCGTTGCTTTTTGTCATTGTCTGGCGCCAGATAGTGGCGGTGCTCCAGCTGATGTTCGAGCCAGGGGTGGATGGCGCCTTCTTCTTCCGGCGTCTCCGCGCGGATGTAGCCCGGCAGGCTTTCGGGATCATATAGGCTGGCATAGGGCTCCGATGCCACCCAGGGTGGATGGGGACGCAGGAGCGACAGGTGCATGATGAACGGGTCCTGGGCGCTACCCATATAGTCAATGCAGCGATCGACCTGATAGGCGGTGTCATTATCCTCTGCCGGATAGATGAGCGGCTTTGGCGTGGTACGGCCGTGCTCATAGTCGGGCCCGTCTTCACGAAAGCCAAAGGTCTGACGCAAATCGTCGGGCAGGGGATAGCCTTTGTCTTCCAGATAGTCGGCCCAAGGGCCGGGCCAGGTGCCCATCATGGCGATGGGACGAATGCCGGGGAGGGGTCCCTCATAGGTTTTGAGCCAGGGGCTGTCGTCCTGCAATTCGCGCGGGTCGTTCGCCGTGTCGGTGTAGCCGATGAGTACGCGGTCATAGCCGAGCTTTTCGGCTTCGAGCGCCCAATTGGTGTGGCGGGCGTCCAGGGGCGTGCCATTGGTGCAGGCGCGGTGGTTCTGCAGATAGAGGCCGGTGTGGAGCGACGCTCGGCTTGGCGCGCAGGGCACGGCGTTGGCATAGTGCTTCGTGAACATCATGCCGTCGGCGGCCAGAGCGTCGAGGTTTGGCGTTTTCACCGCAGGATGACCCAGCGCCGACAGGCAATCGCCGCGCCATTGATCGGCGGTGATGAAGAGGACGTTGAGCGGCTTGGTCATGGGCCTTTGTTTCTATCGACCAAGAGGTCGGACGACTGGGAGGCCGGCCTCGACAATATCCTTCTCCGACTCACGGAAAAACCGGCGGTACTTTGTGAACGGGATACGCGGAAAGGCGTGATGGACGCCGTGATAGTTCTGCTGCACATAGACCCAGGTCACGATGGTGTCGAGCCAGCGCGGGAAAACGAACACACGAGTGTTTTCAAATCGGGCGCGGGCGATGTAAGGCACGTGCACCGCATAGTCGAACAGAAGGCCCAGTGTCATGGCGGCCAGCGTCGCCGGGATGAGATAGCCGAAGACCGCGAGCTGCCAATCGACAAGCACCGCAATCAGAATAACCGCCGCGAAGGTGAAGCCGGTGTCGCGCAGGCCGATCCAATAGGCGCTGCGCATTTGCGGATTGTCCCAATGCCTCTGGCAATAGAGGAAATACCCGTTGAAGATGGTCATGGAGCGGAGCGCGGTCATCAGGAAGTTTGACCCCTTCACCCAGTGATCCGGATCATGCTCGGGATCATTTGTGTTGCGGTGATGGGTCAGGTGAATGGTTTTGTGCATCTCGTAGGAGTGCGCCAGGAAGAAGGCGGACAGGGTGCCGATCGCCTTGTTGATCCAGGCGAGGTCCTTGCGCGTGCCGGTGATGTTCTGATGTACGGCCTCATGGAGGGCGGTGTAGCTTAGGTAGACGCTCACATAGACAATGAGTGCCACCGCCCAAAGGGGGAGCGCCTCCACGGCGCCCAGCACCATGGTGGCGACAATGATCGCAGCGCAGCCGAGCGACAGGGCGATGGTCTGCCAGACGATCCCTTCCACCATGGCATTGGCGTTTTGGGCCATGGCATCGCTGTGGGCTCTGTGCTCGGGAAGCATGGGCTTCGTCTCCGGTCGCAGTCGTTTGCTTACCTGATTATGAGATGCCGCCTTGTTCAATTGCAAATATGGCAGGCTTCACATAGAGGCCCCATATCCAGCAGGGTTTACTCCAGCAAATGTGATCGCCAGACGGCTGGCCCTTGGCGGTTCTACCACCTAGCCTCTTGGTCAATAGATGGTCTGCTTCAACATCTTGAGGGCGGGCCGTGAACAAGTCGGGGAGGGCTTTATGACACGATTGGCACCCTTGGATCGGGCGGACCTGCCTGATCTGGAAGATCATCTGGCGCTGGCGGAAGGGGCTATGGGCTTCTTGCCCAATTCGCTTCTCATCATGGCGCGGCGCCCGGAGCTCGTGAAAGCCTTTGTGGCCATGATCGCCCAAGTCAATTTGGGGAGCGATTTGTCGCCGGGCCTTCGGCAGATGATCGCCTATATGGCGAGCCGATCCGCCGGGTGTCTCTATTGTCAGGCGCACACCCATCATGGGGCGGAGCAGGCCGACGATCTGGATGCGCAGAAGCTCGCCCAGATCTGGGAATATGAGACATCCGATCTCTTTTCTGAGGGCGAGCGCGCGGCGCTGAAGGTCGCGCAACTGGCTGCTCAAGTGCCGAACGGCGTGACGGACGAGGATTTTAATGCTCTCAAGCCCTATTTTACTGAGGATCAGATCGTTGACATCGTTGCGGTGATCTCGGCTTTTGGGTTTCTCAACCGCTGGAATGACACGCTGGCGACGCCTCTGGAGGAGGTGCCGGTGGCCCATGCGAGCGATCATTTGGCCGAATCCGGCTGGACGACAGGTAAGCACGCGTGATATCTCCCGGCCTGTTGCTTATTCGGAGCGGCAGGTGGTGGGCTTTCAGCCAATTTTGAGGCAAATCGCCACTTGAAAAATAATGACACAGGCGTCATTTTCTTGGCGCGGGCACGCGAACGAGGCCCGGCGACGCTTAACAGGGAAAGATTCGACGGGAGCCATGGCGAAGATCACCTATATCGAACATGACGGGACGTCCCACACCATCGACTGTGAAAACGGCATGACGGTGATGGAAGGCGCGATCAAAAACTCCATTCCGGGCATTGATGCGGATTGCGGCGGGGCCTGCGCCTGCGCGACCTGCCACGTCTATGTGGATGAGGCCTGGAAAGACAAGACCGGCACAGCCGAGCAGATGGAAGAAGATATGCTCGATTTCGCCTTTGACGTGCGCGACACCAGCCGCCTGTCCTGCCAGATCAAGGTTTCAGACGAGATTGATGGTCTTGTGGTGCGCCTGCCTGAAAAGCAGTTCTGAGCCAAAACCGACGTTAACTCGGGGGTAACCCTGTTGAGACGCCTCTTTCCGCAGGAAAGGGGCGTTTTTTATGGTTAAGCGTTGGTTTCTAAAGGAGGCATTAACCATTTCAGCGACATTCTGAGGATCAACGCTTCGGGCTTGGTCTCATAGGCCTCGACCCCTCAACGGGAGCCTCAGAATATGGCACTGACGATCGACGGCATTGGCGAAACCTTCAACGCGGAGCCTGGCGGGGCGAGCGACGTTTACGCCCAAGCCATCCGCAATTGCGCGGCGCGCATGGAAGGTGAAAATCCTCTATTCGCCGCCGAAGCATTAAAGGACGAGCTGTCACGCCTCGACAAGGCAGCGAAGCGGGGAGAGGTCAACGCTCGACACATCCTGGTTATTGGCGGCGCCGGATATGTGGGCTCCGTCATGGTGCGTGAGCTTCTGAAGCGTGGTTACAAAACCCGCGTCCTCGACAATTTCCTCTATTCCAACTCGCTCTCTCTCGAAGGGCTTTATGACGAGCCGGGTTTCAGTCTTGTCATGGGGGATCTGCGGGACGAAGCGACGCTCGACCGAGCCCTTGCCGGCATCACAGACGTTGTGCTGTTGGCGTCGCTTGTCGGCGACCCGATCTCCAAGAAGTTTCCCGAGCTCACACGCTCCGTTAATCAGGCAGGCTCCGAAACCGTTTTCCGGGCGCTTGAGGGCAGGGGCATTCACAAATTCGTCTTTACGTCGACCTGTTCCAACTATGGCTTGCGTGACTGCGACGAACCTGCAGATGAAACATCCGATCTGAAGCCGCTCTCCATCTATGCCGAAACCAAAGTCGATTTCGAAAAGTTTCTGCTTGAGCAGGGCCGAACCTCTGAGACGATCCCGACCGTGCTGCGCATCTCCACCGCGTTTGGCCTCAGCCATCGCATGCGGTTTGATCTGACCGTCAATGAGTTCACGGCGGCGCTCGCCAAGGGTGAGGCGCTCGACGTCTATGACAAGGATACGTGGCGCCCCTATTGCCATGTGCGGGACATCGCCGGTGCTGTCATCCGGGTGCTTGAAGCGCCCGAGGACAAAGTCCGCGGCGAAGTCTTCAACGTTGGGGCGGATGAAAACAATTACACCAAAGCCATGATCATTGATGAAATCCTCACCCATATCGACGGCGAGGTTTCCTATGTTGAAAAGGGAAGCGACCCCCGCAACTACCGGGTGTCTTTCGCAAAGATCAAAAACGTTCTTGGGTTTGAACCGCGCTATTCGGTGAAAGCTTTCGTTCCTGAACTCATCGAGGCGGTCCGGTCCGGCCTCTACCTGCGCTCAGAAGAAATTCCCGGGTATTACGGGAATTACGACGTGCGCGAGGAAGCGGCCGCCTGAGGAGCGTTCCATGGGACTTGCGACACTCAATCAGCCGAACGAACAGGTGGAGCCGCAGCAAGTTGTGGCGGCGATCCGGTCTGCGATCGGTGTGTCGGAGGATCATGAGTTTCAGCCGCTGCATGTGCCGCATTTTGAAGGTGCAGAGTGGGACTATGTCAAAGACTGTCTCGACACGGGCTGGGTGTCGTCCGTTGGGTCCTATGTGGAGAGATTTGAGTCCGAAGTCGCCGCTGAGTGCGGCGTTGCGCATGGCGTTGCCGTTGTAAACGGAACTGCTGCTCTGCAGGTCGCGCTTCAGGTTGTGGGTGTGACGGCCGGAGATGAAGTCTTGATGCCGGCGCTGACTTTTGTTGCCACGGCTAATGCAGCGTCCTATCTCGGTGCGGTTCCTCATTTTGTCGACAGCGATCCAACATCCCTCGGTCTAGATCCAGCCAAATTGGACGCCTATCTCGGTGAGATCGGTGAGCGGTCGTTGCAAGGGTTGCGCAACCGCCAGACAGGCCGCCGGTTCGCCGCGATTGTGCCAATGCACACCTATGGACATGCGGTCGATATGGAGCCGCTTATCGCGGTAGCCGCGCGATACGGCATTCCCATCCTGGAAGATGCAGCGGAGTCTCTCGGCAGTGTCTATAAGGGCGAAAAGTGCGGATCCCTCGGCCGTGTTGCTGCTGTCAGCTTCAATGGAAATAAGATCATCACAACAGGCGGCGGCGGTGCTATCGTTACCGACGATGTCGAGCTTGCGGCGCGGGCCAAACATCTGACGACAACTGCGAAGGTCGCGCACCGCTGGGCGTTTGACCATGATGCTGTGGGCTACAATTACCGCCTGCCGAACCTCAACGCGGCGCTTGGCTGTGCACAGCTTGAAAGCCTCCCTTCTTATGTTGAGCGCAAACGGTCTCTCGCTGAGCGGTACCAAGAAGCATTCGAATCCGTACCGGGCATCAATGCATTTCATGAACGGTGCTTTGGTCAGGCCAACTATTGGCTGAACTGTCTGCTTCTGGATGAACCCTCCCTAGAGATACGGGATGCGGTGCTTGAGGCGACGAATGATGCAGGACTCATGACCCGGCCGACCTGGACGTTGATGAGTGATCTGCCCATGTATAGCGCTGCGCCGTCTATGCCACTTGATGGTGCACGCAACATTGAAGCTCGTTTGATCAATGTTCCCTCAAGCGTTTCACTTGGAGTGCGCCCATGTTGAATGCTGCTGCAAGCGCCCCTGCTCATGACTTTGATTTCAGACCCTTTCGCCCGGGAGATGAGAGCGCCATCCTTGCGCTCCAAGAAACCGTTTGCGGTTCGTCCATGTCCAAAGAGACCTGGAATTGGCGGTATCGCGACAATCCTGTTGATGCGCCTATGATCGAACTCGCCTGGGAGGGGAACCGTCTGGTGGGCTATTATGCCGTCTCGCCCGTTCCGTTGATGATTGGCCGTGATGCCTGCAAGGCTGCTTTATCCTTGGACCCGCTCACGCATCCAGATTACGAAGGGTTCGATCTTTTCCCGCAGTTGGCAGACCGCCTTTATGATCGTCTGAGCAAACAAGGGTATCGGCTGGTTTTTGGTTTTCCGAAGAACAAGCATCACGGTATCTATACAGAACGCTTGGGCTGGCAGGCCATGGCACCTGTGCCGCTTATGTCTGTGAGCCTTGATGCACTCGATGTACCTGATACGCCGGGTCGTAGTTTCGCACAGGTCGACCGTTTCAGTGACTGGCTGCCCAGTATTGCGCCGTCACCGTCCAAGGTCTCTCTTGGTCGTGACATTGCTTATTACAATTGGCGCATGCTTGAAGAACCGAATGGGGCATATCGTTTTGGTGTTGCCGGCGGGGAAGGCGCCCTTGGACTCGCGGTTTTTAGACAACACGATGATGCTGTCGACCTGGTTGAGCTTGCCGCGACGCCTGAGACAGTGGGCGCTTTGATCGGCAGTGTTGCAGCCATTGCTCGGGAAGACGGTGCCACGCGTCTCAATACCTGGCTCCCTGTTTTTGATCCGATGTTCGCCGCGCTGGAACGTGTGGGGTTTGAGGCGAGCGGGCCGGTGACTTTTATGGGCGCGCGGTCTTTTGGATCTTCGGGTGACTTGCTGGATAGTCGCCTCTGGTCCGTACGCATGGTGATGTCTGATGTCTACTGACCGACGGCGTGTGATGGTCGTTACGGGATCACGGGCTGAATATGGCCTGATGCACCGTCTGCTCGTAGAGATCGAAAGGTCGTCTCGACTGGAGCTTCAGTTGGTTGTGACCGGCAGTCATCTTTCTGACCGGCACGGACGCACCGTTACCGAGATTGAAGGCGATGGTTTTACAATCTGCGCTGAGGTCGATATGGAACTTGACGGTGACCAACCGGCAGATCTGACCCGGTCTATGGGGCGGGCGTTGATTGGGTTCGCTGATGTGTTGTCGCGTTTGCAACCAGACATATTGGTTGTACTCGGCGACCGGTATGAAGTTCTCGCCGCTGCAGAAGCGGCAATGCTTGCTCGGGTTCCGATCGCTCATATTCATGGGGGTGAGGCGAGCGAAGGCCAGATTGATGAAGCCATCCGCCACGCATTGACGAAGATGGCGCACTACCACTTCGTTGCGGCAGACGCTTATCGGGCTCGTGTTATCCAGATGGGTGAGCAGCCTGATAGGGTCTTTAACGTGGGCGCGCCTGGTCTTGACGTACTTGTCGATGGTGATGGCCACGGCATGACATTTGATGACGCGATGGCAAGCGTTGGTTTTCAACCGTCCAGCCCCCTGTTTCTTGTGACGTATCACCCGGTGACACTGCAATCTGGCGCGGCGGATGATGCGCGGGCGCTGCTCGAGGCGCTGGACGGCTTCCCGGATGCGTCGATCATCTTTACCGGTACCAACGCAGACACGGATGGTGATGAGATTGCGCTTCTCATCGATGGATATGTTGAACAGCACGCACCGCGCATCATGCAAATTCCCTCATTTGGTCGCGAGCGCTATGTGAGTGTTCTCAAAGGGGCTGATGTGGTTGTTGGGAATTCCTCAAGCGGAATCATAGAAGCCCCGGCAGTGGGAACACCTACGGTCAATATAGGCGTCCGGCAGAAGGGGCGACTCCGAGCACCATCGGTTGTTGACTGCGATGTGGACGCAGCATCAATCCGATCGGCGATTACCGCTGCACTAAGCTCAGAGGTCCAAGCCGAGGCGACAAGGCGTGAAACGCCTTATGGACGGGGCGGAGCTTCCAAAGAAATTGCGCGCCTGCTTGAAACACTCCCGCTCGACAATGTGCTTATGAAGGAGTTCCATTCTCTCGAGGTGGCGTCATGAGCCATGTCCTGATCATTGCTGAAGCAGGTGTGAACCATAACGGCTCACTTGAGAGGGCTCTCGAGATGGTGGACGTCGCTGCTGCTGGCGGTGCAGATGTGGTGAAGTTCCAAACGTTCAATTCCGAGGCGCTGGCAACAGATAGTGCACCTAAGGCTGATTATCAGAAGGTGACAACGGATGCGGCCGAAAGCCAGCTTACTATGCTCAAGAAGCTGGAGCTCAGTGTCGACGACCATCACGCGCTGATTGCGCGGTGTCGTGAGAGAAGCATCGAATTTCTGTCGACACCGTTCGATCTGGATAGTCTTGATTTGCTTGCAAACAAGCTGGGTTTGGCCCGTCTCAAGGTCGGATCGGGTGAGCTCACGAACGCGCCTTTGCTTCATGCCGCGGCAAAGACGGGTCGCGACATTGTGTTGTCGACGGGCATGGCGACGCTGGATGAAGTGCAAGCTGCACTCGGCGTATTGGCGCACGGATATACTGCAGCGGAGAATGCTGGTGTTAATGGTTTCGCATCTGCTTTTCACTCAGATGAGGGACAAGCGGCTCTCAAATCCCATGTGACGCTCCTGCATTGTACAAGCGCCTATCCGACACCTGATGAGGATGTGAATCTCAAGGCCATTGCAACACTAAAGGACCGGTTTGGTCTGCCCGTCGGATTTTCCGATCATAGTGTTGGGTCAGTCTTGTCCATTGCCTCCGTTGCAGTGGGCGCGGTGATGATCGAAAAACACTTCACACTTGATCGCTCATTGCCAGGACCTGACCATACCGCCTCGCTTGAGCCTTCTGAGCTTGAAGAGCTTGTTGTTGGTGTGCGACGGGTTTCTGCGGCTCTGGGCGATGGTGCCAAACACCCTCGCGCCATCGAAAAGTCTACAGCGGATGTTGCGCGCAAGTCTTTGGTCGCCAGTTCACCCATAAAGGCCGGTGACGTTTTCACGCCTGAAAATCTTACGGTTAAGCGGCCAGGCACGGGCTTGCGCCCGGAGCTCTACTGGTCGTTGCTTGGTACACCTGCGGCGCGCGCTTATGCGGCTGACGATCTGATCGTCCAATAGGAGGCTCAATGGCTCATTGGAAAAAAGCGGTTCTTGCTCCCAGCGCAACGCTCGGCGAAGCCATCCAGAATCTGGATCAGAGCACCTTGCAGATCGCTCTTGTTGTTGGCGCCGATGGCCGACTTCAGGGAACCATTACTGACGGCGACGTACGCCGCGCCATCCTGAGGGGTGAGAAACTGGAAGCGCCGGTCGGAAATGTGATGAAAGCCAATCCCATCACTGCTGGGCCAGACATTGACCGGAAAACAGTCATGCGATGGATGCGTGAGTATCAGATTGCTCAGGTGCCAATCGTCGATGCTGGCGGCGTGCTCACTGGTCTAGAGACGCTGAGCCGCATTGTGCAAGACGACCGAAGCGACAATTGGGTGGTCATTATGGCCGGAGGTCTGGGCACGCGCCTCAGGCCCCTCACGGAAAACCTGCCGAAGCCACTCATTCCCGTCGGTGGCAAGCCGGTGCTCGAGAGCATTATTGAGCGGCTGGCGGAGCAGGGCTTCAAACGCATCTTCTTGTCGGTGAATTACCAGGCGGAGAAAGTCGAAGCCTATTTCGGTGATGGTCATGATTGGGGTGTCGACATTTCCTATCTGGAAGAAAGCAAAAGGTTGGGGACCGCTGGCGCCTTGACACTTCTTCCTGAGACGCCAAGCGCGCCGTTCCTCGTCATGAATGCGGATCTCGTAACAGCCATCAATTTCCGCCGTTTGCTCGACTTTCATGTGGACCAGGTGGCGGACGCGACGATGGGCGTTCGGGAATACCGCTTTCAGGTGCCTTACGGTGTCATTGAGATGAGCGGCAATCGGATCAGCGAGATCAGCGAAAAGCCGACGCAGAACTATTTCGTCAATGGCGGTGTTTACGCCCTGTCGCCATCGGTCCTGCATCATGTGCCTGAGGGCGAGATGTATGACATGCCCACTTTGTTTGACCAGGTGATCGAAGAGGGTGGTTTGGCCAGCGCCTTCCCAATCCATGAATATTGGATCGACATCGGTCAGTTGGATGACCTGCAACAGGCGCAGGAAGAGTTTGGCAAAGTGTTCGGTGAGAAAGAACGGGCGTGACGCGTCTATGCACCATATTGGCGCGAGGCGGATCAAAGGGTGTTCCGGGCAAGAATATCCGTCCCCTTTTGGGCAAGCCGCTTATTGCCCACTCCATTGAGCAGGCAAAGGCGACAGGCCTTTTTGAATGCATTGCGGTGTCGAGCGACGATCCGGCAATTCTGGACGTGGGTCACTCTTACGGTGCAGATCATCTGATTGAGCGTCCGACAGAGCTTGCGACGGATACGGCCGCGAAGCTTCCTGCCATCATGCACTGCGTAAAGAGCGTTGAAGATACCGTCGGGCACCTTTTTGATGTGATCGTTGATCTTCAGCCAACGTCACCTCTGCGACTGCCTGATGATATTGCGGGCGCTGTATCTTTTCTGGAAGCGAAAGCCGCTGACAATGTGATCACAGGCTCGGCTGCAAAGTGTTCTCCTTACTTCAATCTGGTCGAGGAGCGAGGCGACGGATCTGTCGGTCTGTCGAAGCCGACTGATCCACCCATTGTTCGGCGCCAGGATGCACCGCGGACGTTTGATATGAATGGCTCTATCTATGTCTGGAGGCGCGCGGCGCTGATGCAGAACGCCGGTCTTTTTCTGGCGAAGACATTTCTCTTTGAGATGCCAGAAGAGCGGTCTGCGGACATTGATACGGAACTTGATTTTCAGTTTGTCGAGTTTCTATCTAGCCGTTCCAATGAGGGTCAGGCATTCTCAGGCAGAGATTCGGCATGAGCGGTGTGCGTGTTTTGGTGATTGGAAAAGATGATGGCCACTTACGGTGAGATAGAAGACAAGATCAAAGCTCTTTTGGTGGAGCTAGGGGGGCTGGAGGCCGCCGAGATTAATGCGGAGACGGCATTGATTGGCCCTGGCGCCACGATCAAATCTCGGGTGATCGTTGAAATTCTTCTTGCCCTTGAAGAGTACGCTGAAGATGAATTGGATGCGGAGTTTGATTGGACGTCCGATAGCGCCATTTCCATTGAGCGAAGTGTGTTTCGAGCCGTTGGTCCCCTCGCCACACATTTAAATGAGATACAAGGCACCGCATGAACACGCCAAAGACCCTTGTTGTGACGGGCGCCTCTCGAGGGCTCGGGGCTCATATTGCTGCCCAAGCGGTAGCACAAGGGTACCGGGTGATTGGTATCGCCAGAAACGCGGATGATGCAGGTTCGTTTCCCATTCGTAAGTGCGATGTGACCGACGGTGATGCCGTCAAAGAAGTGTTCAAGGAAATTCGCAAGGACAAGAGCTTCTTTGGTTTGATCAATGCTGCCGGTGTCGCATCGATGAACTTGCTGGTATCGACGCCGCCCGAAACGATCAAGAAGATCGTGGATATCAATCTCACCGGCACAATCAATTGCTGCGCTGCGGCGTCGAAGGCTCTAATGCGCCAAAAAGGAGGGCGCATCATCAACTTTTCCACGATTGCGGTGCCCCTTGGTCTGAAAGGCGAGGCGGTCTACGTGGCTTCCAAAGCAGGGGTGGAAGGGTTCACGCGATCCTTTGCGCGTGAGATGGGTGATTTTGGCGTAACCGTGAATGCAGTGGCGCCAGGTCCCATTCCAACAGACCTCATTCGGAAGGTCCCTAGCGAGAGCATTGATGAGCTTGTCACGCGCCAGATTATTCCTGAGCAGGGGACGCTTGATGATGTCTGGGACATCGTGTCACTCCTGTTGGACGAGCGTGCAAAGATGGTGACGGGCGAAACTCTTCATATCGGAGGCGCTTGATGGGTATCCTTTCTGAGCTGGCTGAGCGGCATGCTGACAATCCGCATCCGTTCCTGGTCTCGAATAAGGGGGATCTCTTTTTCCGAGACTTAGAGGCCGCGCAGGCAGCAGACCTTTCAGGAGTTCGCCCAGGCGATGTCGTCGCGCTCATTGGTGACTTCGAACCGCAGTCGATTGTGTCGCTCCTTGCGCTCATTGATTTGGGGGCCGTCCTTGTACCTCTGACCGAAGAAACGCATGCCGATCATGAGTATTTCTTCGAGGCTGCCGGCGTAGACGTTGTGGTGCGGGGACAAGATGTAAAGCGTGTTCGAGAAAGCCGAATGGAGCATGCGTACCTTGAGAGCTTGCGAGAAACCGGGCATGCGGGACTGGTTTTGTTTTCTTCCGGAACGACCGGCCGGCCCAAGGCGATCTTGCACGACATGACAAGTTTTCTGGTCCGCTACCGTACGCAACGGCCCGCCCTTCGAACGATCAACTTTCTCTTGTTCGATCATATCGGCGGCATCAACACGCTTCTGCATACGCTCTTTAATTGCGGAACGGTTGTGATCCCGAGTGGCCGGTCACCTGAGGCAATCTTGGATGACATAAACAAGCACCAGGTGGAACTGTTCCCTACGACGCCGACGTTTCTCCGCTGGATGCTGATGGGCGGGTTTCTCGATAGTGGCTTTCCTGATGTCCTGAAGATTGTCACCTATGGAACAGAGCGGATGGATCAGGTCACGCTGGATCGCTTGTGCTCTTTGTGTCCCGATGTTGAATTTCGTCAGACTTTTGGCATGTCGGAATTGGGTATCCTCCGAGTGAAGTCACGGGATCGAGATAGTCTTTGGATGCTGGTTGGCGGCGAAGGAGTGGAAACAAAGATCGTCGACAATGTGCTCAAGATTCGCTCGCAATCCCGGATGATTGGCTACCTCAATGCGCCGTCACCCTTCGATGAAGAAGGTTGGTACGACACGAAAGACCTGGTGGAGCAGGATGGCGACTGGGTGCGAGTTGTCGGGCGGACAAGCGAGGTTATCAATGTCGGAGGGTTGAAAATTCTGCCCAAAGAGGTTGAACGCGCGGTCCTGCTTCATCCCGATGTCATGTTCGCAAAAGCGGTGGGCATGCCAAACCCCATTACAGGAGAGCATATTGAACTGTCCTGTCAGCTGAGAGAGGGGGCGGTTCTAAAAAAGACCGCGCTGCGACGTTTTCTCAAAGATCACCTGCTCGAGCAGTTTGTGCCCCATAAAATTGTCATTGAGGATTTAAACATCTCCCACCGCTTTAAGAAGCTTTGAAGGTATCGGGATGGCGGAGATCACGTTTGCTCAAGCGGCAGACATGCCGGAAATTCTGACATTTCTAGATGCGCATTGGCAGAAGGGCCATATTTTCACGAAAGACGCGGCCCTGTTTGAATGGCAACATTGTTTGCCCGATGGGGAGAACGTGTCTTTTGTTGTGGGCCGACAAGATGGGACCGGAGAGATTCTCGGTCTTCTTGGTTTTGTGCCGGTGACGCAGTATGACCCAAAATCAGAGGCAACAGACCTAACACTTGCGACCTGGAAAGTTAGGGATGATTGTCAGGAAAACGGTCTCGGGATCTTCCTGTTCAAAGCTTTGATCAAAAAGATGAAGCCTGGCTTTGTCGGTGTGGCCGGACTGTCGGACATGGTTGTTCCGATTTACCGTGCACTTAGGTTTGAGACGGGGATCATGTCTCACCATGTCTTTTTCAATAGAGAGTTGAAGGGCTCATCGTTGATCGATGGTTGGCGTGAGCAGCTAAAGCCAGCGTTTGAGGCAGGCGCGCCGGAACCCCTCAGGAAAGCTGCGTTTCAGAATTTCGAAGGTATTGACCAAGACTTCATCAACAGAGTTTTGGCGCAGACTGTTCCTCGGCGGAGCGCCACATATCTTCAAGCGCGATACGCGGACCACCCTCACTATCAATACAAACTGAGTATTGCCGGCAACTCAGCTCTCTTCATTTGGAGGCGAGTTCAAGTTGGCGACGCGTCGTGTTTGAGAGTTGTCGATTATTTCGGAGACCCTGCAGGTCTTGAACATGTAGGTGGTGCGCTTCAAAAGCTCCTTGTCGTTGAGCAGGCTGACTATCTCGATATTGTGCACGTCGGCCTCGACGGCGAGTCGCTCGAGCGAGCGGGATTTATTGAGCGGGCAGAATTTGAGGAGTTGGTCGTGCCGCACTATTTCGAACCCTTTGAGCGGCGGAATGTAAGTCTTGATTACGCGATGCGGGTTTATGACAAGTCGATCTCTACACGCCCAATCTTGCTTCGAGGCTTCACGGACCAGGACAGGCCAAATCAAATGAGTGAGGGGGCAGAGTGATGAGTGGTCAAGACCTTACAATCGTCATGTACCACTATGTTCGCGACCTTCAGAATTCGCGTTTCCCAGGAATAAAGGGGAGGGATATTCGTGAGTTTCGCCGTCAACTGGAACACATTGATACGCATTATTCCGTTGTGACAGCTGAACAGGTTATGGCGGCGAGCTGCGGGGAAACGCAGCTACCGGAGGATGCGTGCTGGCTGACGTTCGATGACGGATATCTCGATCATTTCACAACGGTCCTGCCTTTGCTTAGTGAGTTTGGGTTTCAAGGCTCGTTTTTCCCGCCGGTCAGAACAATCCGGGAGAGGGATGTTTTGGATGTGAACAAGGTTCATTTCATTCTCGCTTCTGAACCAAACACTAGCGACCTGCTTTCAGCATTGAGGTCCGCGTTTGATCGCGCTGCTGCGGACAACCCCGAGCTGAGGTCATGGGACAGGTACTTTGAGAAATATGCCCAACCGAATGCGTATGACACAGCTGAAACTGTTTTCTTCAAGCGTATGTTGCAGGTTGCTCTGCCCGAATCAGTGCGTGCGGCAATATGCGATGAATTGTTTTCGGAGTTTGTCGGCCTGGACAGCCGGGCATTCGCCAACGAGCTCTATATGACGGAAGACCAGGTCAAAATGCTGGTCCGCTCCGGCATGTATGTCGGCAGCCATGGCCACGGGCACTATTGGTTGGACAGTTTGGACCCGGCGGCTCAGGAGATAGAGGTTGATCAGGCCTTGGCCTTTCTAGGCGACATTGGAGCGTCCACGGGTCGGTGGGTCATGTGTTACCCATATGGTGCTTACAATCAGAGCTTGCTGGGCATACTGAAGACCCGCGGCTGCACAATTGGGCTCACGACGCAAAGTTCTGTCGCTCACATAAATCAGCACCCGGCGCTTGAACTCCCTCGCGTCGACACGAATGAGCTACCATTTTCCTAGGCGCTATTTGACGCTTTGTTGAGCTCGTCGAACACGCCGAATTCGTGCTCGATGCTCTTTTCGATCAGGAGGCGCCATACCGGCTCTGCAATGGCTGGGGATAGTCCGGTTTTCTCAGACTCCCGCAGGACGTTCGCAACCACCTGTTCAATGCGCTCTTCGTCACGCACTAGATCCCGCGTTGCCTTTATGCGCCCAGCCTCGTTCATCATTGCCTGCCGTTCTGTCATAAGGGCAACGAGTTCACGGTCGAGGCGGTCGACCTCCCGGCGGACATCGGCCATCGTCTCGCACTTGGTCATGAAACACTCCGAAAAGGAGGGCGGAGGATCCGGTACGTCGACCACCCGATTTCTGGGCCTAACATAAGCATTACTGTCGGTTTGTCACGGGGGCAGACCGTCGCATCAGGCCATAAACTCCATCACAGAAGTGTTATTTATAAATTTTCACACTTGAATTTGTCTTTTGGATGATTATTACATTCCCACAACGTTCTTTACGTGGGCGCGGGAGCTTGCTATTGGCTCGCCCACTTGTTTTTTGCAGACCTTTTGAAAGGACTGGACGGATATGAGCCAGGACACGATTACAACTGATGTGGTCATTATTGGCGCAGGCCCTTGCGGGCTTTTCGCGATTTTTGAGCTGGGCCTTCTGGACCTTAAGGCGCACGTGATCGACATTCTTGACCGTCCTGGCGGGCAGTGTGCTGAGCTCTATCCGGAGAAACCGATTTACGACATTCCAGGTTTGCCGGTCGTGTCAGGACAGGAACTGACGGACAATCTACTTGAACAGGCCAAGCCATTCGGTCCGGAATATCATTACAATGAAATGGTGGAGCAGGTTCAGAAGCTCGATAATGGCAACTGGCAGGTCAAAACCGATGGAGGGCTGACATTTGAGGCGCCGGTTGTGGTGATCGCTGCTGGTGGCGGAAGCTTCCAACCTAAGAAGCCGCCCATTCCTGGAATTGAGGCCTATGAAGGCACGTCGGTCTTTTATTCCGTGAAGAAGATGGATGCGTTCAAAGGTAAGAACATTCTTGTGTCAGGTGGTGGCGACAGCGCGCTGGACTGGACCATCAATCTCCAACCCATCGCGAACAGCATGCAGCTTATTCACCGTCGCGACGGTTTCCGCGCCGCGCCGGATTCTGTGAACAAGATGCACGCGCTTGTGGAAGAAGAGAAGATGACCTTCCACATGGGGCAGATCATCGAACTGCATGGCGACAATGGTCAGCTGGAAGGTGTGACTTACAAGTCGAAAGACGGTGAGTTGACGAAGATTGAATGCGACACCTTGCTCCCGTTCTTCGGGCTCACCATGAAGCTGGGCCCAATCGCGGATTGGGGTCTGAACCTCAATGAAAATCTGATTCCGGTCGATACAGAGAAATTTGCGACCAACGCCGACGGTATTTTTGCAATTGGGGATATCAATCACTATCCCGGTAAGCTGAAACTCATTCTTTCCGGCTTCCATGAAGCCGCTCTGATGGCGCAGGCTGCGAAGCGGATCGTCGATCCAGAAGCAAAGGTTGTGTTCCAGTACACTACGTCTTCGTCAAGTCTGCAGAAAAAGCTTGGCGTCGCCTAAATTCCTTCTCGCTTAACCCCCCTTAAGGTGAGACCCATGAAAATTGTCGTTGCAGATCGCGACGGCGTGAGCCACGAGCTTGACGCCGTTGAAGGATGGCGGGTGATGGAAATTGTCCGCGCCCATGGAGTGGCTCTTGGCGCCGAGTGCGGTGGCTCGAGCGTGTGTGGTGAATGTCGCGTGCGTGTAGCGCCGGAATGGCAGAACAAGTTACATGAGCCACGCGACGAGGAGCTTGATCGTTTGGACGAGCACCTTGCAGGCGAGGACGAGCGGTTGTCCTGTCAGTTGATCTTCTCTGAAGAGCTCAATGGGTTGACGCTCAGCCTTCCGAACGCTGCCTAACCGGCACTGCCTGATTTTTTTGTTGAGGGGCGCCTTTCGGGGCGCCCCTTCTTGTTTTGGAATGCCGTCTAAAGTTCCTTGTGTTAGCGTGCCTGAAAATAAAAGAGTTGGTGGATTCTGATTTCGGGGGCAGGTGATGCGAGGGCTTGCAGGGGTACTGATAGGCATGACGGCAGTGCTGAGCTGGCCGGCAGCAGCGGATGAGCTCATTGCGACGCGTATCACCGCCGAAAATGCAACCAAGCATGTTCAATCAGGTCCGGATGCGTCTGGTGGGATTGGTGATTGGATTCTTAGTAATGGGTCCGTGTGCGCTGTCGTGAGTGGGGTTGCCCACGAGAGTGAGCTCTCTGTCCGGGGCGGCACCCTGATCGACCTGGGATATTGTGACCGGGCCGACGATCATTATGTCGGCGCTCAGGACTTGATTGACAGTTCCCGTGACACGCCGGTGAATATCGAACGCGTTGATGCGAAGGTAGGGCCAGACTCTGCCGTGATCCGCAGTTTTGGCGGACAAGGGGGCGTGGTTGTCGAAACCAGCTACCGCCTTGACTCGGCGGAACCCGACAAGCTCTTCATCACAAGGCGCCTGACCCAGCGTGAGGATGAGCCCAGTGTGGCGCTCTATACCAGCATCTTCTTCAACTATTACTCCCTCGTTCCATTCGTTGCATCCACGGTCGATCCGTCGCGGTCGAACGGCTTCATTCAGGAAAACTTTGTTGCTCGAGGGCCGTCGGAGATCGCAACCTTTGCCCGAACGGCGGATCTCATTGTTGCGCTGTCGCCGACGGATGCAGACGTGCCCATTACCTATGGGTGGCAAATGGTATCCGCCAAACGGTCGAACGCTGACGGCTCAGTCGTAGACCTACCTTTTTATGCGCTAGCGGATTTTTCCGCGCTGTCTTTCCTGTCGATAACGGAACCTTTTCTTACTGGCGATGGTTTGGACATTGGACTTCTGCAACTTCTTGAGGTGCCCTTCACAGAACTTGCTGCGGGCGACGAGATAACATTTGAAGAAGTGATCTATTTGGCCCCACGCGCGGATGTTGCTGGTATTACGGACCTCATCTATTTAGAGGCATCGAAGGTTGATGGGCGTGTCTCAGAAGGTGGCGCAGTGGTCCATGTCGATCTCAAAGACGGGACGCCTTTCACACAAACGGGCACTGATGAAAGTGGTGGATTTTCAGTTCGGCTGCCGACTGGGGCCTATGTGCTTCGCGTTGTAGCTGAAGGTGGTCGCGAACTGAGCGTCCCATTTCAGGTGGGCGAAACGGACATGACCTTGGACCCGGTAGACCTTGACGCGCCGTCGCGGGTTGCATTGCCTCAGGGGACGCCAATGCGTCTGACATTTAAGGGTCTTGACGGGACGCCTGACCCTCTATTTGGCGACAATCTGCTGGGTGCGGTTGAACTGCGGGATGAGAGTTCTTATCGGCTGACCGGCGTCAACCAAGTTTATCTTATGGGGACCGAGAGAGACCCGGCCTATGCACTGTTGCGGCCTGGGCAATATCGTGTGTACGCGACTCGGGGACCCGAATATTCGCTTGAGAAAGCGGTCGTGTCCGTGGAGGCCGGGAATGATGCTGTGATCGACATTGCGGCACCAACGCGAGCGGTAGAGACACCTGGCTTCATTTCCGCGGATTTTCATATTCACTCCGGGCCAAGTTTCGACACAGTGATGCCGCGTACCAAGCGGGTTGCGACTTATCTTGCAGAAGGCGCGGAGGTGCTCGTCGCAACAGAGCATGAAACCGTGTTTGATTTTCAACCTGTGATTGACCGGCTTGAGGTCAGTGGTGTTGTTGCCACCATTGCGGGAACTGAGATTACAGGTGAGGTGGGGAGCGATCGAACACCCTACACACTGGGTCACGCCAATGCGTTCCCCGTGGATGTGCAAGCGTTGGCGTTCCGCCGCGGCGCTTTTGCAAATGAGAACCGCCGCTGGCGGGAGGTGATTGATGACCTAAAAGCGCGCCGCGCCGATTCTCTCATTCAGCTCAACCATGCGCGGTGGGACGACCGGTTTGCGCCAGGCAGCGATGCCTGGAACGAAGACTGGTCGGGAGACCGGGCGGCCTATTTCGATCACATGGGCATTGGGCGGTCCTATAATGCAGGTGATCCGCTAGACAGCGACGGTAACCGTCGCCTCATCGACACAGATCCGGTTACGGGCACGCGGGACATCGACTTTGATGCCATGGAAGTCATGAACGGGATCTCCCGGGAGTCCGAGATAGCCCTTCGTCGAGATTGGCTCTCCTTGGTATCGCAGGGAGAAAAAATTGTCGCGACCGCAAATAGTGACTCTCACAATACGTCGCAGCAGGTTGGTTTGCCGCGAAACATGATTGCGGTCGAGGAAGATACGATCGAAGCATTTGACGAAGCAGCATTTGTTGCAGCCGTGCAGCAAGGACGGGTGTTCGGCACCACTGGTCCAATGATCGAGGTTACACTCGCCGACAAAGGGCTCGGAGAAACCGTGAGCGGCCCGAGCGCAGAGCTAAAAGTACGAGTATCCTCAGCCCCCTGGATTGATGCGTCGACGCTAACGATCAGCGTCAACGGCAAGGCGCTGCGGAACTTTCCTGTGGCCAATGGTGAACCGGTCGCCTTTAAGCTTGGATTCGAAAAAGACAGTTATGTCACCGTCGAAGTTGCAGGAGACGTTGGTGAGGACTATTCAGTGGTTTATCCAAAATTCAAACCATATGCGTTCACCAATCCGATCTATGTCGATGCAGACAGCGATGGCGTGTGGACCGCACCGGGGTTGGCCGCGCGATAGGCCGGGCTGCACCCTATGAACCGGCGGGTAGGTGAGATGTGAGTACAACATCAGTCGATATATTGGGCGAAACCTATTATCTGGGCGCCAGTGCAAATGCTGCGTCGGTGTCGGATAGTGCGGTCGCAGAGGGCGTCGGGTTTTTGCGACAAGCAGCTGCTGACGCTGAGGGCGATATGGACTTGATCTCCCAAGGTAATCTTGACGTCTTGCCGCGAAGCGAGGCTGCGCGGACAGCACTGGAGGCTGCCCGTACCGCTATTCACGCGGGGCATCCTGATCATTCTATCACGGCAGCGCGCTACGCCGTCGTGGGTGCGCTTGCGGATCAGACGGTACGGCATATGAAGGAGATTTCCGATCTGACTTGTGCCTATCTGGTGAGTGGTGAATGCGGCGCATTTTCGATAGATGTCGACGCGGTGCTTGATGTCCCTTCCGAACTTCGTGGCGCGCTTTGGCTTGAGATGATCCGTGGGTTGCGTCCCGGTCCGGTGAAGGGTGGCATTGCAATTGCCGGACGCAGGGTTCCGAACAGCGCTGATGGGGACGCAGATGTTGTTGCCATCTATGCGCGCTCTGGCGCGGAAGCTGCGCTCAGCGCCATTTTGATCGCCGACTCAGTGGAACTATCGGATCGAGCCAAAATGCCGGTAATTCCTGCCACTGAGGACATATGGGATGCCCTGTCCAAGGGTGTCCGCGTGCTTTCGCCCTTGCGGGAGGCCAATTTGGTGCGCACTGGCGTTCTGGCTCAACGGGGGCGTGGACGATGCGTGGGGCATATCTCGCAAAATCATTTGCTCCGCTTTGGTGTATCGGACTGGCGCTAGGACCCTGTTTTAGGCGTATACTCTCAGGCATCAACATTGGGAGAACGCACATGGGCTTCTATGAAAAACACATAGTCCCTCGGATCATTAACAGCAGGTTTGCCTGCGGCGCAAAGCCGATTTCCTATCAGCGGAAGAAAGTCGTGCCGATGGCGGAAGGCCGGGTTCTCGAAATTGGTATCGGGACGGGGCTTAACCTGGAGCATTATGATCCGTCTCGTGTCGAGCGAGTGATCGGCCTCGACCCCTCGGAAGAGAGCTGGAAGATCGCCGGAGACCGGGCGAAGGGTCTGGGATTTGACGTGGAGTTTGTCGGCTTGCCTGGAGAGGAGATCCCGCTCGATGCAAACACCGTTGATACCGTTATGGTGACGTATTCGCTGTGCACCATCCCCGATCCTCAGAAAGCGCTGGAAGGCATGAAACGTGTCCTGCGGCCGGGCGGCAATCTCATTTTCTGCGAGCATGGTCTTGCTCCTGACGACGATGTGCGAAAATGGCAATCCCGGATCAATCCCATTTGGAAACGCATAGCAGGCGGATGCAATCTCAATCGCAACATTCCGAGTGTGTTGGAGCAGGGCGGGTTCAAGGTAAAAAACCTCGAAACCATGTATCTGCCGGATACGCCGCGCTTTGCGGGGTTTAATTATTGGGGGACGGCTCAAGAAGCCTGACCGGACTTACCTGTACTCATTCCTGGATGCACAATGACTGATCTGTTTGAACCTCTGTCGTTCACGCGGGGGCCGGACATGAAGAACCGCTTCATGCTGGCGCCTCTTACCAATACCCAAAGCCATGACGATGGGCGCCTGTCAGATGAAGAGTTTCGCTGGCTCACCATGCGCGCCGAAGGTGGCTTCGGCTTGACCATGACTTGTGCTGCTCATGTGCAAGCGGTTGGACAGGGGTTTCCCGGACAGCTCGGTGTTTTTTCCGACGATCATCTTGAAGGCCTGACTCGCCTGGCCCGCGCCATCAAAGCTCAGGACAGCATTGCGGTCGTGCAACTCCATCATGCCGGCATGCGGTCACCAGAAGAGCTGATCGGTGAAAAACCGCGTTGCCCCTCCGACAATGAAGAGTTTGGGGCGCGGGCACTGTCGACGGCAGAGGTGGACCAGCTCATCGAAGATTTTGTCGCCGCCGCTGTGCGGGCTGAAATGGCTGGCTTTGACGGTGTCGAGCTCCATGGTGCGCATGGCTATATTTTGTGCCAGTTCCTGAGCCCTGGCGTGAACCTACGCGACGACAAGTATGGTGGGTCCTTGGAAAACCGGGCACGTCCCTTGTTTGACATTATCGATGGTATCCGCGCGCGGTGCCGCGCGGATTTTCATCTGGGCGTTCGGCTGTCGCCGGAACGGTTTGACCTCAAGCTCAATGAAATTGTTGAGGTCGCTCAGCGCCTGATGACCGAAGATAAGATCGATTATCTGGATATGTCGCTCTGGAATGTCTTCAAAGAACCGACGGACGAAGAGTTCAAGGGTAAGAAGCTGATGGCCTATTTTACTGAGTTGGACCGGGGTAATGTGCGCCTTGGGGTGGCGGGTAAAATTGCGCGCCCTGAAGATGCGCAAGCTTGCCTTGATCAAGGATGCGATTTCGTGTTGCTGGGCAGAGCAGCTATCTTGACCCACGACTTTCCGAACAAGCTCTCTGCAGATCCGTCTTTTGAGCCCGTCACCATTCCAGTGACGGCGGCTTACCTGAACGAGCAGGGTCTCAGTGATAAGTTCGTGGACTATATGGGCCAGTGGCCGGGGTTTGTGGAGGGATAGATCCTCCCCAAACCCCGGACGCGTTATGCCACTTTGTCGTCGATGCGCTGGCGCGCTTCGTCTGTCGCTTCTGTGACCTTAACCACCAAGTCCGACGTGAGGCTTGAGACCAGGCTCGACACTGACTCAATGATCTCATTCAGCTCGGACGTCATTTTACTGGTCCGGTCTGCTTCGCCGGATACAGAGGCGACACTTTGGGCGACCTCGCCGGAGGCTGCCTTCGTCTCATCAGTTGTACGTGCGATTTCCTGTGTTGCCGTGCTTTGATTGTTGACGGCATCCGCAATCGTTACGGCGATATCGCGGACTTTGCCCAGAGCAGTGGCAATGTTTCCGAAGGCTGCGACCGCCTCTTTTGTTGAAGCCTGGATATCGGTGATCTGATTGCTGATTTCCTCGGTAGATTTGGCAGTCTGGTTGGCCAAACCTTTTACCTCAGACGCAACGACGGCAAACCCTTTGCCGGACTCTCCCGCACGCGCGGCTTCGATTGTTGCGTTCAGAGCCAGAAGGTTTGTCTGCTCCGCAATATCAGAGATTGCCGAGGCAACCTCGCCAATACGTTCGACCGAATCCGACAGTGAATTGACTTTCTTCTGTGCGTCTTCGCCGGCAGCAACAGCTTCGTCCGTCATTGAGAGCGATGTTTGCATTTCGCTGCTGATCTCACGGATCGATTCCGCAAGACCTTCTGCAGACTGAGATACAAATTCGAGACTAGCTTGTGACTCTTCTGCGGCCGCAGCGACACGTTGTGTATCGTCAAGGACCTTGTTGGCAGAAGTGTTCATGTTGGATGAGGCAGACGTGGCCCGCTTCATAGCGGATTCGACTTTTGATGTCAGATCGCCCACGCTTGTTGACACGCCGGATGCAATTTCATCGATCGCACTTCGAACTTGGCGTTGGGTTTCAGCCCTGTCTTGTGCCTGGCGTTCGCGAAGTGAAGTGGCTTCGATAAGACCATTTCTGAAGACGTCGACTGCGGCCGCCATAAGCCCCAATTCGTCTGACCTGTTGCGGCCAGGAATCTCCTGTTCCGTGTCGCCTTCAGCAATGTCTTCCATGGTTTTGGCCATGGCCAGGATTGGTTTCGTGGTTGTCCGACCTACCCAGACGCCGATTCCGGCGAGGAGGAGAACGCCGATGCCGATCACCTCAGCCAACGTGATCAGAAGGCCGTCTACCGGTGCCATGACCTCAGCCTCGTCCTGATCTGCGATGACGGCCCAGGTGCTGCCGCCAAGGTTGACGGCGCTGTACGCGCTTAAGACCTTATGAGCACGATAGTCGTGTGTCAGTGCGATGCCACTTTCGCCATTGAGAGCCAACTCAACGGTTTCTGTTTCAACAGACCTGCTGAGGATGGTTGATTCCTCAGAGAAACGGGAGTCGCTCCGCATCAGATGATCGGCGCCGACGGCGAATGTTTCGCCGGTTTCTCCGAGCCCATCTGATTGGTTCATGAGGGCGTTGAGCGTGTCGATTGGCATCTGGAATACCAGAACGCCGCTTAGTTGGTCCGCGTCGTTGAGGATCGGTGTAGAGATGAAAGCGGCAGGTGCGCCATGGCTCGGTGCATAAGGCTTGAAGTCGAAGAAGGTTTGGCTTCCTCTTTCACCGCTGTCACGAGCGGCTCTAAATGCATTGCCGAGATCGGTCTCTGCATATTCGCCGCTATTGAGGTTGGTTGCGTAATCCAGTTCTTTGAAAACGGTGTAGATCAGATTGCCGTCTGTATCGAACAGGAAAATGTCATAGTAGCCCCGATCGCGAAGGAAGGACCGGAAGTAGGGGTGGTACTGGTGATGAACCATGCTGTACGTCGACCCGTCTTCTGCAAAGTCCAGTTCATCCTTGCTGCCGGTTGGGTGCGGGTTCGATGTGATATAGAGATCCTGCAGCTTTGACTCGGCAGCTAGGCCCATCTCATCCCAGGCGGTTTTGAAGTCGTAGAGTGCTTCGTGCACCAATGGGTTTTCAGATTGGACTGCAAGGTCGCCCTCGATTGCCTGGTACCATTGCTCCAGCGAAGCCGCTCGGTTGTTGACAATGGCGGTGAGCTTTTCTTCTGTCGCGGTGCGAACGGCATCGCCGCCTTGAATGAATCCGACGATGCCGGCTGCGATTGCTGCGCAAGCTGCCAAACCAGAGATAACCAGCGGCAGCTTTTTTGAAAGTGAAAGATTGAACATGTGACCACCCGGAATTTTTGATTGCTCGGGTAGTCTCAGCTGAAAGATTTGTTTTTTAGATAAAACTAATGGGCTATGTCGTGTTTGATTTCATCATGGGTGGGTGTTTTTTCGAGTTATCCGATTTTACTGAGAGAAAAAACGCAATGAAATCATATTGATAGAATGCTCAATTTGAGAGTTCATTTTAGTAAGGAATTTTTTTCAGCGGTTCCGGGAAATATTTCACCATTGGCAGACTCTTGTTTAAACCACGGGATGATCATATAAAGACATAAATAAATCTTTATATGGATTTCTGATGAGCGATGTAGCTAGTCATTATCGTGATCTGTTGGCGGCGGATTATCTGACCATGATCGGAGATTTCGATGCGCGGGTACGGGCGGATAAGGGGCTGTTCTGCGGTCTTGATCTCGAATGTGAGACAGGGCGGGCAAGAGCGCTGGATCTTGGATGTGGGCCGGGGCAGCACAGTATCGCGCTTACAAAGATTGGCTACCAGGTCACGGCGATTGATCTGTCAGAAGAGCTGTTGGCGGAGTTGAAACGGCGAACAGACGGTTTGGCGGTTCATGCGGTGCATGGGGACATCACACACCTGCAGGGGACGGTAATGCCAGGCTTTGAGCTCGCCGTCTGTCTCGGCGATACGCTCCCCCACCTACCATCTTTTGAAGATGTCGACCGGTTTCTTAGCGAGGTGCATGGCGTGCTTGGCCCGCGTGGCCAGCTTCTGCTGGGGTTTCGGGACCTGAGCCATGTTCTGGAAGGGGTGGACCGGTTTATCCCTGTGGCGCAGACGGAAGACCGGATCATGACCTGCTTTCTGGAAGACCGAGGAGACAGGGTCGAGGTCCATGATCTTATTCACCGGCGTGAGGCGGAGGGCTGGACGCTCTACAAAAGCTCTTATCCCAAACTGCGGCTCGGCGAACCGGATATTCGGACCCGTCTGAAATTGGCCGGTTTCGAGATCGTGCATTCTTCCGTCGAGCAGGGACAGGTGAAGATGCTGGCACGGAAGGTGGCTGGAGATAAGAAGTAGTGATTGAAGGGGCTGCTATTGATCTAATTTGGCGATCGCTGGTACGGGGTATCCCTTGTTTTCTAGTTCTTTGATATTCTGCTGCAGTTTGTCCATGTGAAAGTACTTTTCACCCAATTGGGCCTTCCCTGCATACATGATTGCGGTAGTGATAGCTTTTTGAGCTGGTTCAGTTAAGAAAACCAAGTCTGCTATTGCGCTTGCGATTCCTTCTTGTTTTGACAGGTAGGGAACGTTTCTCATCAATGGAGAATAGATATAGACGAATCTTGCATCGGATTCTTGGTGTTCGAGTTTTATTTCTGGTCGAGACTCTAGATATATTCTCAGGGCTTGAGCGATACTGGCGATGTAGTTTTTGACAGCAAGTGCAGTTGGTGTCCATTGTTCGCTAGCCTCGATGACTTTGAGCGGATCGGTTGACTCAAGAATTGGTTTCCAATGCTTCATTCCCTCAGTCCAACAACGATGTAATTCGCTTGGGCTTTGCGCACTGATTTTGCTTTCACTTATTTCATCTAGGGCTTCTTTTAAAATGCGTTGGATCTGATCATATCCAGCGAATTTTGCTGCCTCTTTCATTTCCTTTGCTTGCTGTTCTAGTGCTAACCGTTGGAGTTGAAGTTCTTCTCTTTGGAGTCTGATTTCTTCTGATTGCATTGACCTGCACCCCTCAATTATCCGCATTTAGAGGTTAGTCTGTTCCCAGACGAAGGAGACAGACAATGAAGCGATCACGTTTCACAGAAGAACAGATCATCGGGATTTTGAAAGAGCACCAGGCAGGTGCCAGTGCGCGAGATTTGTGCCGTACGCATGGCATCAGTGATGCCACGTTCTATAAATGGCGCTCGAAGTATGGCGGCATGGAAGTGTCGGATGCGAAGAAGCTGAAAGCCCTGGAGACGGAGAATGCCCGACTGAAGAAACTTCTGGCGGAGTCCATGATGGATGTCTCGACGTTGAAAGAGATGCTCGGAAAAAACTTCTAAAGCCTGGTTCAAGACGGAAAGCTGTGGACTGGGCCATGAAGGAACAAAACTACTCACAGAGACGCGCTTGTGCGCTCGCAGGCATTGATCCGCGTGTCTATCGCTACCGCTCCATCCGGTCGGACGATACCGCTGTGCGGCAGAGACTGCGTGAACTGGCCTCAGAACGCCGTCGCTTTGGCTACCGGCGTCTGCACATCCTTCTGAGGCGAGAAGGCATCCATCTCAATTGGAAGAAGCTCTATCGGCTCTACAAGGAGGAAGGACTTATGGTTCGTAAGCGTGGAGGCCGCAAACGCGCTCTTGGGACGCGAGCTCCTATGACGGTTCCACAGGGGCCAAACCAGAGGTGGAGCCTGGATTTTGTCTCCGACACACTAGTGGACGGCCGCAAGTTCCGCATTTTGTGTGTCATTGATGACTTCAGCCGGGAGTGTCTGGCGACAATCGTCGACAACTCGCTCTCGGGGGTGCGGGTTGCCAGAGAGCTAGATCAGATAGCAGAAATGAGAGGATTGCCAAATATGGTGGTCAGTGACAATGGCACTGAGCTCACCTCCAATGCGATCCTCAAATGGCAACAGGACCGCCAGATTGAATGGCACTATATTGCGCCAGGCAAACCAATGCAGAATGGCTTCGTGGAGAGTTTTAACGGACGCCTCCGGGACGAATGTCTAAATGAGCATCTCTTCGATACCTTGCGCCATGCTCGCCGCTTGATCGCTGCATGGCGCAGCGACTACAACCATCACAGACCCCACACCAGCCTCAACGGGCTGACCCCGTGGGAATACGCAAACCGGTCACATGAGGACCAAAACCTGAACAGAGCTAACTCATAAACGAGGACAATTAGGGGAGCAGGTCAGCATTCTTGAACCAGCAACGAGCCACATGAATGCGAGTGCGGCTGCAAACCCGGATACATAGCTACCGATGTGTGATAGCTCTTCGAGTTTGTAAAAATTGAAAATCGCGACTGCGGTTAGTGCGATGCATAGCGTGGCGCCCCATAACCAGTATGCGAGGGCAAACTGTAGTGTTCCGTTTCTAATTTTTTTGAGAAGCAGGCGGAAGGATTTAAGCATGTGTGGGCTTTGTTGAAACTTACTGTTTATGCAGAGTAGTCGAATTTCTTCATCTTGACTCTCTCAATGCCAAATGAGAACATATCAAGAACATTTGGCTATGATTGATGCAGTCCCTGAAGAAAACAGAACTGATGGCCGGTCTGCGGGCGCAGATCGTGGCGCTTGAGACCCCACCTTTTCAGGAAGAAGAGGGGCGGTTTCAGCTGGGTCTTGCTGAGGTCGATGTACAGCTTCCGGGTGGTGGCCTGGCACGTCGCGGCGTACATGAAGTGCGGGCAGCGTCCTATGGCGACATGGGATCTGCCATCGGATTTGCGGCGGCTCTCGCCACTCGCGCCACACATGTGCCTGGTATGCCAAGCGGGAAGGACCGGTTGATTGCCTGGTGCCAACAAAGCTGGGGCGCCTATGACATGGGCGCGCTTTATGGCCCGGGGCTCGCAGGGTTTGGGATTGATCCGAGCCGTCTTCTGCTGGTGAACCCGGCGCGGGAACCGGACATGTTATGGGCTTTGGAGGAATGTGTTCGGGTCGGCGTGTTTGCGGCGGTTGTCGGGGAAGTGCCGGCAACGTCCCGGCATTTTAATTTGCGCGCCAGCCGGCGGCTTCACCTGGCAGCAGAAGATGCCGGTACCCCCCTTATTCTCATGCGTGGGTTTGGAGAGCTTGCAAGCCCCAGTGCTGCGTTGACGCGCTGGTGTGTGTCGGCCGCCTCCACATTGGATGAGGGAAACCTTCATGCCATCAACTTTCCCGGTTGGCAGGTGGATCTGGAGAAGTGCAAAGGCGGACGCCCCTTCCTGTCAGAGCTTACCTGGGACGCGCGTGCGAGCAGTTTTGTTTCCAGTGTGCCTCAGAAATATCTCGGAGGGGACGATCAAGCCGACGTGTCTGCACCTCTTCCGCCATTGGATGACGTTATTGATGTGCGCGAAGCGAGTTAGTTACCAGTATCGATACGGATATCTGTAGCGGGACCGGTACCAGGGCCAGAATGGATCGCGGCGGGCATTGTTGAGTGCACGTGTCTTTGCGTTTTCACTCCGGATTTCTCGCAGGCGTAAGAGACAATCAGCGAAGGCCTCCGTTTGAGGCTGAAACCCAAAAGAGGTGCACTCTGCTTCATCTGCATTGCGCTGAGCAGCGGCCTCAGCGGCGCGTTGCTCAGGCGTTGTACAGGCGCTTAAGGCAAGGCCTCCGGCAAGAAGCAGAGCTAAAGCAAAGACTCGCATGGCCTAAAGCCCAATCCCGATGCCGACCCCCACACCGAAGTTTGGATGGTTCGGGCCTTCTTGAGAGGCGCGGACTTCCTTCAATTTCAGGCGACAGTTTCCGTAAGGCTCTGTTTCCGGTTCGAAGCCCAGTTCCCGGCAGTGTTGATCGTCTGCGCGGTCCTGAAGGGCTTGCTCACGGGCCCGATCTTCTGCGGTTGAGCATGCGGCGAGTAGTAAAGCAGAGATGCTGAGGACGAAAACGGGTTTCAAACGGGTCATTGAGGCCTCCAAACAGAACACCTGTTAAGCATACGCGAAAACGGACTCGCCTTCAGTCACACTTTCCGGCACACTCTAATGTTCCTATTTTGTTCTATTTGGCAAATTTCTGTTTTTGTCATTTATTTCAGTGGTTTAGATCGGTGTCGTCTGGAAATTCAACAGAAAAGAGGGTCCTGTCACTCTGGCTCCCGGACTGGCCGATATATCGGCTGGCGCGGGCAAACAAGCTTGATCCGGCGGCCCCTCTGGCTTTGCGGGGTGCCCGACAAGGGGGGGAACGCGTCGTTGCGCTTAATAAGACAGCCCGAGAGCATGGCGTGTCTCGGGGACAGCTTCTGGCGGATGCGCTGGCAGTTGCCTCAGGGCTTGGGGTGCACGGAGAAGATCCGCACGGGGATGCGCAGGCACTCAAGCGCTTAAGCGATTGGTGCGGGCGCTATACGCCCTGGACGGCGCCTGACCCGACACCGGTGCACGAAGAGCCTGACGGTATCTTTCTTGACATCACTGGATGCGCGCATCTTTTTGGCGGGGAAGCGCGACTTGTGGAAGACCTGGTACGGCGTCTGGCAGGTTTTGGTCTGCCGGCACGAATTGGTGTGGCGCCCCATCCGGGGGCGGCCTGGGCGGTGGCGCGTTATGCCCCGCGCGCGGTGACGCTTGTAACGAAAGACAAAGTTCGGGCCGCCCTTGATCCCTTGCCGTTGAGCGCTCTCCGGTTGGACATCTCTATGGTAGATGACCTGGCGCGGCTCGGCATGAAACAGGTACGCGATCTTCATGTCCTACCTCGGGCGCCGATGGTGGCCCGGTTTGGTAAGGTTCTGGCGGAGCGTTTAGACCAGGCGCTCGGCCGGGCTAGTGAACCGATCTCTCCTGATATGCCGCTTGTTCCGTTTCGGACCCGTCTGCAGTTCGCAGAAGGGTTGGTAGCGCTCACGGATATTGAGCAGGCGATCCGTCTTTTAAGTGATGAGATGGTGCCTTTGCTTCAACAGGCCGATCAGGGTGCGCGCCGCCTGCAGCTTCATCTGTTTCGGACCGACGGAATGCGGTTTGACATTGATGTAGGCACCAGTGTGCCCAGCGACGATGGTGCGCATATCGCGGCTCTTTTTTCTGAGCGCCTGACCGGGTTTGGCCAGGGATTAGAAATCGGTCTGGGTATTGAAGCGATGGTGCTGCACGTAACGGCGGCGGACCCGATCGCCCATACGCAAGCCGATATTACCGAAGCGAAGAAGAGCCGGTTGAAACGTCGCCCGGCAGACCTGGGTTTTCTGGTAGATCGACTGGGTAATCGTCTGGGGTTTGATCGGGTTGGGCGTTTTGAACCGCGCGAAAGTCATATCCCGGAAAATGCCGTTGTCTTTATTCCGGCCGTCGCGGGTATTCGTCCCTTAGAGGAAGAGCGGGAACCTCATGACTGGCGGGTGGAAGAGCGTCAAAGGGTGGGGCGGCCTCTCCGTATGCTGCCCTGTGCCGAGCCTGTGGAGGCGATTGCGGAAGTCCCAGACGGTCCGCCGCGGCAATTCCGTTGGCGCCGGGTGACCTACCAGGTGGCGCGCTCGGAAGGACCGGAACGGATTGCACCGGAATGGTGGCGTCATCGTAGTGCGTCTCAAGGGCGGGCTCATGTGCGGGACTATTACCGTGTGGAAGATGAGCAAGGCCGCCGCTTCTGGCTCTATCGGGACGGCCTTTTTGGCCGCGAGACGGCACATCCGAAATGGTTTGTGCATGGGATATTCGGGTGAGTGCTTCTGTTTACATCTTACGCTGCTCCGACGGGGCCTACTATGTGGGTCTTACGCGTTTGTCTGTCGAAAAGAGGGTTGCTGAGCACAACGCCGGAAAGTTTGGTGGGTATACTACTTCACGACGTCCAGTCTCACTTGTGTTCTCTGAAACATTTGAACGCACAACTGACGCCATTTCAGTAGAGCGCAAACTTAAAGGTTGGAGCCGGGCAAAGAAGGAAGCACTTATTGCGGGTGACTTTGCTTTACTGAAATCTCTTTCAAAGCGAGGGGTTTCCTTATCTCGGCCTCATGCTGAGGAGCGCGCTTTAGCGCGCGTCTCGAAGCAGGGAGGAGATAACGCATCCTTCGAGACGAGGTCTTCGACCTCTCCTCAGGATGAGGAAAATGATTTGTCTCTACCGCAGGTTACCCCCATCCAAACCTTCCCCCTCAAGGGGGAAGGCTTAAAAGGTCAGGACTTCTCGTCTCCGCTGGATGAGGTTAGTGGGTCACATCTTCTAACGCGGAAGGATGGCTCATGACCTTTTTCGCGGAGCTGGCCGTCACCAGCAATTTCAGTTTTCTGCGCGGTGCGTCTCATGGGGATGAGCTTGCCATGCAGGCGGTGGATCTGGGCCTTTCGGCTATTGGGGTCGCGGATCGCAATACGTTTGCGGGCATTGTGCGCGCCCACAAAGCGGCAAAGGATCAGGGTTTAAGGTTTCTCCCGGGAGTGCGGTTGATCACCCAGGACGGGTTTGAAGTCATTGCTTACCCCCAAGACCGTCCAGCCTATGCGCGGCTT
Organism: Parvibaculaceae bacterium; assembly: GCA_965267265.1. Lineage (GTDB taxonomy): Bacteria > Pseudomonadota > Alphaproteobacteria > Parvibaculales > Parvibaculaceae > Mf105b01. The sequence continues at coordinate 3,076,111 of OZ253944.1, forward strand.
TGCCGATTGCTCACACTGGGAAATCGCCGTGCGCCAAAAGGGGAGTGCTACCTTACGCTTCACGATATTGCGTCTTATGGCGAAGGACAGTGTTTTATCACTATGCCGCCTACCACGCCGGGAAAATCCTTTGAAGCATCTCTTAGTGATTTGTCGATGCGTTTTCCCGGCCAAGTGTGGCTTGGGCTGAACCGTCTTTATACAGGCGACGATCAAAGGCGGATGAAGGAGCTTGCCCGTCTTGCCGGGGTGGCGGGTGTGCCTTTGGTCGCGACGAATGACGTGCTTTATCACACACCGGAGCGCCGCCGACTGCAGGACGTGATGACCTGCATCCGCGAGCATTGTACTATCCATGACGCCGGGTTTCGCCTGGAAGCGAATGCAGAGCGGCATCTCAAAGATGCGACCGAGATGGTTCGTATCTTTAGAGGCTATGAAGACGCTATTTCTGAGACCGCGCGGATCGTTGAGCGGTGCACGTTCTCACTCGATGAGCTGGCATATGAATATCCGGATGATGTGTTCGATGAAGCGCTGACACCCCAGGCGCTTCTGGAAAAGCTCACCTGGGAGGGTGTGGCTGAAAAGTTTCCCGACGGTATCACGGACAAATTACGGGATACGCTGACGCGGGAACTTGAGCTCATTCAGCGTCTTCAATTCGCGCCTTACTTTCTGACAGTCTACGACATTGTGCGTTTTGCGGAGTCTCAACACATTCTCTGTCAGGGGCGGGGTTCGGCAGCGAATTCAGCGGTGTGTTATTGCCTCGGCATTACGGCGGTTAATCCGGTTAAGGTAGACCTTCTGTTCGAGCGGTTCATCTCGGAAGAGCGTAATGAACCACCAGACATTGACGTCGATTTTGAACATGAACGACGTGAAGAGGTGATCCAATACATCTATGGGAAATATGGGCGGGACCGGGCCGGGCTTGCGGCGACGGTGATCACCTATCGTGCCAGAAGTGCCATCCGCGAGGTGGGGAAGGCCATGGGCCTTTCTGAAGATGTGGTGGGTGCCATGGCGCGCATGACCTGGGGCTGGTCATCCAAAGGCGTGGCCGCCGACGAAGTGCGCCAGGCGGGGCTTGATCCGGAAGATCCGGTGATCGCGATGGCGCTCTCTCTTGCGGGAGAGCTGATCGGGTTTCCGCGACACCTCTCTCAGCATGTGGGCGGGTTTGTGATCACACGGGGCGCCCTGGAAGAGGTGGTGCCGATCCAGAATGCGGCAATGGAAGACCGCACCATTGTGGAATGGGATAAGGATGATCTCGACACGCTGGGGATTCTGAAGATCGATGTGCTGGCGTTGGGCATGCTGTCCTGTATCCGCAAAGCGTTCGATCTCCTGGAGACCCATTACGGCATTCGCCATGGGCTTCGGACCGTGCCGGAGGATGATCCGGCGGTCTATGACATGCTGTGTCAGGCGGACTCCGTGGGTGTCTTTCAGGTGGAAAGCCGGGCCCAGATGTCCATGTTGCCGCGGCTCAAACCTAAGACATTTTATGACCTGGTGGTGGAGGTGGCGATTGTACGGCCCGGACCCATTCAGGGCGATATGGTGCATCCCTATCTCCGCCGCCGAAATGGCGAGGAGCCTGTCGATTTTCCCTCTGATGAGTTGAGGGAGGTGCTGGGCAAGACCATGGGGGTGCCGCTCTTTCAGGAACAGGCCATGAAGATTGCGATCGTGGCCGCCGGGTTTACGCCGCCGGAGGCAGATGGGTTGCGCCGAGCGATGGCAACCTTCCGGCGTAATGGCACGATCTACGACTTCGAACACAAATTCATCAATGGCATGGTGGCGCGAGGATATGAGCAGGACTTTGCGGAGCGCTGTTTCAAACAGATAGAAGGCTTCGGGGATTATGGGTTCCCGGAAAGCCATGCAGCGTCCTTTGCGCTGCTGGTTTATGTGTCTGCCTGGCTCAAGTGCCACTATCCGGATGTGTTTTGTGCGGCGATCCTGAATTCTCAGCCCATGGGTTTTTATGCGCCGGCCCAATTGGTGCGGGATGCAAAAGAACATGGGGTGCAAGTGTTGCCCGCAGATGTGAATGCTTCTGACTGGGACTCGACGTTGGAACCTCTCGGAACTCTTGATGTTTCCCTTCATGCTGAGGAGCGCACTTTAGTGCGCGTCTCGAAGCAGGGTAATTGGGGTGCATCCTTCGAGACGAGGTCTGCGACCTCTCCTCAGGATGAGGGAATGATTTTGTCTCAGACTCCTGTTCTTGCTCAGCCTCATGCTGAGGAGCGCACTTTAGTGCGCGTCTCGAAGCAGGGTGAGGTAAAACCTGATTACCGCAAACGCTGGGAGACAAAACCGCGCCATACATGTGCGGTACGTCTGGGGCTGCGTCATATCAAAGGGTTTCGAGAGGACGCCGCGGAGCTTGTCGAAGATAAGCGGTTGCGCGGATATGACTCTGTTCGTGACCTTTGGCTTCGGACAGGCCTGACACCTCGGGTGATTGAGATCCTGGCCAATGCAGATGCATTTCGTTCTATTGGTCTCGACCGCCGCGACGCGCTTTGGGGGGTGCGTGGCCTCGGAGGGTGGGGGCAACATAAGAAGGGGCAGAATGGAAAGGCACCCGCGGCGCTTCCGCTCTTTGAACATCTGGAACAGGCGGGCTTCCAGGAAGAGCCGGACGTGCATCTGCCTGCTATGCCTCTCGGTGAACAAGTGGTGCATGATTATGCGACGATGCGTCTGTCTCTCAAGGCGCACCCGGTCTCTTTTCTTCGCTCGCAATTAGATGCAAGGCGGGTCATCACAAATGCGCGGTTGGACGATGAGGCTATTCGTGATGGCACACGGGTTAATCTTGCCGGCCTTGTGTTGGTCCGTCAGCGGCCTGGCACAGCGAGCGGGGTGATATTTGCCACGTTGGAGGACGAGACAGGGGTTGCGAACATCATCATCTGGCCGAAGATTTTTGAACGCTATCGGCGGACAGTTTTGCAAGCACGCTTCCTGGCCGTGCGGGGGCGGGTGCAGAAAGCGGAGGGCGTGATCCACGTTGTTTCCGATTGGCTGGAAGACTGGACCCATGAACTGGCGGGCCTCACGGACGGGCAGTATGAGATTGGTGACAATGGTCTTGCCCATGCGGATGAAGTAAAGCGCCCGGGCGAAGACCCGCGGACACGCTCTTTACAGAAGCTTTATGAGCGACAGCTCCGAGCCGCGCGTCTCATGCCGCGCAGCCGGGATTTTCACTAGGGTGCGCGTGTTTTCAGCAGTTCCTCAATGACATGCAAAGAAGAGGTAACGATTGTCGGGTTTGTCTCGTAGTAATAAGGAAGGGCAATGAGCGCTACAGAGAGCGCCCAGCCTCGTCCGCGACCCCATGTCGCTTCATCGACTTTGAGAGTGTTCCGATAGACTTCTCTCGCCTGCTGACCGAATAGATTCCAGGCGGGAAGAAGATCGACGGCAGGGTCACCGACACCCAAACCGCCAAAGTCGATTATGGCTGTTAACTGGCCATCTCGGACCAATAGGTTTCCCGCCTGTAGGTCGCCGTGGATCCAGACGGGCTCCTCTGGCCAAACCGGCATCGACATCGCGATTTCCCATTCAATAGCTGCGGCTTCGACGTCAATGATCCCAGTAAGTTCAGTGAGAGCGGTTCGGACATAGGCGTCTCGTTTTGCCAGCGGAACGCCGCGGCCAAAATTGTGTGCGCCCGGGTGCGGGCCGTCCATTTGGTCAACTCGATGCAAGGCCTGAACGAAACGGGCGAGTGCAGCAGCTAAACGCTTTTCATCAGCGATTTCACCGACGTTTGGCGGCGTTCCGGGAAGCCATTTGCAGATTGTCCAATTCCAGGGCAACTCCTCTGTTGGCACGCCCAGCGCGAGAGGCGTTGGAATGGGGATTGGCAGGCGAGGTGCCAGTCTTGGCAGCCATTCAAATTCTTTCTTTGCCTGTCCCGCGGCGTTTTTCATGCGGGGCAAGCGCACAAGCATTTCCGGCCCGAGACGATAGAGTGCGTTGTCTGTTCCGGCTGAGGGTAACCGCGTGATAGCGAAGTCGGCCCAATCCGGAAACTGCGACGCAAGCAGATGCTGAACAAGATTCTCGTCAATCTCTACTTCGTCCTTATGCATCTTAGCAGGTGACATCGGGGCTAATCGGCCGGATGCGCGCCAAAAAGTGGCTTGTGCCATCTCAACTCCCGACCTTGTTCCGGATGAGTCGGGATAAGCCGCGATAAAAGCAGAGAGATGGTTGCCATGCCCGCGCCTAGCAGGAAGACAAGGCTCGGATTAACCAGCCAGATCAGGCCGAACAGCGCCGGGATCACAACCGCGGCGATATGATTGATTGAAAAGGCAACGCCCGCCGTTGGCGCAATATCGGTCGGGTCTGCGATCTTCTGGAAATAGGTCTTCATGGCAATCGCGAGGGCAAAGAAGGCGTGGTCGATCACATAAAGTGCCGCCGCAAGGGTTGCGTTTTCGACAAAGGCATAGGTCACGAACACACCGATCAGCCCGATATATTCAAAGGTGAGCGCCCGCCGCTCGCCGAACCGTGCGATCAGGCCGCCGATCTTCGGCGCCAGCACCATGTTGAAGGCTTGATTGATGAGAAAGAGCAAGGTGATCGTGGTGACCGAATAGCCGAACTTCTCCACCATCATGAAGCCCGCAAATACGACAAAGATCTGCCGTCGCGCGCCGCCCATAAAGGTCAGCGCATAGTAGAGCCAATAGCGGGGCCGCAGGACCAGGGTCTTACGCTGTGCGGTCGGCGCTTCGAAAGTCGGAAAGAGCGCCCAGGCAGTGAGCGCAATGAGCACCGTCACGGCGCCACCAGCCAGATAGACCCACTGGTAGTCCAGCCCACTCCATTCCCAAATGAGGAAGATGAGCCCGTAGGCGAGCAGGCTTGCGAAGCCACCCACCGCAAGAAGTTTCCCAAGAACGACCGGTGCTTCCCCTTTAGGAAGCCATTGCAGTGCGAGGGATTGCTGCGCGGTTTCATAATAGTGGTAGCCGACCGACATGAGTACGGTCGTGCAATAGAGGCCGATGACCGTCGGGAAGAAGCCCGTCAAGGCTGTGCCGATCCCAAGAAGCGCCAACGAAATCAACGCGAAGCTCTGTTCCTTCAGGACAAGCAGCACGAAGACAAAGGTGAAGGCCAAAAATCCGGGGACTTCACGCAGCGATTGCAGCATGCCCATCTCGGCACCGTCAAAGGCGGCGCGCTCAATCGCGAAATTGTTGAGCAGAGAGTTCCATGTGGCAAAGGACAGGGGGACAGCGGCGGCCATCAACATCAGGAGGATGTCCGGTCGTTTCCATGATCCGCTTTTTAACCGTGCGATGATCTGTGTCATGTCGTTCCACCCTTAGGGCGCGGAGAATAGCCGAAACCTGAGGCTTTGGTAGTCGCATTTACGCAAAGGCACCTTGTATCAAACTGGCCCGAATACCATGTTTTTTGTGTGAAAACGAAATGGTGTACCGCGTCAAGTCTGACTATGTTTTGTTGGAACAACGAAAGAGGCCATTGTGACAAGAAGCCGTTGGATCATTGGGGCCGCGCTCGCTGGCATACTAGCCGCCGCATTCCTCTACTTTTCAGTGTTTGCCCAACCAGCATTGACTGCTGTTCAGCCGTCGCGCGGACCCTCGGTGGTTGCCGTTTATGCGACGGGCACTGTTGAGCCTGTCCATGTGGCACGTGTCGGGGCCAATGTGTCCGGTCGGATCGAACAGGTGCTCGTGCAGGAGGGTGATACCGTCGTTGAAGGCGAAATCCTCGCTGTTTTAGATAATCGCGAAGCTAGTGCGGCGGTTCGGGAGCTGGAAGCGCGGCTTGAATATGCGACCTCAGATGTTGAACGCTATCGACGTCTCTATCGCTCGGGGAATACAAGCGCTGCATCCAAGGACCAGTCGGAAGCGAATTTCCGGTCCGCGGAAGCCGCACTTGAAGCTGCACGCGTTCGATTGCAAGAGCATTTCATCCGCGCTGCCATCAGCGGTGACGTGATGCGCTCGGAAATGCAGCTTGATGTCGGCGATCTGGTCACAGCTGGCAAGGTGCTTTTTGTTCTGGGCAATCCGTCGCAGCTCTGGGTCGAAGCTGAGGTCGACGAAGAGGACATTCCCCGCGTTCTTGTGGGCCAAAAAGCGCTCATTCGGGCCGACGCCTTTGAGGGACAGGCGCTCTTAGGACATATCAAGGAGATCACACCTTTTGGAGACCCGATTGCGCGCACCTATCGGGTGCATATTGGCTTGCCTGAAGATACACCGTTACTCGCGGGCATGACGACGGAGCTCAATATCATCCTAAGAGAAAAGCAGGATGCGTTGCTGGTTCCAAGCAGCGCGGTCAGAAACGGCGATGTGTGGACAGTGACAGACGACGACTTCCTGGTGAAAAACACGCCAAAGCTCGGCCCGATTGATGGAACATTTGTTGAGGTCCTGGAGGGGCTTGATGAGGAAGTTTGGGTCATCCGAGAAGCGTCTGCTGACCTAAGCACCGGAGACAATGTGCGTGTCACCAGAGAAGGGCAATGATGCATGTTTCGGTGGGTCAATTTTCAGATTGCGCTTGCCCATCTTACTCATCGGCGCCGGCAAACCCTTGTCTCCGTCTTGGGTGTTTCTCTCGGCGTTGGATTTTTTATCGCTGTCTCGGCAATGATGCAGGGATCTGAGCAGGATCTGACAGACAAGCTGATCAACAGCCAGCCGCACGTCACGATTAAGGACGAATTTCGTAACCCGTCGGTTCAGCCATTGTTTCATGCTTATGAGGAAGGCGCCTTGTCGCTCAAAGGCGTGAAACCCCGCGAGCGGCTTCGAGGCATCAAAGACTATAAGGGCAAGGTCGAGCAGATCGAGCGCGAGGAAAACGCTATTGCCTCTGCGGTGTTGACCGGCCAGGTGATCGTTCGGTATGGCGGAAAGGATCGCAGCGTTTCTATTCTGGGCGTCGATCCGGACAAGGAAGTGGAGCTCACAACCATCGAAGAAGACATGATTGTGGGTGATATGGCGGCCCTCAAGACCACATCCGACGGGATTGTCATAGGCACCGGCCTGTCAAAGCGGTTGCAGCTTCAGCTTGGCGATCTCGCCTCTGTGGTATCACCCACCGGACTTGTGGTGCGCATGAAGATTGTGGGGATTTTCCGTGCCGGTAACGTCCTGCTGGATGAAGGGCGCGCCTATGTCCTGCTCAAAGATGCGCAGGTTCTGATGAACAAGCCGAACATTGCTGACCAGATCCGCATTCGTCTGCCGGACCCCAACACGGCGATTGCGGTTGCTTCGGAGATTGAGCAAAGGTGGACCTACCGCACGGAGTCCTGGCAGGAAGTGAATGAAGACTTCCTCTCTTTGTTCGTTGTGCGTAACGCCATTCTGTATTCCATCGTAAGCGCGATCATGATCGTTGCCTCTTTCGGCATCTTCAACATCATCTCCACCGTGGTGATGGAGAAGCGCCGTGACATCGCGATCCTGATGTCGATGGGGTTCCGGGCTTATGACATCCGGCAGATTTTTCTGCTGCAAGGGTTTGCGCTCGGCATCATCGGCATGTTGATCGGCTGGGCCGTGGGGTATGGGCTCGTTGAGGCGTTGGGAAGCGTCAAGTTCGAGCTCGAAGGCTTCTACGATGACTCCCGGCTGCCGCTTGATCGTGGCTTCTATCAGTATTTGATCGGGGCGGCGTTTGCGTTGATATCTGCTGTTGTTGCAGCCTGGATACCGGCGCATCGCGCGAGCAAGGTGAAGCCCGTTGATATTATTCGGGGGGCGGCATGAGTGATGCGTCCCCCCGCGTTGTTTTGGAAACCGACAACGTCACCCGCATACTGCCGCTCACGGTGCCGGTAACCCTTGTCCATGACATCAACTTTTCTGTCACCGCAGGGGAGTTCGTCAGCATCACGGGACCATCCGGATCCGGTAAGTCATCGCTGCTTTATCTGCTGGGGCTCCTTGATGCGCCAACCGAGGGCCGCGTGATAGTGGAGGGCGAGGACACGAGCCCTATGAGCCGGGACGAGCTTGCCCAGTTTCGGCTGGCGCATCTGGGCTTTGTCTTTCAGTTTCACTTCCTTTTGCCGGAATTCACGATCCTCGACAATGTCATCATTCCGATCCGGCGGCTTGGCGCGTTACCCGAGCAAGAGGTCAAGGACCGAGGGATGCAACTGCTTGAAGACCTTGATATCGCAGATCAAGCGATGAAGCACCCGGACCAGCTCTCAGGTGGACAGCGTCAGCGTGTCGCGATTGCGCGAGCGCTAGGGAATGCGCCGACGCTTATTCTTGCCGATGAGCCAACAGGAAATCTGGACACAAAGAACTCGGATATTGTGTGCGATATCTTTGTGCGGCTCGCGAAAGAGCAGGGAACGACGATTATTGCTGTCACCCATGATGTAGAGTTCGCAGAAGCGGCCGACCGAAATGTGCATCTGGTCGACGGCGCCATCGCGCGGGACGGTCCGTACCAGAGACCTTAGGTGCTTTCCGTTTTGGTCGCATTCTCGGACGGATAAGTGCTGCAACTTATCCTGAAGATGCTCTAGCGCGGCAAATGCCCCGATTTCGTGTAGAGCAGGCAGCCTTCTTCGCTGGTGACTTCGTGGGAGCTTCCATGTTCCTGGCGGACCCAGGTGCCAGCCGTGTAGGTGCCTTTTGCATCCGAGAGAGAGCCTTCAATAACAAAGAACTCTTCACCGCCCACATGCTCATGTAGAGGGACCTTGGTGCCCGGGGCAAAGCGGAAGAAGCCGACTTGTTCGCGCTCGTCTTTGTGGACTTCGAGCATGGTCAAGCCGGGAACGCCGGTTTCTACATACTCACCGCTGTTCGTGTCGACATTTACCTGCACGTCGTCGCTGGGATCCATCTGACGCAGTTTCACAAAGATCGTGCAGCCTTCCTTAGAGTGAGGCCGGTGCCGTGAACCGGGCGGATTTCGGACATAGAAGCCTTTGCCGAAGTCGCCATGTTCGTCAGAAAAAGTCCCGTCGAGGACGATATATTCTTCTCCCAACGCGTGCACATGCGGGTCGAAATAGCTTTCAGGGGCATAGCGCACGATGGTTGTTGCGCGGGCCACCTCATCGCCATCCCGCTCCAGCATGCGGCGCTCGACGTCGGCGAGGGGAGAGGGGACCCATTCAAGTTCGTTGCTGTCGACAACGGCACGTTTGGTCAGATCGGCGTGTAACTGCATGGGTCTGCTCCTTCCTATAGCTGCCTTCAAAAGATAAGAGCCGCGTTCAGAAAGTGAAGCGGCCGTTATTTCACATTTTTGAGAGGGTAAATTTGGTGCTGATCAGCCCTGCCTCCCGGAGGAGGATATGTCTATTGATCAACATCCACACGGATCGGGCAATTGTTACAGGCGGTCGCGTCACACAGACGGCAGATCCGCAGTTTGTGAACATCATCCCGAGAAACGTTTTCCAGAAGCTTTGACAATAGGTCGGCCAGTTTTTTTTGGTCTACATCATTTAGATTCGACACGAGGGGCACGAGTGCGCTTTCCCGGTCAGAGAGTATTTGACGCCGGATTTTTTTGCCCTTTGCGGTCAGAAAAAGGGCGACACTGCGTTTGTCGTGTGTTCCCGGCCGCTTTTCCACCAGACCATCTCTCACCAAACGGTCGATCAGCCGTACCGTACCTGTATGCGTCAGATCCAACAGGTCGCTGAGTCGATCGTTTGAAAGACCAGGCTGATGACCGAGAGCGGTGATGGCGGCCGACGTTTCGCCGGAGTGACCGGACCGTTTCTCAGCTGTTTTCTTGATTTCGTCATGCAAACCGAGCACGGCGGCGCCGAGGAGGTTGGCTGTTCGTAAGGTCTTTTTTTTCATGCCAAAAAATATGTGACTCATACACTTGAAATGCAATAGGTATGATAATAGGTGACTCACACACATAAAATGAAGGAGAGCAACTATGTTCGACCAAGATCATACTCACCCGTCGCGCCGGACGTTGCTGGGCTCGATCGCTTTCATTTCCGCCCTTTTTTCGACCTCGCGATTGGTAGCTCAAGACCTTGACCAGGCAGACGTGAAGAGCACAAACAATCCTGTTCCTGCCGTTGATGCCAGGGAGACCTTTTCTGGCACCTGGCCGTTTCAGGCACGCTACAGCCATGCCGCTGGATTTCCGATGCATTACATCGATGAAGGAAGGGGGGACGAAACGCTCCTTCTTTTGCATGGTGAGCCGACCTGGGGCTATTTGTTCCGCCATCAAATTTCCCGGTGGGCGGACCATGCGCGCGTTATCGCGGTCGATCATATGGGCTTTGGCAAAAGTGCGGCGCCGCAGGACAGGAGCTATTGGTTACAGGATCACATCGACAATCTGGAGCGTTTTGTATTGAGCGAGGACCTGCATGAGATCACGTTGGTGATGCACGACTTTGGCGGGCCGGTGGGCATGGGGCTCGCTATTCGTCATCCTGACCGGATTAAGCGCATCGTCTCTGTGAACGGACCCACACCGCTGGGTCAGGCAGATTTGGCGGATAGGCTCACAACGAATGTCTCCAAAGCGCCCTGGTTTCAATGGATTGGCAAAGCGGTGGAAGATGGGACGCTTGAACAGGTGCTGGGGCACCTCGACTACAATATTCTGTCGACCCTTAAGTTAAACGGTTTTGAACGGAACGATATTATCACTGACACTTGGCTCGCTGCCTATCGCGCACCCTTTCCAACGCCGCAACATACGATCGGCGCTATTGGATGGGCGAAAGGGTTTGCCCTCGGGAAGCACAGGTTCGAAGAACCAAGTTCTGAAATTGCTGAGGTGCTGTCTGCCAAACCAGCCCTTGCTCTTTGGGGCGAGGCGGACCGGACCTTATATGCCGACCAGTTTCTCCCCCTCTTTGAGCAAGCTTTTCCAAATGGACAAGTTCGCCGTCTTGAGGGTGTCGGGCATTATAGCCCTGAGGATGCACCAGATGATGTTGCGGATCAGGTCGCGCGGTTCCTCAGTAACACCTGAGTGCCTTCTAGGAGCGTCGACTTGTTATTGTGCGCAGCGCCGACAGAGGACCTAAGCGGTGCTCCTCTACCTTGGAGCGGCAAACTCTTTGGCTATGAGTGCGATTAGGTCGCCGCGGACACGCTGATGGGTCGTGTCGTAGGCAGCAGGCGTAATTTTGGCGAGTTCTATCGCGCGCTCGTTTGCGACCTTCTTAAGGTCTGCGAGTGGACAGGTTTCGTCCAGAAAGCCTGCCTTTAGGGCGTCTTCTGGACCGGTCAGCTGTCCGAGCAGGGCATACCGCTCAAACCATTTGGGCGAGAGCCTGGCGCGTGCCAGCTCAATGGGAACACTCGGAAGCGGCATTCCGTTGGTGATCTCAGGAAACCCGATTTTGTAAGTCCCGTCAGCGCCCAGCCGATAGTTTGCGGTAAGCAACATCATGGCGCCGGCCCCCACCGCGTGGCCGGCAGTGGCGACGATGGTCCGCTTTTTCGACGTCAGGAGCGCCACGAGAATGTGACCCATTGTCTGGAGGAGGCGCAGACCTTCATCGTTTTTGCCGTCAATTGTCGAGAGATCAAGGCCGGCAGTGAGCGCATCCGAACGCCCATGTATCACGAGCGATCGTACGGCGTCGTCGTTCTCGACGTCTCGTATCGCCTCTAACACAGCCGTGACCGTCGGCAGGTTCAGAATGTTGAGCCTGCCGGCGTCAAAGGTGAGCGTCGCGACGGCGTTCGTTTTTGCGACATCGACCGCCATAGCCTGTCCTCTAGGACGCCCGGGAAAGTTCCCTCATGGCGTTATCCAGTCCCTCCAGGGTGAGGGGGAACATGCGGTCCTGGAACACTTGTTCAATGACCTGAATGGAGGGGGTGTACTCCCAATGGCGTTCAGCAACTGGGTTCAGCCAGATCGCGCTTTCATAAATTTGCTGAATGCGTTCCAGCCAAATGGCGCCAGGTTCTTCGTTCCAGTGTTCCACGGAACCGCCGGCATAGGTGATTTCGTAAGGCGACATGGTGGCGTCGCCCACAAAGATCACTTTGTAGTCAGACGGGTATTTGTGAAGTACATCCCAGGTGTCCATCCGTTCCTGATGACGGCGGCGGTTGTCCTTCCATACATATTCATAAAGACAGTTATGGAAGTAGAAATACTCCATGTTCTTGAACTCTGTGCGCGCAGCGGAGAAGAGTTCTTCACAGAGTTTGATATGGCTGTCCATGGAGCCGCCAATATCAAAGAAGATCAGGACATTGATCTTGTTCTTGCGCTCAGGGACCATCTTGATGTCGAGATATCCCTGGTGCGCGGTTGATTTGATCGTATCGTCGAGGTCCAGTTCCGTCGGCTGGCCGTCGCGGGCAAACCGGCGGAGACGGCGCAGCGCCATCTTGATGTTGCGAGTGCCAAGCTCGACGCTGTCGTCCAGGTTTTTGTATTCTCGCTTGTCCCAGACCTTGACCGCCTTGCCGTGGCGGCTTTCCTTCTGGCCGATGCGGACGCCTTCGGGGTTATAGCCGTCGGCGCCGAAAGGGGAGGTGCCCCCTGTGCCAATCCACTTGTTGCCGCCTTCGTGGCGCTTTTCCTGCTCTTCGAGCCGCTTTTGCAGCTCTTCCATGATCTTTTCCCAACCGCCCAGAGCTTCGATCTGGGCCTTTTCTTCTTCGGTCAGGAACTTCTCTGTGAGTGACTTCAGCCATTCTTCCGGAATTTGGGCGATGTCGCCTTCTTCCAGCGAGTCCAAGCCTTTGAAGACATGTGAAAAGACACGGTCGAATTTGTCGAGATTGCGCTCGTCCTTAACGAGGGCGGAGCGGGAGAGGTAATAGAAGTCCTCTACCTTGTCCTCGATCACCTTATTGTCCATGGCCTCAAGCAGCGTGAGGTATTCACGCAAAGAGACCGGGACATTGGCGGCTTTCAGCTCATGAAAGAAGTTAACGAACATGTTCGTCTCCTTTTGTGGCCCAGACTCTAGTTGCGCTCGCGACGGGCTAGGAAGGCCAGACGCTCAAACAAGTGTACATCCTGCTCGTTCTTGAGCAAGGCGCCGTGGAGCGGTGGGATGAGCTTCGACGGATCGCGTTCTTTCAGGTCTTCCGGGGATATGTCTTCCACCAGCAGGAGTTTCAGCCAATCCAGCAGTTCCGACGTGGATGGTTTTTTCTTCAGGCCGGGAACGTCGCGGATTTCATAGAAAACGTTCAGCGCTTCCTGAATGAGCCGTCCTTTAAGGTCCGGGAAGTGAACGGCGATGATCTTCTTCATCGTCTCTTCATCGGGGAAGTTGATGTAGTGGAAGAAACAGCGGCGCAGGAAGGCGTCCGGCAGTTCTTTTTCATTGTTTGATGTGATCACGACGATGGGGCGTTGAGACGCCTTAATCGTTTCGCCCGTCTCATAAACAAAGAATTCCATACGATCGAGCTCGAGGAGCAGGTCGTTTGGAAATTCGATATCCGCCTTATCGATTTCGTCAATCAGGAGCACCGGACGCTCTTCGCGTTCGAAACTGTCCCACAATTTGCCGCGTTCAATATAGTTGGAGATATCGTTGACCCGCTCGTCGCCGAGCTGACTGTCGCGGAGACGGGACACGGCGTCATATTCGTAAAGGCCCTGTTGGGCTTTTGTGGTGGATTTGATGTGCCAAGTGATGAGCTCTGCATCGAGCGCTTTCGACATCTCTTCAGCCAGGACCGTCTTACCTGTGCCCGGCTCACCCTTGATCAGAAGGGGGCGCTCCAACGTGATTGCCGCATTGACGGCGATCCGCAGATCGTCTGTTGCGACATAATCTTTAGTACCTTCGAACTTCATGCTTCCTCGGCTTAATTTGGTTGACCGCGCGCGCGGTCAGGTTCCCTGTTCATAATTGCCACAGAACCTAGGGCTAGCGGCGCCTGCATTCAAGCAAAAGGCCAGAAAAGCGCGCGGGCAGCCTATTCTCAACAGTGAACAGCAGGTCTCTAAATTCGTTGCCGACGCTGCGGCAGATTTTGCCGGGCGACACGCTGATTTTGCCTGGTTGCACAGGGCAAAAAATCTCTTAAAACATTGAAATATATAGAAAAAATCTCTGGCCCAGTCTTTGCGTCCTAGCGTCCAACGAGTGTTCCCCTATGCACGGGGCAGTTTAAGGAGATAGGACTGATGAGCTTTAACGGTGCGATGTCGACAGCCATTTCCGGGATTCGGGCGCAGGCCACGGCGCTGTCCCACATTTCGGATAATATCGCGAATTCGGAGACGACCGGCTTTAAGCGGACGGACACGAGCTTTTATGATTCCGTAACGTCCAGCGGTCAGAACTTCCACTTACCCGGTACGACCTACGCGCAACCCGCTTACACCAACAATGTACAGGGGGCGATTAATGCCAGTTCTGTTGCCACCAACATGGCGATCAATGGCGATGGCTTTTTTGTGGTCTCGGAATCTGTGGGATCGCTCGACAATCAGCCGGTCCTGCTTGATGTCGATCGGTACACCCGTCAGGGCGATTTTGAGATGGACCGAAACGGCTATCTCGTGAACAGTTCCGGCTACTATCTGCAGGGCGTTGATATCGATATTGCGACGGGCAACCCGGTGGGTGACGTGCCATCTGCTATTCAGATCAACCGGTCTTTCCTCGAAGCAAACCAGACAACCGTCATCGATTACGAGGCCAACCTTCCTGCCTATCCAGAGACGGTGAACTCAGATACCACGATCGCAGGCAGCGAATTGCTGCTGGAAGGCACGTTTGCCAACGACCCGACCACTGTCACCGGCGGTGCAGGTAATGGCTTTGTGCAAGCGAACGAGGAGTCGCTCTTCCTGGATCGGTCTCTCGCAGGCGGCTCCATCACCGTGTACGACGATCTGGGTGCACCGCTTCAGGTTCAGATCCGTTGGGCCAAAATCGAAAATACGGATGGCGATGGTCCTGCAGGTCTTGCGGACAGCGATACGTGGAACATGTTCTACAAAACCGATGACGCTGCTACCGGTACTGCAGCTAAATGGAACAATGTCGGTCAAGATTATGTCTTCGTGAACGGACAGCTTTCGCCGGCCGTTTCATCAGCAACCATCACAAACCTCACAATTGACGGAAACAATATCGGCAACGTCACACTCGATCATGGAACCTCAAACATCACTCAGTTTGAGGACACGAACGGGTCGGTTTCGGTCAACACCTTGGATCAAGACGGATTTGCGTCCGGTTCGCTTTTGGAGGTTGCGGTGTCCAACGATGGACGTATCGTGGGAACCTATTCGAACGGTAAATCTGTTGACCTCGCTGAGGTGACGGTGGTGCGTTTCAATGATCCGAATGAGCTTCAGAAGCTTGATGGCGGCGCCTTCGCCTCCACACAAGGGTCAGGCGAGGCGCTTTCCGGCGCAAGCGGCTCGATTGTTTCGGCTGCGCTCGAAGGTTCCAACGTCGATATCGCTGACGAGTTTTCGAAGCTGATCATCACTCAGCAGGCCTACTCCGCGAATACACGGATTGTGACCACAGCTGATGAGATGATCACTGAGACACTCAATATGAAGCGGTAATTAGTTTCTGACGGACCGCTTCCTGTTCCTTTGTCCTAAGTAATGGTAATCCGATGACACTTACCAATGCGCTGAATGCTTCGATTAGCGGCCTCAATGCCTCGCAGGCTGGCATTGATGTGGTTTCTCGGAACATCGCAAATGCCAGCACGCCAGGCTATACGCGCAAAACGCTGACAACCCAAAACCAACTGGTTGACGGACGTAGCATCGGTGTTGCGTATTCGGCCGCGCAGCGGGAAATCGATCTGTTGCAACAGCAACAGCTTCGGGTTGCCCGGGCAGACACGGTGGCTGCTCAGACAACAGCGGATTATCTGGCGCGGATTGACACGGCGATGGGTTCGTCTGATTCAGGCATTGATCTATCCTCTCGTCTTGCTGATCTGACAGATGCGTTGCAGGAAATGGCGACGACGCCAGAGAATGCCGCAATTCGTTCGAATGTTATGAACGAAGCCGATGACCTCGCCGACTCCTTGAACAGTACATCGGACTTGATACAGAGCTTGCGTCTAGAAGCAGAGGCGGGGATTGCAGCCGGCGTCGAGGAAGCAGATGAGCTTCTAAAGCGCATTGCCACAATCAATGACCAGATTGTTCGTGCCACGGCAACGACCGGTGATACTGCTGATCTTGAAGATCAACGAGATATTGCGCTCGATCGATTGTCCGAACTGATGGACATTAATGTCGTTGCCCGTTCGGATGGAGCTGTCAGCGTGTTCACCGGCGGCGGATTTGCGCTGCTCGACTCGACGGCTGCAGAGTTGTCGTTTGATGAGCGGACGACAATGGATGCAACGTCCGCCTACAGCACAGACCCTGCGCTGCGTACCGTCGGTACCGTCTCACTGACAGCGGGGTCGACCTCGGTCGACTTGATTGCTGCTGGCGCCTTCCGCTCAGGTGAGATTGCCGCTCTCATCGAGTTGCGCGACACAACACTTCCTGAATCGCAGGCTCAGCTTGACGAACTGGCGTCTGAGCTCATTCTCTCCTTATCGGAAGAAACGACTGATGGCACAGCAGCAGTCGCTGGCGCGGCGACCGGGTTTGAAGTCGATACGGCCAACATGTTGTCTGGCAACACGATTAACCTGAGCTACACGATCAGTGGTACAACGACAAATGTGACCATCGTCAAGGTCGAAGATCCGTCGGTCCTGCCTCTCGACAATAC
Source organism: Parvibaculaceae bacterium (assembly GCA_965267265.1). Lineage (GTDB taxonomy): Bacteria > Pseudomonadota > Alphaproteobacteria > Parvibaculales > Parvibaculaceae > Mf105b01. The sequence goes on from OZ253944.1 coordinate 3,092,870, forward strand.
AGCAACCAACAACCCCAATGACACAGTTATCGGGATTGATTGGACGCAGTCGATGGCTGACATCGTGACCGATCTCAATGCCGCTCTTCCCAGCGAAGTTGTTGTTTCGAACCCGTCAGGATCGGTCCTGCGATTTGTCGATGATGGCGCCGCGGGCACTTCAGACATCAATTCTTTGTCCACGACTACCACCCCGACCTCCCTCACGGACTCTGGCACGGGTATGGCTCTTTTTGTCGATGGGAATGGTCAGACAATCTACTCAAATAGCCTCGATAATGGCGGTCAGAAAACCGGTATTGCTCAGCGCATCAGAGTCAATGACACTGTCGTCGCGGACAATTCGCTGCTCGTGACCTATGGCACGTCGCCTGCGACGGATGTCGGCGACCCAACGCGGCCTTTGGACCTGATTGAGCGCCTGACGAACGATACGCGCAGTTATGCCGCCGATGTGGGAATTGGCAGCTCTTCGGCTCCCTTCGAGGGATCAATTGATGCATTTGCTCGGCGCGTCGTTGACTATCAGGCTTCGCAGGCCGCGAATGCAGAGAACGCGGTTTCTTCCTTTGAAATCATCCGCGACACGCTGCAGGCGCAGTTCGATGCTGACGCTGGTGTCGATATTGATACGGAAATGTCGAATCTTCTGATTCTTGAAACAGCCTATAGCGCCAATGCCCGTGTCCTGACCACTGTTCAGGAATTGATGGACATCATGCTGAATATCGGCCGCTAGACCAAGGTGGAGTAGACTCATGGAAATCTCATCCCTCGCCAGAACATTGCGGATGCAAGACGAAGTCAATTCGTTGAAGGCGACACAGGACGATCTGAACCGCCAGCTTGTGACGGGCAAGAAAGCCGACACGTATGGTGGTTTGGGCTCTGATGCTTCCGTTGTTCTCTCACTTCGCGACCAAATCAACTCGCTTGAAGGGTATGTCAATACCATGGAGTTGGTGAATTTGCGGCTTGATGTTCAGTCGGCCGCCGTCACGCGCATGGACGAGATTGCCTCAACAATGCGGACAGACTCGCTCACAACCTCTTTCGATTTGACAGGTGCGGGACAGACGCAATTGCAGCTTTCTGCTGCCTCGCAGTTTGATGAGATTGCATCCCTGCTGAACACGGAGCTGGAAGGGCGCCACATGTTCGGCGGCACCGATACGGCCTCTCCGCCCGTCGCATTGCCAGACGAAATGCTCTACGGCGACACCACTCGTGCCGGTTTGGAAGATTTGATCTCGGAGCGAGCCCAAGCAGACATGGGCGCGGATAACCGCGGTCGTCTCACAATTGGGACAGCGGGCGCCACGTTCACCGTGGCTGAAGATGCTGATCCAAGTGTTTTCGGTGCGAAGCTGGTCGGCACGACCTCAACATTGAGCGGGACGACGGCAACGGGTCCAACGGGTTCACCGCCATCTCTTGATGTCGATTTCACGGCAACGCTGCCGCAGCAAGGCGAAACGATTACGTTTGAGTTTACGATGCCAGACGGCACCAGCGAAACGATGACCCTGACTGCGACCTCAACCGCTCCCGCAGGTGAGAATGAGTTCCTGATCGGAGTGGATGAAAATGCGACGGCCGCCAATTTCCAGACTGCGTTTGACACGGCGCTGCAGGAACTCACTCAGACCTCGGTCAAAGCAGCCTCCGCAGCCGAAGCGGCCAATGACTTCTTCGAGAGCAACCCGCCTCAGCGGGTGAGTGGGGCACCACTCACGTCCGCAACGGGACTGGTCGATGGTACGGAGACTGACACGGTCTTCTGGTACACGGGCGATACGTCCAGCAATGCGCCGGCGCTCGCCAAAATCGGTGAAAACGAGACGATTTCCTATGGCGTTCGTGCGGATGACAGTTCCATTATTGATCTGATGAAATCAACGGCTGTCCTAGCGGTTACGACATATACAGGCACAGACCCGCTGGAAGATGAAGCCTATGGTGAGATGGTAGAACGGGTGGCTGATACCGTTGCCTATTCCAATACGCGCTCGCCGCTTGATGCCCTCATGGAGATGGGTTTCCTACAGGCGAAGATCGATGGATCGAAGCAGCAAGCGGAGGGATCAATCTCTGTGTCCAAAGGTATTATTGATGAGGTCGAAAACGCCGACTCCTACGAGGTCGCAGCGAAACTGGGTGTGGTCCAGACACAGCTGGAGGCTGCATACCAGGTAACCGCGCGCATAAACGAGCTGAGCCTGCTGAACTTCCTCCGCTAGGTTGCAAGGGCGTTCCCCGAGGAATTAATGTTTCGAAATGAGAGAAGCCCGGTGTTTGTGACGCGCCGGGCTTTTTGTTCAGATTCTGTGTGGGTTAGGGCGCCGGCTCTGCGGCTTCTACCGTTTCCGTGGTTGGCTTTTGGAACAGGCCAGCTGCAATCTGTCGATTGATGTTGATCAGCGAGTCCAGCTTTTGCGGATCTGAACTTGTTTGTACTTCAAGCGTTTGCTTGAAAACGAAAAGGGAAAGGTTGGCGAGGTTCTGTCGGATTTCCAGCGGTAACTCGCTGTCTCCTCCCGTCACTGACGTTGCAAAGATCGACCAAAGCTGCCGATTGAAATGAAGCGCCGGAAGTATCTCTTTCGACCGCGGTTCCCAATTGTCTCGAAGCTTTTGGAGTTGCGAAGCCGCACGAAGCAAAAGGTTTGCCTCCAGCTCTCTTGGGTCATTCCCAAGTTTCGCCATATTCCCATAAGCTTGCGCCGGATTGGACATGCAAAGCGCCTTTACTCTTCAGTAACCAACTTAACTTTGTGGAATGAGCTTAGGGGCGCAGGGTTAAGATTAGGTGTTTTCTACTGGTTTTGTGGTTTTCCGTTGAATTTTAGAACAAAAAAGGCGGGGACCTGGGCCCCCGCCTTCTGATTGCGTCCGATAAGAATTTATCGGATGAAGGACAGAACTGCCTGGTCCTGCTGCGAAGACAGCGACAGGGCAGTCGTACCCAGAGACTGACGTGTCTGGAGAGCAAGAAGGTTCGCACCTTCAACGTTGGTGTCAGCGAGGGTCAACCCACCAGCACCACTTTCCAGAACGCTGATCAGAGAGTTCGTGAAGTTCTGACGGTTTTCCACAACGGCAAGGTTGTTACCGAAAGTAGAAGACTGTGAGCGCAGAGTTGCAGTTGCAGAGTCCAAAGCTGCCGTAACAGAATTGATCCCTGAATCTGTACCAAATGCGCTCGTCGTTGTGTCGCTCAGGCCAAGGCCAGAAGCGTTGAACGTCACACCTGAAATGGTCAAAGAAGAAGAACCATCTTCGTTGAACGTAGCAGTCAGGTTGTCACCGTTCAGCAGGTTCACACCGTTGAAGCTCGCGTCAGTTGCCAACTGGTCAATCTGGTCCAGCAGGTTGTTGTAGTCTGTAACGAAGCTGTCACGGTTCGTACCGTTGTCGAAGGTTCCTGCAAAACCGATGTCGGATGCAAGAGACCCACCAGAACCAGAGCTTGCGATCGTCACTTCACGACCGTTCGTGGCAGAAAGAGCCAGCGATGTGCCGGAGATCTTAGCTGTCAGACCGGAAATGGCGTTCAGGCTTGATACGAATTTCGACACCGTCAGAGCGTTAGCTGTGATGGTGGTTGCAGCGCCGTCTACCGTGATGGTAATCGCTTCGGTAGAAGCAGCGTTGGCGAACGCCGTCAGAGCCGTCGTAGGATCTGCGATTGATGCCGTTGCAGTGAAATCGTTTGAGCTGATTTTGGTGTTCAGAGCAGAGTTGGCAGTCGATTTTGCTTGCTCAACGAGCGTTGAGAGCGAATCAATACCCGCAGCTGCAGCATTCAGCGTCTCAACAGCCAAGCCAACATCATCCTGCAGCGTTGCCAGGTCAGATGCCCGGTTGGACAAGCCCTGTGCCGTGAAGAAAGATGTTGGGTTGTCGATCGGGCTTGAAACTTTAAGACCGGTAGACAGACGGTTGTTGGTACGTGAGAGAAGATCTGCAGTACTCTGCAGAGAAGAGAGGTTCTCGCGAACCGCACTTGAGATAACAATATCACCCATTACTCATATCCCTTTCTAGGAATTTACTCGATTGCTCGTTCTGAGCTGGAGCCATCCTCGCGCGGCGCGCATTAAGGGAATCTGAATCCGACCGGGGTAGGGCCTGTTTGACCTCTGAGACTTAGAGTTAGAGTTACCGGGCGTTTAAGCAAGTTGATTAAGAAAGTGTGTGCGGACTGGTTAGGTTTTGCCCGCGGATGCTTCTTCTTTGGCGCTTGCGAGGGTTCCCGCGATCAACTCTGATTCATACTGGATAAGCTTTTTTGCTGCTTTCAGCGCCTTATACATTGCGCCGTTCAAAATTTCCCGGTTTACCGCGTCAATGTAAGGAAGGGTGCTGGGTGCTGCTTCCTGTACTTCCTTCACCACCGAAAAATACATGTCGTGGTGCTTGATGGGCTCTGGTGAGAGGTACATCATCTGCACCAAGAGATAAATTTTCTGACACGGACTATTTGCTTCTTCCACCCGCATCACGTCTTTTTCGCGCAATATCGGAGCGGAGCCTTCAATGAAGAGGCGTGTGCGTTGATCGTCATTTGTGATCACACTTTCGCCTAAGATAAAACGTTCGCCGGGCTTGAGCTCTACTTTGAGGGCCATGACCTATCCTGTGTCTGAAGCAGCTTTTGACGACTCAATCTACGCGAGATTGGCGAAAGAGGGAACGTGTCTTATTGGATTTTCCGCGATGAGGGGTGAGACAGTATCAGAATCGAAAAAGGCGGGGGCCTGGGCCCCCGCCTTTCCGGATGTCGTCGAGAAAAGCTTATCGAATGAACGACAGCACAGCCTGGTCGGACTGAGAAGACAGCGACAGGGCTGTTGTACCCAGGGACTGACGTGTCTGGAGAGCAAGAAGGTTTGCCCCCTCGACGTTGGTGTCAGCCAGGGTCAAACCACCAGCACCTCGTTCCAGAACACTGATTAGTGAGTCCGTGAAGTTCTGACGGTTTTCCACTACGGCAAGATTGTTACCGAAAGTAGAAGACTGTGACCGCAGCGAGTTGGTCGCTGAATCCAGTGATGTGACAACTGCATCAATGCCGGAGTCTGTGCCAAATGCTGACGTTGTAGTATCGCTGAGGCCAAGGCCAGCAGCATCAAATGTCACACCGGAGATGGTCAATGAAGAAGAGCCATCTTCATTGAACTTAACGGTGAGATCGTTGCCATCCAGCAAGTTCACACCGTTGAAGCTTGCGTCATCTGACAACTGATCGATCTGGTCCAGAAGACTGTTGAAGTCGGTGACAAAGCTGTCGCGGTTTGTACCATTGTTGAAGGTTCCTGCGAAACCGATGTCGGAAGCAAGAGACCCACCAGAACCAGAACTTGCGATCGTCACTTCACGACCATTCGTGGCAGAAAGAGCCAGCGATGTGCCGGAGATCTTAGCTGTCAGACCGGAAATGGCGTTCAGGCTTGATACGAATTTCGACACCGTCAGAGCGTTAGCTGTGATGGTGGTTGCAGCGCCGTCTACCGTGATGGTAATCGCTTCGGTAGAAGCGGCATTCGCAAATGCCGTCAGAGCCGTTGTTGGATCTGCAATTGAGGCAGTTGCGGTGAAGTCGTTCGATGCGATTTTGGTGTTGAGCGCAGAGTTGGCAGTCGACTTAGCTTGCTCAACGAGCGTTGAGAGCGCATCGATACCAGATGCTGCTGCGTCCAGTGTTTCAACGGCCAGGCCAATATTGTCCTGAAGTGTTCCAAGGTCAGCTGCCCGGTTATTCAGGCCCTGAGCCGTGAAGAACGACGTTGGGTTGTCGATCGGGCTTGAAACTTTAAGACCGGTAGACAGACGGTTGTTTGTACGTGAAAGAAGATCTGCAGTGCTCTGCAGAGAAGAGAGGTTCTCGCGAACCGCTTGTGAGATAACAATATCACCCATAGTACTTTCCTTTCCTAGGAACTAACTTTCGACGCTCATCCTGAGCTGTCGTCACTATGGTGCTCGTTGGTAAAATTACCGTAAACGGACGAAAATAATTCTGGGCGTTTATCGATACGGTTTGTTGAGGGTAAGTTTTGCGCATAGGAACGCAGGAATGAGAGGCTGATGTTTTCCGCCAAATCTGTTCCTAATTTCCGATGAAGGGAGCGGCGTATCGCTAATGAAGTATTGCGACAATTTTTTGATTGTCGCGATATCCCGAGACGCTTTGTTTAGGTTACGAAAGTGCTCTCAACGCACAATTCAGCGGCGAGCTCTCGGTTTAGGTTGACCAGAACGTGTAGTGCGCTCGCTGTTGGCTCTTCCAGAGCGGCATGGGTGTAGCGCAGAACCGTCGCTCCCAACGCTGTGGTTTGAAGACACAAAGACGTCGAAAACTGACAACCTGGTTCGGACATTATGCTGTCAACGATCAGGTTCCAGATGTGCAGATTGTCTGTCAGCGCTTCGGATAGGTGGGGCTGAGCAGATTGGCCGGGTTTGATGCTCTCTAAGCGTGACGCAGAAGCAATAAGGAACTCAGCTTCGCGATGACGCAGGGTGTCTGCCGATATAGGACGAGCAGAATCCAAGATATCAGTGTCCCGCAATATTTGGGCTTGGGGGCGGGGACGAGGCCGCAGCCTCGTCCACCCAGACCATGTTCTTGGGACAGTATTTGTTGCAGCTCATGTATTTAGAAGAGCTGCAGCACGTTTTGTTCAGCCTGCGCGGCGATGGATAGGGCGGTTGTGCCCAGGGATTGCCGTGTCTGCAGGGCAAGAAGGTTGGCACCTTCTTCGTTGGTATCAGCTAGCGTTAGCTGCGCGGCACCCGTTTCCAGAGTATTCACCATGTTGTCGGTGAAGCCTTGCCGGATTTCAACAACACCCAGGTTTGCACCGAATGTTGAGGCCTGTGCTCGCAAGGTGCTGATTGCACCATCCAGCTCCGCAATAAAGGAGCGGATCGTTGCGTCATTGGTGAAGTCATCCGTATTGACGGCGTTGACGCCCAAGCCTGCTGAATTCAAGGTGACGCCCTGGATTGTCAGCTGACTGGTCTGTGACTCGTTGAAGTTCACAGTCAGATCATCGCCTGAGAGCAAATTAATGCCCTGGTAGGACGCATCCAATGCCAGTTCGTCGATCTGCGTGCGCAAGCCGTTGAAGTCGCTTTCAAACTGTACGCGGTTTTGTCCATTGTCAAAGGTCCCGTTGATGCCGAGATCTGTTGCAATGGAGCCGACGCCACTTGCGATGACCAGGTCGGAGCCGTCATCCGCTTCAATTCGGAAAGAACCGTTGGAAGTAATGCTTGCCGAAATTCCGCTCAGTCCATTAATGGCGCTGATGAATTTCGAGACAGTCTTATCACCTACAGTGATCGCAACGGCAGTGCCGCCGTCAAATGCGATCGTGATCTGCTCCGTTGATGCGATTGACGAAAATACTGCTGTCAACGCCAGTGTCTGATCTGTGACAGCATCTCGCGGGCCTTCGGCGAATGAGGCGTTGATTGGTGTATCTAGTGCCTGGTTCGCAGTAGCTTTCGCTGTCTCAATCAGCTTGGTGAGCGCTTCGATGCCCTCATCCGCTGTTCTGAGCGTCTGTACGGCCTGATCCATTGAGTCCAACAAGTTGGTCAGATCGGCTGCACGTGTGTTGAGATTCCGAGCCGTGAAAAAGGCGGTCGGATCATCAATAGCGCTGTTGACCTTCAAACCGGTCGCGAGGCGCTCGTTAGTTTGTTCGAGCAGGCTCGCCGTGTTCTGCAAACTCAGCAGATTTGAGCGAATTGCTCCTGATAAAACCACATCAGACATGGTCTTTACCCTCCGGGCTTTTGCCGAACTGTCCCGTTCCGGCACGATGCGTATACTCGGAGTTAATCATTAATGCCCGGTAAACGGTGTTTCGAATTGGCACGCTGGTACACAGCACTTCTGCATCCCAATTTTTAATCCGTCTACGGACCATGATTTCCTCCTAAGCCGACAGAAGGCCGGCTTTCGTCAGGAGGACTTTCGCAAGGGGCGGGCCACTTTCAAAAAGCCAATAAAAACAATAACTTAGTGTGTTTTTAGGCTTTTGGAGGAGGGCAACATATGCCTGTTGTGGGTAGGTTTTGCCGGGCGCTGGTATGCTCTTGCCGAGCGAAGCTGGGTGCGCCGTGCTATTTGGCTTCCGCTAGTTTATTGATCTGTTGAATAATTTTATCCACCGATCGCTCAAGCGGCGTATTCCATTTGCCGCCGATCCAAGTGGTTTCCGGATACCAGGGCAAACGGTCTGTCCCGAGGCACATAGGGTGTCTGTAGGGCCCATAAGTGAAGCATGGCCGACCTACGGCGCCTGCAATATCGGATACCGAAACTGGTGCAGAAATGACCACATCCATTGCGGCTGTCAAAGCTGCGGCGCTGTCCAGATCGTTCATCAGGTCCAGGCCCTCAACGCAGTGTATCTGCGCGCCGAAGCTTTCATTGACATCGTCAATCTCCGCATCAACCCGGTCATACTGCAAGTTTACGAGCTGAATATCACTCCGTCCGAAAAGATCTTTCCAATCTGTGAGATCCGTGTAGAAACGCCGGCGCGTTGCCGCCATATTGCGGCTTCGCCAGGCGATCCCGACCTTCAGGCCGGGGCCAAGAGCTTCGATTTCCGCCCGCAACTTGTTCACTTGATCTGCTTTTGGGGTCAGATAGCCGCCTGTAGCAGAGAATTCGCTCAGGTCATTTCGGATCAGACCGGGCAGGGACCCTGCGGCGATGTCAAAGTGGATGTCGCCCTCGGAACTGACGTCACCTTCGGCGCGAATTTCTGCTGATGGGAAGGATCTGGCGTAAAGCGTCATCAAGCGAGGATCGGTTTCGATGATGACCTGTCCGCCTTCGACTTTGGCGCGTTCGAGCACGTCAGAGAAGCAAGATGCAAACCGGATGTCGTCTCCGACACCCTGTTCGCGCCAGATGTATAGCGTTTTGTCTTTCAGGTTCTCGCCGGCCCAGGTTTTCATCCCAATTTTCCGGCGGCGAACGAGTGCATCGCCCTGTCCGAAACGTGCGTCGTAGAGCTTCCAGCCTTCACTCAGCGAGCCGTTTGCCAGAAGTGCTATTGCAAGATCGCCCTTGAAAAGCGTTTCCTGCGGTCTGAGCTCAATTGCCCTTCTGTATTCTACGATTGCTTCGTCAATCCGAGCCTGTCCCTGCAATACGGTCCCCAACAGGTCGTGCGCAACAGCGTCTTTCTCATCTGAGGCGATTACATCGCGGTATTGCTGCTCTGCCTCGTCAAAGCGGACGAGGGTTTTTAATGCATTACCTCGATTGATCATGGCACTTCGGGAACTTGGAAGCAGATCCAACGCCTTCTCCGATGCAATGAGCGCTTCCTCAGCCCGATCATTTGCATGCAGCGCGCCTGCGAGGTTGATGTAGGACGGAACGTGGGATGGATCGTGTTCGATTGCATCTTCGAATGCGATAGCCGCTTCATCAAACTGGCCGTCTGACACAAGCGCATTGCCTAGATTGTAATGGGCCATGGCCATTTCAGGCGCCATTTCAACCAAATCTTCGTAGGCGTCGATGGCAGCGTCGAGTTGGTTGGCATCACGGAGAGTGCCTGCGAGGGTCATCAGCGCGTCGGCATAGTCGGGCTTCAACTCTAGTGCTTTTTCAAGCGACGCGACGGCTTCGTCGAACTTGCCCAAGCGCCGCAACGCAGATCCTTTGACCATCCATGTTCCGGGCATGTCGGGCTTCAAAGCGATTGCCTTTGAGGCAACATCGAGGGCACGGCTGTTCTTTCCGAGATTGAGTTGAGCATCGGCCAGCAGGTTAAGGGCGGCCAGCTCTGTCGGCGCCTTTTTCAGAACCTTCTGGTAGGCTTTGCTCGCGTCTGCAAACCTGCCCTGGCGATGCGCCAAGATTCCTTTTTGAATGAGCTCATTCGTGGCATTGGGAGCTGAGCTCGCGGTCATCTCTGCATGTTTGATCGGCATTGCTTAGTCCTTTGAAATGCTAAGATGAGCGCGTACATCTTTGGTCACTTGGGTGACCATCTCGCTGTGATCGGTCATATCAATCACCGAATAAAGGCGTGTGTCCGGGAACCAGGGCAAGTGGTCGGTTCCGAGCTGCATCGGATGCTTTGTCATGACATAGCAGAAGGTTGTTTTGTGAAGCGCGCCAGCCATTTCGGCGACTGACGTCGGCGAGGTCACGACAGCGTCCAGACAGGACGTCAGAGCGGCGGCGCCATCCAGATCGTTGTATAGGTCTAGATCCGGCATTTGGTGAATGGTTATTCCGTGATCCGCTTTAAGGTCGGCGAGTTCCTGGTCCACATCGTCATACTGAAGATTGATGAAGGTGAGGCCGTCGGTGCGGAGCAGGTCGATCCAATCGGTGACTTTGGTGTGATAGAGCGCGCGCGTTTTGGTCATAAGACTTGAGCGCCAGGCAATGCCAACCTTCGGTCCAGCCCCCAGGCCATCCAACCATTCTCTGCAGCGGCGTTGTACGTCGGGATCTGGCTGCAACGGCTTAGGTTTTGTTGGGAAGTTCTCCAACCTGCGACGCAGGTAGGATGCCGCCATGCCTGCGGGCGCTGTCAGGTCAAAGTCGACATCTTCTTCCCTCATATTACCAAGGCCTGTGCTTGTGCGCGTCTCCGGGCGAACCAGCGCATTTGGCCAGGTACGTTGATAGAGGGGCACAAGACGTTCGTCGGTTTCGATGATGAGTTTCTTCGCCTGTTCCGCCAGGTCGTGATAGACCGTTGAGAAACGGATGTCGTCGCCAAGCCCCTGTTCACGCCAAACAAAGAGCGTTTTGTCGCCGATGTCTTCGCCCTCCCAGATGAGGCCAGGGAAGGGGCGATGTGGCTGACGTTGTTTGCTGGTGAAGCCATAGCCGAAGAGGCTCCAACCTTCGTCCAATCGACCCACAGACAACAAGGCAAGGGCCAGGTTCCAATAGGCCATGTCCATTTTGGGCTTCAGGTTGAGGGCAATCTCATAGGCGCGGAGGGCCTCTTCCGGACGGCCGATGGTCTGCATAACCGACCCGAGGTTGACGTAGGCTTCGGCAAAATTCGGCGAAATCTCAATGGCTTTCTGGAAGGCAGCGAAGGACTCATCATTCATTGCCTGTGCCGCGAGGACCCGGCCGAGAGTACAATAAGCTTCGGCATACTCTTCGCGAAAACTCAGAGCTTTTTCAATCAGATCGATGGCTTCCTGATGTTCTTCGCGGTCGAACGCCATGTTGGCCAGATTGACGTAGGCTTCGGGGCATTCGGGGTTGATTTCTATTGCCTTTTCGAGCTTTTCCTGCGCTTCGTCGCGCCGATCTAGGTCTTTGAGCACACCGCCAAGGTTACACAGGACGCTCAGATTCTCAGGCTCAAGACGCAAAGCGATCTCGAAGTGATCGACAGCTTTTTCGAGCTGACCTTCGTCGCGCAGCGCATTGCCATATTCGAGCTGAAACAGCGCGTCGTCCGGCCGAAGTTCAACAGCTCGTTCTACTGCTTCTAAAGACTCTTCCCCACTGTTCAATGACCGAAGGGCGCGCGACCGGTTCTTGTGGGCGAGCGGATCTGCCGGCGACAATGATAGAACCGCGTCGTAGCATTCGAGCGCGAGGGCAAAGTCGTCCCGTTGAAACAACAGGTTTCCTAGATTTAGGTGCGCCTTAGCGTTCTTCGGGTCTGTCTCAATTGCCTGGCGGTAGCAGGCCTCCGCCTCGCCGATCCGGTCTTCTGCCTCATGTATCAGCGCTAGATTGAAGTAAGCGTCTGAAAAGCCCCCATCCACATCCAGGGATTTTCGTATCCACTCTGCCGCTTGATCATTGTGTCCGGCCTGATGCGCAAGCACGCCCATAAGATGGAGTGCGCCAGCATGTGACGGGTCGGCCGTCAGAACTTTGTCGTAGCGCTTTTTAGCCTGCTCGTGTCGACCCTTTTTATGCAACCTGATCGCCTGTTTCATGGTTCGGTCAATATCCAAACCGTGCGGTTGAACAGGTCGAGGTGTCGAACTCATGGGCCTGCGATCCTTGCTGGTTTTGTGCTCTGGTCTGAGACTGGTTTCGTCGTCTTAGAAATCTCAAATTAGAGTTAGCAGAGCGTTAACGCAGAGCGTTCATCACCTTGAAAAGGACACGCTGGGAAAAACGGAGAATTTCGAGGAGGCTGCCTGTTGGTGAGGCCTGTGCTCGTCAGATCATGGCATCCAGCGATAGGGGATTGCCGCCATGCCGTGCTTGAGTCATCGCGCCGCTGTTGCCGTACCCTGTTTGCGGCGCTCGTTTTTCGGCTGCAAGGCCCGCAACGGCCTTAATCAGACCATCGGACACCGACTTTGCGGCGGCGAGCAACTTGCTGCTTTGCTCGGATTGCTCATGCAGGGCGTTCATGACGGCTTTGAGGTTGGAGACGCGCTCTGCGGGCGCCCGGTCAACAAGATGCGGCGCCTTCTTCAAGGCCGATACCTGGAGCGCTAACTCATTGGAAAGACGCGTTTTTTCCTCATGAAACTCGGAAACTCTCCGAAGATCCTGGCTTTTCAGGACTTCTGTTTCGGAGCCCATAACTTCCTTCAATCGGGTCGCGAGTACGATCATCCGATCCACAATTTCCAGCGGAGTTTGGGCATCTGCCCGTTTTTGACGGCGACTGGTCACTGCGAAGCCTCCTGAATTTTAAGCATTTCTTTGAAAACGGCATCTGCGATGCCGACACCACCAGATTGACTCATGGCGCTGGCATATTCCTGATTGAGGAGGGAGCGAAAGACAGTTTCGCCGTGCCCACCGCCGAAAGGTCCGTCGGTGTCTATGCCGGCGAACATGGAGTCCACGAAGGTTGCGAGAAAATGCGCTTCGAAGCTCTCCGCAACGTCGCGAGCTTCCGCGGTATCTTGGGGTGTTTTCTGGGCGTTCGCCGACGCGCGGTCCGCCTCAGCGATCTGCGTCGTCAGGCGAAAGGGTGTTGAAAAAGCAGCATCCGCGGCCATCAGAGCACCTCTATTTCCGCTTGCAGAGCGCCGGCAGCCTTGATGGACTGAAGGATGGTGATCATATCGCGGGGGCTGACGCCAAGGGCGTTCAGGCCGTCGACAAGCACTTGCAGTGACACTGAGCCGTCAAGAACGGCCAACCGACGTTCCGCGCCGTCTTGGACGCCGACATCGGTGCGTGGAACCACTACAGTGTCGCCGGTTTCAGCAAACGGGTTCGGTTGGCTCACCTGGGGTGTCTCGGTCACGGAAATCGTGAGATTTCCTTGCGCGATGGCGACCTGGCTCACCCGGACATCGCGGCCCATAACAATCACACCGGATGACTCATCTATGACGACGCGGGCAGGGGTGTCCGGCTCGACGCGTAGCTGCTCAATGTCCGTCAAAAGGTCGACAGCTGTCCCCCGGTAGCTGGCGGGAATTGTCAGCTCGACGGTTGTCGGATTTTGAGCTGTCGCGGTTGCGCGGCCCAGAAAAGCGTTGATTGCGGAGGCGATCCGGCGCGCCGTCGTAAGATCGGGGTTCCGCAGTGCCAAGCGCAGAAGGCCGAGATCTGCCATTTCGAACTTAATCTCACGCTCCACGATCGCGCCATTGGAGATGCGGCCATTGGTGGGGACGCCGCGGGTGACGGATGCGGCGTCGCCGCCTGCGCTGAAACCGCCAACGGCCACGGGGCCTTGCGAGACGGCATAAACTTCACCGTCCGCCCCCATCAGCGGCGTCACCAGCAGAGTGCCGCCCTGTAGGCTCTCGGAGTCGCCAAGGGCACTTACAGTTACGTCGATCCGTGTTCCTTGGGGCGCAAAAGCCGGCAAATTTGCCGTGACCATAACAGCCGCAACATTGTCGGTATTGAGATCGGTATCGCGCGTGTTCACGCCAAGGCGCTCGAGCATTGAGGTCAAGCTTTGAAGCGTGAAGGGGGCGTTGTTCAAAGAGTCGCCCGTCCCATCAAGCCCGACAACAAGTCCATAGCCGATCAGTTGGTTTTCCCTGATGCCTTCGACGTCTGCGATGTCTTTGATGCGCGACGTCGCCTCTGCAGAAGAGGGAAGAAGCGTTCCTGATGTGACCAACAAGGCGCCAAGCAAGCTGAGTAGTGCCGGGCGACTCTTAGAGATCCATTTTACCAACGAACGCATGCGTTTTGACCTTTGTCTCAATATCCGGGCGCACGGGTGCCCGTGTTCTTGGGTCTAGCCTAGCGAACATCGTGCCATGACCATCTTAGGTCAGAATTGAAGTTAACATATTGAAACATATGGAAAATTTCGACTTCCCACCTTTTTCTCATTTCGATCAAGAGATCAACCGCAGGCATGGATTGCCGTTTGCGCGGCAGAGTTTGCCGGGTGTTTTATGCTTAACGTGCTGTTAAGTGACGAGACTGCATTCTGCCGTCATGCAATGCAGCCAGACACCATTTGGTGGCTGCAAGTGGAGAGTGGCATGAAGATCGTTTCGTCACAGCGGACAGCGGCGCCCAAGGGACCCGCCAAAAAAACGAGTGCCGGGAGGAGCGGGGCCGTGTTTTCCCCTGATTTCGGTTCAGCCGGACCGCAGACAAGCCAGGCCGCTAATGGCGTGTCTTCGCTCACCTCCATAGACTCTCTTCTAGCAGTACAGGGTGTAGATGCTCCCGACGATCCTCTGACCGGACGTCGGCGCGCCATCGAAAATGCGTCGGAAACCTTGGATGTCTTGGACGAGATCAAGCTCGGTTTGCTTGCTGGAGAACTTCCGGCTGAAAAGCTTCAGCGGCTGCTGTCGCATGTAAGCACCGAGCGCTCAGAGATCGATGACCCGGACCTTAATAATGTTCTGGACCATATTGAACTGCGCGCCAGGGTAGAGCTTGCAAAGTACGATCAAACCCGCTGATTCCCCGGGTCCCAAGGTTTAGGTGCTGAATTACGGCCGATGCGGGGCCTCACGTGGGCTTTTTTTGGCTCAAGCTCTTGATTTCACAGATATTTCACCGATCGGCCGGTATCCCTTGGTTGTCTCGGTCGGGTCACCTACATATACTCCCGCCGCGCCTAGAGCGAGGGGCGCCGGATTTCACATTCTGGCGTCATGTCGTCTCATCGTTTCGAGGCTGTTCTAGACCCGAAAGCGGTCTGGATGGGTCTGGTTTTCGTTCTGGTACTGGTTCGGCGCATAAGGGAGAGAGAGTAAGGATGGCAGTTCGCTTACCTAAGGACTACACGCCAAGCGAAGACGAGCCTTTTATGAACAAAAGGCAGAAGGAATATTTCCGGCGCAAATTGGAAGCCTGGAAAGAGGATATCCTCCGGGAAAACAAGGAAACGCTTCAACATCTGCAGGATGAATCGGGGCATCACCCTGACATTGCGGATAGGGCGTCCAACGAGACGGAGCGCGCGCTGGAGCTGCGGACGCGAGACCGTCAACGGAAGCTGGTGTCAAAAATTGACTCAGCACTGCTGCGGATCGAAGACGGGACATACGGCTATTGCGAAGACTCTGGCGAACCCATCAGCCTGAAGCGTTTGGATGCAAGACCTATTGCGACCTTGTCGATTGAAGCTCAGGAACGTCACGAGCGCCGTGAAAAGGTCTACCGCGACGACTAGCAGCTTTCGATCCTGGATACAGAAAAGGCGGGCTTTGGAGAGCCCGCCTTTTTGTTTTTCGGGTGTCGTTTGATCAGAACGGCATGAGAATATCGTATACCTGTTGTCCATAGCGGGGTTGCTGGACATCCGTGATCTGACCTCGTCCGCCATAGGAAATGCGGGCCTCTGCAATCTGAGTGTGTGCGACGGTGTTTGATGCGGTGATATCTTCAGGGCGAATAACGCCTGTTACTAAAAGCTCGCGTACTTCGAAATTCACGCGTACTTCCTGACGTCCCTCAATCACCATGTTTCCATTTGGCAGGAGCTGCGTAACAACGGCCGCGACAGTGAGATCAATCTCTTCTCGTCGATCTACTGTGCCGGTTCCGACGCTGGAACTTGCGCTGTCAAAATCGGCCAACGAGCCCGCGACCACCGCTTCCGGCAGGACTGAGTTCAACGCCGATTCATAACCTAAGAAGCTGTCGAGTCCGGCGTCCTCGCTGTTGGTGCGGGTCCGGCTCGTTTCATTGTCGACAGAGGCCTCATCTGCAATGTTGATGCGAACCGTCAGAATGTCTCCGATGCGCGACGCTCTCTGGTCTTTGAAAAACGCCCGAGCGCCGGAGCGCCAAAGAGAGTTTGGCTGGTAGGATGCCCGTTCGGGAGTCGGCATCGGAAGGGAAACCGGCTGGTATCCGGGCTGCGCCGTCGGATTGGCAATTGATGAGAGCGCAGGCGCGGCGCCGACGTCGGACAGCCGATCAGCCACGGCGCATCCAGAGATAGCCAGCGCCATACAACATGCGGTGAAAGCTTTCGAAAGCGGGTTTTGTGAAAACTGGGTCATTGCAAGCGGCTTTCCTACGGTGGTTCTTACTTGAGTGAGCTGACGCGGACGAGGCCAACAGGGGAGACTTTGGCTTCATTGGTGCCTGTCACTTCAACTTCGATGGTTCGATGGGAGCGGGGATTGACGATCTTAATGATCTCACCCAGCGCTCCGTCTTCCAGCGCGCGCCCGCGTGTTGAAAGGCTCATGTTTGCCAGTCTGTAGGTCACAGACACGATTGATCCCTTTTCGACGAGGCGAGGTGCTTCGACATCGTTGCTGCGGACCGGCTCGCCGGGTCGTAGGCTTCTGCGGGGCGTAAAGCCAACAAGGTCTTTCGGGTCGTCGATAATGTTCTGCGAGACGCGGGTCGCGGGAATACGAACCCAGTCAACATCTGCTTCAGTAATTTCATCGCCGGGGCTCATGCGGTGCGTGAGAACCGGGATGTCAAGGGCGGCGTAAGCGCGACCCGTGACACGAAATCTCTGAGCATTGGTTGTGTCTGCTGGGACCCGTACAATGGCGCGGAAGCGTCCGCTGCGATTATCGAATGTAACCTGTTCGACCGCTAGTGATGGAGTTTCATCATCTGTGACCATCAAGCGGTCCGCGCCGCTCGTGAACACCACTTCGATGAGGCCTCTTGCAGCGACTGCCGGCGCTTCTTCCGCTATTGCGTCCGCAAGGGCTGCTTGTGCGACTTCTGGCGCCAATGGCACCCCTGATCTCGAAACGACGATGCGGGTCAGGCCCTGCGTGTTTCGCCACGCTATGCCATTCTGGCGCGCTACTTGGGAAATGCGAGAGACAGATATCGCGGTAGGAGCGCCGGGACGGGGAGCTGCTGCGATCACAATATCGCTGGCCGTTCCCGCATCGTCGAATAAGTCGCCAAGGGTTACCGTGTCACCTGTGACGGAGACATGGGGCCGTAGAACGGCGGCCTCAGCTTGAGTTAGAGAAAACAGGACCCACAATGCGAGGACCGCATTCAACAAAGTCCAACTTTGAGAAAAGGAAAGCCGCGTCATGATGGACCTGCTTTTAACTTTCTATCGTTAGCGGAGGTTCGAGGTCACGGACAGCATTTCGTCTGTTGCCGTAATCATCTTTGCGTTCATCTCATAGGCGCGCTGCGCGGTGATCAGGTTGGTGATCTCAGCGACGGAGTCGACATTTGACGTCTCCAGGTACCCCTGCAGTAACGACCCAAATCCTTCGTCGCCGGGTGTACCTGTCGTCGGCGTACCACTCGCCGCTGACTCCATGAAAAGATTGTCCCCAAGGGGGTCGAGACCTGCCGGGTTCTGAAATGATGCCAGCTCCAATTGTCCAACAGTCTGTGGGTCTGTCTGGCCGGCAAGTGTTACTTGAACGAGGCCCTGCGAATTGATCGACACATCAATTGTGTTTGCGGGGATTGTGATGCCCGGCTGGACTGTAAAACCGTCCGTCGTGACCAATTGTCCCGTTGAGCTGGTGCTGAAGTTCCCAGCGCGCGTGTAGGCATCGTCACCGGTTGGCATCTGGATGCGGAAGTAACCGCGTCCTTGGATTGCAAGGTCATAATTGTTCTCTGTGATGTCGAGATTGCCCTGCGCGGTAATGCGCGTGACCGCCGCCGTGCGGACACCCATACCGACCTGAATCCCTGCCGGCACAATTGTTCCAGAGTCAGATGAGGTCGAGCCAACACGTTTCAGATCCTGATACATCAGATCTTGGAAGGTGGCTTTCTGACGTTTGAAGCCGACGGTGCTCAGGTTGGCGACATTGTTCGAGATCACCTCGACATTGAGCTGCTGGGCCATCATGCCTGAGGCGGCTATGCTAAGCGACTGCATGGGGTTGGTCCTTTCTCTTGCCTGATTTTTTCTCAGTGAAATCCCAGGCGGTAATCGTTAATTGACCTTGGCCAATGTTGAGATGGCTTGGCGTTGAAGTTCGTCGCTCTTCTCGACGATCTTGTTTGTGCTTTGATAGGCCTGCATGACGGAGATCATGTGTGTCATTTCCAGGATGGGCTGTACGTTGGAGCTTTCGATGGCGCCCTGAAGAACATTCGGTTCTTCGACAGGTATTTCAGGCTGGTCTGTCTTGAGCAATGTCCCACCTGCCTTCTGCAGTTTGCGCTCCTCTTCGAAGGTCACAAGGCTGAGACGCCCTTGCGCACCTTGATCGGTGGAAATTGTGCCGTCTCCGGAGATCAAGATTTGTCCGTCTTCGGGCCCAAAGGTGAAACCGGTGCCTGCGGCCGATAGGACAGGGTGTCCGTCACGGGTGACCAGTCTGCCCTGGGCGTCCAACTCAAATGCCCCATTGCGTGTGTATTGGATGCCGTCCGGTGCATCGATTTTGAAGTAGCCCTCGCCGGAAATGGCAACATCCAAAGGATTGTCTGTTACCTCCATGCGACCTTCGCGGAGGTCGCGATGCATGCCGAAGTCCTGAACAAAGGAAATTGTTTCGTTAGGGCTGTCCTCAGACGCAGTTCTGGACAGGTATTGTTCGAATAATGGCTTCTCGGCTTTGAAACCGTTCGTGTTGATGTTCGCGAGGTTGTTCGCGATGATCGACATTTCTCGCCGGAGCGCCATCTGTCGGGTCATCCCGATCAGGAGAGCGTTTTCCATCTGTTTCGTCCGTCTCTTGTTCGCGAAAGCAATTTGCCGCCGCTGGAAGCTTTCGCTCCCGTTTCCCGGTGAAGCTCATTGCATCGCCCATGCCAACGGTAAAACCGAGCAAAATCAGTGAGTTATGGGAGTTTCGAAGAGGCAGGCTTCGCCGAAAGGCAGCCCTTGCCCGGTAAAATTTGCCCGGTAGGGACGATGGTGTGGATGACAGCGCTGGGGCGGCAACGCTTCGTTAACCACCATCGGCGACTATTTGTCTCCAATTGCTAGATCTCACAACCGTTTCTTAACGGATGGAGAACGAGGGACACGAGGCTATGAGCGATACCGACGCCGATATCGACTTCGAAGAAGAAGTCGAAGAGGAAGGCGCAAAGAAGAAGATGAGCGGGAAGGTGATGGTCCTCTATATCGCTCTTCCGGCGCTTGTCGCGATTGGTAGCATCATCGGTGCGTTATTTGCCTTTGGCGTTTTTGGCGGCGGCGACACCCAAGAGATGGCGGTTGTCGAGGAGGAGATGGAGCCTCCGGTTTTCTACGACATGCCAGAGTTTCTCGTGAACATCAGCACCGATAGTGGACCAACGCGGTACTTAAAGATGCGTGTCTCTTTGGAGGTCCCCAGCGCGGACATTCTTGCAGACATTGAACTCTTGATGCCGCGTATTGTGGATGGATTTCAAGTCTATCTTCGCGAGTTGCGGCCTGAGGATCTTGACGGTTCTGCAGCCATCGTTCGCATGAAAGAAGAATTACTTCGCCGCCTCAACCTGGCTGTTGAGCCTCATGAGGTGCGCGACGTCTTGTTCAAGGAAGTCGTTGTGCAGTGATGCACTTCGCTTCAGATACTGGAGACCGCCATGGCGGATGACGAAGATCTGGATCAGGACGAAATGGCGGCTGCCTGGGAGGCAGAAGCCGGTGGTGATGACGACGCTGGTGGCGGCGATGATGACGCTATGGCTGAAGAGTGGGCCGCTATGGCGGACGGCGACGATGGTGCGTCCGAACTTGAGTCTGATGGTGCCTCTGAGCGCGTTCTGAACCAGGATGAAATTGACAGCCTGCTTGGCTTTGAAGTCGACGAGAATGACGATGGAGAGCGGACTGGCATCCGCGCAATCATCAACTCTGCTTTGGTCTCGTATGAACGCCTTCCCATGCTCGAGATCGTTTTCGACCGGCTGGTGCGGTTGATGACGACGAGCTTACGTAACTTTACATCTGACAATGTGGAAGTCAGCCTGGACAATATTTCGTCGATCCGCTTTGGCGACTATCTAAATTCCATTCCGCTTCCAGCCATTCTTTCGGTCTTTCGGGCAAAAGAATGGGATAACTATGGACTCTTCACAGTCGACTCCAACCTGATTTATTCGATCGTGGATGTGTTGTTAGGCGGGCGCCGTGGCACGGCCGCGATGCGTATTGAAGGGCGTCCCTATACAACGATTGAGCTCAATCTTGTCGAGCGCATGATTGAAGTGGTGCTTGAAGATGCCAAGGCAGCATTTGAGCCACTGTCGCCCGTTACGTTTGAACTTGATCGGATGGAGACCAACCCGCGGTTCGCTGCGATTGCGCGGCCTGCCAATGCAGCGATCCTGATTAAGCTTCGCATCGACATGGAAGACCGTGGTGGGCGTATTGAGATGCTCCTGCCCTATGCAACGCTGGAACCCATCCGCGAACTCCTCCTGCAGATGTTCATGGGGGAAAAATTCGGTCGGGACTCCATTTGGGAAGGCCATCTGGCAACAGAGCTTTGGTCGACCAAGGTTCAGATTGACGCCGTTCTTGACGAACAGCAAATGACCCTCGGTGACGTCATGGGTTTTGAGGTCGGACAGACACTCATGCTCAATGCGTCGCCTGACTCGACCGTCGATATGCGGTGCGGCGACATTCCCTTGATGAAGGGCAAGATGGGGCGCACAGGAGGCAATGTAGCCATTCGCCTGACGCAGGGTGTTCCGGAGGTTCTGAATTCTGTGTTTGCCGATGCTGAGACTGGACCTGATGAGGCTGCGTCATGATGAACTTGCCAACAGATCTTCTGCTCGACGGACTGGTTGCCATCTTACTGGGCGCAACAATTTTTTACTGCGCTGTTCTGGACAGGAAACTCAAGGCCCTGCGATCAGGGCAGGATGGACTGAAACAGACAATTGATCAGCTGAATACGGCGACAGCCAGGGCTGAGGTCAGCATCACGCAGATGAAACAGGTGAGTGGCGCGCTGGATGATGGTCTCACACAGCAGATGCGCGATGCTCGCGCTTTGGCCGATGAGCTTTCGGTCATGGTTGCGTCGGGAAGCAAGATCGCGGCGCACCTTGGAACGGGGCGGAAGCCCGCTTCGGCCCCGACCTCAATACCTGCAGCTCTCAAGCCCCGGATGAAAGAACGGCATGTGCCCATGCCTTCCCGTGAGGCTGGTATGACACCGGCCGACGCAGGAAGGCTTGAGGACGGTCTCAATCAATCCCTTCTTGATGCCCTTAAACGCGCGCGGTAGCAGCTTATGACATCTCAAACTTCCAAGGTCCCACAGGTCCGCTTGCTTCCATCCTTGATGGTCTGCGCTGCCGCGTTGCTGGGTCTTAAGCTCATCTCAATCGGTGTAGGGGTTGAGACGCTTTTGAGTGGTGTTCAGCCAGCTCATGCGGAAGAGGCTGAGAGCGCCGATGCAGAAACAGCAGAAAACACTGAGTCTGAGCCGGATGGTGCCGCAACGCCAGAAGTTGCTGAGGTCGATCCGTCGGTACGGCTTGCACCGGAGGATTTTGACCGTCCCTCCAACGCAGAACAAAACGTCCTTCGCAGCTTGAGCCAACGACGCAAAGCGCTGGACGCGCGTGAGCGGGATATTCAGATGCAGGCCAGACTGCTGGAAGCATCGGAACGCCGGGTCCAGGCGCGAATTGATGAGTTGAAGGAGATCGAGGGGCGTATTGAGGCGCTGTTTGGCGTGCAGGAAGAGGCGCAGGAACAACAGTTGGCGTCGCTCGTGACCATGTACTCCAATATGAAGCCAAAAGATGCTGCGCGTATTCTGGGGCAGCTCGACATGGATGTCTTGATACAGGTCGTACAACGCATGAGCGAACGCAAGATGGCGCCCATTCTAGCGGCGATGGACCCGATCGCGGCGCAGGAGCTGACAGTCGAGCTGGCAACGGGTGGTGCGATGCCTAGCGAACTGGATATGACATCACTGTTGGACGAAGCGCCTGCTATTCCCTGATGTCGGGTTGGGTCCTCAGCGCGAGGAAATACATCGAAAACCCTCAGATTTCCGCCAAAAACCTGATCAGTCTTAACGGCACCTTTACTGGCTCTTGTCTAGTCTGCTCTGAGGTGTGGAGTGTGCTGTGTTGTTTCGCAAATCCCTCAATTTCGGGGCATCCTTGATGTTGAGCGGGAGTGATTCGGGGTCGGGTCGCGAAACAGACGGCGCTTAAGAGCCGGGCAGGCAAACGTGGCAGCGAGTGATCAAGATCATAAAGCCAGCGTCACGCTGATGAATGCGGATGGGCAGCTTAATGCCGCGTCGGCCTCTGCAGACGGTACGCATACGTTGCAACTGTCCTTGTTTTTGATGTTGCTTACCTTTTTCTTCGTCCTAACGTCCGGGTCGACCTTTGATGACCAACGCGTGGGGCCAGTGATCGGGGGCATTCAAGACGCCTTTGGCGCTCTCAACGCAAGTTCTGTTGATCAGACCGGTCGTCTCAGTGGAGGCACATTGCCAGTGTTGCAGACCGGGTCGCGGCCAGCGTCTGGTGATTTTTCCGATGCCATCATCAGTGCATTTTTAGAGGTTGGCGGGCAGGAGAGCAGTCGCACCGGCGGTTCTTTGGACCTTGCTTTAGATGTTTCCGGTCTGTTTGTTGACGGTGCTGCAGCCATTCGGGCTGACAAGCGCGCATTGTTTGCAGCTCTCGGTGCCGCGCTCGCGGCTGGGCCGGATAACCGCCATGTCGCGATCCTTGTTCCTGCAGCCTCTCAAAACCGGTTGGACGTGCGGCGTGCAGCATCCGTGGCGCGGTTATTGTCTGCCGCCGGCACGCCCGAGGGACACCTCGCCGTCGGTGTCAGCGACGCGTCTCAGGACCATGTCAGCTTTCGGTTCTTCACGCTTCCGGGGGCTTCGTCGTGATGGCTTCCGCTCAGATAACGTCTCCTGAGGTCCCGAGTGAGGGGTCGCTTTGGCTGGTCACCTTTGCTGACCTCACAGCCATTCTTGTTGCCTTTTTTGTCTTGATCTATGCCATGTCGTCGCCGCTCAGTGATCGCGGCAACGCCGCGGTGGGTAAGGGAGCAGGCATTTCCCCGATCAATCAGATGA
This sequence comes from Parvibaculaceae bacterium, assembly GCA_965267265.1. Classification (GTDB taxonomy): domain Bacteria; phylum Pseudomonadota; class Alphaproteobacteria; order Parvibaculales; family Parvibaculaceae; genus Mf105b01. The sequence goes on from OZ253944.1 coordinate 3,116,273, forward strand.
GCAGCCAACCAGAGGCGCGCCGCATTCAAAGCTCATCTCAACCTATGTTGACAGTGGACTATCTCTCGGCGGTGTTTTCCGACCGTGGGCTTGCGCCGATTGGCGACAGTGGGCCTTTATCCCAACAGGTCGAGCATGGACGTCTGGTTATCCGGTTTGCGCCGGATTTCGCATTTGGTTCTGATGGCCGTACACTTCGGCCGCTTGCCGATGGGGTCGTTGCGGACCTCTCTCGCGTCCTGTCGGGAGTTGCCAACCCGATCAGTGTGATGTCTGCGGTCCCTACGGATGACTGGACGCTCGCTTTTGATCGCGCGGACAGCGTTGCAACGGCGCTGAAACAGGCCGGGTATACCCGCCCAATAGAACGTTTTGTAACGCCCGGGCTTGCCGGAGATGCTCTGCTGCTCATCATCAGCGATCGACGGGGAGGGGGCGCGTGATGCAATGCTTCCTCGTCTCCTTTGTTCAGCGGTCGATTCTTGTCCTGACACTTATTGCGGTTGGTCTGGCGGTCCCGGCTCAGGCTGCTGAAGACGTTCGGGTGTTGGGTGCCGAGGAAAATGGATTTGGGCGTCTGGTTTTTGCCTGGCCTGACACGGGCTTGCCAGAGGATCCTGATGCGCCGGACACAAGATTGCCTGGATATGAGACCCTCGTTTCCGCTGGCGTTCTGGTCCTGACGTTCGAACGGCCGCTTGCGATCAACACAGATGATTTGCTGCGCCGCATGCCCCGCTATCTTGCGCTTGTTCGGATGGATGCCGACGACCGTACCTTGCGCATGGCAATGAAAGCAGATTTCAAAATCCATACGCGTGAAGCTGGACATGAGCTTTACATTGATCTGTTGGCGCCCGGATGGGCCGGCGACCCCCCACCGCTGCCCGAGAGCGCCGTCGCGCGTTTGGCGGCGGAGGAAAGAGAACGCCAGGCGCGTGCAGCACAATTTGAAGAACTTGGGCCCCAGGCGCTTGAAATTGTTGAAAACTTGCCGCAGGTCGCCCTTCGTGTAGGTGAGCAGCCGAGCTTTACGCGGCTCGCTTTTGAGTGGGACCGTCCCGTTCTTTACTCGACGGCGTTCAGAGACAACCGGATCACGATCACCTTTGATCAAATCGCCGATCTTCCACTTGCCACGCTGCGCGTTGACCCTCCGGCATTCGTCAAATCCGCCAGAGCGGAAAAGTCCGGCGGGAGACTCACCGTGTTTGTGGAGACAGAGCCTGGTGTCAAAGTTCGCGATTTTCGTGAAGACTTGAGTGTCGTTCTCGACGTTGCGCCGGCAAGGTCCGACGATGTAAGGCCGGTGGCATCAGCGCCGCCGGCGCCGTTGCTGCCTGTGCCGACCGCGCCAGCCGCAACCGCCGTCGAAGAACCAGAGTCGGAGCGGGTTGCGGCCGCGCAAGAGGCCGCGGCGGCTGAAATCGCGGGTCAAGAAGAACCTGCATTGGCAACCAATCCCGCAAATCAGCTCGAGACACCGCCGGATCCGGCCAGCGACGCCGTGACGCCGCCAGATAGAGTTGCCAGCGGCACCGAAGCGCCAACAACTGACAATGCGGACGCGAGTGATGTCGATGTTGCCGATGGTCGAGGTGTCGATGGTGTCGCAGCGGCTGACGCGTCTGTTCCAAGCCTTGCTGAGATTGACCAGACCGCGCTTCCCGTGTCAGCCGACCTAACAGAACGCAGCATCCGTCTCACTTTCCCATGGGCGGAGCCAACCAAGGCCGCGATTTTCCAAAGAGACAATCGCGTTTGGATGGTCTTTGACCGAAGGACAGACTTTGACTTGTCTGGACTCGGGCCGGTGGTTCGAGAGCGCCTTGGCGATCCGGAGATTGTTGACCTGGACGGGGCGAGTGCGTTGCGATTTGCGCCGCCGCAACGGGTGCTCGTCACTGCCGGCGAACGCGACAATCGCTGGGTCGTTACCCTTGGCGATATGATTGTCGAACCGACGCGGCCCGTTGGCATTACACGTGCCTGGAGTGTGACCGGCGAACCGCAAGTGATTTTTGACTTGGAGAGTGTCGGGCATATTCACTGGGTTCGCGATCCCGTGGTTTACGACACCATTGCAATCGTGACGGCCAAAGGCCCACCCCAAGGCCTTCCAGCACCGCGTAACTTTGTAGAGTTCGAAGCCCTGTCCACGGCTCAAGGTCTTGCGATGGTTTCGCGCGCTGACGACCTTTATGTGAGCGAAACCCCTCGGGGCGTCACGGTTTCACGCGGATCGGGTCTGACCCTGTCCGCGGCGGATGGACCGGACTATTCGGGTAATGCATCGATTGCTTCCCAAGTGGGGGATCCCTCGGCTCCTGGCCGTATGGATTTTGAGCGGTGGCGCTATTCGCCTGGTCGGAACTTTATTGAGCGCAAACAGTTCCATCAACGCACAGTCGCCCTCGCGGAAGACGCAGACGTTGCCGAAGCGCGCATAAGATACGCGAAATTCTTGCTGAGCTATCGGCTGGGAACCGAAGCCTACACGATGCTGCAGGATGCGGTCCAGGCGTCAGAGACATTGGAAAACGACCCGGGCTTTCGCGCCCTTCGTGGCGTTGCGCAAATCATGATGGCGCGTCCTGAAGAGGCGATCGCCGACCTTGCATTTCCGGCGCTTGACGACGACCCCCACTCGTCACTCTGGCGCGGCGTAGCCTATGCAGAATTGACCCAGTGGCCGGACGCGCGCCTTGCTTTCGAGCAGGCCGAAAAAGCGTTTGAGATTTATGGACCCGACCTTCAGGGGCTTTTCAGGGTGAAAGCCGCGGAGGCCGCTCTTGCGACCGGCGACCTCGGCAGTGTCGAATTCAACCTGGATCGGATTCCCCCTGGCGCTGACGATGATCGCTGGACAGAGCAAGCTGAGCTCACCCGGGCGCGTCTGTTTGAAGCCCTTGGGCGTGCCGATGAAGCGTTGGAAATCTATGATCAACTCCTGACTTCTGATCGCAGGGCCATCTTGGCCCGAGCACGATTTGCGCACGCCAATCTGCGACATGAGCTGGGTGCAATGAGCGATGATGAGCTTGTCAATGAGCTTCATGCACTGCGTCTGGTTTGGCGAGGCGATGATCTGGAACTTGCCGTTCTTGAACGCTTGGGCGAGCTGCTTATCGCAAAAGGCGAGGTTGCGGAGGGATTGGAAATCTGGCGTATGGCCGTTGGGACATTTCCGGAGACTGAGCGTGCACGGCGTGTCGCATCTAGCATGACGGAAACATTTACCGATCTCTTCCTCGACGGTGGTGCCGACGAGATGGATCCGATTGAAGCGCTCTCCATCTATTATGAATTTCGCGAACTGACACCGATCGGCCGGCGCGGCGATGCGCTTATTCGCAATCTGGCGGACCGCATGGTTGCTGTTGATTTGCTGGATAAAGCCGCCACATTGTTGCGGCATCAGGTAGACAATCGACTCCAGGGGACGGCCCAGGCACAGGTTGCCGCCAAGCTTGCCCTGATTGAGCTCATGAACAGGCAACCGACGGCGGCGCTTCGGGCCATTCGGTCAACCAAGCAAGTCCGCCTACCAAACGAGCTTGCTCATAAACGTCGCCTTCTTGAAGCGCGTGCGCTGACAGACCTCGGCTTGTACGACCACGCGCTGGACCTTCTGTCTGAGACGGAGGGAGACGGTGTCGCTGACCTTGTCGCCAATATTCATTGGGAGTCGCAACAATGGTCAGTGGCGGCCGACAATTTCGAAAATGCTCTTGGAGAACGTTGGCGCGATCCACTTCCGCTTACCGAGAATGAACGATTTCAGGTCTTGCGGGCCGCAATCAGCTATTCCCTGGATGACGATGCGATCGGGCTTCAACGTATGCGGGCGAAGTTTGGTGACCTGATGAGCGCCAGTCCGGACGCCGCTGCGTTCGCGGTTGTAACGGATCCTATTCAAGCCGACGGCGTGGCATTTAGAGACCTCGCTCGTAGCGTCGCATCCATCGACACGCTGGACAGCTTCGTGAAAAGCATGGAAGGGAGCTTCTCAGAGCCTTTGGATGGCTCTGACACGGCGATCAATTGATCAAGTGTTAGCTCACTTGCGTGGTGCCGGGAAGGGTGCGCGCGTGTGTAGAGATCGCCTGATTGAGTGCCTAGCTATGTTCCGAAGCTCTGCACCAGCGAGCCGGTGATCAGATGCCAACCGTCTACAAGCACAAAGAAGATGAGCTTGAAGGGCAGGGAGATAATGATCGGCGGTAGCATCATCATCCCCATGGACATGAGGACCGATGCAACAATCATGTCGATGACGATGAAGGGCACAAAGATAAGAAATCCAATCTCAAATGCCCGCTTGAGCTCACTGATCATAAAGGCCGGCACGATCACCTGAAGAGGAATATCCTGTTGGTCTTCTACCGCCGGAGTTTTGGATAGATCCATGAAAAGCTGCAGATCCTTGTCGCGCACCTGCGTCAACATGAATTCCTGGAAGGGCTTTGAAGAAACGTCGAACGCTTCGCCCATGTCGATTTCTTCGTTGATGAGCGGTTCAATACCCGTCTCATAGGCCGTTTCAAACACGGGCGCCATAATGAAGGCGGTCAGGAACAAGGCGAGACTGATGATCACCGAGTTGGGCGGCGATTGTTGTACGCCCATCGCAGTTCTTAGGAGCGACAAGACGACTACGATGCGCACAAAAGACGTGACCATGATGAGGATCGACGGTGCGAGGCTCAGCACCGTGATGAGCGCGATGATCTGCACAATGCGCTCGGTCAGTCCGAAGCCTTCCGAGAAATCTACGTTGATTGTTTCTGCGGACGCTGGAAGTGCGGACAATAGGAAAACCGCTACACCTGCGAGGGCGGCAAGTATCAGGTGTTTTTGGTTTGGGGAAAAAATCACGCGCGGCGCTCCTTAAGGAGAGAGACGACCTTTTGCATTTGATCGGTCACCGGGCCTTTGAGAGCTGAAGCGTTGAGAGGCTTGACCTCGGCTGCAGCCTCAATCGCTGGTTCCTCTTTGGCAGGGAGGCCCGCGTCGAGAACGGTATCTTGTTCGCCGAGCAGAAGCAGGTGTTCGCGGTCATCATGTCGCACGATCACAAGCTTCCGTTTCGTATCAATGGTGAGAGTCTCAGTGACGGCGAGGCGTCGGTTCAGGGATGTCTGTCGACCTGTTGGCACCAGACCAAAACGCTTGGCAGCCCAGGCGCAGGCGACAATCAGCCCCACAACAAAAATGAGCGCTGATGCGAAGCGGAGTATTTCGCTGAGTTCCATGAACATTCCCCAAAAAATCTGGGCACGTCGCGCGGGCAAAACTGGTTAACAGGAACGCCGCTTCTGTGCCGTTACTGGGCAGATGTTGCCGGGTTTATGCTTAAGAACGGGTTAAGCGTCTCAGAATGTTGGGCAGTTACAATGGCTCGGGAAAATCGGGCTCGCCTCCTGTGGGAAACCAATTAAGGCAAAATTTACCTAGTGGCGCGAAACTGCTCTTAACGAACGACACAAGGATTGTGTCAATTCGCAATTTCTCTCTCGCGTGATCCCAGAAAGGGTTGCAGCACGCGGCAACCCGCACCGCTTGTCGGTGCATGATCAGGACACGCGCATCCATGTTTCTTGGTGACTCGCCCATCTTCTCGATGATGAAGGAACGCATGCATTGGCTGTCGGACCGCCAGCGTGTGATTGCAGAGAATGTCGCGAATGCAGATACCCCTAACTACATCGCGAAAGACCTTTCAGAGCCCAATTTTGGAGCGCTGCTGCGCACCCGCAGCTCGAGGCCTGTCCTAACAGCGACACGGACAGACAGTGATCACCTGAGCGCCAATGGCAGCACGGGTGGTAGCTCATCGTCTTATGTCAGAAGCCCAGATTTTGAAACCACCCCAACGGGTAACTCAGTGGTGCTCGAAGAGCAGATGATCAAGGCTGCTGAGAACCAGATGGATTACCAGACAGTGACCGGGCTCTATGCGAAGAGTGTCGGGATGTTGAGAATTGCCCTGGGTAAGGGCTGAGCGTATTTGAGGAGAGCAGGCTATGGATCTTGTGAAGTCAATGATGATTGCCGCTTCAGGCATGCGGGCACAAAGCGGACGTATGCGTGTGCTGGCAGAGAATATCGCTAACTCCCAATCGGCCGCCACAACGCCAGGCGGGGAACCTTATCGCCGCCAGATTGTCACGTTTGAGAGCGAGCTCGACCGCGAACTGAATGCGCGTGTTGTCCGCGTGGGTAAACCGATTGCCGATCAGGCTGACTTCGAACTTAAATACATGCCAGGGCATCCCGGGGCAGACGAGAACGGCTACGTGCAGATGCCGAACGTCAATGGTCTCGTGGAGTCGATGGATATGAAAGAGGCGCAACGCTCCTATGAAGCGAACCTCAACATGATCCAGGCATCCCGGCGCATGATGACACAGACACTCGATTTGCTACGTCGTTGATCCAAGGGCTTTAGAGGAAACTCGTCATGACTGTTCCAACATCTGTGGCACTTAACGCCTACACGAACGCCGTCAAGCAGGCGAGCGATCTAGGTGGCACCAACGATGTCTCTGCAGGCACGGCGCCGGCGCAGGGCGGTTTCGGCGACATGCTCAAGGGCGTTGTGGAGAATATGGCTGCAACCGGTGTCAATGCCGAGCAGCAGGCCGCGTCTGCGGTCGCGGGGACGGCAGATGTGGTTGACGTCGTCACCGCCGTGTCAGAAGCGGAGTCTACTCTCCAGACAGTGGTTACCATCCGCGACAATGTGATTACGGCCTATCAGGAAATTATGAAGATGCCGATTTAACGGCACTTACAAAGGAGCGTGAGGCATGACTGGACCGGAAGTTTTGGACGTAGGGCGAGAGGGCATTGTGGTGCTGCTTAAAGTCTCAGCGCCCCTGATGCTGATCGGACTGGGGGTCGGTCTGGTGATTGCGCTCTTCCAAGCGTTGACGCAGATCCAAGAAATGACCTTGGTGTTTGTCCCCAAAATTCTCGCGATTTTCATCGGCCTCATCGTGATGCTCCCCTTCATGGGTACCACTTTGGGTACCTATATGACTTACATTGCTGACCGAATTGTCTCGGGCTAATGGATGTCCCCGTTTTCGTGCCAGCCTTGATGGGGGCAACGTATGAGTTTTGAGCTCGCTCCTACGACGGCCTATGTGTTCATGTTGGTGTTCTCCCGCATCGGCACGATGATTATGTTGATGCCAGCGCTTGGTGAGGTCAGTGTATCAAGCCGCGTAAGGCTGACCCTTGCTGTTCTCATCTCCATGATACTGATGCCGCTTGTGGCCGATGCTTACGGGCCGGTTCCAGCCACTGTGTCAGGGATCGCCTGGGGCGTGATTTCTGAAATCGCCATTGGCTTCCTGATCGGGACTGTCGCGCGGCTTATTATGAGCGCCTTGCAGGTTGCGGGTACCATCATTGCTTTTCAAACAGGCCTTGCGTTCGCGCAGAATGTCGATCCAACGCAAGGGATACAGAGTGCTTTGGTCGGGTCGTTCCTGTCCATGCTTGCAGTGGCCATGATTTTTGCGACCGATCTGCATTTCCTCCTTATCGCTGCCATGCGGGACAGCTATGTGCTTTTCAAGCCGGGAGCGGCTTTGCCCCTAGAGGATTTTGTTCAAACAGCGATCGGCACTGTCGCGGGATCTTTCTCATTGGCGCTCCAAATATCCGCGCCCTTTGTCGTCTTTGGGATGGTTTTCTATTTGGCACTCGGCATTCTTTCCAAGCTGATGCCTCAGGTGCAGATATTCTTCGTGGCGATGCCAGCCAATATTTTGCTGGGGTTTGCATTGCTGGCGGTGCTCATGGGCGCGCTGATGATGTGGTTTCTCAATTTCTTCGAAGAAAGCATGAGCATGTTCCTGGCCTGAGGGGCTAGGCGTTTTGTGGGAGAGGGTCTATGGCGGATCAAGCCGACGATTCAGAAAAAACCGAAGAGGCGACCTCCAAAAAGCTGGAGGACGCCCGCAAAAAAGGTGACATGCCTCGAAGTCAGGAGGTCAACACCTGGTTCATTATGATTGCGACTGCTCTTGTCATCGGCATCGCTTCGACGGGTGCGTCGGGTGACTTTGCGCGTGCCTTCACGGTGTTTTTCTCAGACCCTCACGATATCGCTGTCGACCAGAATGGCCTGATGCTGGTGTATCAGCAAATTGGCCTGGCGGTGCTGAAGATCCTTGCGGTCCCAATGTTGTTGCTGATCGCCGCTGGGGTCGCCGGAAACCTGGTGCAGAACATGCCAGTGTTCACTGCCGAGAACATGAAGCCGAAGCTCTCAAAAGTGTCACCGAAGGAAGGCCTGAAGCGGCTCTTCTCCCCAAAAAGCCTAATGAATTTTGCCAAGGGCCTGGTGAAATTGAGTTTGGTGTCTGTGGCGACGTTTCTCATTGTCTGGCCCATGCGTGATCAACTGCTTGTGCTGATGACCATGGATGTGGGGATGTTGCTCCCCTTTGTTCAATCGATCGCGATCAAAATTCTCGCAATGGTGGTGGCCATTATGACCGTGCTTGCGGCTGCGGACTATGTGTTTGAAGTGGCGCAGTGGAACAAGAAACAGCGGATGACCGTGCAAGAGGTCAAAGACGAATATAAGCAGATGGAAGGTGATCCGACGGTCAAAGCCAAGCTCAGAGCGCTTCGCATGGAGCGGGGACGTCAGCGTATGATGTCCCGGGTGCCGGATGCTGCGGTCATCATTACCAACCCGACCCATTATGCTGTGGCGCTGGAGTACAGCCAAGGCATGACGGCGCCCGTCTGTGTCGCGAAGGGCATGGATGCCATTGCTCTGAAAATCAGGGAAATCGGGAAAGAACACGATGTCCCGATTGTGGAGAGCCCGCCACTGGCGCGTGCGCTTTATGCCTCTGTGGAGCTGGAAGAATCCATTCCACCGGAACATTACAAGGCGGTTGCCGAGGTTATTGGCTACGTGATGCGTCTTAAGAGTAAGATGTCCAGAAATTAGCGCATTCGGTGATTCGGGTGCGCTGGGGCATTGATTGCGACCGGGTCCGGGAGACCTGTCCGGTCTCTTAGGATTATGACCTCAGCAGGTAAGATCTGGACCAATGAGCGACACACTGATGGATGGGCCGGGGGCCTCTGGAAGCGGAGAGTCTGCTTCAGGCCCGAAAACACCAGATAGTGAATCTGTGCGCCCACCGACCGACGCCTCCGGCGGAGGGGCTCGGAACCAGTGGCGCAGCTCGCTTGGAGTGGCTGGGCTTGTCGGTCTTTTCCTCGCCGGCGCCGCAGGCGGATTTCTCTTCCTCAATCTGAGTGACGCCGGCCCGTCCGGCTACCTCCTGATCGGGGGCTTGGTCGCTGTCGGATTTTTCTCAACTGTGGCGTTGATCGCTGGACGGCCGTCAAGCCCGATCGTGGGCCGCGGCAAAGTCACCGGTGTTGCGGGTCATGCCTTGGAAAGCTTGCCAGATCCTTGCCTTGTGACAGACCGCCGGGGGGCAGTTCTTTTTGCAAATCAGGCATATCGGCATTTGGGATTGGATGCACAGGACCGCCCAATGCCCCTGGAGCGGTTGCTGGCTGGCCAAGCGGGGGTCGACGAGCAGCTTTATCAATTGGCACAGGCAGCCCGCCTCGGCCTGGCGGATGAGGAAGAACTTCGCTTTGTGCCGCCGGCAGGCCAGGGCCGTGAACGGGTGTTCAAGGCCGCAGTTCAACCATTGACGGGCGCGGCGGCCAAGTCGGGCGCCAGCATTTGGCTGCTCCGCGACATGACGGCAGAAAGACTTGCCGCAGCGCAGGCGCAGGTCGGTCGCGACAAATATCTGGCCTATCTGGACGATGCGCCGTTTGGGTTCTTTTCTGCGCAGGAGTCTGGCCAGCTTGACTATGTGAACCAGATGTTCGCGACGATGGTTGGGCGCTCCGCCGAGGAACTGACCTCCGGCGACACCCTGTTCAGCGATCTCGTCGCGGGCGATGTGAATGCGTTTGTTCAGGAAAAAGACGGCGAAGACGGGACACAAATCATCGATGTCGATCTTGCCGGTCCTGACGGGCCGGTCCAGGTGCGCATTGTGCAGAATTTTGCACCGACCGAAGAGGGCATGCCGGGGCCATCGCGGTCCGTTGTGATGTTCCGAGAAGAAGAGGATGATACGGAAGCGCATCTGCGGGATGCGGAAATGCGGTTTGCCCGTTTCTTCAACAATGCACCGATAGGGGTCGCCACGCTGGACAAGGATGGCGTCTTGGGAAGTTCCAACGCGGCATTTGTGACCCTGGTTGGGGGAACGCCCGACGCGGGCAGTCGGTTTGCTGATTTGGTTGTGCAGGAAGATCGGGCAGGGCTCAAAGAGTTCTTAGATGGTGCGATTTCATCCGGCGGGTCTCGCGGGCCGATTGACCTCAGGTTCCAGCAAAAGCAGGGCGAAGAGATCGAAAAGACGGCTCAGCTCTTTGCCAGCTATTCCAACGAAACCGGCGGGCAGCCCTCCATCATCGCCTATCTCATTGATACAAGTGAGCAGAAGTCGCTCGAGATGCAATTCGCCCAATCGCAGAAGATGCAGGCGGTCGGGCAGCTTGCGGGCGGTGTGGCGCATGACTTCAACAATCTGCTCACCGCCATTATCGGCTTTTGCGATCTGCTGCTGGCGCGTCATCAGGCCGGCGACCCGAGCTTCGCGGATGTCATGCAGATCAAGCAGAACGCGAACCGGGCAGCGAACCTGGTGCGACAGCTGCTTGCCTTCTCACGTCGTCAGACACTGCGGCCAAAAGTGTTGAACCTCACGGATGAGCTGGCAGAGCTTTCAAATCTTCTCAGTCGTCTATTGGGTGAGACCGTCGAGCTTAAAATCACCCATGAGCGGGATCTGGGCCTTGTGAAAGTGGATCAGAACCAGCTGGAGCAGGTGGTGATCAATCTGGCGGTGAATGCGCGCGATGCCATGGAAGACGGCGGACGGCTTACCATCCGCACAGCCAATGTTTCGGCTGAGGATGCCAAGGCGCTCGATCATGCGCTGATGCCACCTGCGGAATATGTGCTGATTGAGGTGACGGATACGGGCTGCGGGATACCGAAAGAGCATCTCGGCAAGATCTTTGAGCCCTTCTTCACCACCAAGGATGTGAGCAAGGGGACCGGGCTCGGCCTCTCCACGGTCTATGGGATCGTGAAACAGACCGGCGGCTATATTTTTGCTTTCTCCACCGTCGACAAGGGCACGACCTTCCGCATCTATCTGCCGCGCTATTTCGAGACGGAGGAAGAAGCGGCCGCGAAGAGCAAGGCGGAAGCAGAAGAAACCGCAGCGCCCGATCTCACAGGCAAAGGCACGATCCTTCTGGTGGAGGATGAAGATGCCGTCCGGACCTTTGCCGTCCGGGCACTCGGTACGCGGGGCTACACGGTGCTGGAAGCCGAGAGTGGGGATGTCGCGCTGGAGATCGTGGACAGCCACGAGGGGACGATCGATCTTGTGGTGAGCGATGTGGTGATGCCCAATATGGACGGCCCCACCATGGTGAAGCAGCTCCAAGAGAAGCGGCCGGGCACCAAGATCATCTTTATCTCCGGCTACGCGGAAGACGCTTTTGCCAAGAGCCTCGACCCGTCCGTCGACTTCCGCTTCCTTCCCAAGCCGTTCAGCCTGAAACAGCTCGCGGCGGCTGTGAAAGAGGCGATGGAGTAGGCGGGGTGCTTGTTACTGGCTCGATGGCCATATCCCTAGAACCTCCGACCTGTTTACTCGTATGTCACCATATGGCGTTTGCAGCGACACGTTTCTGACGCTGGTGTGTGCGGCATTTTCATTGTCAGCGAAGAAGTAATAGGTCCAGTCGTCAACGTATGCCCAATAGTCTTTAGGAATTTCACGAGAAGACTCTCTTCCCGTACTGGAAATACCGTCCAGCGGGACCGGGCGGCCCCATGAACGAAATGCACCTTCATGAAGTTTGTCGCGAATCTCGTCCCCTACCTCTTCCCAAATATCGTTATTGGAATCTTCTAGAACTTGCGGGCAAACATGAAGAAACAGCTCTTTAATGGACATATCTGGCTTTGGCTCGATCGCTGCCCTTAAGCGTTCAATTTCGGCAGCATTCTCATGTTGCAAGGCCTCAAGGCTCGCGATCTTTTTTCGATCTTTCTTGCGAGGCACTCCCACTAAGAACTGCCAGCTAAGAACGCCGAAAAACACTAGTGAAGCTGGGAAAGCACCATAAACGACCGCAATCCAGAGCTCTTCAGCGACTGCATTCGGTCCGCGGACTTGGTAGTCAATGATCGCGGCCAAGCACCACACCACCCCTGCAGCCGAGGCAACCAGGGCTGGCCCCCTGAGCATTAAACCAAGTGTCTCTACCCACGCTTCTCTAAAACGATGCCAAGTTTCCATGAGCGGACCTTACTACGAATCCTCCATCACATTTTATGGATTGCTTTGTGCATAATTCTGTGGAACAGGTTTAGAACACGACTCCAATACTCCAATAAATTCAGCGACTTAAACTTTTTCTTGCCCATGAGAACAAAAAAGGTACATTTACCCTAATTGCTTCCGCAGAGCCGGTATGAAATAAGGGGATGACGCTTATGGCGCGAGAACAGAAAGAAAACGTAGTGAGCCTCCGTGGCAAGGACAATATGGACAAGCAGAAAGCTCTGGACGCAGCGCTCAGCCAGATTGAGCGGTCTTTTGGTAAGGGATCGATCATGCGGCTCGGTAAAAACGAGCAAGTGGTCGAGATTGAAGCAGTCCCCACCGGGTCTTTGAGCCTTGATATCGCGCTTGGCATTGGCGGTCTGCCCAAAGGTCGTGTGATTGAGATCTACGGACCAGAATCGAGTGGTAAAACGACCCTTGCACTCCACACCGTCGCTGAAGCGCAGAAGAAGGATGGCATTTGCGCCTTTGTTGATGCGGAGCATGCGCTGGATCCGGTCTATGCGCGTAAGCTCGGGGTCAATCTGGATGATCTGCTGATCTCGCAGCCTGATACGGGTGAGCAGGCGCTGGAGATTGTGGACACGCTTGTACGCTCCGGTGCGGTTGATGTTGTTGTTGTCGACTCTGTGGCGGCGCTGACCCCTCGGGCAGAACTCGACGGCGATATGGGCGACAGCCTGCCGGGCCTTCAAGCGCGGTTGATGAGCCAGGCACTTCGGAAGCTCACGGGCTCAATCGCGAAATCCAACTGCATGGTCATTTTCATCAACCAGATCCGCATGAAGATCGGGGTGATGTTTGGCAGCCCGGAAACCACAACAGGCGGGAATGCGCTGAAGTTCTATTCCTCCGTCCGTCTCGATATTCGCCGTATTGGTGCCATCAAAGACCGGGACGAAGTGGTGGGCAACCAGACCCGCGTCAAGGTCGTGAAGAATAAGGTGGCGCCGCCCTTCAAGCAGGTGGAGTTCGACATCATGTATGGCGAGGGCGTCTCCAAAATGGGCGAGGTCATTGATCTGGGCGTCAAAGCCGGGATCGTTGAGAAGTCCGGCTCCTGGTATTCCTATGACAGCCAGCGGATCGGGCAGGGGCGTGAGAATGCGAAGACCTTCCTGAAGGAAAACCCTGACATGGCGCTGGCCATCGAAACAGCGATCCGGGCGGATGCGGGGCTCGCGGAGGCACTCGACGTTGGTCCCGACGCGGACGACGATGATGACGGCATGCCGGAGGAAGTTGCAGGTTAGGTCTGAAACGCCATATTCGACCTGAAAGCGGCGCGCATTTCGGTGGGTGCCGCTTTTTCATGGATAATTCCCAACCTTCGGTGGCCATGGGGCGTTTAACAAACCGCGACAGGGCTCATTTTTCGAGCTTCTCTGGGCATTTGCTTTGCTAGACAGACGCGCTGGTGACCTTTAGAAAAAGAGACCAGATTCCAAGGGTTTGGCGTTGTTTTTCGACGTCGCGCCTCCAGTAGCAGACGAATGTGAGACCGCAATGACCGGCGTTAATCAGATCCGCGAGACCTTTCTCGATTTCTTTGAGAAGCAAGGCCACACCCGCGTGCCGTCTGCGTCGCTGGTACCCCAAAACGATCCCACATTGCTGTTCACCAATGCGGGCATGGTGCCGTTCAAGAATGTCTTTACCGGCGTGGAGACCCGCGATTATTCCCGCGCGGCCTCTTCACAGAAATGCGTGCGAGCAGGGGGTAAGCATAACGACCTCGATAATGTCGGCTACACAGCGCGGCACCACACCTTCTTCGAGATGCTAGGGAACTTCTCCTTTGGCGATTATTTCAAGGACGATGCGATTGCGTTCGCGTGGGATCTCATAACCAAGGAATACGGCATCGCCAAAGACCGCCTCCTGGTGACCGTCTATCACGATGACGATGATGCAGCAGCGATCTGGAAAAAGGTGGCTGGCTTCGGCGATGACAAGATCATCCGCATAGCCACCGCAGACAATTTCTGGTCTATGGGCGACACCGGTCCATGTGGGCCTTGTTCGGAAATCTTCTTCGATCATGGCGACAAGGTACCTGGCGGTCCTCCCGGAAGTGCGGATGAAGATGGCGACCGGTTCATCGAGATCTGGAACCTTGTTTTTATGCAGTTCGATCAGCAAGCGGGTGGGGAACGGGTCAATCTCCCTAAGCCGTCTATTGATACGGGCATGGGGTTGGAGCGCATTGCTGCGCTGCTGCAGGGAAGTCACGACAATTATGACACGGACCTGTTCCGCGCTCTGATTGAAGCGTCGGCCCACGCGTCCGATACCGATCCCGATGGAGCCCACAGTGTCAGCCATCGAGTGATTTCGGATCATTTGCGCTCATGCTCCTTCCTGCTTGCCGATGGCGTGATGCCCTCCAACGAAGGCCGCGGCTATGTGCTGCGCCGGATCATGCGCCGTGCCATGCGCCACGCGCAGCTTTTGGGCGTCGCCGAGCCTCTCATGTGGCGGTTGGTGCCGGCGCTTATTCATCAGATGGGCGACGCCTACCCTGAGCTGCGTCGGGCTGAAGCGCTCATCACGGAGACATTCAAGCTCGAGGAAACCCGTTTCCGGGAAACACTGGCGCGTGGCCTCAAGCTGCTTGACGAAGCCGTCGGGGAGCAGGGCGGTCAGGGCGAGCTGCCGGGCGACGTCGCCTTCAAACTCTACGACACCTATGGCTTTCCGCTCGACCTCACCGAAGACGCGCTTCGCGAACGCAACATGAGTGTCGATCAGGCGGGCTTCGACGCGGCTATGGAAAAGCAGCGGGAGGCCGCCCGCGCCAATTGGTCGGGGTCGGGAGAGGCGGCGACTGAGACGCTCTGGTTCGACCTCAAGCAGGAGGTCGGTGCCACAGAGTTTCTTGGGTACACAAGCGAAGCCGCTGAAGGCAAGATCGTTGCACTCGTAAAAGATGGTGACCTTGTTGAGACTGTTGCCGCGGGCGATGAAGCCATGGTGATCGCCAATCAAACGCCTTTTTATGGGGAAGCCGGTGGGCAGGTTGGCGATACAGGCGGATTGTTCACCGGCGACGGGACAGAGTTCACCGTGTCGGATACCCAAAGGAAGCTGGGCGACCTCATCGTTCATATCGGCAAGGTGACCAAAGGTACGCTCGCTGTCGGCGAGGTCGCAGATTTTCGCGTCGACGGTCACTTGAGAACCTCGACACGCGCAAACCACTCCGCAACGCACTTGGCCCACGAAGCGCTTAGACGCGTGTTAGGCGATCATGTGAGCCAAAAAGGGTCGCAGGTGGGGCCAGATCGATTGCGTTTCGATTTCTCCCACGCCAAAGCAATGACCACTGACGAGATTGCCGAGGTGGAACGGCTCGTCAATGCGGAAATTCAGCGCAACAATGAGGTGGTGACCCGGGTGATGACGCCGGACGATGCCATCGAAGCTGGGGCGCTTGCGCTCTTTGGTGAGAAATATGGCGACGAGGTGCGGGTGCTTTCCATGGGCTCTCCTCGCGACGACGGCAATAGCTTCTCTGTTGAGCTTTGCGGTGGCACTCATGTAGGCCGCGTCGGCGATATCGGCTTGTTCAAAATCGTGAGTGAAGGGGCCGTGGGTTCAGGAGTTCGCCGCATCGAAGCGCTGACAGCGGAGGGCGCGCGCACCTATCTCAATGACCAGGAGCGGATCGCGCTTGATGCTGCCGCTGTTCTCAAGACCAAACCTGAGCAATTGGGTGAGCGCGTTGCGGCTTTGCTCGATGAGCGCAAACGCCTTGAGCGCGAACTGGCGGATGCCAAAAAGAAACTCGCAATGGGCGGCGGGGCTTCAACAGGCAGCAACACATCTGAAGTGGAAGAGCATGGCGGCGTCAAAGTGATTGCGCGGGCAATGGAGGGCATCAGCCCCAAAGATCTGCGCGGCATGATTGATGATGCGAAGAAGAGCGTCGGTTCGGGCATCGTGGCGCTGATCGCACTTGGAGATGATGGGAAGGCCGGCATTGCTGTTGGCGTCACAGAAGATCTGACAGATCGGTTGTCAGCCGTAGACCTGGTGCGGACCGGCGCCGAGGCACTGGGCGGCAAGGGCGGCGGAGGCCGTCCTGACATGGCGCAGGCCGGCGGCCCCGATGGCAGCAAAGCAGATGCCGCTTTGGCCGCCATCAAAGAAACCGTAGGTGGCCTTGCCGGAGCGGCTTGATAATCCGGCCCCAGCCGGGAATAGGGCCTCGGGCACCAGGGTCTCCGAGGCAAGACGCTGGCTCTACATTCTGCTGGAAGCAGGCAAGACAGGTGACAAGCCCAGCGCCATATTCGACACGTTTATGGTCACGCTGATTCTCGCGAATGTCGTGGCCTTTGCCGCAGAAACGGATACACGCGTTGCGACCCGCTGGGGCGAAGAGCTGCGTCTTTTCAATGCGGTGTCGATTGGCATCTTCACGCTCGAATATGTGTTGCGTCTTTGGGTGGCGGTTGATCATCCTGCGCTCAAAGGCTTGCCCCGCTGGCGGGTCAGGCTTGGCTATGCCTTCAGCCCGCAGATGCTGATCGACCTGATCGTCATCTTGCCCTTCTACTTAAGCTTTCTCATCGCCATTGACCTGCGCGTGCTGCGTATCTTCCGGCTGTTTCGCTTCCTTATGCTCGCGCGCTATTCCCCCGCCCTTTATACGATCGGGCGGGTGCTCTATTCCGAACGCCGAGCCATCCTTGCGGCACTGATCGTCATGCTGGGCTTATTGGTTTTCTCAGCGTCAGGAATTTATTTGCTGGAGCACCAGGTGCAGCCGGAAGCCTTCGGGTCGGTGATGAAGTCCATGTGGTGGGCGTTGGCGACGTTGACGACGGTGGGTTATGGCGACGTTGTTCCCGTCACGACACTCGGACGGTTCTTCGGGGCTTTGGTCATGATTTTTGGGCTCGGCATGTTTGCCATGCCTGTCGCCATCATCGCCAGCGGCTTCGCTCAGGAGATACACCGGCGGGATTTCGTTGTCTCGTGGGGTATGGTGGCCCGGGTGCCGCTCTTTCAGGAGCTTAAGCCCGCCTTGATTGTCGATCTTGTTGAGCTGCTCGAAGCACAGGTTATTGATTCAGACGTTGTGATCGCGCACCAAGGTGACGCGGCTGACGCCATGTACTTCATCGTCATTGGCAATGTGCGTTTGGATTTTGAGGAGACGTCCGTCCAGCTCGGCGAAGGCGACTTTTTCGGTGAGATGTCGCTCCTGGATCATCGCCGCCGGTCTGCCGACATCGTCGCCCTCACGCAATGTCACGTGCTGAAGCTCGACGCGCGAAGCTTTCGGCAATTCATTGGCCGCCATCCCGAAGCGCGTGCCAAAATTTTTGATGCGATCCGTGCCCGAAATATGTCGTTCGGCGTCACTGATGAGCTTGAGCGCGAAATCGAAGAAGAGAAGAAAAACGTTTAGTCCCAGCTTCTGCGTGACTCAGAGACCTTTGGACATGGCCTTGTCGAGATTTTCCGAGACCTTGTCGAGGAAACCGGTGGTTGAGAGCCAGTTCTGCTCAGCCCCAACTAAAAGTGCCAGGTCCTTGGTCATGTAGCCGCTTTCAACGGTCGACACGCAGACCTCTTCGAGCAGGGTGGCGAACTTGCCGAGCTTGTCGTTGCCGTCGAGATTTGCCCTGTGTTTCAGACCTCTTGTCCAGGCGAAAATCGACGCGATGGAGTTGGTCGACGTTTCTTCGCCCTTTTGGTGATTTCTGTAGTGACGGGTCACCGTGCCGTGGGCCGCTTCCGCCTCCATGGTCTTTCCGTCGGGGGTCATCAGCACGCTGGTCATGAGGCCCAGAGAGCCAAAGCCCTGAGCGACGGTGTCAGACTGAACGTCGCCGTCATAGTTTTTACACGCCCAGACATAGCCGCCATTCCACTTCATGGCTGATGCGACCATGTCATCAATCAGGCGGTGCTCGTAGGTAAGGCCTTTTTTGTCGAACTCTTTCTTGAACTCCTTGTCGAAGACCTCCTGGAAGAGATCTTTGAACTGCCCATCATATGCTTTCATGATGGTGTTCTTGGTCGACAGATAGACCGGGTAGCCGCGATCAAAGCCGTACTTCATGCAAGCGCGGGCAAAGTCACTAATGCTTTCATCCAGGTTGTACATGGCCATGCTGACGCCGGACGATGGGAAGTCATAGACTTCGTGCTCAATCGTGTCGGATCCGTCGGACGCTTCCCATTTGATGGTGAGCTTGCCAGCGCCGGGCACGCGGAAATCCGTTGCACGATATTGATCACCAAACGCGTGGCGGCCGATCACAATCGGCTCCGTCCATCCGGGCACCAGACGCGGGATGTTGCGGCAAATGATGGGCTCGCGGAAAACGGTGCCGCCCAGAATGTTCCGGATTGTCCCGTTGGGCGACTTCCACATTTTTTTGAGGCCGAATTCCTCGACCCGGGCTTCGTCTGGGGTAATGGTCGCGCATTTCACGCCGACGCCGTATTTCTTGATCGCTTCCGCGGAGTCGATGGTGACCTGGTCATCGGTCTCATCGCGATATTCCATGCCCAAATCGTAATACTTGAGGTCGATGTCCAAATAGGGGTGGATCAGCTTTTCCTTGATGAATGCCCAGATAATGCGGGTCATTTCATCGCCGTCGAGCTCAACGACGGGGTTTTCCACCTTAATTTTGGACATGCGTAAGGACCTCTTATGCCATTGCGACCGCAGCAGATGCCCGAATGGCAGGACGGGCGCCGCTTTCCGTTCCTGATGAACGGGACTGGGAGATGCCAGCACTCGCAGAATCGGGGGCAAAAGGGCGTCTCACCTGAAACCCTCGTATAACACCTGAGCCACGTTGATAAAAGCGCGCCAATCTCTTATCACCCCTCAATATCCCTCAATTCTTTTGGTTTTTGGGGGGAGATGAAGGTGATGTGACATGGTGCGAACTGATGGCAGGAACTGACCGTTCCAAGGCGAACGCTACGGCAGGGCTTCCCCCGGCGCCGGCGATTATTCTGGTGCGGCCTCAATTGGGGGCCAACATCGGCGCATCAGCGCGTGCCATGCTGAATTTCGGCATCACGGAACTGCGCCTCGTTGCGCCGCGCGACGGCTGGCCGAATGAACATGCACTCAAAGCGGCGGCTGGCGCGGTTGATGTGATCGAGAATGCCCAATTATTCGACACAGTGCCGGATGCTATCGCAGATCTGGATTATGTCCTCGCGACCACCGCGCGTCCGCGGGACATGGTCAAGGAAGTCTACACGCCGGAAGAAGGGGCAGGGCGACTTAAGGCGGCCATGGTGGCCGGCGGACGGCCCGGTATCTTGTTTGGCGCGGAACGTGCCGGTCTTCACAATGACGATGTGGCTCTGGCAGACGCAGTGATCACGGCGGCACTCAACCCCGGCTTTTCTTCGCTCAATTTAGGTCAGGCGGTTCTGCTCATGGCCTACGAGTGGAGCCAGCTCAGCGATGCGACGCCTGCGGAAGACATGCCCATGAATGGCACGCGGCCCGCGACAAAGCAGGAGCTGCAAGGCTTTTTTGATCATCTCGAACGTGAACTCGACGATACGGGCTTTCTGCTGCCCTTGGATAAGCGCCCGGCCATGGTGCGGAACCTGCGGAACATGTTCCAGCGTGCCGCGCTCACAGAGCAGGAGATCCGTACACTTAGGGGGATCGTTTCGGCGCTCACGAAGCATGCTCAGCGCCGGGCACTGGAGAAGATGAAGGACAGAGAGTGAACTGCCCTTGAGTCTGATTTTACTTTGGAGATCAAGGGCTTAGAATGGGCACCTGACGGGTTGGATCTAGCGACACATGGGTTTGACTTTGGCTCGGGCGTCAGTATAGTGCGCCCAGTTCGCGGGTCCTTTTTGGGGCCCGCGTATTTTTTGACGACGCACCCGTGGGGGCCTCAAGCGCATTGAGTTCCCCCTGTCGGTGGCTCCCGGAGTTCCGGGGTCCGCAGAGGAGGGCGCGTTTCCTACATATGAGACAAGGAAACAGCGATGACAAAGCGCATCCAAGCGAAATATAAGATCGATCGCCGTCTTGGCGAAAATATCTGGGGTCGTCCGAAGAGCCCAGTGAACCGCCGGGAATATGGTCCAGGCGAACATGGTCAGCGCCGCCGCGGCAAGCTCTCCGACTTCGGTCTGCAGCTTCGCGCGAAGCAGAAGCTGAAAGGCCATTACGGCAACATCACCGAGAAACAGTTCAAGCGCACCTATCACGAAGCCTCGCGGATCAAAGGCGACACGGGTGAAAACCTGGTTGGTCTGCTGGAGCGCCGTCTTGATGCGGTTGTTTATCGCTCCAAGTTCGTGCCGACTGTTTATTCAGCCCGCCAGGCTGTCAGCCACGGCCACATTCTGGTCAATGGCAAGCGCGTTACCATTCCTTCCTACCGGGTGAAAGAGGGTGACGTGATCGAAGTGAAAGAAAAGATGCGGGCGAACGCCAAGTTCCTTGAAGCGGCTCAGAGCCCAGAGCGCGATACGCCGGACTATCTCGAAGTCGATCTCGACAAGTTCAAGACGACTTTCGTTCGGACCCCAGCGCTGGCGGATATTCCATATCCGGTTCAAATGGAACCAAATCTCGTGATTGAGTTCTATTCGCGCTAATTGCCGATGGCGGAGCGCCGAATACAGAATTTCAAAGGGGTCCGGTTTCGGACCCCTTTTTTGTTGGACTGTATAGCAAGCGTCAGATCAACTCTGTTGTCATCCCGGACGCGTCAGCGATCCGGGATCCATGGGAACTATCGGTAGGTTGCATGGACCCCGGCTCGGGGGCCGGGGTGACAGAGGAATAGAGTCGCCGTCCAGATGAATGGCGGGGAGGTTTTCGTGGCAATTCGGCTGGCTGATGAATCTGATATCGATAGTCTAAAGGATATCGCCATTCGTGCTTATGAGCCTTATGTCGCACGGACGGGGCAAGAGCCCGCGCCCATGCGGCCTAACTTTGCGGATCATATCGCCAGCGACACCGTCTTTGTGTGGGATGAGGGCGGGGTTCGGGCGTTTGCGGTCATCATTGTGGGTGACGACGAGCCAGTGCTCGACAATATCGCCGTCGACCCTAAGGCTCAGGGCGAGCGGCTGGGCTCAAAACTTCTGGCCCATGTGGAGGGGCATCTACGCGAGGAGGGGTACAGTGCCTACACACTCTACACCAATGTGCATATGACCGAGAATATCGGCTGGTACAGCCGTGCCGGCTTCACCGAAACCGGCCGCGGTCCGCAAAATGGCTTTGACCGGGTGTTTTTCCGGAAAGAGCTTTAGGCCGTTTCGAGGGCGATGTCTTTGGAGCCGAAATAGTCGCGCAGCTCGCCGCTCTCAAACATCTCGCGAATGATGTCGCAACCGCCGACAAACTCGCCCTTCACATAGAGCTGCGGAATGGTCGGCCAGTCGGAGAACTCTTTGATGCCGTGGCGAATGTCGTCATCTTCGAGCACATTGATGCCTTTGAACTGAACGCCAAGATAGGTGAGGACCTGCACGACCGTGTTCGAAAACCCGCATTGCGGGAACACAGGTGTCCCTTTCATGAAGAGCACAACATCATTGTTTTCGACTTCGTTGCGGATACGGTCTGCTACTGCTTCGCTCATTTTGCTCTCCTAAAACCTTAAGCCTCTGGCGCGGATGTTTGCAGCGCGAGGGCATGGAGGTCGCCGTCCATGCTGCCCTTCAGGGCTTTGTAAACCATCTGATGTTGTTGCACCCGGCTCTTGCCGGCGAAAGAGGCTGAGATAACCGTCGCAGCATAGTGATCCCCATCGCCTGCAAGGTCTCTGATCTCAACCTTGGCGTCGGGCAGGCCTTCTTTAATGAGCCGTTCTATGTCGCTGGCATTCATCGCCATTTCTTTTGCTCCAGTCTCGATCTTGGGCCTGTCGGCATCGGTCTGCTCCTATCTATCGCGTTTCCGGACGGTGAACCGTTGCCACTTCACCTGGAAACGCTTTAGTGCGTGTCCGGCGCACTCATATAGTTTGGCAACCACCCTTCATAGGCCGCGTCGAGTTCTGCCAATGATATGGGATGAGACCCCTCTACTGTCAATTCATTGCCGCCTGTGGTTCCGATCGCCTGTGTCGGAATTCCCGCAGAAAGTGCGTCTTTTACGAAGCTCTCGGCGGCTGAGGCTGGCACGGTCACCACATAACAAGCCTGGTCTTCTCCGAAGGCCCAGGCATGGAGGGGAATGTCCTTATTCGGCGTGAGGGTAGCCCCGATCTTGCTCCCAATTCCCATCTCCGCGACGGCCACCAAAAGCCCTCCATCGGAAATGTCATGCACGGCTGTGACGCGGCCCTCGCGGATGGCGGTGCGTACAAAGGCGCCATGTTTCTTCTCAGCTGCGAGGTCCACCTTCGGCGGGGCGCCCGCCACCTCACCGACAATATCGCGCTGGTAGATGCTCTGGCCAAGGTGACCTTTATGGGCGCCGATCAGCAGAATGATCTCGCCTTCTGCGGCGAAACTCTTGCCCACGCGCTTCGAAACATCCGGGAGTAGTCCCACGCCGCCAATCGCGGGCGTCGGCAAAATAGCCTGGCCGTTCGTCTCGTTGTAGAGCGACACATTACCGGACACGATGGGCATATCGAGCGCGGAGCAGGCTTCGCCGATGCCCTGAATGCAGCCGACAAACTGGCCCATGATTTCCGGCTTTTCAGGGTTGCCGAAATTAAGATTGTCGGTTGCGGCAAGAGGCTCCGCGCCCACAGCCGTCAGGTTCCGCCAGCATTCCGCGACCGCCTGCTTGCCGCCTTCAATCGGGTCGGCTTCACAATAGCGAGGTGTCACGTCGACCGCGAACGCAAGGCCCTTGCCGTTTTCTCCCACACGGATGACGGCTGCGTCGCCGCCGGGGCCTGCCATGGTGTTGCCCTGAATGAGATTGTCATATTGCTCCCAGACCCAGCGCCGTGAGCACATGTCCGGCAGGCCGACCAATTTGACGAGCGCTTCGCCTAGGTCATCAGGCGCAGGTACATCCGCTGCGGCCACGGGCTCGCGCTTCGGGCTTTCGACCCAGGGCCGATCATATTCCGGTGCCTCATCACCCAGTTCCTTGATCGGCAGGTCCGCCATGAGGTCGTTATGGCGGTAGACTTTAAAGCGCTGGTCATCGGTTGTTTCGCCGACAATGGCGAAGTCGAGATCCCACTTCTTGAATATGGCGGCTGCTTTATCTTCCTTGTCCGGGTCAAGCACCATGAGCATGCGCTCCTGGCTTTCCGACAGCATCATCTCGTATGCCGTCATGCCTTCTTCACGGCAGGGCACTTTGTCGAGATCGAGCCGAACGCCCAGATTGCCTTTGGCCCCCATCTCAACGGCGGAGCAGGTGAGGCCGGCGGCGCCCATGTCCTGAATAGCGATGACGGCGCCGGTTTTCATGAGTTCCAGGCAGGCTTCCAGCAGAAGTTTTTCCGAAAACGGGTCGCCGATCTGAACCGTTGGGCGTTTCTCTTCTGAATCATCATCAAATTCGGCAGACGCCATGGTCGCACCATGAATGCCGTCGCGCCCGGTTTTCGATCCGAGATAAACGATGGGCAGACCAACGCCTTTTGCTTCCGACAGGAAGATACCATCGGCTTTCGCAAGGCCCGCGGCGAAGGCGTTCACCAGGCAGTTGTCATTATAGCGGGCGTCGAAATTCACTTCGCCGCCGATGGTGGGCACGCCAAAGCAGTTGCCGTAGCCGCCAATGCCCTCCACCACACCAGACACGATGTGGCGTGTGCGTTCATTCTCTGGGGCTCCGAAGCGCAGCGCATTCATCGCGGCGACGGGGCGTGCGCCCATTGTGAAGACGTCGCGCAGAATGCCGCCAACGCCGGTTGCAGCACCTTCATAGGGTGAAATGAAAGAGGGGTGGTTGTGGCTTTCCATTTTGAAAACGACAACGTCGCCATCGTCAATGTCGACGACGCCCGCATTTTCACCGGGTCCCTCAATCACACGCGGGCCTTCGGTCGGCAGGGTGCGGAGCCATTTTTTCGAGGACTTGTAAGAGCAGTGCTCATTCCACATGGCGGAGAAAATGCCAAGCTCAGTGAGGGTTGGTTCTCGCCCGATCAGATCCAGAATGCGCTGGTATTCGTCGGGTTTCAGCCCGTGTTCGGCGATCAAGTCAGCGGTAATCTCTACATCGTTTTTGATCACGCGATCGTCTCCAGCGCACTTTCGAAAATCCCTCGACCGTCGGTGCCACCCTGGGCTGCCTCAATCAGGTTTTCCGGATGAGGCATCATGCCCAACACATTTTTCTGTTCATTCATGATGCCTGCAATGTTGCGGATCGACCCATTGGGGTTGGTCGCTTGCGTATAGCGGAAGGCAATCCGATCTTCGGCCTCAAGCCGGTTCAGCGTGTCCTCATCCGCAAAATAGTTGCCGTCATGATGTGCCACTGGGCAGCGGATAACCTGACCTGTCTCGTAAGCATTTGTGAACACGCTTTTGTTTGTTGCCACTTCTAGCTCAACGGTTTTGCAGACAAATTTGAGGTGGGCATTTCGGAGCAGAGCGCCGGGCAAGATGCCTGTCTCTGTCAGGATCTGAAATCCATTACAGACGCCGAGAACGCGGACGCCTTTGTCCGCCTTTTCCTTCACCGCTTTCATAATGGGGGACAGGCCCGCAATGGCGCCCGTGCGCAGGTAATCGCCATAAGAAAAGCCGCCGGGCAGCACAATCAAATCAACTTCGGGAAGTGAGGTTTCTTGATGCCAGACGGTGAGTGGCTTCTGTCCACCAACTTGTTCCAGCGCGTAAAGCATGTCGCGCTCTCGGTTCGACCCGGGAAAAACGATGACGGCCGATTTCATAGGGTCACGCTCCGTCGAGCTCTATGGCGTAATTTTCGATGACCGTGTTCGCAAGCACCCGTTCGCACATGTCTTCCAGTGCGGCGCGGGCTTTCGTCGGGTCCGTTTCGGTCAGATCAACTTCGATGTATTTTCCTTGGCGAACATCGCCAACACCGTCGAAGCCCAGTTGATCAAGAGCGTGAGAGATGGCTTTTCCCTGCGGGTCGAGCACACCGTTTTTGAGGGTAATTTTAATGCGGGCCTTCATGTTGCCTTTTGACTTTCAGCAGGAGGAACTCAGGACTTTACAAGTGTGGGGCCTGTCGGTTTTCCGGTCTCGTTTTCGAAGAGGATGCCGAGGCGGCGCGCGACTTCTTGGTAAGCATCGACCAGCCCGCCCATATCCCGGCGGAAACGGTCTTTGTCGAGCTTTTCGTTTGTGTTGATGTCCCACAGGCGGCAGCTGTCAGGGCTGATTTCGTCTGCCAAGACAATGCGCATCATCTCGCCTTCGAACAGGCGACCGAACTCCACTTTGAAGTCGACGAGCTTGATGCCGATGCCGAGGAAGAGGCCGCTCAAGAAGTCATTGATGCGGAGCGCCAGCGCCATCATGTCATCAATCTCTTGGGGGCTTGCCCAGCCGAACGCCGTGATATGTTCTTCCGAGACCATCGGATCGCCGAGGGCATCGTTCTTGTAGCAGAATTCAATGATCGAGCGGGGAAGCGCGGTGCCTTCGTCTATGCCCAGCCGTTTTGAGATCGACCCTGCCGCTACATTGCGAACGATGACTTCGATTGGCACGATCTCGACTTCGCGGATCAGCTGTTCGCGCATGTTCAGCGCTTTGATGAAATGCGTGGGGACACCAATCTCGTTCAGCCGCGTGAAGATGAATTCGGAAATCCGATTGTTCAGAACACCTTTGCCGTCGATCAGCTCGTGCTTTGTCCCGTCAAAGGCGGTGGCATCGTCTTTGAAGTGCTGAACAAGCGTCCCGGGTTCGGGGCCTTCATAGAGAACTTTGGCTTTGCCTTCGTAAACCCGTCTGCGGCGGCTCATGTCGATAAGGTCCGATCATTTGGGCCGCCTTTCTGCCCTGTCGCCGGCGGAAGGCGTTTGGCATGGAGCGGCATTTGGGGCCCCGATAGATATTGGGATTCGCCCGTCACTTTGGGTCGGAACCTATCTCATGGCGCAGTCATATACAATCCGATCAACAGAGATTCACAGCCTCAAAATATCGCAGAAATGCTGGAAAAATAGGCACATTCAGGTAAAATCGGGTCTCCAGGCACCACTGCGACCACCTGCGTGTTGATTTCGCAAAATGGGCCCGGTATGCCTAGCGCAAGCAACACATCATCGAGGCGTGATGCGCGCCCTGTAACAGTCATTTAGGAGCGGTTCTCCCATGTCCGGTTTCGACAAGCGTGAAGAAGGTTTTGAAAGCAAATTTGCCCATGATGCGGACCTTCGGTTTAAGGCCGAGGCGCGGCGGAACAAGCTGGTTGGTGCCTGGGCCGCAGACCTGATGGGCATGTCTGGCGATGAAGCAGAGGCTTACGGCAAGGACCTGGTCAAAGAGGATCTAAAAGAAGCGGGCGACGACGATGTTTTCCGCAAGATTCGCGCGGATTTTGATGCGAAGGGCGTGGACCAGTCGGATCACCAGATTCGTCGAACGATGGACGAAATGCTCGCCAAGGCGGTTGAGGAAATTCAGACCAAAGGCTGATCCCGCTCCCGGCAAAGTTCAAAGACCCGCGATTTACTCAAATTGCGGGTTTTTTTATCGAAGCGCTGCCTGAAGAGTTCCCGAAAAGGCCTGGGCCGCCAGATCGCGGATGGCATCCTCCGACAGCTGGTCCATCGGCTGTGCATCCAACCCCTCTCGGTGTCTGTGCATTGCGGACCAGGCGAGCGTTTCAATCGCAGAGCGTGCAATCACGGCGAGACCGTGAGGCGGTATGGACGATTTTCCAGTCGCAACCAGGAGATCTGTGAGCAAACCCAAGGTGCGGCCCCGCACAGATGTAAGCTGAACTGGTGCAAATTCAGGAAGCTCAAAGGCCAACCGGTCCAGAAACCATATCGCGCGACGATTTGCCGACATGAGGTCAAACATTTCATATCCAACAGCTTTGAGCCGGTCAGGGTCGCTGGTCCCATCTTTGATGGCCTGCTCAAGCTTGGGCCAGCTCGCCAATCTCTCTGCGGTTTCGGCGAAGGTTTTTGCGAGTTTCGTGCGCGGCACCGCTTTGAAGGGAAGGGGCGACGCTTCAAGCTCATCTGGAGTCAAAAGGAACCTGCTCGCCAGCGCCAACAGAGCCTCCTTGTTTTCCACGTAAAGATAAAGCGTGCCGGCGGAGGTCCCGATCGCTTTGGCAATGTCAGACATCTGTGTTTGTTTGAAGCCATATCGCGAAATGTGGTCGAGCGCTGCTTCGGCAATTTCGGCGAGGGTTGTTGCTTGTTTACGCGGCATGTGATTCCTGTTGTCCGGTTTGGGCGCAGACGATCGACATCTTGAATTCACACTCCGAATTCATATATGAATGAACCATTCATTTATTATAGATGGAGCGTCCTATGAAAATCCACTGGTTTTTGGCTCTTTTGGTCGGATTCTTGGGATTTTCTGAGTCGGTGTCGGCGAGCGAGTGGACCCACTATGGCGGGGATGCGGGTGGCAGCCGTCATTCGACGGTTGCGCAGATCACGCCCGGAAATGTCGAAAACCTGGAACAGGCATGGCGCTTCAGCACCGGGGACCTGATCAACCGACCCGACGACATCAAGGTCAGTGCTTTTGAAGGCACGCCCATTCTAGTGGCGGGATCGCTGATTTTCTGCACGCCCTTCAATGAAATCATCGCGCTCGACCCGGCGTCGGGCAAACAGAAATGGCGCTTTGATCCACAGGTGGCAGGCGGATATCGCCCTGCCAATCAGTTCGTCTGCCGGGGCGTGACCTATTGGAAGGATAGCGATGTAGAAGAGGGAGCGTACTGTTCCGAGCGGATCTATATGGGGACCGTCGATTCACGGCTGATCGCCGTCGATGCGCAGAACGGTCTCCCATGCGCCGGTTTCGGCGACAGTGGGCAGGTGCAGATCAACCCTGGTATGCACCTTTTGTGGCCAGGTGAGGTCCAGATCACGTCGCCACCGGTGATCGTTGGCAACACTCTTATTGTTGGTTCTGCGCTGGGGGACAATCAGAGAGCGGATGCGCCGAAGGGAACCGTGCGCGCGTTCAATGTTCGTACAGGCGCACCGACATGGGAGTTTGATCCGGTGGCCCGTGGGGCGGCGGAGCAACCCGGGAGCTGGGGCGACGGGGATGCCGCGAGAACCGGCCACGCAAACGTCTGGGCGCCGATGTCTGTCGATCAAGACCGAGGTCTTGTATTCCTGCCGACATCCTCACCCAGTCCTGACTTTTTTGGGGGCGAGCGGCCTGGAGATAATCGCTATGCCAATTCTGTGGTCGCTCTCAATGGCGCAACGGGAGAGGTGGTCTGGCACTTTCAGACGGTTCATCACGATCTGTGGGATTACGACCTTCCTGCGCAACCGAGTCTGGTCACCCTTGAGCGTCCGGATGGCCCCGTCGATGTTGTCGTGCAGGTTGCCAAGACCGGTTTTGTCTTGGTTCTGGACCGTGAGACAGGCGAGCCCATCTTCGGCGTCGAAGAACGCCCTGTTCCGCAGGACGGTCCCGCGGGAGAGTGGCTGTCGCCGACGCAGCCGCATCCTGTCGCACCGCCGCCATTGGTGCCGCAGAGCATATCGGCAGATGATGCATGGGGACTCACGCCTTGGGATCGTGGTGTCTGTCGCGATCAGATTGCGTCACTGCGGAACGAGGGCTTGTTCACGCCGCCAAGTCCAGAGGGGACGTTGATGTATCCTTTCACCGGGGGTGGGGCGAACTGGGGCGGCATGGCGTTCAACCCTGAAACCCAGATCATGTATGTCAATACGAGCCGCGCATTGCATGTGATCACGCTGATCCCCGCGGAAGACCTTGCTGCAGCAGATGCGGCTGAACCTGACAAGGAAATCTCTCCTCAGAGGGGCACACGGTGGGCTATGAAACGGGAGCTGCTTCTGTCGCCGCTGGGGCTCCCATGCAATCCTCCACCGTTCGGTGTGCTGCACGCTGTTGATCTGTCAGATGGAACGGTCAAGTGGGAATCGACGCTCGGCACCGTGCGCGACATTGCGCCCTTGCCCATCCCTTGGAAGTTGGGCACGCCGAATTTTGGCGGGCCGTTGGTGACCGATGGCGGGCTCGTCTTTATTGGTGCGGCGATGGACGACTATCTACGTGCCTTCAATGCAGAGACGGGCCAGGAACTTTGGTCTGGGCGTCTGCCGGGCGGGGGTCAAGCAACACCCATGACCTACGAGTGGGAGGGCCGTCAATATGTGGTCATCGCCGCCGGTGGCCACTCGACCTCAACCACGACGCTTGGCGACGAGGTGGTCGCCTTTGCGCTGCCAGAGTGATGTCACAGATGAGGTTTAGTGCCTTCTTTCTTTGACATGCGATCCGCGATGGTTTCGAGCGCTGTCAGATGCACATCTCTTTTGGCGGGATCATAGGCGGTGATATTTACACCGCGGATAAGCGTGCGATGGTGGTCACCTGACTCTGGGTGCGTGTCGACATCAATGATGTTCACGCAGCAGGTGTTTTGTTCAAAGGCGGAGAAGCCTTTGAGACCGGCGCCCGTCGCCCATCCGAGCAAAGCTCGGTTGACACCGCCATGGGCAACGACCGCAAGAGATTTCCAATTGGGGTCCGCAATCAGCCTGCCGATCGCGTTTACAAGGCGCGCTTCCACATCAGCGAAGACGTCGCCGCCGCCATAGGCAGCGCCAGGCTCATGCGCCTTGGCGAAGGCATAGGCGACATCATTCAGA
The DNA here is from genome assembly GCA_965267265.1 of Parvibaculaceae bacterium. Taxonomy (GTDB): domain Bacteria; phylum Pseudomonadota; class Alphaproteobacteria; order Parvibaculales; family Parvibaculaceae; genus Mf105b01. The sequence continues at coordinate 3,146,472 of OZ253944.1, forward strand.
TCGGTCAGGGTTTGGTAGCGGTTCTGATCGGATCTGATCTCCTCAAAATCGGCATCCACTTCAATTTCGATGTCGCGGTCTCCGAAAATGCCCTGCGCGGTTTCGAGGGTGCGGGGCAGGCCGGAACAGACGACGCGATCAATGTCGACGCCTTCCATGAAAGCCCGCATGCCGGCCGCCTGCTCGCGGCCCCAGTCGGTGAGGGGAACCGCACGACTGTCGGCCACGCGGTTGCCTTGGTCGTCGACGTAGGACACGTCGCCGTGGCGGAATAGGTGGATGCGGCGGCGGTGGGATCCATCAAAAGCTTGGCGCATAAAAAACTCCCGGAATGCTGTGATCCCGGGAGTATAGCGTTAGTGTTGAGCTGGTGTGACGCTTGTTTATTCGGCTGCCTTTGCGACGGCGTCGGCGCCAAAGACTCGTTTGAAGATCGTGTCCGCGTGTTTGGTGTGATAGCCAAGATCAAAGCGCTCGCGGATCTCTTCTTCAGAGAGATATTTGCGAACATCTTCATCGCCTAAAAGTTCTTCCAGAAAATCGACCGTGGCGCTGCCGGCAACCTGATAGCTGTCCCAGACCTTCATGGCGTTGCGCTGCACGAGACGGTAGGCATCCTCGCGGGAGCTGCCGGCTTGTGTCAGCGCCAGCAGAATGCGCTGGGAATGCACTAGGCCGCCGAGGCGATCCATATTCCCCATCATCCGTTCCGGATAGACCAGCAGATTATCGACAACATTGGTGAGCCGCACGAGGGCAAAGTCGAGCGTGACTGTTGCGTCGGGTCCGATCATGCGCTCCACGGACGAGTGAGAAATGTCCCGTTCGTGCCAGAGCGCGACATTTTCCATGGCCGGTGTTACGGACATGCGGACGATCCGAGCAAGGCCGGTCAGGTTTTCGGTCAGCACCGGGTTCCGTTTGTGCGGCATGGCCGACGAGCCCTTTTGGCCTTTCGAGAAAAACTCTTCAGCTTCCAGTACTTCGGTCCGTTGCAGGTGGCGGATTTCGGTCGCGAGACGCTCGATGGAACTGGCGACGACGCCGAGCACGGCAAAGAACATGGCGTGACGGTCTCGCGGGATGACCTGGGTGGATACAGGCTCCGGCACTAGGCCCAAGGATTTGGCGACATGTTCTTCGACATAAGGATCGATGTTCGCAAAGGTGCCGACCGCGCCTGAAATCGCACAGGTCGCTACTTCTTTGCGGGCTTGAATGAGACGGTCGCGGCAGCGTTCAAACTCGACATAGGCCTGCGCGAGCTTGACGCCGAAGGTTGTCGGTTCTGCATGGATGCCATGGGAGCGGCCAATGGTGATCGCGTCTTTGTGTTCAAAGGCTCGGCGCTTCAAGGCGGCGAGCAGACCGTCCATATCTTCGAGCAGCAGGTCAGCGGCGCGGACAAGCTGAACGTTGAGGCAGGTGTCCAGCACATCGGATGAGGTCATGCCTTGGTGGACGAACCGGCTGTCGTCGCCCACGAACTCCGCCAGATGCGTGAGAAAGGCGATGACATCGTGTTTGACTTCTCGCTCAATCTCATCGATCCGTGCGACGTCGAATTCTGCCTTGCCACCACGTTCCCAGATGGTTTCCGCCGCTTCCTTGGGGATCACGCCGAGCTCAGCGAGCGCCGTACAGGCATGGGCTTCGATTTCGAACCAGATGCGAAACTTGGTTTCCGGGGACCAAATATCGGCCATTTCCTGCCGGGAGTAGCGCGGGATCATGTTGCTCTCAGTCTTATGTAAGAAGAGCGCAGGGTGTAGCAGATCGCGGTGAGTGTCTCAACTGAGTCTGAGGTCGCGCAGCGTGCGTTTGGCCTTTGGTTGTTCGCTCGAATTTTCCAAGTGAAATCAATGGGATGACAGTCGCCGGGTGTCCATGAGGACACCCGACTGGGGCTTTAGCGATTGTCTATCTGGCCCCTAACGGACGTGATCCCGCGGTGGGTGATCCGATAGGGCCCTGAATTTCGCGAGGCGATGTAGCGCCGGCGTTTGAGTTTCTTGAAAAGGTCGAGGGTGAAGCCGGTCAGGGCCCAGCCATCTCTGGTAAAGCAGATGGCTTCGACAATTTTGCCCTGATCATCACGTTCGAGAACGATCCGGCCCCCTTGAGCCATCACATGGAGCACCTTCTGCTCCGGTTTAGAAATGTCCACTGTTTTTGTGCCTTGGAGTTTTGACTGTCGCACAAAGCAACATGCCCGCGCGGCCCACAGCGGCGCGGGAACTCGGGGCAACCTCTCAGATATCTATTTGTCGCATTTCCGGACGGAAAACCGGTTTCCACTTTTCCTGGAAATGCTTAGACACTGGGTTACCGAAGGGCACTCACAATTAGCATAAAGTCTCCGTTGCTAATCTCAGAGATAAAGCGGGCGGCTTGGCCCGTCAAGAAACCTGTCAGATAAGACCCAGTGATTTAAAGCTGACGTGTGCCCCTTTGCCGATTACGAGGTGATCGTGCACGGAGATGCCGAGTGGCTTCGCGCTCTCAACGATCTGGCGGGTCATGTCGATGTCTGCCTGGCTGGGGGTCGGGTCGCCGGATGGATGGTTGTGAACCAGAATGAAAGAAGAGGCGCTCAACTCGAGTGCGCGCTTCACGACCTCGCGGGGGTAGACGGGGGTGTGGTCGATGGTGCCCTTCTGCTGAATCTCATCAGCGATGAGCACATTCTTGCGATCGAGAAACAGGATCCGAAACTGCTCTGTGTCATTGTACGCCATAGAGGCATTGCAGTAGTCGATGAGCGCTGCCCAAGAGGAGAGGGCGGGTCTGTCTAGAATTTGTGCTTGCGAGAGTTTGAGAGCGGCAGCCTGAACGATCTTGAGCTCACTAATCACCGTGTCGCTTACGCCGGGCACTTCGCTAAGACGCGTTGGATCCGCTGCCAGTGCCGCCCCGAGGCTTCCAAATCGTTCGATTAGGGATTTGGCGAGCGGTTTGACATCGCGGCGAGGGATCGCGCGGAAGAGAACCAGCTCCATGAGCTCATAATCGGCGATACCATCCGCGCCGGCCTTGGCAAAACGTTCCCGCAACCGCTGCCGGTGGCCAACGTGGTGCGGCTTCGGTTCGTGTTTGATCTCGCGTTCGGGCAAGTCAGCCATAGGGCGGGTGATCAAGCCCAGCGGGCGAGGTGGTGAATATCTCTGCGCCATCGGCGGTGATGCCGATCGTATGTTCAAACTGAGCAGAAAGAGACCGGTCGCGTGTTACGGCGGTCCAGCCGTCATTCAGCATTTTGACCGCAGCTTTGCCTGCATTGATCATCGGCTCCACGGTGAAGAACATGCCCTCGTGAAGCGCCATGCCTTCTCCAGGACGCCCGTAATGGAGCACATTGGGGATGTCATGAAAGACGCGACCAATGCCATGGCCGCAAAACTCGCGCACGACAGAACAGCGCTCGCCTTCCGCATAGGTCTGGATCGCGGCCCCGATGTCACCCAGCGTTGCACCGGGCTTTGCGGCGGCGATGCCCCGCATCATCGCTTCGTAGGTAATGTCGCAAAGGCGTTCCACTTTACGATTGACCTTGCCTACGTAATACATGCGGTTGGTGTCCCCATGCCAGCCGTCTTTGATGAGGGTCACGTCGACATTGACCGCGTCCCCGTCGCGCAGGGTTCTGTCGCCCGGAATGCCATGACAGACAACGTGATTTACGGAGGTGCAACAGGACTTCCTAAAGCCACGATAATGTAGCGGTGCAGGAATGCATCCATTGTCCATGGCATATTCAAAGACCCATTGGTCGATCTGCTCTGTGGTAATTCCAGGCACGATCTTTCCCGCCAGCATGTCGAGGGCGCCGGCCGCCAGTTTGCCGACAACACGCATCTTCTCAAAGGCTTCAGGCCCGTGAATCTTCAGCTGGCCCATTTCCTGGATGTCATGTGCGGCGAGTTCGGTCATCATGCCGTTTGGTCTTTCTTGGAACGTCAATTTTAGTATTTAGATAGCAACTTCCAGACGGCGATCAAGCTCAATTCCGTCAGGCGAGAGTCTACAGGAATAGCACAGGACCTCAACGCCTGCCGAAAGCGCTTCGCTCAGGCTTTCCGCATATTTGGGGTCAATATCGGCGGCGGCACGCATCTCTTTGCAATCAGATCGCTGAACCAGAAAAAACACCACGGCTCTATGACCCGATTTCGCCATTTCAGCGAGTTCTGCCATATGTTTTGCGCCGCGAGCCGTCTTTGAATCCGGGAATTCGGCTAAGCCTCTCTCTCGCGACAGCGTCACGCTTTTGACTTCAATATAGGCCGATGGGTGGTCCGGATCCTCAAGCAGAAGGTCGATTCGGCTGTTTTCTCCATATTTGACCTCTCGCCTTAATGTTTCATAGCCGCCCAGTTCGGGGATAGTTCCGTCAGCGACGGCAGCCTCCACAAGTGCGTTAGCTTTGCTGGTATGGACCCCCACCAACGACGACCCAACGTCCACCAGCTCCCATGACCAGGCGAGCTTGCGTTTGGGATTGTCGCTCTTTGAGACCCATACGGTGGCACCAGGTTCTGCCAGGCCCATCATAGACCCTGGGTTGGCGCAATGGGCCGTGACCTCTGAGCCATCCTCGAACCGAATGTCGGCGAGAAAGCGCTTATAGCGTTTGATCAGTGTTGCCTTCGTGAGCGGCGTGGCGAATTTCATGCGGCGCACCATAAGGTTTGTGTGAGCGATCCGACAAGCTCTTGGTCACCACGCCGAGCAAGCTATATGCTGGAGCGTCTTTTATCAGTTTGGAGTTCCCTAATGTCCGAAACCGGCTCGGCGGCCCAGGTTACAGCTGCAGTTTTGCTGATTGGCGATGAGATCCTGAGTGGGCGGACGAAGGATGCCAACCTGAATTTTATTGCGACCTATCTGGGTGATATCGGCATTCAGGTGAAGGAAGCGCGCGTTGTTGTTGATGACCGGGATGAGATTGCAGCGGCCGTGAATGCGCTTCGTGGCGCCTATGACTATGTCTTTACGACCGGTGGCATTGGCCCTACCCATGATGACATCACGGCAGACTCAGTCGCTCATGCTTTTGGTGTGTCGATCGACAAGCATCCAGAAGCCATGGAGATCCTAACAAGGCACTATGAGGAGACAGGTGGGGAGTTTACTGAAGCACGTCAGCGCATGGCCCGTATCCCCGCAGGCGCGACACTTATCCCCAATTCCGTGAGCAAGGCGCCTGGTTTTCAGCTGGATAATGTATTCGTCATGGCGGGCATACCCATCATCGTTCAGGTGATGATGGACGCATTGGCCGACCGGCTTGAGGGCGGTGCCCGGATGATCAGCAAGACCATTGACTGTTTTGTCGGTGAAAGCGCTGTCGCCGACGAACTGGGCGCCATTCAGCAACAATTTCCCAGCGTGGGCATCGGCAGTTATCCGTTCTTTCGGGACAAGCAGTATGGCACCTCGTTGGTTTTAAGGTCGGTCGAATCGGAGGAGCTGGACGCAGCCGTGAAAGCTGCGTTTGACCTGGCGGCCAAGGTGGGGGGCAAACCTGTCGAACGGACTGGTTGAAATGTGCCGTCTTAACCTTGAATCCCAGATAAAGAGCGACAGTCAGGCGATTTGACGTCGTTTTTTTGCAACATTAACCTCAACATTACGAAGTTTTCAGCTGTACGCGGGGCTATTTTCGGTACACTCTTTGACATAACTCGTTACTGTGCCTCACTGAAATGCTCGTAAGTGGAGGTTCATTTGGACGAAGCTGGCGCGTGATATATTCCTATTGTGCGCTATGGAGGGGGATCTTTGATCCTGTTTCGTGCAAAAGGGTTCCAGTGGAGGGGCTCTCGAGTAGACTGAAGGCTCGGGCAACGAAGACGAACTAATTGCGGGTACTAAAACCCTGAGGGAGAACGCGAAAATGAAGAAGTTTGCTGCCATTGTGGGGATCGCTGCAGGCATGTCGATGATGAGCACTGGTGCGATGGCGCTGGATTCAAACTTCGACAGCATGTCAAAAGCTGGCAAGCACCAGTTCTATGTCTGGTGCACCGGTAAAGACGACTATGTCGAAGCTGCTGATGGTTCTGATGCGAAGGACGCTCAGTCCAAAATCGCCGCATCAGCTGGCAACACCTGCTGGCCTGTCTGGCAGGGCATGGTCAACTAAGCCAGTTGGCATTCAATTTAGAGACGGCGGTCCATTGGGCCGCCGTTTTCTTTTGTGCATGACTCAAAACAGAATATTCGAGATTTAGGTGTGTGGCCGTCTGGCCGACACGCCGATGCACAACGACGCTTCTTAAAACACCGTTGTGCACGACGCGCCGCCAGCATGGCAGGCGGCTGACCGGTCTAGTCCGCCGCAGAGCTTGCAGGTAGGGAAGCAGACCGACCAGCTTGTCGCTTTCTGTCTACAGCCATCAACAGCGACGGCAGCAAGAGGAAGTCGACGATAAGAGCTACCGCAATGGTGATGGCGGTCAGCAGTCCCATGTCGGAATTCAGCCTGAAGGGCGACAAGGTCAGCACCATGAAGCCTGCGACTAGAACGAAGGTCGTCACGGTCAGGGCCGATCCCACCTGCCGGAAGGCATATTGGATGGCTTCCCCGGCATCCAAACCCTGTTCCCGTCTTCCTCTGAGATACTTGCTGAGGAAGTGAATCGTATCGTCGACGACGATCCCGAGGGTCATGCTGACGACCGGCGCAAGGGACAGACCTACTTCTCCGACCATCAGGCCCCATATGCCAAAGGCAATGCCAATGGGGATGAGATTTGGAACAAGGCTTACGATCCCGATTTTGAGCGATCGTAGGACGATCACGAGAATGGCCGAGATCAGGATAATCGCAATCAATGCCCCGCTGATCATGCTGCGCGTGCTTCGCTGCCCGATATGGGAGAACATCAAGTTGGAACTGGATGCCTCGAAGCGAATGTGAGGCAGGTTCTCTTTGAGCCATGAGTCGAACCGCTGTTCGACATCCAGCATCTGCCTGGTACTCATGGCGTCAAAGGCAACGGTGACCCGTGTCGCCGATTTGTCGAGATTGACCTGGTTGTTCAAATTCAGCCCGTAAGGAAGCGACATTTCATAGAGCAACAGATATTGTGCGGCGAGTTCTCTGTCATCCGGCAGACGGTGCCACTCTGGTTCATCGCCGTGCATGTTGCGGTTAAGCCGCTTCATGGTTTGGGTGATCGAATAGACATGGTGGACCTCGTCTTGCGTGTGCAGATAGTCAATAAACTTTTGAACATCTGCCAAAAACTCAGGTTCATTCACGTCACCTGACCCGCCAGCCTGCAAGGCATACTGAATATTATTGGGGCCTATGAGGTTTTCGATCGCGTAGTCCGTATCCTGGCGAAACTCTGTGCTCTCATCGAAATAAGTCACGAAATCATCGTTGATTTCGTTGTTTGGGATGAGGGCCACAAAGGCGAGTGTCAGCGCCGCGGTGCCCAACAGAATAGGTCTATGCTTCTGGCGGACAGTGCGACTGATGAAGTCGAACGCTGTGTGTTTGCTGTCTTGGCGGGCTTTGACGCGCACCGGCACCACCGCGATAAACGCCGGCAGGAAGGTGACACTCAATATGAAAGCAGCTGTCACACCAGCGGCAACGATATTGCCTAGATGCACGATCGGCGGGACTTCCGAGGTGTTCAGCGCCAGGAACCCGATGACCGTGGTGATGGATGTCAGGAGGATCGGCTGGAAGTTGACCCGAAGGCTTTGAACAATCGCAGCCTCTTTGCCCTGACCGGCGCGCATCGTCGCGAGGAAGGTGACGAGAAAGTGCACTGTGTGGGCAACAGCGATGGTGAGGATGATGTTCGGCGCCGAGGCCGATGGCGGCGTGAGCTTGTATCCGCTCCAGCCAAATGCGCCCATGCCCGCAAGGATGGACATGAAGAGCATTAAGGTCGTTGCGATGGTCGCGCTGACGCTGCGGAAGAGAAACCCGAGCAGCACGATGATCACAAGGAACATGAGCGGGACCAGCCGCGTCATGTCCTGGCGCGCATTTTCGCCAAACGCGTTGTTGAACATGACCATGCCGGTGAGGCCTACGGTCAGGTTCGAGTCTTTCTGTTCGAGTTCTTGGGCCAGGTTTCTCACATAGGCGGCAACCTCCGGCACTTCCGTCATCGACTTGCCTGGAAGGGTGATCGTCACATTGATGCCGGTGACCGATGCCTGTTCATTGATGATCCTTTTCACAATGAGGGGCTCGTTCAACGCAATGCCCTTTATCCGAGAAAGCTCGGTGGCGCTGGCGGTGTCCGGGTCGGCCACAAGGTCGCCAACGACCAGATCATCTCCAAAAGCCTCCGAGTGCTGATAGTTGGTGATGGAGTCAACGCGCGTTGAATAGGGGATTTGCCAAGACTTTTCCGTGAGCCATTTTATGCTCGCCAGGGTCTCGTTGGTGAATACCTGCCCATCTTTAGGGGTGATCAGGAAGACGACATTGTCTGCGCGGTCATAGCTTGCCTGCAGGGCTTCAAACGCCTGCAACTGAGGATTGTCCGCTGAAAAGAACGCGCGATAGTCGGTTGTGAAACCTAGAAATCTTCCACCGCTGGCTGCTCCCAAGACGGCAACGATAGTCGCAATCATCACAAGCCATCGCCACCTGATTAGAAATTCTGCGTATTTGACGATCATTTGTTTCTCCTATGGTCAGGCACGCGGACGGTCGGACGCCCTGTGCCACTTGTTTGATCAGATCAATCCGAGGCTTGAGAGGCCGATGTAGAAAGTGGCGAACCAACTCACCATGAAGCTGACAGTGCGGAAGAAGGGAATGCTGAAGCCGTAGCAGAGGTAGTGGGCGATCCGCGCGTAGGTGTAGATGAACGCAGCCGCGACGACCGTCATCTCGACGTCGCCCGCCAGCGTCGCGGCAAAACAAACACCGACGAAGGCCGCTAGATTTTCGGCGGCGTTGGCATGTGCCTGGCGGAGTCTCTGAGCCCACGCAGGGAGGGGTGTGGGGTTAGATTTGGGATTGCCGCCCAGCACGGAGCCCACACCCTGTACGACGGCCGCGGCCGCCAGGTAGGGCACCCACATGATGATTGTGACCAGGCACGCAAAGACGATGGCTTCTTGCATTTGAGACGTTCCTTTATCGCTGCTGCATAGATTGTTGATAAATACAACAATAGAGATATGGACGATTGTTGCATTTATCAACAATTAATTTGTGGGAGGGGAATTTGAGCCTTGTCGCTCGCGGGCTGCCTTAGTTCATCAGGTTTTCAGCGAGTTTTGCGAGGGTGCGCTGTGTCGTCTCGACGTCTGCGTCTTTGATGTCCTTGAGTGCCCGCCCGGCCATTTTTTGCACCAGTGGTAGAAGCCGCAGCCGGGTTTTCTCGCCCAAAGGCGTTATGAAGATCGTTAACTGCCGAGCGCTCTCCGCGTGCACGGTGCGTTTGATCCACCCCTTGCGCTCCATGCGCGCAAGCAGTCTGGTGACGTTCGTTTTCTCTTTCTTGAGTTTCTGAACCAGATCTCCGTGGTCGATGCCAGCTTCGGGCAGGAGCATCAATGCGACGAATTCCTCCGGCGTCGCGTCGTGACCTTCAGCCTGAAATGCCGAGCGCATAGCCGTTTTAAAGAGATAACTCGCCTGATGCAGGGCGACGCCGATGGTCTTTTCAGCATTGATTGGCAGGCGCTTTGTCATCTGGTGGATCAGGCGCTGGACGCCCAATTGCTCCGGTAAGATATTGCCCTCGCCAATGTCTCAAAGGCGCAGGGACCTCCGATCCATATTTCCTTGATTGTTGTTTATGTCAACCTTTGCGCTGCCGCCGGTGGCCGTCCCTATCGCTGATCATTCAGATTGGCGACCTGCACCGACGGTGTTCCCAAACCGGCTCTGCGGCTTTATGGTGACGCCGCGCACGCCTCCGAGTCGCCAGTGCAGCCGCACGGTGGTCTCCCTGGGGCCCCATGGCGAAATTGGTATACGCAGCAGACTTAAAATCTGTCGCCCGTAAGGGCTTCCCGGTTCAAGTCCGGGTGGGGCCACCATTTTTGAATTAGGGTATGCACCTGCCGTCCCCGTGTGAGGCCGTGAGTCTCCCATCTAGCGATTTTATGTCACCATTCTCTTAAATGCGCTTTGGTGCTTGTCGATAAAGTGATGCTTCAGGGCACCCAGGACATGTGCGCCTAGAATTATGTAGAGTAGGTAGGGCAGCAGATATTTGTGGAAGGTGCCCCAAATCACATAGGCGTCGCTCTTGTCCAGGAAGGGAGGTATCTCCCACACGAAAATGTATGTCCCGAACCCATGCATGCTGGTCATCACATAGCCGGTGATCGGGAAGGCGATCATCATTCCATAGAGAGCGATATGGACACTGTGCGCCAGTTTGCGCTCCCAGGGTTTGAGAGAGGGATCCAGAGCCGGGCGTTTCGAGTGCCAGTTCCAGGCGAGGCGCACCAGGATCAGGACAAACACCAAGACACCGATTGTTTTGTGGACGATGTAATAGTCGTTTCTGAAGGCGGCATCCTCAGGGATCATTGAAGTGAAAATGCCCATTGGAATGAGCGAGATGAAGAGGATCGCAATTGTCCAATGCAGTAGGCGAGAGACCCGACCATAACGCTCAGCCTCATTCGTTGCGGTAAGCTCGAGTGTTTCGTCGTTGTTGCGTTGGAGGAATGCTGCTCTCACCAGCAACAGGCCAGCGAAAAACGCGACAGCCGACTGCAACCACAGGAACGCTGGCTTCGCTGAGTCCATCGGCGTTTGATTTGGTTTTGGGTTCTCAAGAATTCCCGAACCAACGACAAAGAACATAAACCAGGCAGTCACCGCGAAACAGCCAAAGGCAGCGAGGAGCGTGCCGTACACGCGGATCTTTGGCGCGCTGTAGTTCATCGCCCAAGCTGTCGCGATCGAGGTCAAGATGATGCCGAGCGCAATCCAGCTTTCGCCGCTTCCATTCGTGAGCTGGGCTTGGCTGGAACTCGTGGCGGCAAATGCGGTGGACGAAACAAAAAGTCCACATGTCGAGGCAGCAAGGATGTTCAAGCTCTTCATGATTTTTTCCCCAATCCGAGGCTGCCCAAGAAAGACGGTTTTTCCGAAGGCTTCGCGGCGTGGTCTGGGATCAGCAGCACCTTGCCGTTCCGGCCTGGCTCTGCCGCGCGGGTGACCGCAGCACTAATGTCTTCGAGAGCAAAACGGGCATCTACTTTGGCTTTGATTGCACCGCTGGCGACAAGTTGGATGACCTCGCCGAAGGCCGCTTGTTTGTCTTCAGGGCTCGCCGTTTCGAACCATTTTGAGAGCCAAAACCCTCGAATGCGCACATCGTTGAAGATGATGGACGTGGGATTCAGTGGCGGCGGCTGCATCGACAGGGCCCCGTAGGCCACGAGGGTGCTGCCGAAGGACAGACACTCAACGAGCCGTGAAAAAGTCTCGCCTGCGACGCTGTCGATCGCGAAGACGACCGGCGCCCCGCCGGTGACCGCCGAAACACGGTCTGCGAGGTCAGGCCCGTCGACGAGAACACTATCGGCGCCTAATTCCAGGAGGCCGTCTTCAAGATTTGCACGGCGCACGACGTTGATCGTTTTAATGCCCCGCTGTGCGGCGAGCTGAATGATGAATTCGCCGACGGCGGAATTTGCAGCGCTTTGGATGATCCAATCGCCGGGCTTTAATTCTGTAAAGCTGGTGAGGATGAGGTGTGCCGTTAGGGGATTGACAGTCAACATGGACATTTGTTCAACGTCGCCGTCATGGGGTAGCGGAACAAATGCGGAAGCTGGGCCGACCATCTCATCGCGCCATGTTCCACCTGCTGTCAGCAGGACTCGTTGCCCCTCCGACAGGTTCGTTACATCCGGCGCAATCTCATCAATAAATCCGACGCCTTCGCTCCCAGGAATGGCTGGCAGGTCAGGGGCGGTTCCATAGAGACCCGCAATTTGCAGCAGGTTTGAGGGATGTATGGGGGTTGCGAGGACCTTGACCCTGACTTCGCCAGGGTTGAGGGGAGCTGACTCTTCGGTTTTCAGTTTGAGAACCCCCGCCGGATCACCCATTTCCCGATACTCGATAAATCTCATGCCTGTCTCCATCGGTCCGACTGATTATTGATGGATGTGACATAACATCGGTATTGGAGCTTGATAATTGGCTTAAAAAGCGAAACAGTATTGCTGAAAAAGCAATAATTGGATGGTTTTCAGGCTTATGGTGCGCAATGGATAAATTGCGGGCATTGGAATATTTCCTCAGCGTCGCGGACGCGGGGAGCTTTTCAGGTGCCGCCAAGACGCTTGGTGTCCCCGCTTCGTCCATCTCTAGGCGCATTCAGGATTTGGAAGCAGAGCTGGGGGTCGCCCTGTTCTACCGCACAACACGTGTGGTTCGCCTGACGGAGCTTGGTGGTCTTTACCTGGACCATGTGAGGCCTGCACTGTCGTCGCTCGCCGACGCCGATGCGATCATCTCAGCGCATCCGTATGCGCCGGCCGGCCTCGTCCGCATGACAGCGCCATCTGGATATGGCGGTGTTTGCTTGATGCCGGCAGTGCTAAATCTCCGGAGGAAGTATCCTGATCTCATTCTCGATGTTGAGCTCACCGACAATGTTTACAACCTCGCCAGCAATGAGGTTGATATTGCGATCCGGGCGACAACATCTCTGCCGGACCGCTCAGTCGCCCGCAAATTGTCCGACAGCAAACTATTGTTGGTTGCGTCACCAAATTACTTGGCGAAGCATGGTTGCCCCCGGACGACGACGGATGTTCTCGACCATAATGCTATTTTCTATCGTCAGCAGGGCGGGGTGGTCTATTGGCAGGCGAAGACGAAAGAAGGGTGGGTCGAATTGCGGCCACCAGCAGTTTTTGTCACCAATAGAGGCGAAGCTTTGTTGGAGGAAGCATTGGCGGGCTCGGGGCTCGCGCTTGTGGCGCAGTGGGGCATCGGAGACCATCTTGCGGAGGGTCGTCTCGTCCAGATTGACTTGGAGGATTCGGAGCTATCGACCATCAGGGGTGATAATCTAGGTATCTACCTTCTCTATCACCGACCGAAGTACAGCTTAAAAAAGATACAAGTTACCGTGGATTTTCTCCTCGCCGAGCTTGCGACAAACTAGTGGCTTGCAGGTGCCGTTATTCCCTGCCTGGTGTGTTTGACTTGTTACCAGACCGGAATCGGTGAAAGCCACCAGATAAGGTTTCTCTCATTTTTCAAAGATATTGCGCCGAACGTCGTCGTTCTCGCTTAGCTGCGACGGGATGAGTTAAGGAAATATCTGTGCGCCAGCCTTGTAGCTACCGTCTGGGCAGGGCTCCCAAAGGAGTACTGAGAGCAAATCAGATACGCAATTGCTAAAATAAACTATTTATGAAACCAAATATTTAGATCGGGTCGTGCATCATCTAGCCAAAAGAAGGGGTGAGTTCGCTCCTTTGTTGAGTATGAGGTCCTGATGCAATCGGATGAAATGGGCACTCTCGACCAGACCACCTTATCGGGTGTGTTCAGGGTCGTGGCCTTTGGTCTGGCCACTTTGATATTCGCGCAGACGATGGTGGCCTATCTTATCCACGGGCAAGTGCGCCTTGGTATTATCTCCGCCTCTGCGTCGGGATGCGTTCTCGTTGCCCTTGGTATCTGGTCCATTTTTCGTACAGATATCCGCCTACCTGCGTGGATACTCATGAGTACGCTCATTGTGCTGAGTGGCCTTGCCTCTTTTGCCACTGGGGGTGTGGATGGAAGTATCGCAGCGCTCTTTATTATCGCGCCGCTCGGGGCCGCCTATTTTTTGGGAACAGGTTCTTCGCTTTTCTTTGGCGGGGTGAGTGTGCTTTCAGTTCTCGCGCTCTATACCCTGGATGAAATGGGCTACATCCCCAACAACCCACTGAACGAAGAGAATGTCCGCCTCGCGCATACCATCATGCTGATGTTTCTCATCGGTGCTGCCCTGTTTCTCTCTATTGTGTTTGCGCGGCGAGTTGCAAAGCATGCTCTGGAGACACAAAAGAGCTTGTTGAAGGCAGAGGATGCGGCACGGGCAAAATCTGACTTCCTGGCCAATATGTCCCATGAAATTCGGACACCCATGAACGGGGTGAGCGGCATGTTGCAATTGTTGCTCAGGTCACACCTTGACGATGAGCAAAAGAACCAAGCGAGGCTCGCTCTTTCATCGGCGGAACACTTAATGGTTCTGCTGAACGACACTCTGGACATGTCGAAGCTGGAAGCCCATCAGCTCACTCTGGAGTCAATCGAGATAGACCTTCCCGAACTTGTCCGCGACTCCGCAGAAACGTTTAGAGGGAAAGCCACGGAAAAGGCTGCACAAATCAAAGTCCATCTGGAGGACGATTTAGCGCCAAAGATCGTCGGCGACCCAACGCGTTTGAAACAGGTCCTGATCAACCTTATCGGCAACGCCGTCAAATTTGTGGACAGCGCCGGCCAGATACACGTCTCGGTCAAATCTCGGACCAAGGGCGGTCAGGAGGTTCTGCGGTTCGAGGTCGAGGATGACGGCATCGGGGTGCCGCCGGAGCTTCAGGACCATATTTTTGAAAGGTTTACCCAGGCCGAAGCAACCACAACCCGGGAGTTCGGCGGGACAGGCCTTGGTCTTTCCATTTGCAAGCAGCTGGTGGAGCTGATGGCGGGGCGCATCGGTGTTGTCAGCAATGGCACTTCAGGCAGCCTCTTCTGGTTTGAGATCCCTCTACGGTTGCGGGCATCGAAGCCAGTCGGGCGCAACCATGACCAGCCTGGTGCGAAGACGGCCGCTGCGCCGGACGTGGGCGTGCCGCGTTCCGCAACAGAGTCTTTTTCCATCCTCCTGGCAGAGGACAGCCATGTGAACCAGCAGGTGATCAAAGCCTGTTTCGTTCCCTTTCATGTGAATCTGGTTTGTGTTGAAAACGGGGAGGAGGCCTTGAGCGCGTTGCACGACGAGTCTTTCGACGTTGTTCTCATGGACGTTCAAATGCCCGTTCTTGACGGTGTGCAGACGACCCAGAGAATGCGCGCATCAGGCGAGCGCTGGGCCCAGACACCGGTGATCGCTCTTACGGCGAACGCTATGAAGGGCGACCGAGAATCCTATCTCGAGGCGGGCATGAACGGATATGTTTCTAAGCCTGTTGATTTAGAGCTGTTGCTTGAGGAGATCACACGGATCACGGGCCATGATTTCTGGCAGGACTCTGTGATGGATGATGACTTGCATCAAGATGCACAGTTAGCGCCAGGCGCCTGACCGTTAGGGCAGTAAAGGCGACTGCTTCAACTCTTTCCGCCTTTTGTCGAAACCTCGCGCCATTCTTGGTATAGTTTCTCTGTGAAGACGCTGAACGGGGGGGATTGGTGATGCGGTGGATCTATGGGTTGGTTGGCGTGGTGCTTGTCGTCGGTGCTGCCGTCTACGCCTATATACAATATCAGCTCAACGCGCCGCTCTTTACGGAAGAAAGGCTGCAGCAAATTGAGGCAGAAGTAGCCGCCCAGGATGAAGAGGCGTTTACGCGTCCGGCGCCGCAGCCAGCGACATATCCTGCTTCCAATCCTTTGAACAATGCCTATTTCGGGGATCTGCACTCTCACTCTGCTTTGTCGTTTGACTCCTATATTTTTGGCAACCGGCTTTCGGTTGATGAGGCATATCGGATCGCCAAAGGCAACGCGTTCGAAACCGCCTCAGGCGAACGAATTCAGCTCTCGGTGCCGCTCGATTTTGCGGCGGTGACAGATCATGCAGAGGGGTTTGGGCTGTTTGAGACATGCGCGGGGGAAGCGGCTTCAGATGATTTTTTGAACCTGTGCAGACGCTTTGACTCCCCCAATGCGAGTTTCTTTCTTGATCTCAGGGAAGCCGGTGAGAAAAGGCCGCCTGAAAATCTCGGCGGTGCTAACACAACAATAGGCGATGAGCAGGCGCGCTCAACCTGGGCTCAAATCGTGAAGGCGGCGGAGCGTCACAATGAGCCTGGTCGCTTCACAACTTTTGCGGCGTATGAATATTCACCGCCGTTGCCTGACAGGGGCAAGATCCACCGAAATGTCATCTTTCGAAACAGCACTGTGCCACCCCGTGCCATCTCAGCGTTTGATGCACTGACGGAAATCGATCTTTGGACAATGATCTCTGACGGGTGCGAAGCACCCTGTGACTTCATCACCATTCCTCACAATCCGAACAAATCCTGGGGCTTGGCATTTGCGAGTCACACAATTGATGGCGATGCATACACGCCGGATGACTGGAAGATGCGGGATGCGGTCGAGCCCATTGTTGAGATTTTTCAGATCAAGGGTAATTCGGAATGCAGCCTAGGGTTTGGCGCGACTGACGAGGAGTGCGGGTTCGAGCAGTTTTTGCCGCCCTGTGCAGAAGGTCAGGTGACGCAATGCATACATCCGACTTCCATGGCGAGAGATGGGCTTAAGCTCGGACTTAAGCTTGAAGAAGAGTTGGGCTTCAATCCGCTTGATTTTGGCATGATTGGAAGCACGGACACGCACAACTCAAATCCCGGCGGCGCCGAAGAATATGAATTTAGGGGTGCTTCTGCGCTGTTCACCGGGAACGCTAACCTGAGACTTCGAGGTCTCAGAGGTGGTCGGATCTCGGCTTTCCAAAATCCGGGCGGACTTGCGGTGGTGTGGGCGCCTGAGAACACGCGGGACGCATTATTTGACGCAATGGAACGTAAAGAAGTTTATGCGACCAGTGGCACGCGCATTCGTCTCCGCTTCTTCGGCGGGCCCGCTTTTGATGGAGACTTACTAGAAGCAGAGAATCCGATTGAAGCGGCTTACAAACAAGGCGTTCCGATGGGGGGCATGCTGCGGGCCAACGAGGGCGAGACACCTGCGTTTTTTGTGCAAGCGTTGCAAGATCCGTTGAGTGCGCCCTTGGACCGAGTGCAGATCGTCAAGGGTTGGCTGGAAGGCGGGGAGGTCAACGAAATGGTCTTTGACGTGGCTTGTAGCGATGGACGCGTTGTTGACCCCGACACTGGGCGGTGCCCCGCGATGGCAGCATCTGTTGATCTGAGTAACTGTGCGTTCGATCAGGATAAAGGGGCGCAGGTCTTGCAAACCGTGTGGCAGGACCCCGACTATGATGCGTCAGAGCATGCTTTCTACTATGCGCGGGTCGTTCAGACCCCGACTTGCCGGTGGTCGACCTATGACGCGCTGCGCCTGGGCGAAACACCTCCGGATGATTTGCCGAGCACGATTACCGAGATGGCTTGGTCTTCGCCGATCTGGACTGGCAAGCCATAGGGATGCGATTAGTCGAAACCGCTTAATGATGTCGCGATGGTGCGACGTGCCGTCCAGTCGGCGATATTCGCGAGCGGCCAGCTGGCGTAGTGATCCAGACTCCTGTCAATTGCGGCCTGTAATTGCTCGCGTTCATACAGGCGGCCACCAACAACTATGGCCTGGAGCGTTTCCAAGTTGTCGAGACTTTCGGTTGGGTCTTCGGCAAAGATGAGGAGGTCGGCCGGAGCGCCTTCTGCAAGATAGATCTTTTCCATGCCCAGTGATCGACGGGCGGCGCTGGTTGCGTATTCAAGGACCTTCTCTGGGTCGATCCCTGCGCTTTCGAAGATTTTGAGTTCCCGCCAGTAGCTCATTCCCGGCGGGGAAAAGGGCTGTCCTGTGTCCGTGCCAATGTGCAGTACAGCGTTTGCATCTGATAGTCGCTTCAGCAAATCTAGCTTTTGCGGCAGCGCCGATCGTGTCATGGCAAGCGTCATTGGCCCAATACTTCGATAGACTGGCAGGCCAACCTCTGGATGCCAGATCACATCCGCAAATAGCGCGGGCAGATAGTTCGACATGTCGGCAGCGCCGTCATTGTAATTTTCGTATTGCAGTATTCCTTTGGCGAGGGAGATGGTCGGCGTATTGCGGATTTCATTTTCCACGATGTACTGAACCAGATTATCGATGCGGGCATCGGTAACACCGCCCCAATCGTCTGCGCGAAACCGGACGGTTCGGCCGCGAAGGGACAAGGGCGGTTGCACACCGAAAAAGTGTTGCACGTCAATGATGCCCGACTGTTCGATTGTGTACTCAACAGGAACATGTCCTATCAGCTGCAGGGATTTGTGTTTTGCCGAGTCGATCAGTGCAGCTGTGATCTCGGGCGTTAGACCTTCGTACGCTTTGATGCAGGTATGTCCCCCGGCTGAAATCTGTGACGCGACTTCTTCTGCTTGCTCTGGGGTGGTCAGTTGAAGGGTATTCGGCCAAATCGATATGCCGTTCGAGACGAAGGGGCCGCATGAGGTGACATTGGGGAAGGGCAGGCGCTGCTCGGAGAGGCGCCGCGCCGCAGGTACGGCGGTGCCGTCGAGATCGCCTGCATCACGTATGGTTGTAACGCCGTGGGCTATCATCAGAAGCCCGTAATGACCGGTGAGGCGTAGCGCATTGTCAGGCGGCATGTGGGAGTGCATGTCGACAAATCCTGGGAGCACATACATGCCGCGAAACTTATCTATCTCTGTGGCGTTGATTTCCCTAGTTCCTAGGGTGAGTGTACCGTCAGCGACGCTCAGCGATGCACCAGTCAGCCTCTCTACCATCGGGTTGATGATGGTGACGTCTGCTAATCTGAATCGTTCAGATATCGGATCGGGCGATGCGGGCGGCTGGAAAACGGACCAAATCCAAACTGTTGTCACAGCGATGCTTATCGCGATCAAGGCTCCTGAACGACGTATTTTGGTGCTCACGGCTGCTTTTCTTTCCGAGGTCGCAGGTGTGATTGAGCCAATGGCACTGTGTCACCTTGCTTGTCGACCAGTGCGACTTTCAACCGACGTCCCGTTTGACGATCGACTAAGTCGGAGACGGGGCCGGTATCACGCAACCACTCGTCTCCCCATTGACGCAAGGCCAGAAAGGTCAAGCCGAGCTGTTTCCCCGCCTCCGTCAATCTGTACCCAAGGCGGGGACGATCATTGGGCGCTTGGTAGTTGACGCGTTCAAGGATGGAAGCGTCTTCAAACTCAGCCAGTCTCTTTCTCAAGGTTGCTGGCGGGATGCCCAGGTCCAACCGCATATCTTCGAAGCAAGCCACGCCGTAAAACACTTCGCGCAAGATCAAGAGACCCCACCGCTCGCCTAGGAGCTCAGCGGCAAGAGCCATTCCGCACTCGTCTCTCGGCACGGGCGCTCGTTTTCTCAAGTTTTTCTCTGTTTCTAACTTCATAAATTGAAGTCTAATGCAGAACGAGCCTGACATCAATAAATGAATTCAGATATTCTGGGCGTGGAAGAGCGTCGCCTGCGTTCCGTGAGGGAGTGCGGTCAAAGAGAGGCGGTAGGACAGGCGGTGAAGGTTCGCTTAGTTGGACGAATTGGCGCGCGGTGTTTTTTGGTAGCTCCACCAGGATACGGTGAGCACGAGCAGGGACATGATAAAGGCGAATGTGACATTCCCGTTCCAGCCCGCCCAATCATAGGCGATCGTTCCCGCCCAGCTGGCCATGCCGCCGCCTAAGAACATCAGAAATATGTAGACAGTCATCAAGCGCGTCCTCACGGTCGCGTCCTGGCTGAGAAATGTCATGCGACCGGTGATGTCGATCACAGGACCCACCAGGTTCATTGTGATGAGGGGAATCATGAGCAGCCAGATATTGTGTCCAACGACAAAAAGTGAGGCGACACCGACCAGCTGGATGGCAGCCAGAATGATCCTTGCTTTGTATGCTCCGACTTTGTCCGCCCATGCACCCATTCGCGGTGTTGTCACCAGATTGAGCGCTGAAATCGCTGCGAGATATCCCACTGTATCGACGCCATAGCCCATTTCGGGACTGGTGAGGTGAAGTCCCAACCCCAGCCAGACGGCGAGGAAGATGCCGAAGCTCAGGGCCTGGATGGCGCCTGCGCGGATGATGTCGGGATGAGTCCTGATGATGGGGAGGATCGAATAGATGAGCTGCCCGTAGGATTGGTGGGCGGTCTTGTGATTTTCACGTTCTTCCATAATGAGGGGGAGCGCGATGGAGACGATCAGCATCAATGATGCCGCGACAAAATAGACGGTGCGCCAGCCGAAATTCTCGCCCAGAAATCCTGCACCGGCACGCGCGAGCAGGATGCCGCCGATGATGCCCGCGGTCAGAATGCCTGTGGCATGACCGAGTTCCGATGGGCTAACCCGCTTAGAGACATAGGCTGGAAGCAGATAGGGGGCGATGGTGAAGAAACCGAGCATCGTCGAGCCTACGATAAACAATCTAAAGTCCTGGACCAGCGCCATGGCGAAGATGCCGCAGAACTGGCCCGCGACAAAAATCGATGTCAATCGTCGATTGCTTACTCGGTCGCCCAGCGGCAGCAGAAGGAGTATGCCCAATGCGAGGGCAACTTGGTTGAGCGCGGGCACGGCACCAATCAGTGAGGCGCTGACATTGAAGTCCTCTGCGACGCGGGCGATGATGGGATGAATGTAGTAGGCGTTCGCAGTCACCACGGCGCTTGCCACGGCTAGCATGTAGAGCTTTGTCTTAGAGAGAAATTTCGCGTGAGGTGTGTTTGTGCTCTGGGGCTCTGGCACCGTGTTTGGCATGCTCTACCTTTGTCGAAAATCCATTTGGGTGACTTGTTTTGTAGGGGTTTTCTGAGTCGCCTGGCCGGTTGGGCCCGGCTTAAGAAAAACTCTCGGCTATCGAGTCGAGTTGTTTCGCCAACTCCTTGATGCCTTTTTTTCCCAATGTCGCATCGAGGCGCGCATTGATCTCCTTAAACGGTTTCTCAGCTCGTTTGAGCGTTTTCTTTCCTTTGTCCGTGAGCTCCAGCAACCACGTGCGTGCATCGGTTTCGCTGCGGCGGCGGACGACCAGGTCTGCTTTCATCAGTCTTGTGACCATGGCGGTGATGGCTGACTCGTTCTGTTTGAGCTGTCTCGCCAGATCTCGCTGTCTAAGGTTGTCTGACGACGCAATGAGATTGAGAACGGCGACTTGAGTGGTTGAGAGGCCGGCTGCGTCAATGAGGGCATTGTCCGCTTCCGTCTTCAGGCGATGGGCTGCGATTTGCAGGAGGAAATAAAGGCGTTCTTTGTGTGCTGACATGGGGCCAGCATAAACGCCTTGTCAGTTTCGCCCAACCGTTCTATATAAACTTCACTAGTGAAGTAAATGGAGATGGATATGGGTGCGATTGATGTCTGGGCGCAAATCACGACTCAGAGGATGGCGGACCGGCCCTGGATGGAAACATTGCTGCGCTGGACCGGGCGGCCGGGAGATCGGTCAATCCCAGACGTCCCCGGGACAATCGCCGCGATGGACGCGGCAGACGTTGACATCATGTTTCTGTCCGCGTGGCATGGACCTGAAGGGTCTTTGATTAGCAACGAGGAAGTGGCTGAGTGCATTGACGCAGCGCCCGATCGATTTCGGGGCCTTGCGACGGTCGACATCAACAATCCCGTCGAGGCGGTTCGCGAGATCCGCCGTTGGGTCGATGGCGAGCGGTTTGTTGGAGTCCGTCTGGTCCCGTGGTTACTTGACTTGCCTCCGAACGACCGGCGCTACTATCCGATCTATGTGGCCTGTGTCGAGGCTGGCGTCCCATTCTGTACCCAGATTGGCCATACCGGACCGCTTTGTCGGTCTGAGCCTGGCCGTCTGATCCCCTATTTGGACGACGTCCTCTTGGACTTTCCGGAACTGAAAGTCGTGGGGGGTCATGTCGGGTTTCCCTGGATTGACGAGCTTGTCTCTCTCAGCCTCAAATATCCCAACCTCTATGTGGACACGTCTGCCTATGCGGTTCATCGGCTGCCGGAAGACTTCGTAAAGTTCATGAAGGGTCCGGGCCAATCTCGCGTGATGTTTGGCACAAATTGGCCGATGCTGTCGCCAAGCCGGTGCCTGCAGCATCTGGATGCCCTCGACCTCACGGAGGAGGGGAAGGAACTCTTCTTGAGTGGGAACGCCCGGCGGGTTTTCGGCCTCTCCTAATGGGCTTAGGTCTCGTTTCTAGGCGAGGGCAATCGGACCCTGAGGGACTGACTTCCAGAATTCCGGGTCATGGCCATACATGATGGTTGCGCCCCGGGACTGCATCTCGCGCAAGCGGTGGAATACCTGAAGCATCGCTTCTTTGTCGTGGGCAATACCCGGCAGGCGGAGCTTCTCGAGGGACTCCTTCAGGTAACAGGCATCGCCACAGAGAATGTATTCCTTGGTATCCGTCCTAACTCTAAGGGACTGATGACCAGGCGTATGCCCATACGTCGGCAGGCATACAACGGTTCCGTCGCCAAACAGGTCATGTTCACCCGAAATAAGCTGGCGTCGTTGGCCGATATCAAAATCTTTTTTGAAGTAAGCCAGATCAGTATCGGGCAGGGCCATCGCGTGGTCCCATTCGATCCGCTGTACCACCAAGTCAGCATTGGGAATCTGTGCATTGCCACCTGAATGGTCGTAGTGCAGATGAGAATTGACCAGGTGTGTGATCTCTCCCGGATCCACAT
Source organism: Parvibaculaceae bacterium (assembly GCA_965267265.1). GTDB lineage: Bacteria > Pseudomonadota > Alphaproteobacteria > Parvibaculales > Parvibaculaceae > Mf105b01. The sequence continues at coordinate 3,169,004 of OZ253944.1, forward strand.
TCATTGCCATCAGCCGCGAGGAAATTTCTTCGCCTGGGTGGAAATGAAACTCGGAAAACTTGAGTGATTCTTCCCCGGCATACCCCAGCGGATCGGTCTGCGTTTGGATGTGGAGCCCGCTATCGAAAAGTACTTTGCCTTTTGGGTGAATGATCAGATAGGAAGGGATGGGCAAGGTGATCCTGCCCTTGTCGCCCTTCAGAATAAATGTTGCTGGAAGGGTAAGGTAGCCACAGGTGAATGCGTAAAGCTTCACAGCCACGGCTTTTAGCTCCTGTGTTCAGCGCATATGCAATGGCCGAGACGTTTGGCGCCAATCAAGACGCTTCTTTCCAAGCTGCCTCCGCCGGTCGCGCCTCGTCACCTTTTAGTGATGCATCGAACTTGTAGAGAGTGGAGCAGTAGGGGCAGATGATTTCTGACTCTTCGCCCATGTCTAGAAAGACATGCGGATGATCATTCGGTGGCGTTGCGCCCATGCATTTAAATTCTTTAGCGCCGATATAGATTTCGCCTACACCTGAATCATTACGGAATTTAGGGATATTCGTGCCGCTCGCCATGTGATCCACTCTGTTGGGACGACCTCACGCCGCCTGGGGAGAATTTGGCGACACCCTAGCGCCAGGTAAGCGTGAATTCCAGTCTTTTGGCCAGATTTGAGCAGCTTAGAGACGGGCAGACAGAAACCTGATTTGGACGTCCTGCGCATTTGCTGGCGCGGAGCGACGGGTTGCGCCTATAATTTCGTATAGAAATTAAACGGTCATTAGAACCGGCGGAAACTGACAGGAAGGAAACTGGATGGCGGAGGAGGCCGACCAGCGCGACGACGCGCTCAAACGTTCGACATTGTGGGCATTTGCACTGCCTGCTGCCCCCATTGCTGCTCTCGGACTTCCGTTGGCCGTTCATATCCCGCCCTTCTACGCCAAGGTGATCGGCCTTGAGCTTGCGGTCGTTGGCAGCCTGTTTCTGATCATCCGTTTTTGGGATGTATTCACGGACCCCGTTCTGGGTGTTCTGTCTGACCGTTTTGAGACCAAGTGGGGCAGACGGCGGCATTGGATCGCGATCTCTGTGCCGCTCATCATGCTGTCTGTCTACATGGTTTTCTTGGTGCCCTATGACACCGTGAGTGAATTTTATCTGCTTGGCTGGATGGTGTTGCTCTATGTCGGGTGGACGCTGCTTACGATCTCCCATATGTCGTGGGGCGCCGAACTCACACCTTCATACAATGAACGTTCACGGGTTCATGGCGCGCGGGAAGTCGCGCTGATCGTCGGCATGGTGTTGGTGCTTCTGTTGCCCGTCATTATCGAACAGACGGTGACCGAGGATCTGGATCGGGCGCGGGTAGGGGCGATGGGCCTGTTCGTGATTATTCTCTTGCCGCTGACCGTCGGCCTCGCCATCTGGCACGTGGGCGAAAAACCGTCTCCAAGGCCCGAGCATGTTGGCTTTACGGAAGCTGTGAAAGTCCTTTTCGCGAACCACCCACTCAGGGTCGTCCTGCTCTGTGATCTTTTGGCAGGGATTGGCGGCGGTCTGGTTGCCAGCCTCTTCCTCTTTTTGGCCGAAGATGCGCTGAAGCTGACGGCCTATTCTGGCATTTTGCTGCTTTGCTATTTCACAGCCGGCGTTGTTTGCATTCCCATCTGGATCAAGATTTCCGAAACCTTTGGCAAACATAAAGCAACCGCTTTCTCAGCTATCTTCAGCGGCTCGACCGTTCCCCTGATTCTGATTATCCCCGAAAACGCCGTGCTCATAGCGCTTGTTTGTTGGGTGATCTTCGGACTGAATATGGCGGCTGCGCCATTCCTGTACCGCTCGATCATGGCAGATGTTGCCGACCATGACGCGATTGAAACGGGTCAACAAAGGACGGGACTTTTCTATTCTCTTCTCACAATGACCAGCAAGGTCGGGGCCGCCTTTGCTATTTTCATCGGCTATGTAGCGCTCGACTATATTGGATTTCAAGCAGGCGGAGAGAACAGCGACGAAGTGCTGTGGCAGCTCCGCCTGATCTATGTGCTCCCCGCGGTGCTGGTGAGTTTCGTCGGCGCCTATATCATTTGGTTTTTTCCTCTGGACGAGGAAACACAGTTGCGGAACCGCGCTACTCTTGAAAAACGTGCACTTGATGCAGCCGCTGCGGCGATCATCGACACAACCGGTGAACCCAACGATCCGCAATCCTCCGGTCCGCAGCCATCTGGCGCAGGCGGCAACTAGGAGAAGCAAATGGCGGTGTTTTCGAGTGGCGGGATCGATATCGCGTTCGACGATGTGGGTGCCGGTGATCCGATCCTGTTGTTGCACGGGTTCGCCTCCACGCGGACGGATAACTGGTCGCGGACGGGCTGGTACGGGACACTGGAGAAAACCGGCCGCCAGGTCATCGCCATGGACTGGCGGGGGCACGGGAAGAGTACTGCCAGCCATGCCATCGCTGACTATTCATCAGACCTCATGTTAGGCGACGTCAGATCGCTTCTCGATCACCTGAACATCGACAAGCTCGATGTGTTCGGATTTTCCATGGGGGCAGGACTGGCGCTACAATTCGCGCTTCAGGAGGGTAAACGGATAGACCATCTCGTTCTCGCGGGCATTGGCGGCAATATGCTGGACCCGGACCGTTCTCCACGGTTCACGGAGAACATCTTTGATACAGCGTCCGCGGATGAGATTTCAGACCCCACCGCGAAGGGGTTTCGGCTCTATGCGGACCAACTTGGGCAGGACCTGAAGGCATTGGCTGCCTGTGCGGGTGCAGACAGAAGTTCACCTGCGGCAGAAGACTTGTTTGCCGTGCGGGCTAAGACCTTAGTCGCAGCTGGGCAGAGGGACGATCTGGCGGGGGACCCAGTCGCGTTGGCAGACGCCATACCTGGCGCCAAAGGGGAGCTTATTCCCGGGGCTGATCATATGTATCTGCTCACCAATGGGGCTTTTAAGGGCACCGTGATCGACTTTCTTACGGGATGGCTCTAGTCACGGCGCCATAAACCCCTATCTATCAAACAGAGTTCAGCGGAGGGACGCTCTTACATGGCACAGGATAGGTTACGGACGTGGAAACTTGCGCTCTTCGCCGGACCCGCCGTTCCCATGGCTGCCATGGGTCTCCCAATCTCCGTTTATTTGCCTCAATTCTATGCCGAACAGATGGGCCTTGGTCTGGCCACCGTTGGCACAGTGTTCATGATTGCCCGCCTGTGGGACGTGGTCACCGACCCGATGATGGGGGTGATTTCTGATCGCTTCCCCTCTCGTTGGGGCAGGCGCCGCCATTGGATCGTTGGATCGGTCCCCATCATTTTGTTGTCTGCGGTGATGGTTTATATGCCCAGCGCGCCGTCTAGCGGTCTCTATCTTTTTGCCTGGATGTTTATCCTCTATATCGGCTTCACGATGGCTCAGCTCAATCATCTGGCGTGGGGGGCGGAGCTTCATGAGGACTATGATGAGCGCTCCCGCATCATGGGGTTTGTTCAGGGAGCAGCGATTTTTGGCGTGCCTGTCGTTCTGCTGATCCCTGTATTGATTGAGCAGTTTGGTACCGGGGATGTAGCCGCAGAACGCGTGGCTGCAATGGGATGGTTCGTCGTCATTCTTTTGCCCATTACAATTGCGCTGGCGGCCTGGAAGATCCCCGAAGTCAGCACCCTTTCAAAAAAGCAGGAGCTGCCTCTTCGCGACGCGGTGCGTCCACTGCTCTATAATCGACCGCTGCAACGTGTCATCGCGTCGGACTTCCTCACCGGCTTCTCCGGTGCAGCGCTCGGGTCCATGTTCTTGTTCCAGACGACATATGTTCTGCAAATTGATGTGCCGAGTATCCTGCTGTTGATCTATTTCTTTGCCGGGGTTGGTTTTGTCCCTGTGGTGGTGAGGCTCAGCTATCGATTGGGCAAGCATCAGGCATTAATTGCCGCTGCACTTTTCAATGCGGTCATGGTCCCGACAATCTTCTTGATCCCGCCAGGGAATTTCTATGCGGCCGCATTTATATTCATGATTCTGGGTGTCAATGTCGGCAGCACGACTCTCCTTTTCCGCTCGATAATTGCGGATGTGGCGGATATTGATGAGCTGGAAACAGGGCATCGTCGTACAGGTCTGTTTTATGCCTTGACGACGCTTACCTCCAAAACAGGGGGCGCGATTGCAGTCGGTGTTGTCTTCTGGACATTGAGTCTCATCGGTTTTGTGCCTGGCGAAGAGAATACGGACGGTGCTATTCGTGGCCTGTCCATTGTTTTTGTCACCGTACCGGTGATTTGCTATTTGGGCGTCGTCGCTCTTATGTGGGGCTTTCCGCTCGACAAGGACAAGCAAGAAGAGGTGCGTCGACAGCTCGCAGAGCGGGCAGCGTCGGAAGCAGCGCCCGCGTCAGACTAACAACACCCGCAGCCGCCGAGCGCTATTGTGCCTTCAGGATTGTAGGCGGCACTGACGGAGCGTGCGGAGTTTTCGGCCGTTTCCTCAAAGCCGGTTTTTGCCGCTTCCTGCAGCGCCGCATCAGTCATGAAATCAATGGCGGTCATTGCAAGAGACTTAGCGCCGTCGATGCATGCTTTATCTCCCATTTCGCTCCCCGCCCATCGCGCGAATTCGGGGTTATGAATGACCACGCTCGGCGGGGCGGAAGAGATCATTGGGTGGATGGAGGGCACGCGGTGGCTCACATTGCCCATGTCCGTGCTGCCGGCCGACCCGGACGGCATTTTTTCAAGCGGAAAAAACTCGCGACCAAGCGACTGGGCATTTGCTTCGTAGGCTTCTGCGATGGGCCAGCTGGTTTTCATGTCCAGATAGTCCGCTTTCGCCCACCTGATATCGGCTGTGCAGCCGGTTGCCAGCGCGCCCGCCTCGAAGCAGGCCTGAACGCGCTCCTTTAACGCTGCAAGAGAAACAGCTTCAGCCGCGCGGACGTAGAAGACACCGCTTGCGCGGTCGGGCACGATATTGGGGGCCACACCCCCTTCGTTGATGATGCCGTGGATGCGTTCTGTTGGTTTTATGTGTTGCCGCAGCTGGGCGATGGATTGATAGGCGGTGACGAGGGCATCGAGGGCGTTAAGTCCAGCGTGCGGCATGGCGGATGCATGTGCGCTTTTGCCGGAATAGATGACCTCGACTTCGGAGACGCAAATGCAGGGCATGGTTGCGAGGTCCACCCCCGCAGGGTGCACCATCATGGCTGCGTCGAGACCGTCAAAGGCACCTTCCTGAGCCATCAGTTCTTTCCCGCCCCCTTGTTCTTCTGCAGGGGTGCCGAGATAGCGGACACGGCCCGGCAACGCGCCGTTGAGTTTTGCCAGGGCCAGGCTTGCACCGAGGCCAGTGGTTGCGATGATGTTGTGGCCGCAAGCATGGCCAATCCCAGGAAGAGCGTCATATTCCGACAGGATGCCCACCGTTGGACCTTTGTCGCCAAATTCAGTTGCATAGGCCGTCTCAAGACCAAAAGCCTCTCGGATTACCGGCAAGCCTGCCTTTTCCACACGGTCAGACAGAAGGGCAGCGGCTTTATGCTCGTGGAAAGCGAGTTCCGGGTTTGCATGGATTTCATGCGAGATCGCGATGAGCTCATCGCTCATGGCGTCGATGGCATCACAAGCCTGGCGTTTTAGAGCAGCAGCGTCGTTCATTTTAGTCCCCGTGCGATTGGTCCTCATACTATACACTCTTCTGAGGCGGGCTCTAGCTGGAGGGATTCTTGGAGTATTTTCATTCGGGCAATGTGAAGTTGGCCTACCGGGTCGAGGGGGCAGGTGACCCTATCGTGTTGGTACACGGATTTGCCTCGACACATGCCGTCAACTGGATTGAGCCTGGATGGGTCGAGGCGCTGGTGAATGACGGGAGGCAGGTCATAATGTTTGACCTCAGAGGCCATGGGCAGAGTGAAGATCTGTTCAGCCCCTCGGACTATGACCGCGGCCTCATGGCGTCGGACATCGTGGCTCTGTTGGATCACATAGGCTGTATCCAAACCGACATCATGGGGTACTCCCTCGGCGCTATGCTCAGCCTCAGATTCGCCATGGACTATCCGGAACGATGCCGCTCCGTTGTTTTGGCAGGCGTTGGGGATCGGCTTTTTGCGCCTTCGGGGCAGATTGAGCCGGTCGTAGAAGCTTTGCTCGCCGATAGCCTGCACGACGCCAAGACCCCTGTTGGACGGGCTTTTCGGGCCTTTGCCGACAAAAATGGGCAAAATCGCGAGGCATTGGCAGCCTGCTATCAGGTCCCTCGCGATAAGCTGACCGACGATGATTTGGCAGAGGTAAACGTGCCTGCGCTTGTGGTCGCCGGGGAACGTGACGAGATCGCCGGATCAGCAGAAAGGCTCGCGGCACCCTTTCCACGCGGACAGGCCGTGACCATCCCGCGCCGCGATCATATGCGGACCGTTGGCGATCCAACATACAAAAGAGCCGTTCTTGAATTCTTGCAAGCCGTTTGATTGTTCGTATGCGGGAGTGTTTCGTCTATCGTGCCGACAGAGGGGCGAAATTCAAGTGCATGCCAGCGTCTGTAATAAGCGTCTCGCCGGTGACGTGATCGGAGCCTTCGCCCGCGAAGAAGCAAACGGTGGCGGCGATGTCCTCTGGCGTTCCGGCGCGTTTGAGCGGCATGGTGTTTTCCTGATTTTCGACGATCTTCTGAAAGGTTGCGTCGCCGAATTTGTCTCTAAACCATCTTGTGCCGATGAACCCCGGACAAACAGCATTCACTCGAATTTCCGGCGCTAGCGCGCGTGCCAGCGACAGTGTCATCGTGTTCATGGCGCCTTTCGACGCGGCATAGGCTACCGATGAGCCAATGCCGGTTACCCCCGCGATCGAGGAGACGTTGATGACGGACCCTTCGCCCTGGCTCTTCATGTGTGGCTGGCAGGCACGGATCATCTGATAGGCACCGATGACGTTGACACCATAAATTCTGTGAAAGTCTTCTGCCTGAAGGGCATCCAGATCGTCGTGATCGGCGAACTGAGTGGTTCCGGCATTGTTGACCAGGATGTCGACGCGGCCCCACTTGTCGATTGTTGTCTGCACGATCTGTTTGCATGCGGCGTCGTCTGAGACGTCGCCCTGAGCGAGGATTGCTTCGCCGCCCGCTGACGTAATCTCTGCCATCACGGCTTTGGCTTCATCCTCAGACCTTGTGTAGTTGATCGCGACGTTTGCCCCGGACTTCGCGAGCCGGATGGCCGTGGCAGCGCCTAAGCCTGCTGCTGAGCCGGTGACGATGGCGACTGCGCCGTCTAGTTTCATGATGTGTCTCCCCGCTTTAAAATTTTGCAAGGAGTGTAGCGGTACCGCTATGCGGTGTCGCGGGTTGAGTCACCTGTCGTTGTTGCCATCTGTTCGATGGCGCATCAGGTCACTCAATCTGTCGTCCATTATCTGTTCCCTTTCAAGGGACGGCTCAAGCCGGATACAAACATGACGGCCGGTGTGCCGGATGGTCACGCCTCTGGAAAATCCGACGCCTGGAACATCAAGAGCGACGGGGGTGTTGAGCGCGGGCAGGGGTATCACTTCCACCAAGGCGCTGGTTGCTGACATCTGGTTGATCCAGCATTCTGCATCGACTCCTGGAAACACGATGCGACCGGATATGTCCGTCGCGACCCGCCGCCTCCGTCTGCGTTCAATTTTGACTTGGTTGTCCACGTGCTGGCCGACTTCCCTGATGCGTCACCAAGCTAGTCTTGCGAGTGTTGAAAATTAGTTGAACGGCTTGGCTGGTTTGCAAACAAAGGCTAAGTTGGCAAAAAACGGCATGTTACATGCCAAAAACCATTTCCTGACATCGGGGCGGACATGACAGACACCTATCAGCTGCTGGGCGCAGAGATCTCCTATTTCACCGGCAAGGTCAGGTCCTATCTGCGCTACAAGGACATCCCGTATGACGAGGTGACCGCTGATCGCGAAATTTATCTGAATGTGATCCTTCCGCGGACAGGTGTTGCCATGATGCCGGTTGTGATTTCGCCGGACGACATCGCTGTGCAGGACACAAGCGACATTATTGATTTTCTGGAAGAGCGTTTTCCGGAGCCATCAATCTATCCGTCTACACCAAGGCAGGGAACGATCTCCCGACTTTTTGAGCTTTATGGTGATGAATGGATGAAAATCCCTGCCATGCACTATCGCTGGAACCACAATGCAGAAGCGATGTATCTGGAATTCGGCAAGGTCTCGCAGCCAGACTTGAGCGAGGCGGAACAGATTGCTGTAGGTAAAGAAACGTGCAAGCCCTTCAAAGGCTCGCTCCCGATCCTCGGTGTGACGCCGGCGACGGAGAAGGCAGTGGAAGCATCTTACGAACAACTGCTCAGAGACCTGGATGCTCATTTTGCCGTTCATTCCTATCTGCTCGGCACGCGGCCCGGTATTGGCGATTTCGGTATGATCGGTCCGCTCTATGCGCATCAATATCGCGACCCTGAATCTGGCGAAATCATGAAGCGGATCGCGCCCAACGTCGCCAAGTGGGTTGAGCGGATGATGGATCCGGAACCGAAAGTCGGAACGTTTCTGCCGGATGATGAGGTGCCGGAGACGTTGTACCCGGTCTTACGCCGCATCTTTGAAGAACAGTTTCCACCGCTCCATCATATGATCGAGTCTTTTGCCGATTGGATCGATCAGAATCCGGGCACGGACATTCCGCGCGCCATCGGCAAGCAGAGTTTTGTGCTGAAAGAAGCCGATGGGACACCGGTCACCGGAGAGCGGGGCATGTTCACCTTCGAGCAGTGGATGCTGCAGCGTGTGCTTGATTTCTACCAACCTCTGGAGGGCACTGAGCGCCAAAGTGTAGACACATTGCTTGACGAAGTTGGGGGCCTGGACGCCATGCAATTCAATCTGAAGCACCGCGTGGCTCGTGTGAAGAACCAGTTGGTTGTGGAGGGGTGATATGTTGAAGGGTTGCATCGGATTGACGGGTGTCGTCGGGGCTCTTTTATGGACAACAGCAGCTGGCGCCACTTCCTACACGAGCTCCTATTCTGATCTTGATCTGGGTAAGTGCTCCATTATCGAGGAAGAATCCGAAATTGGATTTGTGCAAGTTAGGTGTGACGGGCAGCATGGCTATGATGTCTATGTGACAGAAGGGGACCTCCGTCTCTATCTCGCCTATAGAAAGCCCGGCGATCCGTTGATCATCGAAGAAGAACCGGTTGACACAGAAGAAGTCGATCAGGCGCCTGACGGGTCTGACGCAGACACCGCAGATGGGGAAACAGTTTCGGAAGAAATTGAAGCGCCTGCGGAGATTGCTGAATCTGCTAGTGAAGAACCTGTTGATGTCTTCGTGCCCGTGGGTGTGCGGCCTATCGGCCAGACGATTGGTCCCTTCAACAATTTAGGTCCCAAACTCGAATGGCGGGCGGCACAGCAGGCAGGAGCCGAGCCCTTCGCGACCATTGTGCGCTACACCTATCAGAAAATGACCGACGATGGGTCCTATTCCAATGGACAGGTACTGGTCGTCTCGCGGTTCCGGAGCGGCGAGAGCTGTCACGTGGCCTATATCGACGCGCTAGCAAACGCCAACGCCAATGTGATGGCGCGGGAAGTCGCAGACAAATATGCCAGCGGCGGTGAGTGCCCTGATGGTGCAGTGCCGGTGCTCGGTCGCGGCGGAGATGACCTCCGCTTTTAGTCTTTTTGATGCGTCGTCAGAAACTCGTTGATGGTTTCTTCGAAGTCGACCGCGTCTGACAGCCCACGCATGCGTCCTGCAGTCAGGCCGCCGTCAACGGCAATGATCTGACCAGTCACAAAGGTTGAGGCATCGGACGCCAGGAAGAGGGCCATCTCGGCAATGTCGTTGGGAACGCCCGATCGGGCGACGGGCTGAAGTTTTGCCAGCCGCGGTTTCATGAATTCGGCGAACTCATCAGCGGCGTTGGGACCCAGTTCAAGCGCGTTCGCAAAGATTGGTGTCGCGATGCCGCCGGGACAGATGGCGTTGGAGCGGATGTTGAATTCTCCGAGTTCCAGCGCTGCGGTTTTTGCGAGATGCGCCACCGCAGCCTTGCAAGCGGAGTAGACCTGCGGTCCGAAGCCAGCTTGAAGACCCGCGACGCTGGCCGTCGAGATGATGGACCCGGATCCTTGTTTCTTCATGACCGGCACCGCGTATTTGTACCCGAGGAATACGCCTTTCAAGAGCACACCCACGGAGCTATCGAAGCCATCCATATCGATTTCATCGAGCTGGCCGCCCACACCCCCAAAGCCTGCATTGTTGAACATGCAATCGACGCGGCCAAATCTCTCAACGGTGTGGTCAACAAGCGCTTTGACGTCTGTCTCCTCAGATACATCTGTCTGGCAATAGGAGAAGTCCTCTCCGAGTGTCAGGGTCATCTCCTCGCCACGATGCTCCTGCACATCGCCGACCACGACCTTTGCGCCTTCGCTTAAGAACAGATCGACGGTGCCGCGGCCAATGCCGCTTGTGCCGCCGGTAATGATCGCAACTTTGTCTTTCAGACGGTCTCCCATGATGTTTCTTTCTTATTTGCCTCTGAAATTGGGTTTTCTTTTTTCCATGAAGGCGGCGCGGCCTTCCGCATAGTCTTCGCTGCCAAAGCACTCTGCGATCAGGCGTAGACAGGCCTTCCTGTCGAAACTGTCGGCCTCTCGGATGAGTTCATCGATGATTTTCTTTTCATTTCGCACGGTGAGCGGTGCATTGTCATCGATCTGTTCGCAGGTCGCACGGGTAAACGTCTCCAACTCTGTTTTTTCGAGGACACGATTGATCAGACCCATTTGCAGAGCTTCTTCATGATCGAACCTGCGCGCCGTGAAGAATATTTCCTTGGCAGAAGACGGCCCGACGACATCGACCAATCGCTTTGTCGAGATCAGCGGGTAGGCGAGCCCTAGCTTTCCAGCAGGGATGCCGAAAGTGGACCCTTCGGCCGCAAAGCGCAGGTCGCAGGCAAGCGCGATACCGAGACCGCCGCCAATGCAATAGCCGTTGATCATTGCGATGGTCGGTCGCGACGAGCGGGCAATGCGATCAAATGCGACCGTAGAGGTGTCCTCATAATGTTGGACGCTTTCCGGGTTCGCACGTGCCTGCTCAAACTGAGAAATGTCAGCGCCGGCCACAAAGGCTTTATCGCCTGCGCCGGTGAGCACAATTGAGAGAATTTCCGGGTCTGCTTCAAACTCATCCAGAATGGCCGGCACAGCCTCCCACATATCCAGGCTGACAGAGTTGTGCTTGTCCGGATTGTTGAAAATCATCCATCCAATAGCGCCTTCTTTGCGGGCGATCATTTTTTCTGTTGGTGATGGCATTCAATTGTTCCTTAAACGATGCCAGCCAGTCGAGCTTTGGCTGGTGGGCAGGAGATGTGGAGATAGCGAAAAGGTCGAAACGCATTTGGTCGGTAGTGATGAAGAGAACTTATCGTCCCATGATTAGGCTTGGCTTTCATCTGTTTTCAGAAAATCCAACATGGCCGGGATAGCGTCTTTGTCTTGAATCATAAAGAGATGTCCACCGTTGAACATTCTGAGTTCCGCGTTCGGAATGCGATCGGCAAGCTTTTCTTGGGTGGCGGGGAGTGCGATGCCATCATAGATCCCGCCGCATATCAGGGTGGGGTGTTTGATCTCCGGCAAACGTTCCCAGGTGTCGTGATGGCGCCTTGCTTCCAATTGTCGCTCGGCGCCCATCTCGCGTCCTGGTTCGCCTGCATAGGCGTCTGTCGATGCGAATTCCACGAAGAAGTTATATTCCTTTGGATTGGCCGCTGCCCAGTCAGCGTCGCGCCGTGTATCCGAAATAGGGATCATGAATTTGGCGCGTTCGACCGGGTCCATGCTCTGGACTTCATGAAGTGGATAAGACGCACCGCCTGCGCCGCCGGGCGACGTGCAGGCGAGGACGAGACGGTTAATGCGGTCTGGGTGTCGCAATGCCAGTTCCTGGGCCACCATGCCGCCGAAGGAAACGCCGATGACATTTGGTTGAGTCCAGCCTAATGCGTCCAACAGGGCCACTGCGTCATCAGCATAGTCGGCCATGGTATAAGGGTGATCTGGCTTCTCGGTCTGGCCCAGACCTCGTTGATCATAGGCCAGTGTTTCGAACTGTTTGGGACCAGGACCGTCCATAAAATTGGGTTTGTTTCTGAGGTCAGATCCCGTGCCACTTATGAAAAGGAGCGGCTCGCCCGTTCCTTTAATTTCATAATAAATCTTCAACCTTGCTGTCTGAATATGGGGCATCGCGGGACTCAAATTTGAACGGTTCTGAATTGCAATAGGCGAAACCTAGCAATTGGTTCTCTGGTCGTCACCCAATGGTCCGGATTATTGCGGCGGTCTGCCAAAAATTGTGTTGAACTCGTCTAATTGTAAGCCTATGTGCTAGTTTGGTTGGAAACGCGGTCCGGGTCCATGAAACCCCGAGGAGGAGGGCACCATGTCCAAACCCATCGAGAATGTACAACTGGTCGATCCCGTCTGGGACCGGATGCGCGATGAAGCGCGTGATATGGCCGCTGCGGAACCCGTACTGGCGAGCTTCATTTTCGCGACGGTTCTCAACCACGATGCTCTGCCGGAAGTGCTGAGCTTCCACCTTGCGCGAAAACTTGCGAATGCGGAAGTGAGCGCGATGGTGCTTCGGGAAGTGTTTGAAGACGCCTATGAAGCGGACCCGACCATCATTGAAGCGTTTCGGGCGGATACCGTCGCTGTGTTTGACCGCGACCCAGCATGCGATTCTTATCTTCAACCGCTTCTTTTCTTCAAAGGCTTCAACAGTCTTCAGGCGCATCGGATTGCGCATTGGTTGTGGACTAAAGGCCGTAAGCCGATGGCGCTGTTTATCCAAAGTCGTGTGTCTGAACTCTTTGCCGTCGACATTCATCCGGCCGCGAAGTTCGGCAAGGCCATCATGATGGATCATGCGACTGGCGTGGTGATTGGTGAGACGGCCGTTGTTGGTGATGATGTCTCCATGCTCCACGGCGTCAATCTTGGCGGCACGGGTAAGGAAACCGGTGACCGTCACCCGAAAGTCGGTCGCGGTGTTCTGCTCGGCGCTGATTGCAAAATTCTCGGCAACCTCACGATTGGTGATTGCGCCCGGGTTGGCGCAGGAAGTGTTGTGTTGGCCGATGTGCCTGCCAACTGCACCGTTGCGGGTGTGCCCGCGAAAGTCGTGGGCTGCGCCGGCTGCGATGAACCGTCGCGTGCGATGAACCAGATCATCGAGGAAGACGGCAAGGATGGCGAGGGCATTTAAGCCTGTTTGCCGCGACGCCTAGGGCAGCCGGTCTTTCATTGCATAAAACAGCATGCCAGCAACCAGACCCGGATAGCGCAGCAGGGTGCCACCTGGGAATTTGGTCGCCTTGATGTCGGCCATCAGATTGAACCGCTCCGGCGTGCCTTTGCCCTCAGCTTCCGCGGCGACTGCCTCTGCCAAGAGTTTGCCGCCAAGTGTTGCGACATTGATGCCCTGACCTGAATAGCCGTGAGCGAAAAAGCGGTTTGGGCCTACGCGGCCAAAATGCGGCATGCGCTTCAGTGTGATGGCGAGGGTTCCTCCCCACGCATAGTCGATGCGCTTGTCTTTGAGTTGCGGAAAGACGCGCAGCATGGGCTTGCTCACGAAAGCCGCAATGTCTTTAGGGAAGGTGCTGGAGTAGTTCTCACCGCCGCCAAACAGCAGACGTCCGTCAGCGGACAGCCGGTAATAGTCGATGACGAACTTGGTGTCGGCGATGGCCACATTGTCGCGAATAAGCGCTTTGGCTCCCTCGTCACCAAGGGGCTCGGTCGCGATGATGAAATTGTTGATCGGCATGATGTAGCCGTTCACTTTGCGCTCGAGGCCACCCAGATACCCGTTGCAAGCGAGGATTACCTGTTTCGCCGTAACGGTTCCGTTGTCGGTTGTCACAATTGCGGGGTTCCTGTCAGAGATACCCGTCACCCGAGTGCGTTCAAAGATCTTCGCGCCAAGGCTGATCGCGCCGCGGGCAAGACCAAGCGCGTAGTTTAGGGGATGAAGATGCGCCGCACCTCCATCGAGGACGCCGCCCCAGTATCGCTCACTCGCCACCCTTTCACGGACCTCGTCTTTCTCAAAGACGCGCAATTTGTCATAGCCATAGTGCTCCGCCATATGGTCCGCTTCTTCTCGCAGCCAGGCCATGTCGCCTCTCTTCCAAGCGGTGTGCATGATGCCTGGTGTGAGATCGCAATCAATCTCGAACCTGTTGATCAGAGATTTGGCGGTCGCGATGGAATCCTGAGCCAGGCTCCATAGCGCGCGGCCATGCTCGCGCCCCAACATTTCTTCAAGCTCAGGCTGACTCTTTCTTAAGGTCGTGCCGAGCTGACCGCCATTGCGGCCAGAGGCTCCCCAGCCGACCTGTGCCGCCTCTAGAACAACAGCATCGTATCCGCGTTCTGCAAGATGAATGGCGGCGGAAAGACCAGTATAGCCCGCGCCTATGATACAAACGTCGCAGGAGATATCACCATCAAGTGCGCTGAGATTGGGCGCGCCCTTGGCGGTCGCCGCGTAGTATGAGGGCGGGTGGTCCGTGTCGGCAAATGCATCGCGTGTCATACGCGCATCATAGGCTGGCGGAAGCTTTGGGTGCCAGCTGCCAGGGACGGTGTTAGCTTACGATTTTAAACGTGCTAACCGTCACCTTGTCTGAGAATGTTTCGTTCAGATCCTGGGCCGCTTCCCAGGGCGCCTGATCCACCGTTTCTGCTAGATGTTCGGCGCTCTCCCATTCGGTGAGAAACACCACACGGTCCTCTTCTTCATTCGCGTAGATATGGACGCTTAGGAACCCTTCTGGCGGCGACCGGTCAAGCTCACGTTCCTTGTAGGCGACAGTCTGTGCGATCACCGTGTCTACCGAGCTCGTTTCGTAGGTGATCATGTGGGCGATGGCCATTTCTAAACCTCCAGATTGTGTGTTCCGGTCGTCATACCAGCGTGGCCATGGGTGCGAAAGTGCTTTTGGCCTTGTTATCTCAGCATTCCTTCTTCCACTATGCGGTCAAACAAAAAACAGGGAGATGAGGCATGGGACGTCTTGACGGGAAGGTAGCGATTGTCACTGGGGCAGCTAAGGGGATTGGAGCAGCTGCGTCCGGTTTGCTGGCGGAAGAGGGAGCATCCGTGGTCTGTACGGACATTGACGTATCGGCAGGCGAAGCCGTCGTGGACGCGATCCAGAACGCTGGCGGTAAGGCCACCTTTATGGCGCACAATGTGACCAGCGAGGATGAGTGGGAGAAAGTCGCGGCACATGCTGTCGATAGCTTTGGTCAGCTCGATATTCTGGTGAACAATGCCGGCATTGCCCCTCCCGGGGCGCCGATTGAAGACCTGGAACTTGATGCCTGGCGGAACACAATCGCCATAGACTTAGACAGCGTTTTCTTGGGGTGTAAGCACGGGATCCGCGCGATGAAGCAATCGGGCGGTGGATCGATCATCAATATCTC
Organism: Parvibaculaceae bacterium; assembly: GCA_965267265.1. Taxonomy (GTDB): domain Bacteria; phylum Pseudomonadota; class Alphaproteobacteria; order Parvibaculales; family Parvibaculaceae; genus Mf105b01. Next base: position 3,184,561 of record OZ253944.1, read on the forward strand.
GTCCATCATGGGCATGGTCGGAACATCGAACGCCGCTGATTACAATGCTGCGAAAGGCGGTGTTCGACTGCTCACTAAGGTCGCTGCGCTGGAATGCGCCGAAGCGGGATATGGCATCCGGGTGAACTCCGTACACCCTGGCTTCATTGACACGCCGCTTGTGCGAAATGTTGTGGAAGAGGGTGTTATTGCAGGGCGCATGGGAAGCGCGAACGAAGCGATTGAGCTTCTCACCATGCTTCATCCTATCGGACGTCTTGGATTCCCCAAAGAAATCGCTAATGCCATCCTGTTTCTGGCGTCCGACGAATCATCATTCATGACCGGATCGGAAATGGTCGTTGATGGTGGCTACACCGCCCGGTGAGGTCTGACCCTAGTGCCCGTCGTGCATCATGCCCTCGTGGTCACCCATGTTCTCGCCCATATCTGCCTTCGGGGCAGCATCAGCGGCTCCGGGCGGGGTCATGGACACGGTCGCGTCCGTGGTGATGCTTCCTGCGCCCTCGAAGGTGAGGGTGAGCGGTACCACAGAGCCAACCTGAACCGGCTCTTCAACGTCGATGATCATGATGTGGAAGCCGCCTGGCGCCATGGTCACGGTTCCACCGCCTGGTATTTCCAGACCTTCCAGGCGGCGCATCCGCATGACGCCGTCTTTCATGCCCGAGGTGTGGATTTCGACCGATCCCGCCCCAGGTGCGTCGGCGGCGGTCAGACGATCGGCGGCCGTGCCTGTATTTGTGATGGTGACGTAGGCTGCCGTTGTCCTACCAGCTCCCAAAGTGGGCCGGACCCAGGCGTTAGTCAGACCGATTTCAGGCTCGGCAGCTCGGGCCAGGGCGGCGAGCGCGCCGACGGTGATCAACGCAGCCGCGATGGCAAACCATTTCGTTGCGTATCTGCCTTCCATATTGACCCTCCCGATCGACGTTTCCGAGCACTCTGAGGCGTCCTATTGCGCAACCAGACGCCCCACTTATCTATTGATGTATCTTTCCATGAGGATTGAATGTGCGGCAATCGGACGAACCGCCGCAGGGGAAGGCGGGGTCGTCGCTGTTCGCCGTGGTCGCGGCTCGTCGAAGGAACATGGTGATTTGCGCCGGTGGGGGTGAACCGCTACAAAACGGGTCCATATCTTCCAAACACCTCTTATCGACAGCGGAGCACTCCTCGTGGACAAATCGGAAATCAATCGGTTGGAATCCTACTTTCGCAAGCTTTTCCGGCTCGACACGATTGTCGTTCAGGGCCGCCCCAATAAGGACGATTCGGCGGAAGTCAGCATCGGCGATGAGTTCATTGGTGTTGTATTCAAGGATGAGGATGAAGGTGAAGTCTCTTATGCCTTCAATATGGCTATTCTGGATATCGACCTGCCGGAAGCTTGATCGGGTCTTGTTGGGCCGGCAACACGATGTTTAGACGGTCGTAAGACCGTCGGCGGTAATGTGGGGACATGCCGCGGGGAGGGTGAAGATGGTCAAACTGCTTGAAAACGTGTTGTTTCGCCTGAAAGCGATCGTGCTGATTGCTCTGGGTCTGTTCACAATTTGGATGGGGTGCCAGGCGGTTCAGCTCCGCCCTGACGCTGGATACCTCAAGCAGCTGCCATCAGACCACCCGTACATTGAGACCTTTCTGGAGTACCGGGAGAAACTTCCAGGCGGTAACGCTTTGATGGTTGCAGTTGAGGCGAAGAGCGGCGACATCTGGACGCCTGAATTTCTGCAGGTGCTCTATGATGTAACCGATGACATCTTCTTCCTGCCGGGTGTGTTTCGTGGGTCGGTGACGTCGATGTGGACGCCGAACACGCGTGTTTTCCAGATCACGGAGGAAGGATTCCTTGCCTACAATCTGATCCCCTCAGACGTCACCCGCACGAATATTGACACAGAAGCGGTTGAGCGGATCCGTGAGGATGCCGACCGCTGGGGTTTCAAGGGGACGCTTTTTTCGAATGACAGCTCAGCGGCCCTGATCCGGTTCGAGCTTCAGGAAATCCATCCGATAACGCGCGAACAACTCGACTATATCGATTTTGCGCAGCGGATCGAGACCGATATTCGCGACAAGTATGAAGGTGAGGACATCAACATCCGCATCATTGGCTTCGCCAAAATGATTGGCGATATTGCCGACGGGGCCGGCGGGGTCGTCTTTTTCTTCGTGATCTCGTTCTTCCTCACCACGGCAGCGGTGTTTGTCTATTGCCGGTCCGTGGTGCTCACGTCACTGGCGGTTGGCTCGTCGTTGATCTCGGTTGTTTGGCAATTTGGCATTCTGGACTTGCTAGGCCACGGCCTTGATCCATTGGCGATCTTGGTGCCGTTCCTTGTCTATGCCATTGGCGTGAGCCACGGTATCCAACAAATCAATCTGATTTCCGCGCAGGTTGTTGCCGGTGCCGACGCTGATACGGCGGCCAGGGCGACTTTTTCGCGCCTGCTTGTTCCGGGCTCAATGGCGCTGGTGACCGACCTTGCGGGGTTCGCGACCCTCTACCTCATCCCAGTCCCAATGATTCAAGAGATGGCCATTGTCGCCTCCATCGGCGTGGCGCTTAAGATCATCTCCAACCTCATTATGTTGCCGCTGGCGGCAGCCTATTTCTCGGTACCGAAAGGGTATGTCGAAAAAGCGGCGCGACTCCGTGAGCGGCGTATCCACCTCATGGCCCGCGTCGCACAGATTACGCGTCCAACCCCTGCGGTGATGACGCTTGTCGTGATCGGTACGCTTTTTGTGGTGGCGGTTTATCAGAGCCGAGATCGTAACATCGGCGATGTGCATGCGGGGGCGGCAGAACTTCGTGAAGACGCGCGATTCAATGTCGACTCCCGTTTCATTGTGGAGAATTTCGACGTCAATCTTGATGCCTTTGTGGCCCTGGTCGAGACGCCGGAAAACTCCTGCATCAGCTGGGATCTGATGAAGCCGGTGGAGAAGTTTGGCTATCACCTGATGCAGGTTGATGGTGTGAAGTCGGTTGTGTCGCTGCCTGAGGCCGCCAAGATCGCCTATACGGTCTGGATGGAAGGAAACCCCAAATTCCGGGAACTTCCGCGCAATCGGTACACGCTTGTTTTGACCACCAACAGTTTCGGGCCGAGTTCGGGGCTCACTGACCGCAACTGCAATTTCCTGAGCGTTATTGTGTTCACGGAGGACCACAAAGCTGAAACCATCAAGCGCCTTATTGGCGCGGCAGACGAATGGATTGCTGAAAACGCCGCGAAGTATCCAGAACATACATTCCGCTTGGCGTCCGGCAATGTCGGTCTTATCGCTGCGACAAATGATGTGATCGAGCGTTCCGAGCTCCCCATTCTGTTTTACGTATTCGGCGTGATTATAATTCTGGTGTTGGTTGCTTACCGGGACTGGCGCGCCATCATTTGCTGCTGTGCGCCGCTGCTGGTTGCGACCTTTATGGGCTATTGGCTCATGAGCTGGTTGGAAATTGGGCTCAAAGTCTCAACTTTGCCGGTGCTGGTGCTCGCTGTCGGGATTGGCGTGGACTATGCGTTCTACATCTACACCAGGCTCACCTTCCATCTGGAGGCAGGAAAAGAGATTGTCAGCGCCTTTACGCTGGCCATGCAGGAAACCGGTATGGCGGTGATTTTCACCGGACTAACGCTGTCGCTGGGTGTCGCCAGTTGGGTCTTTTCAGCCCTGAAATTTCAGGCGGATATGGGGCTGCTTCTGAGCTTTATGTTCTTCGCCAACATGATTGGCGCCGTGACAGGACTTCCGGCTCTCGCAGCTGTGCTGCACCGGCGGTTCCCAAAGTATCCAAAGACTACGTCCCAAACTGCAGAGGCGTGACGCCCGTTTATTGCGGATCACCCGCGGCTGGTTCGCTCTCTGACACAGGTTCGGCAATGAAACTTTGGACGAGCGCGATGATTGCCTGATCCGTTGATTGCCAGTTCTCTAGTTGCGCGCGCTTGTACCGGTAAGTTACTGCAACCGTGTCGGTCAGATAAAAAGTTCGCGTGCAATTTGGGCTGAAGATAACGTCGGAATATTTGAAGCAGAGAAGCAAGACCGGCTGTGCGTCAGCTTGATTGAAGACATATAGTTCCTGATCTTTGTAGCCGGTTCCCTCACCAAATCGATAGAGATCGAGACCAGCGGCACCACTCTCGGGCGTTCTGCTGAGCAGATGCCGCGCGTAAATGTCATCCAACCGCCTTGCTGCAGGCATCAGGCCTTGCGCCAAATGTATCTTGATGTGAACAACAATCGCGTCTGGCGAATTGTTCTCAAACGCCTCCCGGCGGGCGACGGTGTAGGGTGCCAGTTCCGGCAGCAGCGCGTGCAGGTCAATTTCATCCTGGGTCCCGCCGACGCGCTGCAGAGGATAGCGCGTGAAATTGGCGGGGATGAGAAAACGCTCGTCGCCGATCATCATATCGACCTTTTCGCTGCTGTCGCTGGCACGCGGGTCGAGACCCAGGATCTCTGACGGGGTCGGGCCGAAATAGTAGTAGCCGAACAGGGCAGAGAAGAGGATGACGCCAAGTGCAACAGCCGCCGGGATTAACCAAGCGGGCCGCTCTCTTACATATTGGTCTGATCCGTCGCTCATGGTCTCAATTCTTGAATTGGTCGCTGAGTTCTATGCCCTGTTTTGGGACACTTTTCCCCGGTTCTTGAAGTCGGTTTGAAACGACAATGCCTCTCGTACCAGCATAGCGCTCCTAGCGTTTCAGCCAACCTTTTGATTTTTCTAAGGTTTCCAAAGACTTTCTTTCGAGCGTCGCGCTGGTACGGCCTTTGCGACCTGAGAGGGCGATTAGGTCTGTCCGCTGTTCAGGGAATCCAGCATCAATGACTGCATTTGTTGCCAAAATGCTCACTCTTTTTGGGGTTGTGCTCTATGCCGGTGGCCCCATCGACGCTGTCACGCTGATCGCAGCCGGGGCAGATGCGCCAGATACGCCAGACATATTGGTGGAGCAAATGGCTCCTGCGCCGCCGCTATTGTCGGCAGAGGTAATAGACCGAGAGCTGATCGTTGATAATGACATTCAAAAAAGTGCGCCTTCGTTCATCGAAGTAGGGCTGCGCTCAGGGATAGGGTTTGAGCAGTGATGGCCGCGTTCTTTTGGACCTTAATGACGGGTGTGGTGACGGCTGGCCTGGTGTCGAGTCTTTACCGGTTGGTAACCAACAAACCGCCCAGTTTTCAGATGTGGCAGGAGACCACCATCGGACTGATTGGTGGCGTTTTGACCCTAGTGCTTGCTGGACCGAGCGTGATCATGCGGAATGCGCTCAGGGCTCAGGTGATTGAAAACCGACCTCCGGGCTGGTTGGTGGTCAGTTCTCTGATGGCGGGCCTCTGGAGTTTCCTTGTTGGCGTTTTTGTTCTCAGTGTTTTGCTGGTCTGATCATTAACCCCCTGTAAAGACTGAGAAAATTTCTCTGAGTTAATTTGGGTCCCGATACTTGACGAATTGTCAGTTCGTGCCTATTTACCCTTCTGTGCAATGCAAACCCCCTTTGTTGCACCGCAAAAGTAAACAGGAGTGACCCCCAATGCGCTCTCTCATTTGGAATTTCATTGCCGTCTCAGTCGTGGTCCTGTCGACCGTGGCTTATGAAGTCGGGTATGTGGCGCCGCGTGATGCCTTCTTCATTGCCTTTACCGTTTTGGCGATCTACACGGGCAATCAGCTTCTCGCACGGGAAAATCAGCCGCTCGGGCAGGCGTTGGCGTCGATCTTCACCAAGCCGGCGAGCCACGGATCCTCGATCAGCTACGTTTCTGGCCTGGTTGTCGCTGGATTGAGCACACTTGTTGTCGCTCAGGTGCTGACCTTCAGTTAAGGCGGAAAAAATCGGGACAGCTCCCGCGGTCTGTTGATCCGGTCGAGCGCTTTCGGCAACGAAAGAAGGTCCCAAACCAACGAAACCCGCTCTGCAGAGTTTTTGCAGGGCGGGTTTTTTCGTGTGGAGCCCTGCTTTTCGCATTCCAGGCCGCAGAAGTGCTTCAGCTTCAGCTGGGCATGCACTAGGCGCGACGGACCCTGCGCACGACGCGCCGAGACCCAGCGCCAAAGACCAGTGCTGCGATGCCGGCGGCGATGGCCCAGACCCATTCCAACAACCAGCGAACCATGTTGGCGAAGGTCTTAAATGCGCGGAGGCTCGTCTTGCCTGTCAGCGCCATGACGCCGCGGGTCTTAACACCAAGCGTGCCGCTCATCTCTGTGATCCGGCGCAGATCATTTGTGTCCTCAACGCGGGCAAGAAGGCGCACACTTTCTGCCGGACCGGTGTTGCGTTGAAGGGTGGCCATGTCATCTAAGACGGGTGTCAGCGGTTTCAGGTTTATGCCGCTCGCATAGTCGGTCACTGCGCGCCGTGTGGCCGCGCTGTCGGTGAGGCTGACATTGTTGAGCGAACGTCGCAGACCGGGAAAGTCGATCGCCCGGCGCATCAGGTCGCCCAACTGCCGCGAAAACGCCGCCGTTAGGGCGCCGGTTTTCTTGGCAACTTTCATGAGGGATACGCCGACTTTGACCGGCAGTGCGCCGCCACCGGTTGCAACGGTCGCCCCTGTCGCTGCGACGCCCACAACGGATAGCCCTAAGATAAGTTGTGAATATTCTTCACCAGCGACGAGTTTCGCGCCCTCTTGTCCGATATCCCTAACGTCGCCGACCACGGTCAAGTCTGACGTAATGGCGCCCACAAAGCCTGCGGTATCGCTCCCTTCGCCAGTGAGAAAGCCCTCAAAGAAGCTGCCTGTGTCCCTTGTCACTCTGAGGAGGAGTGTTCCAGCATCTTCCAGCCGCTTCGTCGTTTCGGGCGCCAGAGCGATGCCCGCATAGTCCGCGATTTCTGCGTACATGAGCGCATCTTCATATTCTCCCGTGTCGAGCGCATCGTTCACGGCCAGATCAAGTTCCTCAGACGGTACGGTTGCTCTCAGCTCTGCGCGGATAAAGGGCTCGGCGGGAATAAGATTTTCATCGACATGGTCGTCCAGAAGCCCCGCTTCGAACGCCAGCGCAAAGGCGACGGGAAATGCCACAAGTACGACAAAGAGAAAGTTGAAAAGACGCATACCAAAACCCCATCACGCACCCCTGCGGCAGCCGTCCCGACAAAGGTCGCCAAGCTGCGAGCCTAGAGTGCGATAGGTGGGCCGCTTTGCCAAGTCGCGTGGTTAATCAAGGAGCCCATTTAGCCCACTGTGCCGCCTGTTTTCCGTCGGATTGCAACGACAGACGGCCGCGGCGGCATCGCCGGGTCGAAATCTGGCCAGCGTGTGGCTGGATCGCCATAGGTCGATTTGCGCTCAAAGCCTGGAAAGGCTTCGATCCCGTCAGTGGCTGGGTGCTGGACTGCCACAAAAAGCGTTTGTCCGTCGTCTGAGAACCGGGGTCCACACATTTCCGCGCCGACGGGCACTCGGAAGAACATTTTCCCCCGGCCACGCAGGTCGCCTTCGGTGTCGATCGCCCAGATTCCGTCCGCCGTGCCTGAGGCTTTCGCCCAGTTCGAGCCCTGGTCGGTTGCGACCCAGAGGCGGCCTTTTGGGTCCACGGCCAGATTATCCGGGCAGGCAAACCAACCATTGTCGCTCGTCGCGGGGTTCCAGCGGGCGTTGACGCTCTCATCCGCCGGATCACCGCAAAGCGCGAGCATGTCCCAGGTGAAGTTCGCGGCGGCGTGATTTTCGGCTTCAGGTGATATTTCAACAATTTGGCCCCACAGGTTCGGGCCCCGTGGATTGACGGCGTCCGTCTGCGTGGCATCTCGTTTGGAATTGTTGGTAAGGGTCATATAGACCTTGCCCGATTTCACGTTTGGCTGAACGTCCTCTGGTCGGTCAAGTGGCGTGGCGCCTAAGAGATCTGCTGCCCTTCGAGTTTCAACCAATACGTCTGCTTGACTCTCAAAGCCATTCTCCGGCGTTAGCGGACCTTCACCAAAGGTGAGGGGCTCCCAGGTGCCCGTGCCATCTTCATTGAACCGGGCCACAGATAGCGTCCCGCTATCGAGGAGATTGAGGTTGGCTTCGCGATTGTCCGGGCTCACGACATTATCGCTGACGAAACGGTACAAGTACTCAAATCGCTGATCATCGCCGGAATACACGACGACCCGTCCGAGAGGGCAGGCCGCGGTTTCGCAGCCCTCATGTTTAAAGCGGCCCAGCGCCGTCCGCTTGACGGGTTTGGATGTGGGGTCAAAAGGGTCCACCTCAACCACCCAGCCGAAGCGGTTCGCCTCGTTGGGCTCTTTGTTGATGTTGAACCGCTCGTCATAAAGGCCCCACGGATAAAACTGGCCCGGAATGCCCATTCGGGTGTAATTGGCTTTTTCGGGATGATCATCGAGCGTTCCCATGAAATAGCCGTGGACGTTTTCTTCTGCCATCAAATAGGTGCCCCACGGCGTGATCCCGCCGGCACAATTGTTCAGGGTGCCGATCACAGACCGGCCAGATGGATCGCGGCTGGTCTGAAGGCGAGGATGGCCGGCGGCCGGACCGGATATGTCCATCTCTGTGGTAGAAGCGGTGATCCGTCGGTTAAAAGGACTGTCGGCGACAACCTGCCACTTACCGTCCGTGTCGCGCGCGATTTCCAGGATAGACCCGCCATGCGCGGCCATAGAAATTTCGGCAATCTCCCGTGAATAGACGGTCAGCGGGTTTTCCACTCCATCAAAGGCGCGATGCATCAGATTGTCGTTGGTGAACTCATGATTGACGCAGAGGAGGGCGTTGTCTTTGAGATCTGATCCCAAAGGAAGCGGAATGAAACCGAGAAAGTCGTTATTGTATCCAAACTGCTTTGCCTGAGCCGCCGCGCTTTGATTTTCCGGATCAAAGGTCGGCGCATCTGGCGTTACGGGATCACCCCACCGAATAAGAATGTCCGCCTCATGGTCGGGTGCCACGTGGTGTGTCTCATCGACTCCGTGTTCGATTTCGACAAAGTCGAAGGATGGAAGTTGTTCACTGCAAGCGGTGAGCGAAACGGGGAGCGCCAAGCCCGCACTGGCAACCGTCAAAGCGCTCGCAGAACTTTTCAGAAACCCCCGCCGATTGAGCCTGCGCTGCCATATCGTACGCAAGGATCTGCCCATCGGGCGGTCTATCGGAATATCTTCTGTCTCGTCGTATGATCTCTCGCTCATAAGGTACCCCGATGTTCCAGACATTGACCGGGAGTTTACATTGCTTCTGATGAAGGGGCTATGACATAGGGCAAAGGCTCAGCACCGCCGCCGAGACATCAGTGAACGTCCGTGCGACAATGCTGCATCGCAATTAGACAAGAAGAGAGACTTTTATGCCGATTTATGCACTGGGGGATGCCCAACCGACGCTGCCGGGTGATGGAGACTTTTGGGTGGCTCCTGATGCCCAGGTGATGGGCAACGTCACATTACACAAGAATGCCAGCGTTTGGTTTGGGGCTGTGCTCCGTGGTGACAATGAAATGATCACGATTGGCGAGAACTCGAATGTCCAGGATGGTTCCGTCTTGCATACGGACCCTGGCTCGCCGCTGACCCTGGGGAAAAACGTCACGGTGGGTCACAAGGTCATGCTGCACGGATGCACAGTCGGTGACAATTCGCTGATTGGCATAGGCAGCATCGTTTTGAACAACACAAAAATTGGGAAAAACTGTCTCATAGGCGCAAATACCCTGATCGCCGAAGGGAAGGAGATTCCCGACAACTCAATGGTTTTGGGCGCGCCGGGAAAAATTGTTCGGCAGCTGACAGATGAACAGGCGGCGGGCCTCGAGTTTTCTGCAGCCCACTATGTTGAGAATTGGCAGCGTTACGCGCGTGAGCTGAAAAAGATCGGTTAAATGTACCTGCAGCCAATCAATCACAGAACCGAGCGAGGAGTGACATGAGCGAAGCACACAGCCTGGACCAGGCAACGGACGAAGTTCTTTATGAGGTTTCAGATCATATCGCGACCATCACGCTGAATGCGCCTGAACGGATGAACACAATTTCCCGCGCCATGCTGGTGGCGATTGCAGAACGGTTTGTCCAGGCAGAAGAAGATTCTGACGTGCGGGTCGTGGTGTTGACAGGAAATGGACGGGCATTCTGTGCCGGACTTGACGTCAAAGCACAGTCAGACGGTACCGGTATGCTGAAGGACAGGGGCGGGTTCAAAAACCTCGACCTGCGTAATACGCCGCCGACTGTTCTGCATGCGATGGACACGCCGACCATCTGCGCGATCAATGGTGGCGCCGCAGGCTATGGCCTTGATACTGCGCTCGGATGTGACATCCGCATCATGTCGGATAAGGCGAAGATGGCTGCGGCCTTCACCAAACGAGGACTTGTGCCTGAATCAGGCGGCACCTGGTTTCTGCCAAGACTTTTGGGCTGGGAGAAAGCGTCGGAGTTGATTTTCACCGGGCGGACGTTGAGCGCCGACGAGGCAGTCGAATGGGGGCTTGCGTCAGAAGTTGTTCCTGCTGAGGAACTGATGGGACGGGCCCGCGCGCTTGCACAGGAAATAGCCGCCAATGCGCCGCTTGCGGTGCAGTCTGCCAAACGCATGATGCGCATGGGGTTGAACGAACCGTTCACAGAGCATGTCCACCATGTCTATCTGCAGCTTCTGCCCTTGATGCGCACGGAAGACATGAAAGAAGGCATGGCTGCTTTCGTAGAGAAAAGAGACCCGGACTTTAAAGGCCGGTAACACCGCGTGCCTCAACGTTTGTATTTGTGTATGCCCGGATCGACAGGAGCTTGGGCCTTGTGTTGAAGATTGTCAGGTGGTGCATCTTAGTCCTTGCCTTTATTGGGGCCTCGCCAGCTATTGCCTCAGGCTTTTCTGGGCAGTTCGAGGGAATTGGCACTGCAGCTGGCATGACGCTCACGCTGCAGGAAGCAGATGATCGCGTTGTTGGGCGCTTTCACGCTGGACGTGGCGACGCGTTCTCCCTCAACGGACGGCGTACAGGCGATGCCGCGCAAGGGTCTGTCACACGCGCCGGTCAGAGCTTTTTCTTTCACCTGGAAGATCGGCCTCTTGGCGTCCAATTTTTGTTGATCCCAAAGACACCTGAGCAAGAGCCGGATATTGCTGGGGCGACGGATTATTCCTTCGTGCAAAAGGGGCTTCAGCTTCCCAAACCAACTGTTTATCGCGCGGCGCCCCCACGTGGCATCGACGTCGACATTATTCAGTTCGTCGATGCATTTCGTGATTGGGATCCGGCTGACATGGCACGGATCTATGTGTCCCTGGAGAACCGATACCGAGAGCTCATTCAACTGTTCGATCATGCCGCCGCGGAAGTGTTGTGGCGTATTTGCACAACTAGACCGCCTAACGACCTTTTCACCGCGCGAAACCTCGATCACGTGTTGGAAAGACAGCGGACAGATTGTGACGCTTATCTTGCGTCCATCGCCGAGGTTAGAGATGCGGGCCTGTTAAACGAGTTTTTGCGGAAGTCGAATTTTCAGTTGGAGCTCATTCGAGAAACGGTGAAGTGCGACAGGGGGCTTTCCCCAGAGACCAAATGTGCCGATGTGAGTGCAATGAGCGGGCCTCTGATGATGCGCTGGCGCAGAGCTGAAGATATCATGCGCGCGTTGGTTGGCCGCGAGACCTCTTCATCGGTTCAGACTGCTGGTGTTGCTCACGGTTCGTCTTCACCAACGCCCAGTGCGCGGGGGAGTAGCACGGCCAACGATGTTGTTGTTGAGGCCGCCACGGTCCCGCCTCGAACACGTCCAGACGGACGCGGCGATGGTGATACAGGGCTGTGGCAAGGATATCTGCCTCGGCCGCGACCAGGATCAGACTAGGTCAGCGCGATTAAACCGGTCGGCGCCAAACGCGGCGGATCTTTGCGTCGGTTTCCGGACCGAAATTGTACCAGGCTGTGCGATCCCGTGTTGCATCGGCAATGAACAATCCGTCCTGGCTCGAGAGAACTTTCGAGAGCTGGTTCAGGAGACCCGGTGCTGTGCCATTGCAGTTCACGACCCAGGCATTGTTCGCAACCTTCAGTGCGGCGCCCAGAGACATGATCGATTGCTCAAGAGTGGCGCCGTGACGGGATTTGATGTCGGTGATGATCAGGAAATTTGATGTATCCGGCCGCTTGCGCCGATCCACCTGGCCTTTCTTTGGCCCATAGACGGTGCGCCGGTCTTGCGGATGAGATGGTGTGCTGGCAGTGACTTTGGATTTTTCCTCGTCGAAAAACCCAGCGAACATGGCGACTTCTTTGGCTTCGGTCCAATCCTCGGTGCCGGTTGGTGCGATGATTGAATGACCGGCGACACGTCCTTCTGCGATGTAAGTCTCCATCGCTTCGAACGTGTAGGGACCGTAGATGTCGTCTCCGTGTTTCAGCGACCAGTGGCCGTCCGCAAGCACGCGATCTTCCGGCACATCAGCTTGAGCTTCAGGGGCCATGTCATCCATTTGGTCAGCATTGTTCTGCATGTTCGTATGCTCTGATCGCAGGGCACGCCGGTTTGTCGGCGGTGCCCTATCTTAAACCGCGGGTCAGTATGTGGTGCCACCCGTTCATACTTTATGAATTTGTGGTTTAAAATTCGTTTCCAGAACGGTGCAATCCCCTGCGTTTTTGGCGGAATACTTGCGACAATGGCTATCGCGAGGCACAGTCGCGCCAAAATTGAGTTCAAAACGATAACCGGAGGCGTCTTATGGCTGATTATGAACACTGCACGGTCGAGAAGGATGGACACCTGCTCATTGTTACGATGAACAGGCCTGATCGGATGAATGCCCTTCATCCGCCCGCAAACTTTGAATTGGCCAAGGCGTTTGATGATTTTGCCGCAGACCCCGATCTATGGGTGGCGATTATTACGGGCGCCGGCGACCGGGCCTTCAGCGCGGGGAACGACCTGAAGTGGCAGGCAGAGGGCAATAAGCTTGAAGTGCCGGATACTGGCTTTGCCGGTTTGACCGCGCGCTATGACATGGCCAAACCTGTCATCGCCGCTGTCAACGGTGTTGCCATGGGCGGTGGGTTTGAAATTGCGCTGGCGGCCGACCTGATAATTGCGTCAGACAAAGCGACCTTTGCATTGCCGGAGCCGAAAGTCGGCCTTGCGGCGCTGGCGGGCGGATTGCACCGTCTGCCGCGCCAGATTCCTGTGAAACAGGCCATGGGCATGATCCTGACGGGGCGCACGGTCCCCGCAGTTGAAGGACAGGCGCTGGGATTTGTGAACGAAGTGGTGCCAGCCGACGATCTTATGGAGACTGCGAAAAATTGGGCAGCGCAGATTATGGCCTGTTCGCCTATGTCGATCCGTGCCTCAAAAGAGTCGGTCTATCAGGGTCTTGATGAAGCAAATCTGGAGAAAGCCGTTTCCGGTCACTATCCGGCTGTGGGTGCTCTCTTCAAAAGCGAAGACCTGATCGAGGGACCGAAAGCATTTGCCGAAAAGCGTGCGCCGCAGTGGAAAGGACGCTGATGTTCCTTAACGCGTCTTAACAAACCGAGTTCCGGCCCTGCCTGGGAAAGCAGGGCCGGTCTCGACAGGATCAGACCGATGGGGGGTCAGTCTGATCGGGGAATTAGGAAAACAAAGCCGGGCGCAGTGTTGCGGTCGGCTCTGCGATGGGCGCCATAAGGTCAGGGTTGTCGAGCGCCGCGCTCTTGTTGCCCCGTCCGTCGCCGGCTCTTACCCAGACGTAAGGGTGATGGCGGGACTGACGCTTCACCCATGTGTAAGGGGTCTCTTGCCACAAGCGAATATGACGGGTTTTGTTGTCGAGCACATATTCGCCGTCAGCCGTGACAACCAATAGGACTGCATGTCCGGCACCGTTTCGTTCTTTCACCACCGAGATCAATAGCGTATCGGCTGGCCAACCGCTCTCAATCAGCAGACGACGTTTCAGCAAAACATAGTCTTCGCAGTCGCCGCCGCTGGCGCCGGGATAGGCCCACCACTCAGCTGTGTTGTAGAGGTCGGCGTCTTCAACGGGTGTCACGGATTTATTGACGCGGCGGTTTATTTCCTGGAGCTGGCTCCAGCGCCGGTCGGTCAGTTGTAGTGTGGCTGGGCGGGCGGAGCTGCCGGTGCAATCGCTTGGGTGACGTTGACAAAAGCCGACGAAGCCAAATGGTGGCGGTGTTTCTGCCCCTACCGGCATCGCGTTTCCGCGTGCAATGAAGATGGGAGCCGTGGGGGACGCGACATAAGGCGCGTTGGATTCAAATCCGCCAATGGCGCCTGTTGGCCCCGAAACACCCGCTGTGCTGGTCCCGCAAGCTGCCAGTAGGAGGGCTCCCGCAAACCCTACAGTGATACGCAATAAACACATGTAACCAATCCCAATCTGTCGATTTGTATTGGTCAGCATGCAGCTTATTTTTTGATATCAGGTCTATTTTACTTTCTTATATTTATTTATACTTGAATAAATATAGAATAAAATTCTCCTATATTTTTAATTACTGGAATTCGATTCAAATTGTAGGGAAACAGACGTGCGTGAAGGGCCTGAAAGGCCCTTCGTCGCTGCTTTCGATCAGATTGAGGCGCTCTTAGCCGTCAATTATGCGCCAGGTCCCGTCAGGCTGACGACAGGCTTCGCCGACGCCTTTCTCCGGGCGGCCATCAATATAGATGGTCTGTTCGAACTCGCGGCAGTTTTGCCCGCTGCTGTCGACATAGGTGCGGGTCGGGGTGACGGTGCCCCAATGTCCACTATCCGGATTGTTCCAGGTGGCGGATCGACCGCTTGGGTATTCTTCCAGGGTCGACTGGGTTGTTGAGTAGACAGCTTGTTGGTCTTGGCAGGTCAAGCGTGTTGCGACTTGGTTTCCCAGAAGGCCGCCAGCCAGCACGCCGCCAATGGTTGCAAAAGTGCGTCCGCTGCCGCTGCCTACTTTTGATCCCAAAAATCCGCCGAGGGCAGCGCCAGCCAGACCGCCGATCACGCCTTCCGTGCTGGTGGGGTCACAACTCGCTTTTGCGGGTGTCGCAATGCCAATCATAAACGCCACCGCTGTGGCGGCAGCTATCGTTCCCCATATGGCAGGGTGAGATGCGCTTCGTGGGCGTCTCGTTCGCGCAAGGACTTTCGCATTTGATTGGTGCATGACAGCTCCTCTCGATGGGTCATCATCGACTACCAGCAAGAGAATCATACCGTGTGTTGGTAAGAGGGGCCAGCCTTATGACGCCCCATCAAAAGTGGCTGAATCAGCGTTCAGCGTCGCGTTGATGTGCGCGACCGTGTCCGCGTTGACCTTTTTCTTGGAGTTTTCAAAAGCGGGCTGTGGCAGAGCGCCCAAGCGTTCGGCAACGGCGAGGGCTGTGGTTTCCAACGCGTCTCCTGCCACCGCTTCGTCCAAGAAACCTGCTTCCGTGGCCTCATCCGGTGAGAAAAGGCGTGCATGGATGACAGCCTGGGCAAGGAGGGGCGTGGGGACTCGATCTCTCGCGAAGTCGATTAGGAATTGGGGCGTGGTCATCCCAATAGAAACTTCATTCAGGCCAATCTTGAAGTCGCCTTGAGTGCCCACGCGATAGTCTGACGCCAGGAGAAGCAGTCCGCCCGCTGCCAGCGCGTGACCGGTACAAGCCGCAACAATTGGGAGTTTGAAGGTATAGAACCGAGTCATGAGGTTCGCGCCGCTGGTGACGAGTTTGTTGACCGCCTCAGGGCCGGATGACATGACGGACAAATCAAAGCCAGCGCAAAAACGTTTCTCGCGTCCCAATAGAACAACAGCGTTCGCCTCTGACTCTGCTTTGTCCAAGGCATCTGAGATCGCTGCGATCATGTCGTGCCCAAGCGCGTTTGCTTTGCCGTCGTCCATATGGAGGAGCGCTACGCCATTTTTCAGATCATAATTCAGAAGTGACTCAGACATTCCGCGCCTCGCTTGTTTTTATGGAGCGGAGTGTAAGCGGCTCTCTACAAAAAGGGGAGCACTGCTTTGTGCAGCTTAGCTTGCGAGTTTGCCGGTTGCGAGAAACTCGACACCAACGCCTTCGTCCGTATGGCGTACAACACGGCCAAGGGTCTTACCAACCGTGACATGGGTGCCGACTTTGGGGCGCTGGGAGAGTTTGATGTGGGCGCCCGTCAGCGATATGTCGAGAACCCGGCACGCAACTTCTTCGCCGTTCTCGATGATCAGGCGTGCACCTTCGGATGCCTCCACGTCGGTTGGTGCGCGCCGCAGGGCGCGTTGGGGCAGATCGGCAATGTCACCGCTTTTCGAGTGCCCTTTGAGGAGTTGAATTCGCTCAACCAGGCGGGCGCGCTGGTTTGTTTGGAGGCTCGTCTCAATGGCGAATCCGCCGTCAAACTGCCGAACCAGCTGGCCTTCGAACCGCCCGAGTCTATCGAGATAGACAATCACCTTGTCGCCAATCTCGCCATCCGCGGGGCTATGAAGAGCAATGCCGCCCTCTGAAATATCTTCAACGTCGCAAGGATATTCACCGCCAGACGGCAGCATGAGACGACCGGCGACGGTGAGGCTTGTGCGTTCGTACCGACGTCTATTCGTTTGGGGCTCGCTTGTCTCCAACGGCATGGATTGCGACATGCGTTTCGTCCTCCGCGACCAGATTGCTGCCTTGAGGGGCAACTACGCGTTTCAGGCTAGAGAGCGGGGGTTAAAGAGGTCTTATTCTGACTGGCTACACCCTTAGGCGGAGGCTCTGAGAATGGCTGGTCAGCGCCTTATTCCCCGCGCTATAAACAAAATCGTTGGCATACAGGGGCGTATGCCGCCAATTTGGGTCAAAAAAGGGCGAATTCCATGTCAGATGCGCACGTTCTGGGGCAACGGAAAATTAACCATAAATCAAGAAACAACAGTTTGCTCGCTCTGATGCGTCATGTGGCTCTCGGAATGACGGCTGTGTTTCTGGCCAGCTGCGCATCGCTTGTGGATGACGCACAGGATATGAGCCCCAGCGGCACCGCCTTTCAGCAGGCTCTGTACACCCACTATTTGGATCTGGCAGTGACGCGCGGAAATGGGTTTGGCTCTGGCGACAGCGCTGACTTCTATGCTGAGCGCGCCATTCAAGCCGGAAACGGCACGGATGTGACGCCCCTAAGCCCCACAGGTGAAGGCGCTGCCGCTGAGGACCTGGCGAGCGCGCGGAACCGCCTGATGGGTGCCTTCTCTCGCGGTGCCAAGGAAATAGTCCCTGACATGGCAGCGCGCGCACAGGTTGCGTATGACTGTTGGGCTCACGAATTGTCGCTGGGGGCGCCAGCGGCGCAGCTTTATCAGTGTCGGGCGCGTTTCCTTACCCAAATGGGACGTCTAGAAGTTGAGTTGGCACCGGAACCAGAACCCGTTGTTACGCTTCCCGATGCTGCGGAGTTCATTGTCTATTTTGGTTTTGATGAGTGGTTCCTTTCAGCGGAAGCGTTGGAAGTGTTGTCCACCGCCATTGATGCGGCCCGGGCAGGCGGCCACAGCAAAATCATTTCAGCCGGTCATACCGACACATCCGGACCCTCTTTCTACAATGACGAGCTCTCGGTGCGTCGCGCGGAAGTCGTGAAACTAACCCTCGTGGAAATGGGGGCTTTGCCTGAGGCCGTCGAGGTCATCGGATATGGGGAGAGCCGCCTTGCTGTTCAGACGGGCGATGGTGTGCGCGAGCCACTTAACCGCCGGACTGTCGTGACCCTCGTGCCCTGACGTTGGGGCAGGCGGCCTAGGCGATTTCAGCTCGAAATCCAAAGTTGACGCTTGCGTCACAATTGAACTCAGTCGATGATGGGCGCAAAGAAAAAGTGAGCTCAGGTGCGGCGGACAGCGGAATTCGCTGGCGACAGGCAAAACCGAGCTGAACGGGAGAAGATCCAGAATGAGCGAATTTGATTACATCATTATTGGCGCCGGAAGTGCCGGCTGCGTGCTTGCGAACCGCTTGTCGGCGGACCCAAAGAATAAGGTTCTTTTGTTGGAAGCAGGGCCAAAAGACAAAAGCATCATGATCCACATGCCGGCCGGTGTTGGCCAACTGATTGGCAATAATACGAAGACCAATTGGAACTACGACACAGAGGGGCAACCTTACCTCAATAACCGTCGCCTGTTCTGGCCACGCGGTAAGGTTCTAGGCGGCTCATCGTCCATCAATGGCATGATCTACATTCGCGGTCATGCGCGCGATTATGACCATTGGCGTCAATTGGGTCTTGAAGGATGGGGGTTTGCGGATGTGCTTCCTTACTTCAAACGCTCTGAAGGATATGACGGCGGAACCGACGAGTTCCATGGCGGCGAGGGCCCGCTGGGGGTCTCTGATGTGCAGAACACAAATGTTTTGTTCGACGCGTTCAAGGAAGCCGGCAAGCAGGCGGGGCATCCGACGACCAAAGACTTTAATGGACCTCAGCAGGAAGGTGTGGGGCCGTATCACCTGACCATCAAAAACAATCAGCGTTGCAGCGCTGCTAAGGGGTATTTGACGCCGGTTCTCGATCGCCCAAACCTCACTGTCGAAACTGAAGCTCTTACCTCGCGCATTCTTTTTGAAGGCAAGAAGGCGGTTGGTGTTGAGTACACCCAAAAAGGTCAGACGCGCCAAGCGCGTGCCGGGAAGGAAGTCATTCTGAGCGGCGGTGCGATCAATTCACCTCAAACCCTTATGCTTTCAGGCATTGGTAACGGCGAGTATCTGAGGAAATTCGGTATCGACGTCGTTGCTGATCTGCCCGGTGTCGGACAAAACATGCAGGATCACCTTGACGCGACAGTGATTGAGGAATGTCTGCAACCGATCACACTGCATAGTCAGACCAATCCGGCGCGTATGTTGATGACCGGTATGCAATATGTGTTCTTCAAGTCTGGTTTGGGCACGTCCAACGGTCTTGAAGCAGGTGCGTTCCTGAAGACGCGTCCGGAGCTGGAGATGCCCGACGTGCAGATCCACTTTGTTGCGGCAATCATGCAGGACCACGCGCGCGCAGAGCCACATGGGCACGGATATACCGTTCATGTCTGTCAGCTGCGGCCGGAGAGTAAGGGCTTTATTGGCTTGAAATCGACGGATCCAGAAGCACCGGCGCTTATACAGCCAAACTATCTCGAGGCGCCCAACGACCGTGTGGTGATGCGAGATGGCGTGAAGATGGTGCGTAATATTCTGCGCCAACCTGCGATGGCGCCTTATGCCGGTGATGAAGTGCAGCCGGGCGCGCTTGTTCAAACGGATGAGGAGATTGATGCCTGGATCCGCGAGAAGGCGGAAACCATTTATCACCCTGTGGGAACTGCGAAGATGGGTAATGACGATATGGCTGTCGTTGATCACCGCTGTCGCGTGCGTGGGGTGGAAGGTCTCCGGGTCGTCGACGCATCCGTTATGCCGACGCTTGTTGGCGGTAACACGAACGCGCCAACAATTATGATTGCGGAGAAGATCTCCGACGATATTCTCGGAAAAGCGCCTCTTCCGGCTGAACATGTCCGAATAGCAGAGGATGATGAGGCAAGCGCGGCCTAAATCCCCACCTAGAGATTAACGTGTTGGGCCGTGCCCGGTTAACGCCGGGCATGGCCCTTGTGCATTACGGGTATGATTTACGGAAAATAAACAAGCGTAGAGCGATAGTACGGTTTCGCATTGGGGAGAGGCCCGCCTATGTCGCGCTCAGCCGACGATTATGCTCGGATGAATATCCAGGAGCTGAAAAACGCGCTTCAACTTCATATGAAGTATGTGAAGCGCCAGCACGGCGGTGACCGTCTCAATCTTAGCCACAAGAATGTTGAGGCGCTGCGCTTTGATAAGATTGATCTGACAGATGCGGAACTGGTTGGACTTCACGCCGCAGACGCAAGTTTCAAAGGGGCACTTCTTACGAGAGCGAACCTATTTGGTGCCGACCTGACCGGTGTGGATTTTGCCAATGCTGATTTGAGGCGCGCCGACCTGCGGGGCGCGCGTTTTGCCCGAGCCAATTTGGAAGGCGCTGATCTGACGGACAGTGATCTGCGCGAAGGCACGATTATGCGTCAGTCCGATGAGGGCGAGCTATCCTATGTCGACAATGGCGATGCCGATTCGCGTTTTGATGACGCCAATCTGCGCCACTCGAACTTGGAGAAGGTCCGTATGGGCCGCGCCATGGGGTCAGGCACGGATCTGTTCCAGGCGAACCTTAAGGGCGCTCGTTTGTCTGGCTGTGATTTTACCGGCGCAGACCTTTCAGGAGCGGTTCTGGACGGTGCGGACCTGACAGACGCCAACCTTGCCCGGGCCAATCTCCGCGGTGCGGAGCTGATCGGTGTTGTTTTGGACGGTGCCTGTCTCGAGGGGGTTGATCTGACAGCAGCGCGGTTCAACAAAGCTGAATTGATGACGGCCAAGTCTATTGAAGGCGCCATCATGCCCCGGACGGCGGAGGATCTCGGAATATCGGTCGACGTGTTGATGGCGAACCACAAGGACTGGATGATGTCCGGTGGTGCAAAAGGAGAACAGGCAGTCTTCAAAGGCGTGGACCTTACAGGCTTCGCCCATCCAGGCATTGCCTTGTCAGCGGCCGAGTTCGGCGACGCCATCCTCACTGGTGCGAATTTTGAGCACAGCTTCTTTTCTATGGCGAATTTTTCAGGAGCCATGCTGGCGCAGGTGAATTTTTCCCATGTGGACCTCAGAGGCGCCAAGTTTCAGTGCGCGAAACTCACCAAAGCCTATCTGGTGTCGGCTGATTTATCGGCAATGCCCATCGCCGGCGGCGGCGGGCGGACCTGGCCAACCAATCTGCGTGGCGCCAATCT
Source organism: Parvibaculaceae bacterium (assembly GCA_965267265.1). Taxonomy (GTDB): domain Bacteria; phylum Pseudomonadota; class Alphaproteobacteria; order Parvibaculales; family Parvibaculaceae; genus Mf105b01. The sequence continues at coordinate 3,205,362 of OZ253944.1, forward strand.
GGTAGAAGCCGATCTGACCCATGCGGATCTCAGCCAGTGTGATTTCACAGGCGCAGTCCTTCAAGGGGCTGATCTTTCGTCGACGGATGTCAGCGGTGCTAACTTTGAGGGCGCCGACCTGACGGACGCCACTGTCGACGGTGTTGATTTCAGCACGTGTCAGCTGAAAGACGTCAAGGGCATAGATGCTCAGGCGGCATCGAAGAAGGCAAAACCGAAAGCTGCACCTGCTAAAGCGGCGGCTGGCTAGCCTGTTCCTTCTATTTCGCTTTGTCTATTTCAAGGCTTGCATCACGGACCAGTCGTAAATAGGGCCGTTCTGCCGTGTGGCTTTGACGGCGCGTTCCAAGACTGGCAATGGGCGTCGGTCGAGGCGGTGTAGCCTGCACGACCTTGCGCGCATTGGTGATCATAGGCGGTGCTGCAGGCAGCTCTTCCGGATCGAGCCGTTGGATCCTGTCGACCCATTGGCGAACGAGCATATGTTCTCCGACCCACGGAAACTCGTCGAGGGCCACGATCGCTCCCAACACGCGGGTGATCGCGCCATTGTCTTGTGCCAGTGGTAGCAGGACCATCTCCAGAGAGAGTTGGCGATCATCAGGTGTCTCTGCGGTGTATTCAACGAGGCCAATTGTGCCGGAGCCGGTCACATCGTTCAGGAGGGTGAGGATCTCTTGCTGACTCTCGTCCTGCCAGAGAGCTGCCATGTTATGGCGCCGAAACTCCATGCCATAAACGCTGCAAAGTCCTGTCCCGGCCAGGCGAAACCTGTAGGTCCAGCGATCGTTCCGTTCCAGAATGAATACATGCGGGAGAACACGCTTTAGGTCCCGCGGTTCGATTTCACTGCGTTTGGGCGCCGGGCGGCTGCCGCGCAGCTCGTTCCAATAGTCAAGTAGCTCCTGTACCGTCTGATGCGTCATTTTTGCTGCCAGATCTTGGTACCGTCAGAGGAGGGGGAGTACACATCACCCTTACTCGTCCGGAAATCCTCGACCATTGGTCCCTTACTAACTGTCTCATACCACCAACGCCGATCCCGATTTAGAACACTCGGGATGACGCTGGCCTGCTTGCGCTGTTACTCAGCGAAAAGCATGCCAAAACTTAACAACGGGACCACGACGGTAGTGATAGGCTCTTTGGAAGCGGCAGTTATCTTGGGATTTTTGAGCTGAAAGCCGTCTAGAACGGTTTACGGGCGATGCGGTTTGCTAACCAATTCACCATGGGATTGGCGGCGAAGTTGCACAGACGGACGTGACCTATGGTCGTTTCAGGGACACAATGTTGGCGTAGCTGAACGGCATGGCATCTGCATCGATGGGGTCAAGAAACCCAAAAGCTCCAAAAATGGAGCAGTAACAGCTCTCCGGAGTGCCAAAATGAAACGACTCTATACACTTCTCTTTCTCGGCCTGTTCGCGTTTGCCGCAGGTGCGATTGTGATGACCGTAACCGCTGATCCGGCGCAAGCCTGCGGGTATGAAGATGATTGCGGCGGTTGGGAAGAACCAGAATGGGATGACGGCTGGGACGATGATTGCGGCTGTCACGACGACAAGGGCGATGACATCGACGTGCATGTTGATGTCGAAAACAAGGTCAAGCTCGACGTCGATCTTGAGCTGGACGTGGACGTTGAAAACAACAACACGAACAATAATACCAACAATAATGTCAACAATAATAACAATGTTAACAACATCACCGTCAACGTTGAAGGCGAGGGCGGTGGTAACGGCGACATCAACATTAACAACTCGTCCAATGCAACTGCAGCGGCTGAAGCAATCGCGAACTCTGCAGCAACCAGTGCGGCGACGGCGGCATCGCGTGCAGGCGGCCGGTTGGACACAGGTAACCTGAGGGGGCGCGTCTTTGGCGAAGAGCGCCGAGGTGCTGGCGGCACGATCGTGAATGCGGCCCGGGCGCCTATCACCATTGGCCCATTGCGTGTTGTGGTGAAGGAGGAGCGTATCAAGAGCCGTGCTGTTCGCGGTGTGTGTCTGGATGCAAAAGGTCTTGAAGAAGCGGCGTACCTTGCCGTGTCTTCTTCCCAGGTTGATATCGCATCCGGCAGCGGAGAGCTGATGTATTGCCAGATGGGAGACGCGCTGGTCGCCACCATTGGTGAGGTGCCAGACAATGGCGGTCAGCCCAATTATACCCACGGTCAGGTGATTGAGTGCCTTGATGGGCAGTCCCTGCACTATGGCAATGAAGGTCGATTGGCCTGCGGCCCAAGCAGCAAGGCCTACTTTACAGGCTCTGATCGCCGCACCCATGTTCGGTATGCGGAAGTGTTCCTGATCCGCAAATCAAGCGGCTATGCAGCTGAAACAACTGCTTTCCGTGGTGCGACGACCTTTAACGGTGGCGTTGGCTACTAGACTACCCTTTCGGGGAAGTGGCGGTGAGGGGGGCCATATTGGTCCCCCTTTTTGCTGCCGAGTTGTTCGTGCCGTTGTCACAAGCGGCAGCGCTCGCTAACACCAGCATGTTTTGTTCGACATGCCGTGTCAAAAGCATGCTGGTGAAGGGGTCCGGCTGGTCATCTTCATCCGAGCCCATGACGGCACGTTCTGATCTAAATGGCGCCCAACATAGATCCAGGCATGTGCGTGCAAACAATTCGGGATCAAGATCGCGGCGGACCCGGCCCAATTGCTGCAGCGATCTGATGCAAGCGGTAATGCTGAGCGAAAGGCGTCTCATAACAGCTTCGGCGGCTTCTCGTGCTTCGGGTGGCGCATCAGCCGTGTTGAGTGTTTGAAAAAGGTCGGGGTGTTTATACAGCGGTGCGGTCAATGTCCTCGAAATCTCGTCGAAAGATATAGGGGACCGCTGAAAGTCTTTGAGGGCGGTTAGAGTTGGCCTGAGAGCAGCATTGAGGACTTCTTGGTAGAGCCCCTGTTTGCTTGTGAAGTAATAGTGAACCAGAGCGACGTTCACATCGGCAGCGCGGGCGATGCGGCGGAGCGTTGTGCTGGTGTACCCATCCCTTAGAAAAAGAAATGTCGAAGCGCGGATAATATCTTCACGCCGATCGGGTCCATCTCGCAAAGGCCGCCCACGCCGTCTAGCCGGTTGCGGTTCAATCGTGACCCCGATCGGGTCTGTCGCTACTTCACTCATGATCGCATGCCCCAAAATTCACTCGAATCAAAGGGCCGATCAGCACTCCTCCAATGAACGATAGCACAAATCAGAATGCACGGGGAGGTTCTTCTTTGCCGGATCTCGCCACGACGGAGTGGCGGATGCAGCCTCTTGAGGCGAATCTCGAACTATGTGACCGTCTCATCGGTCGAGATGGTTAACCGTTGGGGAATGCATGGGTACCACACAATCGTCGGACTACGGATTTCACGACCACGACGGCGAGGCAGGCTGGGGCCCAGATTTTCGGCTTACAGATTCCTTTCTTTTGGAGTTTTTGACCGTCGCAAAAGGCTGGATGTCTTCCAGGTCGGGGCCCGATGAAAAGCAGATCGATTTGCTTGACGCGGTTGGGTATCTCCCACGCGTCTTTTGGTACACGCGCGATGCAGAGAATGGCTGGATATGCCGCTTTCTGGGCTCAGAAATCGTCGATGTGCGGGGCGATGACCCCACCAAACAGCCGTTGGACTATAGTAGTGAGGATATTGTTGACCGGTATGTCGGCGCATTTCTTGATCTTGTGGTGACAGCTGGTGAGCCTGTTTCGACTGAGTCTCAGTCGGTCGTAAAGGGACGAGAATATCTTCGGACACAAAGCGTTGGGCTTCCTGTTTTTGATGGAACAGGAAACATCTCCAGCGTCATTGGCGCGCAGGTGTTTTACAGTCCGGACGATTAAGCGATCTAGAATTCGCGGGTAAATGCAATTCGACGAGTTGGCGAATGTGTTGAATTAAAATTCGCCGTCTTTATTCGCGACGGCTTGCTTGATGAATTTCGACTTCCTTTTGGTAACCGAAGGCTAAAGGCCCACTGGGCAATCTCCACCTCCAACCTCATGGTAAATGGAGAAAAGCCCATGACTATTGAAGCACTAGGTGGAGCACAATCGCTCTTCCAGACATTCGGAGCATCTGGCTCAGGCCTACAGGCGCCTCCGACTGGCGATGATGTCGCCGCTAAGGTGAATGAAGCTCTTGAATCCGGACGTGTAGACGGGACTGAAATTCAGTCGCGCCTGAGTGAGCGTTTCGGGGAGGATGCTGACGGCATCGTCAAGGAAGACGGTTCGCTTGATACAGAGAAGCTCGCCGATCTTTTTGAGGCTAACCGTCCTGACGGTCCGCCTCCTGGTCTGCAGCAGTTCGCAGGCACTGATGAGAGTGAGCTGGTACAGACGCTTCTTGACTCATTGAAAGAAGCGGATGAAGAAGCAGAAGAAACGCCCAGCCTGATCGATCAGCTTTATGGCCAGGCAAGTGGCGATACGTCCACGAATGAGGAGCTGTTCTCAATCCTCGCTTGAGTGCAGCACCTGGGTGACCCGGCTGAGGGTAAGAGGACAGCCGGGTTTTTATGGCGGGGATGAAATTGTTAGGGTCGGTCAGTCAAGTATCGGGGCGCTCGCGGGAGAGCAGGCAGAGTAACTTTTGACAGTTACTCATTGCCTAAATGAGCGGTCCATGGAGTCCTTCTTAGCCTGCCGGGCGAACGATAAGTGTGTTGATGGGGCGAGGAAGAACTCATTGATGGAAGGGGTATTGCCAAAATGGAATGCCTATTCGGCTACCCATGTAACAGTCTTTTTGTTGGAGGCGTTTCGCCGGTATCACCGTGTATTTGTCCGGCTTGGTCTTTGCCATAGACGCGACGCCAGTCACTCGGTTTCCAGCATGGCTTCGATGTTATGACCATCTAGATCATATACAAAACAGGCGTAGTAACGTTCGCTGTATTGACTTCTAAAGCCCGGTTTGCCGTTGTCCTCGCCGCCGGCACGCAGTGCTGCCTTGTAGAATTCATCGACGTTCTTCATGCTCTCTACCCGAAACGCGACGTGCGCACTGGTAATAGGGTGCTCATTGCCCTCAGCAGCTCGAATTTCGAACAAGGCATTGTTGTCTAGCTGGAATGCCCAGAACTTGTTCTTTTCTCCGAAAGAGACTCCATAGCCCAGCGGCTGGAATGCACGTTCGTAAAACACTTTGCTCTTTTCAACATCCTTTGTCGCAATAGTGATGTGATCAATCATTGTCTGGCACCAGCTCATGTTCTCGCTAAATGTAGTCTCGCCGAGCCTTTATTGGAATGTGGTTTCGTGCACCTAAGACGTGTCGCCATATGGCCAAGCGACATCTGCTGACAGCTCGATTTTGAATGAGAAGAAAACGCACAAAAAAGAGGGAGAGCCGAAGCTCTCCCCAAGTCGCTCTCAACGAACTTGTGTTGGAAGGGCAGGCGAGCCGCCTCATCCACCGGTCCCGTGGGCTCTATCTACCTGGGTCCGGTTCTTGAAAATTCTGTCTTGCGTCTTTCAGTTTGGTGCTGGCCCGGATGGGCCACGCTGTTGTGTAGGCCTGCGCTTAGTACTGACTGCTGCGAAGGCGATCAGAGAAGATGGGTTCTGAGTAGTAGCCGTAGGGGTCGTTCATGACCGGTGCGGCGACCGTCGTGCGGGTTGCCACTGCCTGAGGCTGAACAGGTACCGTACGTGCTGCAGGAGCTGCTGGAGCATAAGCCTGCGGCGCTGGTGCAGGAACCCGGGCCTGCTGCACACCATAGTTCTGCGGAGCAGAGCGGTAGTGGATTTCACCAAGCGGATCACCTTCTGCGCCGAAGTTTGTGCAAGCGGATGGGTCTGTACCATAGAGCGGCACGATCATCTCCAGGATCGCACGCTCGATCACGGAGCGAACGCCAAGCTGCAGAGGCTCATTCGCGCGTTCACCGGCACCGATCTCAAACGTGTTGCCGTTCAGGAAGTCGAACACACCTGCGACAATCTCGCGGCCGATGATCTGCTTCTGATAAGAAACAACATGCACAACTTCCAGCGAGCGGCTGTCGACAAGACGCAGGTCCAGGCCAACGTTCATGACGAAAAGACGGCCGCTAAGTGTTGCTGACAAGCCTGTTGGATCAAGATCAGAGAAGGCGCTGTCCAGGCCACCATTGCGGATGTCGAAGTTCAGCTCGGTGATGCCACCAACCATGTAATAGTCGGAGCCACGAATAGAACCAGCGTGGATCTGACGATACTCATCCGGGTCGGCGTCTGAGATCAGGCGATCATTGGCATATTTCAGCTCAAGTTCTGCGACTGATGTGTCAAAACGCTCCACCAGCATCACGCCAGCTTTGGACAGACCGGAAATCGCCATCAGCGATGCGCCTTGGGTCAGCTTCGCGCCACCTTCAAGTTCAACCTTGCCGGTGTAATCCTTGATATTGCCCACAGCAATCCGCGGCGCAGCTGCTGTGCCAGCCATGCGGCTGCCAATGCAGCGCAGTGCGCTGGAATAAGGTGTCTCATTATTGATCACAGGCGCATTGCCGATCGGCGTTGTGTAGCGACCGTCGCTGCCTGCGGTCGGGCTGATGCACCCTGTGAGGGCAACGCCAAGACCAAGCAGCAGCGCTGCTTTCTTGATACCACTCTGTGAGCTGAGAGCTTTTTTTGTCGTAGAGAACACGGGATCTCTCCGTTTACTTGTTTTCGTTGTTGAGCAAGGTCAGTGCAGCCGGCGTGCCAGAATTTTCCTGGTCATTGTTTTCAGTGCCAATTGCGCTGGTAACAGAAGCCGTCCCTTCGTCCGCCACGAACACATCTTCCGCGAGGAGCGGGAGTGCCAGTGCGGCGCCGAGGGCGATCGCGAGGCTGAGCTGTGGAAAACGGGTTGTCATAAGCTTTTCTTTGGTCATCTGTTAAAGTCACTGGAGTGGTTGCAACCGGTGTGCCACCTGTCAGCGCTTGTTAACACTCACTAAAAACTCAAGGATTTCAGCCGTTTTTCGGCCGTCCGCGCGATGTGAGGTCGACATCGCAACGCCAAATCCTGGTTCGTGCGGGAACGCTTTTCCTTAATGAAGCTGGCGCGTCTGTCCTGTTTTGAAACGGGATGACGTCAAGTGTTAACGCGGGTTTGCGAATCCGGAGGCAGACCGTCACACTCCGGCCCCAACAAGAGTGAAAAGGGAGATGACCATGGCCGTGCTGGAGTTCTATTTTGATTGCTCAAGCCCTTGGACCTATTTGTGTTTTGCCCGCGTGGAAGCGATGGTGGAGCGCACAAAAGCGGAGATCCAATGGAAGCCGGTTCTGGTCGGCGGCATCTTCAACAAAGTTAATGAAGCGGTTTATGAGCAGCGGGCCAATCCTCATCCTGTGAAAGGCCGCTACTACGTTAAGGATTTGCAGGACTGGGCGCGTTATTGCGGCGTGAAGATAGGTCAGCCGCCCGTATTCCCCGTGCGTGCCGTTGACCCCATGCGGGCGGCAATAGTGGCTTTAGACGAAGGAAAACTTCCGGAATTCGCTTGGGCGACCTTTGAGGCATATTGGGGGGACCTCAAAGACATCTCACAGGCGGACATATTGGCGGAGATATGTGAGAACGTGGGGCTCGACCCGGCGCACGTCGCGGCGCGCATTAAGGAAGACGACGTAAAAGCGCGGCTCAGACAAAACACCGAAGAAGTGATCGAGCGGGGCGGCTTTGGGTCTCCGACCATGTTTGTGAATGGAGACGATATGTATTTCGGCAATGACCGTTTGCCGCTTGTAGAGGATGCGCTTACCCGTGGCTGATTTTAACCAGCAAACCCAACCGCCTGCTTTCAACGCGCCCGCTGTCATTCTGGGGCTCGTCGGTGCTCTTTTTGGCGTGCACTTGCTTGCAACGTTTATGGATCCTGCCGAGGCGAACCGGCTCATCGCCTATTTCGCACTGAGCCCCGCGCGCTACGCGCCGTTGCCCTCGGGTGAGGTGCTTCCGCTGCCCGGTGGGTTGGCAGTCGATCTGGCCGGGTTTGTTACCCACATGTTTCTGCATGCTGACTGGGGGCATTTGATCTTCAATTCGATCTGGCTGTTGGCGTTTGGCACGCCGGTCGCCCGCCGGTTTGGAACGATCCGGTTTCTGCTCTTTTTCCTTGTATGCGGGATTATTGGGGGGATCACGCATGTCATTCTTCATGCGGGCGAACTGGTTTTTGTCGTCGGCGCATCAGGGGCCATCAGCGGCTTGATGGGCGGGGCGGCACGCTTCGTTTTTCTTGCGGGTGGGCCGCTCGGGCTTATGACGGCCCGTGATCCGTCGCTGCCAGGGGCTCCCAGGGCTCAGGCCACCATCGTGCAGGCGTTGAGCGACCGCCGGACGCTTTTGTTTGTTGGCGTGTGGCTGGGTCTCAACCTTCTCTTCGGACTCTCTGGTCTTTCGCTGTCAGGCGAAACGGTCTCGATTGCCTGGGAAGCCCATTTGGGCGGTTTTGCGGCCGGTTTGCTCCTGTTCGGGCTGTTTGATCCGATGAAACAGTCCCCGTCCGGCGGGCCCGGAAATGTCGGGTACGGAGAATGGCGCGGAGACTGACCTTTTTGTCGGTGCGCACACTTGTTCTGGATCATTGAAGGAACACGGTGGGACCCCCAAATATAAAGAGTGGCAGACATGCCACCCTTGATGTCCTAACCAATGGAGATCCCCCCATGAGTGATGCCTCGACATCCTCCGAGCCTCAGACCCCCCGTCCCGACACCAGCCATGTTGACCGAGAGGAGGACGACCCGCTTTGGCAACGCCTGCTCTATATGGCCGGCTTCTGGTTCCTCGGAAATATTGCCTTCTCCCTGTCGATCCTTCTTGGTGCCGTGCAGCTGATTGTTGTGTTCTTAAGCGGTGGCAAGAACGAGGAGCTGTTGAGCTTCAGTCGTCGGCTGATTGCCTATGTGTTTGAATGTCTCAGCTTCATCACGTTTGACCGTGAGGAAAAACCGTTCCCCTTCGGACCGTTTCCGGCTGCCCGTGAGGATGATGAAGACTAGTCGATGTATGATTTGGTCGGACTTAGCGCGCGATGATTGATCGCCAGACTTGCGCGCCTTTCTTCGTCAATAAGCCTGCAAGGACGGATCTCGTTAGCAACAAAAAGCGGCTGTTCGCCGCTTCCTCGCTTTCATGAAAACCGGCGAGCTCGAGACTCACGTGTCCATGTACGGTTGCCCATAGCACTGCGGTGATCTCCTCGGTTGCATGGTCTGAGGACAGCAACCCTTGTTCCTTGCAAGCGCTTACGGCGTCAAAAAGCGACCTGTAGGAGCGCTGGCGGGCGATGCCTCTGGCCAGCGGCTCTGCATCCGTCCCCTGAAATTGAGACAGGGGGAGTGTCTCGGACATGATCAACGCATAGTAAGACGGATTTTTGAGAGCGAACTGCCGGTAGGCTACGCCTAGGCCGGCCAGCCATTCGAGCGGGCTCTCTCCCTTCGGTACTGCCTCTTGGAAGTCTCCCATGCGTGAGAAGGCTTCTTCATAGAGCGCCGCAATGACCCCGTCCTTGCCCTCAAATGCCGTGTAGATGGCCATGGTGGAGGTGCCCACAGCTGTCGCAAGTTTCCGGACCGAGAGGGCTTCTGGGCCCCCGTTCGCCAGCATGTCGCTGGCCGCGTCTAGAAGCTCTGTCCGCTGAACCGCCGCTGAAACGCGTCTCGGTCGCCTGATTTTTTTCTCTTTTTGCGGGCTGTTCATTTTTGAGTCCGGCGCTAGTTCCTTTTGTGCAGAGGCGCGGTTGATCTTTTATATAACAGTGTTATATACGAGTGCAAGACCCGATCACATCTGGAACTCCGGGCCTTCGCCCACAACCTCATGGAGCAATCCCATGTCCAAGCCGTTTCCCAATAATCCTGTCCTGAAGAACAATTTCGCGCCCCTTATGGTGGAGTGTGATGCGCCCGATCTAGTGGTGCATGGTGAACTCCCTGCCAATTTGGCCGGGACGCTCTACCGGAACGGGCCGAACCCCATGTTTCCGCCGCTGGCCAATCACCATCACTGGTTCCTGGGCGAAGGCATGGTCCATGCGATCAACCTGGAAGGCGGTAAAGCGAGCTATCGCAACCGCTGGGTGCGGACTGAACAATACAACGCACAACGCGAAGCCGGTGAGCGTCTGGTGGGCACGGCGTTCGGGGAACCCCGCAAACCAGGCGCTGAGAACCTGAAAAACAATGTCGCCAACACCAACATTGTGGCGCATGCCGGAAAACTCTGGGCGCTCGATGAAGGGTCCAGCCCAGTCATGATGGATATGAAAACACTGGAAACGGAAGGGTCCAACACGTTTGGCGGCAAGTATGAAGGGCCGATGACGGCACATCCGAAATTCGACCCCAAGACGGGGGAGATGATGTTCTTCGGCTACATGGCGGCCGGTCCTGCAACGCCTGACATTTCCTACCAGGTGGTGGACGCGGAAGGGAACCTGACGCGCTCAGAGATGTTCAAGGCGCCCTATGCCAGCATGGTGCATGACTTCATCACCACAGATGAGCATGTGATCTTCCCGATCTTCCCGGCCACCATCGACATAGACCGCATTATGAAGGGCGGACCTATGATCGCCTGGGATCCAAGTCAGTCAACCTGGATCGGGATCATGGGGCGCAATGAGGGTGTTGAGAGCATTCGCTGGTTTGAAGGCGATCCTTGTTATGTCTACCACCCGATGAATGCCTACACGACCCACGAGGGCGGGAAGACGAAGGTCGTGGCTGATGTGATGAAATATTCTCGGGTGCCGCTTTTCCCGGATGTTGATGGCAAGCGGACGCGTGATCTCGGAACAGAGCTCGGCAAACTCGTACGCTGGACGTTTGACCTTGATGGCAATACGAACGATTACACAGAGACGGAACTCAACGATATCGGTGGCGAATTCCCGCGCTTCGATGAGCGGTTTACTGGCCATGAATATCGGCATGGCTACTACGCAACCATGGCCCGCCCGGAAGCCGAAGGCGCGCCCTTCGACACATTCGTTCATGTTGACCTGAAGACCGGTAACACCAAAACCTACGAGCCGGGCGAGGGCTGTTTCGTTCACGAACCCGTCTTTGTGCCGCGTAACGAAAAGGCAGAAGAGGGCGATGGCTATCTTGTGTCCCTGGTCTATGACGGGTCGAAAAACCTGTCAGACCTGGTCGTGCTCGACACGGACGACATTTCCCAAGGTCCTATTGCGCGTGCCGAACTGCCAACGCGGGTGCCGTTCGGCTTCCACGGCAACTGGGCAGACGCGTAAGTCCTTGCAGGTCAGGGGGTCAGCACAACCTTGCCGATCGCCTTGCGGTCAAGCATGTCTCTCAATGCTTGACCGGCTTTGGCGAGCGGATAGGCCACGATGCCTTCCGGTTTCAACGCGCCGGCAGTGGTCATGCTGATGAGTTCTTCGATGTAGGGGAGGGCGTTGTTCACGTCTGCGCGGGCAAAGCCTCCCCAATCGACGCCGCTAATGTGACATCGTTTCAGAAGCGCCAGATTTAGGGCGATCTTGGGGATCTCGCCTGCGGCGAAACCGACGACGAGAAATCGTCCACCGGGTGACAGTGATCGCAAGGCGGGTTCGGAGAAGTCACCGCCAACAGGATCGAAGACAATGTCGAGACCTGTCTCGGCGATCAGGGGTTTCAACTCGTCGCGCCAGTTTTCCTGTGTGTAGTCTACCGTGGCATCTGCGCCCATCTCGCGGCAGGCATCCCTTTTGGCTTGTGAGGAGGCCGCTGCGATGACACGGGCACCCATTGCTTTTGCTAGACGGATGGTCGACGACCCGACGCCGCCTGCGCCACCGAGGACGAGAACTGTTTCGCCGGATTGCATACGTCCACAGGTTTTCAGTCCGTAAAGTGCCGTGCAGTAGGAGATGATCAAGCCCGCTGCTTCGTTGAAGCCGAGCTCGTCGGGGATGCGTATGCAGACGGCTGCGGGGAGCGCGATTTGTTCTGCGAAGGCACCGCCCATTGATGTCGCCACGACGCGATCACCAGGGCGCAGCGAGGTGACATTGCCGCCAACGCTTAGGACCTCCCCCGCGAGTTCGTTGCCCGGAATGAAGGGCAGAGGCATTTTTACCTGGTAAAGACCCTGGACCAGAAGGCCATCCACAAATCCGGCGCCAGCAGCACCTACGCGGATCAGCACCTCATCGTGTTTTGGTTGAGGTGCAGGCTTTTCAACGAGAACAAGGTCTTCTGGCGGTGCGTAGGATTGGCACTCTATGGCTTTCAAAGGGATCCCTCCGGTGTTGCGATTTCTCTACCGGTATAGGTGTGAGCGCCGAACTTCAAGCCTTTGTGCCGCGTGCTGTCTGGCTCAGAACAAAGGCTCGTCGTAGATCTTTTCGCCCTCGATCATGAGGCCCTTGATTGCGGCGTCGCCCTCATCGTTAAGGGCAACAATGACGCCAAGGGCTCGCTCGTCGCGATATTCTTCCAGCTCGGTGCCCGTTCCCTCCGGCACGAAATAGCTGTCGATGGGGTATGAAATGAAAATGCTTGTGCAATCCTCACACGCATCGCCATCGATGGTCTGTTCGTCTTTGAGGACATAATTGACCCGGCCGCGAATGACTGCTTGGCCTTGGGCCAGAACGTCCGGCGCTTGCGCCAGCACCTCAAGCGCGTTTGCGGTTGTCCCTTGGGTGTTTAGCAGCACAAATGCGTCATCACCGGCTTCAAGGCTGTCTGCGATGGGGACCTTGTCTCCGTCAAAGGCGGAGATCTCATAATTGAGGATCACATAGTCGCCGCGGAAAATGTCGCGGGGGTCGACCGGGGTTGTCTTGAGCACAACTTCTGTGGGGGAGCTCAGCAATGTGATTTGAGCCCACACCATTTGAGCCAGAATGGCAGTTTGAAACAGAACGGCAACAATGATGCCGATCAGGACGCGTGTCTTGCTCATGACGGTGCCTCCGCTTGTGCCGCGGTCGCTCGCCGTCTCAGACGCTCCCAGACAAAGCCTCCGGCGATCAGCAATATGCCCCCGATCGCAAAGAAGGCGGCGGTATCGAGCAGGTTGCCGAAGGTCTCGAGGTAGAGGTAGAGCGCCTCGCCGCCGAAACCGGCAAAGCCCAGATTGATCAGAAAACGATTGTGCAGCCGGGTCCCAAGCGTCACCAGCCACACAGAGAGCGCCAGAAGGATCGGGGCCGTGAGGATGAGGGGTACATCGCCGTCGTTGGTGATCAAAAGGCCAGAGATTGCTATTCCAATTGGAAAGGCTGCGAAAGCCAATGCGTCCAGACGTTGCAATTGTTCAACACGGTGGATGACTAGATTGAGTGCAAGGACCAAAATAGAAAATGAAACTGCAAATATTGGTGTGAGGAGGTAGCTATTCAGCTCCAGTCTTTCGTCAACAATATGCCCGAGCCAGAAAAGGACTAACACAGCAATAGCGGCATAAGCCTGAAGTGCCTTAGCGAAAGACCATTGGTTTTCTTCTCCGAAAATGGCGACTACCCATATGATTGCAAAGATGTTCAAAAGGACAGCAATCAAACCAATTGGTCCCCAATCCATTGTTTCTGCGATGTTGGGCGCATTGCCCAAAAGCCATACTAGTAAGCCAATCAGAGCTAAGTGTTTTGCGGGGCCCCAATCCAGACGGAACGCTAATAGGGCAGCGGCCGCCCAGGGCAGTAAGTACATCAGATGGATATCGCCTTCGGATATGACCGCCATGGTCCATCCCATGAGCAATAATTGTGTCGCAGCGAGTGCGGCGCGTGATTGGACGGCCCAAGCAGTGACGAGTCCGCCCAAGGACCAGGCAAGAAGACCCGCTGGAAAATCCTGCGGTAGATGGTACATCTGCCCGATCAGCATGATGTTGGCGCCGAAGAGCGCGACACCGATAACGTATGCTGCCTCAGCAAAGGCCGCCTTGTTTCGGAAGTGCAGAAACGCCGCTGCGCCATAGGCCGACCACATAGCGACGGCGAGAATAGCCAAACGGAGTGCCTTCGATATCTCGGCCCAATTCGCCGCCACAAAGGCCATCGCCGCGAAGCCGATGAGTACCGCACCCAAAACGGTGATCACGACGAGCAGTTTGCTAGGGGCGTCTTCTTTATCGAGAGAGGCCAGAATATTTGGTGCCTGATCGGCGGATACCCATCCGTTTGCAACCCAAGCTTCGAGGTCAGCGGCGACTCGTTTGGCGTAAGAAGTGGGCCACATGGTGTTTCTCCGGGAACGGATAATCGTGACGCGTGCGTCAGGTTTCTTCAATAACTTCTTAGTTTGAGGGCGACTGGGGCGGAATTGAGGCAGGAGACCTGTCCCGTTTACCTAATTCGCCTTCTCGCCCTTGCGTGTTTGGGTTTCGTCGATCATGATTTTACCCAACGGCGGCAGGGCGCGGATAAGTTGTTTTTGGAAAACTTGTTTGCTTTCAAGCTGGACATCGTCTCCTGACAAAGGACAGAGACGCTGACCGAATTGTTCGAGGCCTTGTCGTTTTCTTACCCACGATTTGGGAGAAGACGCATGAATGTTGAAGTAATTCTGAAAACCAAAGGGTCCGATGTCACGACGATTGGGTCGTCGGATACGCTTGCCAACGCGGTGAAGCTTCTGTGCGATAACAAGATCGGTGCGGTCGTTGTCGTTGATGACGGGCGGGTACGCGGGATTTTGTCTGAACGCGATATCATCAAGTCGATCAACGTTGCTGGAGCGGAAGCCCTGGATCTACCGGTTGCTCAAGTGATGACGGCAAACGTCATTACCTGCAAAAGCACCGATACAATTGATCAGCTGATGGATGCGATGACCGGTGGCCGATTCCGTCATATTCCGGTGATTGAAGAGGATGAACTCGTTGGGATCGTCTCGATTGGTGACGTTGTGAAACACCGGATCGCGGAAACTGAAATGGAAGCGGAGCAGCTGCGGCTTTATATCGCCAGCGGCTGATCCAGATCGGTTTCCTCATGTCCGTTGAGTCGGACCAGCGCGTCCTCGATGAAGGGGAGCGCGTGCGCGGCTGCGGCCTCGCCCTGCGCAATGAGTTCGGGTGCTTTATCAAAATCGATCAGGCTGATGTGCCCTACATGTGGCGCGATCAATACGTCGGCCGGGTCAGTCGCCAGGCGTGATCGCGAGAGGCGATCCTGCATGATGTTGAGAGAGCCCATCATCACATTGACAATGCCAGGCGATTCTCTCTTTTTGCCGAAAAATTGGCGCGCGATGGCGCGTTCTGTGCGGCCTGTCGCGACCAGCCGCTTGCGCCACCCTGATTCGTGTTCTTCTGAATAGAGTGTCTCGATCATGTGACCGTCATGATGATTGCTCTTGCCGACGGCATCGGTGTTGAGGTTCACCGCGATCACGAGGCGGGCACCGAGCGCTCTGCAGACCGACACGGGAATTGGATTGACCAAGGCGCCATCAATCAACCAGCGCCCTTCATGACGCACCGGTTCAAATAATCCTGGCAGCGCGTAGGAGGCCGAAATGGCGTCCACAAGAGAGCCTTTGCGGATCCAGGCTTCATGTCCTGTCGCAAGTTCAGTGGCGACGGCAACGAAGGTATGATTGAGATCCTCGATCTGCGTGTCGCCAATATACTCGCTCATGAGTTTTGTGAAGCGTTTGCCTCCGATGAGGCCTGCACCCCCCAGACGAAGGTCCATGAAGTTGATCAGGCGGCGCCCATGAAACGAAAGAGCGAACTCTTCTAGTTCCTCGAGCGTGCCGGAGGCGAAGCTGCCGCCAACCAAAGCGCCAATAGATGTTCCTGAAATGATGTCGGGGTTGTAACCAGCCTTCATGAGGCCTTTGATGACCCCAATGTGGGCCCATCCGCGGGCAATGCCCGAACCAAACGCGATACCTATCTTCATCTTAGCCATTATGGCCCCCATTGTGCCGTTAGTATGACGGCCATGGATTTCTAAATTGCAAAGACTAGGTGGGGGCTGCTGACCTAAAACTGAAGGGGCCGTTTGGAGATTGTTAAGGTTTCGTCTCTTTCTCGACCCAGCTCGCGAACACATCGCTGACTTCCGACTCCGTCACCAGGATGCCGGGAAGGTCATAGGGGTGGTCTTGTTCGATCGCCTTGATCAAAGCGTCTTTGCAGGATGGGAGGGTTTTTGCAACGAGGCGCCATTCCGGCTCGTGCTGCACCTTGCCGTCCCACCAGTAGATGCTGGTGAAGGGGCCTTCCACATGAACGCAGGCGGCGAGCCGGTTGTTCACGATCCAGTCGGCGGTTGCTTGGGCAATATCTTCGGTGTCATAGGTGACGTTTACTTCGATGATCTGCGGCATGAAACACGCCTCCGTTTTGCTCAAGACTGTAATGGCATCCGGTAAAGCACATGCGGCCTTAGCAGGTGGCCGTCTGGGACAGTCGGGTCATCGAAATCTTCCGCCGGATTTCGGATCATGCCAAGGGCTTCCATCTGAGCGCGCGATGGGAGGTTGGTCGCGGTCGTATACCCGATCACCTCGTTGATGCCGAGTGTTCGGGCATGGGCAAACCAGGCTTGGCCGGTCTCGCGTGCATAGCCCTGGCGCCAGAATGGCTTGCCCAGGATCCAGCCGATTTCGATGGCTGGTCCGCCAGGCACGTCATTGGTCCAGGACAGGCCGGTGCCGCCAATCAGAACGCCGTCTTCTTTCCGTTCGGTCGCCAAAAAGGCGAAGCCATGCTTGCGCAAGTGCTCCATGCATTCCTCGACAACTTTGTCGGACTCCGCCCGGGTCAAGAGGGCGGGGTAATAATAGCGGCGAACATCCGGGTCGGCATTGATGGAGGCAAAAGCTTCAAGATCATGGTCGGCCCAGGGACGGATCACGAGGCGGCCGGTTTCAAGCTGCATGGATTAACGCCTTGCCGATTCTCAGAGTTTTTCCTGATCTGTCACCAGTTCAGCTGGGCCGCCGGATTGCCCAACCGGGCTCACGCGATAGAAGCAGGAACGATAGCCGACATGGCAGCAGCCGCCATTGCCCTGCGGTTCGACTTTCAGCCATACAGTGTCCTGATCGCAGTCGGTGCGAATCTCGATGACTTTCTGAATTTGACCGCTGGTGGCGCCCTTATGCCAAAGCTCCTGCCGGCTGCGGCTCCAATACCAGGCTTCACCGGTTGCTATCGTGCGTGCCAGAGCTTCGTCGTTCATCCAGGCATGCATGAGGAGCTCGCCGGAATTGGCGTCGGTGGTCACAGCCGGGATCAATCCGTTTGCGTCGAATTGGGGCGCAAACAAGGAGCCGTCTTCAAGCTCGCTTTTAGACGAGGCGATGGAAAATGTTGGGAGATCACTCACCGGGACCGCTCCTATTGTGTGTGGAGCGGTGTCCCGGTGAAGATGCGGGGTTACTTATCTCGCCGCATTCCCCAACGTAAAAGTCTGCAACTTTTACTGGAAATGCTTCAGTAACCCCGGATCATCGTCAGGAAACGCCGTTCCATGTTCGGGTCTTCTTTGAAGACACCGGTAAACTGCGTCGTAATGGTTGCAACATCAGGCTTTTTGATGCCGCGGGTCGTCATGCATTGATGCTTTGCTTCGATCAGAATAGCAACGCCTTTTGGGGCGAGCACCCGGTTGATCGTATCCGCAATCTGCGCGGTCATCGTTTCCTGGGTCTGGAGCCGCTTGGCGTAGATTTCGATCACGCGGGCCAGCTTGGAAATACCAACAACCTTGGATGTGGGCACATAAGCGATATGCGCCTTTCCGAGGATGGCGACCATATGATGCTCGCAATGGCTCTCCAGGTCGATGTCGCGGAGCATGACCATATCGTCATAGCCTTCGACTTCTTCGAAGGTTTTGCCCAGCACTTCGTCGGGATCTTCGTCATAACCTGCGAAAAACTCTTCGTAGGCCTTTACAACGCGCTTAGGTGTTTCAATCAGGCCTTCACGGGCTGGGTTATCGCCTGCCCATGAAATGAGGGTCCGTACCGCTGCTTCAGCCTCTTTGCGGCTGGGGCGGTCTGGGCTATCGCTTTTTTCGATGTTCTCAAGCACGTCGTCGACTACAGAATTCATATCCATTTGACCAATCTCTTTTGGGGTTTCCCGATCGCACGTGCTCTCACACGCTGATGAACGATCAGGTCAAGTCACGGACAGGGCGAAGACTTGCTTCGGATCCAGTCCATTTTGCCCATCAAGCACGGGTCTTATGCCATGCCATTACTGATGCGACACCTTCTAAAGCATGCATATAGCGTTGCAAAAAAGCCTATCAAGTGGGCCTATCTTATACCTCACGCAAAGCCGATTGGATGATTAGAACTGGAAATTAACCGTTCAGATGGTTAGGTTCGGCCTCAGGAGCAAGAATATGACCTGTCGATGTTGTAGAAAAAACACCACAGAATCACCGGCTTAGGGCACACCGCGGGGTGTAGGGCCTTGAGCTGAGGCCTTTTATGAGATCGATACGCGACGAGACGCCCACATGACCGAGACACGCTCCAAAACGCTAACGCTTTACAACACGCTCACCCGTCAAAAAGACGTGTTTACACCGATCAATCCGGATCGGGTGACGATGTATGTCTGCGGACCCACGGTCTATAACCACGCACATATTGGCAACGCACGACCAGCGGTGATTTTTGACATGCTGGCCCGGGTGCTGCGACACCTTTATCCGGACGTCGTTTACGCCCGGAACATTACGGATATTGAGGACAAGATCATTGAGATGGCGGCCGAAGAGGGCGTCGATATTTCTGTGATTACAGAGCGCTATGCCGATATCTACCGTGCGGATATGGGCGCACTGGGTGTTGCGCTGCCCGACATTGAGCCGAAGGCCACCGAGACCATCCCCGAGATGATTGCGATGATGGAGCGGCTTATTGATGCCGGCCATGCCTACGAGGCAGAAGGCCATGTACTCTTCAATGTGCCGAGCTTCCCAGACTATGGGCAGCTCTCACGCCGTCCGATGGACGAGATGGTGGCGGGCGCGCGCGTTGAAGTTGCGCCTTATAAAAAAGACCCGGCGGACTTCGTATTGTGGAAGCCCAGTTCTGACGATCAACCAGGGTGGGAGAGCCCTTGGGGGCGGGGACGCCCCGGCTGGCATATTGAATGCTCGGCCATGATTGAAAAGCATCTCGGCGAGACCATCGATATTCATGGCGGCGGGATTGATCTCCAGTTCCCGCATCATGAAAACGAGATCGCGCAGAGTCGCTGCAGCCATGAGGGTGCGCCCTTTGCGAACTATTGGCTGCATAACGGCTTCCTGAATATGAACTCCGAGAAAATGTCGAAGTCGCTCGGTAATGTGCTGCTCGTGCATGACCTGATCGCTGAGGCGCCGGGAGAGGCCATCCGCTTGGCTCTGCTCAATGGGCATTACCGTCAGCCCTTGGACTGGAATAACGATGTACTGCCACAGGCGAAAGCGCAGTTGGACCGTCTTTATGGGGCGCTGCGTCACCTTGACGGCGTAGAGCCGGCGGAAGGCGATCATATACCGTCCGCCTTCCTTGACGCTTTGCTGGATGACCTCAACACGCCAAAGGCGCTGGCAGAGCTTTTCCAATTGGCTAAGCTTGCCAATCAGGCGACGGATCCAAAGCAGCAAGCGCAGGTCAAAGCGGCTCTGCTCCAGTCCGGGCTTCTCATTGGCCTTCTGCAACAGGAGGCCAATCAATGGTTCGAAGGGGCGAGTGGCTCCGCGGACCTTGATGCGGATGCGATTGAGGCCCAAATAGAGGCGAGGAACGCGGCCCGTGCGGCCAAGGACTTTGCCGAAGCGGATCGGATCAGAGACGCGTTGGCGGATGCCGGCGTCCTGATTGAAGATGGGCCGGAAGGCACAAAGTGGAAACTGGCTGGATAAGCTGGCCTGGAGCAACCGATGTTGGATGACATCTATAACAAGCGCATTTTGAAGCTCGCCGCGGACATTCCGCGGATCGGGCATCTGGATGCGCCGGATGGTTCAGCCACCGCTGTCTCGAAGCTCTGTGGCTCCAAAGTCTCCGTTGAGGTCAAGATGGACGGCGATGTCGTCACTGATTTTGCTCACGACGTCAAAGCCTGTGCGCTGGGTCAGGCGTCTTCTTCCATCATGGCGGCGCATGTCATCGGCTCCACAGCTGAAGAGCTTCATGAGCTTCGTGATCAGATGACCGCGATGCTGAAGGAAGGTGGGGAGCCTCCGACTGGCAAATGGGCGGACGCGGAAGTGCTGACGCCGGTCCGCGAGTATAAGGCTCGGCATACCTCCACGCTGCTCACCTTCAATGCGACTTGCGACGCCGTGGATGAAGCGATGGCCGTTAAATAGCTGATCAATTTTTTTAGATGCCTTTCGATTGCAGATATAACGCTGCCAATTAGAGAGGTTTTGTTAGCAGTTAAATTACCGAATTTGCCTATCTTGGCGATGGTTTTACTTGGCAGAGGTACGTTTTGACAAACTAACAGTTTTATTGTGTTATTTGCGCCGCATTCTAGGGGCGCATTAATGAATAATAACGAAGATATGTCTGGGTTTTGGACCGAGTTCTTCGGTTTTTTGTCAAAAATTTCTGCCCGGGTATCTGATGATGATATATTAATTTTATTTTGGATAGTTGCGGGAGTCTGCGTATTTGCAATTTTAGTCCGACATGGATTTCCGTTGGCTCTCGCATTATATGATACTAAGAGGCGCAATGACCGAGAGGACAAAAAATTGCAAAATTCGCTCGAGCGTAGAGCTGAAAAAGAGCGACTCTCACGAGAGCGACGGCGTCAACAGAATAGGCGTTGACTTTCGATAAGAGGCCTAGGGGCCGATCTTCTGGTTCTAGAAAAGGGGGTAAGGATGGACATTTTGTTTGAGAATATCTTGGCCGCCATTGTTCTACTCGCTAGCCTGTATCTGATTTTCAGATGGTGGAAGGTGTGTGCGGAGTTGTACTCGGTCTCCTCTGATGAGTTTTATCACAACGCGAATATCCTGGCGCAAGACCCAAACACTCCGAAAGAGTTTTTACAGTTTGTAACCGTTGGAGCGAGGGTTGCTAAGTCTCGGATTCTCCCATGGGAATTCATGTGGACTGAAGTCTTAGGCTTTAGACGTTTGCCCAATGACCGTAAAGCTGAGTTAGAAGAACAGCTGATAGCTTTCAAAGGGACTTTGCCGGAGCCGCTAGACAAAGTTTTTAGTAAGATGATGAATGGTTTAGCTGGAATGGTTGTAAGTCGAAATCCAATCGTTTTTCTTTTTGCATTTGTTTCTTCAGCCATGTCTTTTCTTGCAAACCAAAAGCGTTTTGTCACTTCAGGTAGTCTGAATGGAAATGGTGACAAGCCTGTCCAGGGTATCACAAAACCATCTGTGATTTTTGGTATTGCCAATAG
Source organism: Parvibaculaceae bacterium (assembly GCA_965267265.1). Classification (GTDB taxonomy): domain Bacteria; phylum Pseudomonadota; class Alphaproteobacteria; order Parvibaculales; family Parvibaculaceae; genus Mf105b01. Next base: position 3,226,712 of record OZ253944.1, read on the forward strand.
GCATGATGGAGCAAAAGCTGCTTAGCTTCCGTCTTCGGGATATTTACCTCTCGCTTACCATGCTGCTATAGATTGGGCCTCGAAAATGAGGATGGTATGCTTATAGACACGCAAAATTTGCACTGGACGGGTGGCCTCAGCGCCGCGTCGATCGTGCGCGTGTTCAAGCTGGGGGTCGCAACCGGCACCACACTCACTAGCACCGGCTCGGTCTGACACCGAGCCCGGCTCCTCATGAGCCTGCGGCCCTGAGCGACCAACGCACCGGGTCCAAATTCACCCAAGTTCAGATCTGCTGACGGTCGGCTCTGCCGGCATGTTGAGCGGAATCCCAATAGGCGATTTGTTTTGTCGCATTTCCGGACGGTGAACCGCCAAGTCGGTTTTTGGCACTTCACCTGGAAATGCTCTACTTAAGACCAGTGGTCTTAACGAATCGATCCTGATCGGAATTAGAGAGACTTCCCATGCGGCGCAGTCCGCTTGCCATTTTGGTGTTAGGGCTTGTCCAGTTTTATCGGCTGGTCATATCCCCGCTTCTTGGGCCCCGATGCCGACATATGCCGAGCTGCTCGGAGTACGCGCTCGACGCGGTCCGCCAGCATGGCGGCTGGCGCGGCGGCTGGCTGGCGCTGTCGCGCATCGCGCGGTGCCACCCTTGGGGATCTCATGGATTTGATCCGGTACCGGTGGAGCTTGCGGACCAACCGTATTATGCGCCCTGGCGCTATGGACACTGGTCATGGACGCTGCCGGACGACCGCCAAGAAAAGAAGGAACTGCCGCCTGCGAATGAGCAGGGCAGTTGAAAGGAAGACGGAATGATTAAGCTGACGATGCCAGATGGCTCTATCCGCGAAGAGGCAGAGCCGCTTGACGGGCTGGCGCTCGCCAAGAGCATTTCCAACTCGCTCGCCAAAAAGGCGGTCGCGCTCAAGCTTGATGGGGAGGTGAAAGACCTCGCCACAGTACTTGATAAAGACGTCGCTGTTGAAATTGTGACGCCCAACACGCCGGATGGTCTCGAATTGCTGCGCCACGACGCCGCCCATGTGATGGCTGAAGCCGTTCAGGAACTCTTTCCTGGCACACAGGTTACGATCGGGCCTGTGATCGAAAATGGGTTCTATTACGACTTTGCGCGGTCCGAGCCCTTCCATCTGGAAGATCTGGAAAAGATCGAAGCGAAGATGAAAGAGATTGTCGACCGCAACGAACCCATCACGCGCGAAGTCTGGGATCGGGACCAGGCCATCGCTTATTTCAAGAAGATTGGCGAAGACTACAAAGCTGACATCATCTCCAGCATTCCGGCTGGCGAAGACGTGAGCGTCTATCGCCAGGGTGAATGGCTTGATCTGTGCCGCGGGCCGCATCTTCCGTCGACAGGTAAACTCGGCAAATCTTTCAAGCTGACGAAGCTTGCGGGCGCCTATTGGCGCGGCGACAGCAACAATGAAATGCTGCAGCGGATCTACGGTACGTGCTGGTCGAGCGACAAAGAACTCAAAGCCTATCTTCATATGATCGAAGAGGCAGAGAAGCGAGATCACCGGAAGATCGGTCGCGAAATGGACCTTTATCATTTCCAAGAAGAGGCTCAGGGATCCGTCTTCTGGCATCCAAAAGGTTTCGTCATCTACAACCAGTTGGAAGCCTATATCCGTCGCAAGATCAGTAAGGCGGGCTATGAAGAAGTGAAAACGCCGCAGCTGATGGCGTCGAAGTTCTGGGAGCAGTCCGGCCACTGGGGTAAGTATCGCGAGAACATGTTCGTGGTGCCCGACGAGGTGCCCAACACGGAAGATGAGGGCGAGATCTTCTCCGGCAAGGGCGACCTCATGGCGATCAAGCCCATGAACTGCCCGGCCCACGTGCAGATTTTCAATCAGGGCATCAAGTCCTATCGCGATCTGCCCATGCGCATGGCGGAGTTTGGGTGCTGTCACCGGAACGAAGCGCATGGGGCGCTCCATGGCCTGATGCGTGTGCGTCAGATGACGCAAGATGACGCGCACATTTTCTGTACGGAAGAACAGATCCAGTCGGAGACGGAGCATTTCGTCAATCTGCTCTATTCGGTCTACGAAGATATGGGCTTTGACGATGTGGTGATCCGCCTTGCGACGCGCCCGGAGAAATTTGGTGGCACGATCGAGCGGTGGGACGCTGCTGAAAAAGCGCTCGGCGATGCACTCCGTGCGACTGGCTATGACTTTGTCATTGCGGAAGGCGAGGGTGCCTTTTATGCGCCGAAGCTCGAGTTCCATTTGAAGGACGCGATTGGCCGGTCCTGGCAAGTGGGCACGCTTCAGCTCGACTATGTTCTGCCGGAACGGTTGAACGCGACCTATGTGGCGGAGGATGGCTCGCGCAAGACGGCGGTTATGCTGCACCGGGCGATCCTGGGAACGCTGGAGCGCTTTATCGGCATTATGATTGAGAGCTGTGCGGGCAAACTTCCCTTATGGCTGGCGCCTGTTCAGGCCGTGGTGGCGACGATCACATCGGAAGCCGATGCCTATGGCCTGGAAGTAGTCGAAAAACTCAAAGCTGCGGGGCTTCGTGTTGAAAGCGATACGCGGAATGAGAAGATCAACTACAAAGTCCGCGAGCACTCCGTGGGCAAGGTTCCCGTCATCATGGTGGTTGGTATGAAGGAAGCGGAAGAGGGCAAGGTCTCCATCCGCCGGCTTGGCTCCAAAGACCAGACGGTTGTAAGTGTTGACGAGGCGATTGCCGCGCTGGTTGAGGAAGCCACGCCGCCGGATCTCGCCAAGACAGCGTGAAGCTTAGAACTCATACCAAAACCCAACTTTGACGCCGGTCTCCTTTAGAACGTTTCTGCCGATGAAGGTTCTGAAGGTGCCGGCTTCAATGGCAAAGCCTGGTTCGAGCCGATGGACGACGCTGAACTCTGCTTTGCTGGACCAGTAGTGGCCGCGGGGCGAAGGTGTTCTGCCGATCGAGTATTCATTCGATGATTTCAGCATCGTTATCCAATCCGGACCCCAATTGAGGCCGAGGGTTGCGTCTGCACTGGCAACCGACGGGCGGGCCCCTGGCCGATGCCGGTAAGCGAACCGTTGGGCGCTAAACCCGAATAGGCCCATGAACATGATGGGGGTCCCGGTATTAACGGCAAGTTCAACGTCCATATCGCCGGACTGCGAGTCTGCGGGGTCATCACCTCCAGATGCCGCGTTGAGAATTGCCAAAGCATCAATCGAATAGAGCGTCTCCTCCCAGCTGAAGAGGTAGGCACGGGCGCCCAATTCAAGACGTCGAAACTGGGTGTCGGTGAACTCCCTGCCAAACGCTTCGGACTTGTCGGTCGACCGCGCGGCCTCACCAACGAGCGTTACGCGATCAGTCAGACCGTGTTCTGCATAGATCTGGGTTTCCACCTTTTTGAACCGACCCCGCGACACGGCATTGCCGGTCTCGTCGAACGTCCTGTGCGCCAGCGCATGGGTGACCGAGACGATAACCTGAGTGTCCCCGGCGGTTTGGGGCCATGCGCCTGCATAAAGAGGAAGAGATGTGCTTGTGCTCGCTAACAGAGTAGCAATACCACTTAGACACAACTTTTGCGTGAAATTCCCCATGAGGAAATTGAAATTTCAATGTAGGGCGATGTCCAACAAAATATTTGCGAACCATTTGCAAATTCCGCTCGGCGCCTTATGTCATGGGGGACCTCGACTCACAGAAGGAACGACTATGAACGAGATGATCGACCTGTTGCTGACCCGTCGCTCTGTGGTTGCAGGCAGCATGACGCAGCAGGGTCCGAGTGCCGACCAGCTCGAAACCATACTCGCGGCGGGGCATCGGGTGCCGGATCACGGCAAGTTGGGGCCGTGGCGGTTCATCATCTTCGACGGCGAGGCACGGGCACAATTCGGGACTGTTCTGAGGGACGCCTTTGCAAAGGCTGAACCCGATGCAGATGCGGAGCGGGCCGACCTCGAAACACTTCGCTTCGTGCGGGCGCATACCGTTGTAGCCGTCGTCTCTTGTGTCACAGATCACAAAAAGATTCCCGATTGGGAACAGCAACTTGCGGCGGGGGCTGTTTGCCAGAACATGCTCGTTGCGGCGTCAGCGCTTGGGCTTGCATGCCAATGGCTGACGGAATGGTATGCCTACGATGCGACGGTCGCTGACGCACTGGGGCTTGGCGAAGGCGAGCGAATTGCTGGCTATATCTATCTGGGTGGCAAGGAAGCACAGCCCACAGAACGGGTCCGTCCGGATCTCAGCGAGCGCATTACTCGCTGGTCGCCCTCATGAGGATTGCTTGCGCGCCGGTGCGCCTCTGATCTCGCCGTCTTCGCGCATGATTGTCGCTCGCGCCTGGCGCACGCCGACATCCATTTTGCTGTCGGGCATTTCCCCAATATTGGTTTTGATCGCGCTGTTTTTGCGGCTGGTTCCAAACGCGACGGGGATCGCCACCGTCAAACAGAGGATCACGAACAATATCCCTGCGAGCTGGCTCTCCTGGTAAATCATGTAGGCCAGATAAAGGCCAGCCGCCAGGATCAGCGCTGCAATTGCTTTCTTGATTATCGACATGGACATTTTCCTTGCACTACCGCACCGGATACCGCCAGCGAAGCCTAGCAGTGTCCGGTTGGGACGTCAGCCCTTGTCCCACACTGATGAGAAATTTTCGCGACGGTCCAGCAGCCGCTGTGCCGGTGTCTTTTTGTCGATATGTCCAATCAGATCGCGATAGGTGCTAAAGCCGCAGAGATCTTGGAGTCTTGGCGGAAAGGTTTGTGCAAGCTCCAAAGGAATTCCCAATTGTTGGTTTTCCTGTTGGCGAATAAATCCTGCGCAGTAGTTCATTGCCAGCCCAATTCTGACGCTTTGGGACCGATTTGCGCCGCCGCCGTGCCAGAGCGCCCCATGCCAAATGAGAACGCTGCCGCGTCTCATCTCAGCAGGGATCGAGTCGTAATCGATGTCCGGACCGTAGTCGGGATAGCTGTCGCTTTTGTGCGAACCCGGAACAATTCGGGTCGCTCCATTTTCTTCGGTGAAGTCCGTTAGTGCCCACATAGAATTGCACACGAGTGGTGGGTGCGGCCGCGGCAATGCAATCACCTGATCGTCTGAGTGTATCGGTTGCGCGCGTTCGCCCGGCGCGATTGCAATTGATGAAACGGACGAGATGAGGCACCCCTCGTCAAGAACGCCTTCGACAATCTCTAACACGTTCGGTTGGACAGGCACTCGTTGAAAGACAGGATGCCGCGCAAGAAGATTATAAACGCGGACGGTTTTGGTCCCTTCGAACAGATTTGACGATGGCGTGATGTTGTCGCGGCTTTCGATGTCGGTGAGAGTGGCACAAAGCTCATCAGCGAAGCCCATGTCAAACGCATCTTCGACAATCGTATAGCCCCTGTCCGCAATGTTTGCGAGATGCTCGACCTTTGTTGACCCGGTCAATGTGCCACTCCCCACCGCCTTTTTGTTTTGATCATTAGGCCTTGATCGCCTCCGCCTGCGCAATAACCCTTTCGGCCTGGCGCAGGTGCGGGCGATCCAGCATTTTGCCGTCGAGCCCCACCACGCCCGGATTGCCGGCGTCTGCGAACGCCTTGACCACCGCGCGGGCTTCAGCAATGTCGTCTTCCGTCGGCGTGAACACAGAATTGATCACAGGCACCTGAGCGGGGTGAATGGCGACCTTGCCGGTGAAGCCGTCTCGGATGGCGGCTCTTGCTTCTTCCTTCAACGCGGCTTCGTCCCTGAAGTCTTTGCATATTCCATCGATCGGCATGACGTCAGCCGCTACAGCGCCCAGGAGGCAGAGCGTGCGTGCGAGCTGATAGGGGCCGGTATAGGCACCCGTGTCGTCTCGGTTTGATCTGGCGCCCAGATCAGCGGAGAGGTCTTCGGCACCCCAGGTCATGGCGAAGAAACGGTCAGTCACATTTCCATAAGTGCCCAAGTTGAACATGGAGGCTGCGGTTTCCGTGGCGACATTCATGAGACCAATGCCACCTTCTTCCAGATCGTTTTGTTTTTCCAAATCCGTCAGGTGCGCCGCGACCTTAGCAATGCACTCACCCGAGATAGTTTTGGGGACCATGATCGCGTCGGGTTTGGCCGGAACGACACTCGCGAGATCATCCATCCAGAAGTTGGTGTCGAGTGCATTCATGCGCACGAGGATGGTTTGTCCTGCGTCGCTCTTGCGTGTTTGCAGAAAGTCGATGGCGCCTTCGCGGGCGGCCGGCTTGTTGTCCAGAGCGACGGCGTCTTCAAGATCAAGGATCAGTGCATCGGCGCCGGAACCGGCACCCTTGGCGAGCTTTCGGTCACTGTCTGCGGGAACAAAAAGGAAAGAACGCATGGGCTAGCCGTCCGTCTTGGCAATCATGAAGGCTTGCCGGGTGCATTGTGCGACGAGCTCGTCGCGCTGATTGTAGCCCCGATGTTCGAAGGTCACGATGCCGGCCTTTGGGCGTGATTTGGACCGTCTTTTGGAGATGATGCTGGTTTCGACCCGCAGAGTGTCGCCGTGAAAGACTGGTTTGGGAAAGGACACATCTGTCATGCCGAGATTGGCGATGGTGGTCCCGTGGGTTGTTTCGTGGACCGAGATGCCGATCACCAGACCCAGCGTGAAGAGGCTGTTCACCAACGGTTGACCAAACTCTGTTTCCGTCTCCGCGTAATGGTGATCCAGATGGAGCGCGGCGGGGTTCATCGTCATGGCTGAGAAGAGGGTGTTGTCTGTTTCCGTGACGGTCCGGTGGATCGCGTGCTTGATGACGAGACCGTCTTCACATTCTTCGAAATAAAGCCCTGGCATACGTTTCCCCGTTTCCTCGCGCGTTTTCTGGCGATCTGTTGCGCTCGCCTCTCTTTCGGTAAGTTATACCCCAAAGTGAAGAGGGAGACAGGCCGTGGATTTTGAGTTTTCCGCAGATCAGCTGGCAATTCGGGACGCCATAGCGAAGATCTGCACCAAGTATGGCGATGACTATTGGTTGGACCACGATACAGATGGCGTGTTTCCTGAAGACTTCGTCGAAGACATAGCCGCGGGCGGATGGCTTGGCATTGCCATGCCAGAGGCTCACGGCGGCGCGGGATTGGGCGTTACAGAAGCCGCTATTGTCGCACAGACCATTGCTCAATCTGGTGCTTGTCTTTCCGGCGCGTCTGCCATCCATATCAATCTCTTCGGGCCGATGCCTATTGTGGTGTTCGGCACCGATGCGCAAAAAGCGAAAAACCTGCCGCCGTTGATCGCCGGCACAGACCGCTGCTGCTTTGGGGTCACAGAGCCAGATGCCGGGCTCAATACCATGGCGATCACGACCAAAGCAGAACGCGATGGTGATCACTATGTCGTTCATGGGCGCAAGATGTGGACGTCCACGGCGCAGACCGCAAACAAGATCCTGCTGCTAGCGCGCACAACGCCTAAGGAAGACTGCACGTCTACAACAGACGGGTTGAGCCTCTTTTACACTGACCTGGATCGCGGTGGCGCCACAGAGGTGCGCGAGATCGGCAAGATGGGCCGAAAGGCGGTTGACTCCAATGCGGTATTTTTCGATGGGCTGCGGGTGCCTAAGGAGGATTTGATTGGCGAAGAGGGGAAGGGCTTTCGCTACCTGCTTCATGGCCTCAATCCGGAGCGCGTTCTGATTGCCGCTGAAGCCGTTGGCATTGGCCGTATTGCCCTTGAGAAAGCAACGACCTACGCGCGGGAGCGGGAGGTGTTTGGCCGTGCCATTGGGCAGAACCAGGCCATTCAACACCCTCTGGCAAAGTGCTGGGCTGAATTGGAAGCAGCCAACCTCATGGTTTTCAAAGCGGCCGCTCTTTATGACGCCGATGCGGCTTGTGGCGCGGAAGCGAACGCCGCGAAGTATCTGGCGGCGGAAGCCGCCTTTCGGGCCTGTGAAACATCGGTCATGACCCACGGGGGCATGGGGTACGCCAAAGAGTTTCACGTCGAACGTTACTTACGCGAAGTGATGATTGCTAGAATTGCACCAGTAAGTCGTGAGCTAGTCTTAAGTTTTATCGCCGAGAGAGTCTTGGAATTACCAAAATCTTACTGATTGAATACTTCTGGTGAACTGTATATTTTGCACTGCGGAATCGGGGCTGAGTGTTGCTCAGCCTGTGCGTTGTTTGGCTGGGCATGTTCATGACGGTGCATAAGAAATATCGACGTTGGAATGGATGGGTTGTTGCGCTGCTCGCCGTCGGGGCTTCTCTTGGTCTCCTCAACTCCGTTCTGCAACTCAGCCGATATGGGTCTGACCTTGCTTCACGCTTCAGCTCTGCCGATTGGACCATGATTGTTGTCTGGTGCGTCCTCTTAGTGGTTTGGGCACTGGTTCTCGGCGGCATTTCGGGCGTCGTTTTGGGCCGCCGATGGTATGGCGCCACGGAGGGACTTACCGATGGTGCTGCACAAGGATCGATGGCATCTTCAGACTGACATGTCTGAAGAATTTTCCCTCCATCCCCAACTCGCCGCCGACACGTTTGTCGTTGATGACTGGCCGCTCTGCCGTGTGCTCCTAATGAACGATGCGCGGTTTCCCTGGCTCATACTTGTGCCGCGGCAGAACGGTCTCCGCGACTTCGATGAGGTCGCGCCTCACGACAAGCCAGCTTTGCTTGCGGAGATTGATCGGGCGAGCCGTGCTTTGCGGGCTGAAACCTCAGCAGAGAAAATGAATGTGGCAGCGTTGGGCAATATGGTGCCCCAGCTTCATATCCATGTGGTCGCGCGTTTCGCCAATGATGCCGCCTGGCCCGCGCCGATCTGGGGTGTGGGGGAGGCGGTGTCTTACACCACAGCCCAGGCCGACGCGTTGATCGTTGCCTTGCGGGACGCAGCTAAGCCGTAGCCACCTGACCCGTCAGCAGAGGCCGGTCTGATTTCACGAACAACATCAGCACTGCGCCGATGCAGATGATGACAGGCGCCACCATCATGCCGCTACGCTCGCTCTCTGTGAGATAGGTCACCAGTGCCACGAGGGCTGGGCCGGTAAAGGCGACGGCATTGCCTGTCAGCGCCATGATGCCGAACCATTTGCCAGACTGACCTTCCGGTGCGATGCGGGCCATCATGGTGCGGCCTGAGCCGCCGGCCGGCCCAATGCCCAATCCCATCAGGAGCGCAACACCGATAAAGATGCGTTCGGTCGGAGTCGCGAGGAAACCATTGCTTGTTTCCGCTGGCGCCTCGAAGCTCAGGAGTGCCATCAGGCCGATAGCCAGCAGGCCGAGCGCGAGCAGGATGGTGTTTTTGGCGCCAATCCGGTCGTCGATCTGTCCGCCAATGGTCGCACCGATGGCGGCGGATCCGAGAATACAGATTCCGAACACCGCGAGCTCCAGCGTATCCCACCCAAAGAGGCCGGCGGCATAGATCGAGCCAAAGGTCAGTGCAACGCCGATGCCGTCCTGATACACCACGCGGGCGAGCACAAAACGAGCGATGGCCGGCTCCTGCCGGAGCGCGATGTAGGCGTCCTTGATGACGCCGCGCACGATCCGTCCGACCGGCAAGCAGACACGTCGGACCGGCGTTGGTGGCGTGAAGGCGAGCAAAGGCCAGAGGAAAAACAGCAGCGCTGCTGCAACGATCGGCCCGGCGATGCGACTGTGCTCATGCGCCTCTCGATCGAGACCGAAGAAAGGCGTGTCGCCAATCATGAAGGCGGCTATGTATCCTCCTAAAAGCACCAGACCCCAGATGATACCAAATCCGATGGCATTGCCGCTCAGACGGCCCATGGTGGATGCGGTGCCCAGGCTGGGCAGAAGAGAGCTATAGGTGATGCCCGCCAGCTCCACGCCAATCATCAGCACAATGGCGATGAAACTCATTGTGACAAGCCCCTCAACGGGCAAGCCCGGCGCGGCAAACCACAGCGCCGCGCTTGATGCGGCAGCGAGGCCAACGAAGACTGAGAGGAATTTCTTTTGTCCTCCGACCGTGTCGGCGATGGTCCCCATGATGGGACCAAGGAGCGCGACAGATATGCCGCCGACGGCTGTCACCACGCCCCAGATCGTCTGGGCGTCTGATCCGCCGCCCAGCACGGTCTGTACCATGTAGGGCGCGAAGATGAAGTAGAGCAGCAGAACATTGACGCTCTCAATGCCCGGCGCGAAGGCGACCCAGGAGGCACGGGCCAGAGGATAGGTGCGATGTGTATCTGTCATGATCGAGCATCCATTTCGTGAATTGATGCCCACAGATGGCATTTGGACGCCTCTTTCGGCTCTTCGATTTCGCCTGGGCCTGTCCGATTTCTGAAAACGGCCAGTGTTTTCGGGAATCAGCAAGGTTTTTGCCGGATTTCAGCCCACCGGAGCATTGATTTTCTCGGACTGGATGGGGGATCGTCGACAAAAAGGCGATGGCTGATGGCGTTTGAAACAATTGATCTGGTGTTCCGCTATGGCGCGGTAACGGCCTTGCTGGTTTTTGGCACCCTGCTATTGAGGGGTCATCGTGACTCCTGGCCCGGTCGATTGGGCATTGCCACGGCACTTTGCACCGCCGCCTACCTCATTTGCTCCGTGTCGGATAATTACTGGGTGGAACTCATTCTGATGCCCGCCTGCATCGCCAATGCGGCGCTGGTGTGGATGTTTGGTCTTTCGCTCTTCGAAGACCGGTTTCGCCCTGAACCCTGGCATTGGGGTGTGCTGGCCTTCCTGCTTGCGCGGGGGTACTGGAACAGTCTGTTGGGACCGTTGGGCGTTCCTCACCTTCCGGCCTATCTCAATGGCGCCCACCAGATGGTTCTCGTTGGCATGGGGGTGCATCTGACCTGGGTCGCCTGGCGCGGACGGGCAGATGACCTCATCGAAGATCGCCGCCGTTTTCGCCTGCTTTTCATTGCCTTCCTCGCGACGATGATGCTGGTGGTGGGGGCGTATGAGCTTCAAATCGGCGACGGCCCACCGGCCTTCGAGTTGCAGCTGTTGCAAGCCTTCGTCATCTGGTTTGTCGCGGTGGCGTTGCTTGTGCGGGCCGCAACGCTTTCGCCGGACGCCTTGTTTTTCCCGAGCCCCGTAGACCTGGGACACGAAGAGCCGGACGCACTGCGCCCCAGCGCAGCGGAACAGACATCGGCACGTGATCTTGAGGCATTGCAGACCTGGATTGGCAAACGGGAGGGTCTGTTCACTCCGTCATTGACGATCGGGATGCTGGCTGACCAGGTCAAAATACCTGAGCATCGCGTGCGGCGGCTCATCAACACGGAGCTCAAATTCCGCAATTTCAACGACTTCCTGAACCGGTATCGTATCGAAGAGGCAAAGCAGCGGTTGCGCGACCCTGAGCTGGTGCGCTTGCCGATCCTCACGATTGCGATGGATCTGGGCTATGGCTCGATTGGGCCCTTCAACCGCGCTTTCAAAGAGCGGGAGGGAATGACACCCAGCACGTACCGCCTCGGCTCGCCCGAAGAAGAGCCACAAGCACCCGCCTGATTATGGTTAATAAAAACTTCAGGTCTCCACGCTAGCGTTTTTGGATCAGGGGCGCGTTTTGTGCGCTCTGAGACTTCGGGGGCGCTGTGATGCGGACTTGTCTTATTGCTGATTCATCTCATCTTGCACGCCGCGTCGCTGCGCGGGTGTGCGGGCGGCTGGGCTTTCGGAGCATGGAAGTGTCTTCAGGTGAAGGGCTCAAAAAGGCATTTCGGCGCTTTCAACCGGATCTCACGATCGTGGACCAGTCTGTCTGTGACGCGGATGTGGGGGCGTTGATTGTGTCGCTGAGGTATGGCCTTGGTGGCCTTCGCGACTTGAACGGGCGTGACGGCATCATTTTGCTGACGGGTCATGAGCTGACACCTGACATGATCGACGACGCGCGCATTGCCGGCGCTGACGATCACATTCGCAAGCCCATTGATGACGCGGCACTCGCCCGCAAAATCCAGATGCCGCACCCGGAAGATCGGATCGCTGTCGGCCAATCCGACGCGATGCGACATTCTGGATCCTCCAAAAGCGTGACCCAACCTGACAGCAATATTATTCGTCTCTCCGACTGGCGCTAAGACATGACGCTAAGTCGTTGATCGCGAGTCTGTTTTTGGAATCATCCACAGGCTGTGAGACTGGCTCTCAATTTGAGTCAGGGTAGCCGTCTACTAAATTGAATTTGCTCGCAAATTATGCCTCATGCTGTTGAGACCACGCGGCAACACGATCGCGGCTGACAAGGTAGGGCTTGAGGCCTGCCAGGCCAATCAATCCACCCATCAGCAGAATGAGCGATGGCGGATAGGCCAGCGAATAGCGGATCATCATCTCGTCCTGATAGACAAAATCTGTCATCGCTGCGATGACTGACGGCCCCAGACCCAGTCCGATCAGCGTGATCACGAAAATCATGAAGGCAGAGGCAAACCCGCGCATTTGGTTGGGCATGAGTTCCTGAATGGCCGCTGCTCCTGGAGCGATCGCAAAGGTTGAAAAGAAGGTTGCGAAGCTCAACAGGAAAAAGACAAGTCCGATATTGTCAACCAGAGGGTAGGCAAGGGCAAAGGGCGCTGCTGCCAGACACCCAAGGCCCATGACAAGCAGGCGTCCATTAGCGCGGCCCATCGTGGTCACTTTGTCGCCCATCCAGCCACCGGCGACGACGCCAGCCGTTCCGAAGATCATGACGACCGTGCCGTAATATGTGCCGGCATCGACAATGGCCCAGCCATGGGTCCGGACCAGAAAAGTCGGAATCCAGGCTGCAACGCCGTAGGCCATCATCGCCCCCAGCGCATAGCAAAGATGGTGGCAGACGAGCGTAATGCGGTTCTGCCACATGAAGCCAACCACTTCGCCAAACGGGAGCGCAGCGTGCGTTTCTTCCCCGTCGGAATTGGTTTCGGTGCGCATATGGCCGCGGCGTTCGGGTTCTTTGATGGTCCACATCCACAGAGCGACCAGAATGCCGGGCAGGCCAACGGCCAGAAACACGATCTGCCAGGGGAAGACCTCGCCGATGATGGGCAAAGTTGTTGGCCCTGCTGAACCGACAATTGCGATCACCTGGGCACCGATGATGAGGGCAAGACCAGCGCCGATATAAACACCCACACCATAGACGCCGAGGGCGAAGCCCATGCGTTCCGGACGGAAATAGTCAGCGAGCATGGAATAGGCAGCAGGTGACAAGGCTGCTTCCCCAACGCCGACACCCATGCGGAAGAGGAAGAGTTGCCAATAGGCCCGCGCGGTCCCGCAGAGCGCTGTCATCACGCTCCAGAAAAAGATCCCGACCGATATGATGGTCACGCGGTTTTTGCTATCCACCATGCGGCCGATGGGGAGCCCCACCAGGGCATAGAAGATGGCGAACGCGAACCCCTGTAGGAGGCTCATCTCGAAATCGGAAATATTGAGGTCCCGTTTCATCGGACCGACAAGCAAGCTCAATATCTGCCGGTCGATGAAAGAGAAGGTGTAGGCGACCACGAGAACGGCGACGACGTACCAGGCATAGATCGGATTAGGATAGGGCTTTTCGCCCGGAACGGATGCGCCTGGATGGTGCAGCGTTTCAGATACCTCCGCTGCGACTTCGGTCTCAGCCATTCGTTCCTCCTCCTGATTTCCCCGATCCAGAGCTTACCCACTTATGCGGAAAGGGCTAGGAAAAGTAAGGTTTTCTGCTCCATTGATTGCTTGCGCCAGCCTGGCACGGGCCTTGCGAAGTCTGCCTTGGGAAAAGGTGAGACATGACTTCGATTTACACACAAATAGCGGCCAGCCCGCAGGAAGTGACCGGCGCGATCGCGCGCGCGGCCGACGCGACAGGGGTCGATTTCGACTATCTGATGCAGACGGCGATGCGCGAGTCGAGCCTGGAAAGTACAGCAAAAGCAAGGACTTCCAGTGCTGCAGGCCTTTTCCAGTTCATTGAGCAGACCTGGCTCAGCACGGTCAAACACAGCGGCGCCGACCATGGCCTCGGCGACTATGCCGACGCGATCCAGGTCGACGATAGCGGGCGGCACTTTGTGGCGGATCCTGCCATGAAGGCGGAAATTCTTGCCGAGCGCTATAACCCGACAAGTGCTGCGCTCATGGCCGGTGCGATGACACGGGGTGCAGAAACACGCATGGAGAGCGAGCTTGAGCGAGAGGTGAGCGACGGCGAACTCTACATGTCCCATTTTCTAGGGACCGGCGGGGCGATCGACTTTATTCAGGCGACTGAAGTGGCGCCTGGGCGATCTGCAGCAGATCTATTTCCGCGTGCCGCAGCAGCCAACAAGACCATTTTCTTCGATGAGACCGGGCGGGCGAAATCCATGCGGGAAGTCTACCGCAACCTGATTTCCCGCCACGACAGGGGCACGCAGGATGCAGCGCCGGCGCTGCCGGGCGACTCCATCCCGGTGCCGGTTAACCGGGACCCGGGCGGTCCTGCTGTGCCGCCCCTTCAGGTGGCGACAGGCTATTCGCGGCCTGTCATGGAGCTCAGCCCCATGGTGGTTAGTATTCTGGCCTCACTCGAAGCACCTGAACGTGCAGATTCGGAAACGGCACGACGCAACGACCAAGATTACAACGATCTCCGACTCAGCGCCTATGCGTCTTAGCTATCGGCGACCGTTCCGGTTGCTTTGAGTGCCGCCCATTCCTCATCGGTAACGCCTGCGGCTTTCAACACTTCTTCCGTGTGCTCACCCAAATCTGGCGCTGGTGCTTTCATCCCATCTTCCATATCCGAAAAGCGAATAGGACCTGCCGGCGATTTAAAAGCCGGTTTGCCGTCGGGACCGGCAATGTCGACAAATCCGCCGGCCGCATGGGCCTGTTCATCTTCAATGACATCTTTGGGGTGCTGCATCGGCGACCAAATCTGATCCTCCGCGTCCAGGCGCTCACGCCAATATTCCAGATCATGTTCGCGGAAGGTTGCGTCCATGATGTCGACGAGGGCTGCTGCATGAACACGGCGCGCTTTGGGTGTCGCAAATCGGTCATCGTCGATTAGGTCCGGGTGCCCGAGCGCCCGACATACGCCCGCCCAGTCTTTCTGGCCTTGGCGCGGAACAAGCGCGATCCAATAATCATCCTTGGTGAGGAAGAAATTTGATGTGGGGCTGATCGCTTCGTGGCGTGATTTCGACGTCGCCAGTTTTCCAAACATCAGCTGGATCGCCATGTCGGATCCACCCGTATAGATGCCCGTACGGAGCAGGGAGGACTCAACCAGTTTCCCCTGGCCGGTTTTGCCCCGCTCAATGATCGCCGCCAGGATCCCGGCGACGGTTGCCATGGCGGTCGTGTGATCACCGTTGGCCATGCGAAGAGGCGCGGGTTCTTGTCCCTTTGGTGTTGCCATGCGACCAATGCCCGAGCGTGCATAAAAGGCAGCCACGTCGAAACCCGGCTTGTCACGGTCGGGGCCGGTCAGGCCATACCCCGTCACGCTCGCATAAATGAGTTTTGGATTGACGGATTTGAGGCTCTCATAGTCGAGACCTGAGCGTTCCAGCCCGCCTGGGCGGACATTTGTCAAAAAAACGTCAGCGTCAGCCACAAGCTTCTTTAACGCTGCGACGCCCTCCGGTTTGCTTGTGTCGAGAGCCACGCCCTTTTTGCCGCGATTGTCGATGGTGAAGACCGGGTTCCCCTGCAGGCCTTCAGAGCCAATGTTGGAGAGAAATTGGCGCATGGGGCAGCCTTGAAGCGGCTCGACCTTCACCACATCAGCGCCCCAGTCGGCCAAAATGCCGCCTGCACCGGGTGCGGCGATGTAAGTAGCCATTTCAATCACGCGAATGCCGTCGAGCATGAGAACCCCCGAATGTCGGTCTTTTTGCGGACCGGGTATGTTGTTGCTTGTTGCGGCGGATCATCCACACTTCCGCCATGGTGTCAAAATGGCAGGTTTTCGGGGATTTTGCTTCTCGTGTTACGTTGGGACATGGCTGATTTGACCGACCAGGACGTTGCAGCGTTCGCAGATCGTTTGCGTGCTATGAAAGCGGAATTAGAGGATGTGCAAGCATCTTCAAAAGACGCAAGTGCGGTGGTTCAGCTTGATCAACAAAGTGTTGGGCGCCTGAGCCGGATGGATGCGCTACAAGCGCAAGCTATGGCGCAGGAGACCGACCGGCGTCGTGCGCTCGATCTGCGGAAAATTGCCGCGGCACTTGACCGTATCTCCGAGGGCGAATTCGGGTATTGTGCGGTCTGCGGTGAAGTGATCGATCGTGGTCGACTGGATTTGGATCCCGCTGCCGCGACCTGTATCGTACACGCGAAGTAGAGATTAGAGGGTGGTCGAGTGAGTGTGACGGATGAAAACTCCGTAAAGAGTGGGTACGCATATAGTGGTCAGGTCCGGTTTTGGGCATCCTTTGTTGTATGGCCCGGGCTTCTCGCTGCTGGCGTTATTTTGACGGGATGGGGCATGACGACAGAGTCACCCGTTCTCGTCTTCAACATTGTCTACCTCAGTTTCGCGCTCAGCGTGGGTATTCTTGAACGGATCATGCCGCACGAACGCGCCTGGCTGAAAGACGACAAACAGACGTTCGCCAATCTTGCACATACGCTGCTCAATAAAGGCCTGGTGCAAATCCTCGTTGTGGTGACAGCGACGGTCGGCATCGCGGGAGCGGTGCAGCCACCTGCGGGCTCAACAGAAGGTCTTTGGCCGGGCGACTGGCCGATGCTTGCGCAGGTCGTTTTGGGATTGGTGATTGCCGAGTTTGGTCTCTATTGGGCGCATCGTCTGGCCCATGAAGTGCCCTATATCTGGCGCTTCCATGCGGTGCACCATTCGGTGACCCGGCTTTGGGTGATCAATACGGGTCGGTTTCATTTTGTTGACTCCTTCTTCAGCATCATTTTGAGCCAGCCTCTGCTGTTCTTGATGGGCGCCCCGATGGAAGTGTTTCTCTGGGTGAGTGCCTTTACGGCCTTTGTCGGCATCCTCACCCATTGCAACATTGAGACGCGTACCGGGCCGCTGAACTATGTGTTCAACACACCTGGTCTGCACCGTTGGCATCATTCCCTCGACCTGAACGAAGGGAACAAGAATTACGGTGAGAACCTGATGCTTTGGGACATCCTGTTTCGCACCTATTTCGATGCGGATCGCCGGCCGCCGGCCGTGATTGGCATTCATGGCCCGATGCCGTCAGGCTTTACGGAGCAGTTGGTTCACCCGTTCCGGAAACCGCCTTCTGATTGATGCATTGAGCCCGCAGGCCAATAGGTAAATTTTTACGTTTGTGGAGCGACGCTTCGCAACAATCTGTAGACCTTGAATCAAGGCTTGGTGCCTCAAAAGCAAACGAAAACTGCGTTTTTTGTGGTTTCTAATTTCTTTCGCTGCGGGGCCGTTTGTGCACAGCGTTTGAAGCCTTCGTTAACCCGTGCTCGCTATATTGGTGACATGAGCTTGATCTCAATGTTTTGGGGCAGGCAATAGGAGCGAGACACCGATGACCGATACCCCCGTTCTGAGCGCTTTCGATGTTGCCGCGCTGGCACGCGATCCGTCGCCTGAAGCCCGAATAGAGGTTGGTGCGAAAGTCGCAGCGCGTTTTGACAATGCGCTGATAACCCATCGTGAGCGTGAGCTGGCCCATCAAATACTTGAGCTGCTTGTGCAGGACACCGCGGAGATGGTGCGAGAAAGTCTGGCAAAATCATTGTGTGCCATGCCAGGTGCGCCAAAAGACATTGTTGAAGCCCTGGCCGCCGATATTGACGAGGTAGCGCGTCCTGTTCTTGAAGCCTCACCTGTGTTCAGTGATGAGGCATTGATTTCGATCGTGAACAGCGGCTCGCGCGCCAAACAAATGTCGATTGCGAGCCGCCCGTCGGTTTCCCCAGAAGTGTCGGATGCTCTCGTCTCCACGGACAATCGCGACGTTGTTCTAAGCCTAACGGAAAACGAAGGGGCCCGTTTCTGGGAGGGCACGCTGGTGACTGTCGCCGACCGGTACGGCGACGATGATGCCATCGCAAAACAGCTCGTAAAGCGCGCAGACCTGCCGGTCACTGTGGTCGAGCATTTGATTACGGCGGTTTCTGATGAGCTGCGCGGATATCTGATTGAGCGCCATGATATAAGTGCGGAAGTGGCGGCACAGGTCATTAAGGACAGCCGCGAGCGCACCACCGTTGACCTGGTTGATGGTATTGAGAGTAAAGACATACCAAAGCTTGTCGAGCAGCTCGCGACCACCGGCCGGATGACATCATCATTGCTCCTGCGGGCGATGTGTCTGGGCGAAATGCGTTTTGCTGAAGCAATCTTCGTTCATCTTACGGGGTTGCCGGAGGCAAAGGTTTGGTCGCTCATGCATGACAAAGGCCCTCTCGGATTGAAGGCTTTGTATGCGCGTGCGCGGCTTCCCCAGGTTCTTTATCCTGCGTTCCGGGCTGCCGTAGATATCTACCAGGAGATGGATTACACCGGCGCGGAAGCTGACCGATACAATTTCCGCCTGCGCATGCTGGAGCGGCTTCTCACGAGCTATGACGGTCTGGAAGGGGATGATCTGGATTTCTTGCTGAGCCGCATGTCTCGCATATCCGACAAGATGCATCTCGCAACAGAAGCAGAACAGGTTAGCTTCATTTAGCGCTTCGCTACTGGCATTCACAGACAAATGAGTTAGTCTGCGCGCTCGATTTCCTACGAGACGCGAGGCTTGTGCTATGTCCCACTCCCGAACCGATGCGTTCATCTGCGATGCCGTTCGTACCCCAATTGGCCGATATGGCGGCAGTCTGGCAACCGTACGCCCGGACGATTTAGGAGCGGTTCCGCTGATGGCTTTGATGGAGCGGAACAACAGCGTCAACTGGGAGCGCGTGGACGATGTGATTTTCGGGTGTGCCAATCAGGCGGGCGAAGACAACCGCAACGTGGCTCGGATGTCCGCGCTGCTCGCTGGCCTGCCTGTAAATGTTCCTGGCACAACAATTAACCGCCTTTGTGGCTCCGGCATGGACGCCGTGGGGACCGCATCGCGCGCGATCCGTGCTGGGGAGGCGGACCTGATGATTGCTGGTGGCGTTGAAAGCATGTCTCGAGCTCCCTTTGTGGTGGCGAAGGGAGGTACTGCCTTTGCCCGCGACGTCACCATGTACGACACGACCATTGGTTGGCGGTTTGAGAACCCTCTGATGAAGAGCCAGTACGGCACGGACTCGATGCCGGAAACCGGGGAAAATGTCGCCGAAGACTTTCAGATTTCCAGGGAAGATCAGGACCGATTTGCCCTTTCGAGTCAGAAAAAAGCGGGAGCTGCCATGGCGCGTGGCCGATTTGAGAAGGAGACGGTGCCTGTCACCATCTCGACCCGAAAAGGCGAGACCGTCGTGGCCGAAGACGAACACCCCCGGCCGGAAACGAGTGCTGAAGGACTCGCGAAACTCAGGGCGCCGTTCCGAGAGGGTGGATCTGTGACCGCTGGCAATGCGTCGGGTGTGAATGACGGTGCATGTGCGTTGCTGATGGCATCGCAAGAGGGGCTAGAGCAGCATGGTCTCAAACCGCTCGCGCGTGTTGTGGGCATGGCGACGGCGGGTGTTCCGCCCAGGGTTATGGGGATCGGTCCTGCGCCGGCGGTGCGAAAGGTGTTGGACCAGACGGGTCTCTCTCTTGAGGACATGGACGTGATCGAACTCAACGAAGCATTTGCCTCCCAATCGCTTGCTGTCTTACGCGATCTGGGGCTTGCAGATGATGCGCCTCATGTGAACCCGAACGGCGGCGCAATCGCCCTTGGTCATCCGCTGGGTATGAGCGGGGCGCGTCTTGTGACGACAGCGGTTCACGAGCTCCAAGAAACTGGCGGGCGCTACGCCCTTTGCACCATGTGTATTGGCGTCGGGCAGGGCATTGCCACGATCATTGAGAGGGTTTAGCCGTTCGGGGCCGGCAGCTCAGTGAGCCGCTAGCTCAAGCGGCTCAGGGTTGTCGTTCGGGGTACTTGGATCAGTTGATTCCGAGGCCTTATCTTCGGTGGGTAGGCGCATGAGATCCCGGTCTGCCAGGTCGGCTCGCGCGCGCGCGATGGTATCTGCGCGGGGCGGCCGCTCGCCCATGAGTACAGGCATCAACCAATCTGACGACCAGTTTTCCAGTCCCTCTTGCGTGTCTGGATGACGGAAGAAGGTTCCCTGTGCTGCGCTGAAGCCCATATCGGCGAGCGGACGAATGGTCTCAATGTCTTCAACACGTGTCGCGGTTACGGATAAGCCGTTTGCCGTGGCGGCCTCCAGACGTTCGGCAATCAGACCTTTGCGTGATCGCCTGACGCTGCGCGCGAACTTGATCAGTGCTGTGCCGCCAATCTTCAATTCAGAAAAAAATTCGGAAGTGATTTTTTCATGTGGCAGCAGATCCATACCGGCGGTATCGAGCGCTACCGAAACACCGCGCATTTTCAGTTCGCTGAGAGCGTTCAACCTTCTATCAGGATCTGCCGTCAATGCAGCTTCAGGCACGTCGACGGAAATACTGTCAGAGGGAATCGCGTAGGCGGTGAAAAGATCACACAGATGTTTAGGCAGATGGGGATTGTCGATATCTTCAGCACTCAGGTTAACGGATACTGTCCAATGTCTTTTTTGTGAGCGCCAAATCGAGACGACGCGAGCGGCTTCGTGCAGCATCAGATCAGTTAGTTCCTGAAGACGGCCCTCTGATCCGATGAAACTTAGAAATTCACCTGGCAGCAAGGTTCCAAACTCCGGGTGGTGCCAGCGAATGAAACTCTCGACACCCAAGGTTCGACCGTCGATCAAGGAGAGTTTCGGTTGAAACACAGCTGCGAAATGACCCTGCGTGAATGCTTGGTCGAGATCACCGGTGGCTAGGGGAGATGAACTGTTATACATAATCTGCGGTCACCAAGATGAAGTCCGGGGACGAAACCCTTCTAAGTTAGGTCACCAGCCTATGCGGCACGCGTTAGGATGACGTCGCGTTCGCCATGCAAATTTGACTAAAACTGTTTCTATGCGCGCAGAGACGCTAAGGTCATCGAAAAATTGGGGGATGATTTGAGCGAAAAAGAAGCAAAGCCGCTGATCCCAGCGGCAACGATCATGCTGTTGCGAGACGGTGCACCCGGGCTCGAAGTCTTTATGGTCGTACGCCACCACCAGATTGATTTTGCGTCCGGCGCGCTCGTCTTTCCGGGCGGCAAGTTGGATGAAGGAGACAAATCTTCGTCGATCCGATTGCGATGTGATGGCGCAGATGGGGTGTCCGACAGCGAACTTGCAATTCAAGTCGCCGCGATCCGCGAGGCCTTTGAGGAATGCGGTGTGCTGTTGGCCCGGCCGAAAGGGTCAAATTCATTTGTTGACGGGAAGCGGCTGGAAGGCATGGAACCCTGGCGCGACCGGCTTCACAAAGGCGAAGTGCCCATAGCTGAGTTTCTTGAGCAGGAAGATCTTCATCTCGCCTGTGATGTGCTTGTGCCCTTTGCGCACTGGATCACGCCGAAGATGATGCCTAAGCGGTTTGATACGTATTTCTATCTTGCGGCGGCGCCTGCTGATCACCTGGCTATTCACGATGGCCATGAGAGCGTCGACTCCGTCTGGATTGAACCTGCCGCTGCACTTCGGGATGCGGAAGAGAAGCGCCGCACTATCATCTTCCCGACACGGTTGAACGTGGAAAAACTTGGCCGCTCAGCGAATGTCGCCGAGGCGCTGTCAACGGCGCAGGCAGCGAGCGTCGTCACCGTTGAACCTGTGGTGCGTGAAATTGACGGTGTGCCTAAACTCTGCATTCCTGCGGAGGCAGACTATTCCGTCGTTGAAGAAGCGATGGATCGGATCAATTAGGCTTGGTCAGATGAGTGTTGACCGCTACTTCCAACTCAGTCGCAAGCGCAGCGGCTGTCGCATTCGTTTCGTCGCGGACCTCGTCACGCACTGCGGCCTTAATGGCCCCTACATGGCTTGTGGTGAGTGACACCAGTTCTGTTGGGTCGACTTGCTTACAGCCAAGCAGTTCGCAAAGAGATGTCGCGATGCGCCCAACGATCGGGTAGCCGAGAGTTGGTGCCTGACCTTTCAGGTCGTGGGCGCGTCGGAAGAGGTCATCGGTCCGTTCCGGATCCGACGGTGATTCAAGCCACGCGTCGAGCGCTTTGGAAAGGTCTTCCGCCTCTTCCTGAATCCAGCCGGCAAACTCATCGCGCATGCTGTCGATTGCTTTTTCGGCGCGGGCGATGAGATCTTCGCGTGAAACGCGGGCGGGCAACAGTCTTTTAGGGGTGACTTTGCGACTCTGCGCAACCATGTCGAGATTCTCCGTGGTCCATGTCATTTCGCTCACCCGTGGACTGTCCAATCCATTGTTTCATTAACCAGGTTAGTTTGATCGGTTTAACAATCTGTTTACTGAGGCGGTGTTTGGGAGGTTATTTTTTTCGCAACCAGGGGCGCCGCCGCCAGAACGAACAGAATGCGCATGATGTGAAGGGTCGAAACGAACGCTGTGTTCACGCCCAAAGTGAGCGCAATGAGGGCCATTTCGGCCAATCCGCCTGGGCTGAGTGCTAGAACCAATGCTTCGAAAGGCCGTCCCAAGGGGGCAGCTGCGACAATGCCTACGATAGACGCACCGAGGATCATGAAGGCGGTCGTAGCGCTGGCAAGCAAGATGGTTTTCCTGGCACTCGCCCAGGAATGACCGGCAAATCGGTTGCCAATGGAGGCGCCAACAACAATCTGAGCCACGGCTATGAGTTCAAGGGGCGGAGCGGTTGTCGTCCAACCCACAGCGTGCGCAATTGCGCTTAGGGCCATGGGACCTAGGAAGGCGGGCGCCGGCAGCTTCAACTTTTGCGCAGACACCAGGCCGAGGGCAGCGCAGCTGAGCAGAATGAGCGCGTCTGCCGGTGGAAAAGAGACGATACTCACCAGATTGGACGGCAGTGTGGGGACGTCCAGACCGAGGATGCCCCGGAAGTAGAAGGGGATGACGCTCACCACGATCAAAATCCTGGTGGCATGGGCAAGGGCTATTGTTTTCGTATCGCCGCCTAAGTCTGTACCCATCAGGGTCATCTCAGTGAAACCGCCGGGGACCGCAGAGAAGTAAGACGTGACCGGGTCGTGCCGGCCGATCCGTCGAAAGATGAGATACCCGCCAGCGGCAACGGACGCCATCACACCCAACATTACAAGGACGCTCGGCACCCAATTTGCGGCGCCGGTGATGATCTCAGGTGTGAAGGCTGAACCCATGAGAACACCCAACACGGCGATCATCGCGGAGACTGCGCTTGGATAGATGTCCGTCTTTGTCCCCGAGATGGCAAGAAGAGTTGTGGCCGCCATGGCGCCTAGCATCCACGCGAGCGGTGCGCCCAGAAACGCAAAGAGGGCACCACCGATGCTTGCTGCCAAAAGTGCGATGGCCACTGCTTTTGGCGAATGCGTGACGTCGGCGGACAGACCTGGGTCGGTGTCTTCAGAACTCAAGGAAGGAACTGTTCGCGCAAAATACGTTCGTCCAGGCTGTGGCCTTCGTCGAACATCATCAACAGCTCGACGGATCTTTCCTCTGAGATATGGACGTCCGTGACATTGCGCACTTCTGTGTGATCTGCGACACAACTTACCGGACGTTTATTGGCTTCCAGGATCTCAAAGCGGACTTCTGCTGTGTGAGGTAGGAGCGCGCCGCGCCAACGCCGTGGCCTGAAGGCACTGATGGGCGTGAGGGCCAAAAGCTCAGCGCCAATGGGTATGATGGGGCCTTGAGCCGAGAAGTTATACGCCGTACTCCCGGCGGGCGTTGCAACCAGAACACCGTCACAGATTAGTTCATCCATACGCACCCTGCCGTCTATGGCGATGCGGATTTTCGCTGCCTGATAGGTCTCACGCAGGAGCGACACTTCGTTGATGGCGAGCGCGGTATGGGTTTCGCCGTCTTCGACTTTCGCCACCATTTTTAAGGGGTGGAGGGTGGTAATTTCCGCTGCGTTCAGACGTTCCGGCAGATCATTGTCCTGGTATTCGTTCATCAGGAACCCAACTGATCCGCGGTTCATCCCATAAATGGGAATACGTTTGTCGATATAGGCGTGCAGCGTTTGCAGCATCAGACCGTCACCGCCCAACGCCACAATAACGTCAGCCTCTTCCGTATCTGAATTGCCGTAGCGCTCACTCAGGCTTTTGAGTGCAGCTTGTGCTTCCGGCACATCTGTTGCCACAAAGGCAATCTTGCGGAACTTCATCCCCGGCTCCGTTTTTCGCCTGATTCAGGTCAAGGCGTTAAATGTGGGGCGCACTATAACCTTTCAAGCGTTGTAGGTAACGGGTTGAATTTGTGAGTGATTCCTGAGCGCTCCTGACTGTCTACCCGTCACAAACGCATGAGGCATTTCGTCATGCTAGTAATCGGTGGCTCTCATGTTAGAAGAGGCCACTGAAAGTCTGGGGGTAAGGATGGGGCGCACTTCGCGTTCAGCTATAGATGGGCAGCCAACAGGTTGTGGGAGTACCCGCACCTTGATTGCGTCTGCATTTGCTGTCTGGGCCCTCCTTCTGCAATCTCTTCTCCCGGCCGCCGGTGCACTCGCGAGCGATAGCGGCAATGCGTTTCTGGTTGAGCTCTGCACCACAGCGGGCGTTCAAACCATTGTCATTGATGGTGGTGAAGACACGCCAGAGCGGCCTCTGCAGTCGAAAACCGGGTCCGGTTGCGACGTCTGCGTCGGGTGTGGGAGCGCGCGCGGAGCGCTCCATGGGACGGATCTGGTTAGTGCGCCCGTTGAATCTTGGATACTGGTCGCTTGGTCTTGGACTTCGCGGAGCGACAACCGCTCCGACACTGTTCGTGGTTTTCAATCAAGAGCGCCCCCTGCAGCATAACCGTTAAGCCTCTCGCCGTTTCAGGGCTGGCTGTGTGGCCACCAAGCTGGATCGGCTGTTAATCAGTTATCTCAGGAATCCAAATATGTCACTCCGTACAGCGCGCCGTCATGGCCGCAAAACGGCGGTTTGCGCGTCTTTCGCTGCCGCTCTTTCACTTTCTTCTGCTGCACTCGCTCATGATGGGGTTGATCATGACCCTGATGCGACGAATGCCTATTCACATGGACCCATCGGCGTGATGGGCGACCATGTGCACAGGGCGGGAGAGATTATGTTCTCCTACCGCTTTATGCATATGGACATGGAAGGCAACCGGATCGGCAACCGTTCTGTAAGTCCCGAAGAAATCGTGACCACTGTGCCTAACCGCTTCGCGGGTCCACCGACACTCCGGGTCGTTCCCACTGAAATGACCATGGACATGCACATGTTCGGCGCTATGTATGCCCCCTCCGACATTGTCACGCTCATGCTGATGGGCATGTATATCGAAAAGGAGATGGATCACGTCACCTTTGCGGGCGGTGCCGGCACCACCCGTCTCGGTACCTTCACGACAAAAAGTTCTGGCATCGGCGACACGACGGCAGCGGCGCTGGTTCGCCTGCACGATGAACCTGGTCATAAGTTGCACGCCAATATTGGTTTGAGCATCCCAACGGGCTCCATCACTGAGTCGGATGATGTTTTGACGCCGATGGGGACACGTCCGACGTTGCGGCTTCCCTATGCGATGCAATTGGGATCGGGCACGTTCGACTTTAAGCCGGGGCTCACTTATTCGGGCTTTGACGCGAATTGGGGCTGGGGTGCTCAATGGAGTTCAACGCTTCGCACGGGCACCAATGATGAAGGTTATACGCTTGGGAACAAGCATGAGCTGACAGGATGGGCGTCCTACCAATTCCAGCCTTGGATCAGCCTGTCTGGCCGCTTGACCGCGAAACATGAAGGCACCATTGAAGGCACCGACCCTCTGATCACGGCGCCGGTTCAGACGGCGGATCCAGATAACTTTGGCGGCAAGCGTGTGGAAGCCTTTGTCGGGGTGAACCTGGCGGGCCAGTCTGGCTACCTGAAGGGGCACCGTCTTGCACTTGAGGTGGGGGCGCCGATCTATGAGAACCTCAACGGTCCTCAGATGGAAACGGACCTCATGGTCACCATCGGCTGGCAGAAAGCGTTCTAAGCAGCTGCGACAAGTCGGGTTCAGCCGCCGGTCATCGACATGTGTCGGTCGACGGCTGGTCCTTTGTGGTCGCGATCAATGATGAAGTCATGGCCCTTCGGTTTGCGGCCAATGGCTTCATCGATTGCGTCGGAGAGGGCGGCAGGGCCGCCATCTCTCAGCGCGGCGCGCAGGTCCGCATTGTCATCTTGGCCTAAGCACATATAGAGCTGGCCGGTGCAGGTCAGGCGGACGCGATTGCAGCTTTCGCAGAAATTGTGGGTGAGGGGCGTGATGAAGCCAAGCTTGCCGCCTGTCTCTTCAATCCGAACATAACGGGCCGGGCCGCCGGTGCGTTCCGGCAGGTCTGTCAGCGTCCATGTCTTCTCGAGATCGGCACGTACTTTGGAGAGCGGCAAATATTGATCCGTACGATCCCCATCAATGTCGCCCATCGGCATGGTTTCAATGAGGGTGAGGTCATGACCGTTCCCATGCGCCCACTCGATCATTGAGGGAATTTCGGCTTCGTTTTCGTCTTTCAACGCGACCGCGTTGATCTTCACCTTCAGGCCGGCCGCCTTTGCAGCCTCAATGCCGTCGAGCACCTGCGGGAGACGTCCCCACCGGGTGATCTCGGCGAACGTTTCCGGGTTTAGCGTGTCGACGGACACATTGATGCGGCGCACGCCAGCAGCGTAAAGGTCGTCTGCGAACTTAGTGAGTTGGGACCCGTTGGTGGTAATTGTGAGTTCGTCGAGCTCGCCGGACTTCACTTTTGCCCCGAGGCGATTGATCAAGACCATAATGTCTTTGCGGACGAGGGGCTCGCCGCCCGTCAGGCGAAGCTTTCGGACACCTTTTTCGATAAAAGAATTGCAGACCGTCTCCAGTTCCTCGAGCGAGAGCACGTCTTTCTTCGGGAGGAAGGTCATATGCTCGGACATACAATAGACACAGCGGAAATCGCATCGATCTGTCACGGATACGCGCAGATAGGTGACGGCCCGCCCAAAGGGGTCGATCATGCTTGGTCTCGCAGCGATGGTGTCAGCCTGGCTCATAAAATCCCTCTGGCAGCCGAGTGGGCTCGTTCTGTTCCGACAATATGGGGGCAAACAGGCACTTTGCCAGCGTATTTTGACAGGTTAGGCTTTCAAAAATGGTCAGGTCTGGCCAAAAAGTGAAACAGGGGACGGCAGAATGGCGGAAAGCGGCGGCAAAGCGTATGTGCTGAGCATTGATCAGGGAACCACAAGCACACGGGCGCTCCTGTTCGACGCCAAGGGCACGCCACTTCAGGTCGCTCAGAAAGAGCTGCCGCAAATCTTCCCGCATGATGGCTGGGTAGAGCATGACGGGCGCCAGATTTGGGCCGATACGCTGGAGGTGTGCCGAGAGGTCCTGTCCAAGGTGCAGGCAGATGAAGTCGCGGCAATTGGGATTACCAATCAGCGGGAAACGAGCCTTATCTGGGACCGGGCAACGGGTGAACCGCTCCACAATGCCATTGTCTGGCAGGACAGGCGGACGGCAGACCTTTGCGCGCGGCTAAAGAGCGAAGGCAAGGAGCCGGTAGTCCAGAAAAAGACAGGCCTGCTGCTTGACCCCTATTTTTCCGGCACGAAACTCGCCTGGCTTCTGGACAATGTCGAGGGCGCACGGGCGCGCGCGGCAAAGGGAGAACTCTGCTTCGGCACGATCGATACCTGGCTTGTCTACAATCTGACGGGTGGGGCGTCTCACGTAACCGATGCGACCAATGCGTCGCGCACGCTGCTCTTCAACATCGATACCCAGGATTGGGATGATGAAATCCTCGGCTGGTTCGATATTCCGCGGTCTCTCCTGCCGGAGGTGAAGGATTGCTGCGACGTATTTGGAGACACGGCAGCCGGGCTGTTTGATGTGTCTTTGCCCATTACCGGCATTGCCGGCGATCAACAGGCAGCCACGGTGGGGCAGGCCTGCTTCCAGCCAGGCATGATGAAGTCGACCTATGGCACCGGGTGTTTTGCGCTTGTGAATACTGGCAGTGCCCATGTGCATTCGCAAAATCGATTGCTGTCGACAGTCGCGTACCGTTTAGGCGGTGAAGTGACCTACGCCCTTGAGGGGTCGATCTTTATGGCAGGGGCGACCATCCAATGGCTGCGGGATGAGATGAAATTCATCTCATCAGCTGCGGAGAGTGAAGCGCTTGCCAAACAAGCCAATCCGGAGTCACAGGCCATTGTGGTGCCGGCCTTTACGGGGCTCGGGGCGCCGTACTGGGATCCGAACGCGCGGGGGGCTGTTCTCGGCATGACCCGGGACACTGGTGCGGCTGAAATTGTGCGCGCGGCGCTTGAGTCGGTTTCCTACCAGACACGTGATCTGATGGATGCGATGGGCGCGGATATGGAAGGGGCAGGGCTGTCTGCCCCCAATGAATTGCGTGTTGACGGTGGCATGGTGGCCAATGACTGGTTTGCCCAAAACCTCTCCGATCTCTTGGGGCGTCCGGTGGTCCGTCCCGTTGTGCAGGAAACCACTGCGCTGGGTGCCGCCTATCTTGCGGGCATGGAGGTTGGGTTTTTTGGCGGCCAGGAAAGCGTTTCTGCGCAATGGCAGCAGGAAGCGCGGTTTGATGCAGCTATGGATGACGCGTCACGCGACAGCCGATATGGCCGTTGGAAGGATGCAGTGGGACGTATTTTGACGGTATAGTCACCACACCGGCTTTTTGGGAGGAATGGCGATGTCCGATCTGGTGGAAAAGTTGCGGTCCGAACTGGGTGAGGTTGGTGTTCTCACCGGCGCTGACGCTGAAGAAAAGGCTCAGGGTGGCTGGAGCCATCTTGGGACGCCCCTTGCGGTTGTGAGACCCGCATCAACAGCAGAAACCTCTACCGCGCTGAAACTCTGTCATGCGGCAGGCCAGGGCATTGTTGCCTGGGGCGGCAAGACCGGTCTCGTCGAGGGCGGGAATGCCGACGGCATGATTGCGCTTTCGATGGAACGCATGAACGAGGTTGAAGAAATCGACACGGTGAGCGGCACGATGACCGTGCAGGCGGGCGTTGTGCTGGAAGCCGCTTGTCACGCCGTGGAGGCAAAGGGATTTTTCTTTCCGCTCGATTTAGGCGCGCGGGGGTCGGCAACCATTGGCGGCAATATCTCAACGAATGCCGGCGGCAATCGAGTGCTGCGGTACGGCATGATGCGGGAAATGGTCTTGGGGCTTGAAGTGGTTCTGGCAGACGGCACCATATTGTCGTCGATGAACCATATGCTCAAAAACAATGCGGGCTATGACCTCAAACAATTGTTCATCGGTACTGAGGGTACACTCGGCGTGGTGACCCGCGCGGTGGTCCGCTTGCGTCCCGCGCCCTCAAGCCAGGATGTCGCCTTTGTAGGGGTCAGCGCGTTTGACGCCATGCCGCGGCTGCTTCGTCATATGGACGTCGCCCTTGGCGGTACGCTCTCCGCCTTCGAGGTGATGTGGGAAGACTTCTACAATCTGGTTACGCGTGAGCCCGCGCTCGGCAAGCCGCCGCTTGCGACAACGCATCCCTATTATATTTTGGTTGAGTCTCTCGGCGGACATCAGGAAGAAGATTCCGCGCGATTTGAAGCGGCCCTCATGTCGGCTCTGGAGGAAGGGATTGTGGCTGACGCGGTGATTGCCAAAAACCAATCAGAACGCGATGCGATGTGGGCGCTTAGAGACGATGTTGGGCAAGTCGCTCAGAACTGGCCGATCTTCACCTATGATGTGAGCCTCGGGATTTCGCATATGGAGCAATATGTGGCGAAGGTCAGGGAGCGCCTCGCGGCCGAGTGGGACAATCCCACGTCAATGATTTTCGGACATCTTGGTGATGGCAACCTGCACGTGATTGTCGGAGTAGGCGACGGCGAGCCGGAAGCACGTCGGCGGGTAGAGGAGATCGTTTATTCGCCGCTGCGCGACATAGGAGGCTCTGTTTCCGCGGAGCACGGCATCGGCCTAGAGAAGCGACCGTATCTTGCCTGGTCACGCACACCAGAAGAGATTGTGCTGATGCAGACGCTCAAAGCGACGCTCGACCCCAAGGGAATTTTGAATCCAGGCAAGGTGCTGGACCCTGGCCTGCGTGTTGCGGCGGAGTGAGCTTCTTCGCTATTCCAGTTCGTATCGGATCGGAACGCTCTTCGGTCCGGAGACAAATTCTGAAGCGATCCATTTCGGGTCGCTTGCCATTTTGACTGTCTTCAGGGCTGGAATCACGGCTTCCCAAAGTGCCTTCATTTCAGCGCGGGCGACATGTTGACCTAGACAAACGTGACCCCCATAGCCGAACCCAACATGGCGATTGCGTTTGCGGTCGAGCCTGAAGGTGAAGGGGTCATCGAACTCGGTTTCATCTCGATTGCCCGAAGGATAGGCGAGATAGAGCCGGTCTCCCTTGGTGATGTCCTGCCCACCGAGTTCACAATCCTTGGTTGCGTGTCGAACAAAGTGTTTCACCGGCGTTGTCCAGCGAATGGTTTCTTCGACAAAGTTTGGAATGAGGGACTGATCGGACTTCAATTGTTCAAAGAGGTCAGGCTGGGAGGCCAGGAGCCACATACCCGTCGCGCTGGAATGTGCGGTGGAGTCATGCCCGGCGGTGGATAGAATTCCGAAGTAGGAAATTGCGCGCCCATGGTCCATGGGACCGCCGTTGATGTCGGCATTCGCTATCAGACTTGCCAGATCATTGCGAGGATCTGCGCGGCGGTGTTCTATGAGCTTCGAGTAGTATTCATCAAGCCCCGCAAAGACAATCGTCCATGTCTGCGCCTGCTGCTCAGGATCCGTCGGGTCACTGCCAGGACGTCGTAGGTCCTCATCCGCCCAGCTGAACAACCATTGCGTCAACTCCAGCATGAGCGGATGGTCTTCTTCGGGAACGCCGATTATGTCCATCACAACCTTCAGTGGGTATGCAGAGGAGACCTCATGAGCGAAATCGATTTCGCCCTCGCTGGCATGAAGTTTCGCGAGCTGGGCGTCCGCCGTCGTCCGCATGCCGGACACCATCGCTTTCACCGCCGCGGGACTCAGGGCATCAAAGAGGACTTGTCTATGAGCCTTGTGTTCATCTCCATCAAGCTGAACCAGGGACCGAAAGAGGTTGTAGTCGCCGCCGGTGAACGCTTGAACGAATTCTTCCCCAGCCTGAGGTGTCAATGTCGCTGATCGATCAGCGTTGTGGAACAAGTCGTTTTGGCGACTGACCGACATGATGTCGGCATGCCGCGAGACGATCCAGTGCTTGTCATATCCCGGCACATCCGCCTGGCAGAGAGGGAAATCTCCGCGTATGCGGGTGAAAATCTCGTCAACGACGGGCGGTGCTGCAAACGTCGATGGATCGTAGATCGGCGCAATAAGTTCGGTCGGTATCAGCGTCAATTTTCCCCCAATTTCCGCTACAAGGTCTGTGCCCGCGGGCATTGACGCGAAGACTAAGCGGCAAACCCCGCCATTTCACGCATTTTCGGGGGTGTTTCCGGGTTTGACACTCGTGGGGGCGTGGCTCACTCTGGGCGCAACAATCTTTTTTGGAGGAGAATCCCATGTCCGTTGCTGAAGACATGACCATCGCATCTGTCCGGGACAAAGTGTCTGACGCTGAATGGCAGGCGCGCGTTGACCTGGCGGCGACCTACCGTCTGGTTGCGCATTATGGCTGGTCGGACCTGATCTACACCCACATCTCAGCGCGGGTGCCGGATGCGGAGAACCATTTTCTGATCAATCCCTATGGCATGACGTTTGACGAAATCACCGCGTCGAGCCTGGTGAAGGTGGATCTCGATGGCAATATCGTCATGGACACGCCCTACATGATCAACCCGGCGGGCTTCACCATCCACAGTGCCGTGCACGCGGAAGGAAAAGATGCCCACGCGGTAATTCACACCCACTCGGATGATGGCGTAGCGGTGTCTGCGCAGAAGGAAGGGCTTCTGCCTCTGTCGCAGACGTCAATGGTCGTTATGGGTGACCTTGCCTACCACGATTATGAAGGCATCGCGCTGGACCACGATGAGCGCGAACGGTTGATTGCCGATTTGGGCGACAAGCACTCCATGATCCTGCGCAACCACGGTCTGCTGACCTGCGGTGCGACATGCGCCGATGCCTTTTTGCGGCTGTTCTTCCTGGAACGCGCCTGCACCATGCAGATCAAGGCGCTTGCTGGCGGCCGTGACCAGGTAGCGCCGCCTCCTGCCAACGTGATCGAGAAGGTTGCAGGCCAAGCGCGGTTCCAGGACGCCAACGGCATTGGCGATTTGGCCTGGCCAGCGCTGCTCAGAACCATCGATAGGGTTGATCCTTCCTATCGGGATTAACATGTAAGGATAGCGATGGCGGCTGCGGCGGTTTTCCGGCGCGGCCCCATTCGTGTTTATACTGCCGTTCTCAAAGAATTTCCCCCAGGAGTGCCTCTAAATGAAATTTGGTGTTGGACAACCAATGACCCGGGTCGAAGACGACCGCCTGATTACCGGACAGGGACGTTACACAGATGACGTGTCATTGCCCGATCAGGCCTACGCGGTCCTGGTGCGGTCTCCCTACGCCCACGCGAAGCTAGGCGATATCGATGTCGAGGACGCGAAGGGCGCTGATGGGGTGTTGGCCGTCTACACAATCGCGGATTTGGATGCCGCGGGCTATGACGAGGTCACGAACGCCGCCTATGCGCTGATCAAGAACCGTGACGGCACACCTATGTATAAGACGACCCGTCCGATCCTTGCCCGTGACCGTGTGAGATACGCAGGTGAGCCGATCGCCGTTGTTGTCGCCACGAGCGAAGCGCTGGCAAGGGATGCGGCTGAGCTTGTCATGGCAGATTATGAGGAATTGCCCATTGTCGTCGACACGGTTGGTGCTGCCGCGCCGGATGCGCCGGTCATCTGGGACGAACATGGTTCCAATGTTGTCTATGACTGGGACTGGGGCAAGGAAGAAGAGATTGTCGAGGCTAAGGCAAAAGCGGCGCACATCACGCGGGTGGAGCTCATCAACAATCGCATCGTTGTGAACGCGATGGAGCCGCGCGCGGCCCTTGGCGCTTACGATGCGGCGGAAGACAAATACACACTCTATTCTGGTAGCCAGGGCGTTCATGGTCTCCGCGCCCGCGTTGCCGACTGTGCAGGGCTCCCGGAAGAGAAACTCCGCGTGATCTCTGACGATGTGGGCGGTGGCTTTGGCATGAAGACGTTTGTCTATAACGAATATCCCATCGTTCTTTATGCCGCGAAACAATTGGGCCGTCCTGTCAAGTGGACGGCTGATCGTAGTGAGTCCTTCCTGTCTGACACCCAAGGCCGGGATCACGTGACAGAAGCGGAATTGGCGCTGGATGCGGACGGTCATATCCTCGGCGTGGACGTGCGGACCACGGCGAACCTTGGCGCCTATCAAAGCCAGTTTGCGGCGTTTATTCCCACACTTGCGCCGCGGGGCATGCATTCCGGCGTTTACAAAGTACCAGCGCTTTACAACCGCGTGAAAGCGGTGATGACGAACACCGTTCCGGTGGACGCCTATCGCGGTGCTGGACGACCGGAAGCGTCTTATGTCATTGAGCGGCTGATGGATGCGGCCGCCCGCGAACTGGGCATCGGACCCGACGAGCTTCGGCGCCGCAACTTCATTCCTGCGTACGAGATGCCTTACAAAAACAAGCCGTCTTTGCCGTTTGACTCCGGAGACTT
Source organism: Parvibaculaceae bacterium (assembly GCA_965267265.1). GTDB lineage: Bacteria > Pseudomonadota > Alphaproteobacteria > Parvibaculales > Parvibaculaceae > Mf105b01. Next base: position 3,260,547 of record OZ253944.1, read on the forward strand.
CGATCGAAACCTGACCGATGCGCTGGCCAACTCCGATTTTGAGAGCTTCGAGGAGCGGCGCGCGGCGGCTGCCTCACGCGGCAAGCTCGCCGGCATTGGCCTGGCTTATTATGTTGAGCGCACCGCGGCTGGCATGACCGAGTTTGCCCGTCTCGAGGTGGATGCTGAGAACGACATGGTCAACGTCTATACGGGGCAACAGTCGAACGGCCAGGGGCATGAAACGGTCTGGACGCAATATGTGTCTGGACGTCTGGGCATTGATGTCGAGAAGATCAAAGTTCATGCAGGCGACAGTGAAGTGCTCGCAGGCGGCGCAGGTACCGGCGGCTCCAAGGCTGTTTACATGGCGACCGGTGCGCTCGGCGTGGCGTCGGACACGCTGATCCAAAAGGGGCGGGAACTCGCCGCCAACGAACTGGAAGCAGCTGTTGTGGATGTCGAGTTCCGCGGCAGTGATGGCGAACCGGTTTTTGCGGTGGTTGGAACCGACAAGCGGATCGATCTGTTTGCGGTCGCGAAGATTGCGGAAGGTCAGGCAGACCTCGGCGAGTTCAGTGCTGATGGCGAGTATGATGAAGCGGGGAACAGCTACCCCAACGGGGCTCACATCTGTGAAGTCGAAGTGGATGTGGATACGGGAGATTTTGAGATCACCCGCTACACAGTGGTTGACGACTTCGGCACGGTACTCAATCCGCTGATTGTTGCCGGACAGGTTCATGGCGGCATTGTGCAGGGACTGGGTCAGGCCATGGGCGAGCATGCTGTTTATGATGAAGACAGCGGGCAGCTTCTTACCGGGTCATTCCAGGACTATTGGATGCCGCGTGCTGATGATATGCCGATGTTTGACTTTTCCTACAATGAAATACCGGCCGCCTCCAACGCCATGGGCGTGAAAGGGGCTGGGGAAGCAGGAACGGTCGGGGCGCCCGCCGCGTTCATTTCCGCTGTGATCGATGCGTTGAAAGCCCAAGGTGTGACCAGTGTGGATATGCCTGTGACGCCGCAGAAGCTTTGGCGTCTCATCCATGGGGGTGTTCAGCAAGCGGCGGAATAGGCGCTACCATCTGAGCGAGGAATGCTGGTCGCCAGCCTGAGCCCGAGAGATGGCCTCTGCCAGCATTTCTGACTCAGCGCATGCGCCGCATAGTTTGGTGAGAATTTCGAGCTGCGTTGCGGCCTTGTCGAGTTCACCGGTTTGGATGAAGAGTTCGCCAAGATATTCGTTGGCGGCCAGGTGCTCTGGATCGAGTTCAAGAGCTTCCTCATAAAAACGAAGCGCGTCCTCATGGTTCCCAAGCTTGCGGTGGGCGAAGCCCAGATAGTTGAGCGCATCTGAGTCTGCACCGATGCCATTGTAAATGTTCATCAGCTTTGCGATGGCCGGCTCATACTGTTCGCCTTCTATCAAGCTGATCGCTGACCTCAAGTCGGTTTCTGCCTCGCTGATTTCAGACGGCGATAGGCTGGCCGCGGCCAAGGCTGCACCTGCGCTCAAAAGGATTATCATCCCTGCGATCAATGTGCCGCGACGCAATTGCTCTTTGGTGTTCGATATCATGCTTGCTCCTCTTAGTTTGAGTAAGCGTAGCAGGAGTGGGGCTATTCGCGAGACGCAATCGGTTCACGTTACCGTTATAGCCTTGGCTGCGCGCCTGGCGAGTGAGGGAATCGTTGACTGGTCTGGCTCACCGCGAGAGTGTGCTGCTTCCGACAATTCCTGACTGAGTTCTTGTTTTCGATGCTTGCTGTTGTTTCGCCCGCCAAAGCTCTCAATTTTGATCCCATCGAACCGCCTCTGCCGGTGAGCCATCCGCGTTTGCTGTCGGATGCGGCGGAGATCGGTTTGGTTGCGAAGAAGCGCACTCGCGCTGAGTTCAAGAAGTTGATGAACCTGTCTGATGCACTTGCAGATCTTACGTATGAGCGATTTCAGGCATTTGACGGGTCGGAGCCAGAGTGCGGCGCAAAGCCAGCAGTTTTTGCCTATGCCGGTGATACCTATCGGGGCCTTGATGTGTCGCGATTGAGTGATGCGGACCTCGCCTATGCCCAGGATCACTTGCGCATTTTGTCAGGGCTTTACGGCCTCCTAAAACCAATGGACTTGATCAAAGCCCACCGCCTTGAAATGGGAACGAAACTCAAAAATCCGCGTGGGCGCGATCTCTATGCTTTTTGGGGTGCGCGCATCGCGGAGCTGCTGACAGAAGATTGCGCCGCCGCGGGTGGGGCGCAGGCCATCATCAATTGCGCGTCGGTTGAATACTTCAAATCTGTCGATCAATCAGTCCTCGCTCCTCAGGTCATCACGCCGGTCTTCAAAGAGGAAGTTGCTGGCGTCGCCAAGATCGTCTCGTTTCACGCCAAAAAGGCGCGCGGCATGATGGCCGCCTATATGGTCCGGAACCAGATTGACCGGCCTGAGGGCTTAAAAGAGTTTGATGAGGAGGGCTATGTCTTTCGCCCCCAGCTTTCAGATGCGTCGACATATACGTTTACGCGCCTGCAGGGCTAGAAAGTCGATTTCGTGAGTTGACAAAATGTCAGATTCGGCAAACACTGCCGAGATGACAAATAATCATGCACCCGAAAGCGGTGATACCGCAACCCTTTCTGCTGAAGAAGCGACATCACCCGCCCCATCAAAAAGGCGTCTGGAAAGTCGCCGCCGGATTTTAGCCGCGGCGCGGCAGCTGTTTGTTGAGCGTGGCTATCACGGCACGAGGCCTCAGGATATTTCCAAGGCCGCCGGCGTTGGGCACGGCACTTTCTATCTGCATTTCGCCGACAAGCTGGATTGCTTTCTGTCATTCGCTGAAGAAGCTTCGAATGAGCTCGAGATGTTCGGCGAGCGACATCATCAGCGCGATGCACAAACGCTTGAGGAAGCCATCCGGGAAATTCTGAACATCATTTTCGAGTACTCAGAAGAGAATCCTGGTGTCCTTGCCGCAGCGATGACCGACATCAACGTGCTGGCGACCGAAGGGATGGACAAACCCATGCCGGATGAGCGTTGGGCAGAGCAATGGGGTGACAATGTGCGCGAATGGCAACAGAAAGGCGAGATTGCCAGTGACATTGACCCTTTATTTGCGGGACACGCCTTGCTCGGCATGATCCGCCAGGTCGGATCTTACGGCGCGCGAGCCGATGTCACCAGAGAACAGGTTCTGGATCAATTGACAAAAGCCATGGTGCGAGCGCTCACGGATTGAGGCGGTCGTCGCGTCAGCGAAGACGGAGAAGTGCGCTGTCGCTTCAGGAGGAAACAATGGACAAGCTTGTATACACACGCGACGAGTTAATGGCGGATCATGCCTACGCCAAAGAACACCGGGAAGTGGGCTATTTGCTGCATGGTGGTTTCGACGAAGATGGGACCTATCACTCGCCAAAGACGCTGCATCGCTGGCCGGCTATTCGGGCGTGGCAGAAGGCGCTGACAGACAAGGGGTGGGACCTGGTCGAGGCCACTGGCGACCTGCTGCACCGCGGGAATTATCCGAATCTGGCTCAGCAAAAGCTGCTCATCAACAATGGGTATGGGGAGTCTTTTTGGAACTCGTTGACGATCACAGGCATTATTGAAGCCCGCGGTCAGGTCCTCTGCACCGTTGAAGCACCAGATTATCAGGACATCATCGTTGAAGACATCTCGGACACGGCAACGGGACATCTGAATAAAGGCCTTCTCTATGCGCATGGCGCAGACGAGGGAGGCGACCCCGACAAGCCTGAATATGGCGCGCATGATGCCATGTGGTTTGCGGCCCGCGACCTTGTGTTCGGCAAGGATGCCTATCCGTTGGTCGAGCCGCCGGAGTCAATTGGTCGGCCTGATCAAGACCGGCTGATGCCGCAAATACCAGAGGCGCATGAAGGGTTGCTCCTTCTGCTCATGAATGTATTGATGATTGAAGTTCGGGCAGAAGCTTTTTTTGCGCACTCGGTGGCGCTCATGCGTGATCGAGAGATATTCAGCAATGTGGATGAAGCAGACCAAGCCGCGACTATGGTTGAACGCATTCGGATCGACGAAGCTGTCCATGTCGGCTACCTGCAAACGGTCATCTCAGAGATGCGGAGCTTTACTTTCAAGACCGTCGACGGTGGAACCATCGCCGGGAAAGACCTGATCGATCCAGTTTGGAAAAATATGGTGATCTGGCATGGGGAAACCCAGTTCGATCTATCCAAAGAACAGAGTTACGAAAACATCAAAGAGCGTCTGCTTGCAAAAGAAGGCGGGCAAAAGCTGCTCGCCGATTTTGAGGCGCTCGATACTTATAGTGAGAAAGCGGCTTAATGAAAGAATTAGAAGGGCGTACAGCCTTCATCACCGGTGGCGCCAGCGGCATCGGTCTCTCTATGGCGCGGTCATTCGGCCGTGCCGGCATGAATGTGGTGTTGGCGGACATCGATCCTGAAGCGCTGGAGACAGCACTTGCAGACCTTCATGGACGACAGATAAAGGCAATTGGTGTTGAGTGCGATGTTGTTTCGCGGGACTCCGTGCAAGCGGCAGCAGATAAGGCACTCGCTGAATTCGGTAAGGTGCACGTGGTCTGCAACAATGCAGGCGTTGGCGCGGGCGGTCCCATTGAAGAGGTCCGACCGAGTGATTGGGATTGGGTTATTGATGTCAATCTGAAGGGTGTGGTGATTGGCACGGAAGTCTTTACGCCGATTATGCGAGCGCAAGGTGAAGGCGGTCATTTCGTAAACACCGCCTCGATGGCCGGTATGGTGTCGCCTCCGGGCATGGAACCCTATAACGCGACCAAATTCGCCGTGGTTGCCATGTCGGAAGGGTGGCGTGGACAATTGGAGCCGCTTGATATCGGCGTCTCTGTTTTGTGTCCCGGCTTTGTGAAAACCCGTATTCATGAATCTGGCCGCACGCGTCAATCCGATTATGGCGAGGCGTTGGAGGAGAATGAGGCAGTTGCCAGCGCCGCAGCCGAATTTGTTCTGAACGGCCTAGATCCGGACCGCGTTGGTGAGCGCGTGCTAGAAGCGGTGCGGGCCAATGAGCTCTATATCTTCACCCATCCAGATATGCGTCCATCTGTTGAAATGCGCTTCGCAGGCATTATGGAGGCATTCGATCGAGCGGAGCAAAGTGATGCGCTCAAAGGGTCTGGCTACTCGTCGCCTCAAGATCTGTCAGCCATCGGTCGGCAGGAATAGGTTGACCGCCCGGATATAAATCATACAGAGTTTGATCCGGGTCAAGGGCCGCGCCTTAAGCGGCCCTTATTGTTTTGGGGTCGCTAGCATTGGAGGTCGGACACATGCGGACATTACTTCGCTCATCAGTTGTTGCCTTGATACTTGGCGTTTTGGCGGGTCCCGCCATAGCGGAGGGAAATGTCATTGCTTTTAAGAATGACTCCTGTGTTGCTATTCATTTAGAAGCGCAAGGCAACGATGCGTGCTTTGGAGCTACTGGATGTCAGGTTCAGATTGCGCCTTACCGGACTAAGCATGTCGCATTACGTCCGGGTGTGCGCCCCAAATGGGCCCGGATTAGTGTGACGGGAACCTGTGAGGAGAAGCAGCTCACTCTCGCTGGACAATGCGCGGTGGATCTGGAGCGGGTTTTCCGACAAAGTGGTTACACATCTGGCCGACGTCCCGGAGAAGGTGCAGGGGATATTACACCCACATTTGAGGAAATTGTCGGTCCATTCGATCCCGGCGTTTCACTTGCTACGGTCCGTTTGAGTGTGGGCGTTTGCGAGGAAACCGACGGGTATGACCGCTGCGAAGTGCGGTGTAACGTAAACTAAGCTGAAAGTGTCCCGTTTATCCTGGTCTCACTTTAATCAGCCAAATAACCAGGGCGATGATGAAGGTGAGTGCTAAGCCTGCGCCAACAGGATCCCACATGGGATCTTTTGGGAAAAGTCGGACCCAGGCCTTCCAAAGAAGGCCCGCGCTCTCTTGAATGTCACGCCATGCTTCCCAGGGCAAATCTGCTAGGTCGCTGGCTTGGGGCGGCGTGTCGAGGTCTGTGGCGAGTCGGGATCTCCATAGCATGGTGTCACCTCATTCTGCTTCCCCCTTTTCCCTTCTAGCTGGTTTGTGTCTTCAACTGTGGAAGGCGCACGTTAACGAGGTCTGAAGTGATGTATTCAACGAAAATATGAGGGTTTTCCGATGCGGCGATGGACTGGCACGTCTCCTGCGAGAGATAGCTTGAATGAACCAATGCGTCCCAAAAAGGGGCAGAGCTTGCAACGGAGTCTCGAAATGAAACGAACACGTATGATGGTTTTTGGCGCTTTGTTCGCCGTTCTCGCAGGAGCCGGCGCGCTTACGCTTACCGCAGAACCTGCCTATGCCTGCTCTGGTGGTGGCGGTAGCGGTGGCGGCAGCGACTATAGCTGGTCATGGGACTGGTACTGGAGCAACTGAGCTGACGTCTGTGCGGTGGCTGTGATGCGCTAAGTGGGGGCTTGCGCGACCAGCCGACCCGGACATCGGAGAGCCGGTCTCGTTCGCGGGACCGGCTTTTTTGCGTCTCAAGCTCTTTGTGCACTGGGAAACTGTTCGCGTACCGGCTGACTGTGCGTATGCTTAGCGACGTTCTTTGATCGGGAGGATAACATGGGCGTCCAGCGGCCGGACCATATCAACATTACCACTACCAAGCTCGCAGAAACGCGACAGTTCTTTTTGGATGTTCTCGGTTTGACAGAAGGCGACCGTCCCGATTTTCCTTTTCCGGGACATTGGCTTTATGCCGATGGGCAGGCGCTCGTGCATCTGGTCGGGACAGAGGATGCTTGCGGACATTCACCAGAGGTGGCACTGGATCACTTTGCCCTGGAGAGCACTGGTTATGACGAGATGGTGGCACGGCTCAAAGATCTCTCAATCGAGTTTTTCACCAACGATATTGAGGATCTTGGTCTCAGGCAGGTCTTTTTCAGGGACCCGAATGGGGTCACGATTGAGCTCGACTTTCGCTCGGCTTAAATGCACCGCTCGTCTGGTTTAGAGGCCCAATATCGCTTTGGTCATGATGTTGCGCTGGATTTCGTTAGAACCGGCGTAAATGCTGGCGGCGCGATCATTTAGGTATTGCGGCAGCGCGGTTGCCGCGAGTGTTGACCCTATTGGTGCCGTGTTCGTTTCAAATGCTCGTGCTTCCGGTTGGTAGGGGAGGCCGTAATAGCCGACCGCTTCAACGACCAGTTCGGTCACGCGCTGACGCATTTCTGTGCCACGTACTTTGATCGCCGAGGAAATCGCGCCAACGGTTTCTCCGCTCTTTGCCGCAGAGAAGATCTTCTGTTCAAAGCTCTCCAATACCGACAATTCGATTTCGGTGGCGGACACTTTGCGCGCAAAGCTTGCGTCTTCCATGAGGGGTTGAGCGTTGCCATTGCCTTCTTCGGCCGCGAAGGACTTCAGCAAGTCGATCCGGGTTTTCAGCCCGGTGGCGTAGCTGCCACTGCGTTCATGCTGCAGAAGATATTTTGCGACCGTCCAACCATCGTTTTCTTCGCCCAATAGTCCTGAAACGGGGACACGTACGTTCTCAAAGAAGACCTGATTGAATTCATGGTCCCCGGAAATTGAAATGAGGGGTCTGATTTCGATGCCCGGCAGGTCGATGTCGAACAGCAGGAAGGTGATACCCTGCTGTTGTTTGCCACTATTGTCTGTGCGCACAAGACAGAAAATTTTGTTCGACCATTGGGCATGGGTGGTCCAGATTTTTGTGCCGTTGATGATGTAATGATCGCCGTCGCGGACAGCTTTGCATTGCAGTGACGCGAGGTCGGAGCCGGAACCTGGCTCAGAATATCCTTGAGCCCACCAGTCTTCTCCGGTGCGAATGCGCGGCAGATATTGCGCCTTCTGTTCATCAGTGCCGAAGGCGATGACAACAGGGCCCACCATGCGGGTCGAATTGGGACTCACCACAGGTGCGGACGCCAGGACGAGCTCGCGTTGAAAAATCGCATGCTGTTCGAGGCTCCATCCCGTCCCACCATACTCCTCTGGCCACGCCGGAACCGCCCAACCTTGCTTGTTGAGGATCTTGTGCCATTCGAGGGCGACGGGCTGATCGGCATAAATACCGGCGCACAGCTCGCCCGCGCGCTTCAGCTCCGGTGTCAGATTGTCACTGATAAACGTTCGGACTTCGTCGGTGAACTGGGATTGGTCTGTCACTTCTTGCCAAAGCCTCCGATCCGTTCCGCCATGTCCGGTCCGACGCCCTGGCCTGCATAGATTTCATGAGCGAGGCCCGCCTCCAGATTGAGGCCATCTGTTTCGCTGAGAAGCTTCTTGTTCGCGCGGAGTGAGAACCATGAGTTTGTGAGCATTTCTTCGCAGAAGTTAGTAACGGCGCTGTCGAAGTCTGTGTCGTCGAAGCAGATGTTGCATAGACCCATCGCTTCCGCCTCGCGGCCGGTATAGGTCTTCGCGGTGAACATCATCTCAGCCGCTTTTACTTTCCCAACACGCCTGGGCAAGCGTTGGCTCATGCCCCAAACAGGTGTGAGGGCCCATTTCGCATGGGTATCCGCAAACTTGGCGTTCTCGGACGCCAGAATAATGTCGCCGGCCAGCGCAAGTTCCAGAGCACCGGTATAGCAATGACTATGAACCGCCGTGATGACTGGCTGCGGCAGGTTCGCGAGGCGTTCGATGACATGGGCTTGAAAGTTGGGGCGGGGGAGCTTTTCGCCAGCCTCAATGTCTTTCAAATCATGCCCGGCGGAGAAACACTTCCCGCCACCGCGCAGCACGACACAACCAACGGCATCCGACTGGGACGCCAGAGCATCGATATGGGCTTCAAGCGCCTGAAACACAGCTACGTTGAGGGCGTTCAGTTTGTCCGGTCGGTTTAGAGTAAGTGTTGCCACGCCGTTTTTGTCATGGCGGGTTACAAGATCGCTCACAGCCTTCTCCCTGTTTCTTTGTTGAGGGAAGCCTATCGTGTTGTTCGCTGGCGACCAATTTGGTTTTTCCAACCCTGGGCCGACGCGCAACTTCCATCATAGGTGTGATCTTGTCCGTCGGCCTGCCATTTGTGTCCAGTTCTCGGGCTTCCGCAACGACAGGCTTGGTTTTTTGAAGTGAGGTTGGGTATTCTCGCGAGATACGAAAATCAAACCTCATAATCAAACACAAATATGAAAGACGGGGAGAAACCCTTTGGACGTTAAAGACAAAATTATTGTGGTCACCGGCGCGGCAAGCGGCATTGGGGTGGCGCTGGTGAAGCGATTCTTCGCGGCGGGTGCGAAACACATTGTGTCGGTCGATATCAATCTTGAAGGTGCGCAGGCGACGGCGGCGGAATTCGGCGGCACAGCTATGCAGGCAGACGTCAGCAAGGAAGACGACATCAAAGCGGTTATCGACAAAACCGAATCAGAGATTGGACCAATCGATCTGTTTTGCTCAAACGCAGGGATTGGTGCCGGGCGAGATCTCTCGTCGCCGAATGATGAGTGGACACTCTCCTGGGACGTGAATGTGATGTCGCATGTTTATGCTGCGCGTCATCTCGCGCCCAAGATGGTTGAGCGGGGAGGCGGGTATTTTCTTAACACGGCATCTGCCGCGGGACTTCTCAACCAGATCGGGTCGGTGGCCTATGGCGTGACCAAACATGCGGCCGTCGGTTTCGCCGAATGGCTCGCGCTCACCTACAAGCACAAGGGCATTGGTGTTTCTGTGCTTTGTCCGCAGGCAGTGCGCACGGCCATGACCGCAAATGCAAGCGCCAGCACACAAGCCGCTGCGACCGACGGCATGATGGAGCCGGACGAGCTTGCAGAAGCAGTGATGGAGGGGCTGGCAAACAACACGTTTTGCATTCTGCCGCACAAAGAAGTGCTGGGCTATATGCGACGCAAGACAGACGATTATGACCGCTGGATTGGCGGCATGAACAAGCTGCACCGGTCGCTGACCGGCGAGTAGAGGTCGGAACGACCAGATTGTGATGACGGGAAGCCTTTTGGCTTCCCGTTTTGCGTTTAGCGCGGCGGCATACGAATGGCACCATCAAGACGCAATGCCTGACCGTTGAAATAGCTGTTACGCACCAGTTCCATAACAAGACTGCCGAACTCGTCCGGCTTCCCCAGCCGCTTGGGGAAGGGCACTGACGCTGCAAGGGTGTTCAGCACCTTGGGTGGTGCACCCAACATAGGCGGCGTCGCGAAAATTCCGGGCATAATGGAGTTCACCCGAATGCCGAGGTCCATCAAATCGCGTGCCATAGGAAGCACCAAGCCGTTGACGCCGGCTTTTCCCGATCCGTATCCGATCTGTCCCACCTGTGCGTCCTGGGCGGCGGCAGAGGAGGTGAGGGTGATGACGCCCCTTTCGCCGTCTTCAAGGGGCTCGAGCGCTGCCATGCCGAGTGCCGAGAGAGAGGCGATCCGGTAGCTCGCGACGAGGATGCCTTTGATCGAAAACTCATAGAGATCGGTCGGGTACCGGGTCAGCTCCCCCGTCTCCCGGTTGCGGCCTACTGTCTTCATGCGGCCACGGGATATCTGCGCGCAGTGCACGCAAATCCGTTCCTGGCTGTGGGCAGCGCGGGCTTCTTCAAACCCTGCGATGACATTCTCTTCGTCCGTAATGTCTACCTTGCAGAAAAGGGCTCCGATATCCGCGGCGACCTCTTTGCCTTTTTCTTCATTCACATCAAAGATCGCGACTTTGATACCCGCAGCCCTGAGCGCAGTTGCGCTCGCTTGGCCCAAGCCGGACGCGCCGCCCGTCACGACGGCGGCAGTGTTTTCGTCGAAGTTCATAGTCTCTCCCTATGTTGGTGTTTGTTTTTCTTAGAGGATGTATCTGTCGCCAGTGGCACGGACAGTGATGTCGCCGAGCGAAACGCCCCAGGGCTGATCAATCGCTGTGATGATGGCATCGGCAATATGGGAAGGATTGAGAACCGCGTAGTCCGGCTGATCCGGATCGAGCATGTTCGGGTCCACCTGTCCTTCCGCGAGACCCATAAGTGTGCCGAGATAGGAGGGCGCATTCTGTCCAAGAATGCCGACTACTGCCTCATCATTGATCACCGCAGCACTAAGGCCTGTGGCCGGCACGCCGGTCGGCTTTACAATAGTGACTTTTATCTTTCCCTGCGCTTCGACCCGCAGGGATTCTGACAGGAAGTTGACCGCTGTTTTGGTCGCGCCGTAAACAGCAGCGCCGACTACTGGGAAATTTCCATAGATCGATGAAAGATTGATCACATGGCCGCGGCCTTGCTTCATCATCTGGTCATAGACCGCCGTGATGCCGTTGAGTACGCCTTTGATATTGATGTCAATGCATCGTGACCAGGCGTCCGCGGCGGCTTCATGGTCAGCGAAAAAGGACAGTGGCATGGTTCCGGCATTGTTGATCATCACATCAATTGCGTCGTGCTCCGCGACCGTGTGCGCTGCCAATGCGTTCATTTGATTAACGTCGGTAACGTCAGTGGCGATGCCGGACGCCGTGCCGCCCTTTGATGTCACCAGGTCCACCGTTTCGGCGAGTGACGCTTCATCGATATCGGCGCAGACAATTTTCGCTCCCAACGCACCGGCTTTTTGGCAGATGAGGCGTCCAAATCCGCCGCCCGCACCGGTCACTATGATGACCTTGTTTTCTACATGTCTGGCCAATGTTCCTGCCCCCATTTGGTTTTCATTCCAAAAGTGTAGCGGTAAACGGCTACGGGGTGCAGGGCTGAATGTGATTGCTGCGATGGCGTGCGTTGACGCAGGGGCATGCTTGCACCGCGATGACGCCGTCGCGAAATCGCTTAGCTGTGGCTTCCCAACCCCTATTTTTTCATGAAGCTTTCGAACGCGTCCGTGTATTCCGGGTGCCATCTCGACAGGGCGGGGCGGTTCTTGATCAGGTCATCCGCGTTCCACTGAATGCGCCGCTCATCCATTTCACGGGTGACGTCATTGTCGGGACAAAGGATATAGAAGTCGTTGGCCGCGAGGCTTTCGAGCATGAAGTCCACGACTTGGTCCGACGTCCAGGCCGCGGCAGGTTTTTCCGGCAGGAATTGGGAAATCATGCCTGTGTATGTGAAGCCTGGTACAAGAAGATGCGGAGACAGCCGGCAGTCGTCGACCTGACGCAGTTCATGGGCCAGCGCTTCTGTAAATGCGATCACACCTGCTTTGGAGAGATTGTAGGCGGAGTTGCCCGGCGGGCGTGTGATGCCCTGTTTGGACCCGGTATTGATGATGAGTCCTGGCTTGCCAGCGTCAAGCATCGTCGGCACGAATGTCTGAACGCCATGAATGACGCCCCATAGGTTGATGTCGAGGAGCTTTCTCCAACCTTCTGGATTCTCCCATGGCTTGCCGGGGTTCATGCCCGCGCCCGCATTGTTCATCAGTACGGATATGTCGCCAAAAGTCTCCTGTGCGGTCCGCGCAAGGGCTTCAACGTCAGACGCGACGCTCACATCACAGACTTGAGCCATCGTCTGCGCGCTGTCTTTAACCGCCGCCTGGAGCTGTTCCTCTGCAAGCTTCAACTGGTCTTTATCCCTGTCAGCAATAAGGACGTTCATGCCTAAAGATACGAACCGCAAAGCGCTGGCGAGGCCAATACCGTTGGCGCCGCCGGTGATGACGGCGGTACAGCCGCGTTGAAGGGCAGGGTGGGAGGATGTTGATGTCATATCGTTTCCAAATAGTCTGATGATGTTTGTGGATACTATCGGATGGGCTGGGCCATACCAACTTTGGCGTATGTCCCAGCTGTCTGTGTGGATGGTACGCTGATCGGACTGTACAACTATCGGATAGTTTTCGCTCGTATACGAGCTTGAGGCCGATATTCGCGTTGACGGCTTGTCCAAAAAACGTCACGCTAAATTTTTATGTTCACGAATAAAATTCCGCTCGCCATCGTCTGTTTGATCGGCCAAGTTTGATGCGAGAAATTTCAGACTGAATAAACGTTTATTCAATACAGCCGAATACGCACAAAGGATGTAAGGTCATGGTAACACTGAAGGTCAATGGGAAAACCGTTTCGTCCGATGTTGAGGATGACACACCGCTTTTGTGGGTGCTCCGGGAGCAACTCGGCTTAACTGGGACGAAATATGGTTGCGGCATAGCCCAATGCGGCGCTTGCACGGTTCATATTGACGGGCAGGCAATCCGCTCATGCGTTTATCCCGCTGCTGCTTTGAGCGGTGAAGAAGAGATCACAACGATTGAAGGGTTGTCGCAAGATGCGAGCCACCCGGTCCAGCAAGCCTGGGCGGAACTCGACATCCCGCAGTGCGGCTACTGCCAGCCTGGTATGATCATGGCGGTAGCGGGGCTTCTGGAAGAAAATCCCAACCCGACCGAAGAAGACATCGATTCTGCGATCACCAATATCTGCAGGTGCGGCACGCTGGCGCGCGTTCGCAAAGGCATTCATCTCGCGGTATCGAAGGCTTGAGGAGGAAACGGATCATGACACCTACATTAGACCTTTCGCGGCGCGGATTTATCGTTGGAACCGGTGCCACTGGCCTGACCATCGGGATACTTGCGTCAGCACTTCCTGCCAATGCTCAGTCCAGCGCTGCTGCAATTGATGAAATAAATGCCTGGGTTCACATCGGCGCCGATGACACTGTGACTATCCGTATCGCGCGCTCTGAGATGGGGCAGGGAACGCTCACCGGCCTTGCACAACTCGTTGCGGAAGAACTGGAATGCGATTGGGATAAGGTCGTGACCGAATATCCAACGCCGGGACAGAATCTGGCGCGTGAGCGGGTATGGGGCGACTTCTCTACCGGCGGCAGCCGGGGCATTCGCGACTCGCACCAGTATGTGCGGGAAGGTGCTGCGGCAGCGCGTATGATGTTGATCGAAGCAGCGGCGAACGAATGGGCAGTACCTGTTGGTGAATGCTCCGCCGAGAACAGCGTCATCACGCATTCCGGATCAGGTCAAACGTTTGCGTTCGGCGAGGTTGCCGAAGCTGCGTCCAAACTTGCGCCGCCTCTTGAAGTTACTTTGAAAGAGCCGTCCGAATGGAAAGTGATCGGCGCGCCTAAGCTGCGCCTCGATACGGCTGACAAATTGACCGGCCGCCAGGTCTATGGGGCCGATCTGCAGTTGGCTGGCATGCTCAATGCCTCTATCAAACAAGCCCCGATGATTGGTGCCAAGGTCGCGAGCTTTGATGAAGCTTCTGTGTCGGGTATGCCGGGCGTCAAAAGGGTGGTTCAGGTGGGCGACAATGCCGTCGCCGTCGTTGCTGATACGTGGTGGCGCGCCAACAAGGCCGTGGAAGCGCTCGACGTGACATGGGAAGGCGGCGTTCCTTTCTCTACTGCCGAGTTCGAATCCGAGCTGGATGATGGTTTGACCGCTACAGAAGCGTTTATTGGCAATATGGGTGGCGATGTCGACGCAGCGTTGGCAGGCGCCGCGAAGGTTGTGGAAGCGACCTACAATATGCCTTATCAAAACCATGCGCCGATGGAGCCCATGAATGCGACGGCGGTGTGGACGCCTGAGCGCTGTGAAGTCTGGTGCCCGACCCAGAATGGAGAAGCCTCGCTGGCGGCGGCGTCAGAGGCGGCTGGATTGCCGCTCGAACAGTGTGACGTTCATAAGGTTCACCTTGGCGGTGGCTTCGGACGGCGCGGTATGCCGGACTTTGTGATACAGGCGGTCCTCATCGCTAAACAAATGCCAGGCACTCCTATCAAGTTGTTGTGGACTCGTGAAGAAGACATGCGCCATGGATTCTTCCACCCGACCACGAAAGGCAAAATGCGCGGCGGGCTGGATGCTGACGGCAATTTGGTGGCTCTGCATGGCCGGATATCCGGTCAGTCGATCTTGGCTGTACTGATGCCTCAGGCCCTGCGGGATGGTATCGATTATGCGACATTCCAAGGTCTTCTTCCGTCCGGCATAGACCCCCGGGTAGAAGATCAAACACTGAAATACACGTTTGAGAACTTCAAATTCGATCATGCCATGCGCAATCCCCCGGTGCGTCCTGGCTTTTGGCGCGGTGTAAACGCAAATCAGAATGCCATCTACCTGGATTGTTTCCTGGATGAGCTCGCCCATGCGGCGGGGCGCGATCCTCTTGAGTTCCGCTTGGCCTATTTGAAGGACAGTCCGGAGTCGCAAGCCGTGCTTAACACCGTGGCTGAGCGGTCAGGGTGGGGCTCCGACGACGGCAAGGCGCGCGGCTTGTCGACCTTCTACTCCTTCGGCAGCTACACCGCGGCTTGTGCAGAAGTCACCGTGAGCGAAGAAGGTGAACTTAAGATCGACCGGATTATTGCTGCTACAGATCCTGGGACCGCTGTAAACACGCAGCAGATTGAAGCCCAGGTTGAGGGTTCGTTCGTGTACGGGTTGTCGGCTCTTCTTTATGGCGAGATTACGTTTGAAAATGGCGAAGCCCAACAGCTGAATTTCAACACGTTCGACTCCATGCGAATTGCAGCCATGCCGGAAGTTGAGACAATCGTCATGCCGTCAGGGGGCTTCTGGGGCGGTGTGGGTGAGCCGACCATCGCGGTCGCCGCGCCGGCAGTGTTGAATGCGATCTTTGCGGCAACTGGCAAACGCGTGCGTCAGCTGCCCATCAAAGACCAGAACTTGCGCGAGGTATAGGCCGAGCGATGAAACGCTTGGTCGTCGTCGCGTCGCTTGTCTTAATGCTGTCGGCGTGCGACGACGCGGGCGCAGACAAAACTGCCAAAGTGACCGCTGACCCGATGCATGTGTCAGCGGTTGCGGCGCTCTCATCAAGTTGTTCCGGCTGCCACTCAGCTGGTGGATCGGCAATAGTGGAGCTGGAAGGTCTGAGTGCGACAGAGCTGTTCGAGAAGCTTTCTTTTTACAAGCAGGACACTGACGGCACGACGGTGATGCACCGTCTTGCCCGTGGGTATTCCGACGAGCAGATACGGTCTATCAGCTCTCATTTGGCACGCGCGGGCGACCTCCCATGACCGATGCGCTGGTCAGTCGACGTCAAGCTTTGGCCGGTCTTGGGCTTGGCTCACTCGCGAGCCTTGTTGGTCTGCCGGCATTCAGCCGGACCCGGGCACGCGTCGTGATCGTTGGGGGCGGTTTTGGCGGCGCGACTGCCGCTCGACTGCTCGCTCAGTTGCTTCCATCGTCCGAAGTTACGCTGATTGAGCCAAACCCAGTCTATATGGCCTGTCCGTTCAGCAATCTTGTGATCGGTGCTGATCGTTCGATGGATCAGCAGGCCTTTGCTTATGAAACCCTGGGGCGAGAGGACATAGTCCACGCGAATGACCGGGCAATTGATATTGATCCAATAGCGCGCACCGTGACGTTACGGAGCGGCATCAACCTTTCCTATGATCGACTAATTTTGTCACCGGGCATCGACATTCGGTACGGCGCGATTGAGGGATATGACGAGGCTGCGGCTGAGGTCATGCCACATGCATGGAAGGCGGGTCCGCAGACCGTGCGGCTTCGTGATCAGTTGAAGAACATGCCGGACAACGGCTTGGTGGTGATGTCAGTTCCGGCTGCCCCCTACCGTTGCCCACCAGGTCCTTACGAACGCGCAAGCCTGATTGCTCACTATCTTCAAACACACAAACCACGTGCCAAGCTTCTGATCCTCGATGCGAAAGATAGATTCTCCAAGATGCCCCTTTTTCTAGAGGCTTGGACGCAGCTTTATTCGGACCATCTGGAATGGCGTGGCGCCAGTGACGACGGTGGCGTCACCCGTGTTGACGCCGAGTCCGGACGACTGTTCACGGATTTCGAAGAAATAAAGGCCGATGTTGTGAACGTGATCCCACCTCAGAGAGCAGGGTGGATAGCGGAGCGTGCGGGGGTGACAGACGGCACAGGCTGGTGTCCTATCGACGCCATCGGTTTTGAGTCGACACTTCAGTCTGGCATTCATGTGATTGGAGATGCAACCATCGCGGCCCCGATGCCCAAATCTGCCTTCTCCGCTAATCTGCAAGGGAAAATCTGCGCCATCGCCATTGCACGTGCCTTGTCGGACTTGGAGCCGGAACCTGCGGTGCTTGCCAACACCTGCTATTCCTATTTCGCGCCAGATCAGGCGGTGTCTATCACGGGCGTTTATTCAAACGAGAGCGGTCAGATTGCCAATGTCCCTGAAGCAGGGGGACTTAGCCCATTGGGTGCCGATGTTTCGGTGCGGCAAGCGGAAGCGAGACAAGCCGAAGACTGGTTCCGTACGATCACTCAGGAAGCGTTCGGCTGATGTGGCATCACGCGACACTGGTGGTTCTGGGCATCCTGGTCGCCGCATGTGATCAACAAAGCAATCAACTTGTTGAAGCACCTGACATTGTAGGCGACAGCTTGCCAGTGGCGCTGACAAGCGAGGTCGGTGACCCTGTTCGCGGAGCTCATGTGTTTGTTGAGCGCGACTTGGGCCATTGTGTTTTATGTCATCAGGTGGCGGGCCTCGATGCACCATTTCAAGGCAATGTGGGGCCCGCGCTGTCTGACATTGGACATCGGCTTTCATCAGGACAGATACGTCTGCGAATTGTGGACTATCAGACTATCCAGCCCGGAACACTTATGCCCTCTTACTATCGTATTCATGACCTGAATAGGGTAAGTTTGGAATATAAAGGTAAGCCCGCGTTGGAGCCGCAGGAAGTTGAGGATCTAGTCGCCTATCTCGAGACATTGAAGGGATAGTTGGAATGAACAATGATCGCGCAATCAAACCTAGTCGCCGGACGCTTCTTCGCGCCGGTGGCGCTGCAGTTCTTATATCTACAACACCATTGATCGCTCACGCCGCACCGGAAGATGTTTTGGCTGCACAAAAGGAGCTGTTCGGGGATCGTCCTATCGAGGAGGGTCGTGTCACGCTCAAAATGCCTACAATTGCCGAGAATGGCTATTCTGTGCCTCTCAGTATCAGCGTGGACAGTCCGATTACGGAGGCCGATTATGTCCGACAGATCGCCGTCTTTTCGCCGCGCAACCCTTTACCTGATGTGGTGCGGTTCAAACTCGGGCCCCGCGCAGGGCGAGCACAGGTGTCCACACGCATTCGTCTTGGGGGGACACAGAGAATTCAGGCGGTCGCAGAGATGAGCGACGGGACGCTTTGGTCAGGATCGGTTGAAACGGTGGTGACGCTTGCCGCCTGCGTCGTGTTGTAGGAGAGGGGCCATGGCAAGCATACGCATATCGGTTCCCAAGACCGCGCAAGTTGGCGACGTCATAGAACTCAAGGCACTCATTCAACATCCGATGGAAAGTGGGTTCCGCCGCGGATCACGAGGGGAAGTCATTGAGCGCGATATTATCACGCGCTTTGAATGCCACTATGACGATGAATTGGTTTTCGAAGCAGACTTTTTCCCTGCGGTGGCCGCCAATCCATTGATTACATTTCATACCCGGGCCGTACGAAGCGGGACGCTCGAATTTCGTTGGACCGATCAAGCTGGGGTCAGTTGGTCTGCGAGTGCCGACATTGAGGTCACATGATCCGACCGCTGGTCCTGATGTTCGTTTTGTTCGGCGTTTCCTCATGCGACCAACCTGCCAGCCCAACACCGGAATCAGAGCTCGCGCCCGATACGATTGTTTCAGGCTATGAGTTCCTTACAGCTGAAACCCAGGCCTTGCAGGATGATGATTTTGCCAATCCTGGATTTTTGTGGGTCGATCAGGGGAAATCTCTATTTAGCGAGGCGATCGGGACCACTCCTACCTGTGCGTCATGTCATAGCAGCGGTCTGGCGGGCGTAGCGGCTACTTACCCCAAAATTGACCAACGCTCAGGGCGCCTTCTTAATCTGGAGGGCCGGATCAATGTGTGTCGTGCCCGGCATCAGGGCTTGGAGCCGCTGGAATACGAAAGCAACGCGCTCCTGGCTCTGGCTGCATTCGTTGCGAACCAATCGCGTGGGTATCCCATCACGGTAGATGTTTCGGGTCCCGCGCAAACCCATCTGGAGAATGGACGCGGCTATTTCTATACCAAACGGGGTCAGTTCAATTTTTCCTGCAACCAATGTCACACAGAAAATTGGGGCAAACGGCTCCGTGGAGACATGATAAGCCAGGGACATGGCAATGGATTTCCAGCCTATCGTCTTGAATGGCAAATGCTGGGATCACTCCAGCGGCGATTGCGCGATTGTGATATCGGCGTTCGAGCCGAGCCTCTTCCGTTTGGCGATCAAACCTATGTCGATGTTGAACTATTTCTTGCGTCGCGGGCGGCGGGGCTGGTTGGTGAGAGCCCGGCTGTGAGACGATGAATGATGCTGACTGCGCCAGATCCGCAACGCTTCGCTCGGTTCACGTGGTTTACGGCCAACGCGTGATGGATTTGGGCTTATCGAGCTTTAATAGAACGGATAAAGACCTCAATCACCTGATTGCTCGATTGTCTGAACTCTTTCATCGTTTTTGCGTTGAGCTTCTGGCCATTAATCGAAGAAAACAAAAGTTCGACAAACGCACGAGGCTTCATGGAGGCGTCCGGCATCTTGGCGTCCCCCCGTTTGATTGCGTCTTCAATCGCTTTAGTGAGAGCTGAGACAAGCTGGCGACGGTTCTTCTTCATCTGATCCGCAGCGATGCTCATATTGACGTCTGCCAATTCAGCGCCATGTGGCATCTCAGCCACCGACTCGTAGAAGATTTTTTCGTAGGTGCGAATTGCGGTAACGAACCGATCCTCTAATGTACCGTCGCTGGAGAGTAGGGAGATCGCTTCATCTATCGCCTGCATCTGTCTATGCGATGCCAGGTGGCGAAACAGGTCTTCCTTGTTGTCGAACATCAAATAGAGAGCCGGGCGTGAAATGCCCGCTGCGTCGGCGATGTCCTGCATCGAGGTGCGCCGGAAACCATAGAGAGCGAAGACGTCTGATGCGGCCTTAAATATTGCCTGGCGTTTTTTGTCCGCCTCCATTGGCTACCTTTGCTTTCTTGATCTACTGCTTCCAGAAACACGCAGTGCACATTTCAGAAGTTCTGTGGATGTCTTGATAAAATCATCCCGTTTGGACGGCTCGTGTCTATAATGTCATATGCTTGAACTGACAGATTGTCAACATGCAGGCTTTGACTAGGAATCTCTTTGAATGCATTACGCGGCGACTCGGCTATCTAGCCTCAGCGTAAGAGCAGGCGGGGTAAGCGAAATGTGGGCGCGCGTAAAGTTTTGCTGTCCGGATAATTGAAAGTATTTTTCAGAAGCCCCTTACAAATTGACAAAAAACACTCATATTGTAATTGTGATAGTCGCGGCTGATCCGAACGGTGGGAATGCTCACGCTTGGTGAAGCGGTTGGTCAGGAAATGACGATTTTCGGGTGGACCCATGAAGCATACATTTTCCGTAAACGGCAAAACGCGAACGGTGGACGTTGACCCCTCGACGCCGCTGCTCTGGGTAATCAGAGAAAACCTGGAGATGACAGGTACTAAATTTGGCTGTGGGGTAGCGCAGTGTGGTGCGTGCACCGTCCATGTCGATGGTGCCGCTACGCGTTCGTGCGTGCTGCCGGTTCAAAGTATTGACGGGCGAGAGATTACAACGGTTGAGGGGCTTGCGCCGAGCGCTGAAGAGCGGCACCCATTGCAACAGGCGTGGATCAAGCACCAAGTGCCGCAGTGTGGATATTGTCAATCAGGGCAGTTGATGTCGGCAGCCGCGCTGCTGAAAGACAATCCCAACCCGTCGGACGCAGAGATTGACGCTGCTATGCAGGGAAATATCTGCCGATGCGGGATGTATGGACGCATGAGGTATGCAATCAAGACAGCGGCTCTGGAGGCACCTGCGGAAACTCGATCGAATGTGGTTCAGCCGGCAGAGGAGAGTAACGATGGGTAAGTGGACGAGACGCGCTTTTCTATCGGCAGGCGTGATTGCGGGTGGTGGTCTTGCGGTCGGTGTCGCTATGAGGCCCGGCAATCCGGCACATGATGTAGCTGATCTGCTTGAAAAGGACGGGGAGACTCTCGTCCACTCGTTTATCAAAATCGACGCTGACAACATTCTCACGGCAATCGTCCCCCATGGCGAGATGGGGCAAGGTGCTCAGACAGCCTTAGCCCAGATGCTGGCTGACGAGCTTGATGCAGACTGGAGTCTGGTGCGGGTTGAAGAGGCGCCTGCATTGGCCGAGTACGCCACTTATTCTCTGGGGCGTGCTTTTGTCCTCGGCGGCGGCAGCCTGCCGGGGCTCATTATGCCAACCTTCGAGGGTATGATGATGAGTGTCGCCGACTATCTCGACCTTCAGATCACTGGCGGGAGTATGAGCATTCGTGTGACGGGTGCATTCGGTATGCGCATCGCGGGTGCCGCGACGCGCGAAATGCTTCGATTGGCTGCGGCCGATGCGTGGCAGGTTCCGTTCGAAGAAGTGACAACGGCGAACAGCCGTGTGCTCCATGAGGCAAGCTCTCGTTCCGAGCCTTATGCGACCTTCGCGGCTGCTGCCGCGAACATGACACCGTCCTATACGCCTCAACTCAAAGACCCCAAAGACTTTAAAATCATGGGGAAACATGTAGAGCGTTTTGACATCCCAGCGAAAGTCGACGGGAGTGCCCTGTTTGCGCTTGATGTGCGTCGACCCGGGATGGTTTATGCAACTGTTGTGAGGGCGCCGGTCTTTGGCGCGCGCGTTGCCGGCATTGATGATACAGCGACGCGAGCGGTCAACGGTGTGATCGACGTTGTCCATATTCCCGCAACTCGGTCTGACATCATGGTGGGTTCTTTCGCGGCGGGTGAGTCCGTGGCTGTGGTTGCAGAGGGCTATTGGGCGGCAAAGAAAGGCTTGGAAGCCCTTGAGGTTGAATGGGAACAGTCCGAAAATGATGCTGTCTCCAGCGAGACTATCTTTGCGCAATTCGATCGGGATATATCTGCGGCGGAAGGCCGTGAAACCGATGTGATGATGGGAGATCTCGAACAAGCGTTCTCATCTGCACGCAATGTGATTGAAGCGGATTACCGTGTACCCTTCTTGGCGCATACCTGCATGGAGCCGTTGAATGCTACTGCTGAGATTGCTGAGGGACGCTGTGACATTTGGATTGGTTGCCAAAATCCCCTCGGATTTAGACGTATCATTGCTGGGGCCCTCGGGTTCGACGAGGAGAACGTCCACGTACACAACCTTCTGATGGGGGGCGGCTTCGGGCGCAAGTCGCGTGCTGACTGGGCATTGCAGACCGTGCATGTTGCAAACGCCGTTGGGCGGCCAGTGCAACTGATCTGGTCTCGCGAAGAGGATGTTCGGCAGGACTTCTACCGTCCGGCGGCACAGAGTCGCTTTCGAGCTGCGCTGGATGAAGACGGAGAGCTCATCGCCTGGGAAAACACCTATGTGAATAAGCAGGAACCGCCGGAGGCACCGCTTATTCCTTACGCGGTTCAGACACAGAACATTGGTTATGTCAGCAGTCCGATGCATGTGACTACCGGCGCATGGCGCAGTGTGGACCATTCGCAGCATGGCTTTTTCACTGAATCATTCATTGACGAAGTCGCCGACGCGGCAGGCAAAGATCCTTATGAGTTCCGGGCCGCTCTTTTGAAGGGCCATCCCCGGCATCTTGCTGTGCTCGAGAAGGCGGCGACGGAAGCAGATTGGTACAGGCCTCTCTCCCAGGGGCGCGGACGTGGCATCTCGTTGCAGGAGTCGTTTGGGTCAATTGTGGCGCAGGTTGCAGAAGTGACGATCATTGATGGCCAAACAAAAGTCGATCGCGTCGTTGCAGCCATTGACCCTGGTCTGGCGATATCCCCCGATGGCCTCGTTGCTCAAATTGAGTCCGGCATTATCTATGGCTTGACTGCCGCTCTATATGGCGAGATCACAATCGAGGGGGGCGCCACAGCACAAAGTAACTTCTATGATTATGAAGCGCTCCGTATGGCGGACGCGCCAAAAATCGAGACACATGTGATCAATAGCGGCCACGCTATTGGCGGTGCTGGCGAGCCTGGAACGCCGGGCATTGCGCCGGCGGTTGCCAACGCCGTGTTTAATGCGACAGGGGTCCGCGCAAGGCAAATGCCACTCAACCGGTATGACCTGAGTGATCAAGTCAACGCCGACGGCGCGGGTGTTTGAGCCAGGTTGTGCTTGCAAAATGCGCCAGATTTGGCGGTCAGGCTGTCAGCAGCGACGCAAAGAGTGCAAAACACTTGGAGGATGCTAAACTGCGCTGTGATTTTGGTGAGGAAGCGATAGCGGTTATTTATTCGCAATAGCTGGGCATCCCCCAACACTTTTGGGTGTGCTTTGTTCGTCTGGACACCGCAATGCAACGTTGAGCACGATGGGAAAACAAGAACACAATAACGATCCGGATGAGGCAGGGAGCCACAATAGTTTGGGTCAGAGAATAAAGGAAACGCTGACTTTCCTGCTTGCCTGGATCAGGAACCCACGGTCGGTGGGCGCCAT
Source organism: Parvibaculaceae bacterium (assembly GCA_965267265.1). Classification (GTDB taxonomy): domain Bacteria; phylum Pseudomonadota; class Alphaproteobacteria; order Parvibaculales; family Parvibaculaceae; genus Mf105b01. The sequence continues at coordinate 3,284,041 of OZ253944.1, forward strand.
CGCACCATCATCGCCTGCTTTAGCAGGGTTGATTACACGCGAAATTACATCGGCTCATGCGCCAATTGTGGAACTTGGCGCGGGGACAGGGGTCTTTACGCGGAAGTTGTTGGCGCAGGGCGTGCGCGAGCAGGACCTTATCCTGATAGAAGAAAGCAGCTCCATGGCGAAGCTGCTGTCGCAGAAGTTCCCTGAAGCTCGGGTTATTCAGATGGATGCATCTCACCCCGATCTGGCTGAGTATATTGAGGTTGAAAAAGTCGGCGCGGTCGTTAGCGGGTTGCCGCTACTCTCGTTGCCGTCTAGCGTCGTCGACCGGGTTTTGACGAATTTGACCTCGGTGCTGGATACCGAGGCTTATATGTATCAGTTCACCTATTCATGGCGATCGCCCATTCGGCCGCAGCTCGCCAGTCGGTTTGGACTTGAAGCCTCCAGGGTCGGACGTGTTCTGTGTAACCTGCCACCAGCGACGGTTTACCGATACCGCGTGGCTTAGAGCGTAATGCTATTGCTGGCCCGCTAGGATTCGTCGGGGCAGGGCGCACCGGCGGCCGCCCAATCCGTCAGAAAGGTGACAAGCTCCGCGGCGCTATATGGAGCGGGCTCTCGACCTGGCCCCGGGTCCCAGCCCCACTGCACCAGCGGGTCTTTGGCAACATGCTCGGCGACTTCTGCAATTGAGCGTCCGCCATTCCGCTCCGGGTCTTGAATCTGGCCACAAATGCTGGCTGAACTCTGCTCCCACCAAACCATTGATACCGGTGCAAGGGCCCAGTGCGGTGCGCCGGGTGGACCATGCGGGAAGCTGGCATTTTCTTCCTGATGACAGGTGCTGCAGGGAATGCCTTCCGCTTCAACTCGGTTGTCCTTCGCGCGCACATTCATTCCATGAAACTGAGCTGTACGACCATAGTTTGGTCCTGACCATCGGGGCCGATTGTCGTCTGGCACATGGCAATTCACGCAGCGCGGATGGGAAAATACTTCGAAGGCTTTGTCCCAAGCAGCCAGCCCGTCAGGATTGGCCATGGCTGCAGGCGTCCAGGCCAAAATGGCGAAGGCCATTGCGGCGATGCCGAATATGAGGTGTTTCATCGTTCTGACCCTCCCGAGATCGGGGTAGCGATATCATGCTCTCAGATATCAATCCCCAAGACGCCAGAACACAGAAAATACTCCGGAAATGACGCACGATTATCTACCGACGTCTCACTGACGCTGCGTACCCACTGCCATGATGATGACTTTTTCGGGGCTGAGCAGCAAGTCCGTCACCTCTTTAGGTGCGACCTGAAGGTTCTATCTGTTGGGGAGTCATCCATGGTGCCGGCTGAGAGACTCGAACTCCCGACCCCCTGATTACAAATCAGGTGCTCTACCAACTGAGCTAAGCCGGCCCTATAGATTCGGCGCAAAGATACTGGGGGTTTCCCGAAGCTGCAAGGCGGGACTTATCGTTTTCTGCGCTCTTCGTATAGTAAAATGTAATTAAACTACAATTAGGAGTTTTCTAGAACATAGTGCCTATGATCTATCCCTGGGAAAAACATGAAATCCGGGTGGACAAAATGACCAAGCTCTTTTCGGGCGGGCGCTTCAGCCTTGGCTCGCTTTTGGTTTCACAAAAGATTTATGGGGTGCTGGGGTTCTTGATCCTTTGCTTCCTGGCGACCACGGCTGTGACGCTTTGGCAGATGAATTCAATCACAGCAGAGATTGAAGAGATTGCGGACGAACAGATGCCGCTGACCGAAGTGGTGACGAAGGTCTCTCTCACTCAGCTGGAGCAGGCAATCTATTTCGAGCGCATATTGCGTGCAGGTTTCGCGTCGTCAGGTGCGCCATCAAGGACAACCTTAGACCCACTTGTGGCTGCTTTCGAAAAAGATGGAAAGTATGTGAACGAGAAGGTCATCGTCGCGGAAGAGATCGTCGCACACGCGATTTCGGTCGCTTATCTCCCGGCGACAAAGGCAAGATACGAAGCAATCCTCGCGTCGTTGAAGCACTTTGAAGCTGGTCACCTTGTTTATGAAGAGCACGCGCAAGAGTTGATCGAAGCCATTCGCCGGGGCCAATTGGCCCTCGTTGATCAGAAGATCGCCGGCGTCGTCGAAGAAGAAGAGAAGCTTGACCACGAAATTGCGGACATTCTTCTTGAGATTGAACACCTGACGGCAGATTCACTCAATGTCGTTAAGGAGCATGAAAAATCCGCTGTGTGGTTGGTCGTATTCATGACATTGGCGGCCGTCTCAATTGGCGGTGTTATCTCCTTTTTGATCGTGCGTGGCATTGTTGGGCCGCTTCAACACGTTGTTGAAGCGCTGACAGCTCTCGCAGACGGCGATACGAACAGACAGGTTGAAGCTCAGGGGCAGGATGAGATTGCGCAAACTGCACGGGCATATGGCGTATTGCGGACAACCACGGAAGAAGCGCAGGCGCTGGCGGCGCGTCAGAAAGAACTCGATGCGGCCGAAAAACTACGTGCTGAGAAGGTCGATAACCTGACCAAAGAGTTTGATGTGTCGATCGCAACAGTCATGGACGCCATGGGCGAAGCAATCTCGACTCTTGGCAACACGTCACGTGAAATGAATGACGTGGCTGAGACCGGCAAAGCACAGACGTCCACAGTCTCCGCGGCCACTGAGGAAACGAGTACCAATGTTCAGGTCGTTGCCTCCGCAGCGGAAGAAATGTCAGCGTCGATCACCGAAGTCTCAAACACGATCCAGAAGACGGCGGAGGTGACACAACAGGCAGTTGCGGACGCGGATCGTACCAACAAGTCATTTACAAGCCTCGCGGAGGCGGCGTCGCGGATCGGCGATGTGGTCGACCTGATCAGCGATATTGCCGATCAGACAAACCTGTTGGCATTGAATGCAACGATTGAGGCTGCGCGTGCCGGCGAGGCCGGTAAAGGGTTTGCCGTTGTGGCATCCGAAGTTAAGGAGCTTGCAACGCAGACAGCCAAAGCGACCGGAGAAATCACTGCTCAGATTTCCGACATCCAAACGGTGACCGGTGAATCTGTAACAGCGATCTCTGAGATCACGAAGACGATTGGCGAGATCGACAATTACTCATCGATTGTCTCGGCTGCCATTCAAGAGCAGCAGACGGCGACCCAGGAGATCAGCGGCAGTGTTCAACAAGCTGCAATGGGGACGTAGGAGCTCTCCAGCTCCATGATGGGTGTTCAGAAAACGGCCGAAACATCCGGCGCATCAGCTGTCCGCGTTGACGGGGCTGTGGAACATCTCTCAAAACAGGCGGCTGCGCTTAAAGGGTATGTTGAGCAGTTTTTGGCTGATGTTCGGTCTGCCTAGACCGGTTTCAATTTGAACCTTGAACGCTGAGCCCAGTGGATGAAGACGATCTTGATCCGCCGGGCATTTCATTTGACGGGCTTTAAGTGCTGGCATTCGACGCCTTACGCATGCTCTGCAATGTCCATCAATTGCCGCCTGGCAAATATACCCACACTGCAATTAGGAGTTTCTTCGAAACTTTCAGCTAAAGTCCTTTCCACCGGGACAAGAAAAACAAATTACAAGAACAAATCTTTGGGTGGTAAAGATGAACCGGCTTTTTTCCGACAAGCGCCTCAGCCTTGCTGCACTGATGGTCTCTCAAAAAATCTATGGCGTTTTAGGGTTCTTAATCCTGTGTTTCGTCGCGACGAGCGGAGTCACGTTGTGGCAGATGGCGTCGATCACAACCGAGATTGAAGAGGTCTCGGATCGGCAGATGCCGTTGACCGAAGTCGTCACCAAGGTTGCGCTTACGCAGCTGGAACAGGCAATTTACTTCGAACGCATCCTGGCTCTGTCCTATTCGTCATATGGGCGGCCCTTGAGCTCTGATTTGACCCCTCTTGTGGAAACTTTCCAAAAGGATGGCAAAATCGTAGCTGAAACGATTATCACCGCTGAAGAGATCGCAGCAGCTGCAGCAGAGGCCACGCCCTTGCCCACAGTCGAGGAGCGGTACAGTGCCATTCTTAGCTCCCTAAAACACTTTGATAAGGCGCATGTCGCCTATCAGAAGCACGCTGATGAACTGATTGAGATGATCTCGCGCGGAGAGACAGCCGGCATCAAGGAATTGGCTCACACCGTTCATGCCGAAGAAGATGCTCTGGATAAAGAAATCGCAGAGATCCTTATTGAGATCGAACACCTCACGGTTGAATCGCTGGAAATCGTCAAAGATCACGAAATGATGGCTGTGTGGTTGGTCCTTGCCATGACGGCCGCAGCTGTCCTGATCGGTGGATCAATAGCTTTCGTCGTCGTTCGCGGCATCGTTGGGCCACTTAAGAACGTTGTCGATGCTCTTACTTCTCTTTCCAAGGGCGATATGAGCGCCGAAGTTGACGTCAAAGGTCAGGATGAAATCGGCCAGACGGCCGAGGCATATGGCCTGTTGCGCCAGGTCACAGAAGACGCGCGCGCCGCGGAAGAGCAACACAAAAAAGAACTCGCCGAGGCAGAAGAGCGCCGGAAGGCAGAAGTGGCGCGTTTGACGACTGAATTTGATGAGTCAGTTGCCTCAGTGATCAAATCCTTTGGAGACGCAGTCTCCACTCTTGGTGAGACGTCCAAAGAGATGACCGAAGCCGCCAACAACAGCAAGTCGCAAACCGCGACCGTCTCTGCGGCCACTGAGGAAACCAGCACGAACGTTCAGGTCGTGGCCTCGGCTGCAGAAGAAATGTCAACGTCCATCGCGGAGGTATCCAACACCATCGCGAAGACGGCGGAGGTGACACAGCGCGCTGTTGAAGATGCAGAGCGTACCAACCGGTCCGTGACAAGCCTTGCGGAAGCCGCCACGAAGATTGGCGATGTGGTTGATCTCATCAGCGACATTGCGGACCAGACAAACCTGTTGGCCCTGAACGCGACAATTGAAGCCGCCCGTGCCGGTGAAGCCGGCAAGGGGTTTGCGGTTGTTGCGTCTGAGGTGAAGGAACTGGCCACGCAGACCGCAAAGGCGACCGGCGAAATCACAACACAGATTTCTGAGATTCAAACAGTCACAGAACAATCGGTTGCGGCGATTGCTGAAATCACCAAAACGATCGGCGACATCGACAATTATTCAAACATTGTCTCTACGGCGATCGAAGAGCAGAAAAATGCCACGCATGAGATCAGTGGCAGTGTTCAGCAGGCTGCCAAGGGCACGCAGGAGCTTTCCGAGTCCATGATGGGCGTCCAGAAGAGTACGGAAATTTCCGGGGCTTCTGCGGTCCGGGTCGACGGCGCCGTGGATCATCTCGCAAAAGAAGCGGATGCTCTTAAAGGCCATGTGGATCAATTCCTTCAGGGACTCCGGTCCGCTTGAGTGCGCTCCCGGCGAGCGGTGCGGCCCGCAGATTTCGTGTGAGTAGCAACCGAAATGTACCATTGCTGCCACAGCGGATCGCAAAAGTGTGCGTCTTGCAAAGGATCACCAGCACCACTAGAGGTGCTGGTGACTTAGATCACAATATCTAGTGACTGAGCGGCATCTGCTTCCAAAGTGCCAACCAAGTGTCCCCAATTTGACTGCGTGGACGCTTCGACCTGCGTTAACCTTACGTCAAAAGACCGGCCTGCCTTTGACCCTGATCCTCTAACTGGCTGCAGGCGAGGTCATTGACAATCCTAGGGGGGCGCATGTTTGGCTTAAGAAGGAAGACCGCAGGGTCTAAAAGGGGAGACCCCCCGACAAGTGCTGCGGACACTCAAGGTGAAGCAGAACCCGAGGACAGCGCAGGCGCTGACGAAAGCGCTGCCGCTCAAGCTACCGACCAGAACTCAGCCGGAGCGGTCGATGAGCCTGCGGGAACCGACGCCCAAGAGACCTCCCCAAAAGATATTGTGCTGGCTGATGATCCAATGCCGCTTGATGAATCAGATGAGATTGTTGCCGCGGATTCTGACAGCCCAGATGCCAACCCTCCAGAACGTGTTGAGGAGATGCCAAATATGCAGAGCGATGAACCAAATGCAGATGTAGACGCGTCCCTCGCCGGAGAAAATCCCAATGCTGATAGGGCCATCCTGCACATCGGGCCGGGGACGGTTCTCAAAGGAGACATCACGACCTGTGAGTCACTTATCGTACAGGGAAATCTGAACGGTACTGTTGAAGCATCTCTGATGCTCTTGGCTCATGGTGGCGTAGTAGACGGCACGGTGAACGTTCAGGCGGCGGAGATCGAAGGCACGTTTACCGGTACGTTGACAGTCAAAGGCCTGCTCTGCGTCAAAGGCGGCGGGCAAATTCAAGGTACTGTTCGCTATGGCGAGCTGGAGATTGAACGTGGGTGTCAGCTAAACGGGGATATCAGCCAACATGAGGCGAGCTCTGGCAAGTCAGCGTCCAACGTCTCCCGGGTGCGCGGGGCCAATCCTGCGGGCGTGAAGGCTGCCTGAGCCGATCAACGCCACAGTCCGATAATCGCGCCCATCAGCGGCATGGTGATGATGAAGTTGCCATTATTGATAATGGCTGTGCGGTAGGTCTTACGGTCGAAAATCACTTCGATCAAGTTCGTGGGCATCACGAAGCCCAGCCAGACGCAGAGCCCCAAAAGCGCGCCGCCGCCAGCTGTTGAGATGCCGAGCCCCGATGCGAGGATCGCAATGATGGTCGCGTTTAGGGCGGCTGGAACGATGGCCAGTGCCATTGCACCGCCGCCTCCCTCAATCTCTTCCTGGCTGCGCCCGGTCGACTCCAGCCACGCCTTTCCGGCTGCAATGGGGGAGTACCAGATCGCGCCGACCGCCATATTGGCGACCATTGCGCCGAGCACGGCGAGCCAGTTGATTGCTTCCAACGAAATTAACATGACGGTTCCTCCCCAAACCGGTGATTGCGATCTGGATATTTAATTGATCGATTAATAATGTCAATTAACTCGCGGGCGTCCGGTAGCCGTTGAGGACGGCAGATTCAAACAACGACAATATCGGTGCTGTTTTGGACACTGAAAATCTGACACGGTGGTATTTGGTCTTGGAATTGGCGCGACGGAGTTGGGGGATATGAGGGCGCAACCGGTTCGCATAGGACTTCTCGGCGCATCGCAGATTGCGCCCTTGGCTGTGATTGCACCGGCGGCAAAACGAGACGACGTGGAGATCGTCTCGGTGGCAGCGCGCGACCCTGAGAGGGCTGAATCCTTTGCCAGTGAGTATGGCATTGATCGGGTCGCCGACACTTATGAAGCGCTGATTGCTGATCCGGATATTGATCTTGTTTACAATGGGTTACCGCCCGTTGCTCATGCACCTATGAGCGTTGCGGCAATGGAAGCCGGGCGCCATGTCCTCTGCGAAAAACCCTTTGCGATGAATGCCGGTGAGGCCCGAGTGATGGTGCAGGTCGCGGCGCGGACAGGGCGTCTATGTGTGGAAGGTTTTCACTATTTCTACCACCCGCTCTGTCAGCGGGTGCTTGAGATTGTTCGGTCACGGAAGCTGGGCGCGCTCATTGCGATGAGCGCCGTCTTTAATGTCGAAATTCCCGACTCTGCTGGGAATATTCGCCATGACCTGGCGCTCGGAGGCGGTGCGCTAATGGATCTTGGGTGCTATCCGCTTCACATGCTCCGGCATATTGCCGGGACCGAACCTCAGATCCTCGAAGCCAAGGCGGAGCAGGGAGCGCAGGGTATCGATCTCGCTATGAGCGCTGAGCTGCAGTTCAACGGTATTCCGGGGCGGATGTCCTGCGATATGAGTCCTGGGGTCGCCATTCGGGCTGAAATTGAGGTGATTGGCCAAAAAGGTCGTCTGCACGTCAATAATCCCATCCATCCCTATCTCGGTCACAAGCTGACGCTCCTCGTCGACGGCGAGGAAACGATCGAAGAGGTTGATGGCCAATCGACTTTTGATCATCAACTGGACGCGGTGATCTCTGCGATCAGGGGCGAGGGAACCGTCTCGACCGGTGGCGTTGATGCTGTCGCGAACATGGTGGCGATTGATGCGATCTACGCGGCGGCCGGTCTCACGCCACGTGGTGTGTGACGGCTTTATTGCCGGTCCTGCCGGGCTAATTCATAGAAGGCGACGGCCGCGGCGTTGGAGACATTGAGGCTCCGCATGGGTCCGGAAGCGGGGAGTTTCGCCAGCCAGTCGCACTTGTCGCGGGTGAGGCGGCGCAGGCCAGTCCCTTCGGCGCCGAGCACTAAAGCGACCTTGCCGCTGGTGTCGGTGTCGCTCAATTCTTGGCTTGAATCACCGTCTAAGCCAATGACTGTAAACCCCTGTTTTATAATCATATCGATCGCGCGGGAGAGGTTGCTTACGCGGGTGAGGGAGACGTGCTCCAAAGCGCCGGAAGCAGACTTTGCCAGCACCCCGGATTGTGGAGGGCTGTTGCGGTCCGTCATGACCAGCCCGGACACGCCGAAGACGGCGGCGGACCGCAGGATCGCGCCGACATTATGAGGGTCGGTGACCTGGTCCAATAGGGCCAGTCGGGTTGCCCCGTGCATCGCCTGCTCAAGGTCTGGTTCGGGAAGGGGGCTGGTCTTGAGAGCGATCCCCTGATGCACTGCGCCAGGTGGCAGCAGAGCTGAGATTTCGCCCGTTTCCGCAAGGGCAGGTTTGATTCGGGTTGTTTGCCCGGCGGCCTCCAGGTCCTTGGCGACAGACGATGTGCAAATCAGCTTAGTGATGCGGCGTTTTTCGTTGGCAAGCGCTGCGGTGACAGCGTGTAGGCCGTAGAGGAAAGCATTGGCGTTGTCGGCCTGACCACCATCCGACGGGCCGCGCCTCTGTTTTCCGCGGGTTTTCTGAGGTTTTTCACGGTTTTGGGGGCGCGGTTGCTTGCGTTTGGTCATAGCCGACCTTATATTCCGCAACTACAGGCTTACGCAATGAACAGCCTCCACAGTGCCGCCAGCTTCTCTCAAACGAAATTGCGGTGACGCTGCGGGGGCTTGCACGTTTTTTCGGATGATTTTTAGTTGACAGGCTAAGGGCGGACGCACATAAACCCGATCAATGTTCGGTCGGGTCTCTGCGCCGCGAAGCCCCATGTTTTTGATAGACAGACGGCTTCAGGAAGCCGTCGGGTTTAATAAGGAATTTGTATTCGGTTTTGGAGGGATGCCCGAGCGGTTAAAGGGGACGGACTGTAAATCCGTTGGCTATGCCTACGTTGGTTCAAATCCAACTCCCTCCACCATCGATTCAAGAGACGGATTTCGACGGAAATAGGCGGGTGTAGCTCAATGGTAGAGCAATAGCCTTCCAAGCTGAAGATGAGGGTTCGATTCCCTTCACCCGCTCCAGCGCTTGGGGCATTGAGGCTCAAGGGTCGCCCAGAAGATTTGGGGGGCGGCCAGGGGTAGTAAGGAAAGAGCAGGCGGCAAGACCGACTTGCTTACGGTAGTTAGGCCGGGGCGACACGAAGTAGGGCCCCATACAGATGAAGGTTAGAAGAGGCCATGGCCAAAGAGAAATTTGAGCGTACGAAGCCACACTGTAACATTGGCACGATTGGTCACGTTGACCACGGTAAGACGACGCTGACGGCGGCGATTACGAAAGTGCTTGCGGAAGCAGGTGGGGCAGATTTTTCTGATTATGCAGATATCGATAAGGCGCCTGAAGAGAAGGCCCGTGGTATTACGATTTCTACGGCCCACGTTGAGTATGAGACGGCGAACCGTCACTACGCCCACGTGGACTGCCCAGGCCATGCTGACTATGTGAAGAACATGATCACCGGTGCGGCACAGATGGATGGTGGCATCCTGGTTGTGAACGCAGCTGATGGCCCGATGCCTCAGACCCGTGAGCACATTCTTCTTGCCCGTCAGGTGGGTGTTCCAGCGCTTGTTGTGTACCTCAACAAGGTTGACCAGGTTGACGATGAGGAGCTGCTTGAGCTCGTTGAAATGGAAGTGCGTGAGCTTCTGAGCGAGTATGGCTTCCCAGGGGACGACATTCCGATCATCCCGGGTTCTGCTTTGGCAGCGCTTGAGGGCCGTGACGACAATATCGGCAAAGAAAGCATCATTAAGCTGATGGAAGCGGTTGATGAGAGCATTCCACAGCCAGAGCGTCCGAAGGACCAGCCGTTCCTGATGCCGATTGAGGACGTGTTCTCGATCTCCGGCCGCGGCACCGTTGTGACGGGCCGTGTTGAGCGTGGTGTGATCAATGTTGGCGACGAGATTGAGATCGTCGGCATCAAGGACACACAGAAGACCACATGTACGGGTGTTGAAATGTTCCGCAAGCTGCTTGATAGCGGTGAGGCGGGTGACAATATTGGTGCGCTGCTTCGTGGTGTTGACCGCGAGCAGGTTGAGCGCGGCCAGGTTCTTTGTGCGCCTGGGTCGATCACGCCGCACACGAAGTTTACGGCTGAGGCCTACATCCTGACGAAGGATGAAGGTGGCCGTCACACACCTTTCTTCACGAACTACCGTCCTCAGTTCTACTTCCGGACGACGGACGTGACGGGTGTTGTGAACCTGCCCGAAGGCACCGAGATGGTGATGCCGGGCGACAATGTTGCCATTGAGGTTGAGCTGATCGCACCGATCGCCATGGAAGAGAAGCTTCGCTTCGCTATCCGTGAAGGCGGACGGACCGTCGGATCAGGCGTCGTATCCTCAATCATTGAGTAAGGCGTTTGCTGGGCGGCTCTCACCAGGGCCGCTCAGTTGTTTGTTCCACTGTGAGTTGTGCAGTGGGGCATTCGGTTTAGGAGTGTAGCTCAACTGGTAGAGCACCGGTCTCCAAAACCGGGGGTTGGGGGTTCGAGTCCCTCCACTCCTGCCACCGAATGGGTGGGCAGGAACTAACTTGAGGGACCGTCTCAACCGTAAGGGTGTTCGGTCAAGCTCGCGAGAGGAACGATGGCGAAAAGCAATCCAGTTCAGTTCGTGCAAGAGGTGCGGTCTGAAACGTCTAAAGTGACGTGGCCAACCCGGCGCGAAACGATTGTGACGACTGTCATGGTCTTCATCATGGTTGTGTTGGCGGCTGTGTTCTTCTTCCTTGCGGACCAGGTTCTGAGTTACGGCGTTTCGCTTGTGCTCGGACTTGGTGACTAAGGTCAGGGACGATAAAGGTACGACGATCATGAAGGCGCGGTGGTACATCGTTCAGGCTTACTCGAACTTCGAGAAGAAGGTCGCTGAATCCATTCGGGAGCGCGCGAACAGCGCCGGGCTTGAAGAGGTGTTCGAAGAGATCCTGGTGCCGACTGAGGAAGTTGTTGAGCTGCGCCGCGGGCGAAAGGTCAACGCTGAGCGCAAGTTTTTCCCGGGCTATGTGCTTGTGAAAATGCAGCTCACGGATGAGGCATACCACCTCATCAAGGACACGCCGAAGGTGACTGGTTTCCTGGGCGCGGATAACAAGCCGCAGCCGATCAGTCAGAAGGAAGTTGATGTGATCCTGCATCAGGTGCAGGAAGGGGTCGAGCGGCCGAAACCGAGCATCACATATGAAATTGGCGAGCAAGTGCGGGTGGCCGATGGGCCGTTTGCTTCGTTCAACGGCATCGTCGAAGAAGTCGATGAAGAACGGACACGGCTCAAAGTCGCTGTGTCTATTTTCGGTCGGGCAACCCCGGTCGAGCTTGAGTACGGACAGGTCGACAAGCTCTAGGGCTGGTCGTCTTTATCCGTGTTGTGTGTGGGAGGTGGTCTAACGGCTGCCGTACCACTAACCCTTTAAAGTTTCCGGTCGGGGATATCCCAATCGGAAGGGGAAAGAGAAATGGCGAAGAAAATTGAAGGCTATCTGAAGCTTCAGGTGCCAGCGGGTTCTGCGAGCCCATCACCTCCGATCGGTCCAGCATTGGGTCAGCGCGGGTTGAACATCATGGAATTCTGTAAGGCGTTTAATGCGAAGACGCAGCAGATGGAAAACGGGATGCCGATCCCGACCATCATTACAATCTTCCAGGACAAGTCCTTCACGTTCGAGATCAAGACACCGCCGGCTTCCTACTATCTGAAGCAGGCAGCAAAGCTCAAGAAGGGCGGATCGACCCCAGGTCGTGACGTTGCGGGTTCTGTTACCGCTGCTCAGTGCCGTGAGATTGCTGAGAAGAAGATGGTTGATCTCAATGCCAACGATCTTGATCAAGCGGCGAAGATCATTATGGGATCTGCCCGGTCGATGGGTCTTGAGGTAGTGGAGTAAGACGATGGCAAAGCTTGGAAAAAGAACCACCGCTGCCCGTGAAGGCGTTGATGCAAAGACGCTTTATCCACTGGACGATGCTGTAAAGATGGTCAAAGAACGCGCGAAAGCGAAGTTCGACGAAACCATTGAGCTTGCAATCAATCTGGGTGTTGACCCGCGTCACGCTGACCAGATGGTTCGCGGCGTTGTGGAACTGCCTAACGGTTCCGGCCGCTCGCTCCGGGTCGCCGTATTTGCAAAGGGCGACAAGGCCGAGGAAGCAAAAGCTGCGGGCGCAGACATTGTCGGTGATGATGATCTCGCTGCCGAGGTTCAGGCGGGCAAGATCGAGTTTGACCGCTGCATCGCAACGCCGGACATGATGCCGCTCGTTGGGCGTCTGGGTAAGGTGCTTGGGCCACGCGGCATGATGCCAAACCCGAAGGTCGGAACAGTGACGCCTGATATCGGTGAAGCTGTGAAGTCTGCCAAGGGTGGCGCAGTGGAATTCCGCGTTGAGAAAGCGGGCATCGTCCACGCTGGCGTGGGCAAAGCAAGTTTCAGCGAAGATCAGATCGCAGGCAATGTGCGTGCACTGATCAGCGCGGTCCAGAAGGCGAAGCCATCTGGTGCAAAAGGAACGTTCATGAAGAAGGTTGCACTTAGCTCCACCATGGGGCCTGGTGTGAAGATCGACCTTTCGAGTGTGCAGGACGCGTGATTTGACGGTCAACTTGCTGCCGTAAACGGCAGGTTGATCTCGGAGCGTCCAATGAAGAATTCCCGGCTCATTGTTTGATGAGTTGGGCGAAGACGGGACAAACGGTTTTCCGGAGACGGAGAGGCGTCGGTCACGTCTTCATCCTGTCCGAGACGGTGGGTGTCAGCCATGCGTTGTTTGGTTGGCTTAATGGGTTACTTGGCCCGCCTGCAATAGACGGGGGATAGAGCAGATTTGTGGCATCGGGCTTCGGCTCGGATTCACTGTCGGTTCAAACCCGGGACAGGCAAGAGAGCGCTGGTCGTGTGGCGCGCCTCCTCGGGGGTTCACACGAGCGGCATCTGCCAACGGTGGAATGAGGGCGCAAGCTGTTGTTTCACCCCCGACGCATCCGAGGGATTTGGATGCTTTGGAGAAGAGTAAGTGAATAGAGCCGAAAAAGAGGATCTTGTGGCACACCTCAAAGGCGTCTTTACGGACGCTGGCGTGGTTGTTGTTGCCCATTACTCCGGTCTGACGGTCGCGCAGATGACAGTTCTGCGGGCAAAGATGGCGGAAGCGGGCGGCAATGTGAAGGTCACCAAGAACCGGCTCGCCAAACTCGCTCTGGACGGAACCGCGGTGGCCGGCATTGCCGACCATTTCACGGGACCAACGGCAATCGCCTATTCGGAAGACCCGGTTGCAGCACCAAAAATCGCTGCGGCCTTCGCTAAAGAGAACGAGCAATTCGTGATCCTTGGCGGTGCGATGGGCGAAACCCTGCTTGATCAGAACGGTGTGAAGGCCTTGGCCGAACTGCCGTCGCTGGACGAGCTGCGCGGAAAGCTGGTGGGCATGATTTCTACGCCTGCAACACGTATTGCCGGAGTGCTGCAAGCACCTGCCGGTCAGCTGGCTCGCGTTATGGGCGCAAAAGCTGCACAGGGCGAGGAAGCGGCATAGGGCCGGTCCTCGAACCCAAGTTTGAACTGATTGAATAGAGAGAAATGTAAAAATGGCTGATCTTGAAAAAATTGCCGACGACCTGTCGAACCTGACCGTGCTTGAAGCGGCTGAGCTGTCCAAGCTTCTCGAAGAGAAGTGGGGCGTTTCTGCTGCTGCACCTGTTGCTGTTGCTGCCGCTGCTGGTGGTGATGCCGGCGGTGCTGCTGGTGGCGAAGAGAAGACTGAGTTCTCAGTTGTTCTGACTGCAGCTGGTGACAAGAAAATCAACGTCATCAAAGAAGTTCGCGCGATCACAGGTCTTGGCCTGAAAGAAGCTAAAGAGCTTGTTGAAGGAGCACCTAAGGAAGTCAAAGCAGACGTTCCTAAGGACGAAGCAGAAGAGCTCAAGAAAAAGCTCGAAGAAGCTGGCGCATCTGTCGAGCTCAAATAATACCGGTTGGGAGCGGCTGCATGGTCGCTCCCAATTGCTCCGTCGGAGAGCAAGGTGGGTCTCTCACCGTTCCGGCACTTGTCTGAGGAAGATTTCGAGGAACAACAATGACGCAGTCATTTACTGGTCGGAAGCGGGTTCGTAAATCATTTGGACGTATCCCCCAGGTGGCAGAAATGCCAAACCTGATCGAGGTTCAAAAATATTCTTATGACCAGTTTTTGCAGGTTGATCGGCAGGAAGATGGATCCCGCCTTGATCAGGGTCTGCAATCTGTATTCGGGTCTGTATTCCCGATTAGCGATTTTTCAGAAACCGCGATGCTTGAGTTCGTCGACTACGAATTCGAGCATCCAAAGTATGATGTGGAAGAGTGCCAGCAGCGCGACATGACGTTCGCAGCGCCGCTCAAAGTCACGCTGCGGTTGATTGTATTTGAAGTCGATGAAGACACAGGCGCCAAGTCGGTCAAGGACATCAAAGAACAAGATGTTTATATGGGCGACATGCCTTTCATGACGACAAACGGCACGTTTGTGGTGAACGGCACAGAGCGTGTGATCGTTTCGCAGATGCACCGGAGTCCCGGCGTGTTCTTCGACCACGATAAAGGTAAGACGCATTCCTCGGGCAAGCTGCTGTTTGCCGCCCGCGTCATTCCTTACCGCGGGTCGTGGCTCGATTTTGAGTTCGACGCAAAAGACATTGTTCACGTCCGTATCGACCGCCGTCGCAAGCTGCCGGTGACAACGCTGCTCTATGCGCTTGGTCTCGACTCTGAAGACATTCTGAACACGTTCTACGGTCACGTGAAATACACGAAGACCAAAGACGGCTGGAAGCTTCCGTTTGATCCTGAGCGTTATCGCGGCTTCAAGCCGGAGCATGACTTTGTGAATGCAAAGAACGGCGAGGTCGTGGTTGAAGCAGGTCGCAAGATCACGCCACGTCTCGCGCGCAAGCTTGCTGAAGACGGTCTGAAAGAACTGCTCGTTCAGGACGTTGAAGTCACAGGCCGTTACATCGCTGAAGAGCTGGTGAACATGGAAACCGGTGAAATCTTCGCAGAAGCGGGTGATGAAATCACCGAAGAGCTTCTCGAGACCCTCGTTGACGCCGGTGCCAGCGAAATCAACACGCTGGACATCGACCATGTAAACACGGGCGCCTTCATCCGGAACACATTGGCCGTTGACAAGGCGACGGACCGCGAGCAGGCGCTCTACGACATTTACCGTGTGATGCGTCCTGGTGAGCCGCCGACCCTTGATACAGCAGACGCGCTGTTCCACAGCCTGTTCTTTGATCCAGAGCGCTATGACCTTTCCGCAGTTGGCCGTGTAAAGATGAACATGCGCCTCAACCTCGATGCGGAAGACACGGTGCGTGTTCTGCGCAAGGAAGACATTATTGAGGTGATCCGGACGATCGTTGACCTGCGCGACGGCCGTGGTGAAATTGATGACATTGATAACCTCGGCAACCGGCGTGTGCGTTCCGTTGGTGAACTGATGGAAAACCAGTACCGCATTGGTTTGCTTCGAATGGAGCGCGCGATCAAAGAGCGGATGAGCTCTGTCGACATCGACACTGTGATGCCGCATGACCTGATCAATGCGAAGCCGGTGGCTGCTGCGGTTCGGGAGTTCTTTGGCTCCTCGCAGCTGTCCCAGTTTATGGACCAGACCAACCCGCTCTCTGAGATTACGCACAAGCGTCGTCTTTCAGCGCTTGGGCCAGGTGGTCTGACCCGTGAGCGTGCCGACTTTGAAGTTCGCGACGTGCATCCGACCCATTATGGTCGTATCTGTCCGATTGAAACACCGGAAGGTCCGAACATTGGTCTGATCAATTCGCTGGCTACTTTCGCACGGGTCAACAAGTACGGCTTCATTGAAAGCCCGTATCGGCGGGTTGTGGATGGGAAGGTGACCGATGACACGGTTTACCTCTCTGCCATGGAAGAAGCCCGCTACCGCGTGGCGCAAGCGAACGTGCCGATCGGACCAGACGGCAAGCTGCAGGACGACCTCTTGAACTGTCGTATTGACGGTGACTTCGAAATGGTGCCGCCGGAGCAGGTGGATCTCATTGACGTGTCGCCTAAGCAGATTGTGTCTGTTGCTGCGGCTCTCATTCCGTTCCTTGAAAACGATGACGCGAACCGGGCTCTTATGGGCTCGAACATGCAGCGTCAGGCGGTGCCGCTGGTGAAAGCCGAAGCGCCGTTCGTCGGGACCGGCATGGAAGAAGTTGTGGCCCGCGACAGTGGTGCCGCGATCGCAGCCCGCCGGACCGGTGTTGTCGACCAGGTGGATGCGACACGTATCGTGATCCGGGCGACGGAAGAGACAGACCCTGGCAAGCCCGGCGTCGACATCTACAATCTGCGGAAGTTCCAGCGCTCGAACCAGAACACCTGCATCAACCAGCGTCCGCTGGTACGTGTAGGTGACCGGATCAATGGCGGGGACATCATCGCCGATGGTCCATCGACGGAGCTCGGTGAGCTGGCTCTGGGCCGGAACGTGCTCGTCGCGTTCATGCCCTGGAACGGCTACAACTTCGAGGACTCGATCCTGATCTCCGAGCGGATCGTGCGGGATGACGTTTTCACGTCGATCCACCTCGAAGAGTTCGAAGTCATGGCCCGTGATACGAAACTTGGGCCTGAAGAAATCACCCGCGATATTCCGAACGTGGGCGAGGAAGCGCTTCGCAATCTTGACGAGGCAGGCATCGTCTACATCGGCGCGGAAGTCGGTCCATCTGACATTCTCGTTGGTAAGATCACACCGAAGGGCGAGAGCCCAATGACGCCGGAAGAAAAACTTCTGCGTGCCATCTTCGGTGAGAAAGCCTCTGACGTTCGCGATACGTCGCTTCGTCTGCCACCAGGTGTGACAGGGACGGTTGTTGAGGTTCGCGTCTTCAATCGCCACGGGGTCGATAAGGACGAACGTGCCATGTCGATTGAGCGGGATGAAATTGAGCGTCTTGCCAAAGACCGTGATGACGAACTCGCGATCCTTGAGCGGAACGTCTATGGCCGTCTGCAGGAAATTCTGACGGGCAAGGAAGTCGTGTCTGGACCAGGCGAAATTGCCGCTGGTTCCAAGGTGTCCAAGGCAGACCTTGATGCTCTGTCCAAAGGACAATGGTGGCAGATTGCGGTTGGCAATGAAAAAGCCATGACCGAGATCGAAGCTCTGAAGCGTCAGTATGACGAGTCCAAGGCACGCCTTGAGGCTCGTTTCGAAGACAAGGTCGACAAGCTTCAGCGCGGTGATGAGCTGCCTCCTGGTGTCATGAAAATGGTCAAAGTCTTCGTGGCTGTGAAGCGCAAGCTGCAGCCGGGTGACAAGATGGCCGGTCGTCACGGGAACAAGGGTGTGATCTCTCGCATCGTTCCTATGGAAGACATGCCTCACCTGGAAGATGGAACGCCGGTCGACGTGGTGCTCAACCCTCTCGGGGTGCCGAGCCGAATGAATGTCGGTCAGATCCTTGAAACCCACTTGGGTTGGGCTTCGCACGGTATCGGGCGGAAGGTGACAGAAGCGCTGGAGATTTATCAGCGTGAAAATAACACCGCCGCGCTTCGTGAAACCTTGGACAAGGTTTATGAAGGCGACGAAACCTATGCGTCGCTGGACGAGCCGGCCATGCTCGAAATGGCGGGCAACCTACGGAACGGTGTGCCGTTTGCGACGCCGGTCTTCGATGGCGCTCATGAACCGGATGTCGTCGGCATGCTGGAAAATGCCGGTCTCGGCCACTCCGGTCAGGTCACGCTTTATGATGGCCGGACAGGCGAGCCTTTCGACCGCGACGTGACGGTTGGCTACATCTATATGCTGAAACTGCATCACCTAGTTGATGACAAGATTCATGCGCGGTCTATCGGTCCGTACAGCCTTGTTACGCAGCAACCGCTTGGCGGTAAGGCCCAGTTTGGCGGCCAGCGTTTCGGTGAGATGGAAGTGTGGGCGCTTGAGGCTTACGGCGCCGCATACACGTTGCAGGAAATGTTGACCGTGAAGTCGGATGACGTTGCGGGTCGGACCAAGGTCTATGAAGCGATCGTTCGCGGGGATGACACGTTCGAAGCAGGTATCCCGGAAAGCTTCAACGTTCTTGTGAAAGAGATGCGGTCTCTCGGCCTCAATGTCGAGTTGATCGACCGGCCAGCGAGCTAGGATTTAGGCGGGCGCGCTTGGCGCGCCCGTCAATTGCTCCCTGACGGGAGCAGATGTGAATTTGAATTGGGGCGATGCTGACGGGCCCTGTCGGTATCTCCAAAACCCCTAAAGGTCACCCGACCGGATCAGGGTCCGAACCGAGGAGAAGTCCATGAACCAAGAGGTCATGAACCTTTTCAATCCAACTGCGCCAGCTCAAACTTTTGAGCAGATCCAGATTTCGCTCGCCAGCCCAGAGCGAATTCTTTCCTGGTCTTACGGCGAAATCAAAAAGCCAGAGACGATCAACTACCGGACGTTCAAGCCGGAACGGGACGGTCTTTTCTGTGCGCGGATTTTCGGGCCGATCAAGGATTACGAATGCCTGTGCGGCAAATACAAGCGGATGAAGTACAAAGGCATCATCTGCGAAAAATGCGGTGTTGAAGTTACCCTGACCAAGGTTCGCCGCGAGCGGATGGGCCATATTGAGCTGGCCGCGCCAGTCGCGCATATCTGGTTCCTGAAGTCGCTGCCGTCCCGCATCGGTCTACTGATGGACATGACGCTCAAGGATCTTGAGCGGGTTCTCTATTTTGAGAACTACATCGTTGTTGAGCCGGGCCTGACACCGCTGAAAGAGAAGCAGCTTCTCACGGAAGAAGAATATCTGGATGCGCAGGACGAGTATGGTCCGGACAGCTTTACCGCTGGTATCGGTGCTGAAGCCATTCGCGACATGATGGAAGGCCTCGATCTTGAAAAGATCGCCGCTGACTTGCGTGTTGAGATCGCGGAAGCAACGACTGAACTCAAGCCTAAGAAGCTGGCGAAGCGTCTGAAAGTGATCGAAGCCTTCATTCATTCTGGTAACCGTCCAGAGTGGATGATCCTGAAGGTCGTGCCGGTCATCCCGCCTGAGCTGCGTCCTCTTGTGCCGCTCGATGGTGGTCGTTTTGCGACATCAGACCTCAATGATCTCTATCGTCGGGTGATCAACCGGAACAATCGCCTGAAGCGTCTCATGGAGCTTCGTGCGCCGGACATCATTATCCGTAACGAAAAGCGGATGCTGCAGGAGTCTGTGGATGCGCTCTTTGACAATGGTCGTCGCGGCCGCGTAATCACAGGCGCCAACAAGCGTCCTCTGAAGTCTCTGGCTGACATGCTCAAGGGCAAGCAGGGCCGGTTCCGTCAGAACCTGCTCGGTAAGCGCGTGGACTATTCTGGTCGTTCTGTGATCGTGGTGGGTCCTGAGCTCAAACTGCATCAATGTGGTCTTCCGAAGAAAATGGCGCTTGAGCTCTTCAAGCCGTTTATCTATTCGCGCCTTGAAGCCAAGGGCCTCAGTGCGACAGTGAAACAAGCGAAGAAGCTTGTGGAGAAAGAAAGACCTGAGGTCTGGGATATTCTAGAAGAAGTGATTCGGGAACACCCCGTACTGCTTAACCGGGCGCCGACGCTTCACCGTCTTGGCATCCAGGCGTTTGAACCTGTGCTGATTGAAGGCAAGGCCATTCAGCTGCACCCGCTCGTCTGTGCGGCATTCAACGCCGACTTTGATGGTGACCAAATGGCGGTGCACGTGCCGCTGTCGCTGGAAGCGCAGCTTGAAGCGCGTGTTTTGATGATGTCGACCAACAATATTCTGCACCCCGCTAACGGGTCGCCGATCATTGTGCCGTCGCAGGACATCGTGCTTGGCCTCTATTACATCTCGCAGATGAAGGACAACGAGCCTGGCGAAGGCATGCTCTTCTCGGATATTTCTGAGATTGAACACGCGCTCGACAATGGGCTCGTAACCTTGCATGCCAAGATCAAGGCGCGCTGGACGACGAAAGACGAAGAGGGAAATCCTGTTTCTCATATCGTTGACTCAACGCCAGGTCGTATGTTGATCGCCGAGGTTCTGCCGAAGAACCACAAAGTGCCGTTCGACCTGATTAACCGCCTTCTGACAAAGCGCGAAATCTCCAACACGATCGATGTGGTCTACCGCCATTGCGGTCAAAAGGAGACGGTTATCTTCTGTGACCAGATTATGGGTCTTGGGTTCCGTCAGGCCTGTCGTGCAGGCATCTCTTTCGGCAAGGATGACATGATCATTCCCGCCGAAAAGGTGAACCTTGTTGAAGAGACCCGGACGCTCGCTAAAGAATACGAGCAGCAGTACATCGACGGCCTCATCACCCAAGGTGAGAAGTACAACAAGGTTGTTGATGCCTGGGCGAAGTGTACAGACAAAGTCGCTGACACGATGATGGACAAGATTTCATCTGTTCAGATCGATGAAGAAACCAATCGCGAAAACCCGATCAACTCGATCTATATGATGGCTCACTCTGGTGCGCGTGGTTCGCCCACCCAGATGCGTCAGCTCGCTGCGATGCGCGGCCTGATGGCGAAGCCTTCTGGTGAGATTATCGAGACACCGATTATCTCGAACTTTAAGGAAGGTCTGACCGTTCTTGAATACTTCAACTCAACGCACGGTGCGCGGAAAGGTCTTGCCGATACGGCCCTGAAAACAGCCAACTCCGGTTACCTTACACGCCGTCTTGTTGACGTGGCTCAAGACTGCATCGTTATCGAAGAAGATTGCGGCACCAAGAAGGGCATTACTCTCGGTGCAGTGATCGAGTCTGGTGAGGTTGTTGTCTCTCTGGGTGAGCGGGTTCTCGGTCGTACGCCTGTTGATGACGTACACCATCCCGCGACAGGTGAGCTTCTATTCAAAGCAGGCCATCTGCTCGACGAGGCGGATGTCGACATTCTGGAAGAAGCCAACATTGAAGAGCTTCGGATCCGCTCTGGTCTGACCTGCGAAACGCGGAATGGCATTTGCGCCACCTGCTACGGTCGTGACCTGGCGCGTGGTACGCCGGTCAATATGGGCGAGGCCGTTGGTGTTATTGCCGCGCAGTCCATTGGTGAGCCTGGTACGCAGCTCACCATGCGGACGTTCCACATTGGCGGTACGGCACAGGTTGTCGATACGTCGTTCCTTGAGTCTAACCACTCCGGAACGGTCCGGATTGCCAACCGGAATGTGGTGAAGGACTCCTCAGGCGCTCTAATCGTCATGGGCCGGAATGTGCAGATTCAGATTCTGGACGAACATGGCAATGAACGGTCTTCCAACAAGCTGACCTACGGTTCGCGTTTGCGGGCCGATGACGGTGACACAGTGGAACGCGGACAGCGCATTGCGGAATGGGATCCGTACACGGTGCCGATCCTGACGGAAGTGAACGGGACGGTTGCTTTTGAAGACCTAGTGGAGGGCATGTCCATCCGCGAAGTCACTGATGAAGCAACAGGTATCTCTCAACGCGTTGTCATTGACTGGCGTGCAAGCCCGAAAGGTGCGGACCTTCGTCCGGCGATTGTCATTCAAGACAGCAATGGCGACGTTCTCAAACTCTCAAACGGCAATGATGCGCGCTTCCTGCTTTCGGTTGACGCTATCCTGTCGGTTGAGGCGGGTGCAGAAATCCATGCGGGTGACGTGCTTGCACGTATTCCGACAGAGGGTGCGAAGACCCGTGACATTACGGGTGGTCTGCCGCGTGTGGCGGAACTCTTCGAAGCGCGTCGTCCGAAAGACCACGCAATCATCTCGGAAGGGACTGGTAAGGTTGAGTTCGGGCGTGACTACAAGAATAAGCGCCGGATCATGGTTCACCCTGAAGATGGTGGGGATCCATGGGAATATCTCATTCCGAAGGGCAAGCACATCACGGTGCAAGAAGGGGACATCATTGAGAAAGGCGAATATCTTCTCGACGGTCACCCAGCACCGCACGATA
The DNA here is from genome assembly GCA_965267265.1 of Parvibaculaceae bacterium. Classification (GTDB taxonomy): domain Bacteria; phylum Pseudomonadota; class Alphaproteobacteria; order Parvibaculales; family Parvibaculaceae; genus Mf105b01. The sequence goes on from OZ253944.1 coordinate 3,306,303, forward strand.
TTCTTGCTATCTCCGGCGTTGAGGAACTTGCGACCTACCTCGTGAATGAAGTTCAGGATGTCTACCGTCTGCAGGGTGTGGGCATTAACGACAAGCATATTGAAGTGATTGTTCGTCAGATGCTGCAGAAGGTTGAAATCACCAACCCCGGTGATGCGCCTTACCTTGCAGGTGAACAGGTTGATCGCATCGAGCTCGATGAGATCAATGACCGTCTGCGGGCCGAAGGTAAAGAAGAGGGGTCGGGCACACCGGTACTTCTTGGTATTACCAAAGCCTCACTGCAGACACGGTCCTTCTTCTCGGCTGCGTCTTTCCAGGAGACCACACGTGTCCTCACAGACGCCGCGGTCAACGGCAAGGTCGACGAACTGCACGGTCTAAAAGAAAACATCATCGTAGGCCGGCTGATTCCAGCTGGTACGGGCCGCGTCGTGGAACTCCTGCGGAGCGAAGCGTCAGATCGTGATGAGAAGATCCTACAGGAGCAGATTGAGACCGGCGTGATCGCGCCACCTGAAGAGGTCCCGGCAGAAGCCGCAGCTGATGAGGTGATCGAAGTTGCGCCTGCACCAGAAGCACCCGCTGAGGGCGCTTAATGGGTGTGGCGATGGGCCCAAGACCAACAAAGAAAGCCGCCGCGTTTCGACGCGGCGGCTTTTTGCTTTCTGTCGCCCTCTGGGTCTTTTCGATTCAGCCGTCGATGGCATCAGATGAGGTGCCTATTGTTGAGCTGAGCGCTGCAGAGAGGGAACAAGTGCTCCGCCATTTCGTTTTGTCCAATCTGGAGTTCACAATCCTTCATGAGATTGGCCATGCCATCATCCATCAATTTCCCATCCCGGTATTTGGCTTAGAGGAAGATGCCGCCGATCAAATCGCAACGACAAGCATGATCCTGAAATATGGTGTGGATGTGGACCCGGCAGCAACCCATAGCTTGTTGGCGGTCTCGGCAGAGTGGCTTACTGAATGGCGCGAGGAAGTCACGGAGCATGACGATGCGCATGCGTTCTGGGACAGCCATTCACTCTCAATACAGCGCTTCTACAATATCAACTGTCTTTTGTTTGGCGCGAACCCTGATGAGCTGAGTTTCTTGTTGGATTCAGAGATGTTGCCTGCTGAAAGAGGATTCGACTGTGATCAGGCCTATGAACTGGCTTATCGCTCGTATCTTTGGCTGCTGCAATACGCCGGACGCGAGGCTGAGGACTCTATCCCTTATGTCGGATTTGTGGTGGCCTATGACGAGACTAGAGACCCACGGCATGAGAAGGTTCGGCAATGGGCTGTCGAGTCCGGAATGGTGCAAGATATTGTGTCCCGCGCGACAGAATTCCTTCCCTGGCCGAACGAAACAAAGCTTCTGTTTGCCAACTGCCCAGGCAGCCCTGAGGCATATTACAACCGCAATGTTTATGAGATCGTCATCTGTTATGAACTCGTTGGGCTGTTTCTAGAACGCGGCGAGCGCACGATGATGAGCGACCTTCAAAACCTATGCCTCAATGCTGGGTTGCGCCGCCTGTTTGGCGAGCAACTTGGATGCCGGCTCGAGAGCCATCCTTGAAACCTAAGCGACCAGTCAGAACTGATTGAGCGGTATTTTGAGATATTGGACGCCATTGTCCTCCGCCTGAGGCAACTCGCCGGCCTGAATATTGACCTGCAGCGAAGGGAGGATCAGTTGTGGCATGTTTAACCCGCTGTCTCGTTCCTCCCGCATTTTCACAAAGTCATCGCGAGAGCGGTTCGCCACGTGAATGTTGTGCGCGCGTTGATCGGCAACGGTTGTTTCCCACTGAGGCGCACGATCCGCTGGGGGGTAGTCGTGACAAAGGAACATGCGGGTGTCATCGGGCAGGCTGAGGAGTCGTTCTATGGAGTCATAGAGGGTTCCCGCATCGCCCCCCGGAAAGTCACACCGCGCTGTCCCGTAGTCCGGCATGAATAGGGTGTCACCTACGAAAAGAGCATCGCCTATCAGGTAGGAGACGCAGGCAGGGGTGTGCCCGGGCGTCGCGATGACGGAAACTGTGAGATTTCCGATTGAGAATTCTTCATCGTCTGAGAACAGGTGATCGAACGGGCGACCGTCATCGGGGACGAAATAGGGCTGGTGAAACACCGGATTGAAGGTTTTTTGCACCCTGGAGATGTTCCGGCTAACGCCGATCGGCGCATTTAGGTGCTCTTTTAAGTAGTGCGCAGCGGTCAGGTGATCTGCGTGGATGTGGGTCTCCAAAATCCATTCGACCTTAAGGCCCCTCGTTCTTACCTCCGCGATCAACTTGTCAGCAGATACGGTACTGGTGCGAGCGGCTGCCTGGTCAAAGTCCAGCACAGGGTCGATGATCGCCGCACAGCCTGTAGCCGGATCCGCTACGATGTGGGTAACGGTGTTGGTCGTTTCATCAAAGACACTGGTGACTTCGGGCGGGACCCGGACTTCTGGACTCAATTCTACCGAATTTGACCTCATGGGGCTCATAGCTGGACCTCCTATATGCATTTAAGCGAATATAAGTGTGAAATACATATTTACAAGAGGGAAGTGTGATTCAGTTTCGGGAATCAATTGGCTGATTCCCTTGAGTCATTCGCGCTTTTCTCGGTTTGGACGAAGCCATTAGGTCCAAAAATCGGCTTCTAGATGTTATTGACGGGTTCCGAGAGCCAAAGGGGCGGTCGGAGGGGCAAAAAACCCCCAAAAATCTTCCATTTTCTTAACATTCCGGGTTGACGACCCCAGGGGGCAACGGTAGGTTCCGCCAACTTTCGCGCCAGGCAGTAGGCGGTTACCGGAACCGATAGCCGAACAACCTAAACGCTGACGCCCGAAATCGACGATAAGGACTGGGGCATGACCCTGGGTTTTCTCAGGGTCCTCTGCAAGTTTAGGCGCTGGCATTAAGTGAATGCCTCATGTGTCTATCGGCCGTGTGCAACTCGAGGGATTTCCCGGTAGCACGCGGTTTTGTGTTTGGATGAAGCGAGTGGGATGAGAAAAAGTGGGCACCGGTTTTTCGCCCGCATCCCACTCTAGGATTTGAGGTCGATCACGTTTCTGTATTTGGAAAGGGTTTCCAAATACAGCGTGATCTAAGAGGAACGGCAGAGACATATGCCAACTATCCAACAACTGATCCGCAAACCGCGCAAAGTGCCGGTGAAGCGCAACAAAGTGCCAGCGATGGAGGCTTGCCCTCAAAAGCGCGGCGTTTGTACTCGTGTTTATACGACGACACCGAAGAAGCCGAACTCGGCTCTTCGTAAAGTTGCCCGTGTTCGTCTGACCAATGGTTTTGAAGTCACCAGCTATATTCCTGGTGAAGGTCACAACCTTCAAGAGCACTCCGTGGTGATGATCCGCGGTGGTCGTGTGAAGGACTTGCCTGGTGTTCGCTACCACATCATCCGTGGTGTGCTTGATACGCAGGGTGTGAAAGACCGTAAGCAGCGCCGTTCGAAATACGGCGCCAAGCGTCCTAAGTAAGGAATACGATAGATGTCGCGACGTCACCGCGCAGAGAAGCGAGAAGTCATCCCTGACGCCAAGTTTGGCGATCTTGTGCTGACCAAATTCATGAACAGCCTGATGAAAGACGGTAAGAAGTCGACTGCTGAGCGGATCGTCTACGGTGCCTTCGACAAGATGGCTGAGAAGGGGACTGCTGACCCTCTCCGTACTTTCCATGAAGCTCTGGAAAACGTGATGCCGGCTCTTGAGGTTCGCTCCCGCCGTGTTGGTGGTGCGACCTATCAGGTTCCTGTTGAGGTTCGTCCGGACCGTAAGCGTGCGCTCGCCATTCGCTGGTTGATTGCTGCGGCACGGGCTCGCAACGAAAACACGATGGTTGACCGCCTGTCGGCGGAAATCCTCGATGCATCGAACAATCGCGGCTCTGCAGTGAAAAAGCGTGAAGACACGCACCGCATGGCAGAAGCGAACCGCGCCTTCTCACATTATCGCTGGTAACAGACAGGCGCTTTAGAGGTTTAAGATTATGGCACGCCAGACAACTCTCGAGGACTACCGCAATATCGGCATCATGGCCCATATTGACGCGGGTAAGACCACGACGACGGAACGGATCCTCTACTACACAGGTAAGAGCCACAAAATCGGCGAAGTGCACGACGGTGCTGCGACGATGGACTGGATGGAGCAGGAGCAAGAGCGCGGGATTACAATTACATCCGCTGCAACGACGTGCTTCTGGAACGGCAAGCGCATCAACATTATCGATACACCGGGCCACGTTGACTTCACGATTGAAGTCGAGCGGTCGCTGCGTGTGCTTGATGGCGCAGTTGCTGTCTTTGACTCTGTCGCTGGTGTTGAGCCGCAATCTGAGACCGTTTGGCGCCAGGCTGACCGCTATGAAGTCCCACGCATGTGTTTCATCAACAAGATGGACCGCATGGGCGCAGACTTCTTCCGCTGCGTGGACATGATTGTCGACCGTCTTGGGGCGACACCTCTGGTTCTTCAGCTGCCAATTGGCGCGGAGTCTGAGTATGAGGGCCTCGTTGACCTCCTCAAGATGAAAGAGATCATCTGGAAAGATGAAAACCTCGGCGCTGAATTCGAATATGTCGACATTCGCGACTCCCTCAAAGATCAGGCCGAAGAATACCGCGCGAAGCTCGTGGAAGCCGCTGTCGAAGTCGATGACGATGTCATGGAAGCCTATCTCGAAGGCAACGAACCAGACGAAGACACGCTGAAGCGCTGCATCCGCAAGGGCACCATCGACCAGAACTTCGTTCCTGTCCTCAATGGTACAGCGTTTAAGAACAAGGGCGTGCAGCCTCTCCTTGATGCGGTTGTTGATTACATGCCGTCGCCGCTCGACGTTAAAGCCATTGACGGTATTGACGGCAAGACCGAAGAAGCAACCGTTCGTGAAGCGTCTGACGACGCGCCCGCTGCGGCGCTGGCATTCAAGATCATGAATGACCCATTCGTTGGATCACTGACCTTTGCCCGCGTTTACTCCGGCGTGTTCACCGCCGGCTCCGGGGTGCTCAACACGGTGAAGGACAAGCGCGAGCGCATCGGTCGTATGCTTCTGATGCACGCTAACAGCCGCGAAGAAGTGAAAGAGGCCTATGCGGGCGACATTGTTGCGCTTGCAGGTCTGAAAGACACGACCACGGGTGATACGCTGTGTGATCCAAACAGCCCGGTTATCCTGGAGCGGATGGAATTCCCTGATCCGGTTATTGAGGTGGCAGTTGAGCCGAAGACCAAGGCCGACCAGGAAAAAATGGGTATGGCGCTGGCGCGTCTTGCTCAGGAAGATCCGTCATTCCGGGTGTCTTCAGACGAAGAGAGCGGTCAGACGATCATCGCCGGCATGGGCGAGCTTCATCTCGACATTCTCGTCGATCGCATGAAGCGTGAATTCAAGGTTGAAGCGAATGTAGGTGCGCCGCAGGTGGCTTACCGTGAGACCTTCACCAAAGAAGCGGATATCGATTACACCCACAAGAAGCAGTCTGGTGGTTCCGGTCAGTTCGCTCGCGTGAAAATGGTTATCGAGCCGGGTGAAATCGGCACGGGTGTTGTCTTCGAAAGCAAGATCGTTGGTGGTGCGGTTCCGAAGGAATACATCCCGGGTGTTGAGAAGGGCATCAAGAGCGTGGCAGAGAACGGTGTTCTCGCGGGCTTCCCAGTCATCGACTTCAAAGTCACCCTGACTGACGGTGCTTTCCACGATGTGGACTCCAGCGTTCTGGCATTTGAGATCGCGGCGCGCGCGGCCATGCGCGAGATTGCACCGAAGGCTGGCGCGAAATTGCTTGAGCCCATCATGAAGGTCGAGGTGGTGACGCCTGAAGACTATATGGGTGATGTCATCGGTGACCTGAGCAGCCGTCGCGGCCAGATTGCCGGCAGCGAAAACCGTGGTGTTGCGACAGCGATCAACGCCATGGTGCCACTCGCAAACATGTTTGGGTATGTGAACAATCTGCGGTCCATGTCGCAGGGACGCGCGCAGTACACCATGCAATTCGATCACTACGAGCAAGTGCCGCAGGCGGTCTCTGATGAGATCCAAGCGAAACTCGCTTAATCAGCGAAGAACAGAAAAAGTTCTGAGGGAGCCTTAAGATGGCCAAAGAGAAATTTGAGCGTACGAAGCCACACTGTAACATTGGCACGATTGGTCACGTTGACCACGGTAAGACGACGCTGACGGCGGCGATTACGAAAGTGCTTGCGGAAGCAGGTGGGGCAGATTTTTCTGATTATGCAGATATCGATAAGGCGCCAGAAGAGAAGGCGCGTGGTATTACGATTTCTACGGCCCACGTTGAGTATGAGACGGCCAACCGTCACTACGCCCACGTGGACTGCCCAGGCCATGCTGACTATGTGAAGAACATGATCACCGGTGCGGCACAGATGGATGGTGGCATCCTGGTTGTGAACGCAGCTGATGGCCCGATGCCTCAGACCCGTGAGCACATTCTTCTTGCCCGTCAGGTGGGTGTTCCAGCGCTTGTTGTGTACCTCAACAAGGTTGACCAGGTTGACGATGAGGAGCTGCTTGAGCTCGTTGAAATGGAAGTGCGTGAGCTTCTTTCCGAGTATGGCTTCCCCGGCGACGACATTCCGATCATCCCGGGTTCTGCTTTGGCAGCGCTTGAGGGCCGTGACGACAATATCGGCAAAGAAAGCATCATTAAGCTGATGGAAGCGGTTGATGAGAGCATTCCACAGCCAGAGCGTCCGAAGGACCAGCCGTTCCTGATGCCGATTGAGGACGTGTTCTCGATCTCCGGCCGCGGCACCGTTGTGACGGGCCGTGTTGAGCGTGGTGTGATCAATGTTGGCGACGAGATTGAGATCGTCGGCATCAAGGACACACAGAAGACCACGTGTACGGGTGTTGAAATGTTCCGCAAGCTGCTTGATAGCGGTGAGGCGGGTGACAATATTGGTGCGCTGCTTCGTGGTGTTGACCGCGAGCAGGTTGAGCGCGGCCAGGTTCTTTGTGCGCCTGGGTCGATCACACCGCACACGAAGTTTACGGCTGAAGCCTATATCCTGACGAAGGATGAAGGTGGCCGTCACACACCTTTCTTCACGAACTACCGTCCGCAGTTCTACTTCCGGACGACGGACGTGACGGGTGTTGTGAACCTGCCCGAAGGCACCGAGATGGTGATGCCGGGCGACAATGTTGCTATTGAGGTTGAGCTGATCGCACCGATCGCCATGGAAGAGAAGCTTCGCTTCGCTATCCGTGAAGGCGGACGGACCGTCGGATCAGGCGTCGTATCCTCAATCATTGAGTAAGGAATAAAGGGCGCGGTGCCCGCTTTGACACCGCGCTTTTTTCGAGCCCCAGGGCGTAAGGACTGAACATGCAAAGTCAAAATATTCGGATCCGGTTGAAAGCCTTTGACCATCGCGTCTTAGACAATTCGACCAAGGAGATCGTGAATACCGCGAAACGGACTGGCGCAAATGTGCGCGGGCCTATTCCACTTCCGACACGGCTTGAAAAGTTCACCGTGCTCCGTGGACCGCATATCGACAAGAAGAGCCGCGAGCAGTTCGAAATTCGAACCCACAAGCGTCTTCTGGACATTGTCGACCCAACGCCGCAGACGGTGGATGCTCTTATGAAGCTCGACCTGGCAGCTGGTGTCGATGTTGAGATCAAGCTCTAAGGGGACATTCGTCTCCAAACGATAAAAGGAATTGGGACCCATGCGTTCCGGTGTGATTGTTCAAAAGCTGGGAATGACCCGCCTCTTCACAGAAGAGGGACGGCACGTGCCTGTAACGGTACTGCGCCTCGACAATTGTCAGGTTGTTGCCCAGCGGACCGAAGAGAAAAATGGCTATTCAGCAGTCCAACTGGGCGCTGGCAAAGCCAAGGTGAAAAACACGACACGTGCAGCACGTGGCCACTTCGCAGTGGCTCATGTCGAGCCGAAGCGGAAACTCGCCGAGTTCCGCGTCAGCGAAGACAATATGCTGGACGTGGGGGCTGAGATCACGGCTGACCACTTCATTTCCGGCCAGCGAGTCGATGCGTCGGGCATTTCCATCGGTAAAGGTTTTGCCGGGGCAATGAAGCGACACAATTTCGGTGGTCTTCGCGCGTCGCACGGTGTGTCTATTTCTCACCGTAGCCACGGATCGACGGGTCAGTGTCAGGACCCAGGCAAGGTCTTCAAGGGTAAGAAGATGGCCGGCCAGATGGGCTCCGTTCGTGTGACGACGCAGAACCTTGAGATTGTGAAGACCGATGTTGATCGCGGTCTGATCATGGTCAAGGGCGCAGTACCGGGGTCAAAAGGTGGTTGGGTGTTCCTGCGGGATGCAGTGAAGAAGCCGCTTCCTGAGGGTGTTCCAATGCCAGCCGCACTTCGTGCGGCGGCGGAAGCTCCAGCTCCTGCAGAAGAAGCACCGGCTGAGGAAGCTCCTGCGGAAGCGCCGGCAGCTGACGAACAGAAGGATGACGCGTGATGAAGGCGGATGTGACCACACTTGAGGCCAAGAAGGCCGGATCGGTGGACCTGCCGGACGACGTGTTCGCGCTGGAGCCTCGTGCCGACCTGCTGCACCGGATGGTGAACTATCAGCTGGCAAAGCGTCAGGCGGGAACGCACAAAACTAAAGGTCGTTCTGAGATTGCTGGAACCACCAAGAAAATGTATCGCCAGAAGGGCACCGGTGGTGCGCGGCATGGCGACAAGAAGGTTCCACAGTTCCGTGGTGGTGGTAAGGCTTTCGGACCCGTCGTTCGCAGCCATGCGATCGATATGCCGAAGAAAGTTCGCGCTCTTGCGCTGAAGCACGCTCTGTCGAGCAAGGCGAAGGCTGAAAAGCTCATCGTTCTGGAAGATGCCAAGTCCAAAGACGGCAAGACAGCAGCTCTTCGTGGCGCTCTGTCGAAGCTCGGTCTGACGTCGGCGCTGATCGTTGACGGCAAGGAAGTGGACGACAAGTTTGCTTTGGCGTCGCGGAACATTCCTGCAGTGGACGTGCTGCCGGTCCAGGGCATCAACGTCTATGACATTCTGCGGCGTGACACTTTGGTTCTGACCAAAGCTGCGCTGGAAGGCCTGGAGGCTCGGTTCAAATGAGTGAAGCTCGTCATTACGACGCCATCCTGTCCCCGGTGATTACCGAGAAGTCGACTTTGGCATCTGAGCACAACCAGATTGTGTTTCGTGTGCCCTTGGATGCGACGAAGCCTCAGGTGAAAGCCGCCGTTGAAAAGCTTTTCAGCGTGAAGGTGAAAGCAGTCAACACGCTTCGCCAGCAGGGCAAGCTGAAGCGGTTCCGTGGCGTGAGCGGAAAGCAGGGCGACTACAAGAAAGCAATTGTGACACTTGAAGACGGTCACTCCATCGATGTGAGCACCGGTCTTTAAGGACGGCAGCAAAAGCGAAAGCTGAGACGTTATGGCACTAAAACAATATAAACCTTCGAGCCCGGGACAGCGTGGCCTCGTTCTCGTCGACAAGTCGGCGCTTTGGAGCGGCAAGCCGGTCAAGAAGCTGACCGAAGGCCTCACGAAGTCCGGCGGACGGAACAACCATGGCCGCATCACGGCCCGGCGTCGTGGCGGTGGTCATAAGCGGACCTACCGGATCATCGATTTCAAGCGGACGAAGCGGGATATCCCAGCTGTTGTCGAGCGGCTGGAATATGATCCAAACCGGACAGCTTTCATCGCCCTCATCAAGTATGAAGATGGCGAACAGGCATACATCATTGCACCTCAGCGTTTGGCTGAAGGGGACACGGTGATCTCTGCAGAACGTGCAGACGTTAAGCCCGGCAATGCAATGCCGATGAAGAACATCCCGGTTGGCACCATCATCCACAATGTGGAGCTGAAGCCAGGTAAGGGCGCTCAGATTGCCCGCTCCGCAGGAACCTATGTTCAGCTTGTTGGGCGCGACGGCGGCTTCTCGATCGTTCGTCTCTCGTCCGGTGAGCAGCGGCTCATCCGTGGCGAGTGCATGGCGAGTATCGGTGCTGTGTCGAACCCGGACCAATCAAACATCACGCTGGCCAAAGCGGGCCGTAACCGCTGGCTCGGCAAGCGTCCATCCGTTCGCGGTGTGGCTATGAACCCGGTTGATCACCCACATGGTGGTGGTGAAGGTCGGACTTCTGGTGGTCGTCATCCGGTGACACCTTGGGGTAAGCCAACCAAGGGCAAGCGGACTCGTAAAAACAAGTCGACGGATAAGTACATCGTACGCAGCCGTCACCAGCGTCGGAAGTAGGATAAGAGCTTATGACACGTTCCGTCTGGAAAGGTCCGTTTGTCGACGGATATATCCTGAAGAAAGCCGAAGCGTCTCGCGAGTCGGGTCGTAAGGAAGTGATCAAGATCTGGAGCCGCCGCTCTACGATTCTGCCGCAGTTCGTTGGTCTGACCTTTGGGGTTCATAACGGCCAGAAGCATGTCCCGGTGAACGTTTCCGAGGACATGGTCGGTCACAAGTTCGGCGAGTTTGCTCCATCGCGGACCTATTACGGTCACGCGGCGGACAAGAAAGCGAAGAGGAAGTAAGCCATGGGGAAGTCGTCACAATCACGGCGCCTGGCTGATAATGAGGCAATGGCAAAGGGCCGTATGATCCGCACCAGCGGTCAGAAGCTCAACCTCGTTGCTCAGACCATTCGGGGTCAGAAAGTGGAACGCGCGATCGCGGACCTTTCTTTCTCGCCGAAGCGGATCGCCAAAGACGTCAAGAAAGTGCTGGAAAGCGCTGTTGCGAATGCTGAGAACAACCACGACCTGGACGTGGACGAGCTCATCGTGGCGGAAGCGTATGTCGGCAAGAACCTGATGATGAAACGCTGGCGCCCTCGTGCGCGTGGTCGTGTTGGCAAAATCATGAAGCCTTTCAGCGAGATCACGATTGTGGTGCGCCAAGTTGAGGAAAAAGCCTAATGGGTCAGAAAGTTAATCCAATTGGCCTGCGCCTTGGGATCAACCGCACATGGGACTCCCGCTGGTTTGCTGGACGTCACGAGTATGGTGACCTGCTGCACGAAGACCTCAAGATCCGCAAGTATCTTGAAAAGGCTCTGAAACAGGCTGGCGTCAGCAAGATTGTTATCGAACGTCCGCACAAGAAGTGCCGGGTTGCCATTCACTCAGCCCGTCCAGGTGTTGTGATTGGTAAAAAGGGTGCAGACATTGAAAAGCTGCGCCGCGAAATCGGCAAGATGACAGACTCAGAAGTCCACCTGAACATTGTCGAAGTTCGCAAGCCTGAAATCGACGCGACCCTGGTTGCGGAAAATATTGCTCAGCAGCTTGAGCGCCGTGTGGCGTTCCGCCGGGCAATGAAGCGGGCGGTCCAGTCTGCCATGCGTCTGGGCGCGGGCGGCATTCGGATCAACTGCGCAGGCCGTCTTGGCGGCGCTGAGATCGCTCGGACGGAATGGTATCGCGAAGGCCGTGTGCCGCTGCACACGCTCCGCGCGGACATCGACTATGGCGTTGCATCCGCTCATACAGCGTATGGGGTTTGCGGCATCAAGGTTTGGATTTTCAAAGGTGAAATCCTTGAGCATGACCCAATGGCTCATGAACGACGCGCCCTTGAGGGTGGTGGCGGAGAGAGCCGCCGTCGAGACGCCAACTAAGTCAGCGCTCAAGCGAAGAGAGTTAAACGATGCTGCAACCGAAACGTACAAAGTTCCGCAAGGCTCATAAGGGCCGGATCAAGGGAACGGCAAAAGGTGGGACTGCGCTCAACTTCGGCGCCTACGGCCTTAAGGCTCTGGAGCCGGAGCGGGTGACCGCGCGGCAGATCGAAGCCGCTCGTCGTGCCATCACACGTCATATGAAGCGTGCTGGCCGCGTGTGGATCCGGATTTTCCCGGATGTGCCGGTCTCGAAGAAGCCGACGGAAGTTCGGATGGGTAAAGGTAAGGGTACGCCGGAATATTGGGCTGCCAAGGTAAAGCCCGGTCGGATCATGTTCGAGATTGATGGTGTGCCGCACGACATTGCAGAAGAAGCGCTGCGGCTTGGTGCAGCAAAGCTGCCGATCAAGACACGGTTTGTGACGCGGCCTGGCGACCAGGCTTAAGGGCAAATCCGCCCTACGGTTGAGAAGAGGATGAGGCCATGAAGGCCAGTGAAATTAGAGATATGACGCCGGATCAACTCGACGACGAGATTGTGAAGCTGAAGAAAGAGCAATTCAATCTGCGCTTCCAGGCTGCAAGTGGTCAGTTGGAGAATACGGCGCGCATTCGGCAGGTTCGCCGCGACATAGCTCGGATCAAGACGATCCAGCAGTCGCAGGCCGCCCAAGCCGCTAAGTAAGGGTTCGATCATGCCAAAGCGAATTTTGCAGGGCGTCGTTGTGAGCGACAAAAACGACAAGACCATCGTGGTCAAAGTCGAACGTCGTTTTACAGATCCACTGCTGAAAAAGACCGTTCGTCGGTCGAAGAAATACCACGCACACGATGAGAACAACTCTCACAAGGTGGGTGAGACGGTATCGATCCGGGAGTGCCGGCCGGTATCAAAGAATAAAACTTGGGAAGTAATCGGGAACGAAGCTTAAGTCGCAAGACTTGGTTTCTACCCAGTGAGAACGGGCATTTAGCCATGATTCAGATGCAAACAAATCTGGGCGTCGCTGACAATTCAGGCGCAAAACGCGTTCAGTGCATCAAGGTGTTGGGCGGCTCGAAGCGTAAATACGCTTCTGTAGGCGACATCATCGTGGTCAGCGTAAAAGAAGCGATCCCCAGGGGTCGCGTCAAAAAGGGCGACGTTATGAAGGCGGTCGTCGTGCGCACAGCGAAAGACATTCACCGGCCGGACGGCAGCTCAATTCGTTTTGATGGGAACGCAGCTGTTCTGATTAACGCGCAGGGTGAACCAGTGGGAACACGTATTTTCGGACCTGTTACGCGTGAGTTGCGTGCAAAGAACCACATGAAAATCGTTTCCCTCGCACCGGAGGTGATCTGATGGCTGCGAAGATCAAAAAGGGTGACAAGGTCATCGTTCTTGCTGGCAAGGACAAGGGAAAGCAGGGCGAGGTGCTTGGCGTTTTCCCTCAAGAGGGCCGGGTTCTGGTGCAGGGTGTGAACCTTGTAAAACGCCATGAGCGCCAGACGCAGACGACTGCCGGCGGTATCGCGACGCGCGAAGCGAAGCTCGACCTGTCGAATGTCGCTTATGTCGACCCTAAGTCGGGTGAAGCCACCCGCGTAGGTTTCAAGGTTTTGGAAGACGGCAAAAAAGTACGCGTCGCCAAAGCATCAGGAGAAGTGATCGATGGCTGAGGGATATCAACCCCGCCTGAAAGGCGTTTACAACGATAAGGTGCGGCCTGCGCTTCAGGAGAAGTTCAACTACGCCAACGATATGATGGTGCCCAAGCTGGACAAAGTTGTTCTGAATATGGGCGTCGGCGAAGCTGTGGGCGACTCCAAAAAGATCAAATCAGCTCTGGAAGATCTTGGTCTGATTGCGGGTCAGAAAGCTGTTGCGACCAAGGCGAAGACGTCTATCGCGGGCTTCAAGCTTCGTGAAGACATGAACATCGGTTGCAAGGTCACCCTTCGCAAAGACCGGATGTATGAGTTTCTCGATCGCCTTGTAAATGTGGCTCTGCCGCGGGTACGTGACTTTCGCGGGCTCAACGCTAAGAGCTTTGACGGCAACGGCAATTATGCAATGGGCTTGAAAGAGCACATCGTGTTCCCGGAAATCGACTATGACAAAGTCGATGAAGTTTGGGGTATGGACGTTGTTGTCTGTACGACGGCAAAGACAGATGACGAAGCGCGGGAATTGCTGAAAGGCATCAATTTCCCGTTTGCAGCACAGGATTAATCGTTGGCCTGCGCGACCTGCGCAGGATCACCGGAGGTAAGAATGGCTAAGAAAAGCAGCGTTCTAAAAGACCAGAAGAAGCGTAAATTGGTCGCTAAATACGCAAACAAGCGTGCAGCGCTCAAAGCAATTGCTGACGACAAGTCTCTGACGGTTGAAGAACGTTTTAAGGCACGGATTAAACTTGCTGAGTTGCCGCGCAATTCGTCGAAAACGCGTGTGCGCAACCGTTGTGAAGTCAGCGGTCGTCCGCGGGCCTACTATCGCAAACTAAAAATGTCGCGCATCGCGCTTCGGGAATTGGGCTCGAAAGGCCAGATCCCCGGCTTAGTCAAGTCAAGTTGGTGAGGAGAGAGATCGCATGTCTATGACAGATCCCCTCGGAGATATGCTCACACGCATTCGCAATGCTGCAATGCGTGGTAAGGGCAACGTAAAAACTCCGGCATCTAAGTTGCGCGGGCGGGTACTCGACGTCCTAGAGGATGAAGGGTACATCCGTGGCTACTCGCGGACCGATTTCGATGGCGGCAAAGCTGAATTCGAAATTGAGCTCAAGTACCACGAAGGACGGCCGGTCATTCGGGAAATCTCCCGTGTATCGACGCCAGGTCGTCGCGTGTATTCATCGGTGAAGGATATTCCAGCTGTGCATAACGGTTTAGGTATCTCGATCCTGTCGACACCTAAGGGTGTTATGTCGGACTCAGTCGCCCGAGACGAAAATGTCGGTGGCGAAGTACTCTGCCGCGTCTTCTAAGGACGCGAGGTAAACGGACGGGTTAGGAAGCAACCATGTCACGAATTGGCAAAAAACCCATCGCTGTGCCAGGCGGCGTTACCGTCAATCTCGACGGGCAAAATCTGGCGGTCAAGGGACCAAAGGGCGAGATGTCTATGACTCTCGTTGATGAGGTCACCCTGGCGCAAGGTGACGGTGGTCTCACCGTATCGCCACGGGATGAGACACCGCGCGCCCGCGCTATGTGGGGTATGCAGCGGACTTTGGTACAGAATCTCGTTACAGGTGTAACTGAGGGGTTCACCAAGAAGCTGGAAATCAATGGTGTCGGCTACAGAGCGCAGATGCAGGGCTCGAACTTGCAGCTTGCTCTTGGCTTCAGCCATGACATCGTCCACAAAATCCCGGAAGGCATTCAGGTGAAGACACCAAGCCCGACGGCGATTGAGATCACAGGCATGGACAAGCAGTCCGTGGGCCAGGTGGCCGCGGAGATCCGGGCGTACCGTCCACCAGAGCCATACAAAGGCAAAGGTGTGAAGTACGAAGACGAATATATCTTCCGTAAGGAAGGCAAGAAGAAGTAATCGAGCCATGGGCAAGAAACTGACACTTCAAGATCGACGCAAGCAGCGCAACCGCGCGAAGCTTCGCAAGCTGGCTGGTGGCCGTCCGCGGCTGTCCGTTTATCGTTCATCCAAGCACATCTATGCTCAGGTGATTGATGACACCGAAGGCAAAACGATTGCATCTGCATCGTCCAAAGACAAAGAGTTCAAGGGCGATAAGGGAACAGACACCAGTGCGGCGACGGAAGTTGGCAAGCTGGTTGCGAAACGCGCATCCGACGCTGGCGTCAATGACGTCATCTTCGACCGCGGTGGGTATGTTTATCACGGCCGGGTGAAAGCCCTGGCAGAGGGTGCCCGCGAGGGCGGCCTCAACTTCTAAAGGACGTTTATCGTGGCACGCAGAGAATCTCGGGATCGGGACGAACGTGATAGCGAATTTGTGGACAAGCTGGTCCACATTAATCGCGTCGCCAAGGTTGTTAAGGGTGGCCGTCGCTTCGGCTTCGCCGCACTTGTAGTGATTGGCGATCAAAAAGGCCGTGTTGGGTTCGGTCACGGTAAGGCCCGTGAAGTTCCTGAGGCAATCCGCAAAGCGACTGAGTCAGCGAAGCGTAATCTCATTCGGGTGCCGCTTCGGGAAGGCCGGACGTTGCATCACGACATTGATGGTCGTCACGGAGCAGGCCGCGTCATCCTTCGCGCAGCGCCTCCGGGGACCGGTATCATTGCTGGTGGTCCGATGCGTGCCGTTTTCGAAACGCTTGGCGTGCAGGATGTTGTTGCTAAGTCCATGGGGTCTGCAAACCCATACAACATGGTTCGCGCGACGTTTGATGCACTGAAGCGTGAGCAGAGCCCGCGCATGGTTGCGGCGCGCCGTGGCAAAAAGGTTACCGACATTGTCGGTCGCCGCGCAGATGGTGCCGGTGAAGCTTTGGCATCTGAGTAGCACCTCGGACTGCAGTACAGGGAATTAGATCATGGCAGCAGCAAAAAAGACGGTGACGGTGAAGCAGATCGGTAGTCCGATCCGCCGGAAGCCAGATCAGCGTCAGACATTGGTCGGCCTGGGGTTGAACAAGATGCACCGCGTGCGGACGCTGGAAGACACGCCATCTGTTCGCGGTATGATCAACAAGGTGTCTCACCTTGTTGAAGTGGTTGACGACGCTTAAAGAAATTTATTCAGGCAGGAGCCGAGTGGGCCCGTGATAGAAGGGTCTGCGCAAAGAGGTAGAAGAGATGAAACTCAATCAGCTTTCCGACAATGACGGCGCTCGTAAAGTGCGGCTCCGCGTGGGGCGTGGCATCGGGTCCGGCAAAGGCAAGACAGGCGGCCGCGGTGTAAAGGGTCAAAAGTCGCGCTCGGGCGTTGCAATCAAGGGTTTCGAAGGCGGACAAATGCCGCTCTACCAACGCTTGCCGAAGCGTGGCTTTAATGTGCCGAACCCGAAGAAATACAATGAAGTGAATATCGGGCGCATTCAGACTGCGGTTGATGCGGGTAAGTTGGACGCTGGCAAAGCAGTAACTGCCGATGCACTCGTTGGTGCTGGTGTGATTACGCGCCTCGCAAAAGACGGTGTTCGCCTCCTTGGTAAGGGTGAGATTTCCGCTTCGGTGAAGATCGAAGTTGCTGGCGCTTCCAAAGCAGCAATCGAAGCTGTTGAGAAGGCAGGCGGGTCTGTCACGGTGAAGGAAACCAAGGCGAAAGCCGAGGGATAAGTTTTAGCGGGGCCTTGTCGAGCCCCTTGTGTTGTGCCGAGCTTCCGGAGTCATCTGAATGGCCTCAGCCGCGGAACAGTTAGCTGCCAATCTGAATTTTGGTGCCTTTGCGAAAGCTGAGGAACTCAAGAAGCGGATATGGTTTACGCTGGGCGCATTGCTGGTTTACCGGCTTGGTACCTACATTCCGGTTCCGGGTATCGATCCAGTCGCATTTGCGCAGTTCTTTGAACAGCAGCAAGGCGGCATCGGGGGGATGCTCGATCTATTCACCGGCGGCGCGGTCGGGCGGATGGCGATCTTTGCGCTCACCATCATGCCGTACATTTCAGCCTCTATTATTATTCAGTTGATGACGACGGTGAGCCCTCATCTTGAGCAACTGAAGAAAGAGGGTGAACAGGGCCGGAAGCAGATCAACCAGTACACGCGCTATGGCACGGTTATTCTTGCGGCCCTTCAAGGCTACGGCATTGCCGTGGGGCTGGAAAACTTTGCCATCGACCCGGGTCTCTTTTTCCGGGCAACGACCGTTATCACTCTTGTTGGTGGTACGATCTTCCTGATGTGGCTGGGTGAGCAGATCACTGCGCGTGGCGTGGGCAATGGGATTTCGCTCATTATTTTTGCGGGCATTGTTGCAGAGCTGCCTGCGGCTCTGGTTGGGACCCTGGAACTTGGCCGAGAAGGCGCGCTGTCACCAGCGATTATCCTGGCTCTCATGATCATGGTTGTGGCGATCATCGCCTTCATCGTGTTCGTCGAGCGGGCACAGCGCCGGCTGCTGGTGCAGTATCCGAAGCGTCAGGTGGGGCAAAAAATGTATGGGGGCGACTCGTCGCACCTGCCGTTAAAGCTCAACACTGCTGGTGTGATCCCACCTATCTTTGCATCGTCGCTTTTGCTCTTGCCTGCGACAGCAGCAGGTTTCAGCAGTGGGCAGGGACCTGAATGGCTGAATGTTGTCACAGCCTGGTTGTCTCATGGCCAGCCGCTCTATATGGCGCTCTATGCGGGCATGATCATCTTTTTCTGTTTCTTCTATACAGCGATCGTCTTTAATCCGGACGATACCGCAGACAATCTGAAGAAATATGGTGGCTTTATTCCTGGCATTCGTCCGGGCAAGCGGACGGCAGAATATATCGACCACGTGCTGACCCGGTTGACAGTCGTTGGGGCGCTTTACCTGACATTCGTTTGCCTGCTGCCGGAAATTCTGATTTCGCAATACAGCATCCCATTCTATTTCGGCGGGACCTCGCTGTTGATTGTGGTCAATGTGACGATGGACACTGTTGCACAGGTGCAGAGCCACCTGTTGGCGCACCAGTATGAAGGCCTCATCAAAAAATCAAAACTAAGAGGGGCGCGCCGATGAAACTGATATTTCTTGGACCCCCGGGCGCTGGCAAGGGAACGCAGGCCGAACGTATCCAATCAGCCCATGGGTTGGTTCAGCTTTCCACCGGCGACATGCTCCGGGCAGCTGTTGCTGCGGGAACGGAGACCGGTCAGAAGGCCAAAGAGATCATGGCCAGGGGCGATTTGGTCCCAGACGAGATTGTCGTAGGCATTATTGCCGAGCGGACACAGGAAGCTGATTGCAAGAATGGATACATTCTGGACGGATTTCCGCGGAATGTAGCCCAGGCGGAAGCGCTCGATAAGATGCTTGCGGAACGCTCAGATAGGCTGGATGCGGTCATTGAGCTCAAAGTGGACGATTCAGCGCTTCTTGCGCGGATTGAGGGCCGGGCCGCCGAGACAGAGGGCGGCGCGCGTGCCGACGACAATGCCGAAGCGCTGAGGAAGCGTCTAGCGGTCTATCACGAACAAACGGCGCCATTGGCGGGCTACTACAAGAATGCAGGCATTCTTCGGACCGTTGACGGCATGAATGACATGGATGCAGTGACTGCTGAAATCGAGGCAGCACTCGAACTTAAGGAGACGGATAAGGCAGGCTAAGCAGTTGACCGGGAAGGGGAAATTCCTATAATCCCGGCCAGCGCGACGGCAGCTCCAAAGCAAACCATCGGTATATCACTGGAAAACGGCAGAATTCTGCGGTATTTCAGCGACTCATCCCGCTTTTTTGCATGGAAATTGCCGGTCTCGCGAATCCTTATCGCAGGAGAAGAACGTGGCTCGTATCGCTGGTGTGAACATTCCAACCCATAAGCGTGTGCTTATCGCGCTGACCTATATCCATGGGATTGGAGACAAGAATGCTAAGGATATCTGCGAAACCGTAGGTATTGCGCCAGAACGCCGTGTGAACGAGCTTTCCGACGCTGAGGTTATCCAGATCCGCGAAACCATCGACCGGGACTATCTGGTTGAGGGTGACTTGCGCCGCGAAGTGGCAATGAACATCAAACGTCTGATGGATTTGGGCTGCTATCGCGGTCTGCGTCATCGCCGCGGCCTGCCGGTCCGCGGTCAGCGCACACATACGAATGCGCGGACCCGGAAGGGCCCTGCAAAGGCGATCGCAGGTAAGAAGAAGTAAGAACGGGATTTGACGGGGCAGCCCGTTCGACAGAGAAGGTTTTAGGATGGCGAAGGAAAAGACCCGCGTTAAACGCAAAGAACGTAAGAATATTACGTCCGGCGTGGCGCATGTGAATTCGACCTTTAATAACACCATGATCACGATCACGGATGCACAGGGAAATGCGATTTCCTGGTCGTCCGCCGGCATGATGGGGTTCAAGGGTAGCCGTAAATCAACACCGTTCGCCGCCCAGATGGCCGCAGAAGATGCAGGCAAGAAGGCGCAGGACCACGGAATGAAAACCCTTGAGGTTGAGGTCTGTGGCCCAGGTTCAGGTCGTGAGTCCGCGCTGCGCGCGCTTCAGGCTGCGGGTTTCACAATCACCAGCATTCGCGACGTGACGCCGATCCCACATAATGGCTGCCGCCCACCCAAGCGCCGCCGCGTTTAACAAGGTTTATCGGCGGTCCTTTTTTGGGCGCCGCTCTCACTCATTGACGGGTATTCCGTCCTGCATTCGCTTCTTTAAGAACATGTTGTTCGAAGCAAACTGCACTTAACGGCACGAGGTTCTACAGGTGATCCAGAAGAACTGGGAAGAGCTTATCAAACCGACCAAACTGGAAATCCAGGGCGGTCACGATGCACAGCGTACTGCAACGGTGGTTGCAGAACCGCTCGAGCGGGGCTTTGGCCTGACGCTCGGCAATGCGCTTCGCCGCGTACTCCTGTCTTCGCTGCAGGGCGCTGCGGTAACGGCGGTTCAGATCGACGGCGTGCTTCACGAATTTTCATCCATTGCCGGTGTGCGTGAGGATGTCACGGACATCATCCTGAACATCAAGCAGCTGGCGCTCAATCTTCACGCTGAAGGTCCGAAGCGGATGATGCTTGTGAAGCAGGGGCCAGGTGAGGTTAAAGCTGCCGACATTGAAGCTGGCTCCGACATTGAGATTCTCAATCCGGATCTCGTTCTGTGCACGCTCGATGAAGGCGCAGACATTCGCATGGAATTTGTTGTGAGCAACGGCAAAGGCTATGTGGCTGCCGACCGGAACCGTCCGGAAGATGCACCGATTGGCCTGATCCCAGTCGACAGCCTGTACAGCCCGGTTCGCCGTGTTTCCTACAAGGTGGAGAACACACGCGAAGGCCAGATCCTCGACTATGACAAGCTGACTGTTCAGCTTGAAACAGATGGGTCTGTGACCCCGGAAGATGCGGTTGCGTTTGCCGCTCGCATTCTTCAGGACCAGCTGCAGGTCTTCGTCAACTTTGACGAGCCGAAAGAGGTGGTTGTTGAAGAGCAGCACCCTGAGCTTGAGTTCAACCCCGCGCTTCTCAAGAAAGTTGATGAGCTTGAGCTTTCCGTGCGCTCTGCGAACTGCCTGAAGAACGACAACATTGTTTACATTGGCGACCTGATCCAGAAAACAGAGTCCGAGATGCTTCGCACCCCGAACTTTGGCCGGAAGTCCCTGAACGAGATCAAAGAGGTTCTCGCGCAGATGGGTCTGCACCTCGGCATGGAAGTGGCAAGCTGGCCGCCAGAAAATATCGAAGATCTCGCGAAACGTTTCGAAGATCATTACTAAGTTTACCCGACCGCGCCGCGAGGCGCCGTCATTTGAATGAGGAGAGGGTCATGCGCCACGGTAAATCCGGCCGCAAGCTCAATCGGACCGCAAGTCACCGCAAAGCCATGCTGGCAAACATGGCGGTCGCGCTGATTAAGCATGAGCAGATCATCACGACATTGCCGAAGGCAAAAGAGCTTCGTCCTTATGTCGAAAAGTTGGTGACTTTGGCGCGACGCGACGATCTGCATGCACGGCGTCAGGCATACTCCAAGCTTCCTGAACAGAAGTGGGCAGCGAAGCTTTTTGACGAGCTTGGTCCTCGCTACAAAGAACGCAATGGCGGCTACACGCGCGTTCTCAAAGCTGGCTTCCGCTATGGCGACAATGCACCGATGGCTGTGATCGAATTTGTTGACCGTGATCCGTCAGCGCGCGGCCAGGACTCCGGTCCCGTCATGGTTGATGAGGATGCGCTGGAGACAACGGCTTAACGGCTCAAATCTCGCAGAGATTAACGGGGTGAGACGCTTAGCGTCCGCCCCGTTTTTTGTTGCGTCCAGGCCGGTCTGGCAGTGTTTACTTTGATCAGAGCTTCATGGAGGTTTGCCTTGCAAGCATCTGATTTGCCTACCAATATTTGCGAGGAGTTGGACGAACCGGCGGGTACGGGCGTCATGGTGTTGGAAATGATTTCAGAGTCTTGGTTTACAATTGTGTGGTCGATGGCCGCCCTGGTTCTGTTCGGTGGGTTGGTCCTGCTGATTGGCGGTACGGCCCGCGCCGAGGGGCGGGTTGTGCCCGGATCTCAGGCAGAGATGCAGATGTCATTCGCACCGGTTGTCCGCGGTGTTGCCCCAGCAGTTGTGAATGTCTACTCCAAACGGGTGGTGCAGGAGCGTCCGCAGAGCCCGCTTTTCAATGATCCCTTTTTCAAACAGTTTTTTGGCGACCGGTTTAGCTTTGGCATGCCGCAGGAACGGGTGCAGCAATCACTTGGGTCCGGTGTGATTGTTGGCTCTGATGGCATCATTGTGACTAACAACCATGTGGTGGCAAATGGCGACGTGTTCACTATTGCCATGGCAGACCGCCGGGAGTTTGACGCGGAACTCATTCTGGCGGACGAGCGCACAGACCTCGCCATTTTGAAGATTGATACGAAAGGGGCGTCCCTACCGGCGCTCACTTTCAGAGACAGCGACACGCTGGAAGTGGGGGACCTGGTGCTCGCCATCGGGAACCCGTTCGGTGTGGGTCAGACGGTGACCAGCGGCATTGTGTCAGCGCTCGCACGGACCCAAGTGGGCGCCACAGACTATCAGTTCTTCATCCAGACTGATGCAGCGATCAATCCTGGCAACTCAGGTGGTGCGCTGGTGACGACGGATGGCCGTTTGGTTGGTATCAACACTGCCATTTTCTCCCGCTCTGGCGGCTCAATTGGCATTGGCTTTGCCATTCCATCCAACATGGTCCGCGCCGTAGTCGATTCCGCTGTCGGCGGAAGTTCTGGCGTCGAACGTCCCTGGCTCGGCGCTTCGCTCCAAGCGGTGACCTCCGATCTTGCGGAGTCCCTCGGCCTTGATCGCCCAGGCGGCGCGATGGTTCAGCGCACCTATCCAGATGGGCCAGCAGACCGGGCGGGTCTTGAGACGGGCGATGTGATTTATGAGGTGGATGGACGAGAAGTGATTGATCCTCAATCGGTCCGCTATCGCTTGGCAACCAAAGGGGTCGGCGGCCGCATCGATATTAAGTACCGCCGCGACGGCAGCGCCAACAGAGCGCGTATTGCGCTTGAGGCCGCGCCAGAAGATCCGCCACGTCAGATTGCAGACCTAAGCGGTCGCCACCCATTTTCTGGGGCGACAGTCGGCAACTTATCGCCTGCTTTTGCGGAGGAGCTACAGCTCGATCCCTTTATGCGCGGCATTGTGGTCTTGCGCGTGCAGCGAGGCAGCGCGGCGCATCGGCTTCGCATTCAACCAGGTGATATGATCCGCGCTGTTGGGGCGGATGAGGTCGAGAGCGTTGATGAACTTCGGCGCCTCACGGATGAACGT
The DNA here is from genome assembly GCA_965267265.1 of Parvibaculaceae bacterium. Lineage (GTDB taxonomy): Bacteria > Pseudomonadota > Alphaproteobacteria > Parvibaculales > Parvibaculaceae > Mf105b01. The sequence continues at coordinate 3,329,350 of OZ253944.1, forward strand.
CGTCGGGAGTGGGAGTTTACAATTGAACGTGCAGGCGAACGTTTCTCCGCCCGTGTACGTGGCTAGCAGTCGAGGCTCCAGCTAGAGGAACTTTCTGAGCTCGTCGATCAGTCCTTTGGGGTTGTCGCCTTGTACCGTATGGCCGGCGTCTGGCACCGTGACATATGTTCCGTCTACGAGCAGGGCAACAAACCGCTCGGCATCTTCGCGGCTGAATGTCGGGCTTTGTTCACCTCGTACGACAAGTGTCGGGCATTGGATATTGGTACAATCATCGGCAAGCTTGTCCAGGCGCATTTGCATCTCACCCAGATCAAGCTTTTCGCGCCTGTCTGCTTTCCACGTCCAAGTTCCATCCGCAAGCTTTCGCGTTGTGTGGGTAAGGCTGTGACGGAGAAGCTCTTTCTTGCGGCGCGGATTGTGGGCGAGGGACGCCTTCACAAATTCGTCGAAGGATTGGGGAGTGCTGTTGCTCTCGACAAAGGAGACCAGCTCTTTCGATTTGTTCATTTGCACAAAGGGGCCGACGTCAACGCAGACCAGCGCGTTGAGCTTTCGCCAATTTTGAGTTGCGTAGGTCAGCGCGTTGATGCCTCCCATGGACATGCCGATAAGGCCGAACGTTTCCCACCCTAGGTGGCCGATGAGCGCGGAGATGTCATTGGCATGATTTTCAGGGGCATACTGCCCTTCGTAAGACCATTCGCTGTCGCCGTGGCCTCGCTGATCGAGCGCAATGCAATGAAAATCATTTGCCAGCGCCAAGCAGACAATGTCCCAAGTGCGCGCAGATTGATTACCCCCATGCAGGAAGAGCAGGGGTGGTTTTCCTCTCGTGCCCCATTCGACAAAGTGAAACCGACGCTCATTCAAAACGACGTGGTGGTGCGCCGGTTGATGAATGTCCAAGTTGAGACCTGCAATGGCGGCGACCCTAGTCAGGTGACTGAGTTCAGCATTCATGACCCGCTCCTACATTGACTTGTCTAAGTTAAATACTTTGAGTAATCTAAGTATGAGAAAGAGTCAAGATGGAAACGAGACGATGGCTGAAAGAAAACGGCTGAGCCCTGAGGTTGCGCGCCAGAAGATTCTGGCAAGGGCAGAGCATTACCTGATTATTGGGGGGCCTGATGCGGTCAGGGTCCAGGTGGTTGCTGATGACTTGGGCATTACTGACGCAGCCATTCACTATCATTTCAAGAACCGCAAAGGACTGATGACCGCTCTTCTGAAGGAAGCTGGGCGGAAGATGCAAAGAGAGATCGCTGATATCGCGAGCAGCATGACATCGAGCGCGGACATGGTGGCTAACCTGGCGACCAAATTGACTGACCTTTATCAGCGGCGGAAGTTTGGGCGTCTGGCAATATGGTTGGCCGCTGAAGGGTGGGAGAGCGAGGGGCAGGGGATGTTCGATCCCATTGTTGAGAAGCTCTGTACGGAAGCTCAGAACGCAGGGAGAGAAGCGGACGTTCGCTATTCTCTCGCGCTCCTCAACACTTTTCTCATCGGCGAAGACTTGGTTGGAGGTGCCTTTTTGGCCAGCGTCAGCCTGCCAGGAGGGGACCGAAAGCGGGCAGATTTTAGAGATTGGGTTGTAGGCCAGGTCTCGGAGAGTCTCGCGCCCAAATGATGAAATCTTGCGGTCGCTGGTCGGCGGTCGGGCGCAAAACATGCTAAATCTGGAGCATGGCTGATCTGTTTCAAACTTCCTCTGATCCCGCCGGTGATGCGCCGCGACCCCTCGCGGACCGTTTGCGCCCTAGCGCGCTGTCGGAGGTCGTGGGGCAGGCGCACCTGATCGGTCCGGACGGCCCTATCGGTCGCATGGTTGCGTCGGGTCATCTCTCCTCAATCATATTCTGGGGACCGCCTGGCACGGGGAAAACCACGACTGCGCGGCTCTTGGCCGACGCCGTGGGCCTCGCGTTTGAGCAGGTCTCTGCCGTCTTCTCTGGAGTCGCGGACCTAAAAAAAGTTTTTGAGGCGGCAAAGCTACGACGGACGCAAGGCCGCAGCACGCTGCTCTTTGTCGATGAGATCCACCGGTTCAATCGGGCGCAGCAGGATAGTTTTCTTCCCGTGATGGAGGACGGCACCGTCATTCTTGTGGGGGCTACGACAGAAAACCCCTCCTTTGAGCTCAATGCAGCGCTGTTGTCCCGTGCGCAGGTTTTGATTCTCAATCGGCTGGATGATGAAGCACTTGAGGAATTGCTCACGCGTGCTGAAGCGTTCGTTGGAGCAAAACTGGCACTCACCGACGATGCGCGGATTGCGCTGAGGGCTATGGCGGACGGAGATGGGCGATTTGTGCTGAACCTGGCAGAGGAAATTCTCGCGCTTGCACCTGCGGAGCCGCTGGATACCCAGATGCTGACGAAACTGATGCAGCGCCGTGCGCCAATCTATGACAAGTCGCGGGAGGGGCACTACAACCTCATCAGTGCCCTTCACAAATCTGTCCGTGGGTCAGATGTTGACGCGTCGCTCTACTGGTTGGCACGCATGCTGGACGGGGGCGAGGATCCGCTCTTCATACTGCGGCGGGTGGTGCGGATGGCGATTGAGGATATCGGTCTGGCGGACCCTCAAGCGCTAGTACAGGCGCTGGCCGCAAAAGAAACCTACGAGTTTCTGGGCAGCCCAGAGGGAGAGTTGGCGCTCGCACAAGCCGTGCTTTACGTCGCCAGCGCGCCCAAGTCGAATGCGCAATACACGGCGTTCAAGAGTGCGATGAAGGTGGCCAAGGAAACGGGGTCTGTGGCGCCGCCAGCCCATATTCTCAACGCGCCAACAAAGCTTATGAAAGAGCTTGGGTATGGCGCGGGATATGAGTATGACCATGACGCTCCGGATGCGTTTTCTGGCCAGGACTATTTCCCTGAGGAGATGTCCCGCCAGCGTTTCTATGAGCCTGTTAAGCGTGGATTTGAGCGGGACATAGCCAAACGTTTGGCTTATTGGCAGAAGTTGCGAGAGGAGAGGCGATCGTGAAGATGTTGATTGCTGTGGCACTTGGCGGTGCTGTGGGCGCGACCGGTCGCTACCTGTTTGCCGTGCAGGCGCTTCGCTTCTTCGGGCCAGGATTTCCCTGGGGCACGCTGGGCGTCAACATCATCGGTTCCTTCGTCATGGGCGTGATCGTGGAAGGTCTGGCCTTGCGTTTTCAGGTGTCCCCCGAGGTCCGGGCATTTTTGGTGACCGGTGTGCTGGGTGGTTTCACGACGTTCTCCGCTTTTTCCCTTGATATTTCGGTTCTGCTCGAACGCAAAGACGTCGGCGTCGCGGCGCTCTATGCGTTCAGTTCGCTTGGTGGCGCCGTGCTCGCTCTGTTCTTTGGCATTTGGCTGACGCGGACAGTGCTCTCATGAGTGGTGTCGCCCATGTCGATGTCAGCGAGGACGATGATGGTTTGCGCGTGGACCGTTGGTTCAAGCGACATTATCCGGAGCTCGCGCATTCCCGACTAGAAAAGTTGCTCAGGAAGGGCCAGGTGCGCGTCGATGGAGGCCGTGTAAAGGCAAACTTTCGGTTGGAAGCTGGACAGACTGTTCGTGTTCCGCCGTTCGGGGATAAGGAAGGTTATGTCCCTGCCAAAAAGCCCAAGCCACCCGCATACAATGAGAAAGATGCTGCCTTTGTGCAGAGCCTGGTTCTTCACAAAGATGACTCGATTATCGTTATCAACAAGCCGTGCGGGCTGGCGGTTCAGGGCGGAAGCGGCACTCAGCGGCATTTAGACGGGATGTTGGACGGTCTGAAGTTCGACTTCCCGGAGCGGCCACGCCTTGTTCACCGGCTTGACCGGGATACGAGCGGGGTGTTGCTGCTTGCTCGCACGGCGAGGGCAGCGTCAAAGCTGGCCAAAGCCTTCAAGGAACGCGATACGAAAAAGATCTATTGGGCGCTCACCGTGGGGGTGCCGAGACCAGAACGCGGAACGATCCGGATGACCCTTGCTAAGCAAGCTGGACGATCAGGTGAACGCATGGTGCCAGTCCCTGATCGGACGCCCGGAGGGCAGGCATCGGAGACGCATTTCGCAACAGTCGCTCGGGCTGGCCAGAAACTCGCCTGGGTGTCCTTCATGCCGGTGACCGGCCGTACCCACCAACTCAGGGTCCATGCGGTAACCGCTCTTGAGTGCCCCATTGTGGGTGACGGAAAATATGGAGGGGCGGATGCGCATCCCGGCGGTGAGATATCCTCGTCTTTGCACCTTCATGCCAGGTCCATGAACATTGCTCATCCGGAAGGTGGCAGGTTCACCATCTCTGCGCCGCTGCCCGACCATATGGCAGCAACGTGGAAACTCCTGGCGCTTGATTCGGAGGATGATGGTGACCCCTTCGCGGAGTTGGAGCTGTGAGTGAATTGAAGCTAGTCGTATTTGATTGCGACGGCACGTTGGTCGACAGTCAACACATGATCGTCGCCGCGATGAACCGTGCATTCTACGCGCACTCGTTGGCACTTTTGCCTCGGGAGAAAGTACTCTCGATTGTTGGGTTGTCGCTGGAGGAGGCAATACGGTCGCTCCTCCCCAACGAGGACGCAGCAACCGTCACGCTGGTGAAGGAAAGCTATCGACAAGCCTTCTTCCATCTAAGAGACGACCCCGCCCTCCATGAACCGCTCTTTCCTGGTGCGCGCCAAGCGCTGGATGAACTCGCCGCCAGAGATGATGTGTTGCTTGGCGTTGCTACGGGAAAATCGCAACGGGGACTGCGGAACATCTTGGAGTTGCATGGGCTTTGCGGCCACTTCATGACGCTTCAGACGGCTGATGAACACCCGTCTAAGCCGCATCCCTCGATGATGCATCAGGCGATGAAGGAAGCGGGTGTCATACCGTCGCAGACGGTTATTTTTGGCGATACAAGCTACGATATTATGATGGGACGCGATGCTGGCGCCCATGCGGTGGGAGTTTCCTGGGGATATCATGACGCCCACGAGCTGATGTCCTATGGTGCTCCTCACGTGCTGGATCATTTTGATGATCTTGTTCCTTACCTGGACGCGCATTGGACAGATATTGATGTCCGGCGCTCTTTGGAGATAGAGGGAGACGCGCCATGAGAAAACTAGTCCTTGTCCTTTTCGTCATTGCCGCCGCTTTGGTTGGCGCGCTCTATGGTCTCACTTTTTTAGACATAAGTGCCTATCGGGCCGAGATCGCGTCGCTGGCCGAGGAACAGACCGGTCGGAAGCTTGAATTGGAGGGCCCGCTCAACGTTGGCTTTTCGCTGACCCCCACTGTCGTTGCCAGAGACGTACGGTTTGGAAATGCGTCTTGGGGGTCGGATCCGACCATGTTTGCGGCAGATCGGGTCGCCGTCCGATTGTCTTTGCTCAGCCTTCTGTCAGGGAACCTCGACGTGACGCGGCTTGACGTCCGCGGTGCAACGGTTCTGTTGGAAACCGGTCCGGGCGGTACGGGCAACTGGGTATTGCAAGGGGCTGGTGCAGAAGCGGCGCCGACTGAGCAGGACGGAGAGGTCACGACCGCTGGGCTCCCTCGGGTTGTCCTTGAGAATGTGCGCGCAACCTATAGAAGCGGGCGGCGCGGCGACGCGACAGAGGTGGTCCTCACCCGCGCAGATATTGAACCGAGAGGTGGCGGGATCGCCGTCGGCCTTGTCGGTGATATTGACTCCAATACAGCTTCGGCGTCAGCACTCATCATTGGCGATGAACGGTCTTTTCGGGTCGATGACCTGAAGCTGGAATATGGAGACATTGCCCTTGCGGGAATGCTGACGGGGAGCCGTAGCTCTGCGAACGCGCCGATAACCATTGACGGCGAGTTGGCGGCATCGGAGATCGACCTTAGTACACTCGGTGCCGGTGGGTCGGAGGGTGGAGAACAGGCGAGGTTATTCAGTAGAACGCCTCTGCCTTTCAACGTCTTGAGCGTCCTGAATGGAGAAGTCGATATCATCGTCGACAGTCTGACCTATCAAGATGTTGAATTGACCGACCTACAGAGTGCTGTGACGCTCAAAGACGGTTCGCTTTCGGCGCCGCTCTTTGCGACCTATGGGAGCCACCGTTTGGAGGCCAAGGTGACCGCCCGCAATTCTACGGCCCCCAGCGCGGGCGTTACGCTTTCAGCGCCCGGCTTTGATATTGGAAAGTTTCTTCGAGAAGTGGACGCCACGGATCTGGTTGACGTCGACGGGCATATTGGTCTCGACTTGTCGGCGAATGGTCGGTCTCCCGCAGAGCTCGCATCCAACCTTAATGGGAAAATCGATGTTGCGACGGGACGCGGTACCATTCACTCCAGCGCTTTTGAGTTAATTGCCAAGGACCTGATTTGGGCGCTCGTCCCCAAGGGCGGAGAGAAGGGGGTCGCGGACCTCACTTGTTTTATTGGTGAGCTCGACTTCACCCGTGGCATCGGCGACGTCACGTCCCTTGCGCTGGTGACGAGCGAAATCCGAACGTCCGGGTCCGGCAAGATCAATTTGCGCAATGAGACTATCGATATGCGACTCAATCCAAGGCCAAACGATCCAGGCCTGCTGAGTCTCGCAACACCTATCAATGTTTCCGGTCCGCTTGCGTCGCCAAGCGTCTTGCCTGACACAGGGGCGTTACTTGGCGACCTTGCCGTTGCGGTGGGTGCCGGTGCGTTGACTGGTGGCATTGGTGCCTTACTGCCTCTCGTTAGCGCAGAGCATTTTGACGCTGATGAAGCGAGCGCCTGTTTGGAGATGATTGCTGCCGAAAAAAGAGGCGGGTCAGGTTCGTCGGGAAGCCGAAATGTTCTTGAAAAAGCAGGTGAGGGTGCTGAATCCCTCATCGAAGGGGTGGGAGATATCCTCACCTCCCCGTTTAAGTGAAATCAGGCCCCATGGACGATAAAGACAAAATATTGAATGCGGACCGGTTTGTGTCGCACCCCGGTGATGCCGGCACCAGCAATTTGCGCAAGCGCTTTTATGATGCCGCCGCCTCGCGTCCTGTCGATGATGGGTTTGTCATTGAGCTCGATGGAAGAGCAATTAAGACGCCCGCCAGAGCCAGCCTCAGTGTCCCCACCGCCAGCCTCGCTGAGGCGATCGCCGACGAGTGGAATGCTCAGGAAACGCACATCATCCCTGAGACGATGTTGGTCACGAAGCTTTCTAATACTGCGCTTGATCGGGTTGGTCCAAGGCGTGAGGAGGTCGTGGACGAAATCGCTGCATTTGGTGGGTCCGATCTGCTGTGCTACCGAGCGGAAGACCCAGAAAGCCTTGTTGCTCGTCAGGCACAAGAATGGGACCCGTTGCTTGACTGGCTGGATAAGACCCATCAAGTACGCCTTGAGCTGGCGACGGGGGTGATCTTCAAGGATCAAGCCCCCGAAGCTCTTTCACGGCTCCACGAGGTGGTTGCGGCGCGCTCAGAGTTTGAGTTAGCAGGCCTCCATCAGGCGGTATCGCTCTGTGGGTCGCTGGTTTTGGGTCTTGCGCTGATCAGTACCCATATTGATGCCGATCGGGCGCATGATCTGGCCCATCTGGACGAGGCCTGGCAGGCTGAACGGTGGGGATGGGACGAAGAGGCCCAGGCGCGTCTGGAGGAACGGCGAAAAATGCTCTCTGCGACCGCCACTTACCTGGAACTCCTCTAATCCGCTACGTCATCCCGGACACTCTGCGGAAGCTTGAGAAACAGCGATAACCCATTGGCAAATGGGCGTTTTCGGTGCTATTCAAAGCGCCGTATGGACCCTGACCGGGCGGCTTTGGATGCTTGGGTAGCATTCGTCTAAGGTGGTCTTCCAAAACAATAAGCCGGCACTTGGGAATGTGTCTCAAGCAGTGCAGAGGGGGCTTCATGAAAGAGATTATTCGTCAGCTCGAAGAACGACGCGCGGTTGCCAGGTTAGGCGGCGGTGAACGTCGGATTGACTCACAACATAGCAAGGGAAAGCTCACCGCACGTGAGCGGATCAGTCTCCTGCTGGATGAGGGCAGCTTCGAAGAGTTCGACATGTTTGTTGAACATGATTGCTACGACTTTGGCATGGAAGGTCAGAAGGTCCCGGGCGACGGCGTTGTTACCGGCTGGGGCACGGTGAATGGACGTCCGGTCTATCTGTTTGCCAAAGACTTCACGGTCATGGGCGGATCACTCTCTCGCAACCACGCGAAGAAGATCAACAAGGTTCAGGACATGGCGCTCAAAATGGGGGCGCCTATTATCGGTCTCTTCGATGCGGGTGGTGCGCGCATCCAGGAAGGTGTCGACGCCCTCGGCGGGTATGGCGAAGTGTTCAACCGGAACGTATTGGCCTCTGGCGTTATCCCTCAGATATCAGTGATCATGGGCCCCTGTGCGGGCGGTGACGTTTATTCGCCCGCAATGACCGATTTCATCTTTATGGTCAAAGACACGTCTTACATGTTTGTGACGGGTCCGGACGTCGTAAAGACGGTGACCAATGAGGAAGTAACCTCGGAAGAACTCGGTGGGGCGACTGTGCATTCGACAAAATCGTCTGTTGCCGACGGTGCGTTTGAAAATGACGTTGTTGCCATGAGCCAGGTGCGCCGTCTGATCGACTATCTGCCATCGTCCAATCGCTCTGATGTTCCAGAACGTCCCTTCTTCGATGACCAGGACCGCGTTGAACCGTCGCTCGACACGCTGATCCCAAGCAATCCTAACATGCCCTATGACATGAAAGAGCTTGTCCTGAAGCTCATCGATGAGGGTGACTTCTTTGAAATTCAGGAGAACTTTGCCAAGAACATTATTACCGGGTTCGGACGTATTGAAGGGCGGACCGTCGGCATTGTCGCGAACCAGCCGATGACGCTGGCGGGTGTTCTAGATAGCGACGCCAGCCGCAAAGCTGCGCGGTTCGTGCGGTTCTGTGACTGTTTCGATATTCCGATCGTTACAATGGTAGATGTTCCTGGCTTCCTGCCCGGTACGTCCCAGGAATATGGTGGCCTGATCAAACATGGTGCGAAGCTGCTCTACGCCTATGCGGAAGCGACGGTGCCGAAGATTACCGTCATCACCCGGAAGGCTTATGGCGGGGCTTATGTTGTGATGGCGTCGACCCATTTGCGTGGTGATGTCAACTATGCCTGGCCGACAGCGGAAGTGGCTGTGATGGGTGCAAATGGCGCGGTGGAGATCATTCATCGCAAAGACATCAATGATGAAGCGAAAATCGCTGAACACACCGCTGAATATGAGGACCGCTTCCTGAACCCGTTTAAGGCGGCGGAGCGCGGGTACATTGACGAGGTCATCATGCCGCACAATACGCGCCCACGGATCGCCCGAGCGCTGGCGGTGTTGCGTGACAAGCAACTCGATAATCCTTGGAAAAAACACGACAACATTCCGCTTTAAGGGGGCGATCAAATGTTTAAGAAGATCCTGATCGCCAACAGAGGCGAAATCGCATGCCGGGTTATGAAAACCGCAAAGAAGATGGGCATTGCGACGGTGGCCGTCTATTCGGATGCCGACAAAGACGCACTGCATGTGGAGATGGCAGACGAGGCGGTCAATATCGGACCTGCGCCGTCGGCTGAGTCCTATCTCGTGATCGACAAGATCATTCAGGCGATCAAAAACACCGGCGCCGAAGCCGTGCATCCAGGTTATGGCTTCTTGTCTGAGAACGCCGCTTTTGCGGAAGCGCTTGAGAAAGAAGGTATTGCGTTTATCGGACCCAATGTGAAAGCCATCCAGGTGATGGGCGACAAGATTGAGTCCAAGAAATTCGCGAACGACGCCAAAGTGAGCACGGTTCCTGGGTATCTGGGTGTGATCAAAGACACGGAAGAAGCCATCAAGATTGCCGGCGATGTCGGCTATCCGGTGATGATGAAAGCGTCCGCCGGCGGCGGTGGGAAGGGCATGCGCATTGCCTGGAACGAGGGTGAGGTCGCTGAAGGATTTCAGTCTGCCATCAATGAGGCCAAGTCGAGCTTCGGCGATGACCGTGTCTTCATCGAAAAGTTTGTAACGGAGCCCCGCCACATTGAAATTCAGGTGATGGCGGACGGGACCGACGCTGTTTATGTGGGTGAGCGGGAATGCTCCATCCAGCGTCGGAACCAAAAGGTGATCGAAGAAGCTCCGAGCCCGTTTCTGGACGAAGCGACCCGGAAGAAGATGGGCGAGCAAGCCGTTGCCCTTGCAAAGGCTGTTGATTATCGCAGCGCCGGCACGGTGGAGTTCATTGTCGATAAGGACAAGAATTTTTACTTCCTGGAGATGAACACACGCCTTCAGGTGGAACATCCTGTCACCGAGCTCATTACCGGGATCGACCTTGTTGAGCAGATGATCCGGGTGGCTGCGGGTGAAAAACTCTCCATCAAGCAAGAAGACATCAAGCTCAAGGGGTGGGCGATTGAAAGCCGCATTTATGCAGAAGACCCCTATCGGAATTTTCTGCCGTCCATTGGCCGTCTGAGCCGATATCAGCCGCCTGCGGAGCGCACATCCGATGATGGTGTCACCGTGCGCAACGACACGGGTGTTTATGAAGGCGGCGAGATCTCACTCTATTACGACCCGATGATCGCGAAGCTCTGCACCCATGCTGCGACTCGTGAAGAGGCTGTCGATGCCATGTCGGATGCGCTTGATGCTTTCTACATTGAAGGCATCCAGCACAATATTCCGTTTCTTGGCGCGATAATGGAACATGAGCGCTTCCGCAAAGGAGATTTGACGACAGGCTTTATCGCTGATGAGTATCCGGATGGATTTGCCGGCGTGCCGGTCACGGAAGAGCGCGCCGACAAGCTCGTGCTTGCCGCGGCATTCATGAATGAAATCCATGCATTGCGGGCGACAGAGATCACTGGACAATTGCCCAACCGTCCGCGCTTCCTTCCTGAGGATTGGGTCGTTTCACTCGACAAAGAGCACACGATCCACCTGCGCACAGAGCCGGAAGAAGACTGGTTGAATGTGGTGCTCAAAAACGAGGACGGCAGCGAGCGCAGCCGTCATACGGTTGCGAGTGAATGGCGGCCAGGCAAGGTCGTGTTTGAAGGCGTGATCGATGGCGAGCCCATCGTTTTGCAAGCCGAGCGCGCCCGCGGCCTTCAGGGATATAATCTCACCTATCGTGGATCGACTGTAAATGCAGCAGTGCGGACCAAAAACGCACATGACCTGTCGCAGTTTATGCCGGAGAAGGTTGCGGCCGATACGTCCAAATACCTCCTGTGCCCGATGCCGGGCCTGGTCGTCTCTATCAACGTCGAAGTAGGTCAAGAAGTGAAGGTAGGCCAGACCCTCGCAGTTGTCGAAGCGATGAAGATGGAGAACATCTTGCGCGCCGAACGTGACGGCGTGGTTGCGGAGATTTCGGCCGCAGCGGGCGACAGTCTCCAGGTTGATGAGGTCATCATCGAATTCGAGTGATGGCTCCACCGCATACAATGATGTGTTTCAACGCCCGCCCGGCTTGACCTGGTGGGCGTTGTTCTTTCTAGCCGAGCGATTAGATATAGTGTGTCCTTCAGACCAAGCGGGAGCCTCTACTTATGATACGGAACGCATTTGTTTCTCTGCTTCTTGCGTTTGTGTTGGTGCCCACGCTCGCGGTTGCCGAAGAGTCGGTAGTGCGATGGCAAAGCGATGGCGCGCTCTTTCTTGCCGGTGCTGACGTCGTCGTCTCCGAAGATGTTGACGGTGACTTGAGGGCGTCGGGGGACTCGATTGTTATTGCGGATGACGCGACCATTGACGGCGACGCTTGGCTGGCTGGCCGCCGGGTGGTTGTCGATGGCGTCGTCGATGGCGATCTCGACATTCGGGGGCAATCTGTTTTGTTGAATGGCCCAATAGACGGAAACGTTTCCGTTTGGGCTGTCGACCTGGTGTTGGGACCAGACACCGTCATTGATGGCAATCTCTCCTATTATACAAGTGCACCTGCCGAAATCGCAGAGGATGCGCGCATTGACGGGGAGACAGAGAGTCACTTTTTCTCTGATGAGGGGGCAGGTTCGCGAGATGTGCCTGAAGATTGGCGGGGCAGTTGGGAGGAGCGGCGATCAGATGATGTGTCGTTGGAGCTTACTCTTCCAGGCGCCCTTGTCCTCGCAATCTTTGCCGGCGTCTTAGTCTTTGTTGCGCCGCGATGGTCCGACAAGCTTCAGGTCGCCGCCACGGACAGTCCAGCGCTCGCTATTTTTTATGGCTTGGTGTGGATGCTTGGGCTTCCAATTGTGGCGGTCTTTGCGGCGTTTACGATCATCGGTCTGCCGTTCGCCTTTCTTCTGATTGTGCTTTACGGGGTCGTATTTTGTGCTGGCATGGTGACGGCCGCGATCATCATTGGTGGTTTCCTTGTGGATCTTGCAGGTCTTGAGTTTGGTGATGGGTCGGGGCGGCGGCTCGCGCTGGTGATCGTCGGCTCCTTTGTGCTCTGGGCAGGCGCTGGCGTACCAGTGCTGGGCGGCTTCTTTTGGTTCGTCTCGATTGCTCTAGGCATTGGCGGGATTTTGATCGCCGGGCGAGTCCGCTACGAAGCGCTCTGAAATATCTCTTCAAACTTCTGCTTCATGACCATGTCGACTTCTGCAGTGGAGACGATTTGCCCAAGGTCTTCGAGGCTGGTCACGCCATGCTCAGAGACGCCGCAGGGGACGATGCCTGAGAAATGCTCCAGATCGGGGGCGATGTTGAGGCTCACACCGTGAAAGGTCACCCATTTACGCACGCGAACGCCAATGGCGGCGATTTTGTCCTCTTTGGCAGGGCCTAGCTCTGGGCGCCGGACCCAAACACCGACACGATCATCACGCCGTTCGCCCTTCACATTGAAAGCGGCAAGGGTCTGAATAAGCCACTCCTCGAGATCGCGGACGAACCCCCTCACATCCGGGCCACGTTCTCTTAAGTTCAGCATCACATAGCCCACACGTTGTCCGGGCCCATGATATGTGTATTGACCCCCGCGGCCGGTTTCGAACACCGGAAACCGCTCAGGTGTGAGCAGATCTTCGGATCTGGCGCTGGTCCCGGCCGTATAGGTTGGCGGATGTTCTAGCAGCCAAACGCATTCATTCGCCGTTCCGGCTGCGATTTCCGCCGCCCGGTTTTCCATGAATGAGAGTGCCTCCGCGTAGGGCACAGGCGAGTCGGAGACGATCCAGTCCAATGGCTGGAGGGCCGTTTTTTCGGCGGCATTCAAGGGATTAACCATGCGCTAACTCTAGCATGAAAAACTGCTTCTCGATCCAAGTGTGGGGCAGGAGCCCTGCTCGTTCTGTTCGTCGTAGGGACTTTATCAGTGAACGCTGTCGACAAAGTTTACGTTGAGTTGTCGGTCGTCATTGGACGCTCAAAAATGCCCATCAACCAGCTTCTGAAGATGGGGCGCGGCGCAGTCATTGAATTGGATGCGCACCAGGACGATGAGGTCTGGATTATGGCCAATAATATCCCCATCGCGAGGGGCGAAATCGTCGTTCAGGAAGACCGGATCGCGGTTTCCATCACCGAAAAGATCAATCAAGCGAGTTCCATCCGCTAAAAAAACGACGTTTTGTGAGGGTTTGGATGGGCGGCACGCGATGACGGCTGCCTTTTTTCTTTAGTACACTATTTTTTTGTGATTTTATCTATTTCACGCTGTGTAGTTGAAATTTATCGATTTCCAGCCTATCTCTGTGGACAATAAAGGCTGCCTGTTGTGCAGCGGTTCGGAGGTAGGCGCAATGCTGCCCATCGTATTCGATGTGAGTACTGGTGCGATTGTTCTCGTAGGCGAGGGAGACCTTGTCTTGCGCCGCCTTGAGTTGCTTGATGCAGCGCGTGCGTCTGTTCGCGTGTTTTCTGCAGACCCCTCCCAAGAGCTGCGTGCCATGGCCGGGGATCGTCTGGTTGGCAAGCGCCCAGAGGATTCTGATCTTGAGGCGGCTCAGCTGTTGTTTGGTGCTGGCCTCTCAGACGAGGAAGGCGAGGACCTTGCCCGTCGTGGTCGTGCATTGGGCGCCCTGGTCAATATTGAGGACGTGAAACCGCTTTGCGATTTCCATGTACCGTCGATGGTTCGGCGTGGTGCTCTCACCATGACAATCTCGACTGGCGGGAAGTCACCAGGATTGGCGCGACGGCTACGGCGCCATCTTGAGGGCGTCTTTGGGCCAGAATGGTCAGAGCGTTTGGACCAAATCGGAGAGATGCGTCAGTCGTGGCGAGCCGAAGGTCTGCCATTGGACGAAGTTTCTCGGAAAACTGATTCATTCATTGATCAACAGGGATGGCTGTCATGAGTGTTGCTGAATTGAAGGAAGTTCAAGAACGACCGGCAATGATGGACACGGAAACGGTGTCGTCAGATCAATTGATCAAATTGCGCGAAAAATATGCCGGTCTAGTGGGTGGTCCCTTGCTGGAAGCGATGATCAAGGAAGAGTTTCCGGGTGATATCGCGGTTGTCTCCTCTTTTGGGGCTGAGTCGGCTGTGCTGCTGCATATGGTCGCTGAGATTGACCCCACCGTGCCGGTGATCTTTCTGAACACCGGCAAACTGTTTGGGGAAACCCTGCGGTATCGAGATCGGCTGCAGGAGAAACTTGGGCTCACTGATCTGCGCGCGATCGGTCCGCTTCCGGCTGACCTGAAAGCGAAAGACCCCCATGGTGGGCTGTGGAACCAGGATCAAGATGCCTGCTGTTTCGTTCGCAAGGTTTTGCCGCTTGAACGTGCCTTGGCTCCTTTCCGGGCGTCCATCACCGGGCGTAAGCGTTTTCAGACGTCAACCCGCACGACCATGGATCCGATCGAAGAAGAAATCGTGAAGGCGGTCGATGGGGTTCATCCTCAAGGTCCCACTCGGTTCAAAGTGAATCCTTTGGCCTTTTGGGGGGAGGATGAGCTCAATCAATACCTGGTCGACAACCGGCTTCCTAAACATCCATTGGTCAAGGATGGTTATAGGTCCATCGGGTGTATGCCCTGCACCGACCGGGTGCCTGAAGGAGGGGATTACCGTGATGGTCGCTGGAAAGGCAGCGATAAAGATGAGTGCGGTATCCACCTGCCGATCAATATGGATGGCGACGGCATCTGACCTCGGAAAAAGCCAAGTAATTTCAGGCAATTAAAAGCGGATTTGCATCAAAGAGAAGGCTTGCCGACCGGCCATCGATTTGTTACATGAGCGCCTTCCTACCTGTCATGTGATTTGCGGACGTGGCGGAATTGGTAGACGCGCAGCGTTGAGGTCGCTGTGGGGTAAAACCCGTGGAAGTTCGAGTCTTCTCGTCCGCACCATGATCGACAAAAGCCGAGGCTCGCCTTGGCTTTTTTTGTGGAAATTCGCCTCTCGTTGCCGGGCCTGCTGTAGCATATGGGCGTTGTTTCGCGCACACTTCGCCCGCAGGTGAATCGGGGCAACACGCCTTGGCAGCATACCGTTTCGACACCTGGTCAGCGCTCTATTCAGGGACATTGCACACGTGACAGATTCAGCACAGCTTTCCGGCCAATCAGAGGAGTGGGACACGCCATTGACCCCCGCTTTTGTGGGCGAGGTTGTCAAGGCGCTGGACCGAGGCGATGCAGATGTTGTCCGGTCTCTGGTCATGCCGCTTAGAGCCGCCGATCAGGCGGAGCTGTTGGAACTCGTTCGGTCCGATGACCTGCGCGCCTTGGTTCAGGCGCTCGGTGCAGACCTTGAGCCTGATGTTCTGAGTGAGCTTGAGGAGGCGGTACGCGATGACGTCATAGAGCTCATGGCGCCGGAAGATATTGCGGCGGCTGTCCAAGAAATGGACTCCGACGATGCAGTCTACATTCTTGAGGACATGCCGGCGGATGAGCAGCGTGAGGTGCTCGAGCAGGTTCCAGCGCAGGACCGCGCCGCGATTGAGCGCTCGCTGGAATATCCAGAGGACAGTGCTGGGCGTATCATGCAGCGCGAACTCGTCGCGGTGCCGCCGTTCTGGGATGTGGGCCAAACAATCGATTATCTTCGGGAAGCGCAGGACCTCCCTGACGAGTTTTATGAGATCTTCGTGGTTGATCCGTCCTATCGGCCGATCGGTGCCGTGCCTCTGTCAAGGATGATGCGGACGAAGCGACCTGTTCCCATCGAAGACATTATGGATGTGGAGCAAACGCTCATTCCTGCAGAGACCGACCAGGAAGATGTGGCGCTGCAGTTTGAGAAATACGACCTGATTTCCGCGGCTGTCGTGGATGAGAATGAACGGCTGGTCGGTGTGGTCACCGTGGACGACGTGGTCGCCGTTATTTCCGACGAAGCGAGCGAAGATATCCGGCGATTGGGCGGTATCGTGTCGGAGGAGAGCGTTTCCGATACGGTTGTTGAGACGACGCGCAATCGTTTCTCCTGGCTGTTTGTCAATCTACTCACGGCGATCTTGGCATCGATTGTGATTGCTTTTTTTGAAGGCACTATTCAGTCCATGGTGGCGCTGGCGGTCTTGATGCCGATCGTGGCGTCGATGGGCGGGAATGCCGGCACGCAGACCATGACCGTGGCGGTTCGAGCACTTGCCACAAGAGATCTGGTGCCGATCAATACAAGCCGCATCATCACGCGCGAAGTCCTGGTTGGGTTCTTAAATGGGATATTGTTTGCGATCCTAATGGGCATTGTCGGGGCGTTCTGGTTTCAGGACGCGCTTCTTGGAGCTGTGCTGGCGGCGGCCATGGTGATCAATATGATCGTCGCCGGACTTGCTGGCATTCTTGTGCCACTTGGTCTTGATCGGTTTGGGATCGACCCGGCTGTCGCGTCCAGTGTCTTTGTGACGACGGTGACAGATGTTGTCGGGTTTTTAGCGTTTTTGGGTCTAGCCGCGTTGGTTTTGTTGTAGGGGTGAGTTTCTTAAGAAAGGTACCTCATGCGTAATGTGTTACAGAGTTGGGTCTTTGTGGGTCTGGTGTCCCTTTTCGCGGGGTCAGCTGTTGCCGGTGAATGGCGCGAAGGCGCGCCCAGCGCATCGGGGCGGGCATTTGCAGCTTCGGCCCTGTTGGGCGAAGAGATTTACATTGCTGGGGGGGCCGGTATCAGCAAGCCGGTCTCGTCCGTTGATGCCTACGACACGATTGGGGATATCTGGCGGGCACTGCCCGCGCTGCCTCTGGGCCTTCAGCAAGCGGCCATGGCCTCGATCAATGGCCGTCTATATGTTAGCGGCGGCTACACAGAAGACAGCCCTGGGCCCGACAATGCCGCTCTCTATCAATTTGACCCGTCGGTCGGCGTTTGGGTCCGCGGGCCAGATATGCCCGGTCCGCGTGCATGGCACGAAATGGTGGGCTTTAACGGTAAGCTCTATGTTGTCGGCGGTGTTGGGCCTCGGTCCGGTCGGGTTTTTGTCTTTGACCCCATGATTGACGAGTGGAACGTCCTCTCTGCCAATCTGCCTGCACAACGGTCTGCTTTGGCGCTCACTGTCCACAATGGCGAGGTTTATGCCATTGGCGGGCGTAGCCCTAATGGGGCACCGTCGGCGCGGGTCGACATTCTGGATCCTGCCACAGAAAAATGGCGCCGCGGTCCAGCCCTGCCAGAGGCGCGAGCGGGGATCGGCGCAGCGGTCCTCAACGGGCGCATCCATGTGGTCGGTGGTGAACAGGTGTCGCCCCCGCGCACCTTCAGCGAGCATAATGTTTTGAACAGCGCAGGCACTGCCTGGGAAAGCGCTGAGCCTCTCGCGACACCGCGCCATGGAGCGGCCGTCGCCGTCGCCGGAGGCTCTTTGTTTGCAATTGGGGGCGCCACCGGACCGGGCGTCTATACCGTCTTCACCGTTTCAGATTTGGTCAGCATCTACAGGCCCTAAGGAAAGCTCATGATCCCCAACGATTACCCGACGCTCAATTTCGACCTTGGCGAAACGGTGGATATGATCCGGGACACGGTTCGGTCCTTCACCGCCGATAAGATCGCGCCACGTGCTGTTGAGATCGATGCGACCAATGAGTTTCCACGTGACCTCTGGCCTCAACTGGGTGAGCTCGGATTGTTGGGGCTGACGGTTGAAGAAGAAGAGGGTGGATCGGGACTTGGCTATCTCGCCCACACCGTTGCGATGGAGGAGATCTCACGCGGCTCGGCTTCGGTGGGGCTTTCCTATGGCGCGCATTCGAACCTGTGCGTGAACCAGATCCGCCGATGGGCGACACCTGAACAGCGCGCGAAATATCTCCCTAAGCTCATGAGTGGAGAGCATGTCGGATCGCTTGCGATGAGCGAGCCCGGTGCCGGATCGGACGTGGTCTCTATGAAGCTTCGGGCCGACAAGAAGGGTGACCATTACGTTCTAAATGGTAACAAGATGTGGATCACCAATGGACCTGACGCGGATACGCTGGTGGTCTATGCGAAGACTGATGCCGATGCAGGTCCGAAGGGGATCACCGCCTTTCTTATCGAGCGCGGCTTTAAGGGTTTCTCGACCGCTCAAAAGCTCGACAAGTTGGGCATGCGGGGCTCCAGCACCTGCGAGCTTGTTTTTGAGGATTGTGAAGTTCCGGAAGAGAACGTCATGGGAGGCGTCAATAATGGCGTGCGGGTGCTCATGAGCGGTCTCGACTATGAGCGCACGGTCTTATCGGGCGGACCATTGGGCATTATGCAGGCGGCGATGGATATCGTGTTGCCGTATGTGCACGAACGGAAGCAGTTCGATACGCCGATCGGCATGTTCCAGCTGATGCAGGGCAAGATAGCCGACATGTACACAACCATGAATGCCTGTAAGGCTTACGTGTACGCTGTCGCCAAAGCCTGCGACCGGGACGAGACCGCTCGGAAAGATGCGGCAGGGGCCATTCTCTACTCCGCAGAGAAAGCCACCTGGATGGCGCTGGAAGCGATCCAGGCGCTCGGCGGCAATGGTTACATTAATGAATATGAAACGGGACGGCTCTTGCGAGATGCCAAGCTCTACGAGATCGGGGCAGGTACCAGTGAAATCAGGCGCATGTTGATTGGCCGGGAACTGTTCAACGAAACAGCCTGATTTTTGACAGGCGACCGAATATTGCAGGGAGAGTTTGATGAGTGATTTGGAGAAAGACCCAATCGTGATCGTCAGCGCGGCGCGCACGGCGCTTGGCGGGTTTCAGGGCGCTTTGGCGGGTGTGTCAGGTCCTGAACTTGGCGCACGGGCGCTTTCGGGCGCCGTTGAGCGGGCGTCGCTGGGATCTGATGAGGTCGACGAAGTCTTTATGGGCTGTGTGTTGCCCGCAGGCGTAGGCCAGGCGCCCGCACGGCAAGCGGCGCTTCGGGGCGGTCTGGACCAAAGCGTGCCTGCGACAACGATCAACAAAGTGTGCGGATCGGGCATGAAGACCGTGATGCTCGCCGCCGACGCGCTGGCGATGGGGCGGGCCACGGTGGCCGTGGCCGGTGGCATGGAAAGCATGAGCAATGCGCCTTATCTGCTGCCGAACGCTCGCGGCGGCATGCGTCTTGGCCATGGCGAAGCCAAAGACCACATGTTCCTCGACGGTCTGGAGGATGCCTATGAAGGGCGCTTGATGGGCACCTACGCTGAGGATACGGCCCAGCATTACCAGTTCTCACGAGAAGCGCAGGACGACTATGCGCTGACGTCTCTGGCGCGTGCGAAGGCGGCGACAGAGGATGGCACTTTTGCGCCTGAAATTGTGCCGGTCACGATCAAAAGCCGAAAAGGGGAGACGGAGGTCGCTCAGGATGAGCAGCCTTTGACGGCACGGCCTGACAAGATACCCACTCTCAAACCTGCTTTTGCGCCCGATGGATCTGTCACCGCGGCGAATTCGTCGTCGATCTCAGACGGAGCGGCGGCGCTCGTGATGATGCGCTGCTCTGAAGCCGACCGGCGCGGCCTTGCGCCGTTGGCGATTATTCGCGGGCAGGCCATGCACGCCCATGCGCCTGCCTGGTTCACGACAGCACCTGTCGGCGCCATGGGCAAATTGTTGGAGCAGGTGGGCTGGTCCGCCGGGGATGTAGACCTGTTCGAGATCAACGAAGCCTTCGCCGTCGTAGCCATGGCAGCGATGCAAGAGCTCGATCTCGATCATGAGAAGGTCAACATTTATGGGGGCGCCTGTGCGTTGGGGCATCCGATCGGTGCTTCCGGGGCGCGGATTATTGTGACTCTTCTAAACGCGATGGCGCAGAAGGGCGTGACCAAAGGGGTGGCCTCGCTCTGCATTGGCGGTGGCGAGGCGACTGCGGTGGCGCTTGAGCGGCCCGCGGCTTGAATCAAATTCTGAAACCGATTCTATAAAGCACTGAAACATATCGGTTTTTGGTGCTTTCTAGGGTGCGGAAAAAGCGCTTGGCTTTGGGGGCAAGCTGCTTATCCTCCGGGGCACATAAAATAAGAAGACAGGGAGTGCGCGGCGCATGGCCGTACTCAAGACCAAGGTTTCAACGCGGGACGAACGGTTCAAGACCAACCAGGCGGCAATGGCTGAGCTGGTGGCTGACCTTGACTCCCAGCGGGTCAAGCACGCTGTTGGCGGTGATGAGAGATCGCGGACTCGACATGTCTCCCGGGGGAAGAAGCTGCCTCGCGAGCGGGTATATGGGCTCTTGGACCCCGGCAGTCCGTTCCTGGAACTGTCGCCCATGGCTGCCCACGGCATGCATGGCGGCGAGATCCACGGAGCCGGGATCATCACCGGCATCGGCCGGGTCGCGGATCAGGAGTGCGTCATCGTCTGTAATGATGCGACGATCAAAGGCGGCACCTACTATCCCGAAACGGTGAAGAAGCATTTGCGGGCGCAGGAAGTGGCGCTGGAGAATGAACTTCCCTGTATCTACATGGTCGATTCCGGCGGTGCCAACCTGCCGAACCAGGCGGATATCTTTCCGGATAAAACGCATTTCGGGCGGATTTTCTACAATCAGGCAAACATGTCCGCCAAAGGCATACCGCAGCTCTCCATCGTGATGGGCTCGTGCACGGCGGGTGGTGCTTATGTGCCGGCCATGTCCGACGAAAACATTATCGTGAAGGAGCAGGGGACGATCTTCCTCGGCGGGCCGCCCCTGGTGAAGGCGGCGACCGGTGAGGTTGTGAGTGCTGAAGATTTGGGCGGCGCCGATGTCCATTCGAGGACAAGCGGTGTCACCGACCATTATGCTCTCGACGATGATCATGCGCTGGCGCTGATGCGCCAAATTGCGGGGACCCTCAATCGGCGCAAAGAGTTGCAGATCAAACTGCAGGACCCTCAAGAGCCGCTTTATGATCCGGCGGAGCTCGACGGCGTGGTCCCGTCGTCGCTTGCGATCCAGTACGATGTGCGGGAAGTAATAGCCCGCCTGGTGGATGGCTCAGACTTTGATGAGTTCAAGCCGCTCTACGGCGAAACCCTCGTCACTGGCTTTGCCCATATCCACGGTATGCCTGTGGGGATCGTCGCAAACAACGGCATTCTTTTCTCGGAATCTGCCTTGAAGGGTGCGCATTTCATTGAGCTTTGCTGTCAGCGCAAAGTGCCGCTCCTGTTCCTGCAGAACATTGCAGGCTTCATGGTGGGCCGGGAATATGAAGCAGGGGGCATTGCCAAGGATGGCGCGAAGCTGGTGACCGCAGTGGCGACTGCCCAAGTACCGAAGATCACAGTGGTGATCGGCGGATCCTATGGCGCCGGCAATTACGGCATGTGCGGCCGGGCCTATTCGCCCCGCTTCCTGTTCATGTGGCCCAACTCACGGATCTCCGTCATGGGCGGTGAGCAGGCCTCCAGCGTGTTGGCCACCGTGAAGCGAGACGGTATGGAAGCGCGGGGCGAGGCGTGGAGCGCCGAAGAGGAAGAAGCCTTTAAAGCGCCCATTCGCGCGCAGTATGAGGATGAAGGGCATCCTTACTTTGCGACGGCGCGCGTGTGGGATGATGGGATCATCACGCCTCAGGAAACCCGGCGGGTGCTGGCCCTCTCTCTCTCCGCGACCCTCAACGCGCCTATTCCGGACATGAAGTTCGGCGTTTTCAGGATGTGAGGCTGCCATGTTTTCTTCTGTCCTGATCGCCAATCGCGGCGAAATCGCCTGTCGTGTCATCCGCACCGCCAAAGCCATGGGGCTGCGGACCATTGCTGTCTATTCCGATGCTGATGCCAATGCGGCCCATGTCGCGGAAGCGGATGAGGCGCACCATATCGGTCCGTCGCCTGCCAATGAGAGCTATCTAAAAGCCGATGTCATTCTGGATGTTGCAAAGCGGAGTGGCGCGGAGGTCATTCATCCGGGCTATGGCTTCCTGTCGGAGAATGCAGATTTTGCAGAGGCCTGTGAAAAGGCCGGTGTGATCTTCATCGGTCCAACGGCGTCGGCGATCCGGGCGATGGGATTGAAAGACGCGGCCAAGGCCCTGATGGAAAAGGCGAATGTCCCCGTCGTGCCCGGCTATCACGGCGAAAACCAGGACCCTGACTTCCTTGGCGCTCAAGCGCAGGAGATCGGCTATCCGGTGCTCATTAAGGCTGTCGCGGGTGGCGGCGGGAAAGGCATGCGCCGTGTTGACGCGCCGGAGGAATTTGAGAAGGCCCTCGCATCGGCTCAGCGGGAAGCCGCCAGTGCCTTCGGGGATGACCGGGTGCTGGTCGAGAAATTTGTGGCGCGCCCCCGCCATATTGAGATCCAGGTCTTTGCCGATACGCATGGCAACGCGGTCTATCTGTTTGAGCGGGATTGCTCTTTGCAGCGGCGGCACCAGAAAGTGGTGGAAGAGGCGCCGGCGCCCGATATGCCGCTCGATATGCGGGAAGCCATGGGGGCGGCAGCCGTGGCTGCGGCAAAAGCCATCGACTATCGCGGTGCCGGGACGATCGAGTTCATTGCAGATGCGTCCGACGGGCTGAAGGCGGACGGCTTCTATTTCATGGAAATGAACACACGGCTGCAGGTGGAACATCCGGTGACCGAGATGATCACGGGGCAGGACTTGGTCGAGTGGCAGCTGCGCGTCGCTGCGGGTGAGCCATTGCCTGCGACCCAGGATGACCTCTTCATCGATGGGCATGCGGTGGAGGTGCGGCTTTACGCAGAAGACCCGGCGAAGAAGTTCTTCCCGTCCACGGGGACGCTGCATCGGCTGCGGCTGCCCTCGGGCGATGAGGGTGTTCGTGTGGATACCGGCGTGCGGGAAGGGGACACGGTCTCCATGTTCTATGACCCGATGATCGCGAAGCTCATCACCTGGGATGAAACGCGCGAGGGCGCGCTTCGCCAGATGGCGCGGGCGCTGGAAACGACGGAGATTGCAGGGCTTCGTGCCAATACAGCGTTTCTGGCTGAGATCGTCCAGAACAAGGACTTTATCGCCGGCGATATTGATACGGGCTTTATCGACGCGCATCTGGACGAGCTTGTCCCATCCGCCGGGCTTCCGGCACCAGAACTCATTGCCGTTGCGGCTTTGCATGAGCTTTTGCAGCGTGGTGGTGATGAGGGGCAGTCGCCGTGGGGCGCGACCGACAGCTGGACGCTGGGTGGCGGTCGAACAGAACCGGTGCCGTTGGAATTTGGCGGGGCGGCGATTGCGATTTCGGCGCGGTCCGTAGACGGTGCCTGGCAGATCAACATGGATGGGGCTTCGTTCAAGGCTCAAGGACATCTGTTGGATGGCAGCTTGACGGCGCAGGTGAATGGTCAGCGGCTTGTCGTGGGTGTGATTGAACTGAGCGGCGGTTTTGTGCTTATGCACAAGGGCGCGTCCTACGAGTTCACGCGGCCCGATCCGCTGGATGTGGACCTCCAAGAACAGGCCGGTGGCAACCGGTTTGTGGCCCCCTTGCCGGGCAAGATTGTGCAAGTGCTCGTGAAGCCTGGAGACAAGGTCCGCCCCGGCGCGCCGCTCATCGTGCTGGAGGCGATGAAGATGGAGCAGACCATTCAAGCGCAGACCGCCGGAACGGTTGAGACCGTCGCCGTCGGCCAAGGCGATCAGGTGGAAGCGGGCGCGTTGCTCGTTTCTTTTGAAGAGGCGGCAGAGTAGAGCCTCCCGTGACCGTTCATCTCATTAAACTCTGTGTCGGCGTGGAAGATCCGGAGACACTCCGGGATTATCAGGCGATGCGTGTTGCGCAGAATAGAAAAGCCGGAAAGCCCGCAGAAGTGATGCACATCACCCGGATGACGCCAAAGCGGGCGGATGAGCTCACCGATGGGGGGTCGATCTATTGGGTCATGAAGGGCGTGGTGCGCTGCCGCCAAAAGGTGCTTGAGCTCAGACCTTTGGTCGATGAAGAAGGCAAGAAGCATTGCGGGCTCGTGCTGGACCCGGAACTCATCCTGACGGAACGCCTTGCCAAGCGCCCCTTCCAGGGCTGGCGTTATCTGGAACCCGAGGCCGCACCGAAAGACGCGCGCGCCGTCGACGGCGAAGACGAGATGCCTGCCGAAATGCGCGAAGAGCTCCGTGAGTTGGGGCTGCTTTAGATAAAAGCTGGGTGTTGTTTGAGATGGACAATCCCCTCACCCCGTCCTCGTTGTCACTCGGACACCCTTCTCCCCTTTTGAAGGGGAGAGGGAAGTGAACCGCGTAAGCGGTGAGCGGGTGAGGGGTATTAGCCCCTAAACTCAACCGGCATATTATCCAACAAACGCGGCTGGCCGATCTTGGCGGCGACGAGGATGCGGGCATCTTCCGTTAGCTTCTCGACAGGCTGGAGCGTTTTGGTGTCCCGGACGGTTAGGTAGTCGACCTTGTCGAAGCCCAGCGCTAAGAGCTTCGCCTCCGCTTCGGCTGTGAGCTTCGCAATGTCACCGCCAGAGCTGATGGCGTCGGCGGTTTCGCGGAGGACCACATTCAGCTGACCCGCTGCCTTCCGCTCTGTTTCAGTCAAATAGACATTGCGGGACGACATGGCGAGGCCGTCGGGCTCCCGCAGGATGGGTCCGCCCAATATCTCGACGGGAATGCGCAAGTCTTCCACCATGCGGCGGATGGTGAGCAACTGCTGATAGTCCTTCTCGCCAAAGACTGCGCAGTCAGGCAGGGCCGCAAGCAGAAGCTTGCTCACGATTGTGGCGACACCGTCAAAGTGGGTAGGACGGGCTTCGCCCTCCAGCGTGTTGGTGACCCCTTTGACGGAGACGGTGGTGCCATAGCCTTCCGGATACATCTCCGTGCCGTTCGGGGCAAATATCAGATCCGCTCGGTTCACGAGCTTTTCCGCATCGATGGCTTCGGTGCGGGGATAGGCGTCGAAATCCTCGCCGGGTCCAAACTGGGTGGGGTTCACAAAGATTGAAACAATGACCTTCGTGGCACCCTTGGCTTTCGCCACGTCGATCAGGGAGAGGTGGCCTTCATGGAGGGCACCCATGGTCGGCACGAACCCAATCTTTTCCCCTGCGGCGCGCCAGGATGCCACCTGGTCGCGCATGTCTTTGATGGTGCGGGCGAGCGGCACCGCATATGTCTCTATATCGATCGCCATGGGACTATCCAAGCGTGCCGTTGATGGCTTTGTCATAGAGCGCTTCATAGGCGCCGGTCGTCATGGACACGGGATTGCCGCCGGTGCAGGGGTCTTCCAGCGCCATGGGTGCCATCTGGCTGATGAGGTCCGGCGTGATGCCGAGATCATGCAGCGTGTTCGGGATTTGAAGCTCTTCGCGAAGGCGCAGCACCCAGTCGATGAAGCTCGCAGCACTGTCGCCAAGGTCCATATACCGCGCCGCAGCGGCAAGCTTCTCGTCGATCACGCCGAGATTGTGGTGCAGCACATAGGGCATGACGACAGCATTGGTAAGACCGTGGTGGGTGCCTTTGAGGCTTGAGCAGGGGTGGCTCATGGCGTGCATGGCACCGAGGCCTTTCTGAAAAGCCACTGCGCCCATGGAGGAAGCGGCCATCATGTAGGCGCGGGCGTCGACATTCTCGCCGTTCGCCGTTGCCTCAGGCAGCCATTCTTTTACGAGGCGCATGGCCTCCAGCGCGATGCCCTGGCCCATGGGATGCCAGAAGGGGCTGCAATAGGCCTCCAGCGCGTGGGAGAGGGCGTCCATGCCCGTGGCTGCTGTGATCGGCGCTGGCAGGCCCACGGTGAGTGCCGGGTCGGCGATCACTTCGACGGGCAGCATTTTCGGGTGGAAGATCACCTTCTTTGTGTGGTCGCTTTCATCGGTGATAACGGCTGCCCGGCCAACTTCTGAGCCCGTTCCCGCCGTCGTCGGCACCGCAATGATGGGGGCGATGCCTGACGCGTCTGCGCGGGTCCACCAGTCCTCCCGATCCTCAAAGTCCCACATAGGCCGTGACTGGCCGGACATGAAGGCGATGGCCTTGGCCGTGTCGAGGGCGGAGCCGCCGCCAAAGGCGATGGCGCCATCATGATGCCCCCGCTTATAGATCTCGACGCCTTCTTCGACATTTGCCGCGACCGGGTTTGCCTGCAGGTTGGAAAAAAGCACTGTCGAAAGGCCGTTCTCCTCAAGCGCGTTCAATGCGTCGGTGACGATCGGGAGCGCGGCGAGCCCCGGGTCAGTCACCAGAAGAGGGGCGTGAATTCCCGCACCCCGGCAGGCATTGGCAAGTTCGGAGATGCGCCCGGGGCCAAATCGGACAGACGTCGGATAGCTCCAATTGGCGATCAGGCTTTGATAGGTATCGATTTTTGACTTGGGCATGGGGTCAGGTCTTCAGTCGCAGGTGGTAGCTTTTCGGGCGGGTGAGAAACTCATAGCCCATGGCCGACAGGGTCGCGCCGCGGCCGCTGTCTTTCACCGCTGTCCAGGCGAGCGCCGGGTCCAGATAATCGCAGCGGTTCATGAACCAGGTGCCCGTCTCCACCTGATCGCCGATATGAACGGCTGCGTCCGCATCTGATGTCCAGATGGAGGCCGTAAGACCATAGGGGCTATCATTCATGAGCCCGATCGCTTCTTCGTCGCTCGAGACTTTCATGATGCCGACCGCGGGGCCGAAGGTCTCGTCTTTCATAAGGCTCATGGAATGATCGACGTCGATCACTACTTGTGGGCCCAGATAGGGCGTGCCGTCTTTCGATTCTGGGAAGTGGCTTTCCGGGATGAGTGACTTGGCGCCGTCGCGCACGGCGTCTGCCACCTGACCCCGCACAAATGTCGCGGCGCTTGTGCGCACCATCGGTCCGATGGTCGTGTCTGCGTCCAGAGAACTTCCTAGCCTGTATCCCTTGGCAGTTTCGACGAACTGTTCAACGAATGTGTCGAAGATGCTGGCGTCTACATAGATGCGCTCTTTACCGCAGCAGGACTGTCCGGAATTAAAGAAGGCTCCATCGACGATGTTCTCGACCGCAAAGGCCACATCTGCGTCGGCGCGCACATAGGCCGGGTCCTTACCGCCCAATTCCAGCCCCAAGTTGATGAAGCGATTCACAGCCGCGCGCTGAACGGCATGTCCGCCTGCCACAGAGCCGGTGAAGTTCACGTACGCGCAAGCTGGGTGCTGAATGGCTTTCTCTGTGATGTCATGGCCCATATGGAGCACCTGGAACAGGCCGTCCGGTGCGCCTGCCTTGTCCATGGCTTCGGCCATACGTTCGGCGCAGAGCGGCGTTTGCCCTGAGTGTTTCAACACAACTGTGTTGCCCGCCATGAGCGCCGGTACGACGGAATTCACCGCAATCATATAGGGGAAGTTCCAAGCGGCGATGGCGAAGACGACGCCTAGGGGCTCGCGTTTGATATAGCGGTCAAACCCGTTAATGGGGTCGGGGCGGATATGTTCCAGACATTCTGGCGCGATCTTGATCATGTGTCGTGCCCGGTCGGCGAAGCCGCCCACCTCATTGCCGCCATAGGCGATGGGTCGTCCCATCTGCCAGGCGAGCTCCGGCACGATGTCGTCTTTCATGGCGACGAAAGCGTCGACAAACTTTGTCATGAGAGCCGCGCGCTCTGTTATGGGTACGCGTTTCCAGGCTGCCTGGGCTTCACTGGCGCGCTCGAAGGCGGCCGACACCTCTGCCTCTGTCGCATAGGGGCGCTCTACATACACGGACCCGTCAATGGGGGTTATCAGTTTCAGGGCGTCGCTCATCCGCGTTCAAAACCTCTTGTCAGTTCCCAGTCCGTTACGGCGCGGTCATATTCTGCCTGTTCCCAGCGTCCGGTGTGAAGGTAGTGGTCGATGACTTCATCTCCAAAGGCCGCGCGCATGGTCTCGGACTTGTCCAAAAGCTCAAGCGCTTCCCGCAGGGATTTCGGCAGCGAGCGGATGTCTTCGGTGGCGTAGGCATCGCCTTTGAATTCCGGCTCCAGTACTAGGTCGTTTTCTATCCCATGCAGCCCGGCACCGATGATGCCGGCGAAGGCCAGATAGGGGTTGAGGTCCGCCCCACCGATGCGGCATTCAACCCGCATGGCATTGCCATGGCCCACAACTCTGTATCCCGCCGTTCTGTTATCCATGCTCCAAACCGCTGTGGTCGGCGCGAAAGACTGATCCGCAAACCGCTTGTAGGAGTTTATGCTGGGCGCCAGGAAATAGCTCATCTCCCGGCTGGCGGATATCTGTCCAGCGATGAATTTCTTAAACAGAGCTGACATGCCTTGGGCGTCGGCATTGTTATGGAAGGCGGACTCATTGCCAGCCTTGTCCCAAAGCGAGCAATGAATGTGGCAGGAGTTACCGGCAAGTTCCTGGTTCCATTTCGCCATGAAGGTGACTGACTTGCCATGCAGATGTGCGATTTCCTTGATGCCGTTTTTGAGGATGACATGGCGGTCTGCCATGTCGAGCGCTTCGGCGTAGCGCACGTTGATCTCTTCCTGGCCCGGGCCCCATTCGCCTTTTGAGTTCTCTACGGGGATGCCGGCGGCGTCCAACCCGTTGCGGATGGCGCGCATGATCCCTTCTTCTTTCGAGGTCTGGAAGATGTGGTAGTCCTCAATGTACCAGCTGGCCGTTTTCAGATCCCGATAGTGCTTGGCGTGGGCGGACTCAAAGGGCTCGTCGAACAGGAAGAATTCAAGCTCTGAGGCCATATAGGCCATCATGTCTTTCTCCGCGAGGCGCTTCAGCTGTCGCTTCAATATGGCGCGCGGCGACACGGGAATTTCGTCCCCGTGATGGTCCAGTGTGTCGCAGATGACCAGGGCTGTCGCCGGAAGCCATGGGATACGTCGCAATGTGGAGAGATCCGGCTTCAGGGTGAAGTCGCCATAGCCTTTTTCCCAACTGGCCGCCTTGTAGCCGGGGACCGGCTCCATATCCATGTCGACGGTCAACAGGTAGTTACAGGCGTGGGTCTCTTCGACCACGCTGTCGAGAAAGAAGGAGCCGGTCACGCGTTTTCCCACCAGGCGTCCCTGCATGTCCGGCATACAGACAATGATGGTGTCGATCTCTCCCGCCGTCACAAGGTTGGTCAATTGATCAAGGTCGAGCTTGCCGTTCATGAGATCTCTTTCTTGTTCCTTGGCAGGTGCCAACGGTGGGCGTCAGGGCGCAGGCTGCCCGGCGAGTGGATTGCAGCAGCCAGCATAGAACGGACCGTCCTTGATATCGATACGGATCGAATATTTGTAAGCGAGGTCGGACATACCGTCTGAACATTGATTGGTTTCTTCCAACAGCGCAAAAACAGGCGATTGGGCCGGCTCAGTCGTTCCCCTGAAAGACCAGACAATGGGCACGCCATGGGCTGATCTCGATGTTTGAAACTCGATGATGGATTTGCCTGCCGCCAGAGAGTCGAAATCGCCGCGGGCCCCAGTCAGTTGAAGCGCCCAGAAAGGCTCGGTTCCACTGCAGGTAAGTGGTTCTCTGAAGAGTGACGCTTTGCGTCCTGCTGGCGCTAGATAGGCCGCGTTTACCCACCCGGTTAGATCGTCAACAGCGATCTCACGCCATGTTGCACGACCGACCTGACGCACTTCACCGGTTGTGATGATTGCTTTGGCATCAAAGCGCAGGCTCCCGATTTTGTCAGCAGTGGCTGACGGCTCTGCCCGGATGTTCAACTGATCGTCAGCGGTGACGTTGGTGACGTCATAGGTCTCTTTCGCGTGCACCTCCATTGCGCCGAGCAGAAATATGCCTGCGGCGCAGAGAACAAAGAGCAGGAAAGAGAGCGGTCGATCTAAGTGGGGCGCGGACGTGGTGATTCTGAGCCTCTTAGCTAGCATTTCCAGGATGTTCGCAGTGTAGCGACGATGTTGAACAGGGAACAGGCACAAATGTTAATGTAGCGTCTCGCAGGTTGGTTGACTTGCTGTTGCGGCAGGCAGACACTCCGCCAAAATGGACTTCTGAGTCGTTCCTATTCTCTCGGAACGACCAATTGCGACGGCGCCGAAGATGC
Source organism: Parvibaculaceae bacterium (assembly GCA_965267265.1). Classification (GTDB taxonomy): domain Bacteria; phylum Pseudomonadota; class Alphaproteobacteria; order Parvibaculales; family Parvibaculaceae; genus Mf105b01. Next base: position 3,359,632 of record OZ253944.1, read on the forward strand.
TCGCCAAAAAACATACAATTGTTCTAGGAAACGAGAAGGGTGGCTCTGGTAAGACCACGACCGCGATGCATGTGATTGCATCGCTGCTCGCTGACGGATTGCGTGTTGGATCCATCGACCTGGACAGCCGCCAACGGTCGCTGTCGCGATATGTGGAAAACAGGCGCAACTGGAGCGAGACAAACGATGTACCGTTGGCGATGCCGGATCATCATGTGGTGGATCGTTCCGAAGCAGATAGTTTGACCGAGCAGAACCGCGAGGAGCGCGAGGCGTTTGAAGGCATCTACGCGGCGCTGACGGCGGCCAACGATGTCATCGTAATTGATAGTCCTGGCAGCGACACTTTTTTGTCTCGTCTCGGCCATGCAGTTGCTGACACGATCATCACGCCGATGAATGACAGTTTCGTCGACTTTGATCTGTTGGCGCAGGTTAACCCCGACACGTATGAGGTGAAGCGTCCCAGTCTCTACGCCGAAATGGTTTGGGATGCGCGCAAGCGCCGCGCCATTGCCGATGGCGGCACGATTGATTGGGTGGTGATGCGGAACCGCTTGTCGTCTCTGGATGCCAAAAACAAGCGACGCGTCGAGGCCGGCCTTGAAGCCCTGAGCCAGCGCATTGGATTTCGGATCGCGCCGGGCTTTGGCGAGCGGGTGATCTTCCGCGAGATGTTTCCCTCCGGCCTCACACTTCTGGACCTTCGAGAGAAGGGCGCAGGAGGAGGGCTTTCGATGTCCCATGTTGCCGCGCGGGCTGAAGTGCGCCAGTTGATTGCGACGCTCGACCTGCCCGATCTGCATGTTGGTCAGCCACAGCAGGCTCAGGCTTGACGTCACTTATCTCTCGTGGCCGCGGGGTTGGCCGGCAGCCCTTTTCGCCCCATTTAGAGTAGAGTTGCATGGGTTTTCTGCTCAAAATAGGCGGTGATGGCCAAAGACCGACATAATGTTCCCTCCAAGGAAACGTCATCGAGCGTCGACAGTTTTCTGGACAAGGTAAAAGCTGCACCTCTGCCTACGGTAGGAGGTGGACGGGGGCGGCTGATGTTTGCGATGGACGCCACAATGAGCCGCGAACCGAGCTGGGATCGCGCCATCGGCATCCAAAGCGAAATGTTTGAAGCCGCTGCCGATCTCGGAGGCCTTGACGTGCAGCTCGTCTGGTTTCGAGGCTTTGGCGAGTTCTCTGCGAGCAAATGGGCCTCTGATGCAAAAGCGCTCGGTCAGGCCATGACCCGTGTTGGCTGCCGAGGCGGACATACCCAGATCGGCAGGGTGCTTACCCACGCTCTTCGCGAGACCCAAGTAGCAAAGGTCAACGCGCTCGTCTATGTGGGCGATTGCGTTGAAGAGAATGTGGATGATCTTGCGGCCACCGCCGGGCAACTTGGTCTACTTGGCCTGCCGGCCTTCATGTTTCAGGACGGTGGTGATCCCGTGTCGGCGCGGGCTTTTCAAGAGATTGCCCGCCTGACAGGGGGTGCCTATTGCCATTTGGATGCGGGATCTGCTGCGCGGTTAAAAGATCTGCTGCGCGCCGTTGCTGTCTATGCGTCCGGCGGCCGAAAGGCGCTTGAGCGCATTGGATCGCGCCAAAGCCGCGAGGTGCAACAGCTCATCACACAGGTGAAGCGATGAGTACCTTTCTTCTCGTCGTTGCTCTTCTCTTGGGATTTGTTGTGCTGCTGCAGTTGGCTGCGCGGGCAGACCCAAAGTCGCTGGCGAAGGTCATTCGCTATGTTGGGATTGGAATCTCGGGGCTTCTCGGTCTCGTTCTGTTGCTGACCGGTCGGTTCGGCTTTGCTATCCCTGTCTTCATGTTCTGTTTCTGGCTAATGGGACGTCGTGTGCCCATTCCGGGCATGGGCGGCCGGTTTCCTGGTGGTTTTGGGGGTGGGCCAAAGACGCCGGGGCAGGCGTCGGACATAGAGACCGCGTTTCTGTCCATGTCGCTCGACCATGACAGTGGTGAAATGGATGGGAAGGTCCTGCAGGGGCAGTTTGTGGGTACGCGGCTGAGCGATCTCAATCTGTCGGACCTTTACGCGTTGCTTCAGGAAGTGTCTGTCGATGCGGACAGCGCGCGTCTTCTGGAGGCTTATCTCGACCGCCATGTGGGTCCAGACTGGCGGCAGGACGCGCGGCAGGCAGGTGGGCAGAAGGCCAGCTCCTTTGGCGCCATGACCCGGGAAGAAGCCTATGACGTGCTGGGGCTTCGCCCCGGCGCGACGGCTGACGCCATCCGGAAGGCTCATAAGGAGCTGATGCTCAAGCTGCACCCAGACCATGGGGGCTCGACGGTGCTGGCGGCGCGGGTGAATGCCGCGAAGGACTTGTTGTTGGGAGAGTAAGTGCTAGCCGCCAAAGCTTGCTGAGCGTCCCCATCCGTGAGGGGGGATCGCGATACAAGTGATCGCAGCACGAGAAAGTTCCCGGCAGGCCTTCCGGGCATTGTTTTCGTCCAGACCGCCAAACCTTGATCGGTAGAGGGTCTGTGAAGCTGAAGAAACCGGCATGGTGATGGGAACGGCGTTCGCCAGCAGCACCGGCGCGGCGTTCACGGCCTGACGGATGCGGGCGACGGCTTCCGAGGGGCTCGCATAGGCCCCCACCTGGATCACCCAGCTTGATGGGTTAAACGCGTCGCTTTCTGCCTCTAGAGCCGTCGATTGGAGCGTCGTCGTGTCGACCAGGGCGAGGTCCTCAGGCCCGGAGAAGGCTATGTCCAGGTTGGCATCGCCTTGCGGGGGCGGGGCGGGAACAGGCGTGCTAACTGCAGACGCCAAGACATACCGTGTGGCTGGTCGCGCACCCGGCCGTGTGCGCGGCATCGGAACGGCTGCGAGGCGGGTGCGTGGCGTGTTCATGGCCACGGCGCTCCGCCAAGCCCGGTCCAGAATGGTGACCATGTGGTCGTCGCGGGAGCGCGCAGAGCGCCCGCCAAGAACGACGCCAATCAGGTATTTGCCCTGGCGCTCCACGGTCGCTGTGAGGTTGAAGCCTGACGCGCGCGTATAACCGGTTTTCAGGCCTGTGGTGCCGGCATAGCGGCCGACCAGCCTGTTGTGATTGGTGTAGCGACGCCCGTTGAACCGAAACTCTGTGACAGAGAAAAAGCTGTAATAGTCGGGGAAATCGCGCTGGACGCGCTGGGCGAGGGTGGCCATGTCGCGGGCTGTGGTGAGCTGCCGGTTGTTCGGGAGGCCTGACGCATTCATGAAGCGGGTGCGGCGCATGCCCAGAGACCGTGCGCGCGTGGTCATGCGCTGAGCGAAGCGATATTCACTGCCAGAGATGTGTTCTGCGACAACCACGGCAACGTCATTGGCCGATTTCGTGACCAGTGCGCGTATCGCATCATCAACGGTGATGGTGGTTCCGGCGCGCACGCCCAATTTCGATGGTGGTTGCTCTGCGGCACGTGGGGATACCTGCATGCGCGTATTCAGGGTTACGCGGCCTGCTTCCAGTTCTTCAAACAGCACATAGAGGGTCATTACTTTGGTCAGCGATGCCGGGTAGCGTGGCCGATCGGCACTTCGGGAATAGACAATCCGCCCCGTGTGGCCGTCGATGACGACGGCGGCGTATTTGTTGTTGGCGTGAGCTGGGGTTGGGCCTTCTAGTGCCAATCCGATAAAGACTGCCGTAATCAGCGCTGCCAGGTGCCCAAAAGACGTGGTCCGTCGCCGCGAATCAGCTTTTGCGGCCGTCATCGTTTCCCGGGTCATTTCCAAAGCCACCAGCCCCTTCCGGTGTTACTGAAGCGATAGAAGCGCCAATGCGGACAATGCGACACCAAGGGCGAACTCAACTGGGTCTCCCAAAAGCGCCAACTCCGCGTAGACTTTTGCTGTTTCAATCGCTTCCGGCAGGATCAACATCAACATGGTCAAACTCCACGCGCCGGGAGTGCTGCTCCTGGAACGTGTCCCTTACTCGCCTTAATGCGCTGAAAAAGCGCAGAAACTCAGGCATTTTTACAAGGGTCAAACCTACGCCACACCGGTTACCGTAAGGTTAATGCTGGTCGAAACCTGTGGGTAAACCAGCGCATCACGTCGCGAAGGCAAAAGGGAACGTTCGGCGGTTTGGTGGATCGGGCATCCAGCGCAGTTACCCTCGTGTTTTTGTGACTTCAGGTCCCTTACAAATCACCCGACATGGATTATCTTATGGGTCAAATATCACCGGCGGCTGAACGGTCGATTTCGTGCGCCTCAAGGGCGCTGGATCAGTGGATTTGGCCCATAAGAGAGTTTTTGAGCCCTGCATGGCTGACAATGACCGCGATGACGATTTTGATGGGGGAAATGGCTCCAATACCGGTGTCATAACCCGCACCAAGCCGAAGACCAAAAAACCTTCACTCTACAAGGTTTTAATCCTGAATGATGACTACACCCCGATGGAATTCGTGGTGCATGTCATTCAGAAGTTCTTCAATAAGGGCATGGAAGAAGCGACCACGATTATGTTGCATGTCCATCAGAATGGTGTGGGTATCTGTGGTGTCTATACCTACGAGGTCGCCGAAACCAAGGTGACCCAGGTCGTCGATTTTGCCCGCCAGAACCAACATCCGCTCCAATGCACCATGGAGCGGGACTGACCCATTTCCACTGGGTCAATTGGCCCCGCCTCACGCCCAAAATCTACGTGGACAGGGGCTTGAATGCGGCTAAGCTAATCTCCAGACTCTTATAGTTCCCAGATTCTTAACGGAGCGAAGATTCTGAAGAGGGCGGGGTATGAGTTTGATCGGGACGGTCGTCTCGATCACAGCCAACAGAAAGGGACGTCGTGCCATCACTGTCTCGTAGTTTGGAAGAAGGCCTTCATCGCGCGCTGGCGCTCGCAAACGAGCGCAACCACGAATACGCGACGCTTGAGCATTTGTTGCTCTCGCTGCTCGATGACCAGGATTCAGCCGCCGTTATGCGCGCGTGCAATGTGGATCTGGATGCCCTTCGCCAACAGCTACTGCACTATATCGACAATGAACTCTCCAGCCTGATTGTAGATGGGGAAGAAGAAGCGAAGCCAACCGCCGGGTTCCAGCGCGTGATCCAACGCGCAGTCATTCATGTTCAATCTTCCGGCCGTGAAGAGGTGACGGGCGCGAATGTGCTTGTTGCCATGTTTGCCGAACGCGAAAGCCATGCCGCTTACTTCCTGCAGGAACAGGAAATGACGCGGTATGACGCGGTCAATTATATCTCTCATGGGATTGCGAAACGCGGCGATATGAGCGAGTCGCGAACGCCACGCGGTGCTTCCGAAGATGATGAGATGCAATCTTCATCAGAGGAGGGCGGTTCGCCGAAGAGCACGACCGAAGCTCTCGATGCTTATTGTGTCAACCTCAACGAGAAGGCGAAGGGCGGTAAGATCGATCCGCTGATCGGGCGCGACAAGGAAGTTGAGCGCACGATCCAGATTCTGTGCCGCCGGTCCAAAAACAATCCGCTTTTTGTCGGCGACCCAGGCGTCGGCAAGACGGCGATCGCTGAAGGCCTTGCCCGGAAGATTGTTCAGGGTGAAGTGCCGACGGTCTTGGAAGATGCCACGATCTTCGCGCTTGATATGGGCACATTGCTCGCTGGTACCCGGTATCGGGGTGACTTTGAAGAGCGCATCAAACAGGTGATCAAAGAGCTGGAGGATTATCCAGGCGCGATCATGTTCATCGATGAAATCCACACGGTGATCGGCGCCGGTGCAACCAGCGGCGGGGCGATGGATGCCTCTAACCTTCTGAAACCAGCGCTCGCCAGCGGCACGCTGCGCTGCATGGGGTCGACGACCTACAAGGAATATCGACAGCACTTCGAGAAAGACCGGGCGCTTGTTCGGCGTTTCCAGAAAATCGACGTCACGGAGCCGTCAATTCCGGACGCTGTGAAAATCTTGAAAGGGCTGAAACCCTATTTCGAAGAGTTCCACTCGCTGCGCTACACCAACGATGCCATCAAGTCGGCCGTGGACCTGTCGGCAAAATATATGCACGACCGTAAGCTGCCGGACAAAGCGATTGATGTGATCGATGAGGCCGGCGCTCGTCAGATGCTGAAGCCCGAAACCCGTCGTAAAAAGACCGTCGGTGTGAAAGAGATTGAGGAAGTGGTTGCCACGATGGCACGCATCCCACCGAAATCTGTCTCCAAAACCGATACTGAGAAGCTCAAAGATCTCGATGTTGAGTTGAAGCGGGTCGTCTATGGCCAGGATCAGGCCATTGAAGCGCTTGCGTCTTCCATCAAGCTTGCTCGGGCTGGTCTCCGCGAGCCTGAGAAGCCCATTGGCTCTTACCTGTTCTCAGGTCCCACGGGTGTTGGTAAGACGGAAGTTGCGCGGCAACTCGCTGACATTATGGGCGTCGAGATGCTGCGTTTCGATATGTCGGAATATATGGAACGCCATACGGTGTCCCGCCTTATCGGTGCGCCTCCTGGATATGTCGGTTTCGATCAAGGTGGTCTCCTCACCGATGGCGTCGATCAACATCCGCATTGTGTGCTGCTCCTTGATGAGATTGAGAAGGCCCATCCTGATCTCTTCAACATTCTGTTGCAGATCATGGATCACGGGAAGCTCACAGACCACAACGGCAAGAAGATCGACTTCCGCAATGTTGTCTTGATCATGACAACGAACGCGGGTGCTTCCGATATGGCCAAGGCACCGATCGGGTTTGGTCGGACCAAACGTGAAGGTGAGGATGAAGACGCAATCAAGAAGCTCTTCACGCCTGAATTCCGCAACCGGTTGGATGCGACTATCCCGTTCCAGAACCTGCCGGAAGACGTCATCGCCCGCGTGGTCGAGAAGTTTGTGCTTCAGCTTGAAGCTCAACTCGCCGATCGCAATGTCACGATTGAGTTGACCCAAGAAGCCAATCGATGGATCGCTAACCGTGGCTATGATGAACAGCTGGGCGCGCGGCCGCTGGCACGCGTTATTCAGGAGAACATCAAGAAACCGTTGGCGGACGAAGTTCTGTTTGGCCAGTTGACCAAAGGCGGCATCGTCCGGGTCAAAGTCGATGCGGACAAGGATGAGCTTGCGTTCGAATTCGAAGCCAATCCGCCAAGAGCGCGGAAACCACCCGCTGGTAAGGGTGATGGCAAAGGGCCGGACAAACCGGATGATGATGGATCCGGCGGTGATGGCGGCTCGGTGCCTAAGGTCCCGCTTCTGGTTGACTAAAAGAATACACACAACAAAAGACAGCCGATCCAGCACGGGTCGGCTGTTTTCGTATGGGAGGACATTTTGGGGAACGAAACAGCGATCGCCGGGGCGCAAGCCTGTCTCGATGCGTTCATGACGGCCTTCAATGCGCGTGATTTGGCGGCGTGGGAGAAGACCTTCAACTTTCCAAGCATTCGTTTGGCGTCCAACACGATGGCGATCATCGATGGACCGGGATGGCACAAGCCAGACATGTTTGACAAAAGCCTCGGTGACGGATGGCACCACTCAGGTTGGGATCGGCGAGAGGTTATTCATGCCGGCGAGGACAAGGTGCATTTTGACACGCGCTTCACTCGGTACCGCGAGGATAACAGCGTGATCGGCCACTTTGACTCAATCTACGTCGTAACGCTCGAGGATGGCCATTGGGGCATCAAATGCCGCTCCAGCTACGCGCCTTAAGACGTTGCTGTGTTTGCGGGTATTTCCTGTCCGAACTTAAGCAGGGTCCCGTCTTCATCGACGACGTAAAACTCGCGCATTCCCCAAGACCGGTCTTCCGGTGGCTCGTGTCTCGGTATGCCCTCGGTGGGCAAATGTTCCGGTGAGAGAATATCGAACAGCGTGTCGACATCGTCGGAGCGAAAATAGGCGCCGACAATGCTCGTCGTCGGGTCCAATTCCGGGTACGGGAAGAAATGGATCTCCATCGGGCCGTTCACAAGGATCAGGTATTCGCCTGGATTGTGAAGACGCACGCCGTATCCCAGCTTGTCGTAGAAGGCGATGGTTTTCTTGAAATCCCTGCTTGGAAAAAGAGGAAGTGCTTCTGCTTCAGGAAAAACGTCGATCATTGTGGTGCCAATTTATAAACTGCAGCTTCTATGTCGGAGGCAAAGTAAACATCGCCTGCCGCCGAGACGGCAAGCCCTGTTGGGACATAAATGGGCAAGCCGTCCTCTGGTCCGGCAAACCCAATGGGCAGATCTTTGCCGATTACCGATTTTTCGCCGGAGGAAGAGATCATGGAAATCTGCTTCGAGCCAACTTCTGCCACATAGATTGTGCCATCCGCTGCTCTATCAAAGCCTTCGGGGCCTGCTAGGTTCTCGACAATCACTGTCTTGTCGCCTGTTTCCAGGTCAATCTCGGAAATGGTGCCGGCGATGTTTTCCGATACCAGCACACTCCCATTCTCAAGGGCCAACAGCGTGGACGGTCCAGCAAGGCCGGTTGCTATATCGGTCCGTTTGGACCAATCACTGCCGTCCACGCGCACCAAGGCGCCGCGCGCGTATTCGGCGACAAGGGTATCGCCGCCGGGTAGCGGGAGGGCATCAAGCGGGGTGGTGAAGTTGTGATGGATATCGCCCAGTTCGCCAGTCGACACGTCATAGCGCTGCACCATGCCGGCCGACCAACCTGCCAGTGCAATCTCGCCGCCATTGGCGCCTACGCTGATCGGATAGTCGATGTTGGACCCAAAAACCCGTCCCACTTCAGACACAGCGCCCGACTCAATGTCGAGAGTTCTGAATGAAAAGAGGTCGGCAATGTAGAGCGTTTCTTTCCCGTCCTCATCGGTCAACATAGCAAGGTCGGCTGCAACGGCCAGAGCGCCGCTTGTCAGAGGTGTGCTTTCGCCGGTCGCAGTATCGATCCTGATCACAGCATTGTCGGCCATGTTTGTGATCACGAGTTCGTCCGAGGCACTGATCGCCAGATTATCAATTGAGGCGTTCACCTTCGCGACGACGGTCTTGTCGCCGTTCAATATGTCGACACGGACGACTTCGCCTCGCGCGGTATCAACAACCCAAAGGTTACCCTTGGAGTCAAAGTTGACGGCTGCGGGGATTTGAAACCCATCCGCGATGACTTCCAGCTCCGGGACATCTACGTCCACTCGTACGATCTGGCCTTTGAACCAGAGCGGTCCGTAAAGCTTTCCATCCTGACCAAAATCGAACCCATTGAGGCCTCCCATGCCCTCCATGATTTTGCGGGGAGGGGCGTTTCCGGCTGGGTCGAGTTCATAGAGAGCGTCGCCCAAGAAAACCTGCGTGGTGAAAAGGCGGCCATCTGGTGACCAGGCAGTGGAGTTCAAGCCCGGCAGCCCTTCTGCCAGGGTGAGCGTTTCACCCTCACTCGTTCTCAGATAATATTTGCCGTCAAGGAAGGCGGTCCAGCCGAGTTCGCCGTTCGGCCCTTCTTCCAGATCGTCTGCCATGCCCTCTGGCGCGCCGATAAAGACGGAACTTTCGCCGGTCTCTCCGTCGATCTCATAGATCGCGCGGCCAAGAACGCTGCCCGCCAAGATCCGATTGTCTGAGGTAAAAGTTATTCCGTGAATGCCATGAAATGCTGAGCCCGGGACCACCTCTTCGAGCGTGTATCCTGACAGGCCTTCGGCAGCTTTTGCAGGTAGGATCATCGCGGCAGACAGCATCAGTGTCGCGGTGAGCTTTTTGGTCAACATATGTCTATCCCCCAATAGATATGTTTGTTCTGTGCGCGTGTCAGAGCGCTGCACGTATCTTTTTTGCTTGTTCTTCCAATTTTTCCATATCGGCCATCTCGCGGGCATGGAGTTTCATCTCCAGGCCGCTCCAGCGTGGAATAATATGGTTGTGGAAGTGAAAGACGGTCTGTCCGGCGTCCGCGCCGTTCAGCTGCGCAATCATCACGCCGGGTGACCCGATGGCTTGCTTGACGGCGGCGGCAACCTTCTGGGTGACCTTGGCGAGCGCTGCGTAATGATCAGGTTCAAGGTCGAAAAGATCTTCTGCAGGCGCTTTTGGAATAACAAGCGTATGGCCATCGGCCTGAGGCATGACATCCATGAACGAAAATGTTTTGTCATCCTCATAGACCTTGATGCAAGGCGCTTCGCCTCTCAGAATTTTTGCGAAGATATTGTTCTCATCATACGCCATAGATGTTTCCTAGTTGTCGTCGCTCGCCTGCCGGAAGGGAGCGTGTTTGCTGAGGGCTGCGACGTCATGATCTATGTGACGTCGTTCCTGCTCAAGATAGTTTGCCACCGCCTCCCGAAAGCTCGGATTGGCAATATAGTGGGCGGAATAAGTGTGCGTTGGCAAATAACCCCGCGCGAGCTTATGGGCGCCTTGGGCGCCCGCTTCGACTTTTTTCAGCCCTCGGGAAATGGCGAAGTCGATGGCCTGATAGTAGCAGACCTCAAAGTGCAGAAATGGGTGGTGCTCGATGCAGCCCCAGTTCCGACCGAACAGTGTTTCGGACCCCACAAAATTGAGCGCGCCTGCGATGTAGCGTTCGCCCTGACTCGTTGGGCGTTTCGCCATCACAAGCAGCGTTTCATCGGCCATGGTTTCCCCAACCATGGAGAAGAATTCCCTTGTGAGGTAGGGCGAGCCCCATTTGCGCATGCCGGTGTCGGTGTAAAACTCGAAAAACGCATCCCAGTGGGTTTCGGTCAGATCGGCGCCCGTCACCCATTCAATCTCGATGCCGTTTTCGACGGCGCGCGCCCGTTCTTTTCGGAGGTTTTTGCGTTTGCGGGACGCAAGGTCATTCAAAAAGTCGTCAAATGTTTCGTAGTTATTGTTCAGCCAATGAAACTGCTGGTCCGTCCGTTGTAGGAACCCCAGCTCGCCCAGCCGGGTCCACTGGTTCTCCGGCAAAAACGTGAGATGCACGGACGAAACATCGAGCTGGCGCGCAAGTTCAATCATGCCGGCGGTCAGCTGGTCTTCAGTGCGTTCCTGAAACAGGCCCGGCCGCGCGAGAATGCGCCGGCTGGTGGCCGGTGTGAACGGCACAGACACTTGTAATTTTGGGTAATAGTTTCCGCCAGCGCGCTCAAACGCGTCCGCCCAGCCATAGTCGAAGACATACTCTCCTTGGCTATGGCTTTTCATATACATAGGCACCACGCCGGCGAGGCTTCCGTCGGTCTCCTCGAGAATTAGATGGTGGGGCGCCCAACCGGTGCGGGCCGTCGCAGACCCGCTATCTTCGAGGGCTTTGAGGAAGGCATGAGACAAGAAAGGAATATCTGGGATATCCCCGCCGGGATTGGCGCATGCGTCCCATGCTGCCGCCGGAATTTCATCCATGCGGGGCACGACCTTCATCACTACCTGTTCAGCGTCACCCATTTGCTTTGTCCCAGCCTTCGTCCTTAAGCGATCTCGAAGACAGCTTCGACTTCGACCGCAACGTCGAAGGGTAGGGACGGTGCGCCGACGGCGAAACGGGCATGTTTGCCTTTATCACCGAATACGTCGACCATCAGGTCGGAGGCGCCATTCATGACAGCTGGATGGTCGCCAAACTCCGGCACAGAATTCACAAAACCACCGAGTTTGACGCAGCGGGTGACGCGGTCCAGGTTGCCGTCGAGTGCCGCAGACAGCTGTGCGAGGATGTTGATCCCGCAGAGACGTGCTGCGGCCTTGGCCTCCTCAACCGTAAAGGCATCGCCGACTTTGCCTTGAAACTCTAGGCCGTTCGGGCCGACCGGCACCTGACCAGAGATGAAGACAAGATTGCCCGACACGACATAGGGCGAATAAGTCCCTGCTGCGGGTGTTGGTTTTGGGAGGGTGATGCCCAACTCGGACAACTTATCTGACGCACTGCTACTCATCATAAAATCCTGTCTCCCGAACCAAACGGGGCTGTTTCTTTCTTGCTAGTTTACGGCACAATGGACGGTCTGCGCAGCGTTTTGAGTCTGATTAGGGGACCTTATGGACGATTATTTGCACTCTCCTGTTGGTGAGGGGTTTTTTCTGCCGGGAGAGTGGGAACCGCATGCGCGGTGCTGGGTGCAGTGGCCATCAAGAACCGACCGGTGGCGGGATCTGATGCCACAGGCTTATGCCGAAGCGGCGGAGGTCATTCGGACCATTGCCCAATATGAGCCCGTGATCGTTATTGTGCGCGAAGAGGACGCGGCTCAGGCGCGCTTTGCTTGCGGCCGCAACAAAAACGTGGAATTTCTGGAGCTGCCGATAGACGATTGCTGGGCCAGGGATACGGCGCCCATGTTTCTGAGCAATGGGGAAGACGCTATTGCGGGCATTGCCTGGCAATTTAATGGGTGGGGCAACACTGTTCACGGGTATGCCCAGGATGCCGGGCTCGCCGAAAAAGTTCTCCGTCACCAAAATACAAAGTGTTTCTCTGCAGATATGGTTCTGGAAGGTGGGGCGATCAGCACGGACGGGTTTGGGACCATTCTCGCGACAGAAGAGTGTCTGCTCAATGAAGACCGGAACCCGGAGCTGACGCGTCCGGAAATCGAGGAGAGGCTCGCGCTTTTTCTCGGTGTCCGGAAGGTGGTGTGGCTTGGGGGCGGTTTAGCTGCCGATCCGACAGCGGGGCAGGTCAGTCGGGTCGCCGTTTTCGCGGGGCGCGGCCATGTGTTGGTGTCGGAGATCTCTGACCCAAATGATCTTGACCGCGGAACTCTGGACGATAATCGGGCGCACTTAGAGGCGGCGGTCTCCGCAAAGGGTGAAAAGTTCACGGTCACATCCGTTCCGCTTCCTCAAAACAGGCAGGTCGGCTTGGACGGAAAACCGTTAGCCTCAAACTATTTGGATTACTATGTAGCGAACAAAGCGGTGATTGTTCCGTCATATGGCGACCCTAACGACAGGGTGGCCGCATCGATCCTGGAAACAGTCTTTTCTGACCGCAAAGTGGTGCAGGTTCCGACCCCGGTCCTTGCGCAAGGCGGGGGTGCGATCCGCCGTCTCACTCAGCCGGAGCCGGCGTTACCGAGTAGTGGAAGCTGAGCGGCTTTCAGTCGCTTTGCGCTTTTCGCGATACATTGCCCGATCCGATTGAGCCAATAGCTCTTCAAATGCGGTTTCGCCTGTGTAGTTTGCGAGCCCCATGCTTGCGCGGACGTGGATTTTTTTGCGCTTCCAGGTAACCGTTAGACTGTTGAGTTCCTGCAGCATGCACCGGGCGCGCTCGCGCGCGGGAATATGGTCAGCGCGCACAAACAGAACAGCGAACTCGTCGCCACCAAGGCGTGCAGCAAAATCGGTTGCGCGGATGTTGGTGCCGAGTTGCCGCCCGACAGCGCGGAGAACTTCATCGCCAGCAGCGTGGCCGTGCTTGTCGTTGATTGGTTTGAACTCATCCAGGTCGATATAGGCAAGAACGCCCGTCTCTTTGTGACGGGCAGATGTTTGGAGCTCACGGCGAATGACATCGTGGAACCCGCGGCGGTTGAGCAGGCCGGTGAGCTCGTCTGTTTTAGCCAGAGACTCCAGTGTGCGGACACGGGCATTTAGCTCTGCAATGCGTTGTTCTGCTTCCGCAGCATATTCAAGCGCTTTGACAACAACGGTGTTCGGGTCGACGGACTCCTGAGCTTCGCGCAAGAGCTCACAACGAAGACGCATTTCCATCGTGTCAATGACGGGATGAATGCGCTCGCCGATAATGCCCAATGTCGGGTCGTTTGGTGTCTGCTGGCCCATTGCCTGGTCTCCTTGATGCGCTTTAAAACGGTTTTCGCGCATGTGTTCGCATGAGGTGTCGCAAAGGACGTGCCAGCCACTGAATGGCGGGATACTGAGCAAAAGCATGGGTTGAATTGAGGGCAGCGGCAGATTTTGCCGGGTGTTTGTCGTCTTGACGGCTTTTGTTTGCCTAGGGGATGACTCGGTTAGGGACCGGGTCGCCGGAGAAAAAAGCGTCCAGATTATCGAGGGCGCAAAAGCCCATGGCCGTTCGCGTTTCAAGGGTGGCGCTGCCCAAATGGGGAAGCAAAAATGTGTTTGGGAGCGTCCTGTAGCGTGGATCCAGATTGGGTTCGTTGTTATAGACGTCGAGACCGGCGGCACCCACATGACCAGAACCTAGCGCTTCAATGAGCGCGTCGTCATCGACCAGGTCACCGCGGGCCGTGTTCACGACAACGGCGCCGCGAGGGAGCCAGGAAAGTGTCTTAGCGTTGATGATTCCGCGCGTCTCTGGCGTTGATGCGGCGTGAACTGACAGGAAGTCGCAATTTGGGAGAAGACCCTTTAGGCGTTCGTGATAGTGGGCCCCTCCTTCTTCCGACTCTTCTAGGCGGTTTCGATTGTGGTAGTGAATCGTCAAATCGAAAGCGCGCGCGCGTTTGGCGAGGGCCTGCCCAATTCGGCCCATGCCGAGAATGCCTAAGCGTTTTCCGGTGAAATCACGACCCAATAAGCCTGTCGGCGCCCAATTCTCCCAGGTGTTTTGCCGGATGGCGGTTTCGCCATTCCCGGCGCCGCGGGCAGCGCCCAGCAAAAGAAGCATCGCGATATCCGCCGTCGCGTTGGTCAGCACGCCCGGCGTGTTGCTGACGACGATCCCGCGCTCATGGGCAGCAGGCACATCGATCTGGTCATATCCAACGGAGAATGTGGCGATCATTTTTAAGGTGTCGGGCAGATGCGCAATGAATGTACGGTCAATCCGGTCGGTCACGGTCACCAAAAGCGCATCTGCGTCTTTCGCCCGCCCAATCAGTTCTTCTTGTCCATAAATTTCATCTGTTCGGTTAAGGTCCGCCTGATAGTCTTTTTGCAGTCTTTCTTCGACGGTCGGTGGGAGCTTTCGCGTAACGAGGATTCTTGGTTTGGACATGAAACTTTTTCGATCTGAAGAACGTCAGCGACAGAGGCGTCGCGCGGTACCATTGCCGCAATTTTCTGCTCTCGCAAGTGGCTTGTCGGTGGTGCTTTTGAGCGGGTGGGTAAGTGGCGCCGTTGCTGCCGAGCTCGCCAACCACCGTGCCGTTTATGACCTTAAGCTGTCGGCGGCGGAAACAAGCGCTGACATCGCCGGTCTTACAGGCCGCATGGTGTTGGAGTGGACCGGCAATAGCTGCGACGGGTTTACCCTCACCCAAAGGCTGGTAACCCAACTTTCCGACACGGATGGTGGTGTCATGGTTCGCGACCTTCGTATGACCTCCTGGGAAAGCGGCGATGGAGATCAGTTCCGCTTTGAAGTTCAACGCTATGCCGGGTCCCAGCTGGAGGAAACAGTCTCGGGTTTTGCGGACAGATCCGGGCCCGCGGTTAATGCGACCTTCTCTAGGCCGAGGGATGTTGTCCTGGACTTGCCCGACGAGATCATCTTTCCCAGCGAATTTGTGCGTGACCTTGTCGAGATGGCTGAGGCGGGGAAATCGCTCATGAGTGCATCCGTCTTTGAAGGGGCGGAGACAGACCATTACTTTCTCGTGAGTTCGTTCATTGGAAAACTGGGTGATGCCAAGATTGACGAAGCTGCTATTGATGGCGAAGGACTGGATATCACGACGGCATCATCCTGGCCGGTGCAGGTGAGCTATTTCCTGCCGCATGAACAGGAAGGCTTGCCAGATTACCAGGTTTCGTACCGCCTGTTTGCCAACGGCGTATCTTCCAACATGCGCCTGGATTATGGTGATATCGTCATTAATGGCACACTTACGGACCTCACCTATCTAAAACCCGATCCCTGTTAGCGGTTAGCGCTTTAGGCCACGCCCTTTTTTGATGGCGTCTTCGCCAAACTTTTCCCGGACTGTATCCATGGCGCGCTCGGCCTCGGCGCGACGGGTGGCGTTCGGGTCCAGAAGATCGGCAGGATCGGCGAGGTCGGCGTCGGTCAGTGATGATATGCCAATCCCCATCAGACGAAATGGCGTGCCGTCTGCTTCTGGTTCTAGGAGAGGTAGAGCCGTCTGATAGAGAACATCGGCAAGAAGCGTTGGGTTGGGAAGCGTCTGGCTCCGGGTTCGAGATTTAAAGCTCGCCGTTTTCAACTTTAGCGTGACGGTCTTGCCGGCAATTTCCGCTTTTTTTGCACGTTTGGCGACCCTCTCGCAAAGCGGCCAAAGCTTACGTTTCAGTTCTTCTAAGTCGGTGATGTCATCGAAAAAGGTGGTTTCTGCCGAAATGCTCTTGGCTGCTCCGTGGGACTTAATCCGTCTGCTGTCCTGGCAATTGGATAATTGCCACAGACGGCGTCCCATGGACCCGTAGCGTGCCATGAGGGTGCTCTCGTCATATTGCCGGATGTGACGCACCAGCGTGATGCCGTCCTTTTTGAGCTTTGCGTTAAATGCTTTACCGACGCCCCAGATGATGGAAACCGGCTTGTCGCCCAAGAACTCCATGGCCTCCTCTTCTCCAATGACGGAGAAGCCGCGGGGCTTGTTGAGGTCGGACGCAACCTTCGCCAGGAATTTGTTGAAGCTGAGGCCGACCGACACGGTGATGCCGATTTCCTCTTCGATGCGGTTTACCAGACGGAGCATGGTGAGGGCCGGTGGCGCGTGATGTAGGCGCTCTGTCCCGCTTAAGTCCATGAAAGCTTCATCGATGGAGAGGGGTTCCACTAAAGGTGTTAGCTCCCGCATCAAGGCGCGCACTTCGCCGCCGGCCTTGGCGTATTTTTCCATGTTGGGTTTGATCACGACCGCCTCGGGGCAAGCTTTGAGCGCTTTAAACATGGGCATTGCGGAACCGACACCGTGAATGCGGGCGATGTAACACGCGGTACTCACCACGCCGCGCTTGCCGCCACCGATAATCACTGGCTTGTCTTTCAGTTCCGGATTGTCGCGCTTCTCAACGGCTGCGTAGAAGGCGTCGCAATCCAGATGGGCGATGCTGAGCTTATGAAGCTCTGGATGATGCAGAACTCTTGGGCGGCGGCAGGCAGGGCACCTGGTTTTGCCCTTTGGCACAGGCGTAAGGCAATCCCGACAGTATCCGTGAGTGGGTAGGGCCATGTCAGCAGCCCTCTGTTTCGGGCCAAAGCCACGCGGCGCCACGCACACCGCTCGAATCCCCATGGGTGTTTCGTTTTAGCTCCGTCACAACCGTGTCGGAGAAGATATGATTCTTCCATTTTTGCGGAACGAGGCTGTAGAGCTGTTCGATGGAGGAGAGGCCTCCACCGAGCACAATCACATTTGGATCAAGAATGTTGATCACTCCGGCGAGGGCACGCGCCAGCCGATCCGAATATTGATCGATGAGCATCTGAGCTTCCTCTTTGCCAGACCGAGCTGCGTCAGCAATCTCCAGAGCCTTCAAGCCGGATAGTCCTTGAGATGCCGCATGGCGCTCTAAAGATGGCCCGGATAGCCAGGTCTCAATGCAGCCAGATTTCCCGCAATAGCAAGGCGGACCAGGGAACTCCGTTGCATTAGGCCAGGGAAGTGGATTGTGTCCCCATTCGCCCGCAATGGCATTCGGACCGGCTACAGGGCTTCCATTGATGACTATGCCGCCGCCCACGCCTGTCCCAAGGATGACGCCAAAAACCGACGCATGACCAGTGGCGGCGCCATCGGCGGCTTCAGAAAGGGTGAAGCAGTCCGCGTCATTGGCTAGGCGTACAGGCCGGCCTAGCGCCTGTGCCAGATCCTTATCGAAGGCTTTGCCTATGAGCCAGGTTGAGTTGGCGTTTTTGATAAGTCCGGTCGCCGGGGACACCGTTCCCGGGATACCGATCCCGACGGGCAGGGACTTAGGCGCGTCGCCGCCAACATCACTGATGAGGTCACGGATCGCGATGACTGTTTGGGCATAATCGCCGCGAGGCGTCGCAATCCGTTTGCGCTTAGCGATGTCGCCGCCTGGGTCCATCAGGATGGCTTCGATTTTCGTCCCGCCAAGGTCAACCCCAAGTCGCATAGCCGGCTTCTCCTAGAACCCCTGGGCGGCGAGCTCTTCTTCCATAAAGGCCTTTGCGTCTGGCCAGTGGCTCGAATGGAAATGGCTATGCTCTGAGGGTGGAAGGAGTTTCGCCAGTCTTTTGTCTGCAATGAAATGCAGTCGGCGGCTTTCTTCGTGGGATTCCGCAACAGACTTGAGATTGTGCGGAATGTCATCGAGAAAGAACACGGGTGCAGTAAAGGCATCAGCAATATGGCTCACAGCCGGGCCTTTCAGGCCTTTATTGGCAATGACTGGATAATCCATGCCCTGGCGAGCAAGGCTTTCGGCGCGCGCATCTCGCTGGGCGGTTGGGACATTGGTCAATACGATGATTTGTGCCCGCTGAGACAGGGTTCGCAGGGCGTCGGCCGCATGGTCGACGGCGATCAGGTTGCCCGCTTCAGCCTTGAAGAAACCAGAAAGTAGGTCCGGTGTTTCTTCGACTGGAACGGGCTCGCCGGTGTCTTTGCGCTTGATGTTTCCCGACAAAGCAAAGGTTTGAAGATCCAGCCACAGGTCCTGTCGTTCGAGATAGCGCTCAAGACCCGCCACAAACTGAAGGAGGACTTCGTCAGCGTCTGAGATGATCAGAGGCTGAGTTGGATCCAGATGGAGCTTGTTGAGGGCGTCACGGACAGCCGTATCCAATTCCGTCGGAGAACTCATGTCCAGTGCACCTGTTCGCCACCTGGAAGCGATTGTCGAGCCCGGCCTGGTAACTCCGGCTCCATACTCACCGCCTCACAGAAGGCCAGAAGACCGGTTTCGTCGCTCAGGAGAAAGTCTAGGACACCGCCCAAGAGCGCTGGATCTGTCGCCTGAGCCTTGAGTTCTTCAGCTGCGAGGCCCGTTTGGGCCAAAAAGGCGCCTAAAAGGTCCTCATCGGCAGCGATATGGGTGAGGGCCTGAAGAGCGACGGCTTCGGCGGCTTCCGGGGATAGGGGTGTGTGCATTTTCTTTTTGAAACCAAATATTTATGAAGTGCTGGTCAAGTACGGATATTGGCGGATATCCCCCAAATCTTAAAGGATTGGTTAAGGATATTGAGGTCTGATGGAAGACTGAAAAGTCGGTCATTTTTTGTGTCACAAGCTGCCTCCGCCCGGCAGCGCTGCTGATCCTAGCAGGTAGAGTATGGGGTGTTGGAGTTATGAAAGCGATGTCGAAAACGGTTCTTATCGTTGAAGACAATGAGCTCAATATGAAGCTCTTTCACGATCTTCTTGACGCGCATGGATATCAGACCCTTCAGACGAAGGACGGTATCGAGGCGCTGGAAATCGCTCGATCCAACCATCCTGACCTGATTCTCATGGACATTCAGTTGCCGGAGGTATCTGGCCTGGAGGTCACCAAGTGGATCAAGGAAGACGATAATCTGCGGGAAATTCCGGTCGTTGCCGTCACTGCATTTGCGATGAAGGGCGACGAAGAGAAAATCCGCGAAGGCGGATGCGAGGCTTATATTGCGAAGCCGATCTCGGTGACGCAGTTCCTGGAAACGGTTCAGCGTTTTTTGGGGTAAGTCGTGACCGCCCGAGTTCTCATTGTTGATGACATTCCAGCCAATTTGAAGCTTCTGGAAGCGAAGTTGACGGCTGAATATTTCGACGTCATTCAAGCGCCGGATGGGCCAACTGCTATTGAATTGGCGCAGAGTGAACAGCCGGATATCGTCCTGCTCGATGTGATGATGCCGGGCATGGACGGATATGAGGTTTGCGAACGCCTGAAGCAGCTTCCTGAAACGCTCCATATTCCGATCGTCATGGTGACGGCCCTCGACCAGCAGTCCGACAGGGTCAAAGGGCTGGAAAGCGGCGCCGACGATTTTCTGACAAAGCCGATCAATGACATTGCCTTGTTTGCGCGGGTCAAGAGCTTGGTGCGGCTGAAGACCCTGACCGATGAATTACGCATGCGGGACTCTACAGGTCAACGCATTGGGGGCAAAGACTCTGGTGCAAACGATCTGCCCAGCGACCTGGGTGGTAGGTGTCTTGTGGTCGATGACCGCGAACGGCAGAGGTCACGTCTTTGCGAGATGCTGAACGAGCAGCATGAAGTCACTGTAGCGGAAAGTGCAGCTGATCTGATGCAATTGGCGGCAAGTGACGAATATGACCTTGTGCTGATTTCTTTGTCGCTTAAGGAAGAAGATGGACTCCGCCTTTGCTCGCAGATGCGGTCTCTCGATGCGACCCGCCAGACACCTATTTTGGCGATGGTGGAAGAAGGCGACATGGGCCGTCTGGTCCGGGCCCTCGATATGGGCGTCAACGACTATCTGATGCGGCCTGTTGAGCGGAATGAGCTTATGGCCCGGTGCCGCACGCAGCTGCGCCGCAAACGCTATCAGGATCAGTTGAAAGACAATTTCCAACGTAGTCTGGAAATGGCGTTCACCGATGCGCTGACAGGGCTCTACAACCGTCGTTATATGACCAACCACCTGACAACCCTGGTGGAAGAGGGGGCACATAGTGGCAAGCCGCTATCGCTGATGTTGCTGGATATCGACCATTTCAAAGCCGTGAACGACACCTACGGCCATGCGGCGGGTGACGAAGTTCTTCAGGAATTCGGACGTCGTGTATCCGCGAATGTCAGGGGTATTGACCTGGCCTGCAGGCTTGGTGGCGAAGAGTTTGTCGTGGTCATGCCAGACACTGAGGCCGAAACAGCAATTGCTATTGCCGAGCGGTTGCGGTCTCGGGTGGCGGAGCGGGCTTTTAAGACAGAGATTGAGCACGCAATCGAAGTGACTGTGAGCATCGGTCTTGCCGGTGCGATCTGGCCATACGACAGCGCTGAAGCCCTTCTTGAGCGGGCGGACCAGGCCCTCTACAAAGCAAAAAGAGATGGACGCAACCGGGTGAATACCGAAGCTGCGTAAAGCCGATCTCTGAGCTGAGCAGGGTCAAAATTTCTAAAGCAGTTCAGGGTTTTAGGCAAAAACGGGTGCTGTTAACCTTAATTTTTTATTATAATCCAACGCCTTAGGCCGGGGCGCTCCACCAATTCTTCATGTTCGGATGGGGCTGTGCTATAATTGTTTTTCACCATAGTGTGACGGTTGGGGGCCGCAAAATCTGGCATGCTTTGCGTAGGGCAAGCTGGGGCTTTCCACTGAAGAAGAGAGTTTGATCTCGCGTGTGCCTGGGTCCGCCGCATCTCCTGGGTCCGCGGGACCGGCCGATCGGGGCGTGGTAGGAGTGGCCTCCTCTGTTACGTCACGTGTTCGATCGGCCACCCCTTTTCCCCAAAGTTCAGAGTTCCAACACCGGGCGCAGATGCGCACGAACCTCGTGCATGTCATCGCAGATGAGGTGGCAGAGCTCAGCAACATCGGTATCAGGCTGCTTGAGGGAGGGAATCATAATAGGGATCGCGCCAGCATGGTGTGCTGAACGAATGCCCGCCTCGGTGTCTTCCAATGCGATACAGCGCTCAGGCGCAACGGAAAGGGCTGCTGCAGCCTTCTGGAACGGTTCCGGATGGGGTTTGCCCTGATCCACATCGTCTCTGGTAATAACGTGACTGAAAAACTCTCGTAGGCCTGCTGTCGCAAGGTAGGCATCGGCACTTTTGCGTGTCGCCGAGGTTGCAACAGCAAGGGGCATTCCAATTGTCTTCAGGTCGTGCAGCAAATCGAGGACACCTGGCATAACGGGGACATGGCTTTCCAGCTTTTCGTTCAGGCGAGACCTATATTCGGTTGCAAACACCTCCAATTTGAAACGTGGGCCAAATGCGTCCTGCACCAACCGGTGGCAGTCTACCGTTGGTCGGCCGAGCATTTGATGCCATAGCTCATGCGTGAGCGTGAAGCCTTGCAGATCTGCCGCGCGCACCCATTCCTCCAAATAGAGGCTTTCTGTATCGATGAGCGTGCCATCCATATCAAACAGCACTGCATCAAAGGGTGCCGCGGTCATATTGCCCAGGTTCCTTCATGGTTGGCATCCGCGCAAAAGAAAAGGCAGGCGCGAGGGCCTGCCTTATTCTTTTCGTTCGGCCTGGAAGGGCCGGCCAAAATCATTTGATTTTGGTTTCCTTGAACTCAACGTGCTTGCGAACAACAGGGTCATACTTTTTGACGACCATCTTTTCCGTCATGGTGCGCGCGTTCTTTTTGGCCACGTAGTAGAAGCCCGTGCCGGCTGTGCTTTCCAGCTTGATTTTGATTGTGGTTGGCTTCGCCATCACCAATTCCTCAAATAAAACGGGCGCCCCGTACAGATTCCGGCGCCCTTGAAAAAGTTGCCGCAGACTACCCGGCGGGGCGCATAAGTCAAGAGCCCCAAAACACAAGCTTTTCAGCCATTTATTTGAGCTTTTCAGCCGGTCTGTTGCCGGACCAGCGCCAGCCGACAATCAGCAGATAGGCACCGCAGATCCCTGCCATGGCGATGGCGAGTCCATGGGGGTCCCAGACGTCCATCGCTGCGCCTGCGATGGGGGGCCCGAAGAGCGCTCCGGTCGAATACATGAGGACGAAGGCCGCATTCGCCGTGGCCAAGTCAGCACCCTTGAAGCGTTCTCCCAAGAGCGCCAGCCCAACGGTGTACATGCCGACGACAACGCCCCCAAAGACAAAAAGGGCCGGGAAGAAGATGTAGACGGACTGAGAAATCAGGGGGAGCAGCGCGGTTCCGGCAAAACCAAAGCCGGCACAAATCAGCAGCACCGTTCGCCGATCAATCCGATCTGAGGCCATGCCGATCGGAATGTTGAAGAGCATGTTGCCCGCGACAAAGACGCCCAATACGGCGATTGCAATATCCTCCGTCATGCCTACGCGTATCGCGTAGAGCGGCAGCATGTTCATCATGTTGGTTTCAGTGGCGCCATAGACAAGTCCCGCCAGTGTTGCAGCCGGGGCGACGGCGAGAAAGGCCAGCAAGCCGCGACTTGGCTTTTCATTCACCTGGGGTGCAAGGGCTCGGGCGTAGAGGATCGGAAGCCCTGCGGCCAGTGTGAGGGCGCTTATGGTCAGAAACGGTGCGACGCCGTCTTTTCCAATGAGCCACAGGGTGATGGGACCAAGAAGGAAACCGCCGGACAGGACTGTCGAGTAGATGCCCATCAACATGCCGCGCCGTCGATCGTCGGCGAGCTGGTTGATCCAAAACTCGCTCACTACAAAAAGGCCCGTGATGGCCAGCCCGTTTATGAAACGCAACGGGAACCATGCCCAAACATTGTTGAAGACAAAATATAGCGGCATGCAGGTGGCCGACACAGCGATGCAGGTCAGCAAGAATGTGCCCGTTGATACGCGCCGGAGGAGGGGCGCTATGAAGGGCGTTGCGACCAATGTGGCCAGCGCCGGCATCGCCGTGTTGAGACCGATGAGGGTGCTGGAAACCCCTTGTTCGTTGAGAAGCAGGGCAAGCAAGGGGATTGAGACGCCAAGGCCGATGCCAACAGAAGATATGCACGCGATGACGGCGGCAAGGCTGATGGTCCGTTCGCGCGGGGTCAAGTCTTTCGCCATTTCTGCAATGTCAGCCATGCAAGTTCCTGCTATCGGGGTTTTGGCTCAAGAACTCTCGGTTTTTCGTTCAAATAACAGTACAGCGGTGGCAAGGCCCGGGGATTACCTTCAGCAGAATTTTTCAGTTCGGTCAGGACGAACTCGGTGACGTCGATAATCGGCAGTTTCAGCGCTTCTGACAGCGGGTACCAGTCGAGATCACTCAGTTCTCCGCTTCCTTTGAGCGTGCCCGTGAGCGATGCCGCGTCGGCCTTGAAGAAGCGGGCATGAAAGCGGATCGGGCTTACCGTCGGTGTGATGGCGCGCGCCATGAAGGAGATGTGGTGGAGCGCTGGCGCGAGACCTAAATCCCGAAACTGACCCCAGGTTTCACCGGTAGCTGGACCGATGTCCCCTTTGTCGGCAAGCAGCATACCCGTCTCTTCAAAGGTCTCCCGGACGGCCGCCATTGCGAGGGCCAAGGTCTTTGCTTTGGACGCGCCGGTATGGCCGAGGCTAGGATCGCCCAGCAGATCTGTCGCGGGCCGGGCTTCATGATCATGGGGGTCCAGCTTGCCGCCAGGAAACACGAAAGCGTCCGGAATGAAACTCATCTTGGCGTGGCGCTTGCCCATAAGAATGCGCGGCTCCGAGCCTGTTTCATCGACCAGCACGAGTGAAGCGGCGTCGCGCGGCTTAACTGCTTTGCCAGGGGTTGGTGTCGGTGCGTTCATAAAGTGTCTCTCACGGGATTGGCGCCGCGAAAATGAACGAAGGGGACGGGGCGTTTCGTCTGTGCCGCTTTCGGCAGCTCTAACCGTTCCTGCATTTCGCCGAGAATCATCCGCGTGATGTTGGGAAGATCGAGGTCAAAGGCATCGCCGATTTCCAGCCAATGAAGTTCCAGCAGCTCTCCGGACGCGCGGTCCGTGTCATGCAGATCGCCCTGGATCTGATCCGCATCAATCATGAAGAAACGGGTGTCGAAGCGGCGATTGCGATAGGGGGGCGTGATGGCACGCGCAATGAAATCCACCGCTGATAGGTCTGGGGCTACATGCTCATTGTAATAGGCCTGCCACTCAGCGTTGCGGGTCTGAAAGGGTTCGCTCACCTTCTTGCCGATCACGAGGCCGGTTTCCTCAAACGTCTCTCGGATGGCGGCCATGGCAAGGCCACGGGCTTTGTTGGGGCTGGGCGTGCCGCGCATCCGGTCCAACAAGCGCCGCTCAACAGGCGCACGCAGGCCTTTGTGCGCTTTCACGCGGCTGTCCGCGACATCCATCCGCCCACCCGGGAAAACGAACTTGTTGGGCATGAATTTGTGACCCGCCGCACGCTTGCCCATGAGGATGCGCGGCTTCTTAGCGTCACGTCGCACAATGATCAGGGTGGCAGCCTCTTTTGGGCGGACCGCGGGTGTCTTGTCCTGCCGGTATTCCTGGTTGCGTGCTTCCTTGGGGTCAAACGCTCCCGTCGCCGTTTTGTTGCTTTTATTGCTGGCCGCCATGCCGTCCTCCACACGTGAAAAAGGCGCGACCGGCGGTCACGCCATTAGCGACTTTCACTTATCTGAAAAGCGTGAAATGGCGCTAAGCTCTTTTTGTTCGCGTTTCCGCTCACACCCTTTGGCGGATAACCGCCTGGCACTTATCCTGGAAACGCTTTGAGCTCAATGTGCCTTTTGTGCCTGAGTCTGTCCAGAAAGGCGTCTAACCCACAGATAACGCTGCGTTTATCAGTCTTGGTGGCCGCCGAAACCGTGCATTCTGACGGCCCATTGCATACCAACGACGGCACCCTTGGTGATGGGCAGCACGGTGAGTGTAAGCGCCAAGGTTAGGGGACCCCAGACGGCCGCGTGAATCCATGCATCCGGCCGATATGCCAACTCTATCCAGAGCATGGCCGGGACCACGATGTGGCCGACGATGAAAATGGTGAAGTAGGGGGGCGCATCGTCAGCGCGGTGATGATGCAGCTCTTCACCGCAGTGGCCGCAATTGTCAGTGACCTTCAAATATTTGCGGAAAACCTGACCCTTACCGCATGAGGGGCATTTGAAAGCAGCGCCCCGGCGGATCGATTGCCATACCGAGCGCTGTTCGTCTGCTGCATCTGCGATACTTGTCATGAGCTTTCTCCGGACGACCTTGGTGAGCGTAACATGATGTTGGTCGTGAATTTCGCCAATGTGGCAGGGTGACGCGCGGCAAACCCGTCCAGTGCCGCCGTTTTTCCGCTATTTCCGGCCCCGTGGCCGGGACTTTCGGCCACCGCTGCGTTTGTAGGGCTTTCCGCGACCACCAGGACGCCCGCCGCTTTTGCCCCGCCGTTTGCCCTTGGCCTGGCTGCCCCCTTCGAGCAGCGTAAAGCGCAGGCCGCCGGTTACCGGCGTTGCTTCTTCCAGACGGACCCGCACCTGATCGCCAATGCGATATCGGATGCCGGTTCTGTCACCAATGAGGGCATGGGCGCCTTCGTCATGGTGAAAGAAATCATTGTCGAGGCTCGCAATGGGGACGAGTCCATCGGCACCGGTTTCGTTCAACCGGATGAACAAACCAAACCGAGTCACACCCGAGATACGACCCGCAAACTCCGCGCCGACCTGTTTTTCCAGATAGGAAGCTATGTAGCGGTCGTTGGAGTCGCGTTCGGCGACCATGGAGCGGCGTTCTGTTTGGGAAATATGCTCTGCGGTTTGCGACATCAGTTTCACGTCTTGGTCGCTCAAACCATCCTTGCCAAGCTTCAGTGCACTGATGAGGCTGCGGTGAACAATGAGGTCGGCATACCGTCTGATGGGGGACGTAAAGTGCGCGTAGCGACGCAGGTTCAGACCAAAGTGTCCGAGATTGTCAGTCGCGTAAATGGCTTGTGCCTGACTTCTCAAGACAACGTCGCTCACCATCTGAGCATATTTGGTGTCTTTCACCTTATGGAGGATCTGATTGAACTGCGCGGGCTTCATGACGGCGCCTTTGGCGACCTTCATGTCCAGCGTTTCCAGAAACTCGGAAAGCGCCATCAGCTTTTCACGGCTTGGTGCGTCGTGAATCCGATAGATGAGCGGTGACCTTCTTCCTTCTAGGGATTCTGCCGCGCAGACGTTTGCCTGGATCATGCATTCTTCAATGACCCGCATGGATTCAAACTTGTCGGCGATTTTGATCTCGCTGATTTTGCCGATGTCCCGGTCGATGACGATCTTGTGCTCCGGGAGATCGAGCGCCAAGGGACCGCGTTTGTCGCGTGCTTTTGCCATCGCCTTGTAGGCGTTCCAGAGCGGTTCGATAACCTGCTTTTGGATGTCGGCGAAACGCGGGTCCGGATTACCGTCGAACGCGGCTTGGGCTTCTGCATAAGAGAGTTTCGCCGCCGAGCGCATGATGCCACGCACGAACTTGTGGCTCTTCTTCTGACCGTTCTTGTCGAACACCATGCGGACCGCGAGGCAGGGACGGTCAACACCTTCGCGAAGGGAACAGAGATCGTTTGAGATGCGTTCCGGCAGCATCGGCACCACACGATCCGGGAAGTAAGTGGAGTTGCCGCGTTTCAGCGCTTCTTTGTCGAGCAGACCGCCGCTCTGCACATAGTGAGAGACGTCGGCAATGGCCACATAGACAATCCAGCCGCCTTTGTTATTGGGATCATCGTCGGCCATGGCCGCGACCGCGTCGTCATGGTCTCGCGCATCCGGCGGGTCGATGGTGATCAAAGGTACGTCACGGAGGTCGTCGCGGGCTTTGGTGAGCCGCACCGGCTTTGCCGCATCAGCCGCCGCCATCACGGTTTCTGGAAACGCATCAGGAATGCCGTGGGCGTGAATGGCGATCAGGCTGATGGAGCGCTGTTCATCACCTCGGCCATAGCTTTCCTTAACTTTGGCGCGGCGTGGCGCATAGCGAGGTCCCGGCATGACTTCAACCAGAACGAGATCGCCTTCTTGCGCTTCGCCGATATGCGGGCGGGTGACCTCGTATTCGTTTCGGGCCTTCTTATCGACCGGCACAATGCGACCACCCGTCGGCGTCTTCCGGAAGATGCCGAGGAAATTCTCGTTACCCTTGCCGATGCGTCGGATGACGCGCGCTTCGTAAGGATAGTCAGCAGGGCCTTCTTCGCTGGTCTTGGTGATGCGGGCCAGGACACGGTCGCCGACGCCTGCGGGCGCACCGCGTGTGCGTTCTTTGTCATCGCCCGGCACGATCACGATTTCAGGGATGGGCGTGTCGCCTGACCAATTGTTGGGTGTCGCAATCAGTTCACCGTCCTGGTCGCGCTTGGTGATGTCGATGACGGCAACCGGTGGCATCTCCCCAGGCTTGGACAGCGACTTGCCTTCTTCCTTTTTGAGGAGACCTTCCTGGGTGAGTTCTTTCAGAATGCGTTTCAGGCCAATACGTTGCGCGCCGGAGATGCCAAAGGCTTTGGCGATTTCGCGTTTTCCGACCTTGCCGGGCGACTCCGACACAAACGCCATGATCTGGTCGCGGGTCGGCAGGGTTACGTCCGGTTTTTTCGGCTTTCGGGCGCGTTTTTTCTTGGCGGGTGGCTTTTTGGGTGAGGCCAAGGCGCTTAGTCCGTCGCTTCAGCCGTCTCGTCGGTTGCCGCTGTCTTTGTGGCTGCCTTTTTCTTTGCAGCAGTCTTCTTTTTCGCGGTCTTTTTCTTCGCAGCTTTCTTCGCCGTCTTTTTCTTGGCGGTTTTCTTTTTCGCTGTCTTTTTCTTTGCCGTCTTCTTTTTGGCTGCTTTTTTCTTGGCAGGTCCCTTGGCGGCGCGCTCTGCGATCAGCTGAACGGCCTCTTCCATGGTCACCTCTTCAGGCTTTTTGCCGCGCGGAAGGGTGGCGTTGATTTTGTCATGCTTCACATAAGGGCCATAGCGACCGTTCATGACATTAACCGGTCCGCCAAGCTCTGGATGTTCACCGAGTTCCTTGAGCGGTTTTGCAACCTGCCTGCGCCCTGGGTTGGCCTTCTTCTCAGCAATGGCTGCCACGGCACGGTTCAGCCCAACCGTGAAGACCTCATCCGGACTGTCGAGATTGGCGTAGACCTTGTTGTGCAGCACGAAAGGCCCGTACCGGCCAAGACCGGCAGTAATAGGCTGACCGTCTTCCGGGTGCAGGCCCACTTCGCGCGGGAGGGAGAGAAGCTGGAGCGCTTTCTCCAGGTCGACGTCTTCCAGCGCCCAGTTTTTTGGAATGCCAGCGCGCTTTGGCTTCTCGTCTTCCTCAACCGGGTCCATATGAATGTAGGGACCAAAGCGACCGTTCTTCAGCTCTACATCCTTGCCGGTTTCGGGGTGGGTCCCGAGGATGCGGTCGGCTGCTGCTGGATCGCCGTCTAGCCCCTTGGTAAGCTGACGGGTGAATTTGCATTCCGGATAGTTGGAGCAGCCTACAAAGGCGCCAAAACGTCCAACCTTTAGCGAAAGTTCGCCACCTTCACAGGCCGGGCAGCCCCGTCGCGGACTCCCGTCTTCCTTCTCCGGGAAGACGTGCGGTTCCAGCACTTCGTTGAGCCGGTCGAGCACCTGGGTGATGCGGAGATCCGCTGTGCCGTCTACGTGCGCCGTAAATCCATCCCAGAACTCACGAAGCACGTCTTTCCAGTCCAATTCGCCGGCTGAGATTTTGTCGAGTTTCTCTTCAAGGTCTGCGGTAAAGCCAAACTCCACATATTGGGTAAAGAAGCTTTCGAGAAAGGCTGTCACAAGCCGCCCCTTGTCATCCGGGATGAACCGCTTCTTGTCGAGCTGGACATAGCCGCGATCCTGCAGCACGCCCAGAATGCTGGCATAGGTCGATGGACGGCCAATGCCTAGTTCTTCCATGCGTTTCACGAGGGAGGCTTCAGAGAAGCGGGGCGGCGGCTCGGTGAAGTGCTGATCGGCGCGCGCTTCCTTGGTGCCAAGACGGTCGCCGTTTGCAACCTTGGGCAGGCGGCCGCCTTCTTCACTGTCGTCTTTGTCGTCTGTGCCTTCCTGATAAAGCTTCAGAAAGCCGTCAAACACGATTACGGAGCCGCTGGCCCGTAGCCCAAGGGTCTTGTCCTCGGACGCCATCTCAATGGTTGTGCGCTCAAGACGCACGCTTTCCATCTGGCTGGCCAGCGTCCTGTTCCAGACAAGCTCATAAAGCTTTGCCTGATCATTATCGAGAAGGCTCTTCACTTGTTTTGGCAGCCGGGCAAGATCGGTCGGGCGGATCGCTTCGTGCGCTTCCTGGGCATTTTTTGCCTTCGTTTTGTATTCGCGCGCCTTATCTGGCAGGTAGGCTTCGCCGAATTCATTGGTGATCACCGTGCGCGATTGGGCAATGGCTTCTTCGGCAATCTGCACACCATCCGTCCGCATATAGGTGATGAGGCCTGTCGTTTCGCCGTCGATCTCGATACCTTCATAGAGACGCTGGGCGACCATCATGGTCCGGCTCGCAGAGAAACCCAGTTTGCGGGAAGCTTCCTGTTGCAGCGTTGAGGTCGTAAACGGGGCTGGCGGATTGCGCCTGGCGGGCTTGCTTTCGACGGATTGAACGGAAAATGGTTCTACCTCGACACGCGCACGTACCGCTTCCGCCGCCTTCTCGTCAGTTAAGTCGAACTTGTCCAGCCGTTCGCCGTTATGAGACACGAGGCGGGCGACAAATTCGTCGCCTTTGCCGGTCGTCATATCCGCCTCGACGGTCCAATATTCGCGTGGGGTAAAGGCTTCTATCTCTAGTTCGCGGTCACAGATGAGCCTTAGGGCGACCGATTGCACGCGGCCAGCGGACCGGCTGCCCGGCAGCTTGCGCCACAAAACGGGTGAGAGAGTGAAGCCGACGAGATAGTCGAGCGCCCGGCGAGCCAAATAGGCGTCAATCAGCTGTTTGTCGAGCTCGCGGGGATTGTCCATGGCTGCAAGCACGGCACGTTTCGTAATGGCATTGAACACCACGCGTTCGACAGGCTTATCACCCAGAGCCTTTTTCTTTTTAAGAACCTCGAGAACGTGCCAGGAAATCGCTTCCCCTTCGCGGTCGGGGTCGGTCGCGAGGATCAGCTTGTCGGCGCCTTTGACGGCTTTTGCGATCTCATTCAGGCGTTTTTGGGACTTGGCGTCCGCATCCCAGGCCATAGCGAAGTCTTCGTCCGGCTTAACCGATCCATCCTTAGACGGCAGATCGCGCACATGGCCATAAGAGGCAAGAACAGTGAAGTCTTTGCCCAGATACTTGTTGATTGTTTTTGCCTTGGAGGGCGATTCAACAATGACAACGTCCATTGATGGTCCCAAATTTCCGCGGGTTGAAGGTGTAGAAAACGCCCGTAATCTGCTATTTTCTTCCTGAATGGCAGGTTTGAGGCTGATCCAATATCGGCTGGAACATGGTGAAAACGTTCCGGTGTGTCAAATGGCTCGTAATCTTGTCCGCTTTGTGACGGCCGCCTGCACCCCCGAAATTCAGAGAGTCGGAGAGACGTAAGATTATCGTAAAACGGGTATTGCCTTCAGGGCGCAACTATAGGTTAATGCGTGCAGAATATGGATTTTACTCATAGTCCGATTCGTGTGGTGGTCAGGCATAAGGAAATATGGATGAGCGGGCGCGGCGCCGACGCAGCAAAAAAGGGTTTGGTTTCGAAACCTGCCGCGAGTGCTGATGATGTGGCAGCGTACGCATTCGACATGCTGCAATCGCTGCGCGGAACCTGCGCCGATAATAGCCATCACTTTCTGTCTTATTTGATTGGCATGGCAGCGGAAGAGGCCCAACGTCTGTCTGAGGGACTGCCCAGCGCCGCTTCCGACTTTGGCGAGCCTGCGCGTAACGTGGCACGGAGCAAGAAGCACTGATGTCCTAAGGCCGTCATTCGATTGCCTCGGATATGTTTTCAATCAGTGATACCCGTTGTCCGTTGTCGCGGATTAAGCGACCCGCTAGGTCGATCTCCAGCAGAAGGGCAATCACAATTCTCGCAGGAAGGCCCGAGAGGCGAATGAGCTCGTCTTGTTCGACAGGTGTTGGACCAAGGAGAGACAGAAGGCTATCGCGCTCGGATCTTGTTGGTTCTGGCGGCGGTTTTGCTGGGCTTGCGTAGGGCATCTCGTCTCCTTCCGAAAAGAGGGGCGGCGGCGTTTGTTCCAACCAATTCAGGATGTCTTCGGCGGACTCAACAAGGGCCGCGCCCTGCTTGATCAGTCGGTTTCCGCCCCGAGCCCTCGGGTCCAAGGGCGATCCTGGAACGGCCATAACCTCCCGGTTTTCTTCCAGGGCAAAACGAGCGGTGATGAGCGACCCAGATCTCAGTGCAGCTTCGATGACGATTACACCCCGCGATAGGCCAGCGATAATGCGATTGCGCCTTGGGAAATGGCGCCCCTGAGGTCTGGTCCCAGGCGGCATTTCGCTGATCAAGAGACCTTGCTCTTTGATTTGTTCGTAAAGGTCCCGGTTTTCTTCCGGATAAACAATGTCAACGCCGCCGGCGATCACCGCTATTGTGCCTGTGCTCAGGGCTGCTTTATGTGCTGCCGCGTCGATGCCTCTGGCAAGCCCGGACGCGATTGTAAATCCCGCCTCTCCTAAATCCTGTGAAATCTCTGTCGCCATTCTGAGACCCGCGGCAGAGGCGCTACGGGAGCCTACGATCGCGAGGCAGGGCTTGTCGGTGAGGTGGAGTGCGCCAATTGCGAAGATAAGGGGCGGCGGCGGATCTGTCTGGGAGAGCAGGGGAGGGTATTCCTGTTCGCCCGCAAACAGTAGTTGCGCACCCAATCTATGGGCTTCGTTCCACTCCTGTTTGGCTTGAGCAGCGGTGGCGACCTTGATCGTTCTTTTTCGGCCGCCGCGTTTGGCTAAATCCGGCAGGGCAGCTAGAGCCTCACCTGCCGTACCAAATTGATCGAGAAGATCGCGGAAAGTGACCGGTCCAACGTTCTCGCTGCGAATGAGTCTCAGTCGATCCAGGCGTTCCTGATCAGAGAAAGTTGCAGGCATTCCGCCTCCCAGGCTTTACGCCTGGGCATCTCAAGGGGGCACCTCAAGGGTCAGGCGTCGTCTTTCTGTCCAATGCGCGGCTCCGTGCCACTAAGCAGACGCTGGATATTCTCTCGGTGGGCATAAAAGACGAGGATTACCAGCAGAATACTGAGTTCGACCATCTGCCATTGGCCGACCCATGCAAAGTAAACTGGTGATAGCAGTGAGGCAACCAGAGCTGATAGCGACGACATGCGGAATATGACGGCGACGACAAGCCAGGTCGCGCAAAACAGGAGTCCTACGGGCCAAGCGAGAGCCAGTAAGATGCCGATATAGGTCGAAATGCCTTTACCGCCCTTAAATCTCAGCCAGACCGGAAATAGATGGCCCACAAGGGCACCGAAGGCGGCAATGACGGCAAGATCCGGTCCGAACTGCCGAGCGAGCAGGACGGCAACCGCGCCTTTGGCCATATCTCCGACAAACGTTCCGCCTGCGACCCATTTGTTGCCCGTGCGCAATGCGTTCGTTGCGCCGATGTTTCCTGAACCAATGTCGCGAATGTCGCCGAGACCCGCGAAACGGGTAATGATTAAGCCAAAGGGGATGGACCCAAGCAGATATCCGACGGCGAGGGCAGCGGCGTAGTATGGCATTGCCGCAGACCAGCTGATGGGATCAGGCATTGTCAATTCCCTCCGGACAGGTGCACTTCTTTGCCGCCTACGATCGTGCGAATGGCGCGGCCCTGCAAGCGGCGTTCGTCATAGGGGGTGTTTTTTGACTTCGACTTCAGCTTTTCTGGGTCCAGCACCCACGGCACGTTCACATCAACGACTGTCAGGTCGGCAGGGCATCCTTTGTTCAGGGAGCCAGAGTTCAGTCCGAGGAGCGCTGCGGGACCTGCCGTGAGGACCTCTATGGCCCGCTCGAGGCTCAATGTGCCTGCGTGCACAAGCGAGAGTGTCGCGGGTAGGAGCGTTTCCAGGCCCACGGCCCCAAAGGCTGCCTGCGCGAACGGAAGTCGTTTTGTCTCGGGGTCTTGGGGGTCATGTCCAGAAACAATCACGTCAATGGTGCCGTCTGCGACGCCTTCGACAATAGCGAGGCGATCGTCTTCATGGCGAAGCGGCGGCGAGAGCTTCATGAAGGTCCGATAGCTTGCGACATCATTTTCGTTGAGCGTTAGATGCGGGGCAGAAACGCCACAGGTAACGGGCAGGCCGTTTTGCTTTGCCCGGCGGATGACATCGACGGAGGCTTTGCAGGTGACCTGTGCGACGTGATAGCGCGCGCCGGTGAGTTCGACCAGCCGCAGATCGCGTTCGATCATGATGGTTTCGGCGGCCGATGGTCTGCCTGATAGGCCAAGACGGCTCGCAAGCTCGCCTTCGTTCATCACGCCACCTGCGGCCAATGCCCGGTCTTCTGCATGCTGGACAATGAGCGCATCGAAGAAATGGGCGTAGGAGAGGGCGCGGCGCATCACCAGCGGGTCTGCAAGCGGCCGATCGCCGTCGGTGAAGGCCACCGCGCCGGCATCTTTCAGCAGACCGATCTCCGTCATCTGCTCACCGGCACACCCACGGGTGAGTGCGCCCATGGGGTGTACGTTGACGATGGCTGTGTCGCGGGCACGGCGCTCCACAAAATCCACCAGAGCGACATCATCAATAACGGGATCGGTGTTCGGCATCACGATGATGGTGGTAACCCCGCCCGCGGCCGCAGACTGGCTCGCGCTCCCGAGTGTCTCGCGATATTCGGTGCCGGGCTCACCGGTGAAGACGCGCATATCGATCAGTCCGGGCGTCAGTAGTTTGCCCTCACAATCGACGGTGTCCATATCCTGCGGGACGCCGCCTGCGAAGAGGGATGCACCACGATCGGCGATAACGCCGTCTTCGACGAGCAATGCCCCGACTTCGTCCAAGCCTGCTGCGGGATCGAAGAGCCGCGCATTGATGTAGGCGGTGCGGTTCATGCGGTGCTTCCTGCGGGCGATTCATTGGGCAGGTTGCGGGCAAGTGCATCAAGGGCTGCCATTCGGACAGCCACACCCATTTCCACCTGTTCGCGAATAACAGAACGGTTGATGTCGTCAGCAACGGCACTATCAATCTCGACGCCACGGTTCATGGGCCCTGGGTGCATGATAAGCGCGTCTGGTTTTGCAACTTTGAGCTTTTCATAGTCCAGCCCAAAATAACGGAAATATTCTCTAACCGATGGAACGAAGGAGCCATGCATTCGCTCCAGTTGGAGACGCAACATCATGACGATGTCGACGTCTTTTAAGCCTTCGGTCATATCGTTGAAAACTTCGACGCCCATGCGTTCGATGCCGATCGGCAGGAGCGTCTTCGGTGCAATCACCCGTACACGTGCGCCCATGGTGTTGAGCAAGAGTATGTTTGAGCGAGCAACACGGCTGTGAAGGATGTCGCCACAGATCGCAACTGTCAGACCCTCCAGCCGACCTTTGCGGCGGCGGATCGTCAAAGCGTCCAAGAGGGCCTGTGTTGGGTGCTCGTGGCTGCCGTCACCAGCGTTCAAAACAGAACAACTGACCTTTTGCGAGAGGAGCTCGACCGCGCCGCTGTCGCCATGGCGAACAACAATCAAGTCCGGGTGCATGGCGTTCAGGGTCGTCGCCGTGTCGATGAGCGTTTCGCCTTTTTTGATGGATGACGAACTGACCGACATGTTCATCACGTCGGCGCCCAGGCGTTTTCCCGCTAGCTCAAAGGAGCTTTGTGTTCGCGTGGACGCTTCGAAGAAGAGATTTATCTGCGTGCGCCCGCGCAGCACGTCGCCCTTTTTGTCGATTTGCCGGTTCTGCTCGACATATCCATCAGCAAGATCAAGAAGGGAGGTGATGTCAGCTTGGGAAAGGCCTTCGATACCGATCAAATGCCGGTGTGGGAAGTGCGCTGTCTGGTTTGCGTCCGAGCTGGTCATTAAAGCCGCATCTTATAGGAGCGGGACCGGCCTCACGCAAGCATTGAATGTGATTTCTGGCAGAAACAATAGGTTAAGCAGGAGGCGTCAAGCGAATAGAAAGAGCATGAGTGGCATGGTGAAGACGGCGAGGATGGTGGAGCCGGTTATCAAGCTGGCCATTAGGGTCGCGTCTCCGCCCAGCTGTCTTGACAAGATGTAAGAGGATGTTGCGCCTGGAACCGTCCCGCATAGAAGGACCACGAGACGCGCTAGGCCCTCAATATTAAACACCCAACACCAACCGAGCAGCAGTAGCGGCATAACGATGAGTTTGAGCGTGCTCGTCAGAAGCACAATGCCCTTGGTCTCATAGGCATGGCCCAGGCGCAGTCCAGCGCCGACGGCGAGCAGTCCAAGTGTCAACGCTGCTTGCCCCAGAATGTCTGCTGTTGGCGCGAGGGGCCCTGGCAGTCGAAACCCGGTGATGTTCAGGAATATGCCTGCGGCACAGGCGAGGATCAGCGGGTTTTTAGAGATGAGGCGTAGAACGGTACTGAGGCCAGCTGGTTCATCTCCTGCATAGCGGGTGAGGATCGTGACCGAGAGTACATTCACGGTCGGCACCAGTGTTGCAAATGCGACTGCAGCGAGCGTAACGCCTTCGGGACCAAAGAGTTGTGCGATCGCCGCGAGGGCAACAAAACCGTTCCAGCGCGCGGCGCCTTGAAACACACTTGAGAATTGCGGTCCGGTAAGGTTTGACGTGGCGCGCAGTAACATCAACAGGCTCACCATGGTGAACAAGCCTGCCCATAATGCAAAAGCCATGGGCCAGACATTGAACGCCGCCAGATCTGCCGTCGCCAGGGTGTGCAACAAAAGAGCGGGAAAGAAGATGTAATAGGTGAGGCGGTCAAGCGGCAGCCAAAGACCTTCACCGGGGAAGTTGAACCGCTTTATCGCAGCGCCGAGTGCGATCACTAAAAAGACAGGGATCAAGGAGTTGAGAATAGCGATCATGACAGTGACCGCAGACGCTCAAGGACCCCTTGTAGGATGAAAGAGGCCGCCATCTTGTCGACGACTTCTGCCCGCTTTTTGCGGCTCGTGTCGGCATCCAGAAGCGTGCGGGTAACGGCGACGGTCGACAGGCGCTCATCCCAGAAGAAAATCGGGATGTCTACCTTTGGCGAAAGGTTCCTGGCGAACGTCTTGGTCGCTTGCACCCGCGGGCCCTCGGAACCGTCCATGTTAAGCGGTAAGCCCAACACAATCGCGCCGGCGTTGACCTCCTTGATGATCTCGACCAGTCGCTCGGCATCCGCTTTGAATTTAGTGCGCCTGATGGTCTCGCGGGGTGTCGCCACGGTCCAGAGAGCATCTGACGTTGCAATCCCGATGGTTTTTGACCCTAGGTCGAGCCCGATGAGCGCTTTTCCCGCCGCGCGCTCTTTTAGAGCGTCTATTTCTATGATGTCGGCTGCCATGAGATGAGGTTTCTAGTGGAATATACCGCCGTCGGCAATTGAGGCCCGATTTGTACTGATATTGAACGGCTTTATGTTGCCCAGCCCTTGTTGCGGGGGTGGGGGCGGTCTGATATTTTCCGCGCCAAATCAGGGTGTCAAAACAGGGTTTCATAGGATTCCTGCGGCAAATATCTGCTTTTTGACCCCCAAATTTCAGAAAAGAGAGGCCCATGTCGGTCGACGAAAATACAGTCCGGCGCATCGCGAAGCTCGCCCGCATTGCGGTGACTGACGAAGAAGTGGCACCGCTAGCCAAAGATCTTTCCACCATCCTTGATTGGGTGGAGCAATTGGGAGAGGTCGACACAGATCACGTGGCGCCTTTGACCAGTGTTGTGGAGATGGAAATCAAGATGCGCGAGGACATTGTGCGTCATGACAATCTTCAAAAACAGGTCACGCAGAATGCGCCGCAGTCTGAAGATGGCTTCTTTACTGTGCCAAAAGTTATCGAGTAGGGCGCCCACATGACCGATTTGACCAAACTCACGTTGGCAGATGCGCGTGCGAAGCTTGCTGCGAAGGAAATCACCTCTGTGGAGCTCACGGAGGCCCATCTAGAAGCCGCGAAAGCGTCCGACAAGCTCAATGCTTATGTGACTCTGACGCCGGATGTCGCATTGGAGATGGCTGCTGTTTCCGACGCACGCATCGCAAAAGGAGAGTCTGGTCCGCTCGAAGGACTTCCGCTTGGCGTGAAAGATCTCTTTTGTACCGACGGTGTGCGTACAACTGCATGTAGTAACATTCTGGATGGTTTTACACCGACCTATGAGTCGACGGTTACAAGCAACCTTTGGGCAGATGGTGCGGTGATGCTCGGCAAGCTCAATAATGATGAGTTTGCGATGGGGTCGTCCAACGAAACGAGCCGTTTCGGCCCGTGTGTCAATCCGTGGAAGGCGTCTGACAGCGACGCTGACCTTGTTCCCGGTGGGTCATCGGGTGGTTCGTCGGCGGCGGTCGCTGCCCACCTCGCATTGGGGGCTACCGCGACCGACACCGGTGGGTCTATTCGCCAGCCTGCATCGTTTACCGGCACCGTTGGGTTGAAACCGACTTATGGACGTTGCTCGCGGTGGGGCGTGGTGGCATTTGCGTCTTCTCTCGATCAAGCAGGGCCCATCACACGGTCAGTGCGGGATGCGGCAATCATGCTGAAAAGCATGGCAGGGCACGACGAGAAAGACACGACGAGCGTCGATATCGAAGTTCCGGACTATGAAGCGGCGCTCACGGGCGATATTCGCGGCCTGAAAGTCGGTATTCCCAAAGAATATCGCGTTGATGGCATGGCGCAAGAGATTGAAAAGCTCTGGACGCAAGGTATTGAATGGTTGAAAAGCGCTGGCGCTGAGATCGTGGATATCAGTCTGCCTCACACCAAATACGCATTGCCCGCATATTACATTGTTGCGCCTGCAGAAGCATCGTCGAACCTCGCGAGATATGACGGCGTACGGTACGGCCTTCGGGTTCCGGGCGAAGACATCGTAGACATGTATGAAAAAACTCGTGCCGAAGGGTTTGGTGATGAAGTGCGTCGTCGCGTGCTGATTGGCACCTATGTGCTGTCTGCCGGGTATTACGATGCCTACTACATTAAGGCACAGAAGATCCGCACTTTGATCGCACAGGATTTCAAGCAAGCTTACGACAAAGTGGACCTTCTCCTGACGCCAACGGCGCCTTCACCTGCTTTCGCCATTGGCGAAAAAGTCAACGACCCTCTCTCAATGTATTTGAACGATGTGTTCACGGTGCCGGTGAACCTTGCCGGGCTGCCGGGAATTTCTCTGCCTGCAGGCTTGAGTTCAAATGGATTGCCGCTCGGTCTTCAATTGATCGGGCGCACATTTGATGAGGAGACATTGTTGCGTGCTGCCGGGGTCCTGGAAGACGCTGCCGGATTTAGTGCTGAACCTTCGACATGGTGGACTTAAAGCATGAGTGAGAACAAAAACCTGATTGAAGGGGCAACGGGGTCCTGGGAAGTTGTTCTGGGGCTAGAGGTGCATGCGCAGGTCGCCTCAGCCGCGAAACTGTTTTCCGGCGCGCCAACTGAGTTTGGTGCAGAGCAAAACAGTCAGGTGAGCCTGGTCGATGCAGCCATGCCCGGCATGCTGCCTGTTATCAATGAAGAATGTGTGCAGCAGGCTGTGCGAACAGGCCTTGGTCTGGGTGCAAAGATCCATCTGCGTTCTGTATTTGACCGCAAAAACTATTTCTATCCCGATCTGCCACAGGGCTATCAGATCTCTCAGTTCAAAGACCCAATCGTTGGGGAAGGGGAGATTGAAATCGACCTTAAAGACGGTTCTGTGAAGCGAGTCGGCATTGAACGGCTTCATCTGGAACAGGATGCGGGCAAGAGTGTTCACGACCAGCATCCATCCATGAGTTTTGTCGACCTCAACCGCTCGGGCGTGGCCTTGATGGAGATTGTGTCGAAGCCTGACATGCGGTGTGCAGAAGAGGCGCAGGCCTATGTGAAGAAATTGCGCTCAATCCTGCGCTATTTGGGCACTTGCGACGGCAATATGGAGCAGGGATCCATGCGGGCGGACGTAAACGTGTCAGTTCGCCGTCCCGGTGAAGACCTCGGCACGCGTTGTGAGATCAAAAACGTCAATTCTATTCGCTTCATAGGACAGGCCATTGAATTTGAAGCGCGCAGGCAGATCGATATTCTCGAAGATGGCGGCTCAATTGATCAGGAAACGCGTCTGTTCGACCCACGCGCTGGCAAAACGCGATCCATGCGCTCGAAAGAAGAAGCCCATGACTATCGCTACTTCCCTGATCCAGACCTTTTGCCGCTTGTGATCAAACAAGAGCTTGTAGACCGTCTACGTGACGAACTTCCTGAACTTCCAGACGAAAAGAAAGCGCGATTTGTGCGTGAGTATGGTCTGTCACCCTACGACGCGGGCGTTCTTGTTTCGGAAAAAGCCTCGTGCGACTTCTTTGAAGAAGTTGCCGACGGTCGCGACGCTAAGCTTGCGGCGAACTGGGTAACAGGTGAATTTTTTGGTGCACTGAACAAAGCCGGTTTGCAAATTGAAAGCTCTCCCGTGAGTGCAAAACAGCTTGGTGATCTGATTAATTTGATCTCCGACGACACGATTTCGGGGCGAATCGCTAAGGAAGTTTTCGAGATAATGTTCGAAACTGGCGATGATCCGGCAAAAATCGTCGAAGAAAAGGGATTGCGGCAGGTAACCGATTTAGGTGCGATTGAAGCGGCTATTGATGAGATAATCGCGGCTAACCCAGACAAGGTAGAACAGGCGAAAGAGAAGCCGAAAATGGTCGGTTGGTTTGTCGGACAAGTCATGAAAGCCACTGCTGGTAAGGCAAATCCAAAATCCGTGAACGAACTATTGGCCAAAAAACTCGGCCTGTAGTTCGCGCACGGACGACCGAATTCGTTTGTTGCGATCAACCTTTTATCAATACTTTCTCGGACATGTTGTGTGCGGCAGTCTTTGTTTGCATAAAGCAAAGTGTTGCCTGCGTGAGTTCAAGTGCTCATAGTAATTGTGTTTTGCGTCCTGCATTCGAGGGGGCGCGTTAGTGTGCGTTTTATGACTCAAGTTTCGTCGTTGTAGAAAACGGCACATCAGGAACGAGGACGAATATGGCTACGAGACCTAAAGCGAAGAAAAAGGCTGCGCCGAAACGCAAAGCCGCAAAGAAAAAAACTGCTAAGAAGAAGGCAGCTCCTAAGCGGAAAGCCGCGAAGAAGAAAGTTGCTAAGAGAAAAGCAGCTCCTAAGCGGAAAGCCGCGAAGAAGAAAACTGCGAAAAAGAAAACCGCTAAGAAGAAAACAGCCAAGAAGAAGGCTGCTCCTAAGCGGAAGGCAGCTAAGAAGAAAACTGCGAAAAAGAAAACCGCTAAGAAGAAGACAGCCAAGAAGAAGGCAGCTCCTAAGCGGAAGGCAGCTAAGAAGAAGACCGCTAAAAAGAAAACAGCCAAGAAGAAGGCTGCTAAGCGGAAAGCACCAGCTCGTAAGAGACGGTAAGAACCTGAATTGGCGGGTTCTCGTCCGCCAATTAGCATCTGACGGTGCGCACACTGATCGCGTTGAAGGTACTTATCGCTTCCGGGGGGACGCGATAAGTACCCAGAGGCATATAGAACCTGGCTTATTGGCCTGCTTTATGCCTTTCCGCGGTCGGGTGCGGCCGTTTTTGTTTGCGTGCCTTGAGCCGCGCCCCCGATCTTCATAAACCCCGATCTTCATAAACCCCGATCTTCATAAACCCCGATCTTCATAAACCAAGTCCAGAAATCGGCAGATTTGTCTGTTTTCTCGGCTCGTAGGCTCGTGATAGCCTCATTTTGTAAGGTGGTTTTCTTGGTTTTTGGGGAGAAGTGATGCGTTTGAAGACACTTGCCGGTGCATTGGCGCTTGCCGCCATGGCAACAACGTCTGCCTGGTCCGCCGAGCGCGTTACCGGCACTGGCACCATTATCGAAAACCAGACATTCGGCTCCGTCAAACACTGGGGGCGCTCGCTGGCCGTTCGTGATCAAGGCACCATTGTTCGTGTCATGGGCGGAACCTACGGTTTCCAGATCCGTGACCTGAATGACAATGTGGTGGGTGACTTTCTCTTCCCAGACGATGCCATCGGTTTCGGCCTTCAGGCGGGTGATTACAAGATATTTCCACTAACCTGCCGAACTCATCTCCACCATCACGTCGAAGTGACGGTCGAGTATTAAGTCTGCTCGCAATCTTTCTTATGTCTTCCTATATGCTGTGCTGATTTTCGGCACGGGAACGCGTGCTGAGTACCAAGAGGAGGCTGGGCTTGATTGAATTTTATACATGGACAACACCGAATGGCCGCAAGATTTCGGTGATGCTGGAAGAATGCGGCTTGGAGTACACCACGCACCCGGTGAACCTTCAAAATGAGGAGCAATTCAAGCCGGAGTTTCTAGCCATTGCGCCGAACAACAAGATCCCGGCGATCGTTGATCATGATGTGCCTGGCGGCCCGGTTTCTGTTTTTGAATCTGGCGCGATCCTGGTTCACCTGGCTGAAAAGTCGGGAAAGTTCCTGGCGCCTGGCGGCGCCGACCGCGCGAAAACACTCGAATGGTTGTTCTGGCAGATGGGCGGCATTGGCCCGATCATGGGGCAAGCGGGGCACTTCACCACTCAGGCACCCGAACAAGTGCCTTATGCCATTGATCGGTTTATTTCTGAATCCGCACGGCTGATCAAAGTGCTCGACACGCAATTGGGCAAAACAGAATTCATGGCGGGGGATTATTCGATTGCTGATATGGCGACGTATCCCTGGGTGATCCTTGGTTTCGAGCTCATTAAATCAGCTAAACCCGATGTGATCGGGGAGGGAGAAAATGTTGCTCGCTGGATCAAAACCATCGGAGAGCGACCCGCGGTGATCAAGGGCATGGCCATCCCAGAAGTGCCAGCCTGAGCCTCAAAAATTCCAATTTGAAGCAGTTTTGAAAGCGGCGGGCGCGGAAACCCGCCGTTTTTTTGTGTTTGATGTTAACCAAATTTTCAATGGCGTGGTGATTTCCTGTCCTCAGCAAGGAAGAGCCTTGTGGTTTGAGAATACGCACACGGTGAGTTGGAGTTTACGTGCGTCACACTGGAGGACAGCGAGATGGCCCGTCGGGATATCGATCAGCTGGAAAAATGTGAGCTAGCAGCGGAAGCAGGTGCCCCAGAGGCGCTCTACAGCCTTGGTCTCATTTATGCGACGGGCAAGGGGGTCGATGTCGACTTCGTCAATGCCCATAAGTGGTTCAACTTGGCCGCTATGCGCGGAAGCCACGCTGCGCGCGACAGTCGTGCAGACGTCGCGCTGGAGATGAATGCATCGCAGATTGCAGAGGCTCAACGGTTGGCTCGCGAGTGGCTCTCCAGCCGGTAAATGCCGGTCCGTCTAGACGTGACTGCGTAAATTGTGTGAAACCCGCGCGAACTGTCGGTCGCCTGCGGGTTTTGTCATGTCTGAACCCCTCTGCATAAGAAGAAAGCCCACGTGACAGCTTCGGTCTAAGCGCTTATGTTGCGGCGCAAACAAAGACAAGAGGACATTCCTCCATATGACCGGCGCCGTTGAAGACCTGATCTCGCTTTTGAATCTCGAACAGATTGAGCTCAATCTTTATCGCGGCCATAGCCCTGAAACGAGTTGGCAGCGTGTCTTCGGTGGACAGGTCATCGGACAGGCCCTGATGGCGGCCTATCGCACGGTTGATGAAGGCCGCGTCTGTCACTCGCTTCATGCCTACTTCATTCGCCCAGGCGATCCGAAGGTTCCGATCCTTTACGAAGTGGACCGGGCGAGAGATGGGCGGAGTTTTACGACTCGCCGTGTCGTCGCTATCCAGCACGGCAAACAGATTTTCAACCTGGCTGCATCGTTCCAGGTCATCGAAGAAGGTTTTGAACACCAACTGAACATGCCGGATGTTCCGGCGCCTGAAGATCTGCCGACGGAACGGGAGCGCCGGGAAGCAATAATGGACAAACTGCCTGAGGCGGTGCGCACGCATTTCACGCGTCCGCGACCGATCGAGATGCGGGCGGTGAATCCTCAGCAATATATTGATCCGGAACCGGCGGATCCTGAGTTTAAGGTGTGGTTCCGAGCAACCAGTCAGAT
The DNA here is from genome assembly GCA_965267265.1 of Parvibaculaceae bacterium. Classification (GTDB taxonomy): domain Bacteria; phylum Pseudomonadota; class Alphaproteobacteria; order Parvibaculales; family Parvibaculaceae; genus Mf105b01. Next base: position 3,403,112 of record OZ253944.1, read on the forward strand.
GCCAGACGACATTGCCATGCAGCAGTGTGTCCTTGCTTATGCCTCGGACATGACCCTACTGGACACCTGCATTCGACCGCATGGCGTCACCTGGATGTCCGGAAAATTGCAGTCCGCCAGCCTGGATCACGCCATGTGGTTCCATCATCCCTTCCAGATCAATGACTGGCTGCTCTATGACCAAGACAGTCCTAACGCAGTTGGCGCGCGCGGCTTCAATCGCGGGAGCATTTATACCCGCGAAGGATTGCTGGTTGCGTCAGTGGCCCAGGAGGGGCTCATCCGGTATCGCGGATAGGCATTACCCTTCGTCAATTGATCAATTCATAGTCCGCCATGTCGACTTTGGCCGTTGCAGCGGCATAGGCGCGCGTGTGGCTTGACCAGTTCTGCGTGATGCGTCCGTCAGCGTTTTTGTACCAGGAGGCGCAGTGTGGATCCGCCCAGACCGTGCCGGCGAGATCCTTTTGAATCTCATCGTTGAAACGATCCTGCGCCGCTTTGCTCGGCATCAGAGCTTTGGCACCGGCTTCCTCAAGCGCTTTCAGAGCTTTGATCGAATAGGCAACCTGGTGTTCAAGCATGAAGGTGATGGTGTTGTGGCCGAGGTTCGTATTGGGCCCATAGAGCACAAACAGGTTCGGGAAGCCGGTCGCGGTCACACCCAAATAAGCCTCCGGACTTTCCTCCCAGAGTTCATTGAGATTTTGCCCGTTCTGACCCGTCACTTCCATCGACCAGCGCCAGCCCGTCGTTTCAAAACCGGTCGCAAAGATCAGAACATCAAAGTCATGCTGTGCGCCATCGACGGTCTTAACGCCGTTTTCATTGATGCTGGCAATGCCGTTTGTTTCCAACTCGACATGATCCATCATCAAAGTTGGGTAGAAGTCATCGCAGATCAGAATACGTTTGCAGCCAATCGGATAGTCCGGCAGGAGCTTCTTCCGCAATTCAGGGTCCGGGATTTGCGCTTCAAGCTGATTGATGGCCTGGCGCGTAAAGGACGCGCGGCCCTCCGGCGTCCACTCAAATGCCTTCCAGAAAAAATGGTCCGCATTGTCATAAAGCAGGTCGCGGTTGCGCTTGCCCAAATCCATCGCAAGCTCGATGTCCGTCATCATCAAGGCTTTTTCTTCGTCGGTGATCTCCCGATCGTTGCGGGGGATCACCCAGTTGGGTGTGCGTTGGAATACGGTCAGGTGTGCCGCTTCTTTCGCGACCTCTGGAATGAGCTGAACGGCACTGGCGGCGGAGCCGATGACGCCAACGCGCTTTCCCTTCATGGAGACGCTGTCATCCCACCTGGCCGAGTGCATGGACGGGCCTTTGAATGTGTCGCGTCCCTCAATGTCTGGATAGGCAGGGCGGTTCAACTGGCCCATGCCAGCAATGATGGCGTCGGCCTCGAATTCAGCGCCGCTTTCGGTGGTAAGGGCCCATGTGTTGGTGGCTTCGTTCCACACAGCCCGCGCCATCCCTTCACCGAGCTTCATATGGCTCGTCAGTTGATGGTTCTCGACAATGTTTTCCGCATAGGCTTGGACTTCAGCGGCTCTGGGAAAGAGGTGCGTCCATCCAGGGTTTGGGGCGAAGGAAAACTCATAGAGGGCCACGGGCGTGTCACAGCAACAGCCGGGATATTTGTTTTCGTGCCAGACGCCGCCAACCTTTTGGTTCCGATCGAACACAAGGAAATCGTCAATCCCCGCTTCTTTCAGTTTGACCGCAGCGGCGACGCCCCCCAGTCCTGCTCCCACCACTGCTACGCGTACTTTTGTCGCCATTGTGTCCTCCCAAACAGAAATGCGTTTTGGGGAAGTCTATCGATCTTCGGCCATGAGAACAGCCATTCTGTTCCGAGGGTTTTCAGTGATTTGGTGTTCATCCTTGAACACGCTACGTCAACTTAGCCCCAAGCAGGCGAATGTCGTTGAAATGAACGGCCTGAGGTGGAAAGCTCACGCCCAAAGGACGGGGCTCTGTGATGAAAGAGACCGAACATGTCCGGCTTAAGGAGAGGCGATATGAGTGAATACAAACTTTTGATCAATGGCGACCTTGTCGATGGCGACATGGAGATGGATGTCGTCAATCCGGCAACAGAGGAAACGGTGGCGACTTGCGCGCGCGCATCGGAAGCACAGCTTGAAAGCGCTGTTGCAGCTGCGAAGGCTGCGTTTCCTGCCTGGTCTGCCACCAGCATTGACGAGCGCAAGAAAGCGATCAATGCGATTGCAGATGCTATTGAGGCAAATGGAGAGGAGCTTGCGCGCCTTCTCACACAAGAGCAGGGCAAACCGATCGGTGACGCCACAGGCGAAGTTTTTGGGACGGCTGCGTTTTTCCGCTACTTCACCTCGCTAGACCTGCCGGTGAAAGTGCTCGACGATAGCGAAGGACGGCGCGTAGAAGCCCACAGGAAGCCTTTGGGCGTTATCGGCGCAATTGTGCCCTGGAACTTCCCGATGATCCTCATGGCGTTCAAATTGCCGCCAGCGCTGCTTGCGGGGAACACGGTTGTGTTGAAGCCAGCCCCAACGACGCCGCTGACAAGTCTGAAACTAGGTGAGCTGATCAAAGATATCCTGCCCGCCGGTGTCGTGAACATTATTTCCGACGCAAATGATCTTGGCGCGCCGCTGACGGCCCACCCGGATGTGCGGAAGATTTCTTTCACCGGTTCGACTGCGACAGGCGCCAAAGTCATGGCGGGCGCTGCCGGGCTGCTGAAGCGCATCACGCTTGAACTGGGCGGCAACGATGCGGGCATCGTACTTGACGATGTCGATCCGAAAGAAGCGGCGCCGAAACTTTTCAACAGCGCCTTTCAAAACAGCGGGCAGGTGTGTATCGCGATGAAACGGCTCTATGTGCATGAGTCGATCTACGACGAAATGTGCGATGAGCTGGCCACAATCGCTGACAATGCGATCATCGGCGACGGGTTGGAGCAGGGCACGCAGCTCGGTCCGCTTCAGAATAAGATGCAGTTCGAAAAGGTTCAGGAACTCATCAAGGCGGCTGATGAAGACGGCAAAATCATTGCGGGTGGTGATGTGCCGGACAAGCCCGGCTACTTCATCCGTCCCACCATCGTGCGTGACGTGGCTGAAGGCTCACGGATTGTGGATGAAGAGCAGTTCGGACCGGTGCTGCCGGTCATCAAGTATGCAGATGTGGATGATGCCATCGACCGGGCGAACGCCTCTGAGTATGGCCTTGGGGGATCTATCTGGTCGTCTGATGCTGACAAGGCCTACGCACTTGCGGACAAGATGGAGTCCGGCACGGTGTGGGTCAACAAGCATGCAGAACTTGATCCGGCCATTCCCTTTGGCGGGGCTGGCATGTCAGGTCTCGGCAGTGAATTGGGTGAAGAGGGGCTCGAGGAGTTTACACAGCTCAAGATCATCAACATCGCCCGCTGACCGCGTTTGACGTAAAAAAGAGACCCGGCTTCGCTTAGCTGCGAGGCCGGGTTTTTTGTTGCGTGACCTTGTGCCTTAAACGTCGCTTTTCATCATCTGCGCTGCAGCGACCAGCATCACGGTCATGATTGCTTCAACCACTATGAAGATGGTGGCGAATTCGGCGCCGTGCACCGCCCAGGCGAGGGTTCGGAAAACCGCCGCTCCGCCAAGAAGAAGCGCTGCGCCGTAGGCCCAGGTTGCGTTCTGCTTCCAGGCGGCCAGCAGTGCCATTGCCGAGCAGGCAAAGAAGAAGGATGCGAAGTCACCGGCCTGGGTGCTGCGCGCGAGCCCGTCGAGCAGCGGCATGCCGAGGCTCTCGGCCGCCGCCGCCGGGTTGGTGATCCACATGAATGCATTGAAGCCCATCGCCAGCCCTGGAAGGGCTGCCAGAATACGTGCCAACATTGAGATTCCCCCGATTTTTATTGGTTTTGGCAGTCTGACCCGATTCCCCTGCGCGCGTCACTTGAATGTCGGAGATCCGGGATGGAGGGGCTGGACCCAACCCTTAGAGCCTCGAAATATGCTCTTGAATCGCAAGGGTTTGTGCGGCATACACGGCGGTGGAGAGGTGGCCGAGTGGCTGAAGGCGCTCCCCTGCTAAGGGAGTATACGTTAATCGCGTATCGAGGGTTCGAATCCCTTCCTCTCCGCCATTCGCTGCCGATTAGGCGATTTCTTGCGGCGGTGATCCAGTGGGGCCTTGTGAGACCAATTCGCCGCTTGATCACATTCCTCTTCCAGGGAAGTAGGCTTTCCATGAGATCACAGTGGCAGCAGTAAACAACAATCCAATCACCACAAAGGTTGCAATACCAGCGGTTGCCTGTGGGCCGTCAGGAAAAGCCATTCGGGACAAGCCCGCGAGCAACGACATCCAGCCTAAAAGCGTAATGATTATACGCCAGTCGCGTACCCAGAGGTTGTGAAACCAGACCACCGCGAGGCCACCCATGAACCAAACGATCCCATTGTTAAACACGGTTGTTGGATGGATTCCATCCCAGATATGAAAGTTCAGAGTTTCCAGCGCCGTAGACGCCATTATTGTTGGCCCCATGATGGCGGCGATGTTGCGTGACGTATCCATAAGACCTATCTCCATGTCGGTGGCTTAGCCCCAATATCATTTTAAGTCATCAGTCCCTTAGCGATTTCCATCTGACAATTGCTAGGTTGGCGATATTGCTGGCGCCCAGTCTCGTTTGCAGAATCATTAAACACGCCTTAGCCAATCGAAGGCGCGGTTGACTTCTTCTTTTGCGCCGCCTTCTAGGCAGGTCCCGTGCGATATGATGAGATTGTCGAAATCCCAGCCGAGAATAGTGTCAATGCTCTGCCGCATCGCTTCCTTATTGCGAATACTAAGCTTGATATCGAGAGGGACGCCCCCATTCTTGCCTGATATGCCCGCCAGGCGCTGAATGTAACGCCAAATCCATGGCGTGCCGGCCGTCTCGTGTTTTTGAATCAAATCCGTGACGATGAGAGTTCTGGAAATTTTATGTAGAAACACAACTTCATCCAAAACGGCGTGTCCATTGACCACGCAATGATCAATTTCTTCGCTCCAGTGGATATCGTCACCGTTAGTCAGCAATGCATCAACTGGGATGTCGGTGTGGCGCTTACTGAATTCCGGCGATGCCCATACTTCCGCAGACGGATATAGGGCCCTCCAAGGCGCAATGCCGAGGCTATGGATCTTGTTGGGTGCAATGAGAAACCTGACGGGCCCCAGTTGATCAATGAAGGTGCAACGATCCTCCGTCGGCAGCACGGGCGAGTGAATCCAAATGCCGCCTGACTCCAACTTAATGACGGTCATGCGCGTGGTGAAAGGTAGCGCTCCGAACATACGAACACGGTCTCCTTCAACCGTCCATATGTTATGCCCAAATGACCTCACGCCGCTCATCATCCAAAATATCCATTTATTGAAACTGTTGTTCGCCAATTCAGGTCGGTCCGCTGGGCGCCGGTTGGCGTCAGCCTGGATATAGCTGTGGCGAAATGACTTTTGCGACTGTTTTTCGGGGGCGATCGACTGAAACACTCTATTTTATGTGCTCCTTGTCGTTGCCTGCGCGATGCTCTCCGCTGCTGCAAAATCGTGCGCGGGAACCAGCACGAGATCTGGCAATTGCTCTTTCAGATGTCTCACTTTGGCGTACGTGTCGCGCAGAGTGTCGGCGTCGCCGGTACCGGGGGTGATGTCCTCTTCCAGGAGCCGAGCCTCATAGGTCAAATCTCCCACGAGCAGGATAGGGCGCCAGCCATCTTGGCGGATGAGCATAGACATTGAACCTGGTGTGTGCCCGGGCGTCGGGAGCAGGATCATCGATCCGTCCCCCGCGACATCATAGGCACCTGCAAACTCCTGAAGGAGGGGATCGTCGGCGGGTTGGAACTGAATGGGGTGCCATTGTGCGCCAGGTATCTCGATATGTTCCCGTAATATCCATTCCCGTTCCGGATGCGGCTCTGAGAGCTGAGCCCACTCATCTTCGCTTACGATCAGGTTGGCCTGCGGAATTTGTGCAATACCGCCGACATGATCGAAATGGAGATGAGAAATCACCGCGTGTTTTATGTCGCGCGCATCAAAACCGGTGGCGGCGACAAGATGATCAAGTCGATCACCGCAGGTGTTTTCAAAGCGGAAAATGTGTCGCAGCAAGAATCGCCCAATGGGGCTGTCGATATAGCTGGGATCGGTCAGGATACTTGGGTCGAGGCCGGTATCGAAAAGGACGGGTCCGTCACGATGGACAATCAGGAAATAGTTGATCGGTAGTTTGACCCAACTGCGCGAGAGCAAGGCCCACATGGTGCGCGGCATCCAGGTGCCATAGCGGTGTTCTTCATGCTGTTCTGCGGTACCGGAGCTCAGCACATGAAGAGACCTGATGAGCGGTCCGGTGCTTTGCTCGGTCCGTTCTTGAGGATTGCCCCTATTGCTGTCCATCCCCTCAACTCCTCAGAAGCGATTACGAGGTGCCTCCGCCATTACGATAGGTAAAGGCCAGCCTCGCCTTCCAACCTACCGCGGGCTGGCGGACGTGCATTGATGGGTGTCAAAGGGGCTCCTGATGTCGGAGTTTAGGTGAGGGCACCTTCAAACAGCACCAGCATGCGGGCCCAGGCGCGTTCGGCTTGAGCTTCGTCATAGACGCGGCTGTCCGGCGGGCACCAGCCATGGAGCGCACCTTCGTACACCTCGATCTCGGCCTTTAGACCTGCATTGTCGAAGGCTTCGCGCAGCGCCGTTTTTGCCTCCGGCTGCTTTTCATCGTCATTCTCAGCAATCGCGAAGAGGAAGTCCGCTTTCATTTGCGGCACGAGGAGATGGGGGCTGCCGGGATCATTTGTGACCAGCCGCCCGCCATGGAAGGAGGCGCCAGCACCGATCCGGTCCGGCAGGGTCGCGGCGGTCAGCATGGTGAAGGGACCGCCCATGCAATAACCAGTCGTGCCAATTTTCTTTGTCGCATCGACGCTTGCCTGTGCATCCAGAAAGCCCACGAATGCTTTCGCATCGGTAATCACCGTCTCGGCAGACAGCGCACGGGCCATCGGGAGTACATGGTTGCGGGTTTCTTCATCCTGGAAGCTGGCGCCTTCGCCAACAACTGGCGACTTTGCTTGGCGGTAGTAGGGATTGATGACTAGGACGGCGTACCCTGCCTCGGCGAGGCGTTTGCCCATTTGGCGGAAAGCGGGGCGCAGGCCCAGAATGTCCGGCCAGATGAGAATGCCGGGATGGGTGCCGGTGGCGGGATGTACGAAATAGGCGTCGGCATCCCCATCAGGGGTTGTGATCGTTACGTCTGTCTCGGTCACCTCCATGGCGTTCGCCGCCTTTGGCAAGGTCGCCATCAAAACGGCTGCGCCGCCGGCGAGGCTGACCTGCCGCCGGGAGAGAAAGGCTTCGTTGTCTTTCACTGTCTCTTCATCACACATGAGTCATTCCCCGGGGTTTGTTGTGTTTGTTACTTGCCTCTGAAAACTCTACCGCGCGGACGGCTCGCCGCAACCCTATTCAAACGATGATCCGTGCGGGCGATTACAAAATGAGTTGAACACATGCGGCCCACGTCAAATAGTTGTCAGACGGACAATATTTGGGTGAAAGACATGGGACAGATAGACAAAAACGAGGATGCCTTTGCATCGATGGCGTCGAGCGATCTGGATGAGCCCGTCGTGATGCTCAATCTTTTGCGCTACCGCGATGTGGCGGAAGAGGGCGCTGGCGTGGACGGTATGACAGGGCAGGAGGCCTATGGCGTTTATGGTCAGGCGTTTGCCAAGCTGCATCCGCGGTTTGGGGGTGAGCCCATTTGGATGGGACGGGCTCTCAATTCAATCATCGGCGATGAGGATTGGGATGTTGTCATCCTTGTTCACTATCCGGCACGCCGGCAGTTTGTCGAGATGTTGCAGGATCCGGATTATCTGGCCATCGCGCCGATCCGGGCTGCAGCGCTGGCTGACAGCCGACTGGTTGAGATGACCCAACTTCTTCCACAGACTTAGACGTTTTTCGCGCAAGTCTGCGGGTTTTTCGTCCTTGACTGCTTTTTCAATTTATTCGATTGACAAGTGAAATATTTTGCTGTTCAAGTGACCAGCAAAAATTATTCGATCGAATAAATTAGGAAGTCAGATGCTGACGCTTTTTCATAATGCCGTATCAACATGCTCACAAAAGGTCCGCTGGACTCTGTCCGAAAAGGGTCTGGATTATGAATCACGCGAGATTGACCTTTTAGCCGGGGACCAACACGCGTCCTGGTACACCAAGATCCATCCCGATCATGTGGTTCCGGCGCTGGTTCACGATGAGACCATCATCCGTGAATCCTCTCTGATCATGATGTATCTGGATCAGGTCGGTCAGGGCGATCCATTGGTCCCGGATGATCCGCTTCGCGCGCACCAAACGCGGGCCTGGATGCATCTCATCGATCACAAGATCCATGCAGACGCGGCGGTGCTTACCTTTGCGCTCGGGCCGCGTGGTTTTATCAACGCACAGCCTTCCGACGTGCGTGAAGCGTCGATCGCCAAAATCGTCGAGCCGACCGCACGCGCACAAAGACGCAGCGTACTTGATCATGGCGTCAAGGCGCCGGAGTTTGGGGCGGCGCTCAAACGTTTCATGGGAATGCTGGAAGAGATGGAAGCATCTCTCAAAAAATCCGACTGGCTTGTTGGATCAGAGCTAAGTCTCGCCGACGGCGCGGTCCTGCCCTATGTGCTGCGCCTTCAACATCTCGGCATATACGAGTTGTTCAACGCCTATCCGTCGGTGTCCGCGTGGTTTTCGCGGATGATGCAGCGTCCGAGTTTCGACGACAGCATCAGGCGGTGGATCCCTGAGAGCACTATCGAGTTGCTGAAGCAGGAAGGCCTCAAGGAACAGAAGGCGATCCAGCAGCTGATTGATGAACTTGACGTCAAAGAGGAGGCAAACGCCTGATGGCCCGTGATCGTTCAAAGCCGAAGAGTTCGCAAGCAAAGGGTGCTAGGGGCACGAGTCGGTCCAAGCAACGTGAGGAAACATCTGCACGTATTGTAGGAGCTGCCCGGGAGGCATTTGCCAAGCGGGGGTTTCACGGCACAAGCACCCGCGATATTGCTGCCGAAGCTGGTACCAATCAGGGTCTCATCACCTACCACTTCGGCACGAAAGAGGCGCTTTGGCGTGCGGCGGCTGACAGTCTGTTCGCCGAGTTTGGGGGACGGCTTACAGAGCGCGTAAATGTGCATCAATCGTCAGACAGCGCGGAGAATGCGCGCGAATCCATACGGGAGTTTGTCCGGTTTTCCGCTGAATATCCCGAGTTCTTCTGGCTCATGGTTGATGAGGGAAAAAACGCAGACGATAGACTTGATTGGTTGGTTGAAACACACCTCCGACCGAGGTTTGACGTGATCACTGACTATCTCCTGCGCGAGATCGGGTACACGCAAAAAGATCTGCCGCATGCGTTTTATGCGCTTGCCGGCGCCGCCTCGCTGATCTTTGCGGTGGCGCCTGAATGCCGACAGCTTACCGGCATTGACCCGATGAAAAAGGCGGCGGTTGAGCGCCACGCGGAATTCGTCGCGCGGCTCATCGTTCAGTGACGCACACGCAGGTACTACTTTCTGGAAAACGAGGACATCACTCATGAAGACCCTTGAAACAGATGTGTTGATTGTTGGGGCGGGACCGGCTGGTCTTACCGCGGCGAGCTTGCTTGCCCGCGCGGGTGTCGATGCGCTGACGCTCACCAAATACGGACTCGCCAACGCACCCCGTGCACATATCACCAACCAGCGTGCCGTCGAGATATTCAGAGACCTCGGCATTGAAAGCGAGGTTCAACAGGAAGCTCTACCACACCATCTCATGGGGAAGCAGGTGTTCTCCACAACCTTTGCCGGCCGGGAGCTCTCACGGATGATGACCTGGGGGACGGGCGATGATCGGATTGGTGATTACAGAGCCGCAAGCCCGTCTGAGATGTGCAATATCCCGCAAAATGTTCTTGAGCCGATCCTGCTCGAGCGGGCTCTCGACCTTGGCGCAGACATCCGACAAGACCATGAAGTCATGTCCGTTGAGGACAAGGGTGATTATGTGGAGGCGCACGTGGTGCCGAGGGACGGGTCCGCGGAGTTCTTGGTGCGGGCCCAATACGCCATTGGGTGTGACGGCGCGCGCACGATTGTGGGCCGCGATGGCGGTTTTGAATTTGAAGGCGAGGCTGGTCTTGGCGATGCGGTCACGGTTTGGATAGATGCCGACCTGTCTAAGTACACAGCCCATCGTTCCGGTGCGCTCTTTGTCACGCTCACGCCGGAAAGCAGCGACACGGTCGGCGTGTGGACTTGTGTCAAACCGTGGACCGAGTGGAGCACGATTTTCCTGCGCAACAACCTTCAGCCCGCCGACCTCAATGCGGAGGCGATTTCAAAGAGTGTTCGGGCGGCTATCGGCGACGACAGCGTTGAGTTTTCGATCCGCAAAATCAGTTCGTGGCAGTTCAATCATGTTGTCGCCGCGAACTATCAGCGCGGACGGCTCTTCATTGCTGGCGATGCGGCGCACCGGCACCCGCCCGCCAACGGGCTGGGCAGCAACACCTCAATCCAGGATGCGTACAATTTGGCCTGGAAACTTGCGTTTGTGCTTAAAGGCAGGGCCGATGAGATTTTGCTCAGATCCTACAATGAGGAACGACAGCCGGTTGGGCGAAGGATCATCGACCGGGCTATGCAGAGCGTTATGGAGATGGCTGGTTGGTTCGAGATTTTTGGGATCGGACCGGAGACGAGTTGGGCTGAGGCAAACCAAAAGATTGACGACATATTCGGCGCATCGGGTGAATCTCACCGTCGGAAGATATTTGATGTCTTGAAATTGCTGAATGGGCAGTTCAACGCGCATGGCGTCGAGCTCGGTCAGCAGTACCAATCAAGTGCGGTTTTGAGCGACGGATCAATATCCGCTGAGCCTGAGCCTGCCGGAGACCTTTTTCATAGGCCGACGACGCTTCCAGGGAGTCCCATTCCGCATGCTTGGCTGGTGCGGGACGATGAGGAGATTTCGACGCGGGATATCTGCGCCTACCATCAGTTCACGTTGATTGTTGGCGCTGACGGTGACCCGTGGATTGACGCCGCTACCAAGGTGTCTTCCGACCTCGGAATTGCCGTTCATGCGGTGCAGGTATCGCTTGGCATGGCTATCAATGATGTCTATGGCGATTGGACTACTCGGCGAGAAGTCTCCGATCAGGGGTGCGTGCTTGTTCGCCCAGATCGCATTGTCGCTTGGCGATCGATGGACGTTGGGCAGGAACCAGAGCAAACGCTCCGCAATGTTATGGAGTCTATCTTGGGTCGGGAGGAGACCAACGCATCCACACTGTCAAGGCAGGTCAAGGAGGCTGCGCCGGTTTCGTAGCGGGCAAAGACATCGGGCGCAATCCGAGCGCCTGACCTTTTTGCGGCCGAAAGGACAAAGAACCTATCGGCGCTGCAGGGCGCGGATCATGAGGCTCAGCGTTGACTTTGCTTCCTTGAGTGCCTTGTCCGGGTTGTCGGAGAGGGCCACCGCATTCGCCGCTTCCGAAACGGCGCCTAAGAGGATCTGTGCGGTGATTTCTGGCGTTGCATGGCCTGCGCTTTGCTCGGGCAGGGTGCCCAGCGTCTCCATCATCAAGCCAAACGCATATTTCGCTTCGATGGCGCGCCAATCGGCTAAGCCCACGACCACGGGCGCATCACGGAAGACGATCCGTTGAATTTCTGGACGGATGCTGATCTCTAGGGTTTTGAGCGCTCCCCATTCCAGAGCGTCCCAGCCGGACGTGCCGGGCGGCATGGTTTCCGCAACCTCGTCCAGGATCACCTGTTCCAGGTGTTCTGCGACGGCGATGAAGAGCTCCTTCTTGCCGCCAAAGTGATGGTAGATCGCGCCGGTCGTAACCTTTGCCTTTTTGACAATGTCGGCGAGGGCGGCCTTTGCGAAACCCTCTTCGGTAAAGATGGTCTGTGCCGCCGCGATAATGCGGGCCCGGGTTCGGGTGCTTTGTTCAACTTTGGTGGGCATGCGGCCAACGATCGTCATTGTTTCTGAACCTCTTTTGGCACGAGTCGCTAGTTTCCGGGAGTTTTTCCCAACCCTCTTGACATAACATAATTATGTTATGTATTTGTCAATCGATCAGATGGGTCGCGTTCGCGGCACAAACAGCAGGAGACGGCAGGCATGATGGAGCTTCAAACGAGACACCAAAGCACATCCTTTGGGGACATTGCGTACAAAGACACTGGCACCGGCGAGCCCGCTGTCTTCGTCCATGGATTAGGGCTGAGCTCACATTTTTGGAGGTACCAGCTGTCGGCGTTGGCAGCAGACCGGCGGTGTATTGCGCCAGATCTGATGGCGCATGGAGAGACGCAGATCGAAAAAGATCAGGATGTCAGCTTCCACGTGCAGGCAGACATGATTCTGGAATTGCTGGATGCTTTGGACGTCGACCAATTCGATCTGGCGGGCAATGACAGCGGTGGGGCCATCGCGCAGTTGATGGCGGCAAAAGCGCCGAACAGGGTTCGGTCCTTGGTCCTGACCAATTGCGACGTTCAGAACAATTGGCCGCCAGTCGCACTTGGGGAAATACGTGAGGCCGCCCGGTCAGGGGTTCTGGCCGCTCAATTCAGCAATTTTGCGAATGAGCCAGACCTCTTCCGGGCAGATGGCAGCATTGCGGAGCTTGTGTATGAGGACCGCGCGTCGGCGACGGACGACAACCTTCGGCGTTATCTTGGGCCTCTGGTCGACGACGCTGATCGACGCGCCGCGTTTGATCGGTATGTCGGTCATCAGGACCATGCACAGCTCACGAACATTGAGGCGGATCTCAGACAGGTTCAGGCGCCTGCGCTCATTGTCTGGGGCACCGATGATGTGTTCTTTCCGACAAAGTGGGCCTATTGGCTGCAGGGCACACTGCCGAATGCGCGAGAGGTCGTCGAGCTAGAGGGCGCCAAGCTGTTCTTTCCAGAAGAGCGGGCAGAGACGCTCAACAAACATATAAAAGAATTCTGGAGTGCCTGAGTCATGACACCGATCATCATCAACACCATCCTCGTCGCGTTCGGATTGTTTTTCGCCTACACCGCGGTCGTCAGCTTTCGGACACCGGTTCCGTTTGCGCGCGGTCTGGGCCTTGAAGCCAATGGGCGGTCTGGCGCCATCGAAATTCGAGCGCAGTATGGTGGCTTCTTTGCCGCCGCAGCGTTGACCCAATTTGCGGTGTTTGGCGGATTGATTTCCGCGCAGATGGCGCTCTTTGTCGGTCTCGTCATTTTTGGCGGCCTTATTGTCGGCCGGCTGCTGGCGCTGTTGCCAAGCGCTGAGAGTGGGAAATTGCTTCCGATCATCGCCGCGCTTTATTGGATAGATGGCATTGGGTGCCTCGCTGCGTTGATCGGTCTCTTCCTCGCCTCCTAGGAAGAAGCCCGGCCGGGCGCTTCCCCCGATCACGAGCGCCTGGCCGGGATGTGATTTCCAGTTGAACGGCGGACTTGGCAATCTGTCTCCAAATATTTTGGAGGTCCTCATGTCCGTGTTCTCAGATTGTGTTCGCTCGTCTGGTGTTTTGAAACTTGCTGCTGCCGGGCTTGCATTCGCTAGTCTCAGCGGATTTCGGAGCTTTGAAGCGAATTTCGCTCCCGATTCAGAGCTTTGGGCCCGTTGGGAAGCGCATAACCCGCAAAGTACCGAGGTTATTGAGATCTCGGCCTGGAATGAGATCCTCGCAGCCTATGTCGTTCCGGGGGCTGACGGTCTCAACCGCTTTGCCTACGGCGCCGTCACCGAGGATGATCATCAAAAGCTGAAACAGTTTATTGAGGCGCAGACGGCACTCACCATCAGCGATTATGCGCGCCCAGAGCAAAAGGCGTACTGGATCAACCTCTATAATGCCGTGACCATTGACGTCGTGCTCGACGCCTATCCGGTCGAAAGCATTCGTGACATCGACATCTCGCCGGGTCTGTTCGCGGACGGTCCATGGGGCAAGGACCTCGTTGCCGTTGAAGGCGAAGATCTGACCCTCAACGATATCGAACATCGGATCCTCCGACCGATTTGGCAGGATGCCCGCATCCACTATGCGGTGAACTGCGCGTCGATCGGGTGCCCCAATTTGCAAGCTGAAGGCTTCACGGCAGAAAATGTCGAAGAGCTATTGGAAGCAGGCGCGCGTGCCTATGTGAACAGTCCGCGCGGCGTTTCCATCTCAGAGGGCAAGGTGACCATTTCAAGCATTTACGATTGGTTCTTTGAGGATTTCGGTACTACCGAAGAGGATGTTCTCACGCATTTGCTTAACTATGCAGATGAAGCGTTGACGGCAGACCTCCGGTCAGTCGGCGAGCTCCATGAAACAGCCTATGATTGGTCCTTAAACGACGCCCAATAAGCGGTAATTTGAAAGGGTCCTACCGGGCGGAGGTGCGCCGGCGTTTCGTATCGTATACCCAGCCGAGCGCCCGCGTTGAGACACCTATGTAGTAAAGGCCGTGCAGGACGCACCATCCCATAAAGATTGCTGCGGGATGCCGGTTTTTGAATCGTCTTGAGGATGTGACGACGGGATTTTCTTCGATGCAGACCGTTCCGCCCAGGCGCTCCATCTTTCGGCTCAGGTCATAGTCTTCCATGACGGTAAGGGGCATGTTGCCGCCAAGGCCTTCGTAGACAGAGCGCCTCAGAAAGATCACCGAGTCGCCGTAGTAGAGACCTTTGCTTCTGAACCAGGCATAGAAGTCGTTGAGCCATTCGGCGAAGTCGCTGTCCCCATCAAACAGCACTCTGAAATTACCGCCGATTTTTGTGTCGTCCGACAGTTCTCTGTCGATGTCAATGAAGGCTGTTTCCGGCAGGTGGGTGTCTGCATGCAGGAAGATGATCACATCGCCGCTGGCTTGGTCGGCGCCTGCTTTGAGCTGTTGGCCGCGCCCCGGTTCCGCTGACATGAACACCGTTGCTCCTGCAGCGCGCGCAATGTCGGGCGTTCCGTCGGTGCTCGCACTATCCACGACAATGATTTCCGCAGCCTTATTGAGGCGGCGAACGTGGCTCACTCTCTCCGCGATCTGATGCGCTTCGTTCAGCGTCGGGATGACGACAGAATAGGAATGATTGAGGGTATCAGTCATCGCAGAACCTCAGATCTGCGATGCGACCTTCTCTATATCCACCAAGATCGTCGCTGTCGCCGGAGATCGCGATGTGGCCTGGCGGCGGGGCTTCCTTGCCAAAGGCTCGTCGGAAGTCTTCCCGAAAATCGATTGTTTCCTGAACCCATTTGCCCTCTGCGCTGGCTTCAGTCTGCAGCACGATGAGCGCGCCTTGGCCGTCCGCCAGATGGGGGTTCGGCATGGTTCGTTGCTCTTTGACTGGGCCACCCCAGGTGTAGGTGAGGACGTTCCCGACTTCCGGATAGCCAAACAGTTCTGCGAGGCCGCCAAACAGAGAGGATTGGTTGTCTTGTTCCGGGAACCAGAGATGCACGGCCAGAGGGCGATCATCCGCGCCAACCTGCATGGGGTCGCTGGCCTGGCCCATGGCGTCAATGCGCCATCGCCAGGTCAGGGTGTGACCGCTGACGGAGAGTTCCACATATCTGAAGGCAACGGACGCATTCGATCTGACGCTAAGCGACCCATCTTCATTGACGTCAAATCTCGTTTCAGCTTTGCCGGGAACGCCGATGGTTTCCCAGGCGCTGTTGGCGAAGTCTAACGTGCCGGCCTGACTGGTCCCGCCCAACAGGAGGGCCGTGCCTGCCACTAATGCAAAGTGTTTCATCATCCATCCGACGTCTGATTTCTCTGACGTCGAGGGTGACGGATGATGTATGTGGGGACAATTCAACCTCCCTCACAGCTGGTTCATCATCTGTGAGAGGGGCGCTGTGTTCTGCTATTCAGCTGCCGCGCGTTGAGGACGAAGCTCAACACGTTCAAGTGATGCCGAGGCGTCATTCCCAAGTCTTATGTCCATGTTGCGGGCGGCGAGGTCCATGGTAAGGGTGCAGACGGTACCCATATTGCCCAACGGCTCGCGCAGGCGGTAGGTTTGGCAAATCGCATTGCCGGGATTGGCTGTGTCGGAAAGCATGCGTGCCATGGTCGATCTGTCCCGGATTTCAATCTCTTTTGCCAGGGCGTAGGCGCGATCGAGTCGGAAGGTCGAGTTCTCCAGAACATGAGGGACTGCGAACATTTCGGGGTCCAGGTAATGGTTTGTGTGGGCGATTACGTCGCCGGGGTCTTCCACCTCAATTTGTTCCGTCGCGGCAAACTCCATGTCGAAGCGGTTTCCCTGTTCGTCGGCGACGAGAATGTTGGCCGAGCGGCCTGGGCCGGCGCGGTCGATTGCTCCCCGCGCTTCGTCGATTGACGACGACTCCAAAATTGCACGAAGGAGAATATGGATCGGCACGCCGTTGGTGGGACGGTTGATATGCAGGAAGTTGAAGCAGACGCCGACGCCCGCATCATTCAACCCAATTTTTCCAAGGATGCCCGGTTCGGTCATCATCAAGATGGAGGGTCGGTCCGACCGTTCAATTCTCACTAGCGCGATGAGAGGTTCGAGGCGCTCTTCCCAGTCCCAGTTCTGGCCGAGGAGCGGCGTGCCTGCGAAATGCATGACCGTGCATTCGGTGGCCGGCACAAAAGACAGGAATTCGCTTCGTGCATTGAGGGCATAGATCCAGAGCGGATCCACCTCCGCTGCCGCTGCGATGCCTTCGATCTCGGTGCCGTAGTCGGCATCGAAATCATTGATCACTGTTTTGAAGTGCCCCGCGATATCGAAGATTTCACTCTCCGCTCGGGCGAAGAAGGTGCCGTAGACCTCAATCATTCCATGGATGCGGTCTTTGAGCGCTGCACCATGTTGTTCGCCGCGCTCGGCAGGCCCGCCTGACAGGCTGATGAGTGGCAATCCACCGATTTTGGTCATGTTGTCCCTCCCGCTTTGGACCTTCAGGATAAGCGTGTTTTGCTTCATCATCCAAAATTGGCAGAAACTAAGGGGCCGAGCGTGTCAGAGATTGAGATCTACGCAGCTGAGATATCGACCTTCGGGCGCATTGTGGCAATGGTGGCGATCGAGAAGGGGATTGAGTGGAAGCTGATCCCCACGGACTCGTCCTCTCCCGAACACATTGCGCGGCATCCGTTTGGCAAAACGCCTGCGGTCGAGATTGATGGCCATCTCCTTATCGAAAGCGACGCGATTTGTCGCTATCTGGATGAAGCATTTGAGGGCCCGCGGCTTATACCTGAAGACCCGCTTGAGCGCGCAGAGATGACGAAATGGATGAGTTTCGTGCAGGCCTACATGTTTCCAACAACAGAGTTTGGCCTGGTGATGCCGCGTCTGGTGGCTCCGATGATGGGGCGCCAGGTAGATGAGTCGCGTGTTGAGAAGTCTTTGCCGACGATCGCGTACCAGCTTGGATTGGTTGAAGCTGCATTGCAGGGGCGCACGTTCATTGCTGCAGCGCACCTCACTTTGGCTGACATCTATCTGTTCTGCACCTGGATGGCCGTCGCGCATACCAAGGAGGGAAAAGTGATGTTGCATCACTCTCCGAACGTGAGCCGGTGGATGTCCTTTTTGGCGAGCCGCGAAAGCGCACGCAGAACGGCGTGGACCGAAGGTTAAGACTGGTATTTGGACCTTTTTTCGCGTTCAATGCGCCGGTTGTTTGTTGCCAACAGGTCTCTTGTGTCGAAGCCACTTTCCATCGGATTGGCCCTTATTTTCTTAGGGCTACAGATTGCGTCCCTCTACCATGGCGCAACACATGGTTTTGCCCCTCATAGCCACGCGACAAAAACGATCATCGCCTTTGATACGCCGGCTTTGAACGTCTTTGGCTATGATGCCCCGGACGATCAAAATGACCGCGTGCCTGACCGGTTTTGTGATCTCGACTTTTATTGCGACAAGCTGGACAAGTTTGCGGGCCCAGCACAATCCGTGGCCAGTGGGCTGCATTTTGACATGGGTCTGTTTTCTGACGGCAGGTCCCTGTTCTTCGGTGCTGAATGGCAGAACGCCGTCGCAAGAGGGCCGCCCTCCATTCTCCTATCCTGAGTTTTGTCCGCGCACATTTTGCGTGAAATGGAGAAGAAAATGTCAGTCTTATTGAAGAAGGGACGCATAAACAGGCGTCCAAGTGTTTTTCCGGGTGCTGTTGTTACCGCATTGGGAATTTGCCTGGCCGCGTCGCCGAGCTTTGCTGCATCCCACGGCGACCATGATCACGACCATGGCCATGAACATGACGAAGAGAAACGCCACGCTGAGGCACATGAACATGGTGCGGCAAAACTTGCTATGGCTCTGGATGGTGGCGAGCTCGTTGTGGAGTTTACGTCACCGGGTGTCAATATTGTCGGGTTCGAACATGAGGCCAAAAGCGCTGACGAAAAAGCCGCAGTTGAGGCGGCCATTGAACAGCTCGGTTCGGGTGATGACCTCTTCGCGTTCGACGGAGGTGGGTGCACACTAGAGAAGGCGGACGTGTCGGCCGAAGGGCTGCTTGCGGAAGATCATCACGAAGATGAACATGACCATGGTGATCATCACGATGACCACGAACATGAACACGACCATGAGGGTGGGGAGGCACACGCGGAATTTGAGGTGACGTACACCTTCAATTGCGAAATGCCCGACGAGGTCACCGGCGTATCGACATCACTTTTTGAGACATGGCCAGGCATCGAGGAAATCGAAACCGTCTTCCTGAGCGAAGACCATCAAATTTCGGCGGAACTCACGGCGGCTGAGGCGGAGTTTGAGGTCAAATAAATGCAGAACGGTCAGGCAAGCGGAGCGGCTGGCGATGCGGAAGCAGCGGTAACGATCAAAGATCTCATGTTTTCGTGGGACGGAAAGACTCCTTTGCTTGATATCAAAGAGCTGCGTATCGACCGCGGAGAGCGGGTGTTTCTCCACGGTCCAAGCGGCAGCGGGAAGAGCACATTGCTTGGCCTTTTCGGTGGTGTGCTTTTGCCGCGCTCAGGTGATCTGCGCGTTCTGGGTCAGGAGCTTGTGCGGCTTGGCGGTCGGGCGCGGGATCGGTTCCGGGCAGATCACCTCGGCATCATCTTTCAGATGTTCAATCTTCTTCCCTATCTCTCCGTCAGAGACAATGTCGCCTTGTCCTGTAGGTTTTCGAGTCGCCGCTCGCAGAAAGCTGCGGACGCGGGTGGTGTTGATGATGAAACGGATAGGCTCCTCCAGAATCTTGGCCTGCCGAAGGAAGCAATGGTGCGCCCGGTCACCGATCTGAGTGTTGGACAACAACAGAGGGTAGCGGTCGCACGAGCTCTCATCGGGCAGCCGGAACTCATCATTGCGGATGAGCCGACATCTGCCTTGGATACAGACCATCGGAATAGTTTCATCGACTTGCTGTCGGCAGAGTGCGTTGCAAGCAAGGCGACGCTGGTTTTTGTGAGCCATGACATGTCGCTCGCAACGAATTTTGATCGGACAATCGACCTCACAGAGATCAATAGGGTCTCGCAGGAGGAGTTGGTCTGATGCCGCTGTCAGCGCTTCTTTTGATCGCGTTTCGAAGTGTTGTGAATCGGCGTGTCACCGCGCTCCTCACCGTTTTTTCGATCGCGATAAGCGTCACCCTTTTTCTGGGCGTTGAGAAAATCCGGTCTGGTGCGCAAACAGGCTTCTCTAACACTGTGTCCGGGACAGACCTGATTGTCGGCGCCCGTAGTGGGGCGCTCAATCTGCTCCTCTATTCCGTGTTCCGCATCGGCGACGCGACCAACAATGTGACCTGGGAAAGCTACCAGGACATCGCCTCGCGGCGTGAAGTGGCCTGGGCGGTCCCCATTTCGCTGGGTGATAGTCATCGCGGGTTTCGTGTCATGGGCACGACCGACGGTTATTTCGATCACTACCGGACCGGCGACAAACAACAGCTGCGATTTGCAGACGGTCGGCGGTTCGAAGACCTTTTTGATGTGGTTCTGGGGTCTGATGTCGCGTCCGAACTTGTCTATGGGCTCGGTGACGAGATCGTGATTGCCCATGGCATTGGCTCCGTGAGTTTTGCGAAACATGACAATCTGCCGTTCCGCGTCGTCGGCATTCTGGAGCGGACGGGCACGCCCATTGATCGGACGCTTCACGTCAAGCTTGAGGGGATCGAAGCCATTCATCTTGGTTGGTCGGGTGGAGCGGCGCCCATCGGCGCGCGGGCGCCCACGGCAGAGGATGTGCGGGCCGCGGACCTGGAGCCCAAATCCGTGACGGCCGTCTTTCTGGGGCTGAACAGCCGGATCGCGATGCTGACCCTTCAGCGGGATATCAATACCTACAGGCAAGAGGCGCTGATGGCGATCATCCCGGGTGTTGCGCTGACCCAGCTTTGGGATGTGGTTGGCGTGGCGGAATTGGCGCTCAGCGCGATCGCAACATTCGTGATTTTGACCGGATTGCTGGGTCTGATGACGAATGTCCTGACAAGCCTCAATGAACGTCGCCGGGAGATGGCGATCCTGCGGTCCGTGGGGGCCGGGGCCGGACACGTTGCCGTCTTACTTGTGAGCGAATCCGCGTTTCTTGCGAGCGCCGGGGCCCTTTTAGGGCTCTGTCTTGTGCAGGTTCTACTGGCCGTCGCTGGCCCGATTATCGTTGACGCAACCGGCGTTTTTGTTGGTGGCCCTAGTGTTACCTCATTTGATCTTATAACTGTCACAGCTGTGATAGGATTTGCGGCGGTGCTGGCTGCGTTTCCAGCCTGGCGGGCCTATCGTCAGTCCCTGTCTGATGGACTGACTATCCGCGTTTAAGGAGCGAAGGTATGAAGTTGGTATTGGCTATCATCGCCGCAGTGAGCTTCGGTACGATCGGGCCTGTCGTGGCTGCGGCCGAGCCTGAGGTGATCTACTGGGAAGATCTCATGCCCCCAGAGGGCCTGAAAGCCCTGGAGGAAGCCTATGCCGCGGCAGCCGCCGCGGCTGCACCGCTCAGCGAGGTGGACCAGGCTCAGTCCGACATCGCCGATCTGCCGGAAGATGGCGACATTGTTCCCGGCGCGGACCCGGATGACCCCTATGGCACAAAACCACCCGCAACCCAGTTCGGGACGTTCGACGTGGTGGAGGAGCTGGACGGCAAGTCGATCCGTATCCCCGGCTTCATGGTCCCCTTCGACATTGATCAGATGAACGAAGTGACGGAGTTTCTGCTGGTTCCCTATTTCGGCGCCTGTATCCATGTGCCGCCTCCGCCGCCCAATCAGATCGTCTATGTGACCGCGGAGAATGCGGTGCCTTTCGGCTGGGAGCCAGTGTGGCTCGAGGGGGTTCTGGAGACCAAAAGACATATGAACCAGCTGGGCAGTGCGGCTTACACGCTGAACCTGACCAAAATGGAGCCTTACACGGACGGCTAAAGCTAAACTTCTAGCTTTTTCAGTGGGTTGGCCGACGAACCTTAATAAAATATTGAGTCCATCTGCCTAGTCTGTGCACCGCAGTTGCATGGAAGGTGACCGGCAATGGATGCTCCATTGGTGCTCGGACAAAGGCGGTTTGAAAGGTTGGCACAGCTTGTTGGTGTGTCAGCGGAGCGCACTTGCCTGCCTGGCTGGTCCTGGGCGCTTTTCATCTACACAGTCACATTTCTGCCGCCAATGCTCCTGTTGGCGATTGTGTGGCATCAGCCCTACATCCCACTTGGCGAGCTGATGCGGGACAGCCTACTGGTCGCCGAAGTGTCTGAGGACTGCTGCCACATTTACTACGGTGCCATCTCAAATCTGGGCGTTTTGTTGTGGGCCTCGGCGGCCGCTATCCTGATATTTGCGGCGTTGGTGGTCGCCCTGATCGCGGGGCGCACGTATCACCATCATATCGTCCAGTTTGCGCTGGCAGGTGTGCTCACGGCACTTTTGTGCATCGACGACTTTTTTCTCGTGCATGACATTGTGCTGCCAAAGCTTGGTTTTTCCGAAACGCTGGCTTACGCGGTCTATGCCGGTTTTGCGGCTGTTTATGTGTGGTATGCACGGGCCGACATTCTGGGAGCGCGGTGGCCACTGTTTCTGATCAGTGTCGGCTGTCTCGCTTTGAGCGTTCAGATTGATGTCTTCTACAACCTCGACAATGACTTTCGTCTGCTGATTGAGGATGGAGCCAAGCTGTTGGGGATTGCGGGGTGGCTCAGCTTCCATGTGGAAGCCGCTGCTTGCACGCTGCAGCGCCTGAGCCATCTGAGCAATGCCCAGTTTGAGCGGCGTGCACGCCCATGACCTCAATTGCTCGAAACCTGTTCGCGGATGTTTCCGACCGACGACCTTCGATCCTACTTTTGGGAAATTACCGCCCTGCATTGGCTGTGGCGCGCGCTCTTCGGAGTGCCGGATACCGTATGATAATGGGCAAACGAGGCGGGGAAGGGTTTAGCGAGTATTCCCGTTTTGTCGAAGAGGCGTGGGATCACCCGCCGGTTGAGAGTGATGCGCTTGGGCTTCAGGTCGCTCTGACAAAGTTTCTTGCTGAACGGAACGACATAAAGCTTGTCATGCCGATCTCGGAAGCCTTCGCCATGTTTTTCGCGGAACGGATGCCAACACTTCCTGGCGGTGTGACGCTGGTATCGCCACGCGCGGACCTTGTGAAGACCTGTTCTGACAAAGTCGCCATGCTCTACACAGCTGTGGAGCAAGATGTGCCCGTCCTGCCATGTGCTGTGCTGGTTGCAGAGAGCGACAATGACGCTTTGGGACGGGAAGTCGGCTTGCCTTTGGTTGCGAGGCCGCTGTCGCCCGGTGCGAAGTTCGGCGATAAGAAGGCGATCATCATTGAGAATTGGCCAGACTATCAGCGGTTCGTGTCGGAATGGTGCAAGCCTGACAATCCTATCCTCATTCAGCGCCGTGCCGTCGGGCGACGGGTCAATCTGTTTTTCACGGCGCAGAATGGTGAGCTGATCAATAATCTGCAGACCTATATCCGCCGCACGGATTTTCTGGACGGGACGGGGTATGCCGTTGACGGTGTGACGATGGCCACATCGCCCGCTCTTGCGGACGATTGTGAGAGGCTTGCTAAAGCACTCGACTATACGGGGATTGGTCTCGCGCAGTTCATCGTTGATCCAAAGACAGGGGAGAGATGCTTCCTGGAGCTTAACCCGCGCGTCGCGGGAAGCCAGGCGATCACCGAGCAGATGGGCTTCGAAATGAGCCGCATCGCCATTGATCTTGCGGTGGGTGTCGACCCCGCACCTCCCAAACGCTTGCGGACAATTCGATCAGGCTTCAGATACGCCTGGACCTATGGCGACATAAGGGGGCTCCGGGCCGCGCTTGCACGGGGTGAGATAGGTTTCGGTGGCGCTGCCCGCTGGCTGGCAAAGACCTTCTGGACGGCAATCTGGGCCGATCACCACATGACATGGGTGTGGCATGATCCGATACCGACGCTGATGTTGTTCGCACGCCAATTGTTCCCCTCTTTGGAACGGCTTTCGGGGACGTCCGTCAAGGACGCCCCGGCAACGTCTGTGTCCGTTTCAATGGCACAGGACGAGCCTTCCGCGAGGAGCCTATGACAGCGTCTTCGTCCGTCTCGGGCTTCTTGAAAGCGTCAGGCTTTTTGATGGTGGCGCGCATAGGCGGTACGGGCATTGGTTTTCTGATCCAGCTCGCCCTTGTCAGGCTCATGACACCGTCGGACTACGGCATCTATGTTATTGCCCTATCGTTGGCTGCCGTTCTCTCAATCCTGTGCGCGTTCGGGTTTCCGTCTGTGGCTGCCCGTTTTATTGTGGCCTATCAAGCATCGGGTGAGCAATCCAAAATCAGGGGCTTTCTGCAGTCGGCGCTTTTGCATCTGTCAGTACTTGCGCTACTTGTTTGCGTTGCTGCTGCTGGTCTGTTGTGGGGTTTCGATGTCGTACCTGCCGAATACCGCAAACTGCTGCTGCTGGCATCAGTCATGGCGCCGATATTGGCTGCCATGCGTCTGGCCGGGGCCCTCTCCAACACCGCCCGCAGGTTCTATCTTACCTACCTGCCGGACGTCACGCTGAGGCCGCTACTGCTGATTGGCGGACTGTCAGCGATCTATTTGTTTGCGGTGCCTATGACGAGTGCCAATGTTCTGTCGGTTCATCTTGGCGCTGTGTTTGTCGCCTGTAGTGTGTTGTGGGTGCTGTTGCGGCCTCTTCATGAGTTTGATCTCAAGCGTGTCGGCTCGTCTGCGGAAACCACGGTCTGGCGTCGGGCAGCCATGCCCATGATCTTTGTGACGCTGCTCACATCCTTTTTGGCCGACATCGATATTCTGCTCTTGAGCGCATTGTTGCCCGCGGAAGAGGTGGGCGTATTCAGCGTTTGCTTGAGGATTATGTTGTTGATCGAATTCGGGCTGCAGACCGTCTTTCAAATGACAACGCCTGACCTTGCTGAGGCGCAGGCTCGCGAAGACAAGGTGTCTATGGAGGCTGCGATCAGGCGAGGGCAGCATATTACATTTTGCTTCTCGCTCGCCGCTTTGTTGGGTGTCTTTGGTCTGGGCGAAGCTGTTTTGTGGCTCTTTGGCGAACGATTTATGGACGGACACCAGACGCTGCTTTTGTTGGTGCTCGGGCAGGTGCTGCGTTCGCTATTCGGGCCAGTGACGCAGGTCTTGACCGTTGCCGGCGCCCAGATGCGTAGCCTCTTCAGCTACGGTGTGGCCTTTGTCGCGCTGGTCGCGGGCAATACGCTGCTGGTCCCGACTATGGGGATTGAAGGGGCAGCGGCCGTCCTGTCTTCGGCGATGGTGCTGGGAACGGCGCTTCAGGCTTGGGCCGTTGCCCAGAAGACGGGTGTGTCTGTTGTCGGAACGTTTTTCTCAATCCAACGTCCCGAAGAACCTCTGGCAGAAAGCCGGTAACACCGGTTGTTGCTGCGTTACTTGAGATGGGCCTTGAAGTTGGGCGCGCGTTTTTCGTTAAAAGCCGCCACGCCTTCATGTGCTTCATCCGTATCGTAGTAGAGCGACAAAGCCTGAAACCCAAGCGATCCAATTCCTTTGATGTGATCTGTGTCCGCATTGAAAGAGCGCTTGGCAATCGCAATTGCGGTCGGACTCTTTTCATTGATCTCCGCACACCATTTGTCGACCTCGGCATCTAGCCGGTCGCGCGGGACGACAGTGTTGATCAATCCCATCTCGAGCGCTTCTGTGGCGCTGTAACGGCGGCAGAGGTACCACATCTCACGTGCTTTCTTTTCGCCGACCAATCGGGAGAGATATGCTGTGCCAAAGCCTGGATCGACAGATCCGACTTTGGGCCCAACCTGACCGAAGATGGCGGTGTCGGCAGCTATGGTGAAGTCACACAATGTGCACAGCACGTTGCCGCCACCAATGGCAAATCCCTGGACCTTCGCGATCACCGGTTTGGGCACATCGCGCATGGCCGCGTGCAGTTCGTCCACCGGTAGACCGATCGTGCCCCGGCCCCCATATCCGCCATCATGGGAGGACTGGTCGCCGCCTGTACAAAACGCTTTTTCACCAGCGCCGGAGAGGACAATGGCGCCTATCTTTTTGTTCCAGCCCGCTCTGTTCACCGCATGGATGAGTTCTTCAACCGTCTCAGCACGGAAGGCGTTGTACTTTTCCGGTCGGTTGATGGTGATGTAGGCGGTCGCATGAGCCTCCTCATAAAGGATGTCTTCGTAGGTCATTGGGGCCTCCTTTGCCGGCATGGACGTCGCCTGCCAATCTGTTTACGGTTTTGACAACGATAGAGGGCTGGGGAGCCCGATCAAAGGGGGGAGCATGAATAAGTGGAAGGTGGGTGATTTCTCCGTCACCCGGGTGATCGAAATCGAGGTTGCCGGTGGCACAAAATTCCTGCTGCCGCAGGCAACGCCTGAAGCTGTTCTGGACTTCAAATGGATGGCACCGCATTTCATGACGCCTGATGGTCACCTCATTATGAGCGTGCATGCATTGGTGATCGATACGGGTGAGCGCAAGATCGTCGTGGATACCTGTATCGGAAACGACAAGGAACGAGAGATCCCGACTTGGAGCCACCTCGACCTGCCGTTCCTTGAAGACCTTCAAAAAGCCGGGTACGACCGGCACGATATCGATACGGTGATGTGCACCCACCTTCATGTTGATCATGTCGGTTGGAACACCATGCTCGTCGACGGCGAGTGGGTACCTACATTCCCAAATGCTCGCTATTTGATGGCGGAAACAGAGTTCACCTATTGGCAATCGCAGGAAGGCGATGCAGGTCAGAAAGCGGTGTTTGCCGACTCCGTTCAGCCCGTGTTTGACGCTGGGCTCGTTGACCTCATCCCTCTCGACCATGAGATCTGTGAGGGCATCTGGCTTGAGCCGACGGTTGGGCATACGCCAGGCCATGTGAGTGTGCGTCTGAGCTCCAAGGGAGAAGACGCCATCATCACCGGTGATTTTATTCATCATCCGTGTCAGCTGGCGCGGCCAGACTGGTGCGCCGTCGTGGATTACGATCCGACACAGAGCGAGGCCACACGGCGAGACGTGTTTGCGCGCTATGCGGACACGCCCATGCTTGTCATCGGCACCCATTTCGCGACACCGACGGCGGGGCACATCAAGCGGGATGGCGACGCGTATCGATTGGTGGTGTAGGTCGATAAGGCCAGCGTGCCTCGTTATGCACTAGGGAGGAAGAGATGAAACCTTTGCGCATCGGATTGATTGCGGTTGCCGGCCTGGTTCTCGTTGTCGGAATAGGCGTGGCGGTTCTGCTGCTCGTGCGCGATGATTTGAGTTCGTTTGACGGCTATTTCGTCGCATCGACCAGCGAGCCCGCGGCTGCCATCACTGTTCGGTATATGGGCAATACAAACCTGCTCATCTCCGATGGCACCACGGCGCTCTTGACGGATGGATGGTTCAGCCGTCCCTCCACGACCCAGCTTTTGTTTGGCGAGATCGCGCCTGATATGGATGCGATTACTGCCGCGATGACGAAAGGTGAGATCGGTGAGGTGGCAGCGGTCATTCCCGTTCACAGTCATTATGATCATGCGATGGACTCTCCGGAGGTCGCGCGCAGAACCGGTGCCTTGCTTGTGGGCTCTGAATCGACCGCAAACATCGGGCGGGGCTGGGGATTGCCCGAGGAACAGATACGTGTTGTTGGCTCAGAGGAGCCACTGCGTTTTGGTGATTTCACGGTCACACTCATAGAGTCTCGGCATTTTCAGTTTCCGGATCCGGATATGGCGGCCGCGGCGCTTGAAGACCCGTTAATCATGGAGCCCCTGATCCCTCCGGTCAGCGCGTTTGATTACAAAATGGGGGGAGCTTACTCGGTGCATGTTGCGCACCCGCTTGGGACGCTTCTTCTGCAAGGTAGTGCCGGCTACCTGACTGGGGCACTTGATGAATATCGCGCCGATATCGTGATCCTTGGCGTAGGGGGTGTCGCGGCGCAAACGCCGTCTTACCAGCAGGACTATTGGGAACAGATCGTCCGCGTGGTCCGCGCTGACCGCGTCTTTCCGGTTCATTGGGACAGCCTGACCGACCCGCTGCAGGATGACCCGGTGATGCCCAATCTTCTTTGGTCCCGTGTGCTCGATTTTCAGGCCGAAGCTGGGATCAATTACGCGCTCGATAATGCGCGGAACGACGGTATTGATGCGGCGCTTTTCCCCATGTGGGAAGAGGTCGTCTTGTTTCCCCAATAGGGCTGCGGCTAATGCAGCTTTGCCAGGAATGCATCGATTGCGGTGGTGATTTCCGGTTCGTCGAGGAAAGGCGCGTGGCCTCTATCCTTCGCCGTCGCAAGCGTCAGATTGGGATGTTCGACGCCCATCTTCTCTGCGGTCGCCGGAGAGAGAAGGTCAGAATATTCGCCTCTTACCAGCAGGACCGGCACATTGGAAAGGGCTCGGAATTCATTCCACATGGTGGGAATATTGCCGCGCATGAGTTTCGCAACGCGGCGAAGGCCGGTGCCAATGGCTGGGTCATAGTCCATTGCTGGGCTACCGTTGTCGTCGCGGAATGTCATCCGGGCAAATGCGTGCCACTTTTCGCCCGGCATGTTGGGAAAGAAACGCTCGTTCATCTGACGTATGGTTATGGCCGCGTCTTCCCAGCTTGCCGGGGTATCCATCATGCCTGCGTAGCCCATGATCCGCTCAATGCCCGACTTATCGACCTCAGGGCCGATGTCGTTCATGACCACGCCTTTGATCGCCGTGGGCCGATGGAGGGCCATGTTCATGGCAACCAATCCCCCGCGCGACGTGCCGACAATAATCGCATGGTTCACGCCGGTCGCCGCCATAAGGTCAAGCGTGTCTCGCATTTCATTGATGGGCGTATAGGCTGTCCAGCTACTCGCATATTCCGATCGTCCCCGGCCTCTGAAGTCGGGGCAGAGGACCCGTCGGTCAGTCGACAGGCGTTCAGCAAGATCGGCAAAATCCTTGGAGTTCCTGGTCAATCCAGGAAGGCAGAGGATCGGCGTTTTTTGCGATGCGCGCGATCCATAGTCCCGCGCATAAAGCTTCAATCCATCTTGGGAGTGGTAGTGGATATGTTGGAATGTCATGCGCCGGCGTCTCCTCGATGGCTCACGCGATCATCGACAGTCCGAACAGATGTCGCAAGGGTCTTTTAGCCACCGTCGGCTTCATCTGCGATGGGTA
Source organism: Parvibaculaceae bacterium (assembly GCA_965267265.1). Lineage (GTDB taxonomy): Bacteria > Pseudomonadota > Alphaproteobacteria > Parvibaculales > Parvibaculaceae > Mf105b01. The sequence goes on from OZ253944.1 coordinate 3,431,877, forward strand.
ACATGGTGCCTGGCTCTAGGGTAGAGGGTTGCACCACAATCTGAGGCGGGGGCGAAAATCCTGCTGGCGCGCGCGGCGCATCGATACCTGGTGGCGGCCGCAAAACGATCGGGGCAGTGCTCCGTGCAATCGGTTGCGGTTGGGGGGCTGCCAACACAGGTGCCTGTTCCTGGTCTGGGGCGATCAGGCTTGGCGCAGCCGCGGGTGCTCCCGCAGGCGTTGGCTCTGTCTCTGGTTGCAAAGAGGCTGTGGGTAGGGCGGCCATGGGTGGGCTGTAATTCGGGTCATCCTCTTCGACGACGGGCAACATGACACCCTCGGTCAGGGTCACATCGGCCGGTGCATCCAGCGCAGGTTTTGGCGCGGCATCCCTCACAGGTGGTTCGGTGACGGTTGGGGTGGTTGGTGGCGGCGGCGTCGCAACAGAGGGTGATGGTGCTGTCACCTCCAGCGCCGGGGCTGGTCTTGGCGGCAGGCTCACCTGCCGTGTGGGGTTGGGGACCGGGACATCACGTCTGGTCGGGGTTACAGCGGCCACGCTCGGCGAGGAGGGAACGGCAATTGCGGGTGGTGGGGCTGACGGAATGGAAATCGGTGTTAGCTGGGTTTGCGGCTTTGGTGCAGGCTGGATGATCGGCGCCGAGCCGTCATAGCGGGCGATGTCCTGCTCAATGCGCAGGTCCGCCGCCTGTCCGTTGAAGCGGGCGCGATAGACCTGGACGTTTTCTATGACCCGCTGAACATAGTTCCGGGTTTCGGTGAAGGGGATGTTCTCCATCCAATCGATGGGGTCCACAGCCGGGTCGCGCGGGTCCCCATACCGTTCAATCCATTGCGACACACGATGGGCGCCTGCGTTGTAGGCGGCAATGGTCATGATGTAGGAACCAGCAAAGTCGTCCAACAAGTCGCTGAGGTGGGCGGACCCAAGGGTTGCGTTGTAACTTGGATCGTCCGTGAGCCGCGCCCGGCGATAAGGTACGCCGATCTGACGGGCGACGGCGCGAGCGGTTCTTGGCATCAGCTGCATCAGACCGCGGGCGCCAGCATGGCTGATGGCGCGCGGGTTAAACTCACTTTCTTGACGCGAAAGCCCATAGACAAGTGCCGGTTCGACAGGTTTGCCCACTTGAGTGAAGGCGGGAAGCACTGCGGTTGGGTAGCTCCGCTCGGGCAGGGATATGCCGCGCCCTGCGGCTATTTTCGCCACTCTCACCGACAGGTTCGGTAGGTCACGCTCGACCATGAGGTCAGCGAGTGCCGCGAGAGCTGTCGCATCGGGGAGGGTCTTTGCCAGTTCGATGACGAAGCTGCGGGCCAGACTATCCTCACCGGCTTCATTGAGGAGTTCAAATGCGCGGACCATGTCAGAGGCGGCGAGCGCACCGCTATGGGCGGCGGTCGGAGAGGGGGCCGTCGGTAATTGAAGCAACGCGGTGCCGCTCGAAAGGCGAGACGTAGCCAACTGTCCATAAAAGGTTGTTGGGTGGCTGCTGGCCTGCTGATAGTAGCCGCGTGCTTCTTCGGCTCGGCCACGTGCTTCTGCAGCGCGGCCCATCCAGTAGGCGCCGCGTGATTTGCTAATCGGGGTTGTGACACCGGCGGCAAGGGTCTGAAAGTGGACGAAGGCGCGGTCTGCTTCGTTCAGGTATTGAAGGGCGATCCAGCCTGCGAGGAATTCGCCCTCGGCGAAGGCGACCCCTCGTTCATGGCCGTGCCCGGTCGCCAGGCCGTAAGCTTCCTGGTAATGACCCTCTGCAAGTGCTTTGCGTGCAAGGATTTTTCGTTCTGTCCAGGCGCGATCTGGGCGGGCGATCGTATGGGTGGCGGTAGGTGCTGTTAGCAGAAGCGGGATGGCGGTTTGTTCCTGGCCGCGCCGTCTGAGGTACCGCGCATGATCGAACAGGAGGCCAGCGTCGGTGCGAAGGCTTGCTGGGACTCGCGTCACGGCACTTTCCGCACCTCGTGACCGGGACGCGAGTTTCAGACGCGCATCACCAAGAGCGCGAGCCTCGGCGTCGACCAGTTGTAGCATACGCCGGCCGTCCGCGAATCTCTGCTCCCAGATGAGGCGGTTGAGCCGGTCTTCGTGGGCTTGAGGCGGCAGGTGGGTCCCATATTTCTTGAGGATTTCCGCTTCCCGCGACCTGGAGAACTGATGATCAACCCACGCCCGCTGGATCCAGGTGGCGCCATCAACCTGCTGGCCGCTATTGAGCAAAGCTTCGCCCAGCCGAACCTTTCCCTCGCCAGTCAACGGATCGCGGGTGGCAAACCAGGCGATAATATCGGCGTCCCGCATGGGATAATCAGTAAGGGCTTCTTCAGCTCTGCGCGACAGCCGATCCTGGCGGGGCCAATGAGGATATTGCTCCTGGAATGCGACGATTTCTGCGACCGTGGAGCCGGCGCCCTCCTTCTGGAATCGGAGCCATTCAAGGATGGCCTTTGCCGTGGGGTCGGTAATCTGCCGGGCGAGGGTCCGGACCTGCATCCACCGGCCCTTTTCCCGGGCGTCGAGACCATCCCAGAGGGCGTGACCGTCAACTTCACTTAAGAGCTCTGACGGTGGCGGGGGGGCGGGTTTCGTCAGCGGAATGGGGACCGCAGCTATTGCCGCCGCGCTGAGTGCAATAGTAGCCGCCAAGCCCAGCACGCTGGCTCGTAGAACGGCAAAAGATGGACTCAACGCGCGATACCCCACTTGGGCCCCGACCTCTCCTGCTTCATGGCACTCAGGACAGCCTGTCCGATGCTCAACTCAATTCGATGAAAACACACTCGTTTTTCAGGCCCGAAGCCGTCTTTTTTGTGACGGAATGCCTCACCGGAATCAGAAAACGGGGCTTTCTATGAAAAAGCGTACAATTGTCGGCGATCACATGCCAGTAACAGCTTTCTGCGTCATTTGGTCTGGTTAATTCCGACCGCTAAGCGCTTCATTTTGTTGCGATTTGACGAGTTTTGGCTGTATGGTCCGCGCCTTATGAAGGAGAGCTGCACGCGGCCATGCTGCCTGCAGCCGGTTATGTTCACTCAGGAGCAAGAGAGATGTTTAAGGGGTCAATTGTCGCGCTGGTCACACCGTTCAAAGACGGTGCGGTCGACAAAGACGCTTTCGCGCGCCTGGTTGAATGGCATATCGCTGAAGGAACCCATGGACTGGTGCCCTGCGGGACCACGGGCGAATCTCCGACGCTCAGCGCTGAGGAGCATATGAGCGTGGTGGCTCACTGCGTCGAGGTCGCGGCCGGGCGCATTCCAGTCATTGCCGGGACCGGTTCGAACAACACGTCCGAAGCGCTTGAATTCACGCACCATGCGAAGGATGCGGGTGCGGACGGCGCCCTGGTTGTCACGCCTTACTACAATAAGCCGACCCAGGCCGGGCTCTATGCGCATTACAAGGCGCTCAATGACGCCGTCGATATTCCGATCCTCATCTACAATATCCCTGGGCGCAGCGTCATCGATATGAGTGTGGCGACGATGACGGAGCTCTCAAAGCTCAAGAATATTATTGGCGTCAAAGATGCGACTGCTGATCTTTCACGTGTGAGCGCTCAGCGTCTCGCTATGGGGCCGGATTTCAATCAACTGTCTGGCGAAGATGCCACGGCGCTGGGCTATATGGCCCATGGAGGCCATGGATGCATTTCGGTTGCGGCGAATGTCGCGCCAAAGCTCTGTGCCCAGTTCCAGAGCGCGTGTCTTCAGGGCAATTTCGGCGCGGCGCTGGAGCTTCAGGATAAGCTCATGCCGCTTCATACAGCGCTGTTCCTGGAAGCGAGCCCCGCACCGGCAAAGTACGCGCTGGAGAAGCTTGGCATTTGCGGCGGCGAAATTCGTCTTCCCTTGGTTCCGATCGAGCAATCCACGCGCGATGCCATGGATGCGGCGCTTGACCATGCAGGGCTGCTCTAGCAGTTAGGACCCATGTCTTCGAAAAGCGGTGGTGCCAAGAAGAGACGCGGTGAAGACGGCAAGAAGATTGTCGCGGACAATCGGAAGGCGCGCTACGACTATTCCATCGGTGATGTGTTTGAAGCAGGCATTGTTCTGCGCGGCACGGAAGTAAAAGCACTGCGCGAGGGCAAGGCGAGCCTGGGCGAGGCCTACGCCGAGGTCAAAGACGGCGAGGCCTTCCTCGTCAACGCGTTTATTCCGGAATATTTGCAGGCGAATCGCTTCAACCATGAGCCCCGACGGGTGCGCAAACTGCTGCTGCATTCACGTGAAATTGAGAAAATGGGAGCTGCCGTCCAGCGCAAGGGCATGACCCTGGTCCCGCTCAAGATTTACTTTAATGACAAGGGACGCGTGAAAATTGAGCTTGGCCTCGCGCAGGGCAAGAGGCAAGCTGACAAGCGGCAGACCGAAAAGGATCGCAGCTGGCAGCGGGACAAAGCACGCCTTATGCGAGAGCGCGGCTGACAGAACCGGAGTTGAGGACCTTATGAGTGATGACGATCAAAAGTCGGGTGAGAGCCAAGGCTTGTTTGGCCAGATCAAAGAGAAACTCATATCATCCAAAGAGAAGACGGCGGAGCAGGGACGCCACCTGACTGGCATGCCTGATGCCGGGCGCGCCGATCGCCTGCCACCGGGCCAACATCGCGTCGACAAATGGCCGGTATTGGACCTCGGTATTCAGCCGGATGTGCCGAAAGAGACATGGCAGCTCACAATTGATGGCGCTGTCGAGAAGCCCGTGGTCTGGGACTGGAACAGTTTCATGGCGCAGCCTCAGGTGAGCCATGTCTCGGACATTCACTGTGTGACGACCTGGAGCCGGTACGACAACAGATGGGACGGCGTCTCGGCATCGCACATCCTTGATGTCGTAAAGCCAAAGGCCACCGCTAAGCACCTGATCTTCCATTCTTATGACGGCTATACAACCAATGTTCGTCTCGAGATGTTTCAGGATGAAGACGTTCTGTTGGCGCATTCATGGGAAGGATCGCCCTTAACGCGGGAACATGGCGCGCCTGTGCGTGTGATTATTCCGAAATGGTATTTCTGGAAGAGTGCAAAATGGATCAAGCGGATCGAGTTTGCCGAAGTTGACCAACCGGGCTTCTGGGAAGTGCGCGGATATAATAATGATGGCGATCCGTGGAAAGAGGATCGCTACTCGATGTAAGTCATCCTGAAATTCTTGTTTTGGGGGGAACATGAATTTTCGAACCTGGGCGGCGCTGATGTGCGCCCTTGTTGCGCTTGTCGCCGGTCCTGTGCAGGCGCGATCAGACAAGCCGAACATCATCATCATTTTGGCGGATGATCTGGGCTACGGAGATGTCGGTGCTTTCGGGGCGAGCGATATCGCGACGCCGCATCTAGATGGTCTCGCTGAAAGGGGCATCCGGTTCACGGACTTTTATGCCGCACACAATGTGTGTAGCCCCTCGCGTGCGTCGCTCCTAACGGGACGCCATTCGAAGCGTATGGGCATCTCCCATGTTTTCCAGATGGACTCGCCCGACGGCATGCCGCTGGAAGAGATCACGATCGCCGAGATGTTGAAGGAGCGTGGATATGCGACCGGCCTCGTCGGCAAATGGCATTTGGGGTCGCAGGACCGCTATATGCCCTGGAACCAGGGCTTTGATAGCTTTCAGGGAGTTCCCTTCAGCAACGATATGGGGAACTTCTTCTGGTATGACGAGCAAGAGATTATCTATGAGCCGATCGACCAGGCCTTTCTGACGCAGCGCTATACGGAGAAAGCAGTCGAGTTTATCGGTGAACATGAGGGCGAGCCTTTCTTCCTTTACATCTCCCACAGCATGCCCCACGTGCCGATCTATGCATCCCCCGAATTTTTGGGGACGAGTGAGAGGGGGCTCTATGGCGACGTTGTCCAGGAGCTCGATTGGAGCGTTGGGCAGGTTGTCTCGGCCCTTGAAGAGGCAGGCATCCTAGAGAACAGCCTCGTGATCTTTACCAGCGACAATGGTCCCTGGCTTTCCATGGGAAGTCATGGTGGGGAGACCGGGGGCCTACGCGATGGCAAAGGCACCAGCTTTGACGGCGGACACAAGGTGCCAACAATTGCCTATCTGGGCGGCGGCGTTTCCGGTGTGACTGTGAGTGAGCCCATCTCCATGCTGGACCTGCTGCCGACGATTGCAACCCTGACCGGAGCATCGCTCCCGACCGACCGCGTGATAGACGGGCGGGACGTTACAGCGGTTTTCACTGGCGAAGAGATGGGTAAGCCGGTTCCCTATTTTTACTTTGAAGCCTGGAACAGTCAGGTCGATGGCGTGCGGTTTGGCGATTGGAAACTGAAACGCGAGCGAACCTTCTGGGTGCCCGACCTGATCATGTCGACAATTCTACGGCTTGGCGAGTTTTCCCATGGGGAGCTGCTCTTCAACCTCAAGAGCGACCCGGGCGAAACGCAGAATGTCATCAAGGATCATCCGGAGGTCGCCGAAAAACTGCGTGGCCATTTGGCTGAGGGTGATCAAATCGTGGCGGAGGGACGCATGCTTGTCATGGTCGGCACTGGTGCGGACCGCGCCGGATATGGCGGCCTGATCATCAATATCCTGGTGGTGGCGCTCTTCATCCTCGCCAGTTTTATTGCGGTGCTATATGGAGTCTGGAGAGGCGGGCGCGCTCTGGTGCGGCGCGTTCTGTCCTGAGGCGCCAGTTGAGGCCGCGCCGATCTGGCGCGACCTCGCTGCTTCATGCAGCCTCCAGCAGGCCTTCTGCGGCCAGGGCTGCCTGGACGTGAGGCCGGGCATTCATACGTCCCTGGAAGGCTGACAGGTTTTTCCACTTGCTGATATTCTCGCCTGTGACACCTGTCCAGCGCAAAACTACAAAGAGATAGATGTCGACAATGGACAGCGTATCGTCGACGAAGAATTTCCGGCCATCGCTGAAGGTCTCTTCCAGATAGTCCAGATGCTTCACCACCGAGTCATGGGCGCGCTCTTTTGCGGCGTCATCAGCCTCAGCGTTGAAAAACGGGTTGAAAGCTTTGTGGAGCTCCGCGGTAACAAAGCTCAAACCTTCCAGCACCCTAGTACGGGCAAGAAGCTCGACCGGGAGCGCCAATTCATGGTCCGGCGTCTGGGCCACAATATACTGAACCAGCGCGGAGCCTTCGGTGAGGATATCGCCGCTATCCAACTCGAGCGCAGGGACGCGTGCTTTGGCGTTGATCCCGGTATAGCTCGTGCCTGTCTCTGTCTCCCCTTTGGTGGGGTCATATCGTTCGAGGTCGAACGACATGCCGGCTTCGCGGAGAACAATGTGAGTTGCGAGGGAGCAGGCGGCGGGGACGTAATAGAGTTTCATGAGATTTCCTTTCATGCTGCTGCAGCTGTGCTGTCGAGCGAGGTTGTCAGGGCATCCATGAGGGACGCCACATTGCGATGCTTCAGATTGGGGGCTGACTGTCCCGCATAGAGGGACGTGAGATCGGTCTGGTTCGTCTCCGTGGACGCCTTTTTGAGAGGTCCGACAAACCATGCCTGCACAGGGAAGGGGGCGATCTGTTTGTCCGGGTGCTCCAGCTCTTCGATCAGCCGGTTTCGCACACCCCGGGCCAGGCGGCCGGTATAGGTGCGCGTCAGCGTGGTGTTGGCGACCGCATCTTTGTCGAACAGGAGTGCACGGTGCGCATCTGTGGTGCCGGATTCCTCGCAAGCCAGGAAGGCGGTTCCAAGCTGAGCCGCCGATGCACCAAGCTGACGGGCAGCGGTCACACCCTTCGCGTCGACAATACCGCCGGCGGCGATGATGGGTGTTTCAATCCTCGCTGCGGCTGTTTGAACAAGGGCGCTGGTGCTCATAAGGCTGTCTTCAGCCCGCTTGAGGAAGGACGGACGGTGACCACCAGCTTCAAAGCCTGTGGCGACGATGGCGCTCACGCCGGCGATGTCCAGAGCTCTCGCTTCTGCAACGGTTGTTGCTGCGCCGACCGTCAGGATGTCGCGCTTGCCGCATTCTTGGAGGATATCTGTCGAGGGAATGCCGAAGACAAAACTCAGAACCGGCGGTCGCGCCTGGAAGATACCTTCCATTTGGTCCTCGAAGGACTCGTGGAATTTTTCGGGACGTTTGGGAAGTTCGAGGCCCAGTTCGTCAAAATAGGGTTTGAATTGTTCGGCGTAGGTCTTGTAGGCATCATCCGAGAGGGAGAGCGCTTCCGGATCATGATCCTCAACCCAGAGGTTCATGGCGAAGACCTGGTTGGTCTTGCTGCGAATGTCTTTTGCTGTCTGGATGATCTCGTCGGGTGTGAGGATGTGCGCGCCGAAAGACCCGAGACCGCCCGCGTTAGACACCGCGCTCGTCAGCTCGACGGTGGAAATGCCGCCGCCGAAGGGTCCCTGAACCACGGGTAGTTTGAGTTGCATCAGGCTCAGAAGTCGATCGTCGATGGCCATGTCTGGGCTCCCATTTGGATTTGAAGGAGACGCTCAGATAGGGGTTCGACTTACCAATGTAAATTAGATATCCTTTGGTAACCTCACTTTCGAGTTTCCAATTGGTAACCAGGTTTCTTCCATGGCCGTAAAGATTCGAAAAAACAAAGTGGCAGCACCGCCTGAGAAGTGCGGTCTGACCGAATGCATGTCGATCATTGGCGGCGCCTGGACGCCTAATGTGATTTGGCACCTGGGCGATGGTCCCCGTCGCTTCAGCGAGCTGCAGATCGACATACCGCCCATCTCCGCGAAGGTCCTGACCCAGAGACTGCGGCAATTGGAGAGCAAGGGTGTTGTTCATCGCGAAGTCATGTCGACCTCGCCGCCAACGGTCGAATACTCACTCACCGAATTGGGTCAGGAGCTCATTCCAGCCATCCGGGCGATCGTAGACGTGGGTGAAAAGCTCAAGCTTCGCGACGAAGCCTGAGCTCTTTCCAGTGCTTAGGGTTCGACGATGTTAAACCAGAAGTCGAACACATCGAGAAGGCCGAGCATTTCGGTGAGGGCTTCCGGTTTCCCAGAGATTTTCGCCCCCTCGTTAATCGCTTCCTCAACGGTCTTTTCGCCCAAAGCCAATTGCGCGAGGGCGAGGCGTTCAATCGCGATGTCGGCGTCGGCATTGCTCGCCGTCTTGTTTGGCTCGTGATGTAAGACCGCATTGGTGACCGTGACCAGATAGGTTTCGTTGGTGTCGGTCACTTTGAGATTGAACGTGTATTCGGTCTCGCCGGCCTTTGGTCCGTTCAGGCGAACGGACATGGAGTCCAGCAATTCGTTGGTCGGGAGACCGCGCACCGTGTCCGATCCCGCCGGCCGTGGAAACTCTGACGCTGGCATCGGGTTCCGAAGCTCTTGCGCGGCGGTGAGATAGAACGCCCGCCAGGGCCCTGACTCGGCCTGATAGCCCAACTGTTCGAAAGCATCGGCCTGCAATTGCCGTGCACCGTTATTGCCCGGTTCGGCAAAGACCAGATGGTTCACCAGCTCCGCGACCCAGCGATAGTCCCCTTGATCGAACGAGGCTTTGGCTTTTTCGAGTACTGCATCTGCACCGCCAATGGCCGCGACATATCGTTTGCCAGCTTCAACAGGTGGCCATTTGTGCAGGTTGGCGGGGTTGCCGTCGAACCAGCCGAGATAGCGTTGATAGATTGCCTTGGTGTTGTGGCTCAGCGTTCCGTAATAGCCGCGCGTATACCATTCCCGTTCCAGGCTGGGCGGCAGCTTGAAGTCCTCGGCTATCTCAAGCGGCGTTTGTCCGTGGTTTGCCAGACGCAATGTCTGGTCATGCACATATTTGTAGAGGTCACGCTGTTTTTGCAGGAAGGTGACGCTGGCTTCCTGTCCCCAACGAGGCCAGTGATGACTTGCGAACAGAACCTCGGTCTTTGACGCGTATAGATCGATCGCCTCGTTGATGTAATAGCTCCAGGATTTTGCATCGCGCACCACGGCGCCGCGAGGCGTGATGATGTTGTGGAGATGACAGGAGCAGTTCTCCGCCATGCAGAGCGCCTTATATTGCGGGAAGAAGAAATTCATCTCCGCCGGCGCTTCTGTATCAGGCGTTACCTGAAAGACGATCTCCACGCCGTCAACTGTGAGTGTTTCGCCGGTTTCGCAAATGCTGACGGTCGGTGGCACAAGGCTGACCTTGCCAACCGACACCGTCTTGCCGAGGCCCGCGTCCACATGGCCTTTGGGGCCAGGAGGCAGCATGGACCCGTACATATAGGTGGCCCGGCGACCCATGGCGTTACCGGCAAGCACGTTCTCGCTCACGGCGGCTTCGAGGAACCCTTCCGGCGCGATGATTTGCAAACCGTTTGCGATGTCTTCGTCGCTTAGAACACCTCTGACGCCGCCATAATGGTCCACATGGCTGTGAGTGTAGATCACGGCGGTGACAGGTTTGTCGCCGCGATGTTCTCGCATGAGCGCGAGCGCTGCCGCCGCAGGTTCTGCCGAGATGAGCGGGTCGATGATGATGTAACCGGTGTCCCCTTCAATGAAGGTGATGTTGGAGAGATCAAAGTTCCGCACCTGATAGATTCCATCGGTCACCTTGAAGAGGCCGTGGATTGCGTTGAGCTTCGCCTGGCGCCAGAGGCTCGGGTTCACCGTGTCGGGGGCGTCATCTTTGATGAAGTCGAACCGGGACATGTCCCAGACGGTGTTTCCGGCTTCGTTCACCACCTTGGCGTCTGGAATGGTGCCCATGAACCCTTTCGACGCGAGATCGAAGTCTTCGCTTGTATCTTCGGGCAGGATTTTCTGAGTGGCCGCCTGGGCCTTCTTGGTGGCCTCTGTGGCGTCTTTTTGTGCGGACATGTTTCCCCCTGGCGAGTGGCCTTCTTTGATTGGGGGTAGTTTAGACAGGAAATGCCCGGCGCGCCCATGCCTGAGGCGCAGAATTCCGTCTACCGGGACAGATGTGCTTTTGCAGCGCGGAAGACATCATGGAACATTGCCTCCGTCAGGCGCCCGGTATTGGTGTTGTACCTGGAGCAATGATAGCTATCAAAGAGGGTGACACCGTTCCCGAGATCATGCTCGGCACCATGGGCGAAGGTGAAGGCCGCCCGTTTCAGACCATAAGCGCTGATGACATTTTCATGGGACACACGACCGAGCGAGATAATGACAGAAAGGTTGGGGAGGTCTGCCAGACGGGCTTCGAGGAAGCCTCGACATAGTTTTGCTTCCGGTCCCGTCGGCTTGTTTTGCGGCGGCACGCAGCGCACGACGTTTGAGATCATGCAATCCACAAGCTCTAGACCGTCATCAGGCCGAGCGTCATAGGTGCCTTTCGCGAAGCCGAACTCAAGCAGCGTCGGATAGAGAAGGTCGCCGGCCCAGTCTCCGGTGAAGGGACGGCCGGTTCGGTTGGCTCCCTGAAGGCCGGGCGCGAGGCCCATCACCAGAAGCCGCGCGGTATGCTCGCCAAATGAAGGAACCGGCGCGTTGAACCAGTCAGGATGGGCGTCCTGATTGGCCGTTCTGAAGTCCACCAGTCTTGGGCAGAGTGGGCAATCGAGCGGTGCTTCTGGCGTGTAGGTGGGGTCCATTGGTCTCTTCGGGCTTCCGGTTCGCGTTCTAGCTGGCATCAGCAATGCATGATCTGATAGACCGAGGGCGCATTTCCGGCAAGCGCTGGGCAGCTTTGAGTATTTGGAGAGACGTATGATTCTGGTGGCGTTGGGCGCCAATTTGCCGGCTGCCTGGGGCAGTCCGAAGCAGGGCATAGAGGCTGCGCTGCGTCAGTTTCCGACCTATGGGCTGCGTGTGGACGCGGTTTCGCGCTTGTACCAGACCCCTGCCATCACGCCCTATGCCCAGCCTGATTTTGTGAATGCTGTCGCGGCGATCTCAACAGCGCTCACCCCATCCGAACTCCTCAAACAGCTGCACCGGATCGAAGCGGATTTCGGGCGGGTGAGAGGCCAGCGCTGGGCAGAACGCACACTTGACCTGGATCTGATTGATTATGATGGGCTGGTTAACCCAGAGATTTCCGGAAATGGGCCGGTTTTGCCCCATCCGCGCGCTGCGGAACGGGCCTTCGTGCTGGGCCCGCTGGCGGATATTGCGCCTGACTGGCGGCACCCGGTGCTGGGAACGAATGTCTCCCAGATGCTTCAGGCTCTGCCCAGCGCTGATCGACAGGGATTAGTGCCCCTCAATTCCGCCTCAAATGGCTGAATATGGGAGGCTAAGGGGCTGTTTTTGCTTGCGTTTGCCCAATATCCCCCCTAAACAGAGCCCGAATCCATTTTCCCTAAGCGCCCGGAGTGTGACTGCATGGCTCGCGTGACAGTAGAAGACTGCGTAGACAAGGTCCCTAATCGTTTTGATCTCGTCCTAATGGCTGCTCATCGTGCCCGCGCCATGTCTGCTGGGTCCGAGCTCACGATTGATCGCGACAATGACAAAAACCCTGTCGTTGCTCTTCGTGAAATTGCCGAACAAACCATCGTTCCGGCCGAAATTCGTGAAGACATCATCGAAAACATGCAGAAACGTGTGGACGACGATGAGCCGGAAGGCGTTCTCGGTGCCGAAGCCGCTGAGGAAGAAGAAGGCGCTCCCGCTCCTGAGGTTCAGCTCGGCGAGGGCGACCGCATGAGCGAAGACGAGCTTCTTCGCGCCCTTCAGGCTCAGCTTGACGCTCCAGCACCGCCGCGCACCCCTGAGACAGAGGAATATGATTGAGCGGTGCCTCTCAAATAGGGGCTGATTTCTCAAAACCCCGTCCGATAAAGCGCCGCCCGGCATCAGCTTTGAGGGCGGCGTTTTTTGTTTTGAGGTAGATTTGGTGGCTAGCTGCGCGATTGGCAGCAAGAAAGAGACGGGTGGAGATGCTGCGCCAGTATGAACTGGTGGATAAGGTTTTGGCCTACGATCCGGTCGCGGACGAGGCATTGATTAACCGCGCCTACGTGTATGCGACCAAAATGCACGGCAACCAGCTGCGTCATTCAGGCGACCCATATTTTTCACACCCCATTGAAGTCGCGGGCATTCTGACCGACCTGAAGCTCGACGCAGCGACGATCATCACTGGCCTTCTCCACGATACCGTTGAAGACACTGAGGCCACGCCAGAGGATATTGCGTCCCTCTTTGGCGGAGAAATTGCTGGTCTTGTGGACGGCGTGACCAAGCTTTCTCAGCTTGAGTGGGACAGTGAAGACGCAAAGCAGGCAGAAAACTTCCGCAAGTTTCTGTTGGCGATGTCGAACGATATCCGTGTGCTGCTCGTCAAGTTAGCAGACCGGCTCCACAACATGCGGACCCTTCACCATATCCCGAAAGAGGAGAAGCGTCGCCGCATTGCTCAGGAAACACTCGACATCTATGCGCCGTTGGCTGGCCGCATGGGGATGCATGAGTTTCGTGAAGAACTAGAGGACCTGGCGTTTCAGGTAATCAATGTTGAGGCGCGCCAGGCAATCGAAGCGCGACTGGATAATTTTCGGTCTGAAAGCGGCGATGTAATTGAGAGCATTCGAGAACAGATTTCTTCGTTGTTCGATGGCACAGATCTGGAGGTCGAAGTCCGAGGCCGCCAAAAAAGACCCTATTCGATCTGGCGTAAAATGCAGAGCCGGTCAGCCTCGCTTGAACAATTGTCTGATATTTTCGCCTTCCGCGTATTGGTTGCGGACGAAGCAGACTGCTACCGCGCGCTCGGCGTGTTGCATCAGCGGTGGCCGAGTGTTCCTGGGCGCTTCAAAGACTATATCTCGACGCCGAAAAACAATGGGTATCGGTCGATCCATACAACCATTGTCGGGCCGGAGCAGAAGCGGGTCGAAATACAGATCCGGACGCAGGACATGCACGACGTTGCTGAATATGGCATCGCCGCTCACTGGATCTACAAAAACCCTGAGAAGCAAAAAGCAGATAATGCCTATGCCGACACATTTGGTTGGCTGCGGCAGCTGGTCGAGATGCTGGAGCACGGCAGCTCGGCTGAAGAGTTCCTCGAACATTCTAAACTGCAGCTGTTCTCTGACCAGGTGTTCTGCTTTACACCCAAAGGCATGCTGATCAATTTGCCCCGCGGCGCAACCGCGCTGGATTTTGCCTATGCGGTTCACACAGAAGTTGGTGACACTTGTGTCGGCTGTAAAATAAATGGTCGCCACCTGCCTCTTCGCACGCAGCTGGCCAACGGTGACGAAGTCGAGATCGTGCGCTCGAAGGCGCAACGCCCGGTGCCGGTCTGGGAAGCTTATGTCGTCACAGGGAAGGCACGCTCTGCCATTCGCCGGGCGCTTCGTCAGGAGCAGCTGGAAGAGTTTGTTCTCCTCGGGCGTCAGATGGTGCGATCTATCTTTGAGGCTTCAGAGAAAGACGCTGCAGACGCCGTCGTGGAGCGCGCTCTGGGCCCTCTTGGGCATGAAAACCTAGATGATCTCTATGCGGCGGTGGGCGACGGCTCGCTATCGGCGCATGCGGTGTTGGACCAAGTCTATCCAGTGGGCAAGCGCGGTAAGACAGGCAAAAAAACAAAAGCGCGAGTCGCTGAAAAAAGCGATCCCCTCAATGCCAAACCGTTGGTTCGTCTTCGCGGAGGAGAGCGGGGACACGCCATTCGTTTCGCTGAGAACACATTTCCGCTCCCAGGTGATCGCATTGTCGGCATCTTGACGCCGGGAGAAGGTGTTGTCGTGTATCCGATCTCTTCACCGCTGTTGGAAGAATTTGAAGGGGAGACAGAGCGTTGGGTTGATGTGGCCTGGGAAACGCCTGAGGCAGAGGCTGGCACATTTGTCAGCCGATTTAATATTCGAGCATCCAATCAAGTTGGTGCCCTTGGGGCCATTTCGACCCTGATCGCCGACTATGACGGAAACATTAACAATATGAGCCTTGCACAGCGTGACGTGGATTTTTACGACATGATTGTCGATGTCGATGTTCGGGATCTCAAACACGCGACACGGATTATCAATGCACTCAAAGGCTTGTCGGTTGTGAATGCGATCGGGCGCGTGTAAATGGCCAAGTACAAAATGCCCGGCCTCTTAAGAGGCCAACAATAAAAACCTGGTATGGAATAATATGGACGAAAAACGTGTTTTGAAGGAATTCTCCGACGCGGGGGCCCTGTTGGATGGGCATTTTGTGTTGTCGTCGGGGCTCCATTCCAGCCGGTATCTGCAGTGCGCGAGGGCGTTGATGGATGCCAAGCGCGCGGCACGGCTGTGCAAAGCTTTGGCGAAGAACGTCCAAGAGCTCATTACCAAACCGATCGACCTGGTGGTGTCACCTGCAATGGGTGGAGTGATTGTCGGTTATGAGATGGGCCGTCAGCTTGGCGTGCCAGCGATTTTTCTTGAGCGCGTTGAAGGTGAGTTCACACTGCGGCGGGGTTTTGACATCCCAAAAGGTACCCGCGTCTTGATGGTGGAAGATATTGTCACAACCGGTCTGTCGTCCCGGGAAGCGATCAAGGCCATTAGAGCGGCGGGCGGCACCGTTGTGGGTGCTGCGTGTCTGATTGATCGATCAAGTGGCAAGGCGAAGATTGGGGTCAAGCTGGCGTCCCTCACGCAGCTTTCTGTCCCAACTTACGAGCCGGACAATTTGCCGCCAGAATTGGCTGCTATTCCTGCCGTGAAGCCGGGCAGTAGGGGGCTTAAGTAGGCACTCATGTTTCGGCGCCGTGTTGAACTTCACCCTATAGAGCGTTTGCGTGAGCTCGTCTGGCCGCGGCTGGGCTGGAAGCGCGCGTTTCAATATGGCTGGAGGCGTGTCTGGCGGCTTGGCGGAACCCCCCATGCGGTGGCTCTCGGCGTAGCAGCTGGGGCGTTTGCCTCGTTCACCCCATTTATCGGTTTTCACTTTGCCATTGGGTTTGCGGTGGCGTGGGTGCTTCGCGGCAACCTGATTGCGTCGGCTTTTGGGACTTTCGTCGGTAATCCCCTGACGTTCCCCTTCATCTGGCTCGCTACCTATGACCTGGGTTATTGGCTGTTGCAGGGATCTGAAGCGCCGTCTGAGCCGGAACTCCAGGTCGATATGTTGTCTGGGCAAGCCTGGGATGGTGTTCTGCCGGTTCTGGTGCCAATGCTGGTCGGAGGTATTCCATTGGGTCTTGTGACCGCCGGCATTGCCTATTACCTCACCCGCAGTACGGTGGAAGCCTACCAGGCCAAACGCCGTGCCCGCCTGGCAAAAATGGCAGCGCCTCGTGATGATGACGCTGATAACCCAGGTGTCATTGCTGAACACTAGGGGCTGAGCTTTAGGTGCTGAGCTGGGAGCGCACGAGAGGGATAGATGACAGACCGACATGAATTGCGCTTGGGCGTGAATATCGATCACGTCGCGACCATCCGCAATGCGCGGGGTGGTGGACATCCCGACCCGTTGAGAGCGGCAAGTATTGCTGCCGCTGCCGGTGCTGATGGGATCACCGCCCATCTTCGGGAAGACCGGCGGCATATTTCCGATGAGGACATTGATCGGCTGATGGACGAATTGACGTTGCCTCTCAATCTGGAGATGGCCGCGACCGACGAAATGATGTCGATTGCTTTGCGGCATCGCCCACACGCCGTTTGTCTGGTGCCTGAAAAGAGAGAGGAACGGACGACAGAAGGTGGCCTTGATGTTGCCGGTCAGCATAACCGTCTGGCACCGATGATTGCAGAACTGTCGGCAGCCTCTGCACGGGTGTCCCTCTTTATTGAGGCGGAGCAGAGGCAATTGGAGGCCGCAGTCAGCTTGAAGGCGCCGGTCGTTGAGCTGCATGCGGGTGCCTATTGTGACGCCTGCTTTGAGGGTGACGGAGCCACAGCCGGCCGGGAACTTGAGCGGTTGCAGGACGCTGCGACCGCTGGTGCGGCGATGGGCCTAGAGGTTCATGTGGGTCACGGCCTGACGTTCGACACAGTGGGTCCCGTCGCTGCGATGCCGGAGGTCAAGGAGCTCAATATCGGACATTTTCTGATCGGGGAGGCAATTTTCATTGGCCTCGAAGCCTCAATTCGGAGAATGCGGGCCTTGATGGATGAAGCGCGAGCGGAGACACTGAACGCTGCACCATCTTGAGGTCCTTATATGATTCTGGGTATCGGCAACGATATTATTGATATTCAACGTATTGAGCGGACGCTGGAGCGGTTTGGCGAGCGGTTTATCGACCGTCTTTACACCGATATCGAGCGACAGAAGTCCGAACGCCGACGCAACCGCGCGGCGTCCTATGCGAAGCGGTTTGCCGCCAAAGAGGCCTGTTCCAAGGCTTTGGGCACAGGCATTCGCCAGGGCGTATTCTGGCGCGACATGGGCGTTGTCAACCTTCGTTCCGGACAGCCGACCATGGCCTTGACGGGCGGGGCAGCGGACAGGCTTGCCCTGATGGTGCCGGCCGAGATGGAGCCCCAGATTCACCTCACCATTACTGACGACGGTCCTCTGGCCCAGGCAATCGTTATCATTTCGGCGGTTCCCATTGGTGGATTGGCGAGCGGTAACCTTTAACGGCGTTCGATGCGTGACAGGTCTGAGTTTGTGGTATGGTCCCGCCACTTTGACATATATTTCGTAAGTGAGCGCCGGTAGTAATGACCGAAAAAATGAAGAGCCTGCGAGAAGTGGCGTGGGCAGAGAATGTAAAGACAATCGTCTATGCGCTCCTGATTGCGCTGTTGATCCGGACCTTTCTCTTTCAACCGTTCAATATTCCCAGCGGATCCATGATCCCTAATCTTTTGATCGGGGATTACCTGTTCGTCTCGAAATATTCGTATGGCTATTCCCGGCACTCTTTTCCATTCAGCCCTGGGCTGTTTGATGGACGTATTCTCTCAGGCGAACCTCAGCGCGGCGACATAGCTGTCTTCAAGACACCCAAAGACAATCGAACCGATTTCATCAAGCGGGTGATCGGTCTTCCGGGAGATGAGATCCAGCTCCGGAATTCAATCCTCTACATCAACGGTGTCGCGGTGCCGCGCGATCGCATCGAAAACTTTATCGCGCGCGACCGCTTTGGAAATGTGGAGGAAATTGCGCAGTACCAGGAAACGCTGCCGAATGGCGTGACGTATACCACGCTGGACAGCCGCTTGAACGCGCGCAGTGACAATACGGGCGTCTATAAGGTTCCCGCAGGTCACTATTTCATGATGGGCGACAATCGTGACAATTCAGCCGATAGCCGTGTCCCGAGCGAAGTCGGGTACGTGCCCTTAGAAAATTTTGTCGGCAAAGCGCAGGTGATCTTCTTCTCGACCGACAGTTCAGCTCGCATTTGGGAGTTTTGGGGATGGCCGGGTGCGATCCGCTGGGATCGAATTTTCGACGGTCTCAATTGATACACGGATGACAGATGAAACTGTGGCATTGGCGGGCCGGATCGGTCATCAGTTTGATGATGTGATGTTGCTTCGCCGCGCTTTGACTCATGGCAGTCAGGCGCTGGCACAGGGCGAGATCGGGTACGAGCGCCTTGAGTTCTTGGGCGATCGCGTTCTAGGACTTGTAATTGCCGATATGCTCTATCGCCGTTTTCCCGCTGAACAGGAAGGCGACCTCGCGGTTCGCCTCAATGCACTGGTCCGCGCCGAAACCTGCGCCGATGTCGCGCGCGCTCTCGATATCGGTGCCGCACTTCGCATGACGCCCGGTGAAGAGAAAGCCGGGGCCCGGGATCGTGGCAGCATTCTGGCGGATGCCTGTGAGGCGGTCATTGCGGCCCTGTATCTTGACGGCGGCATGGCAGCGGCTGAGGCATTTGTTGAAGCGCAGTGGGGACCTAGACTTGAGGCGATGAAGGCGCCGCCGCGCGACCCCAAAACCATCCTTCAGGAATGGGCACAGGCGCAGAAGAAAGGCTTGCCGCACTACCGGGCGGTTGGCCGCACCGGCCCGGACCATGCACCGGAGTTTGAGGTAGAATTGACGGTGACGGGATTATCGCCTGTTCTGGCAAAAGGCCGGTCCAAAAGGACGGCAGAACAAGCGGCGGCGGAAACGATGATAAGCCGTGAAGGAATAGAGATATGACGACCAGCCCGGAGGCAGCACAGTCATCGCAAACGAAGTGCGGCTTCGTGGCATTGATCGGCGCGCCGAATGCCGGGAAGTCGACGCTGCTCAATCAAATGGTGGGCTCCAAAGTGTCGATCGTCACCCACAAGGTACAGACGACGCGGGCCCGCATCCGCGGCATTGCCTTGGAAGGGCAGACACAGATCGTTTTTGTCGACACGCCGGGCATCTTCCAGCCCCGACGGCGATTGGACCGGGCGATGGTGGAGGCTGCTTGGGGCGGTGCGGCGGATGCAGACGCGGTCGTGTTGCTGGTCGATGCTCAGCGCGGCGTGGATGAGGATGTTGAGCGGATACTCGACGGTCTCAAAAAGTCGGGCAGGTCGGCCATCCTGGCCCTCAATAAGATTGATCTGGTGAAACACGAGGCACTCCTGTCTTTGACTGCACGTCTGACCGAAGCCGCGGATTTTTCCGATGTCTTCATGATCTCTGCGGAGAAAGGCCATGGTCTGGGCGATCTGCGCAAACATCTCGCGGCGATGATGCCCGTTGGTCCCTGGCATTATCCCGAAGACCAAATCGCGGACGTCCCGCTCCGGTCAATGGCCGCAGAAATTACCCGTGAAAAACTGTACCTCAGGCTTCATCAGGAACTTCCCTACGCGTTGACCGTTGAGACCGAGCAATGGACCGGCCAGAAAGATGGCAGCGCTAAGGTTGAGCAAACGATCTACGTTGAACGGGATAGTCAAAAGAAGATCGTGATTGGGAAGGGTGGTCAGTCTCTGAAAGCGATTGGAAAGATGGCGCGCGAGGAGATGGCGGAGCTGTTCGGTCACAAGGTCCATCTGTTTCTTCATGTGAAGGTTCGCGAGAAATGGGGCGAAGAACGGGAACGGTTTCAGGAAATGGGACTGGAGTTTCCAAAAGACTGAAGGCCGGGATAGGTCACCAATCGTGAGGTTCCACGTTGTAGGAGGAGGTCGATTTGGAGTGGCGTGACGACGGGGTCGTGCTATCCGTCAAATCACATGGCGAGACCAGCGCGATTGTCGAGCTTTTTACGGCTGAGCACGGCCGGCATGCGGGTTTGGTGCGAGGAGGGGCGTCGCGGCGCATGAAACCCATACTGCAGCCCGGCAACAGCGTCAGTGTGACCTGGCGGGCACGCTTGCCGGAGCATCTCGGTAATTTCACTCTGGATCTCGATCGTGCCCGTGCCGGCGTTCTCATGGACGATCCACTTTCGCTTGCCGGTTTGAGCGGTGCGTGCGCGGTTGTGTCCGCCTTGCCTGAGCGCGAGCGGCATTCAGCTCTCTATGACGCATTTGTTGTGCTTTTAGATACGCTGGATCAGGTTGATGTTTGGCCGGCTGTATTTGTCCGATTTGAACTGGGGCTTTTGCAGGAACTTGGCTTTGGCCTAGATCTCACAAAATGCGCAGCTACCGGTGTCACTCAAGACCTTATTTATGTCTCGCCGAAGACCGGTCGCGCGGTTAGCCGCGAGGCTGGAGAGCCTTATAAAAAAAGGCTCTATCGGCTTCCCGCTTTTCTTGTGGGTGGACGTGTGAGCGCCGCCGAGCCGGAAGATGTGGCCGATGGTTTACGCCTGACGGGTCACTTCCTCGAGCGTCATTTGTTTGGCCCGTTTCACGGAAGGCTGCCGGACGCGCGCTATCGTTTGGTTGAGCGCCTCTCAAACGCCGCCAGTGATACGGCTCGTATCGAGGACTAGAAGCGTCAGGCTTTCGCCTCGATGGCATGATCTACGAGCGTTTCCAATGCCGTCAGCACGAGTTTGGTCGGCGCATCGAGTTTTACGTCGAGGGCATTTCTGTTGAAAAGGGCGTCAAGGTGCGCGCTGAACACGGCAGGGTCCATTTTATCGCCCGGATTATGAGATTGTAGGTACCGCAAAAGAGAAGAAGTGATGCGAATGACCGGCATGTGATCGAGTGCTTTTGCCGCTCCGTGAATGTCTTTGCATTCCTGCATAAAAGGTTTCTGATCGGGCAGGACGCCATCTTGTAAATCCCGATAGACAGGCTCAATCTGTTTGATTTTTTCGTTCAGTGTCGCCACACACCGTTCTTCATTTTCGGTGATGAGCGTCGTCATTTTTTTCAAACGCGCTTTATCCGGTTTGTACCTGCTCTCCGTCAAATTACGGACATGCTTCAGACTCGGGTTATGGGCGACTTTTGCGAGCAGGAGGTTCGGTGGATTGATGAATTCACACGGATCTCCCTTCTTGTTGCCGCCACGCTTCCCGACGGGCGGTTGCTGCTGTCCCTTGTCTGTCTTGTCGGTTTTCGCGGTCATGGATCTGTGCTCGTTTGATGTCTCTTGAATGGATGCGGGGATTTCATGGTTGAATCAAATCGCCCATTTGTCCTCGTCATCGGAGTTTACTGCCTCGTTTGCACTGGCATTGCCGCGTTTATCTTCCCCGAAATAGACGTCGTCGGTATGTCTCCGCCGATCAGGACCAAAATAGGGACCCACTTTTACAAACTGCCTTGGGCGTTCGATCACGCTGATCACGCGCGTCATAAGGCTTTGGGCTGAGACAGGCTTCGCCAGATACTCAGTGACACCATTGTCTCTTGCGCGTTCGATATTGGCCAACTCAACGTGGCCTGAAAGCATTATGATGGGAACGAACGGGTTGGGGTTGTCTGCGTCCGTTCGGATGCGGCGAACAAACTCAAACCCATCCATGGGCGCCATATTGGCGTCTGTGATTAGCAGATCAGGGGCTTGCTCTTTGTACATTTTGAGCGCTGACTCGCCGTCCGCCGCTGTTATCACTTTGCCAATGCCCATCAGGATCAGCAGATCGTGGATCAGCTTCCGCATGTAGGGACTGTCGTCCACAAACATTGCCGTCAGTACACTGAGGTCATAATCGGTCGATGACATGGCATTTCCCAATAAGTCGCCTAAATTAATCAGCGATTGTTAACGGAAAAGTTTTTACAGCCGCTAAATGGTGACAAATACTATTAAATAAAATTCTAACTTTTGCCTGACCACGCAAAAGAGAATCGCCAGTTGCCCTTATTTTACTCGCATCTAGTTCCTCTTAGAACGGATGTTTTGAGGTGGAGTCTAAACCCTAGGTCTAGGTTTTAGACCTATTGTAGATCGACGGCGGCGCTTAAGTCAGTGAGCAGCTTCGTCCAGGCATGCTCATCTTCATGGCTCCAATCATCACCCAAAATGTCACGAAACGTGTCAACGACCGTTGAAAAGAAGGTCTCAAACGTTTCCGGCGGTACACCAATTTGGTCGTGATTGACTTTCTCAGTCGCGATCAGGCTGCTGGCGTAGTGCTTCTCTCCGGTGAAATCAAGAAAGCACTCGATGACTTGCGCAAGCATGTTCCCCTTCACGCTGTCATCTCTATCTAGAATAAACAGATCGCGCATTTCGGGATGTCTGGAAAACAGTTTTTCGTAGACAAGGTCGGTCGGATCCCCATGGACGGATGCTATGCGCTCCAGACAGTCTTCAATTTGGGAAGCGGGAACATCAACAACACTCATGGGGCTCTCTCCGGTCAGACTTGGATCGCAAAGGCTGACGCTTAGGAGGTGTTCGCTAGTTTGTTGATGCGTCCGCCAGTTCGCCACTATCGCCGAGATATCCTGCCCAAGCAAACCAGTATGCGATATGGCCAGGTAGACGTGGAAACGATGTTCCTCCAGCGTTTGCCAACGCTTCTTCATTTACGGTCCATGTCTCTCCATTTGCGACGAGTTGTCGCGGATCGTCCGTTTGCCGGAATTCGGTTCCATCGGTGCGATAGGCACGTACCGTTCGGGTCTCAGCGTCGCCGACGAGCGTGATGTTGAGAGCGCCCGCGCTATCGTTGATGACGGGCGTTTCTCGGAAGCTCGCCAGGGACCATGCTTTGTCGGTACCCGATGACCTCAAGGCAAAAACGTAGTCTTTCGGATCAATATCAGTCCGTTCGACAAGGGCGGGGAACAGGAGGTCGGCGCTTTCAAAATAGTCGCCATACGGTTTTCCAGGTCGGTAGTCCCGAATGTAGCCGGTTTCGATGGCCAGAACCTTGGTGGTCGGGTTCGCTGTTCGCCAATCCTTCCAGCTGGTAATGGATACGGGAAGTGTCTTCAACTCAAGATCTGAGTCAGCGAGCCGTCCGACCACAGGTTTGCCGGTGAACTGGTTCCAAAGAGATTGGGTCTGATGGTCGTACATCAGCTTGTTTGATCGGTAGAGAAAACCAGAGCTGCCAAAGGTGAAGTTTGACCCGTCCGGGCGTCTGGTGTCGAACAGAATGCCGGACGCACAGAGGGTGCAATAAGCGAGAGAGACCGGCACGCCGCCAACCACATCATTGAACATCTCGTGCCAATCCATGATCCGAAGGGGATAGGCGCGCACATCGCCATTGACGGAGACACCGAATACAAGTTCATCGTCGGTCAGGTAATCGGCGTCTGCAGCTTCTATCAGGTCCGGATTGGTGAGCGCCGGGATCCCGTCCTTGTGGACGCCACCCCAGACAATTTCTTCGAGACGAATTTTGTGGTTCACGCCAGGATAGACGAAACCCACAAAACTTGGGTCAATGGACGCGAAGAGGGTCGCAAGGAAACTGTCATGCCCGTCGAACGCCTGGATATCCGGGTGCGCCTGCTGCCAGAGGACCCAGTCATGCCATCTGTCACCGGCTTCCTCACCGGTCATTGTTTCAAGTGCGTCTAAGATGAGTTGCCGTTCGTCGGGATTGAATCGCAGGCCGCGAATGAGGGCAGGAATGGCAGGCTTGCCGCCGACGTCACGCATCCACTCAATCGACACCCGCCTGAGCACCGCAGACTGCGACAGCAACTGAGCAGCCATATTTGCTGTTTGAAAATCGTCTGGTTCAACGGCGCTGCCGGGCGTCGTTGGGACAAACAGGGCAAGGCTTATCGCTAGACCGGCGGCGATTTGCGACAGGCGTTTTCGTAGGCGGTAGGGCATATCTCTCTCCATCACGGGAGAAAGCATAGCGGGCACCGTCATCACGGAGCGTCACACTGCGTGAACTCTCCGTGATGGCATTTGTTTTGTGCTTTCGGGCGGATTTGGGATGGGTGTGCCTCCGAATCTCGGTATAAATCACCCATGACAAAGGCCACTCCGCCCCCCGAACTCCCTGATCAGGAAGTGAATCTACGCGAAGCGCTGGAAGAGCGTTATCTCGCTTATGCGCTGTCGACCATCATGCACCGGGCGTTACCGGATGTGCGCGACGGTTTGAAGCCGGTTCACCGACGGCTTCTTTATGCGATGCGGCAGTTGAGGCTTGATCCCAATTCGGGCTTCAAAAAGTCGGCGCGTATCGTGGGCGATGTTATGGGGCGCTTCCACCCGCACGGGGACCAGGCGATCTATGATGCGCTCGTTCGGCTCTCGCAGGAGTTTGCCCAGCGTTATCCGCTGGCAGAAGGCCAGGGTAATTTCGGGAAC
Organism: Parvibaculaceae bacterium; assembly: GCA_965267265.1. Taxonomy (GTDB): domain Bacteria; phylum Pseudomonadota; class Alphaproteobacteria; order Parvibaculales; family Parvibaculaceae; genus Mf105b01. The sequence continues at coordinate 3,456,338 of OZ253944.1, forward strand.
ATCGATGGCGATAATGCCGCCGCGATGCGCTATACGGAAACCCGTCTCACCGAAATCGCTCAGCGGCTTCTTGACGGGATCGATGAAGACACGGTCGATTTCCGGGAGACTTATGACGGCGAAGAACGCGAGCCCGCGGTCCTGCCTGGCAATTTTCCCAATTTGCTGGCGAACGGGGCCAATGGCATTGCCGTGGGCATGGCGACGAGCATTCCGCCCCACAATGTGGGCGAACTCTGCACAGCTGCGCTTCATCTGATCAAACACCCGAAAACCACCGCCGCGAAGATGGTGGAGATGATCCCGGGCCCGGACTTTCCGACAGGTGGGATCATTGTCGAAAGCAAAGAGGCGATCCAGGAAGCCTATGCGACCGGGCGTGGTGGGTTTCGTTTGCGCGCACGTTGGGAAAAGGAAAGTGGTGCGCGGGGCAGCTGGCAGATCGTTGTCACCGAAATCCCGTATCAGGTGCAGAAAGCCAAGCTGATCGAGCGGATCGCCGATCTGCTGCTCGCGAAGAAGCTGCCCTTGCTGGACGATGTTCGAGACGAGTCGGCCGAAGACGTGCGCCTGGTTTTGGTGCCAAAAAGCAAGAATGTCGATCCGGAACATTTGATGGAATCGCTCTTCAAGGTCAGCGATCTCGAAGTGCGTATCCCGCTCAATCTCAATGTTCTGTCCGCCGGTCAGGTTCCTGGGGTGATGAGCTTGCGGGAGGCGCTGCAGGCCTGGCTTGATCATCGCAAAGAGGTTCTGGTTCGGCGCAGCAAATTCCGCTTAGAGAAGATTGAGAAGCGTCTGGAAATCCTCGCGGGCTATCTCATCGCTTATCTCAATCTGGATGAAGTGATCCGGATCATTCGCGAAGAGGATGAATCGAAACAGTTCATGATGAAGGCTTTTGACCTGACGGATAATCAGGCAGAGGCGATCCTCAATATGCGTCTCAGGGCTTTGCGGAAGCTCGAAGAGATCGAGATCAAGAAAGAGCATAAAGATCTGACCGCGGAGCGGAGGAAGATCAAGGCGCTTTTGAAGTCCGACGCAGATCAATGGAAAGCCATCTCGGCGGAAATCACTGAGCTCAAAAAAGAATATGGTCCAAAGACGGAACTCGGCCGCCGGCGCTCAACGCTCGGCGAAGCGCCCGTATTGGAAGACGTTCCTCTCGAAGCGATGATTGAGAAGGAACCCATTACGGTTGTCTGTTCAGACAAGGGCTGGATCCGATCCATGAAGGGGCACATGGAGAAGACGAGCGACCTCAAATACAAAGAGGGCGACAGAGAGCGTTTTGTCTTCCATGCGGAGACGACCGACAAGGTCCTCCTTTTTGCGACAGACGGGCGCTTTTACACCATTCCGGCGGACCGGCTTCCCGGCGGGCGCGGCAATGGTCAGCCGATCCGGTTCTTTATCGATCTGGAAGAGGGGCACGATATTGTTGCTCTTTTTGTCCACAAACCGGGCCGAAAACTGTTGGTGGCGTCGCGCACCGGGCACGGGTTCATTGTGCCGGAAGACGACGTGGTGGCGCTCCGGCGTCCGGGCAAGCAGACACTCAATGTGACGGGCGACAATGAGGCATGTGCCTGCGCCGTCGTTGACGGGGATCATGTGGCGGTGATCGGGGAGAACAGAAAGCTGCTCTTGTTCCCAATCGACGATGTGCCGGAGATGGGGCGTGGCAAGGGTGTGCGGCTGCAGAAGTACAAGGATGGGGGCCTGTCAGACGTGAAAACGTTCACGCTGAAAGAGGGCCTCACGATCTTTGATCGTTCGGGCCGAGCGCGGAGCTTCACGAAGACAGAACTCAAAGACTGGATGGGTGCGCGGGCCCAGGCGGGCCGGCTGCCGCCGAGAGGCTTCCCAAGGACCGAAAAGTTCGGCAACAGATTTGACTGAATTTGTTGTCGCGTTTTCTGACCACAAAAGTCTGCAACTTGTGTTGAAAACGCTTTGGGTTCAACCAGGCAGATCAAAGACAAAGTCGACGGGGAGCGTCCCCATGGTGCCCCAATAGCTGACCCGTAGTTCGTAGCTTGTGTCCGGGCGCAGGCGTTTCGCATCAATATCGAGAACGAAGGCTTCCGTCGTATTGCTGTTGGCCGGCAGGGAAGCCTGCATCATCACTTGCGGGCAGACTTCGTCCAGTTTCGCCTGAACAAAGTCGCGCCGACTGTCGACCAATACCCATTTGAAGACCTTGCAGGGGGTTGGTGCCGTCAGAGGCATTTCTTCATCTGTGTTGTTGATGAGTTGGACTTGAACCTGGAGTGGGATCACGTCTCCCAACTGTGCGCCGGGCTCGCCGGACACTTTTAGCTCCAAATCATCTTCAAAACTCACCAGCCCATATTCGCTTGCCAAGCCAATAGCCAGAATGCCGAAAACGAGCACAAGCGTCATCGGCGAGAACGCGCCGAGACCCCTGCCGGGTTTAAGAAAATCAGGTATGCGCATGTGGGAAGCCTAACAGTATGGGATGGTTCATCCAAATATCACTTCCGGCAACCAGGTCGCAATGGGCGGGTAGCGCGCAATGATAATGAGCGCCAGAATCTGAATAAATACAAAGGGGATCACCCCTCGGTATATCTGGCTGGTGCGCACTTCGTCCGGCGCGACGCCTCGAAGGTAAAAGAGCGCAAATCCGAAGGGGGGCGTTAAGAAAGATGTCTGCAAATTGATGGCCATCATGACGCCGAGCCAAATGGGATCAAAGCCCATCATCAGCAAGATGGGTGCGACGATCGGCACGACGACAAAGGTGATCTCTATGAAGTCCAGGAAGAAGCCCAGGATGAACATGACGGCCATAACGATGACGACCGGTGCGAGAGGCCCAAAGAGCTGAGCGGCCCAGCTGTCTGGCTCATGAAGCAAAAACTCCTGTACCGTCTCGTCACCGCCCAGGCCTCGGAAGACAAGGCTGAAGAGGGCAGCGCCAATTAGGATCACGAAGACCATGGAGCTGGTGCGCGCCGTTGATTGAGCCACATCCGCCAGAATGCCGTTTCCGAAAAGCCGCAGACAACTGACCAAGACGCCCCATGCGATGCCGATAGATAGTACGGCTGCAATGCCAATGGCGATGAGTTCGCCCGCGCCAATCGCGGTTCGGGTCACGCGGAGGTCGACAATACTGGTGAGGACGAGGATCGATATCAGGCTTGCGGCGGCGGTGATGATCGCGCGTTTGGCGCCGTCTTGTCGATAACCGGCGAGGAGGAGAGAGCCGATTGCTCCAACACCGGCGGCTTCCGTCGGGGTCGCGATGCCTCCCAGAATGGAGCCCAGAACCGAGAGGATCAGCAGCACGGGTGGCACAAGAGCCTGGATGGTCTTTTTGTAGAGTTCACGGCGGTCGAGCGCTTCGTCCGGGGGCATGGCGGGGCTTGATGCGGGATGAACGACAGCGCGAAATATCTGATAGGTTATGTAAAGACCGACCAGCATGAAGCCAGGGATGAGAGCGCCGGCGAATAGGTCACCCACCGACATGGTTTCCAGCACAAACAGGCCTTGGGCTGTCTGCGCCTGTTGGTAGGCATTTGACAGCACGTCTCCCAATAGAACCAAGACGATCGACGGAGGGATGATTTGTCCCAGGGTCCCGGCGGCTGTGATGCTTCCGGTGGCGAGCGGAATGTCATAGCCGCGGCGCAGCATGGTGGGCAGCGACAAGAGCCCCATGGTGACGACGGTGGCGCCGACGATACCTGTTGAAGCCGCTAAGAGGGCGCCCACAATAGAGACCGAGTACCCAAGACCCCCGCGGATGGAGCCGAACAGCTGACCCATGCTTTCCAGCAGCTCCTCCGCCACCTTGGAGCGCTCCAGCATGGTGCCCATGAACACAAAGAGAGGCACGGCGATCAGTGTCTCATTTGTCATCGTCCCAAAAATGCGCGACGGCAGAGCGCCCAAAAACCCGAAATCAAAGACGCCCAATGCAATGCCGATGAGACCGAACAGCAAGGCGACACCGGCGAGCGTGAAAGCAACCGGGAAACCTGACAGCAGAACAATGCAGGCGACCAGAAACATCAGGACATCGAGGATATCAGCCGTCATTGTCAGACTGTCTCCGTTGATGCACTTGTGTTCGGCTGGTCATTGGAACCAAGCGTGACGATCGACCGGATCACGGTTGATATGCCTTGAAGCATCACGATGAGGGCAAAGACCGGAATGACAGTCTTCAACAGAAAGACGGCAGGAATGCCGCTTGTTTCGCGCGATCCTTCGAGCACGCTCCAGGAACTGGCGACATAGGGCCAGGACACGTAGATGATGAGAATGCAGACCGGCCACAAGAAGAGGATGGTGCCGATCAGGTCGATCGTTGCTTTGTATCTGGCCGAGGCTTCGCGATACACAATATCGACGCGGACATGCCCATCGTTGTAGAGCGTATAGCCGGCTGCCAGCATAAACAGAATGCCATGTAGATAGATGATGCTTTCCTGCATCCAAACGCTGGAGAGACCGAACACATAGCGCATCATCACGACTGTGAACTGGATGAGCACCATGAGAAGTGCCGCCCAAGCGATGATCCGCCCGGTGCGCTCTGAGAAGGCGTCGATCCAATCAGCGACTTTGATGAGGGCTGTCAATGTTAGCCACGTGCTTCCGTAAACGCCTGTTCGGCGATCCGGGTCCATTCGCGGGACGCATCCAGAGATTTTTTGAAGCTCTCATAAACCCGCTTGGTCATGTCGTCTGTACCGACAGCCTCTGCCAAAACGATGTCGGACTGCTCCTTGATGCCGGCCATGATCTCCGGTGTGAAGCGGCGCAGCTTCACATCATGTTCGCTTGCGAGCGTCTGCAACGACAGCGCGTTGAAATGATTGAATTCGGCAAGCGTATAGTCGTTCTCCGCCGCGCAGGCCGTTTGGATCGCCTGCTGCTGGAACGGGGTCAGAGAATTCCAAACCTCCAGATTGAAACCGGTCGCAAGGCTGGAGCCGGGTTCGTGGAAGCCCGGCCAATAATAATATTCCGCGACCTGAGGGAAGCCGAAGGCGACATCGTTCCAGGGGCCTACCCACTCCGTGGCATCGATCGTGCCGGCTTGCAGGGCTTGATAAATCTCTTTGCCAGGCAGCGTCAGCGCCGCGGCGCCTAAACGCCGCATGACCTCGCCTCCGAGGCCGGGCATGCGGATCTTGAGGCCCTTAAAGTCCTCCAGCGTATTGATCTCTTTGCGGAACCAGCCGCCCATCTGTACGCCGGTATTGGCACTCATGAACGGCTTGATGTTGAAGCCTGCTGCCAGCTCGTCCCAGAGTTCCTGGCCACCGCCCCAGTAGATCCAGGCGTTGATCTCATTTGCGGTCATGCCAAAGGGCACGGCGGTGAAGAAGTTGTACGCGACAGATTTGCCCTGCCAATAATATTCGGCACCGTTGTAGATGTCGGCTGCACCGCTTGAGACGGCGTCAAAGGCTTCTAGGGCCGGAACCAGCTCGTCGGCGGCGAAGACCTTGATCTCAAGTTCACCATTGGTGAGGGCCCCAATGCGTTGAGCGACGCGTTCTGCAGAGACGCCGAGACCTGGAAAGTTCTTGGGCCAGGTGGTGACCATCTTCAAAGTGCGGGGACTGTTTGCAATCGCCGGAGCGGCGAGGGTGGTTGCAGCCGTCGCAGCAACGCCTGCGCCTGCCAAAAAAGAACGCCGCTTCATGGTTAGTAACTCCCGGTACCCGCTATTTCCCCTACCAGCGCGCTAAGTGGCGCCCGGCTGTTTTAATGGGGCTCAGTATAGGGAGCGCTGGCTTGCGCGCAATGCCATAAGCCGCCGATTTTGCAGTGTTTCGAGGGGTTTAGCCGGATCGTTTGAGACCCGCAATTCACTCGTCGGAGAGGATTTCCCAGCCTTCGGGCCGCAACCCCTCCAGCGGTTTGAAGCGAGCCTTGTAGTCCATCTTCTGCGACCCCGCGACCCAATAGCCCAGATAGACGTATGGGAGCCCCAGCTGCCGAGCCCGGGTAACATGATCCAGGATCATAAATGTGCCCAGGCTTCTATTGGGCTGGTTTGCGTCGAAATAGGAGTAGACCATAGAGAGGCCATCCTCCAGGCGATCGGTTAGGGCGACGGCGGTCAGTGGACCCTCTTCGGTGCTGCTCAGATCGCGGCGCTCGCGATACTCGAATATGCCTGTGTTGACCGTGGTGTCTTCGACCATGGACGCATAATCAAGAGCCGTCATGTCCGACATGCCACCCTCCGAATGCCGCCCGTCAAGATAGGCCCGCAGAAGGCCGAACTGTTCTTCGCTCGCGACTGGATCCTTGATGGTTCTGATCAGATCCTGGTTGATCTTCCGAATACGCTTGAACGATTTGGTTTCCACAAACTGATCGACCAGCACTCGGACCGAGACACAAGCTGAGCAGTCATCGCAGGCGGGGCGATAGGCAATGTTCTGACTGCGCCGGAAACCCCCATGGGTGAGGGCGTTGTTCAGCAAATCGGCATTTTCGCCCATCAGATGGGTGAAGACCTTCTTTTCGTAAAAGCCATCGAGATAGGGGCACTTGGACGGTGCCGTAATGTAAAACTGCGGAAATTTTGATCCGAACTGTGTCGTCACCTGATCAGTGCCCGTCCAATACTTGTGTTGTCCTCTGCTTCGGCTGCCTCACAGACCATAATACCATGGCGCGAACAGCGAGAAGGTTATCCAGAGAACTATAATCAGTGGACCGCCAACATTCAAAAAGTCGCGGAATTGATAGTGCCCCGGCCCCATCACCAGAAGGTTTGTTTGATATCCCATGGGGGTTGCGAATGAGCAATTGGCTGCAAAGATGACCGCATAGATGAAGATCATGGGGTCGATGCCAAGCTCTTGGGCCGTTCCTGCCGCGATCGGCACGAAAAGGACTGCTGTCGCGTTGTTGCTCAACATGTTGGTCATGACGGCAATAAGCAAGAAAAAGGCAGAGAGAACCACTGCCGGACCCGCGCCTTGAAAAAGGGTGACGACTGTATGCGCCAGGAAGCCTGCGCCTCCGGTAAATTGAAGGGAGGCGCCCATGGCGAGAGCAGCCCCGACAAGCAGAAAGATGCGCCGGTCGACCGCGCGGGACGCTTGGCGGATGTTGAGAACATCGAACGCGACCATGCCAGCCGCGCCAGCGAGTGCGGCCACTTCAATCGGCACTACGCCGGTAACGGCGGCCAAGATGGCACCGCCGAAGATGATGCGGGCCCGCCATGCCCGGCGGATATCTGGGATTTCCGTTGCAGACCATTCGAGAGGGATCACGTCTCTGTTGAGGCGCAAACCTTGCACATCGTCCCCCTCGCCGAGGATCAACAGCACATCGCCATCTTCCAAACGGATATCGCTCATGCGCGCACGGATCATGCGGCTGCGGCGTTGAATGCCCAGCACGATGCATCCGGTTTCATGACGAAACCCAATCTGTTCGATGTTGCGACCAATCATGCGGGAACCTGGCGCGACGACAGCTTCCACGAGCGTGATTTTCCCGGAGCCAGCGGGTGTTTCTTCACCGTCGTCGGCATGAAGTGTTTCTTCCAGCATGCCCCGAAAAATATTTGAGCTTGATTTGAGCGCATCTGTGAGGCTTTGGCGTGTGGCCGCCAGGATCAGTGTGTCGCCCGGTTGAAGAGTGATTTTGTCAAATGGCGGCAGAATGGGGTGTTCGCCGCGCATCACCATCCGTACAGTCATTTCTTTCAGGGACGGAAACATGCCCGCGACCGCACTCTCCCCGACGAGGGGATGATTGTAGGTGAGATGGATCTGCGCAATGTACTGTTTGCCGGACCCGTGGCCGAGTTCATCAGTGAGACCTTCACGTTTCGGCAAGATGCGTGGCGCCACGAGAAGCACGTACACCATGCCCACGGCCGCCATCACCAGACCTGGAATAGTAAAGTCAAAGAAACCGATTTGGCCGAGGCCCAGGCTTGCGGTAATGCCAGCGGCCAATAGGTTCGTTGAGGAGCCGATAAGTGTTGTCATGCCGCCTAAGATGCAGACGAAGCTCAGAAGCATCATGACCTGACTGGCCTGTTTACGCATCTGTGCGGCGAGAGTGACCAGAACGGGGATGAACATCACCGCCACCGGCGTGTTGTTGAGGAACGCGCTGATCGCGGCAACAAAGAAGAGGGTGCCGATAAGGGTTGTTTTCGGTTTGCTTCCGCCGATGGAGGCAATCCATTGAGTAGGTGCCTCCATCGCCCCTGAATGGAACAATCCCTGACCCACGACCAAGAGTGACAACACAGCGACGAGAGCGGGGTTGGCAAACCCCGCTAGAAGTTGTGCGCTCGATAGAAGATTCGTTCCGTCTGCGCCGATAACGGGAAAGAAAGTGAAAAACACCAGGAAGAACCCGATGACGAGCAGCGACGTCAATTCAAGTGTCAGACGCTCGGTGCTATAGAGCACAATTGCGGTAATGATGGCGCCAAAGGTGACCCACATCTGCCACGTTTCGGGGGCAAGTGCTTGCATTGAGGAGTGTTTGACCGTTGTGACCGCGTTTTGTGAACCCGCATCATATCGCAAATTTGGTCATCGTCTCAGCGAATGATGGATTTCCGCTGATTTTATCTATTGTACAGCGCGGGTTCGGACAAAAACGGACCCAGAAAAATAGTCGTGAAGACAGCGTTTTCTTCTATTGAACAGTGCCACAGCCAGCGATAGCCCGAATAGGGGCGTCGCGGTGATGTAGAACAGGAGCGTTTGGACAAATGCCTGAACGTAGCCAGGACGGTACCCATCCCACGTGCGCATTTCAATTCCCTGCCATTGCATGCCAGGCGTTGCTGAACGGCTGCCGCCGAGCGTCAACGTAAAATAGGCGAAAAAGAGAACGGGGGTGATTATGCCAAACCCGGGCCACAGGACACCGAGGCTCAACACGCCTAGGATTCCGAAAAGGATGGACGCGGCGAAGAACAGAACCGCAATGGCTGCAAGATCTGCAATAAAAGCCAGAATGCGGGAGCGAAGAAGACCTTTGAAGGCTTCCGGATTGTCCGTTGGATTGGGGGCTCCTTCAGCATAGAAACTGTCGCGCAAATAATCGCTCGACGGAAAGTTGCCCCGCGGGGAACGCTGCGCTTCATCCATTCCATCTCTCCTGATGCCAAACGGCCTTTCAGGATAATTGGTGTATTAGATGTCGTTTCGCAAGAGGAGGGTCAGCGCCCGAAGCCAGGCGGAATGACAGGCGCTTCGTGCAGCAGCAAAATACCTACGCGCCGGTTGGCCGGCAGGTAAACATCCTCAGGAAACAAGGGGTCGGAGTCAGCTTTGCCCGCCACCTCGGAAATCTGATCTGTCTTTACGCCGTTCATCTGCAGGATGCGCCGTGTGGCGTTTGCCCGGTCCGCGGTGAGCTCCCAGTTAGAATAACCGGGGATGCCATCCAATGGCGCTGCGTCGGTATGGCCGGTAATCACCAAGCGGTTTGGCAATTGCTGAATGACTTTTGCCACCTGTTCAAGGATCAGACGCGTTCGCTCATAAGGTTCTGCATGTCCCGGAGGGAACATGGAGCGTCCATCTTGATCTGTGAGCTGGATATGAAGCCCTTCCGGCGTTTCCTCGATGATGATGTTGCGCGACAGTTCTGCAAGCTCAGGCAGGTCCCGCATGGATTGCCGCAGGCTTGCAGCGGCGCTTGCAAACTGGCTCTGATCATTCGCGGCGTTTTGATCTTTCTCCAGTGCGGAGGACTCGAAGTCGGCTGTGCCAGGTGCTTCGCCGTTTGACGAGTCTTTGCCGTCTGACGTTGTCGCAGTTCTTTGATTTTCCGTTTCGGGGCTTTTGGGTGCGGCCGGCGTCGAGATCGACATCATGACCTTAGGCGCGGAGCCCGCCATGCGTGACCCGTCGACATCGAAAGCCGTCCCGCCCATGACACCGCCTGCGCCTGAGGTCGACCGGCTAACGCTCGCCGGCGCAAAATAATCCGCTAAGCCTTGTTTCTGTTCCGGCGTCGTCATGGAGATCAGCCACATCAACAAGAAGAACGCCATCATCGCGGTGACGAAGTCGGCATAGGCAATTTTCCATGCGCCACCATGGTGGGCATGGGCCGCTTTCTTCACCTTCTTGATGATGATGGGTTGTTCATTCATCGACATGGCGCGCAGCTACTTAGCTTGTGGGTACGGAAAGATTGCTTGTCGACTCCTCGACTTCAGCGAAGGTCGGGCGATAAGCCGTCATCACAGCTTTGCGCGCAAACTCAACAGAGACCGCAGGCGCATACCCATTCATATGTGCGAGCAGACCTGCCTTCATTGAGAGGAAGTACTTGCTCTCCGCTTCGTAGGCAGCTTTGAGGAAGCTCGCCATGGGAGAGAAGAAACCATAAGCGACAAACACGCCGAAGAAGGTTCCCACCAGCGCACCGCCGATAAGGTGGCCGAGGATTTCTGGCGGCTGGTCAATCGAGCCCATGGTTTTGATCACACCTAACACGGCAGCGACAATGCCAAGCGCCGGTGTACCATCGCCAAGTGCCTGCATGGCCCCGACTGCGAGTTCTTGTTCCTGGTGGTGGGTATCAAGCTCTTCGTCCATCAGAGCTTCTAGTTCGTGTGCGTTTTCGGTCCCCAGTGTGATCATGCGCAGGTAGTCGCACATGAATTCCACCGCGTGATGGTCAGAGGCGAAGATGGGGAACTGATTGAAAATGTCGGACCCATGCGGATCTTCGATATGGGCTTCAAGAGCCAGCGAGCCTTTTGCTTTCGCCAACTTAAAGAGCGTGAATTGCAGGCCCAGCAATTCCAGGAAAGCTTCTTTGGAGTATTTTGACCCTTTGAAGATCGTTCCAAAGATGCTGCCGATGCGTTTCAGGACGCTGCTTGGGTTGCCGATGATGAAGGCGCCAATTGCTGCGCCGAGAATAATCACGAATTCGAACGGCTGCCACAGCACCATAAGCTTGCCGCCCATCGCTGCATAACCGCCAAACACGCAGAGAACTACTACAATAACGCCAACAATCAGCTGCATCGCGAGACCGCCCTTACCTGTGATCCAGTCACGCCACTACAAGCCCATTACGTAGCAGCCATCCTGGCTAACACTTTTCCAGGCTCATTGTGCTGAGGCATTGTTAATATGGTGTTGAAAGAACGCCGCTTGCGGGTCCGTTTGTTGCCCGATTGGGGTAAATTTCCAGCGCTTACGCAATACAGGTTTCGGGAATGTGGGTTGCGCCGGTTTTGCGGCTTCCCTAAAAGGTCTCAGGTGATGTCGTTCACCAATCAGAAATGTCTGTTAAGAAATCAATACTGCATCGGAAAACCAGATGAACACCCTCGATAGTCGCGCGTTTCGCAATGCTCTTGGAGAATTCGCCACAGGCGTTGCCATTGTGACTACTCAGGTTGGCGACGATGCCCCTATTGGGATTACGGTCAATTCCTTTTCCTCGGTTTCTCTCGATCCGCCACTCGTTCTGTGGTGTCTGGATAAAGGGTCGGATCGCCTTGAGGCGTTTGAGCAATGTCACGGCTTCACGATCAACGTCCTGGCAGCGACGCAGCGGGACCTCTCAGACCAGCTCTCCCGGTCGGGGCACCCCCAGTTGGACGGCATCACGGTCAATGAAGGCGTCAATGGATGTCCATACCTGTCAGATGCGTTGGCGACATTCGAATGTGACGTACACGCACGTCATGACGCGGGTGACCATATCATCATGGTGGGGCGGGTTAAGTCGTTCCAACAGCCCAGTTCTTCCGCACCGCTTATCTATCACCGGGGTGGCTACTGCGCCCTTGCGACCTAATCAGGTGTTCGGTTTGGCGGTGGCGTCGGGTTCATCTTTTTCAAATTGTCGCGCATGAGGCGCATATAGCCGAGGAGCTGCAGATATTCTTCGCGCTCTATCCCCTCGATCACACCTTTGTGCATGTCTTTGACGATATCTTCGCCACCCGCCCGCAATTCGTGAAGGATCGGCGTGAGAAAGATGCACTTTGCACGGCCGTCCTGGGGATGGGGCCGACGTTCCACTAGTCCCAACTCTTCGAGCTCTGAGATGTAAATGCCGGCGGACACTTTGTGAATACCAAGCGCGTCCGCCAGCTCCGTCTGCGTGAGGCCGTCGGTGTTTAGGAGGGTCACGATAACCCGCGTTTGGTTTCGGCTGAGACCGCTGCGGCTGTCATAATTGTGTTGCAGCAGGGACCCTACTTCTGAAAACAGCTCAATGAAGTAAAACGGGTCCAGTTCGTCGCGGTCTGTGTCTTGATTAACCATCTAGCTCTTTAGGCTCGTTCTTTTGTCGTGGTTCAGGCATCAAAAAACAGGTGCGCTGATCTTTAGGCTGTGGGCCTATAGAGTCTCTCCTTTCGATGCGACCATTGCACGCCTTTATTTGAGTTAAGCGCGATCGCAAATCCGGGTTGACCTAATCGGCGTTCCAGTGTTCTAGTAAAGTTACGTTACTAATTGTTGAGTCCGATGGCAATCGGGCTTTTTGGGGGAGTGATATCGGTGGCCGATGAGGAAAGTGTTGTGAGTGAGGAAACAGCTGCAGAAGCGGAAGCGGCTGCCGAGGGGGCAGGAGAGACGGCAGCTGAAGGTGGCGAAGCATTGTCAGCGCTTGATGCTGCTGCCGCAGCGGGCAGCGACGGCAGCGTTTGGGAACTGATCCCGCTGGTCGACCGGGGTGGGCCCATTGTTGTTATTCTATTGTGTCTTTCAGTGCTGTCGCTTGCCATCATTTTGCTCAAAGTGTTCCAGTTTTGGCGCGCGGGCCTCACGCGTCGAGGATTTATCGACGCGGCCATTGATAAAGTAAAATCCGGCGATCGGGATGGCGCGGCCGCTCTGCTGCGCAAGACGCGCTCGCCTGTGGCGCGAACTCTGCTGGCCGGCATTGAAGGAGCGCAGAACGGCGGAAATGCCGAGGAAGAGATCGCGCGTGTCGGTGGGAATGAACTAGGCGGATTACAGAGCTATTTCCGCTGGCTTGAAGTTATTGGGAACATTTCGCCGCTTTTGGGTCTGCTTGGGACGGTGATCGGCATGATCAACGCGTTTCAACAATTGCAGCTTGCGGGCAATAAGGTTGATCCAGCCATCCTTTCTGGAGGGATCTGGGTTGCGCTTCTCACCACTGCGGTTGGGCTTGCCGTTGCCATTCCTGCAATTGCGTCCCTCAACCTCCTCGAGAGCAGGGTGGATATGGCGCGTCTCACACTGCGCGACGCGTCCTCACGATTGATTGCTGCCCTTAAATCAGCCTGAGGCATTGGCTCATGTTTGATGAAGCAATCCACAAGAAGAGGATCGTCAGTCTCACCCCATTGATTGACGTGGTGTTCCTTCTGCTGATCTTTTTTATGTTGGCGAGCTCCTTTTTGCAGACACAGTCCATCGCCGTTCTGACGCCGGCCCCGAACCCAGAAGAAGTGGAGACGGATCGTCATGTGGTTGAGGTCTGGGTGTTGACCGATGGAAGCTTGAGGTTAGACGGCGAACCAATTGCGCCCGATGCTCTGAGCGACGGCATTCGCAATAATTTGGGCGGAGATCCGGAGGCCGTTGTCTCAATTCTCGCGGAAAACGGCTCAGCGGTGCAACCGCTGATCTCCGCGATTGAGGCAGCGCGAAATGGCGGGGCGCAGTCCATCGGGACGTCACGGGTGGAGAGCCTGAGATAATGATCGAGTTTGAAGAACCACCCCAGCGTCGCCCCTATGAGTCAGTTGTTCCGCTCATCAATATCGTGTTTTTGCTGCTGATATTTTTCCTGCTGGCGGGCACGTTGCAGCCGACAGATGACATCGAAGTCGATCTTCCTGCTGGACAGGTGGACGACAAGCGGGCATCGGAAGACCTGGTGCTCTATGTCGAAGCGGACGGCTTTGTCTATCTGGGCGACCGTGTGATGGGTGCCGATCTGGCGGCCTATGCGTTGCGCAGTTTTCTGGACGAACAGGGCATCTATGACGTGTCGATCAAAGCCGACCAGGATGCGCCGGCACATGAATTGATCAAGCTGATGGAAGGTTTGCGGAACGTCGGGGTGCGTGAGGTGAACCTCGTGACGGAGCAATCTGAATGAGTGTTGCCGATCCAGACCGGTTTGACGGATCTGAAGCGCCGCGGCTTCGAACGGTGTTGCTGGCGTCGCTTGGCCTTCATTTGCTCCTTCTCATCTATTACCTCCTGGGAGGGGGGATCTTTGGATCTGAGGGACCAGGAGACGGTGATGCATTGACTTTTCAGCTCGCAGCCGGGCTGGACAATAATGATGATGCGGCGGCCCAGGTTGATGGATCAGATCAGCAAACACCAACATTTGCGGACGCCGATATTGATCCGGTCCCTGAGCCGACGCCAGAACCGGAGCCTAAGCCGGAACCAAAACCTGAGGTGAAGCCGGAGCCCAAACCCCAGGTGACCGATCAACTGCCCACGCGTCGCAATGAAGACGTGCAGCCTCAGCAGGCGGCGACCACGCAGCAGCGCGGCGAGGAAGAGATTGCGACCCCGGGCGGCTCTACCGGCATCGTGGGATATGATCACTATGGTGGTGGTGGCAATCTGGAAGAGACCATTCGTAATCGCCCTGGTAACTCACTTACCGGCAATGCGATCAGTGCTCGTTTGACGGGGCAGACTCTCTTTCTGGAAATGGGTCGGCTGGACATTCAAGGCGGCAATCGCCTCACCAATGTAGAGATTCAGCTTAACGCCGACGGCTCAAGCCGCGTTACATTGATTTACTACCACTACAAAACCTTTCACCAGGAACGCTCGTCGACGCGGTCCAAGCGCGGCAGTGGCCGGTGGTGGATCGAAGGCAATCGGTGGTGCCACCAGTCGGAAATCATTTCCTACGGCACCAAGGATTGTTACGACATGAACCTCGATGGATCGGTCTTGCGGCTTTATTACGCTGAGTGTCTGCGCAATTCTTCTCCACACTGCAAGTCCTACCGTCTCGCAGGTGAAGGCTCAATTCGCTAGCGTGCCTTAAGGCGCTGGCGTTAGCTCCATGCGGGACCGGACTTCAATCGACGCGCGGTCCGTTTGAATGGCAATGCTGCCACCCTCAGCCCATTTGGTCGCCAGGTGATCAAAGTCTGGCGAAAACGGATTGCCCGACTGCCCTGTTGAAATCATGTAGCGGGACGCATCCAGGTCAGCCAGATCGTAAACAGCGCGATAACCAGCGGCGTGAATATTGTCAAAAGGATTGCTGGAGCCGATTGAGTGCTGCCCACGATTGATGGTGTGGTTGCCGCCAGACGACGGGCGCGCGATGGTCAGCGCATCGCCAAGCAGCGGCAAAAATGATCCGGGAATATGGCGGTTCACGACCGGATGCGCTTCATCCCAGCGCCAGGTGGTCATATCGTCGCCAAATCTTCCCTTCGCGTCCGTAAGCGCTTTCGCCAACGCCTTATCCACCAGTTGGGTACAGCTCTCCTCCACGTCCAGCGTTGTGATGTTGTCGCACCAGACTTCCTTGCCTTCAACGTCCGTCAGAACCTGCTCCATGAAAACAGGATGAAAGCGCCAGCGCGACGCAAATTCTTCCTGCAGTTCATCGGCATAAACGAGACGGGTCAGCTCTCGCATCCAGCTGAGAAAGAGGATGGGTTCCGCCTGGTCGCCATCCATTTTGTGATCCCACTCAGCAAGGCGCGCCCGCATGTCGGCCGTCTCTGGGAGGTCCGTAGCCATCTCCAAAAGCATGGGGGAAAACTTAGCGGCGAAGCTCGACCCGTTGTCCATCAACATCATATTGAAACTGTCAACGGTGTGTTCCGTCGAGGCCGCCAGCATTTCTTCAATCCGCTCCGCCCTGTAGGGAAGATCCCATTGTTTGGTGATCAAATAGGGATAGCTGTCGGCAACGATCTTATTGTTCGCGGTGACGATTTTGCCACTTGGCGGATTGAACGTTTGCGGAAGACCGTCAAACGGAATTGTTCCCACCCAAGAGTTTTCTTCCTTCCAGCCGGGTGTGGGGATGAGGCCCAGCGTTTCATGGGAGCCATTTCGCACAGGGATTTGCGCGGGCGCGATGAACCCGATTTCGCCCTCCACGTTCGCAAATACCATGTTCTGCATGGGCGCCACATAGGTTCTAAGCGCGTTCCGGAACTCTTCAAAGTTTTGCGCTTTGGTGATGTTGTGTCCGGCTTCGATTGTGAGATCGGGGCTTGTCATGGCTGTCCAGGAGAGGGCCAGCACATGGCCTTCCTCGATGAGTTCGTCGGCACCAAAAAAGTCAGCTGGGAGGACAGGGCCGTTTCTGGTCGAACGCACGGTAAAGGTCTCATCCTCGCCGAAACGCACTTTGATAATTTCCGTCCGTTCATCGAACGCTTGAAAGCCGTCGGGTGTCAGGTATTCGTTGGCATTGTCCGGGTTGAGCTTTTCGACGTAGAGGTCCTGCGTGTCTGGCCCGGTATTCGTGTATCCCCAGGCGATGTGATCATTGCGCCCCAGAACGACGCTTGGCACGCCGGCAATTGTGCCGCCGACGACGTTCCGGTCGGGATAGGCAAGGTGGGCCAAATACCAGATTGACGGCGCCAACATGCCTAGATGCGGATCATTCGCGAGCAAGGGTTTCCCACTCGCTGTGTGGCTGCCATCCACGACCCAATTGTTGGAGGCGCCTTTTGGACCGATATCAGGGATGGCGGCTGCCGCCTCGCGGATCGGCGTGTCTGCATAGAGGCTCGCGAGGTCCGGCAGGGCCACCGGGCCGTCGCCCGGATAGGGCGGGAAGAAAGCAGCAAGCTGATCGGTTGTGAGTACCTCTGCCAAGCGGGCCCTGGAAAGTTCTCGCGTGGCGTTGCCAGAGAGCCCCAGCGCCAAGAGTTTGATCATCACAACAGAGTCTGCTGGCGCCCATGGTTCCGGCGTGTGCGCCATAAAGAGAAACTCTGGCGGCAGTGGGATTTCTCTCTGAGCGAGATACGAGTTGACACCGTCAGCGTAGGCTTTGAGCAGTGATTGGGTGGCTGGAGACAATGCAGGCACCGTTTTTTGTGCTTGGCCGTAAAGATCGAGGGTTCTTAAGTAGCGATCGGCAGGGAGCGCGAAGCTTCCTAGCAGTTCCGCGAGGCGTCCCTGACCGACACGGCGAAACAGTTCCATTTGCCAAAGGCGGTCTTGTGCATGGGTGACCCCGAGGCCAAAGGCCACGTCTTCTTCTGTGGTTCCAAAGATATGTGGCACGCTGTGTTCATCACGGACGATCTCGACAGGGGCGCGGAGCCCTGCGAGCTGAAAGCTGCCATCGTGGGCGTCAACTGATTGCCGGGCGGCACCATATCGGTCCAGGAAAACGAGACCGATCAGAGTGACCAAGGCCAGGATTGTGATCCCTGTGCATTTTCCGATTTTGCGTGCTGCGTTCATGGGCCTTGCTGTTTCCTTATCAGAATTTCGGCGTCTTTGCGTTTTGGGGGCCTCGTCCGCTACAACAGGCGCCCATTACTAGAATAAGGGCAAAAACTGTGGGCGTGGATAAATCAGTCGCATTTATTGGACTTGGCGTTATGGGCTACCCGATGGCGGGTCATTTAAGCCAAATGGGTCACTCAGTGACGGTCTTCAACCGGACCACCGCTGTAGCTGAGAAATGGGTGGCCCAGCATGGCGGCGCGATGGCCGCTACACCTGCGGAAACCGCCCGGGGCGCTGATTTCGTCTTTGCCTGCGTCGGCAATGATGATGACCTAAGAAGTGTCACAATCGGCGAAGAGGGGGCATTTGCCGGCATGGCCGCTGGAGCTGTGTTTGTGGACCACACCACAGCGTCGGCGGGTGTTGCGCGCGAGCTTGCCGGAATAGGTGCAGAGCAGGGCATCGGCGTGCTGGATGCCCCTGTTTCAGGCGGTCAGGCAGGTGCGGAAAATGGTGCGTTGACCGTCATGGTGGGTGGCGAGGAGGCCGACTTCCAAAAAGCGGAACCGCTGATCGACTGTTTTTCCAAGTCCGTACGCCTGATGGGCCCCACCGGTGCCGGGCAGCTTACCAAGATGGTCAATCAGATCTGCATTGCAGGCCTGGTGCAAAGCCTCTCCGAAGGCATCCAGTTTGCCGAAAATGCCGGGCTTGATGCAGCGGCCGTCATCGATGTGATTTCGAAAGGCGCCGCCCAGTCCTGGCAGATGGAAAATCGGTTTGAGACCATGATTGCAGGTGAATTCGAGCACGGGTTCGCCGTGGATTGGATGCGCAAGGACTTGGCCATCTGCCTGGAAGAAGCCCGCCGCAATGGCTCGCAGTTGCCGGTCGCGGCGCTTGTCGATCAGTTCTATGCAGATGTGCAAGAGATGGGCGGCAATAGGTGGGACACCTCCAGTCTTATTGCGCGTCTGAAGCGCTAAGACCTTCGCTCTCAGCTTTCCGTTAGAAGCTTTGCTGCGTCCATCGCGAAGTAGGTGAGCACGCCGTCAGCGCCGGCGCGTTTGAATGCAGTCAGAGCTTCGAGGATCACCCGATCCCGATCAAGCCAGCCGCGCTCAATGCTACCGGCGAGCATCGAATATTCGCCGGACACCTGATAGGCGAAGGTCGGCACGCCGAATTCCTGTTTCACGCGAGTCACGATATCAAGGTAAGGCATCCCTGGTTTGACCATGACAAAATCAGCGCCTTCCGCAATGTCGAGGGCCACTTCGCGGAGCGCTTCGTCGGTGTTGGCGGGATCCATCTGATAGGTGCGTTTGTCGCCTTTGAGGGCTCCGGTCGAACCGATGGCATCCCGGAAAGGGCCGTAGAAAGCCGACGCATATTTCGCCGCATAGGCCATGATCTGGGTGTTGGTGTGACCAGCACCTTCCAGGCCCTCGCGGATTGCGCCAACGCGGCCGTCCATCATGTCGGAAGGGGCAATGATGTCGCAGCCGGCTTCGACCTGTACCAGCGATTGTTTCACGAGGATGTCGACGGTTTCGTCATTGAGGATTACGTCGCCATCCATCACGCCGTCATGGCCGTGGCTGGTGTAGGGATCGAGCGCGACGTCGCACAGGATGCCGATATTGGGTACGGCTTGGTTGATGGCGCGCACGGTGCGGCAGACCAAGTTGTCCGGGTCCATCGCCAGATCGCCGCCCGGTGTGCGGCCCTCTGAATCTGTGTAGGGGAAGAGGGCGATGACGGGGATCCCGATCTCGGCCGCGGCTTCTGCAGACTTCACGGCTTCGTCGATGGAGAGGCGATCGACGCCCGGCATGGTCGACACAGACTCGCGGCCGGATCCCTCGAACACAAATAGAGGCCAAATCAGATCGTCAATACTGAGCTTGTTTTCCGACACGAGGCGACGGGACCAATCGCTGTGGCGGTTACGGCGCATGCGGGTGCTGGGAAAAGTCGGGTTTGTCGGCACGGACGGACGCTCTCGGTTCTTGTGTGGTGCCCCTGTCTTATCGACTGGATGACACGGTGGCAACATTCCGTAGGGTCTCGTTCGCGAAAAAAGGCTTGTTTGACAGGGGATTACCGGGCTTTTATCACCCGCAGAAAGAGATGCGTGCTTTGTCTACGCGTCCCAGAGGGAGGTGCCGCATTGCAGTTTGATTTGTCAGAGGAACAGCAGGCGTTTCAGGACGTCGCGCGCGGGTTCGCAGCCGATGAGCTGGCGCCTTTCGCGGCGGAATGGGACCGGGATGCGATCTTTCCCGTCGAGACCATGCGGAAAGCGGCGGCGCTCGGGTTTGCAGGCATCTATGTGCGTGAAGATGTGGGTGGATCGGCGCTTACCCGTTTGGATGCGGCGCTGATCTTTGAAGCTTTGTCGGCCGGGTGCACGTCCACTGCCGCCTATATGTCGATCCACAATATGGCGTCCTGGATGATCGATCGCTTCGGGTCTGAGGATCAGCGTTCGAAGTGGCTGCCCGACCTCACGACGATGAACAAGATCGCCAGCTATTGTTTGACAGAGCCCGGTTCGGGGTCGGATGCGGCGTCGCTGCGCACCAAGGCCGTGCGGGATGGCGACCATTATGTGCTCAACGGCTCGAAGGCTTTCATCTCGGGCAGTGGAACGTCCGACATTTATGTCTGCATGGTCCGCACAGGCGGCGAGGGGCCGAAAGGGGTTTCCTGCCTGGTTATCGAGAAGGGCACCCCCGGTCTGTCGTTCGGTGCGGTTGAGAAAAAGATGGGCTGGAACAGTCAGCCCACAGCAGCGGTGATCTTTGTAGATGCCAGGGTGCCGGTCGAAAACCTGATCGGTGAAGAGGGCCAAGGCTTTAAGATTGCGATGATGGGCCTCGATGGGGGGCGTCTCAATATCGGTGCCTGTTCGCTGGGGACAGCTCAAACGGCGCTCGACACCGCCAAAGCTTATATGCAGGAGCGCAAGCAATTCGGAAGGCCTCTGGCAGATTTCCAAGCGCTTCAGTTCAAGTTGGCTGACATGGCAACGGAACTCGAAGCGGCCCGTCTGTTGCTCTACCAGGCTGCCGTGAAGGTGGATGCCAAAGCGCCAGATGCGACCATGCAGGCGGCCATGGCCAAGCGGTTTGCCACCGACACAGGCTTTCGTGTCGTGAACGAAGCTCTGCAGATCCATGGCGGATATGGCTATTTGAAAGACTACCCTCTGGAACGCCATCTCCGCGATGTGCGGGTCCACCAAATTCTTGAGGGAACCAACGAGATCATGCGCGTCATCATCGCGCGCGAAATGTTGAAAGACTGAAGATCCAGATGAGTGACGAGCCGGAAATTCTGTTTGAGCAGCGAGGCCCCATTGGTCTGGTAACGCTCAACCGTCCCAAGGTGTTGAACGCGCTGACCTACAATATGGTGAAGCAGCTCCATCCTCAGCTTGAGAGGTGGGCGTCTGACGACAGCATTTCAGCGGTTGTTATCCAGGCCGCGGGAGAGAAAGCCTTCTGTGCGGGCGGCGACATCCGTGCACTGCACGATTGGGGCAAAGCCGGGTCGCCGGAAGTCATCAATTTTTACCGCGATGAGTATCGGCTCAATCGCTACATCAAACGCTACCCAAAGCCTTATGTGGCGCTCATGAGCGGGATCAATATGGGCGGTGGCGTTGGGGTGTCGGTCAACGGCAGTCACCGTGTCGCCTCTGAACGGCTAACGTTTGCCATGCCGGAAACGGGGATCGGCCTCTTCCCAGATGTTGGGGGTACCTATTTTCTGCCGCGCTGCCCCGGCGAAATCGGCATGTATTTGGGGCTGACGGGATCGCGTCTGAAAGTTGCTGACGCTGTCTATGCTGGTATTGCGGATGCTTTTGTGCCCGCTGGGCGTCACGAGGCGTTGCTTGTGCGGCTGGTCGAGGGCGAGGATGTCGATGCAGCTATCGCTGCGGAAATAAAAACACCTGATGCAGCACCTCTTGCTGACCTGCAAGAGCAGATTGATGCGTTCTTCTCCGCCGACAGCGTGGATGAAATTCTTCGACGTCTGGATGTGGAGGGCGGTGACTGGGCGGCAGAAACCGCTGAAACAATCAGATCCAAATCGCCCCTTTCAACGCGCGTCGCCTATGATCAGATCCGCGCAGGTGCTCAACTCGACTTCGAAGACTGCATGTCCCTCGAATTCCGATTGACCAACCGATTCATGGCGGCACCAGATTTCTATGAGGGGGTCAGGGCTGTGGTGATCGACAAGGATCAGGCGCCAAAATGGCAGCCGGCATCGCTTGACCAAGTCACGGGCGACCTGGTTGCGGGCTATTTTGCGTCGCTGGGCGAGAACGAACTGACATTCGACTGAATTTTTCTGCGGGAGGCAGGCATGGCAAAGATAGGATTTATCGGGCTCGGTAATATGGGCGGGCCCATGGCGCAGAATCTGATCAAGGCCGGACATGAGCTGAAAGTTTTCGATCTCTCTGCTGAGGCGGTCAAGAAAGCGATGGATGCCGGTGCTGTGGCCGCTGATACCGCTTCCGAGGCCGCGCGCGGTGTGGATGCGGTTGTGACGATGCTGCCGGCGGGCGCCCATGTCTCCTCTGTTTATCTCGGTGATGACGGTCTGCTTGCCGCCGCGGACAAAGGCACCCTCTTTATCGACTCGTCGACAATCGACGTGACGACCGCACGCGCTGTGATCTCTGAAGCGGATGCAGCCGGCATGCAGATGATCGACGCGCCCGTCTCCGGCGGTGTCGGTGGGGCGGAAGCCGGGACGCTCACCTTCATGGCTGGCGGTGCCGCAGCTGCATTCGAAGCTGCAATGCCTTACCTGGATGTGATGGGGCAGAACATCTTCCACGCGGGCGCTGCAGGTAATGGTCAGGTTGCCAAGGTCTGCAACAATATGCTCTTGGGCATTTCTATGATCGGCGTTTCGGAAGCCTTTGTGCTTGCCGAAAAACTGGGTCTCGACGCGCAGACATTGTTCGACATCTCATCGACTGCCTCGGGGCAATGCTGGTCCATGACGTCTTATTGCCCTGTGCCGGGCCCGGTGCCGAGCTCGCCGGCCAACCGCGATTATCAGGCCGGCTTTACCGCCGGCATGATGTTGAAGGATCTGCGTCTTGCGCAGGAGGCTGCCCAAAGTGCGAAAGCCGCCACACCGTTGGGCGCGCAAGCAGCGGCGCTCTATAGCCTGATGGAATCTAGTGGCCACGAACAGGTCGACTTTTCAGGCATTATTAAGATGCTCAGGGGCGATCTATAGGCGGGTCACTTTGTCCGGAAGGTTTAGCCTTAACTGAGACTTAGGGTGTGGTGTCTAGTCTTCTACTCGCATAACGAGAGGAGATAACAATGACCCCAACCGAAATCACACTTGTTCAAAGCTCTTTTGAGGCTGTAAAGCCCATCGCCGACAAAGCTGCAGAGCTGTTCTATGGCCGTCTTTTCGAGATTGCGCCTGAGGTGAAGCCGCTCTTTTCCGGCGATATGGAAGAGCAAGGCCGCAAGCTTATGAAAACACTGACCATCGCTGTCGCCGGTCTCAACGACCTTAATGGGCTTGTACCAGTTGTGCAGCAGCTCGGTCAGGGCCATGTGGCTTATGGCGTGAAGCCGGAGCATTATGACAAGGTTGGTGCGGCGCTTTTGTGGACGCTAGAACAGGGACTTGGTGACGCCTATACACCAGAAGTTGATGCTGCTTGGAAACATACTTACCAAATCCTTTCCGACACAATGATAGGCGCCGCCTACGGTCAAGCCGCTGAATGATCCATGTGTAGGCAATACATCCGCAAATTTAGGCCAAATTTGACGTTCTGATTAAGCCACCATTAGGACGCCACCTGTAGTGTGGCGTTCATGGGTTGCGGCGGTCTGAGTATGAGTTTGCCGCGAGAGCGGATTTGTAGAGGTTTGTTCCATGAGTGCGATGATTGAAGAAGCAGAAACAAGTGAGCCAAGGAGTGCTTCCCCGGAAGCACGTGAGGCATACCTGACGGCGCTGACATTTGTTGAGCGGCTTCACCGTCGTTTGCTAGATGTGATCAAGGATGAGTTGGATCGCAGCGGGAATGTTGAAATCAATAGCGTTCAGGCGCTTCTGTTATTCAACATAGGCGATCAAGAAATGACGGCCGGTGAGTTGCGGTCGCGGGGTCACTATCTGGGATCGAACGTTTCTTACAATCTGAAGAAGCTTGTGGAAGCTGGCTACATCAATCATCAACGCTCCGAGATGGACCGTCGGTCGGTCCGTGTCCGTCTTACCCAAAAAGGCCGGGAAATTTGTGACACGATTGATGCGCTCTACAATCGGCACATCGACACGATTTCAGAAGTGGGCGATGTCAGCCAGGAAGAGCTCCAGGTCATCAACAAAACGCTGAACAAGCTTGAGCGTTTCTGGACAGATCAGATCCGCTTCCGCCTCTAAGCCGGGTCACTCTTGTTGTTTTTTGTGCCGCTTCCATCCAGGTGGGAGCGGCACAAATGCATTTACAGACCGCTGATACTCAACATAGTCGGGCTTGCCGCGTAGCATCTGGCGTTCCAACAAAGCGACGCCCGATACACGAAGCAAAAGGAAGGTCATAACGATCGGGCTTACGATCGTGTATAGACCGTAGGGGGCGCCGGCGGCGATGAGAAAGAGCCCCCACCAAAGACATGCATTGCCGAAGTAGTTCGGGTGGCGGCTCCAAGCCCACACACCTTGAGACATGATTTTTCCGTCGTTTGTGGGATCCGCCTTGAAGTCCCTCAACTGCGCATCGGCGAGTGCTTCGATCACAAAGCCTGCGGTGAAGATCAAACACCCGAGCGCGGTGAAATAGCTGAAAGACGCGCCCATACTTTGGGAGATACCTATTTGTAGCGGCATTGAGACCAGCCACATAAGCGCCCCCTGAAGTGCGTAAACGGTCATCAGGGACCGGATGCCAAATGAGGTGCCTGCCTTTTTCCGCATGGCGACATAGCGCGCATCTTCCTTGCGCCCGTGCGATAGCCAGCGACCGGCCAGGTGGGTTCCGAGGCGTATGGACCATAAGCACGCGAAAGCTGTGAGGAGTAGTCCAGATGGGCCTGGCTTGTCCGTTAGGACAAAGGTTGTGAGTGCCACGATGCCAAACCCCGGCCCCCAGAAAATGTCTATGATGCTTGCGTCGCGAATCCTGATACTGACGACCCAAAGAGCGAAAAGGCTGGCCGCAATCACGACTAAATTTGTTATCAGTATTTGCGTCATAAACTGGGTTTACCCTTTTAGTTTTGGGGCTTTTGACTGGTGAAACCTGGCCTCTAACTTGCGTTCATCATGGCAAACTGTTGCCGAACAACCAAAATGTGTCTCAAAGAGACAATTTACCCTATTTGTGCTTTGACTCTGGTGTGCCGAAAATGAACGCTAACAGACGTAAATTCGATACGGGGCGCGGGGGCAGCACTGTGACACATGTCGCAAAGACATCATTCGATTACCTAGTTTTGGCGGCAAGTGCCGTTTTTATCGGCGCAATACTTTTTGCCGTGTCGCCCGCCGCGGCCGACGATGCTTTCAATCCGTGGGAACAGCAGTGGGTCGATCCTTGGAATCCAAGCTCGGAAGCGCTCATCCCGGAAACGCCAACGTCGCTTTCCAGCGTTCCGACGCTTGGTGACGCAGGCTTCTGGCCGGTGTTGCGCGCCATGTCCATGTATGAGCAGATCGAAGAATGGGGTGGGTGGAAGTCGATCCCGCGCGGCGAGAAAATCGAACTGGGTGACCGGGATGATCGCGTGCCGCTTATTCGGGAGCGTCTCGTCGCCACCGGCGACCTTGCCATTTCAAGCGGCGATCCTGCGGTCTATGACGAACATGTGTATGAGGGCACCCGACGCTTTCAGAGCCGTCATGGCCTGACGCCGGACGGTGTGATCGGTCCAAGAACCATCGACACAATGAACGTGCCCGTGTCCAAGCGGATTAAACAGCTGGCGATCAATCTTCAGCGCTTGAACGAGGCGTCAGAGTCGTTGGGGCGTCGTTATGTGTTTGTGAACATCGCCGGCCAGGAAGTGGAAGCGGTTACGGATGGTCGTGTCGATCTGCGCCGTCGCGTGATTGTCGGCAAAGAAGACAGGCAAACACCAGAGATCACAAGTGCCATCACCTATCTTGCCTTTAACCCCTACTGGCACGTGCCGCGAAGCATTGCGGAAAAAGATCTGATCCCGAAGGCACGTCGAAACCCTGCCTATTTCGAGCGGCTGGGAATTCGTGTCTATCGCGGTGGTCGTGAGGTCAGCCCGCGGTCTGTAAATTGGCATCGGACAAGCGCGAACGATGTGCGTCTGCGACAGGATCCAAGCCCTCGAAACTCGTTGGGTACCGTGAAGATCCACTTTAACAACCCTTATGCGGTCTACCTCCATGACACGCCGTCCAAGAGCCTGTTTGGCCGTACCGCACGGACGTATAGTTCAGGGTGTGTCCGCGTTGAGGATGTGCACGACCTTACGGAATGGTTGCTCAGTGAGACAGAAGGGTGGGACCGGGCCCGTATTGACAGTGTGGTCAATCAGCGCAGTCGCCGCGATGTATCTCTTGCGGCTCCCGTGCCGGTCTATCTCATGTACCTTACGGCCTGGGTCGATGACAGTGGCGTGGTGAATTTCCGCGACGATGTCTATGACATTGACCGGCGTGTCCGGACTTCATCTCTTACCCAATAGCGCCCTTTGAACTTGGTGGGTCTTTCAATCCGCTGAGGATGGGCTAGAGTCATCCCTGACGGGGTGAGAGACATGGCGAGACCAGCAAAGTTTCCTTATTTGGAGTTTGACGGTGTACTGGCCTTTGCGCATCGCGGTGGCACGAGCGCTCATCCGGAAAACACTCTGCCCGCGTTTCAGCATGCGATTGATCTCGGATTTCGATATCTGGAGACGGATGTGCATGCGACCCGCGACGGTGTCCTTCTGGCCTTTCATGACGAAGAGCTCGACCGGGTCACGGATATGTCGGGCGGGATCGCCGAAATGGAGTATGCGGACGTCTCGAAAGCCCGGATTGATGGAAAGGAGCCCATCCCGCTTTTTGCTGAGCTGCTGGCGAGTTGGCCAGAGGCCCGTTTCAACATCGACCCAAAGCTCGATAACGCCGCGGTGCCACTCATCAAGGTCCTCAAAGATGCCAACGCCCTGGACCGGGTGTGTGTAACATCGTTCTCAGACAAACGAACTGCCGGGATCCGTGACCATTTAGGCGCGTCCTTGTGCACAGGGCTAGGACCACTTGGCACAACCAGAATGCGTTTTTCGAGCCTCTCTGGGCCATTTTCGGGTATTTGGGGCCGGTTTGAGCAGGGTTGTTTGCAGATCCCCACTCATCAGTTTGGCATTCGTCTTGTCGACCGGCGCTTGATCGAGCACGCGCATGATCGCGGACTGCAGGTGCATGTCTGGACGATAGATGACGCTGCGGAAATGGCTCGATTGCTTGATTTAGGCGTCGACGGGCTGATGACAGATCGACCGGAAGTGCTTAAATCAGTGCTGAAACAGCGTGGTGTTTGGCGGTAAATTACGGGTTCTAGTATTCGCCAGGATATTCTGCGACAATTCGCTGATTGAGAAAGGCTCGGAAATCTGCAGATTTCGTTGGATACCAGGGCGTATTAACTGACTGTAAACCATAAATCGCGACTTTTCCTGTGGAGGTAGTTTGGCGCGAGGTCAACTAAAAGTGGAATTGACGATGGACTATGAAGGCAAGCTTTCGGATGCGCTGACCTCATTGCGGAATGAGGGCCGGTACCGCGTTTTCGCGGATATTGTTCGCCACCGCGGCAGTTTTCCTCGAGCGACATTTCATTCGCCGGAAGGTGAGAAAGAGATCGTCGTCTGGTGCTCGAACGACTATCTGGGCATGGGCCAAAACGAGCTTGTGACCGCTGCTATGCATGAGGCGGTTGATCGGGTTGGCGCTGGATCAGGCGGAACGCGCAATATTTCCGGGACGACGCACTACCATGTAGAGCTTGAGAAGGAGATTGCGGATCTTCATCAGAAGGAAGCGGCACTCCTCTTTACTTCCGGTTACATCGCGAATGATGCAACGCTGAGTACTTTGGCGCGTGTCTTTGGTGACTGCCTAACAATTTCTGATGAGCTTAATCACGCCTCAATGATCGAAGGTATTCGACGCAGCGGCGGACCGAAGCGTGTTTGGCGACACAATGACCTGGAACATCTGGAAGAGCTTCTTCAGTCGGTTCCGTTGGATCAGCCGAAGATTGTCGCGTTTGAATCTGTTTACTCGATGGATGGCGACATCGCGCCGATCGGTGAAATCTGTGATCTCGCTCACAAATATGGGGCGCTGACCTATCTTGATGAGGTCCACGCAGTTGGGCTTTACGGCCCGCGGGGCGGTGGTATCGCTGAGCGGGATGGCGTTCTTGATAAAGTCGACATCATAGAAGGCACACTTGCCAAAGGTTTCGGCGTTATGGGCGGCTACATCGCAGCAAGTGAAGCGGTTGTGGACGTCGTCCGCTCCTATGCGCCAGGATTTATCTTCTCGACCTCGCTCTCGCCTGTTCTTGTGGCAGGCATTCTGGCGAGCGTGCGTCATCTGAAGTCCAGCAATGTCGAGCGGGAAGTGCATCAGGAACGCGCGCAGACATTGCGCAAGATGCTGTTGGATGCCGGACTGCCGGTAA
Organism: Parvibaculaceae bacterium; assembly: GCA_965267265.1. GTDB lineage: Bacteria > Pseudomonadota > Alphaproteobacteria > Parvibaculales > Parvibaculaceae > Mf105b01. The sequence goes on from OZ253944.1 coordinate 3,484,463, forward strand.
TGATTTGCGAAAGCCACATTGTTCCGGTGATGGTCAAAGACCCCGTTCTCTGCAAACAGGTGGCTGATGACCTGCTGAGCGATCACAATATTTATGTTCAGCCGATCAACTATCCAACAGTTCCACGCGGCACCGAACGACTTCGGTTTACACCATGTCCTCTTCATACGGACGAAATGATGGAGAGCCTGGTGCGCGCGCTTGATGACGTGTGGACACGGCGCAAAATTAAGCGTGCGGCCTAAGCCTCCTCAATCCGAAAGTTCAGAGGTGCCATCATCGGGTCGCGCCGCGGCCCCGCGCGAAGTTTATTTCGAGCTTTACCCAGTCGGCGACAGTATGAAGGTGTCCGCCGTTGATAGTGCAACCGGCACGGAAGTCTCTATCGTTGGACCGGCAAACCTTTCAAAGGCCGAGCTTGAGCACGTTGCTCTCAACAAATTGCGTTATGTGATGAAGCAAAAGGCTGATCGAGAAGAGCGGTCGACGGCGGCTTCCAAGAGGCAAAAAGATCGCAATGGGTGGGTAGTCTAAGGCCGCCGAGACGCGTTTTAGTCGCGTTTGCGAGGCGCGCTATTGTTTTGTCCGAGACCAATTTTCTTCGCCAGCTTGGAGCGCTGTGCCGCGTAGTTCGGTGCGACCATAGGGTAGTCTGCGGGCAATCCCCACTTCGCACGATACTCTTCTGGTGACAGGCCGTATCTGGACCTTAGGTAGCGCTTCAGCATTTTCAGCTTTTTGCCGTCTTCCAGACAGATCAGGTATTCGTCCGTCACCGACTCATCAATCGATACTGCCGGCCCCTGTTGTGGCATGGCACCTGCGGTTTCGTCTCCCAACGCTGCAAGGACACCATGCACTGTCCGGATCATTTCAGGTAGCTCATCCACCGCGAGCGAATTGTTGCTCACATAGGCAGCAACGATTTCAGATGCAAACTGGAGCGTTGCAGGTGATGGGGGATCGTCACGATCACTCGGCATCTTGGAATCCGACAAGAATCTAAACCAGGTATCAATGAACCAATACTTGTTTGGTGTATCGCAAAGGGCGCAAGATTAATCAAGTATTTCTTCGAACTATTTAAAAAGTGCTCGCGATGCTTTTCGTAAAACGCCCATATGTTTGATGTCCTTTGGTATTAACCAAGGAAAATGCTTGGTTTTGTGCGAGGGGTCCGCAAGAGGGTGATTCTGGCTCCCGTCCTTCACGCCATCGCGGTTGGCTTTTTTGCGATGCCGATCGTTGTGGGGCGTTGGCGCAGGGCGACTATATGTGGTAACTAGCGCGCCTTACATTAACGCACTCTGGCTCTGGCATCGGTCACCCGTTTTGCCGTATGGGTTCGCCCTCCAGTGACAGTTTCAGTAAAGGTTTTAGACATGGCCGTCTCCAGCCCAGCAAGCATGGACACTCCGTCTTCGCAGTTCTTCAGTCGATCATTGGAAGACAGTGACCCAGAGATTTTTGGTGCCATTGAGCGTGAGCTTGGTCGGCAGAAAAACCAAATTGAGCTCATTGCGTCTGAGAATATTGTGTCGAAAGCAGTGCTTGAAGCGCAAGGGTCTGTGCTTACGAACAAATATGCAGAAGGCTATCCGGGACGACGGTATTACGGCGGATGTGAATTTGTCGACGTTGCCGAAGAGCTGGCGATTGAGCGCGCCAAGCAGCTTTTCAATTGTGCATATGTCAACGTGCAACCTAATTCTGGCAGTCAGGCAAACCAAGGCGCGTTGATGGGGATGATCAAGCCTGGCGACACCATCCTGGGCATGAGCCTTGCCGCCGGTGGTCACCTGACTCATGGGGCGAAGCCCAATCAATCCGGCAAGTGGTTCAATGCCGTCCAGTATGGCGTGCGCGCTCAAGATCATCTGATCGACATGGATGAGGTCGAGAGCCTGGCGAAAGAACACAAGCCGCAGTTGATTATCGCAGGGGGCTCGGCCTATCCTCGCGTCATTGACTTTGCGGCCTTCCGCCAAATTGCGGATAGTGTTGGCGCCTATCTGATGGTCGACATGGCGCACTTCGCGGGCTTGGTGGCCGGCGGTGTGCACCCGAGCCCGTTGCCCTATGCCGATGTCGTGACCACCACGACGCATAAGACTTTGCGCGGTCCACGAGGAGGCATGATCCTCTCCAACAATGAGGAGTTGGGCAAGAAGTTCAACTCAGCGATTTTTCCCGGTATTCAGGGTGGCCCTCTGATGCACGTGATCGCGGGCAAGGCGGTGGCTTTTGGAGAAGCGCTGCGGCCAAGCTTTAAGTCGTATGCGGGTCAGATTGTTGAAAACGCGCGGGCTCTGGCTGGAACGCTGGTTGAAAACGGCCTTGATATCGTGTCCGGCGGAACCGACACCCATCTCATGCTGGTAGATCTGCGGCCTAAGGGGCAGACAGGGAATGTCGCTGAAGCGAGTCTTGAACGAGCCAACATTACTTGTAACAAAAATGGTATACCTTTCGACCCGGAGAAGCCGGCGATAACGTCAGGTGTTCGTTTGGGGACACCCGCGGGCACAACACGCGGTTTTGGCGCCGCTGAGTTTAGGCAAGTGGGTGAGCTCATTGCTCAGGTACTTGATGGTTTGGCAGCCAATGGCGCGGAGGGGAACGCAGAAATTGAAGCTGCTGTTCGAGCTGACGTCGATTCACTCTGCAGCCGTTTTCCGATCTACGGCGACGCATAATCGGCCAAAGCTCAGGTTACGACGTTTGACTTGGCTGCGGCCAAACAGGGGAGTTTGAGGCAGAATGCGGTGCCCTTATTGCGGAAACGAAGATACGCAGGTGAAGGATTCCCGTCCGACCGAGGACAATACGGCGATCAGGCGCCGCCGTTTTTGTCCTGGATGTGGTGGGCGATTTACCACGTTTGAACGCATTCAGCTTAGAGAGCTCACGATTGTTAAATCCAGCGGTCGGCGGGTCCCATTTGACCGAGATAAACTCATGCGCTCCGTGCAAGTTGCTATGCGCAAACGCCCGGTTGAGGCTGAGCGCGTCGAGCGTATGGTAAGCGGCATTGTTAGGCGCCTTGAGAGTATGGGCGAACCTGAGATTCCGTCTCAAGTCGTGGGCGAGCTGATTATGGAAGGGCTCCGCTCGTTGGATGATATTGCTTATGTGCGTTTTGCCTCAGTTTACAAAAACTTCCGGGAAGCTAAGGACTTTGAAGAGGTGCTTGGTGAGCTTTCCGGGCCTGGCGACGGCGACTGACGGCAGTTCGATCTCTCGAAATTTAATGGTTGGATCGGAGCAGGAGGACGTCCTGTGACCGTGGCTTTTGACGAGCGCATGATGCGCATTGCGCTGGGCCTGGCTGAACGTGGCCTTGGCCGGGTGGCGCCCAATCCAGCTGTGGGGTGTGTTGTCGTCCAGCCCAACGGAGATGGTGGACACATTGTGGGAAGAGGTTGGACGCAACCTTTCGGCCGACCCCACGCAGAGACGGAAGCGTTGGCGCGTGCCGGCTCCGCCGCCAAGGGTGCGACGGTCTATGTCACATTGGAACCCTGCGCCCATACCGGCAAGACACCGCCCTGTGCGCAGGCACTCATTGATGCGGGGGTCGCTCGTGTTGTCAGCGCGCTGAAGGACCCTTATCCGCAGGTTGCTGGTGCGGGGTATGCGATGCTTGAAGATGCGGGCATTGAGGTCGTCGACGGCGTGCTTGCTGCCGAAGCCGCACATCTCAACGAGGGTTTCCTCACCCGCGTTACTTCTGGCCGCCCGATGGTGAGCGTCAAGCTTGCAAGTTCTCTTGACGGCCGGACAGCCACACATAGTGGTCATAGTCAGTGGATCACCGGCGAGAGGGCGCGCAACCGCGCCCATCTGATGAGGGCCCGGACTGATGCCATCATGGTCGGCAGCGCGACCGCCATCGTCGACGATCCGGATCTTACCTGCCGGCTCGCCGGCCTAGGCGAGCGGTCGCCGCGCCGTATCGTCGCCGATGGCCGGCTGAGATTGCCGCTTACCTCGAAGCTGGTTCGTTCAGCTCAGGAGGTCGCTGTCTGGATTTTGACTTTGCCGGATGGAGATGCGGCGCGTCGACAAGCGTTTGAAGATTGTGGGGTCGTGCTCATTGATGTGCCTGCTGCGCCCGACGGGACGATGGACATGTCGATCGCACTGTCACTCCTCGGCGAGCGGGGTATAACACGCTTGATGGTGGAAGGTGGCTCGCGCCTTGTTTCCTCATTGATGCGGGCGGGGCTCGTTGACCGGCTGGATTGGTTTCAAGCGCCTAAGATCATCGGGGGTGACGGCTATCCGGCGCTTGCAGGTCTCGGTATTGATACGGTGGACGATGCGCCCGGCTTTGAGCTGCACGAGGTGTTGTCGCTGGGCGAAGACACACTGCAAAGCTTTAGTGTGAAGAGGTAAGCATTCATGTTCACAGGCATCATCACTGACGTGGGCAAGATCAGCCAAATCGAACAGCGAGGCGATATGCGTTTCGTGATCGAGACGGCCTACGATCCGGCGACGATTGCGCTCGGCGCATCAATTATGTGCGACGGTTGCTGTCTGACCGTGGTGGAAAAAGGCAGTATGAACGGCACCAACTGGTTTGCGGTCGACGCCTCCAAAGAAACCCTTGACTGCACCTCTCTTGGATATTGGACGGAAGGATGTCCGGTTAATCTGGAACGGGCGCTCAAAGTTGGCGATGAACTCGGCGGTCATATTGTGAGTGGTCACGTCGACGGTGTCGGCGAGATTACAGATATCCGGGATGAGGGTGACTCCAAACGGTTTACCTTTCGAGTGCCTGATGATCTCAAGAAATACATTGCGCCGAAAGGCTCTGTCACCCTGTCAGGAACCTCGCTCACAGTAAATGAGGTCCAGGGTGATACGTTCGGCGTTAACATTATTCCGCATACCCAGGAAGTCACGACCTGGGGTCATGCAAAGGTTGGCGATAAGATCAACCTTGAAATAGACGTGCTGGCCCGCTATGTCGCGCGCCTGACACAGAAGGATTGAGACCCGTGTACAAAGAATTTCTGTCGCCTATTGAAGAAGTGATTGAAGACGCCCGCAACGGCAAGATGTTTGTGCTTGTCGACGCTGAGGATCGGGAGAATGAAGGGGACCTGGTTATTCCGGCTCAGATGGCCACCCCCGAGACGGTCAACTTTATGGCGAAGTATGGTCGCGGATTGATCTGTCTGTCGATGAACTCCGATCGGGCGAAGCAGCTCAATTTGGAGCTCATGTCGCCCAACAATCAGTCTCGCCACCAGACGGCGTTCACCGTGTCGATTGAAGCGCGCGAGGGAATTACGACGGGCATCTCGGCCCATGACCGGGCGCATACAATTGCGGTCGCGATTGATCCGACGAAAGGTGCAACGGATATCGTCTCGCCAGGCCACGTCTTCCCGCTCGTTGCCCGCGATGGCGGTGTGCTCGTGCGTGCGGGACATACGGAGGCAGCGGTTGATATTGCGCGTCTGGCAGGGCTCTATCCGGCTGGCGTGATTTGCGAGATCATGAACGATGACGGCACGATGGCGCGTCTGCCGGATCTGGTCCAGTTCGCCCAGCTCCACGGCCTTAAGATTGCAACGATTGCTGACCTCATTGCCTATCGTCGTCGGCACGATAATCTCATCCACCGGGCCATTGAGACCGAGATTGAGAGCGAGTTTGGCGGGACGTTCAAACTCAACGTTTATCTCAACACGGCTGAGTATGCCGAGCATATCGCGCTAACCATGGGGGACCTCTCCACGCCTGAGCCGGTTCTGGTGCGCATGCATGCCATCAACGTGTTTGACGATTTGCTCGGTGCAAAAGGCGGACGGAATAACCTCATTGAAGACTCCATGCGCACGATCGCGAAGGAGGGACGGGGTGTGATCGTCCTGATCCGCGATACGACCGCGACGGTCGTCTCTGACATGCTTCTGCATAAGGGCGAGTCTGAAGAGCAGGGTCCGCGCAGGCTTCGCGAATATGGCGTGGGAGCCCAAATCCTTCTCGATCTGAGTGTCCACGACATGATCTTAATGTCCGACACACCTCGACAGATTGTCGGCCTGGAAGGCTACGGACTGCGGGTGGTTGAGCAAAGATCGGTTGACGGTACCAAAATCGCCGTCAAAGCTGCGGAAACAGTCTGATGTCCGGCAAACACATTCTGATTGTTGAAGCGCGTTTCTATGAAGACCTTGCGGATGAGTTGGCCCGCGGGGCGATCGCTGAAATTGAGGCTCAGGGAGGCACTTACGAGCGAGTCTCTGTTCCCGGTGTGCTTGAAATCCCGGCGGCGGTAAAGGTCGCCGCGGATGCGAGCCGCGCAGGAGGTCTCGATACCGCCTATGATGGGTATGTGACGCTCGGGGTGGTCATCCGTGGAGAGACAACGCACTACGACATTGTGTCTAATGAATCCGCGCGTGCTCTGATGGATCTGACCGTTTCGGACAAGATTGCGTTGGGAAATGGCATTCAGACTGTGGAAAACAGTGACCAGGCCTGGGCTCGGGCAAACGTGTCCGACAAAAATAAAGGTGGCGGAGCGGCGGCTGCGGCGTTAGCAATGGCAGCGTTGAAACAGAGATACGGCGCAGGAGCGTAATTCCAGCATGGCCCCCTCCGGTTCGGGTAAAGCCTCTCACCGCGCAGGCCGCAGCGCTGCGCGTCTCGCGGCCGTTCAGGCGCTTTACCAGATGGATGTCGCACAGACAGACCTTGAAGATGTGATCGAGGAATTTGTGCAGCATCGCTTTGGTCGTGAGGTAGAGGGCGAGCTTTATCACGAAGCGGAAGAGGCGCATTTCGATGATGTGGTTCGCGGGGTGGTGCGCGAGCAAAAAGCCATTGATGTCCGCATCAACGACGCCTTGGCTGAGGGTTGGGTCCTGGCGCGGCTCGACAGCACGCTCCGGGCCACGTTGAGAGCGGGCGGATACGAGCTTCAGCGCAATAAGGACATTCCCGCAAAGGTGGTCATCAACGAATATCTCGACATTGCCAAAGCGTTTTTCGAGAATGATGAGCCGAAAGTGGTCAATGCTGTGTTGGACAGGATCGCCCGTGCGATCCGACCCCAGGAATTCGGCCAGGCAAACGCCTGAATTGGCGCGGCGGAGCGGTTGCGATGCCAGATGAATTTGAAATCATTGAAGATCTGTTTGCGCCATTGGCTGGGCCGGAAGGCCTGGGGCTGAAAGACGATGCGGCGGTCATGCAGCCGCGGGCTGGCTATGATCTCGTCATCACAAAAGACGCCATAGCTGCAGGACGCCACTATCTGCCGGGTGATCCGCCGGACACGATTGCAAAGAAACTGTTACGGGTTAACCTGTCCGATCTTGCGACCAAGGGCGCTAAGCCGCTCGGATACCTTTTGTCCTGCGCCTGGTCAGAGACTACAGATTTGGAGTGGATGCGCGCCTTCGCCGCTGGCCTCGCAGAAGACCAGCGACTCTACGATGTGCGTCTGTGGGGGGGCGATACGATCAAGGTTGCGGGGCCTTCGGTGTTTTCGCTGACGGCGATTGGCGAGGTACCTCAAGGCCAGATGATAACGCGTACTGGTGCACAGGCTGGCGACGACCTTTGGGTTACCGGAACGGTTGGCGACGCAGCGCTCGGATTGAAAGTAGCGCAGGGCAAGTATGAGGCGTCTGCAGAACGCGAGCGTGACTATTTGATCAGCAGATACCAGGTCCCCGAACCGCCGGTCGCATTTGGACGTGAGCTGCACGGGATTGCGACGACCGCTGTTGATGTGTCTGATGGCCTCTTGGGCGATCTAGCGCATGTGTGCCAGCAATCGGGTGTCGGGGCGGTCATTGAACGGCAACGCATTCCACTGTCGGCTGCGATGGAGCAACACCTGGTATCAGATACAGCAGGATGGCAGTTGGTGTTCGGCGGCGGCGATGACTACCAAATCCTTTTTGCGGCGCCGAGCGATTGCAGACAGCAGATTATGGACCTGGCAGCCGCGCAAAATGTGCAGGTATTTCGCATAGGATCGGTGACCCAAGAGAAGCGGATGGCTGTGCTGGATGAGGTGGGGCAGCCGATAGATGCTGCGCCCGCCGGGTTCACCCATTTTTAATGGGCCTGCTTCTGCTACGAAACAAGCTTCTTCGTCATAAAGCATCGTCGATCTGCGGGGAGACCCGCCTGGACTTCATGCTCCCGGAGGATGTGAAATCCTGGGGTCCAGTCTTCTGCGTCTACAATGCTGTATCCATGCCGCCGATAGAAGGGCGCGTTCCAGGGCACGTCCTTGAAGGTGGACAAGGTCGTGCAGCTGCAATTTTTGGTGCGGGCAAGATCCGCAATGGCGTTTAGAAGCTGTCCGCCCAAACCTTTACGGCCATGTGCGGGGTCAACGGACATTTCTTGAAGATGCAAAGCGTCATCAAGCATGAAGGCAAGGGCAAAGCCAACGGTTTCATCGGTTCCGTCAACCATGACGAGGCCGCCGCCGGTCTTTATAAAACTCGCAACGAAGGCGGGCTCGGCGAAATCGCCAGCCAGCTCGTTTAGGCCGACCGTTTTGAAGAGTTCGCCGGCATTCAGTTCAATTTGTGCAATAGCAGCAACATCGCTCGATTGAGCGTTTCTGATCGTGTAGGTCATTGAGAATCTTTCTAATTCCAACGTGAGAGGTCGCCCTCTCGTCATGAGGTACGATTTGCTCCTGCCGTGGTGTCACGAGCAGTCGGTCATGTATGGCCTTGAAAGGCGTTGGAATTAGCGTATGGGTACAGAGCGGTCCTTTTGTCACTCGGTGGCGAAGATACCAAATTGGGCGAGGGAAGGAAGTGCCTTTCTAAGCGCGCTGTAAAACTTGGCTTTTTGACAGAGTTTGCGCCTGTTTTGACCTTTCTGAGGGAACGGCGATGCCCTAGCGTTAGCGCATGGTCCAGATAGACTCTCTCCAGAATGACGCTGTGGCGAAGCGAAACACGTTTCTGCTGTCGGGCGGGCAGGCGCTCTATGGCTCCAATATGGCTGTGCTGATCACCTTGAGCGGTCTGGCGGGCGTCTATCTTGCGCCTGATCCGGCCTATGCCACGCTGCCGGTGAGCGCCATGGTTGTTGGCACGGCGGTGTCCACGGTGCCGGCCTCGCTGTTCATGCAACGGACCAGTCGCCGACGGGGATTCATGTTGGGGACAGCTGCGGGCGTCTTCGGCGCGGCTCTCGCCATGACGGCGCTTATCGGCAACTCTTTTCCGCTGTTTTGTGTGGCGCTCTTCATCAGCGGCATCTATCAGGCGTTCGCCGGATATTACCGGTTTGCCGCAGCAGACACGGCGAGCGAGGAGTTCCGGCCTCGGGCTATCTCGTGGGTGATGGCAGGCGGCGTCGCGGCGGCATTTGTCGGCGCGCAGCTTGTCGCGCTCTCAAGTAACTGGCTTGGACCTGTCCCTTTTGTGGGGGGATATGCGACCTGCGTCATCCTCAGTCTCATCGCGTTTGTCGTAATGTCCTTTCTCACCATTCCTTCGCTGAGTTTGGAGAACCGTGTGAACACGGGCCGGCCTTTGACGCAAATTTTCGCACAGCAGAAAGCGGTCGTTGCGGTGGCCTGCGGCATGGTGGGATATGGGATCATGACATTGGTCATGACCGCGACGCCGATCGCAATGGTTGGATGCGGATTCAGCGTTACCGACGCCGCATTCGTCATTCAGTGGCACATTTTCGCGATGTTTGCGCCGAGTTTCTTTACAGGGAACCTGATCGCGCGTTTTGGGGTTATGCGCGTCATCGGAGCAGGACTTCTTCTTCTGGCAGGATGCGGGTTCGTTGCGCTGAGCGGCCTCGAAATTGAACGGTTTTTGATCGCTCTCATATTTCTGGGACTGGGCTGGAATTTCACATTTATCGGCGCGACGACACTGCTCACCGAGTGCTACACCGAAGCAGAGCGGAGCAAGGCGCAGGCAACAAACGATCTGATGGTCTTTGCGGTCGTGGCAATCGCGTCTTTTGCATCCGGAGGACTGCTCAACGGCTTTGGTTGGGATGCTGTGAATTTTGCGCTTTTCCCCTTTGTGGGGCTCGCTCTGCTGCTGACGCTCTGGTTCGGTTTTCAGGAGCGAATGGCGCCTTCATAAAGGTTTTCTATGGTTAACGAAATGACAAGGCCTTCTTTGGATACTCGTTGGAGAACAGTAATCCGGGGAAGTTTGTCATGGGTCCAGTCGATGAAATTCTGAAAGATGCGCCTCTTGAATGTGGCGCCTGCAATAAATGTTGCAGGAAGAATCCCGGCATCTTCTTGATCCCAGAATATGGGGACGATCCAAGCCTCTATGAGGGTGCCTTGGATGTTGTCGACGGCCGCCACATTCTAAAGACCAAGCCAAACGGCGATTGCATCTATCTCGATCTGGAGAAGGGATGCACCAATTACGAAAACAGGCCACGGGTCTGCCGGACCTATGACTGTCGGTCGGACTACATTCAATGGATTGACAAGCCGCGAGCAGAGCGACGGGGGATGATGAAATCGGGGCTCCTCAATCAAGGTGTGCAGAAAGAAGGTCGCAAGAGGCTGAAGGCGGTCCTAAGCCGCAAGGGCTCGACCCTCGCAGCTGATTGACGACATGTCTGAGGAGTGATGCATTGGACCATCTCGAAGCCATCATAAGTCAGCACCCGATTGAGTGCGGTGCCTGCCAAAAATGTTGCCAAAACAATCCGGGCATTCAGCTATTGCCCGAGTTTGGCGACGACCCAGCGCTCTATGCCGGGTACACCGAGGAGATACAGGGTCAACTGGTTCTCAAGCGCCAGGCCAATGGCGACTGCATCTATCTTGATTCGGAGACTGGCTGCACAAACTATGAGAATCGTCCCAGTATCTGCCGCAGTTTTGATTGCCGGCGCGGGTACATGCATTGGATGGGCCGAAGCCGGAAAGAGCGCCAGGCGGCCAAAAAGACCGGTCAGCTCAACCCCAAGGTGCAGCTTGAGGGAGAAAAGCGGCTTCGTCACAGCATTGATCTGGCTAAAACCGGGACTGGATAGCCCCTAGATCACCCTGCGGAACCCCTTCGGCCATCTGTCGGCGGACCTGTCGTCCGCTCAGGGAGCCGTATCCTAAATCAAAGTTTGACGTGGCATATCTGAACAACCTTTCCTGCGCTGCCCTGTTGCGCCCATGGGTAAGGTTTGGCACTCTTCTGGCCATCTTAGGGGAGGGGGCAGCCGGCCAGGAGGTCGCTGGCGAACCCTTGTCTCACATCAGAAGTTCAATCCTACATAGGGATAAGGAAAAACTATGAGCACGTCTTTGTGGGCAATCATTGGGTGTGGAGCCTTGGCCGTTCTATACGGCATCTGGGCATCTCGCTCGGTGATGGCAGCCGACGCGGGTAACGCGCGGATGCAGGAGATCGCGTCAGCGATCCAAGAGGGGGCTAGCGCCTATCTTAATCGGCAATATCGAACCATCGGGTACGTCGGTGTTGTCATTTTTGCAGTGGTTTGGTTCTTGTTGGGAATGACCGTCGCTATTGGTTTCGCGATTGGTGCGATTCTGTCGGGTGCGGCTGGTTATATCGGCATGCTCGTGTCGGTCAGGGCAAACGTCCGAACAACGCAGGCGGCAAGTGAGAGCCTGGCTGGCGGTTTGACCATTGCATTCAAGTCAGGCGCTGTGACCGGCATGTTGGTGGCTGGTCTCGCATTGCTGGCCGTTGCGGTTTATTTCGGTATTCTGACGAACCAGCTGGGTCATGCAGCGGACTCCCGTGTTGTGATTGATGCTCTCGTTGCTCTTGGATTTGGCGCGTCCTTGATCTCGATCTTTGCCCGTCTTGGCGGCGGTATCTTCACCAAAGGTGCAGATGTTGGCGGTGACCTTGTCGGTAAGGTTGAGGCAGGTATCCCGGAAGATGATCCACGAAACCCCGCGACGATTGCGGACAATGTGGGCGACAATGTTGGTGACTGCGCTGGCATGGCCGCCGACTTGTTTGAAACCTATGCGGTGACGATTGTGGCTACGATGGTTTTGGCATCGATCTTCTTCGTTGGCGATGGCGCCGTAAACATGATGCTCTTTCCGCTCGCGATTGGCGGCGTCTGCATCATCACATCCATCGTTGGGACGTTCTTTGTCCGCCTCGGCTCCAGCCAGTCCATCATGGGCGCGCTCTATAAAGGCTTCATTGCGTCGGCAGTGCTGTCTCTCGGAGCGCTTTGGTACGTCACCGACCGGCTGGTTGGTTTCGCGACAGAGTTCACCGTTGCCGGTCAGGCCTTCACCGGCCAGGACCTCTATATTTGCGGCGTGCTTGGTCTGGTGATCACAGGTCTCATCATCTGGATTACTGAGTACTACACGGGCGTCAACTATCGGCCCGTGAAATCCGTGGCGGCCGCTTCGGTCACGGGTCACGGCACAAACGTGATCCAGGGGCTTGCGGTCTCAATGGAAGCAACGGCGCTGCCGGCTCTCGTTATCGTGGTTGGCATTATCGCGACCTACTCGCTTGCTGGTCTCTTCGGTATTGCGATTGCGGTTACGACGATGTTGGCTCTTGCCGGTATGGTTGTGGCACTCGATGCGTTTGGTCCAGTGACGGACAATGCGGGCGGCATCGCAGAAATGGCAGACCTACCTGAAGATGTCCGAAATACCACGGACGCTCTTGACGCTGTCGGCAACACGACCAAGGCTGTCACGAAGGGCTATGCGATCGGGTCTGCTGGCCTGGGCGCGTTGGTGCTGTTCGCCGCTTACACGCAGGATCTGACGGTCTTTGCGGCCGATCCTGAGAAGTATCCATACTTCGCAGGCGTTGCCGCGGACTTCTCTCTCTCCAACCCTTATGTGGTTGTCGGCCTTTTCATTGGCGGGCTGCTGCCTTACCTCTTCGGAGCGATGGGTATGATGGCTGTTGGACGCGCCGGCGGTGCAATCGTCGAGGAAGTTCGCCGTCAGTTCAAAGAGAAGCCAGGCATTATGCAGGGAACAGAGAAGCCAGATTATGGCGCAGCGGTTGACCTGCTGACCCGGTCGGCGATTAAGGAGATGGTGATCCCGTCTCTTCTTCCGGTTCTATCACCGGTCGTTCTGTACTTCATCGTGCTTCAAATTGCAGACAAGTCTGCGGCGTTCTCAGCACTTGGGGCCATGTTGCTCGGTGTGATTATCACGGGCCTCTTCGTGGCGCTTTCCATGACCGCTGGTGGTGGTGCATGGGACAATGCCAAGAAGTACATTGAGGACGGCAATCATGGCGGTAAGGGCTCAGAAGCTCACAAAGCTGCCGTGACCGGCGATACTGTCGGTGATCCTTACAAGGACACCGCGGGTCCAGCTGTGAACCCGATGATCAAGATCACGAACATTGTGGCTCTGCTGCTGCTCGCGATCCTGGCGCACTAATCGGGTCATTCAAGACAAAAAGAAACCCCGCGAGGAGAAATCCTCGCGGGGTTTTTCTTTTGTTACTGCTGGACGATTATCCAGCGAGCGTTTTACCGGTTGAGCCTAAGTCGTCGCAGGCGATCAGCAGGCGGTCGACGATGCCTTCCTCTCCTTTGCGCAGCCACGCACGAGGATCGTACTTCTTTTTGTACGGTTCGTCGGTCTCGGGATCGATTTGATATTTAAAGGCGTTGTGGTTTTCGTCCACATACTGGCCGACGCGTTCCGCAAAGGCGAATTGGGTGTCCGTGTCGATGTTCATCTTGAAGACGCCATAGCTGACAGCTTCTGTGATCTTGGCTTTCTCAGAGCCTGATCCTCCGTGGAATACGAAGTGAAGCGGATGATCGTCAGAGGTTTTTTCTGCAACGGAGACAGCTTCCTGTGATGCTTTCAAGATCTCCGGGCGAAGCTTCACATTGCCGGGCTTGTAGACGCCGTGGACGTTGCCAAATGCCGCTGCGACCGAAAAGTGACCCAGAGGCGCCAAACGACGATAGGCGGTCAGGACCTCTTCCGGCTGGGTATAGAGCTTATCATTGTCGACTTCATCGAGGTCTTTACCGACACCATCTTCTTCGCCACCGGTCACGCCGAGCTCGATCTCAAGGCTCATGCCGATGGGGGCGAGGCGCTTCAGGAGGCGCTCGCACTCGGCGAGATTGTCTTCAAGGCTTTCTTCGGAGAGGTCGAGCATGTGAGAGCTGAAAAGCGGCTTGCCTGTCGCTTTGAACCGTTCTTCGCCCGCATCAATCAGCGCATCGACCCAGGGAATGAGCGCCCGGTTGGCGTGGTCAGTGTGCAGGACCGCGCAGACGCCATAGGCTTCCGCCACGCGGTGCACATGCTCAGCCGCCGATACGGCGCCCAAGACTTTGGCTTTCTCGCCATCTTTGATGCCTTTGCCGGCGTAGAATTGTGCGCCGCCGCCGGACAATTGAATGATGATGTCGGATTTCGCTTTGGCGGCCGCTTCTAAAACCGCGTTGATTGACTGTGTATTGACAACATTGACCGCGGGGAGGGCATATCCACCCGCTTTGCAAGCCTCAACAAGAGCAATGTAGTCGGCACCGGTTTGGACGCCAGGTTTGAGTTTTGTAGACATGAATTTATGTTCTCAGTTGTTTGGCCTGGTCAGACGAGGATCGTCTCAAACTCAGGATTTAATTCGTTCCTGGCAAACGTGTGCGCAGGAAAAAGGCAAATCGGCGAACGCTAACGTCCGGGCTGGGCCGGTGCGTTTTGGTTGAACCGACCCAGGTTCCCGAAAATCTGCCCGAGTACGGTTAGTTCCTTGCCGCGGGTGGGCGTTTTGCGGGTCCGGAAGTCAATAATCTGTCCATCCTCGAGGCCGAAATACCCCATTTCCTCAACGGTGTTTGTATCGTCGAAATAGACTGCCACGACTTTTCGATCTATCTCTTCCGGCTCGAAGAACATCAGCTTTTCGAATTTCGACGAGATGTAGTACCAGGTTTTGCCTTCCACGGTGGCGACCGTTGAAGGGCTACCCAGTAAAGCCGTGACCTCAGCCTCACTGGTCAAGCCGGGCTTGATCTGATCGAAGTCACGCTGGTCATAGACATATCCCCGGTCTTCAATCTCGGCGCTACATCCAGTCAGCGCTGCCACGCCAATGATTGAGGCAAAGATTGCTGACTTGAAGGGGGCCAGCAGAGCGGTTAAACGCTGTCTCATCGAAACACCTTTGTTGCTCCCGAAGCCGGTTCAGGGCCGGTTCGGGGGTTGCGCAAGTCCCCTGTTGACGTACCTGTAACGGCGTCTAAATTCAAGCTTTCCCGCCAGTTTGGCGGAAAGAGGGAAAGATATCATATGTTTTGGAAAAGCTGGTTTAAGAGCTCATCTGCAGACGATAGCGCTTTTCTTCTCTACCGAAATCTGGTCGATCAGGCGCGATCACCTCAGTTTTATCTGAATGTCGGTGTGCCCGATACTTTAGACGGCCGGTTTGACATGATTGTTCTGCACATGGTCGTGGTGATTGAACGCCTCAGCGATATAGGTGAACCGGCCAAGTCGCTCAGTCAAAAGCTGTTTGACGTGATGTTCGACGATATGGACCAGGCCCTTCGCGAGATCGGCGTGGGCGATCTTTCCGTTGGAAAAAAGGTCAAGACCATGGCGCGCGCGTTTTACGGGCGCCTCGGAGCGTATGACGAAGCGTTCCAGGAGGGTACGGATGACGCCCTCCTTGCAGCGCTCAAACGCAATGTCTTTCCGGAGACGGAAGTGCCCGCGGAACGACTGGAGGCGCTGGCGACATACCTTCAGACAGTAAGAGCGAGCCTCAAATCGATCGATCTGGACACGCTTTCGAAGGGCGCCGTCCAGTTCCCAGCGCCGCCAGAAGGGGTTTTGGCAGCGGAGGTGCGTCCTTGATCGCAGATGCCGGCATTCCGGGCTTTACCTACACGGTCGCCCGTGAGGATGTTGCCGATGATGGGCTTGAGGTGACGCTAGAAGCGGGCGGCGAGGCGCGTGGCGTCCTCGCAAAAAGATACGATCTGCTCTCTCTCGATGCATTGAGCGCACGGCTGATTGTCGAACCCTGGCGGAAGAAAGGGCTCAAGGTTTCCGGCTCGCTTCATGCGGAGTTGGAGCAGTCTTGCATTGTCACCCTTGAGGCTGTTCCGGCCCAGCTGGATGCGGACTTCACTCTGCTTTACCTGCCCGAAGACGGCGCCGCACGCGGCGCCTCTGAGGTGGCCGTGGACCCGCTTGCAGAGGAGCCGCCGGATCTTTTGTCCTCGGAGGGCGTTGACCTGGGCGAAGCGGTGGCGGAACAGCTTGCCCTGCTCATCGATCCCTATCCGCGGGCAGAAGGCGCAGAATTGGCCACGACTGCGTCATCAGACGATGGGTCAGAAAAGAAGCCTAACCCTTTCGAAGTACTAAAAAATCTCAAAACGCAAGACTAGCGCTACGGCGTTCGGACCCCTACCTATTAACTGTTGTTTCGATGGGGAGACTGGGTATTGTCTGACCGCCCGGGGTTGATGCACTGAGTGGCTGGGCAAATGAAACCAAGAATTGGGAAAACCAAGATTTGGCGCGTGATCTAACAATTGCACTGGACGGAATGGGCGGAGATATCGGCCCGTCTGTGGTGATACCGGGGGCTGAGCTGGCGCGTATACGCCACCCGGAAGTTCGCTTTCTGATTTTTGGCGATGAAGCAAAGATCCGGGCTGAGCTGGAAAAGGAACCGCGGCTGGCCGATGTCAGCGAGATCGTCCACACAGATGTCGCGATTTCAATGGATGACAAGCCCAGTCAGGCGCTTCGACGGGGGCGCAAAACAAGCAGCATGTGGCTTGCCATTGATGCCGTAAAGAAAGGTGACGCCCAAGCTGCCATGTCCGCTGGGAATACCGGCGCACTGATGGCGATGTCTAAGGTCCTTCTCAAGACCATGCCCAACATCGACAGGCCGGCGCTCGCCGCGCTTATTCCAACACAGCGCGGTGAGAGCGTGATGCTGGATTGTGGTGCGACGATCGGACCTGACGAGAGGCAGATGGTTCAATTCGCGGTCATGGGCGAAGCCTATGCGCGCGTTCTGTTTGGACTCGATAAGCCCAGTGTCGGCTTGTTGAACATTGGCGAAGAAGAGATGAAGGGCACGGAGTCCGTTAAGGCAGCGGCCCAGATGCTTCGGGAAGCTAATCTGCCGATGCAGTTTCACGGATTTATCGAAGGCGATGATATTGCCAAGGGGACCGTCGATGTTGTGGTGACAGACGGGTTCACTGGCAACGTCGCGTTGAAAACCGCGGAGGGAACAGCGCTTCTGATCCGCACCTATTTGCGGGACGCTATGTCCAAGTCGATCTTCAGCAAACTGGGCTATCTGCTCGCCCAAACCGCATTCAATATGTTGCGGGACCGGCTCGATCCTAATGTTCACAATGGTGGTTTGTTTATGGGGCTCAACGGGCTCGTTGTGAAGAGCCACGGTGGCGCCAACGCCGCTGGCATTGCCTCCGCCATTGATTTGGCTGTCGACGTTTCGTCGGCCAACCTCGTTGACAAGATTGCCGCGGATCTGGATGTCATCACAGAATGGAGCGACGGGCCAGAGGTAGAGCAGACACAGGTGGTTGCGTCGTGAGTGTTACAAGAAGCGTCGTTACAGGCGTTGGGTCTTATCTGCCCAAAAAGATCGTCACGAATGACGATCTTGCCAAGATTGTCGATACCAGCGACGCATGGATTGTGGAGCGCTCAGGCATTCGTCAGCGCCACATGGTCGAAGACGGGGAAAAAACCTCTGACTTGGCGCTCGCAGCCGCGAAAGCGGCTTTGGCGGATGCAGGGGTGGACGCGCAGGACATCGATCTCATTGTCATGGCGACCACGACGCCCGACAATACGTTCCCTGCCACTGCGACGACGGTTCAGGCGGCACTTGGCATTCATCATGGTGCTGCGTTTGACCTGCAAGCGGTCTGCTCGGGCTTCGTTTTTGGCCTGTCGACCGCGGACAATTTCCTAAAAGCCGGCCAGTTCAAAAACGCCCTTGTGATCGGTGCTGAGACGTTTTCCCGGTTGTTGGACTTTGAGGATCGTACGACCTGCGTCCTGTTCGGTGATGGGGCCGGTGCCGTTGTGCTTCAAGCGCAGGAGGGCGAAGGCACGATCGAGGACCGTGGTGTCCACACCGCGCACCTCCACAGCGATGGCCGCCACAAAGAGAAACTCTATGTCGATGGCGGACCATCCTCTACGCAGACCGTTGGACATGTTCGTATGCTTGGGCGTGACGTTTTCAGGCATGCCGTTGTGAACATCGCTGATGTGATCAATGAGGCGCTCGGAGCCACAGGGCTGACCATTGATGATATTGATTGGTTTGTGCCGCACCAGGCGAACAAGCGTATTCTTGACAGCACAGCCAAGCGAATCGGCTTGCCGCCCGAGAAGGTGGTCATGACGGTCGGTGAGCACGGCAATACGTCTGCGGCGTCTGTTCCGCTGGCGCTCAGCGTTGCGGTTGCCGACGGGCGCATCAAACGTGGCGATCTGGTGTTGTTAGAGGCCATGGGCGGCGGCTTTACGTGGGGCTCCGCGCTTGTTCGCTGGTAGCGCTGCCTCTAAACGCGTCAAATTCGACACAACATTCTAAGTAAGAAGTTTCCGCCATCTCATTGATATTGACGGGTTAATTCCGCTGGCCTACCTTTTGTGACAACGCGAGAGGTTGATCATGGGGCAAACAATTACGCGCGCTCATTTGAGCGAAGCGGTTTATCAGGAAGTCGGATTGTCGCGGAATGAGTCGGCGGATCTTGTGGAATCTGTGCTCTCCGCAATTGGCGATAGTCTGTCAGAGGGCGAGACGGTGAAGCTCTCCTCATTCGGCTCGTTTTCCGTTCGGCAGAAAGGCGGACGGATGGGGAGAAATCCGAAGACAGGCGAGGAAGTACCCATTAAGCCGCGGCGGGTTCTTGTTTTCCGGCCAAGTCATGTTTTGAAGGAACAGATCAATAAAGCACTGACCGTTGCAAAAGCGGCTGGGGCTAATCTGTCTGGGGTGAGTTCAACCGGGTCCGCCGATCAAGCCGCGGACTAATCATTGCTGATTGAACGTCTCTCTAAGGAAAAGCGCATTCGTTAAAAATGACGGTGATAGAGACAACAAGCCCACGAAAATCGCCCGATGCCTTTCGGACGATCAGTGAGGTCGCGGCGGATCTAGACGTTCCTCAACATGTTCTACGGTTCTGGGAGAGTAAATTCGCGCAAATCAAACCGCTAAAACGGGGTGGTGGACGGCGTTACTATCGGCCCGAGGACGTAGACCTGCTGAGGGGCGTGCGCGCGCTGCTCTATAAAGACGGGTACACAATCAAAGGCGTCCAGAAGGTGTTTCGCGATCAGGGCGTACGGTTTGTGATGGAAACCGGACGGGCTGCCAATGATGATTCTGTTGCTGGAATTGCCAGAACCGTTGTTGAGCGCAGTGGGGGCGACGCCACTCCTTCAGACGGCGAAGATTACGGTCTGGACCGGACCGCCAAATCGATTTTGACGGGTATAGCGCGGCGTCTTGAAGCCCTCAAAGCGGATCTGGATGCCGACGCCGATGAGGAAGAACCAGGCCGCGAATAGCCGTCTTCTAAACACATATTTCCTGCATCCGGCCCGTTGATTGAGGGCAAGTGCGCCTCTATAGTGCCGCTCCTTCCGAGGGTACCCTCCTTTGCCTCGGACGAATTGACGGAGCGTAGCGCAGCCCGGTAGCGCACTTGTCTGGGGGACAAGGGGTCGTGGGTTCAAATCCCGCCGCTCCGACCATTGTGAGAAGCCGTCTCTTGCCGTTCGTTTCTTGGCTGGAGGCGGCTTTTTCGTTTGAGGGCGTCTGGACAGACTCTCGTCGGTAAGGCATTGTCCGGCCACGCTCAGAGCTGGGCACTGACATTCAAGGAATGGAACATCCAATGACTGCCATTTACGCCATTGTCGCTTTCATCGCTGTTATGGCGATTCTGAATAAGATGACCTTTGGGCGCTTTGACTGATCTCAAGATGACCCAGTAGGGGCGTCCGGTCGCTGCATCCAGTTGAGCAAGGGCCGGGCGGGGAAGGCCCAGGCAATACCCGCAATCGGGTAAAAAATGAGCTGTACGGCCCAATGGTCCGGCAAGATGTCGACGGCCAGCCAGACTGCGATCAAGGTATAGGCAGTCAAACCCACCAAAATGATCACTGTGCCCAGGAGCTTCCGGACGCCGATCGGCAAGAGCGGGGCTTTGAATTCCGTGGGTTCCATTGGTCGCTTCTCCATTTGACCCCATACCTAAGGCATTCCCTGGGTCTCGCCAAGATGCGGCGAGTGGTCGCGTTTCTCAGATAGGCTTGTTGCCGACTGGGGACCGCGCTATGTCATTCCATTATGACCGCGACCGATATCCATACTGTGTCAGGAACAACTGAGCGCCAGGTGAGCGCGCGGCGGGCGATTGCCATTTGGTTGTTTGTCATGTGTGGCTTGGTGGCGGCGATGGTCGTTGTTGGGGGTGCCACACGGCTCACGGATAGCGGCCTCTCCATAACTGAATGGAAGCCCGTGACGGGTGCGATCCCGCCGCTCAGCCAGGAAGTGTGGGAAGAAGAGTTCGCGAAATATAAGCAGATCCCTGAATACATCCGGATCAACCGCGGCATGAGCCTTGATGAGTTTAAGGTCATTTACTGGTGGGAGTGGGGCCACCGGTTTCTGGGCCGGTTGGTTGGGCTCGCCTTCTTTGTTCCCTTCGTCTTTTTCTTTTTTACCAAGCGCATCGAGCGACCGCTATTGCCGCATCTGATCACTATGTTTGTGATTGGCGGACTTCAAGGAGCCCTTGGTTGGTACATGGTGATGAGCGGGCTCACCGAGCGGGTCGATGTCAGCCAGTATCGGCTTGCTGCGCACTTGAGTCTGGCGTTCTTTGTTTACGGGTACATGTTTTGGTTTGCGACCTCCCTCTGGAAGGGCGAGCTCCCTGATCGCATTAGGTTCACGGGGCTTGAGCGGGGCGCAGCATTTGTCGTCGTTGCGATCTTTGCTCAGGTTGTGCTCGGTGCCTTCGTCGCGGGTCTGAATGCCGGCTACATTTTCAACACCTGGCCGCTCATGGACGGGGCGTTTATTCCCCGCCATCTCTATCCGCTCGACTCGATTTGGGCGAGTGCTTTCGAAGATGTGCGGACAGTTCAATTCAATCACCGTATGTTTGCCTACGCTTTGTTGATCCTTGTCGGTTGGCACTATTGGAAGCTGAACAATACTAGCGAAGAAATCCAAAAGACCGGTCACTGGTTGCTCGGTGCTCTTGTGCTTCAGGTCTTCTTAGGCATCGCCACAATCCTTACCGTCACCCGAATTGAAATTGCCTTGCTCCACCAGGCAGGGGCGGTTCTGCTGTTGAGCGTGGCACTGTTCCATCTTCAAAACATTGGCAAATCTCGGGCTTGAGCTTATGAGGCTCTGTCCTTCTAATGAGCGAGGCGCTTCCTTCCGGCGCCGGACCATTGGAGAGTGCCATGGACCTTCAGCCCGAGTTGGAAACCAGATTACCGTCAATCGATGAATATCTGACGATGACCCGCTCAGTGGGCTGGTCTGACTATGTAGATGCCGAGGCAGCTGAAATCGCTCTCGCGAATTCACTTCATTGCGTTGTGGTGAGTCTTGAAGGCGCTCCCATCGGCATGGGCAGGATTGTTGGTGATGCGGCGATGTTTTTCTATCTTCAGGATGTTGTCGTGACGCCCGAGTCACAGGGCCTTGGTGTCGGACGGTTGATCATGGACAATTTAATGTCATGGATTGAGAACAACGCGTCGGACAAAGCCTTTGTCGGCCTGTTTGCAGCCCACGGCAAAGGACCGTTCTACGAACGCTATGGCTTTTCGGTGCGCGCTGGTGAGAGACCCGGTATGGAGCTCCTACGGTCTTAATCGGGCAGGGGAGTAAGATCGGCGCCGGAGCACCCTTAGGCGCTCCGGCTACATCTCACTGCGCAGGCTTTAGGCGGACAATGCCTGATCAAGATCGGCGATAATGTCCGCTGCGTCTTCCAGTCCAACAGAAAGTCGCACAACGTCGGGACCTGCTCCCGCGGCCGTCTGCTGTTCTTCGTTCAGCTGTTGGTGGGTGGTCGATGACGGGTGAATGATGAGGCTGCGGGTATCGCCAACATTTGCGAGCAGGCTCAAGAGGTTCACATTGTTCACCAGTTTGACGCCCGCGTCATAGCCACCTTTGACACCGAACGTGAAGACGCTGCCGGCACCCTTCGGCGCGTATTTCTGCATAAGCTCATGACTTGGATCGTCTTTCAGCCCTGCATAGGAGACCCAGCTCACCGCGTCATGGGATTTCAGATACTCCGCCACTTTCAATGCATTCTCACAATGACGCGCCATGCGCAGGGGTAGGGTTTCGATGCCGGTGATGATGAGGAAAGCATTCATCGGCGCAAGGGCAGGGCCGAGGTCGCGCAAGCTGATGACGCGGCAGGCAATCGCAAAGGCGATCTCTCCGAATGTCTCGTGCAGTTTCATGCCGTGATAAGCGGGGTTTGGCTCGGACAGAGTTGGATATTTGTCGGAAGCGGACCAGTCGAATTTGCCGCCGTCGACAATGATACCGGCAACGGAGTTGCCATGTCCGCCCAAGAATTTTGTGGCGGAATGAACCACAATGTCGGCGCCGTGATCCAAAGGCCTGCAGAGATAGGGTGAGGCCAGCGTGTTATCAACGATGAGCGGCACACCTGCTTCATGGGCAATTTCTGCGATGGCGCCAATGTCGGTTACCAGGCCACCGGGATTGGCGATGCTTTCGATGAACACAGCCTTTGTCTTGGGGCCGATCGCCGCCTTGATGGAGGCGGGGTCGGTCGCATCCGCCCAATCGACGTGCCAGTCGAATTTTTTGAACGAGACGCCGAATTGGCTGATCGAACCTCCATAGAGTTGGCGGACGGCGACGAAATGATCACCGGGCTCCATGAGCGTATGGAAGATCACCATTTGGGCGGCGTGGCCGGATCCTGTCGCCAGCGCCGCAACACCTCCTTCAAGGGTTGCAAGACGTTCTTCCAGCACGGCGTTCGTCGGATTCATAATCCGGGAATATATGTTGCCGAAGGCCTGCAAGCCGAACAGGCTCGCCGCATGCTCCGTATCGTCAAAGACGTAGGACGTCGTCTGATAGATTGGTGTGGCGCGGGCGCCCGTCGTCGGGTCGGGGGCGGCGCCTGCGTGAATGGCCAGGGTGTCGAAACCGTAATCGCTCATGATTTTTCCTGTCGGTTGGTGTTGCGCGTTTTAGAGACGCTTATGTCGTTTGCTGGTGATGATGTTTGAGGGCAAGCCCATCCAGCCGCCTTCGCCTGAGAGACGGCTATATTCCACTTTTGGGCAATGATCCATGATCACGGTCAATCCCGCTGCCTCCGCGCGTTTGGCTGCCGCTTCATTGATGACGCCCTGTTGCATCCAAACGGTCTTGGCCTTTATGGCAATGGCTTCGTCGGTGATGGGACCCGCCGCTTCTGAATTCCGGAAGATGTCGACCATATCGATTGGGTGATTGATCTCGGCGAGTGTTGCCACAACCGGCTTCCCCAGAATTTCAGTGCCGGCTGCCCGTGGGTTCACCGGAGTCACCTCATACCCTTTGGACATTAAATATTTCATGACGATGTGACTGGCTTTGCGCCAGTCGGGGCTTGCGCCAACTAGCGCGATTGTCTTTGTCTCTTTCAGCACGCGCGCGAGAAATGACTGACTGTACTCCAAACGGGTCATCGGGCTTACCGGTCTTCCCAAGTAGGGTCGCGCTTCTCGATGAACGCATTGACGCCTTCTTCTGCGTCATGGGTCAGCATGTTCTTGACCATCACGTCGCTTGTGTAGGCATAGGCGTCCGAGATGCCGCGTTCCAGCTGGTCATAGAAGGCGCGCTTGCCAATAGAAACCGTCATGGAGGACTTGGACGCGATTTTCCTCGCGAGTCCGGTCACTTCTTCATCGAGTGCGTTAGCGGGCACGGCTTTGTTGATCAGACCAATCTCGGCGGCGTGCGAGGCGTCCACCATATCCCCGGTCAGGAGCATCTCCATGGCGTGCTTGCGGCTGACATTGCGGGAGAGGGCGACCATGGGTGTGGAACAAAAGAGCCCTATATTGACGCCGGGCGTCGCGAAGTGCGCATCGTCGGCCGCAATTGCCAAATCGCAGGTTGCGACCAGCTGACAGCCCGCCGCGGTCGCCGTGCCGTGCACCTTCGCGATAACGGGCTTTGGGTTGTGCAGAATGGCAAGCATCATGGTTGAGCAGCGCTTCATGATGTCCTGATAGTAGGCGCGGCCGCGATCTTCGTTCTGCCGCGCTTCCGTCAGCTCTTTTAAATCATGGCCCGCGCTGAAAACCGGTCCCTCCGCCGCTAGGATGACCACGCGCACGGACGGATCATCCGCGACGGCTGTGATTTCTGCTGTGAGGGCTGCCATGAGAGCTTCAGACAAAGAATTGCGCTGATGCGGGCGGTTGAGCGTCAGTGTTGTGACGCCGTCATCTTCCTTGCGCAATAGAACATCGTCTGTCACTGCCGGTGCTGCGTTGGCCATATGTCTCTCCCCGGTTTTGCAGATGATACTGCGCGGAAAGGGGTCCGTCAGGCTTCAATTTCGCGGCGTCATCGCATTCCGCTGCTGGCCTAGACAAGCGAATTTTTGGAAGGGTGAATGAAGTGGTTTCATGCATCTATCGCGGATTGCTGTCCTAACAAGCAGCCCTTATTGTCCCGCCAAAACACAGGAGAAATGGGATGGCCAGCGGGCTGACACCGGTAATGACCTTGGAGGAATTGAGGGCGTTCTTTGTGGACGCCTTTCCGCAGGCGCTTGGTCCCACCAGAGATGAAACGCAAATCGAAGAAATCGGCCCAGGACGGGTGCTGGTCCGGCGCAAAGTGTTCGAGGTGAATCTGCGTCCCGGCGGCACGGTCTCAGGTCCCACCATGATGGCGCTGGCGGATCATGCGATGTATGCGGTCATTCTGGGCCATATCGGACCTGTTGCGCTGGCGGTGACCACCAACCTCAACATCAATTTCCTGCGGAAACCCGGGCTTCAAGACCTGCTCGCGGAAGGGCGCTTGCTCAAATTGGGTAAAAGGCTGGCGGTGGGCGAGGTGACGCTCTTCAATGAAGACGAAGAAGACGACCCGGTGGCGCATGTGACATCGACTTATTCCATCCCGCCAAACCGATGATTTTGTGGTAATTATATACCGCATAGATAAGCGGCTGGTTTTATTCCGTTTTTTCGTCACATATCCGTTTGACTTGGGAAGTCGGCTCCCCTAAAACTCGCGCCAACGGGCTCCCATGACGGGGGCCTTCTCGTATTTAACAGGGTCGAGACCCCGCGCACGCCGAGGGTCGAGATATGGGTCACATGAAAACCTATTCTGCAAAACCCGCAGATATTGAGAAGAAATGGATCGTGATTGATGCGGAAGGTTTGGTCGTTGGCCGCCTGGCATCTCTCATTGCGATGCGCCTTCGTGGCAAGCATCTGCCGACTTTCACGCCTCATATGGACTGCGGAGACAATGTCATCGTCGTGAATGCCGACAAGGTCGCTATGACCGGCAAGAAAATGACGGACAAGAAGTACTACCGTCACACCGGCTATCCAGGCGGGATCAAGGAAACCACGCCTGAGAAGATCCTGAATGGCAAATTTCCGGCCCGTGTGATTGAGCTTGCGGTACAGCGCATGCTGCCGGGTGGACCCTTGTCGAGGAAGCAGCTCTCTAATCTGCATGTCTATGCGGGCACGGATCATCCGCATGACGCCCAGCAGCCTGAGAAGGTGGATGTGGGTGCCATGAATTCCAAGAATGTGAGGAGTGCGTAATGTCAGAAGAAGCACGCACGCTGGAAGACCTGAAAGACGTCGTCGCTCCAGCCGAAGAAGCGCCTGCTCCTCGTGAGCCAAAGATCGATCAGTATGGCCGGTCCTACGCGACGGGTAAGCGGAAAGACGCCGTTGCCCGCGTTTGGATCAAGCCGGGTGCTGGCCGCATCACCGTCAATGACCGGGACATCGAAGTTTATTTCGCCCGCCCTGTACTCCGGATGGTTCTGCGTCAGCCATTGGTTGCCGCTGGCCGTGAAAACCAGTTCGATATCGTGTGTAAGGTTTCCGGTGGTGGTCTGTCGGGCCAGGCTGGGGCGGTACGCCACGGTATTTCCAAAGCGCTCACCTATTACGAACCTGCGCTGCGCGGTGTTCTGAAAAGCGGTGGCTTCCTCACACGCGACAGCCGCGTTGTGGAACGAAAAAAGTATGGCCTTGCGAAAGCGCGCCGGAGTTTCCAGTTCTCCAAACGTTGAGTTTGTTTGGGATCAGAGTTCTAAGGGGCGCCAGCGAGGCGCCCCTTTTTTGTTATGGTGCAAATGCAACTTTTATTATCGCGTTTCCGGACGGTGAACCGGGGCCACTTCACCGGGAAACGCTTGAGATGGTGACGATATGAAACGGGTATTTATTGATGGCGAAGCAGGGACCACCGGGCTCCTGATACGGGACCGGATAGCGCCCCGGCGGGACATTGAGCTCTTGCAGATTGATCCGGCGAAGCGGAAAGATGCGGACGAACGTAAACGCCTACTCAATGCGGCCGACATTGCCTTTCTGTGCTTGCCCGATGCGGCAGCGATCGAAGCTGTGTCACTGATCGACAATCCGGACACGGTGGTGATTGACGGATCGACTGCCTTTCGGGTGGCGGACGGCTGGACCTATGGCTTTCCGGAGATGACCAAAGACCATCGCGCAGCGGTCGCGGGTTCAACGCGGATCAGCAATCCCGGCTGCTATCCGACCGGCACGATCGCGCTGGTTCGGCCGTTGGTAGACGCGGGCATTTTGCCGCACGATTTTCCGCTCACCATCAACGCCGTCTCTGGCTATAGCGGCGGCGGCAAGGGCATGATCGCCGAGTTCGAGGACCCGCAGGCACCGGTAACGTCCGACCAGCCCTTTCGGATGTATGGGCTCACGCTGGCACACAAACATGTGCCGGAGATGCAGGTCTATACCGGGCTTGATCACAAACCTCTCTTCTCGCCAGCTGTCGGCAAATACCGGCAGGGCATGCTGGTGGAGGTGCCCGTGCAGCTGTGGTCGCTTACTTCAGATGCAACACCGGATCAAATCCGGGATGTGTTGCGCGACCATTATGCGGGCGAACGGTTTGTGTCTGTCGCGTCAGCAGAAGAGACAGCGTCAATAGTCAATATCGATCCTGAGGGGCTTAACGGCACCAATGAGATGATGTTATTCGTTTTTGGGAACGAAGAAACGGAACAGGTTCGGTTGGTCGCGCTTCTAGACAATCTCGGAAAGGGCGCTTCCGGCGCCGCCGTCCAGAGCATGAATTTGGTTCTCGGACTTGACGAAGCGACTGGACTCGTGCCCGATAGCTGAACGTTCATTCATTCAGGGAGGGCTAAATGATCGACTATGAAGGCAAGACGGTCCTGGTCACCGGCGCGGCATCAGGTATCGGCGAAGCGACGGCGATCGCTCTAGCGCAACGCGGCGCAAACGTTGTCTGCGCGGACATTGACGCCGAGGGCGTCGCGCAAACCGTTTCGGCCATCGGTGACGGCGCCTCTTCAATCGTGACAGATTTGGGCGATCCTTCGGCTGCCGCCAAGCTCGTTGACCAGGCCTATGAGAGCGCCGGGCATCTGGACCTCATCTTCTCAAATGCTGGGATTGGGCACCGCAGCACCCTCGCCGAAGAGCCGTTTGATGCGACGGACGCGATGACAAAGCTCTTCGAGATTAATTTCTTCGCGGGTCCTAAAATCGCGCAGGCCTATGCGCGCCACTTGCAAGCTGATGGCAAGCGCGGGCGGCTGATGGTCACCGCCTCAGAGAATTCTTTGAGCGTGCCCAGCGTCGTGCGCGGCCAGAAGATGGTTTATTACGGCGCCACCAAGCACGCGCTTTTGGTGGCCATGGAATGGATGCGGATTGAACAGGAAGAAGTCGGTTTGCTCGATCTTCATGTTCTGATGCCCGGTGCGGTCTACACGCCGTTGGTGGCACGCTCTCTGCCGGATCCTTCCATGGCGCCGCCTGAGCTGGAGCTCATCACGTCTGAACGGTGCGCTGAAGTTGCGCTGAAGGGCATGGATTTAGGTCTCTTCTACATTCCCACGCAAGCGCACCTGTGGGACGATATGCAGCCACGGGTCGATGATATCAAAGCCTCTCTGAAGGCGTTGGAGATCGAGCGGACCTATTGAGATCAGGCGAGCGAAAGCCTTACCGCTTTTTCAACCAGGTGATCGCGTTTTTGTAGCCGGCTGCTTCCAGCAGTTGGATCTTTGATATCCAGGCAGCGGGGCAGACGATCAGGGCTGTATCACAGCCGCGCGCAGCGAGGGCCGCTTCGGCAGACCGAAGCAACAAGGTGGCTCCGGCACCGGAGTCCTTGAGAGAGTGCGGGTCTTCAAAATCGATGTGATAATAGTCATCGACGATGCCTGTGCGGCTCATCTCATGTGCAGGAGGAATGTGCAGAGGCGTCACGGGCTGGGAGACGATGTACCCTTTGAAGTGCCCATCGACCTCTGTGACGAACATGTCGCGATCGGTAAGCTCAAGGCTGAAGGCCATCCAATCGCTAAATCGATCATTGGCGTCCGGGTGAGGTTTCCAGAACTCGTCGAAACCAGACAGAATTTCTCTGTTGGTTGCGCTTGAAGAGACAATCGACGGCACGTCTTTTTCGGCCGCTTTTCGCACGCCTTGGGCCGGCGCCTTGTTGGCGAGGCCAGTCTTTGCGAAGTAAAGAGTCAGTGGTTCGTAATCGCGGGCGCTGAATTCGGATTCCCAGTCACCGTCGGTGGCGGATGATGACAGGATCACTTTTGCGCCTGCGTCGATCAGATCTGCTTCGGCAGCTTCTAAGAGGGACGAGCGAGTGCCTGCTGGTGCGTCTTTGGACACATAACGGTCCTCCATGATCAAGCCTGGCGGACCAAATTCGCCTGCGTAGATTGGGGGAACCGGCACGAGGACCGTATGAGCAACGCCGACAACATCGTCGCTTTCGCGTGCCAGCAGCCATCGCTCCCGGAAGGGCGGGGCTTCGTTCTCCATTGCCGACTTAACGGCTGTTTCGACATTCTTCTGGAACTTGTCAGCTATTCTCCAAAGAGTTTGGTCTATTGCATGACGCTGCTTTGCGCCCTGCGATAGCAAGTCGACAATCGCGTCTAGATCCGATGGTTTGGCGGGCTCTATTTTTACGGCCATATGCCTTCCAATCACCGATTTCTACGGTCTTGGTTTTACGGGAATTGATCGAGTCCTAGGCGGCAGCGCCGCCCAATTGAAAACGATTGCGCATGGTGGACGAGCGCAGCAAGTAGACGGAGAGCGCAAGGTACACGATGTACTCGGTGGTCATAGGGATGAACCTCGTCGGTCCGCCCCCAAAGGCTTCGAAGTCGACAGTTTCAATGAAACAGAGGGTCGCCAGAACGACGTACATGCCAATGGTGGCGACGGGCGTGTAGAACCAGCGTTTGAAATACCCCGCCAGGAAGACAACACCGGTCACCAAAATTGAGAAGAAATGGAGAAACTGCAGCCCGGCCGGGAAGTTCTTGTTTTGCAAGCCCAGCACAATACCGGGGATGAAATATTCCAGGAGGCCCAAAATGCCCCAGACCGTCAGGACCGCGGAGATGAGCAGGAGCAGATAGGGCATTAAACCGTCGATCTGGTGTCTCACAGCTTCCTCCCTGCGTACCGACGTGCTTCGCCTTCAGGTTTGAGATGTTCCCACACCTCAGAAAGTTTTTCCAATTGCCTGCTTTTAGGAGATCGTTGGGCCTGGGTAAGCGCCTGTAACCGTGACCAAGGGCTAGAACCTGATGAGGATGACGCCCACAGTGACGATAATTGCGGCGATGAAGCCAATGCGGCCGACAGGCTCCTTCAAAATATAGGCTGACAGGAACGCGGCGAAAATCACGCTGGTCTCGCGAAGCGCCGACACAAGGCCCAATGGCGCTACGCTCATGGCCCAAATCACCAGGGCATAGGCGACCATTTGCAGCGCGGCGCCGCCAAAGGCAACAAGACCCACAGACTGGGTGGCGCGGATCGAACGCCATCCGCGGCGGTAAAGTCCGATCGAAAAAAAGACGAGACCGTCGAGCAGGAACAACCAGAAGACATATGTCATGGGGGTTTGGGCGACCCTGCCGCCAATCCCGTCCATCATCGTGTAGCTGGCAATGAAAGCAGCTGTCCCCAAGGCATAGAGCGTCGCTTTGCGTTCGTCGGATGATCCGCTGCGTCTCTGCCAGGCCAGACTCATAATGCCGCTAGTGACAAGGACCAGGCCAAGAGCCGCGTAAAGCGTCAGCGTTTCGCCGATAACGAGGAAAGCGCCGATGGCAACAAGGAGGGGTGCGGTGCCGCGGGCGATCGGGTAGACGTGGCCGAGATCGCCATAGGTGTAAGCGCGAACGAGAAACAGCTTGTAGCCCGTATGGAGGACCAGGGTTACGCCGAGGATCGCCCACGCTTCTCCATTGGGGAAGGGGAGAAACGGCAATACCGGAAGTGCCAGGAGACCGCATGCCCCGGTCATCAGCGCCAGGGAGTTCAGTCGGTCCTCGCCCGCGCGGACCATCGCATTCCAGCTTGCATGCATGAGTGCGGTGAGCAGCACCAGTGCGATGAGGCCAAGGCTTATGTCGTTTTCCATGAGCGGACCATAGAGGCCACCGCTCGCCGCTGCCTATTCACAGAAACAGCAAAGGGTCTTGCATTGCCTGACGCTCTTCGTGAAAACATCAAGTGCTTCAACAGAAACTTTAGATTGTTCCAATTTCATCTGGTTACCTTTGCGGTTTTTATCCTATAGGGTGGACTCTCGAATATCTGGGATCCTTAGCGAGAATCGTTGAGGTCCTTTGAAAGGGGTTTGGCCAATGGATGGTCATATGAGTGGGGTCGACATGACACGCGAACGAGAAATGGACGCTAATCGCCTACAAGCCACGGCGGGCACACTCGCGGCGCCCGGCCTTGTGGCACGAGCGACCAAGAGACTCGGGGCTGTTCTGCTCGTTGCGGGCCTTGCTGCCTGTTCGACTGCGCCTGAGTGGGCGCGTCCCGGCCTCATTTATGGCGACGACGCCGAGGCTGCCGCTGCCGACCCCAACACTGAAAGAGATTTTCCGGAGCTGGTTGACGTGCCGGGTGAAGTTCCTGAGCGGAGTTCAGATGCTGAATTGCGCGAAGCGGCTGACGGCTTGGCAGCAGACAGAGAGCGGGCCCGCTATAGCGATGAGATTCTGCGCGGTGGCACAGGCACGCCTGCGCCGTCGCCCAGAAGCGCAGCACCAACAGCAATTCCAGCTCTTCCGACAGCGACCCTGACTGCGCCGGTGCCGACGGGAGAAAGCACGAGCGCTGCTGCGGACGATGGCGTGATTCCGTTGCCGGAGCGCGGTGGACGGTCCTCTTTGACGTCGACTGAAGCCGCAGCGGAGCAAGTTGTGGCGCCTGCCACGCAGGCCGCTGAGACGGCTCCCGTCGTCATCGAGCCGACACCTGCACCTTCGCCGGTTCCCGAACCGCAAGTCGCCATCCCTGCACCTGAACCTGCTCCGGCTGAACCTCCGACAGTGGCGGCAGCGACACCTGCGGCTCCCGCGCCCGCTCCATCTGCCGAGGCAGTGCGTCGCCCCGCTGTGCCGGCTGTTCCGCCGACCGGCCGTGTCAGCACAACCTCTCAGGCAAGCACTGCGGCTACTCCGAATTATCGTGAGCGTCCTCCAGCGCCAGCTCCCGTGAGCGAGCCTGCTGTCCAGGCAGCCGTTGCCCCAACGCCGCGCGCCGCGCCAACTATTGCCGCTCCGGCCAGCGTGCCGCGGTCGACCAGCAGTTTTGAAGCCTCTTCCGCGCCCGCTCTGACGCAGGAAGCGCTGGAAGCCGCCGGACCTATTGTCTCGTCACGATATGGCGCGGCTGGGGCTCCCACCGGATCCGCCGATCCGGAAGACCCTGTGGAGGTCAATTTGGATGCTTTGAGGGGTCTTGGACCGCTCGGACCGGGCGCTTCGCTTTCACCGTCTGAGGCTGCGCCAAACGGCGCTGCATATGCGAACCAGGGCGGACCTGGGAATATTCCGCCTTATGTCGTGAGCTTTGCCCATGGATCGACAGGCCTGAATGCCGCGGACCGTCAGAAAATTGCGGCAGCAGCCGCTAGTGCCGCTGCCTATAGCGGCATCGTCCGGGTGGTCGGGCATGCATCCAGCCGGACCGGTGACCTGGCCGTCGGCGAACACTTGCTGGCAAACTTCAATGTGTCGTTGAAGCGAGCGACGGCAGTGGCCAACGAGCTCATTCGAGCGGGTGTCGACCCGTCCCGCGTGATTGTCGAGGCGAAAGGGGATTCGGTCCCGGTTTATTACGAATCTATGCCCGCAGGTGAGGCCGGTAATCGTCGGGCCGAAATCTTCATTGAATAGACGAAGCCAAGCTTGAAATTGGCCATTCTTTGGCCTTTTTCAGTCGTTTATTTCATATCTTCTAATTATTCAGCCTGAGCCGCGTCAGGGAGACGGAAACCCGTGGTCCGACCCGGTTTTTGTCGGTATAAGAGCGCCCGATGGCGCTTTCGCCTGTAATTTGAGGCTGTTTCAGCCGGAGTCTTTCGAGATGACTGAGGAATTTCATCGCATCAAACGCTTGCCCCCTTACGTTTTGGAGGTGGTCAACCGCCTCAAGGCGAAAGCGCGAGCGGAAGGACGCGACATCATCGATTTCGGCATGGGAAACCCAGACATGCCGACGCCTCAGCATATCGTCGATAAGCTGATCGAGACGGTTCAGGACCCCAGAACCCACCGCTATTCGGCGTCTCGCGGCATTCCGGGCCTCAGGAAAGCGCAGGCTGGTTACTATGAGCGCCGCTTCGGTGTGACCCTGGACCCAGAAACACAGGTGATCGCCACGCTCGGCTCAAAGGAGGGCTTGGCGAACCTCGCGCAGGCGATTTCTGCACCCGGCGACGTGATCCTCGTTCCTAACCCCACCTATCCGATCCACGCCTTCGGTTTCATCATTTCCGGTGGTGTCGTTCGCCACTTGCTGGGCGGCGTTGAGCCGGGCGAGGAATATTTGCGCACGCTCCACAGGGCACTCAAACATTCGGTCCCGGCACCCTCTGCGCTGGTGCTTAATTATCCCGCAAATCCAACGGGTTACGTCGCAGACCTCGAGTTCTACAAGGAGGTCGTCAAGATTGCGAAAGAGCATGATCT
The DNA here is from genome assembly GCA_965267265.1 of Parvibaculaceae bacterium. GTDB lineage: Bacteria > Pseudomonadota > Alphaproteobacteria > Parvibaculales > Parvibaculaceae > Mf105b01. The sequence goes on from OZ253944.1 coordinate 3,517,799, forward strand.
CTTCCTGATCTCTGACCTTGCCTACGCGGAAATCTATTTCGACGACAACCCGCCGCCGTCGCTGCTGCAGGTGCCGGGTGCCATGGATCTGGCGGTTGAATTCACCTCTTTGTCCAAGACCTTCGCCATGCCTGGCTGGCGCATGGGCTTTGCGGTCGGGAATGAGCGGCTCATAGGGGCGCTTGCCCGGGTGAAGTCCTATCTGGACTACGGCGCATTCACGCCCATCCAGGTGGCCGCCGCCGCCGCCCTCAATGGTCCGACAGACTGTATCGAGGAAATTCGCCAGACCTACAAAACCCGCCGGGACATTCTGATCGACAGTATGGGCCGTGCCGGATGGGATATTCCGTCGCCGAAGGCCAGCATGTTCGCCTGGGCACCCATTCCTGAGAAATTTGCCCATCTGGGGTCACTGGCATTTTCCATGCTGCTTTTGGAGCATGCGGACATCGCTGTCGCTGCAGGGATCGGCTTTGGCGAGTATGGCGACGGGCATGTGCGGATTGGCTTTGTTGAGAACGAGCAGCGCATCCGGCAAGCCGCGCGGAATGTGAAAAAATTCCTGGAAAACGCCGACAAGATTCTCGCGGACTACGATCCGTCCGGGGGCACTGTTGTCCAATATCCCGGCCAGAAAGCGTAAATCATGGCAACACCGCTGCGAATTGGCCTGGCAGGTCTGGGCACGGTCGGCGGTGGCGTCGGCAAACAGCTGGAAGCTGAAGCGGCGCGGCTGGCGGCAATTTGCGGGCGCGACATCACGGTCACTGCGATTTGCGCCCGTGACAGGTTCAAAGACCGGGGTTTTGATGTCTCTAGCGCTACCTGGTTCGACGATCCAGTCGAAATGGCCAAAAACGCCGAGATCGATGTTTTTGTTGAACTGATCGGCGGGTCTGACGGATCGGCTAAAAGCGCGGTTGAGGCCGCTTTGTCGTCGGGCAAGCATGTTGTGACGGCCAATAAGGCGCTTGTGGCCCATCATGGGGCTGACCTGGCGGCATTGGCGGAAAAAGGTGGCGCGGCGCTCAATTTTGAAGCGGCCGTTGCCGGCGGCATACCGATCATCAAAGCCATGCGGGAAGGCCTGCTGGCAAACCAGGTATCCCAGGTTTCCGGCATTTTGAATGGCACCTGCAACTACATCCTGACGGAGATGGAAGAAACCGGCGCGGACTTTGCGGATGTGCTCGCCGATGCGCAAAAGCTTGGCTACGCCGAGGCCGATCCGAGCTTTGACGTAGGGGGAACGGACGCCGCACATAAGCTTGCGATCCTGTCCAGCCTCGCGTTCGGTACGTCGGTCGACTTTGGCTCCGTTTACGTCGAAGGCATTGAGGCGATCACAGCGGCTGACATCAAATATGCGGCGGAATTTGGTTATCGGATCAAGCTGCTTGGGACGGCCGTCCGCAACGAGCAGGGGGCGATTGAACAACGGGTGCATCCTGCCCTGGTGGCACATAGTGCGCCCCTAGCGAGCGTTTCTGGGGTCACCAACGCGGTTTCGGTCCAGGGCGGATATGTCGGCAATGTCGTCCTGACGGGCCCTGGTGCCGGCGAGGGACCAACAGCCTCTGCGGTTGTCGCTGATATTGTGGATATTGCCCGCGGTATCGCTTTTGCCCCCTTTATCCTGCCCCAATCCCAGCTTTTGGCTGCCGAGGCGGTCAATATGGAGGACTATTCGGGGGCCTATTACCTTCGGCTGGAAGCTGCCGACCGTGCCGGGAGTATGGCGGAGGTGACCAAAGCCCTTGCGGAAGCCGATGTCTCGATAGAGCGGATCGTACAGCGGCCAGATGAAGGCCAGGACGGAGAATGGCTTCCTGTTGTGCTGATCACGCACGAGACTCGCGAGGCCACCATGAACCGGGCTCTTGGCCTCCTGTCAGAACATGCCGATGTGGTGAGCACGCCGGTTGTGATCCGCATTCAAGGTAGCTAAAAAGCCGGGGCAGCTAAAAGCCGGCACAAAGAAACACACGGGAACCAACGGGGATAAGAATGACTTCCAAAAAAGCCGTCAAACAGGGGTTGAGCCGTACCTTGGCACTCGAACTTGCGCGTGTGACCGAACGCGCAGCGGTGGCGGCGGCCAGGCTTTCTGGGCGGGGCGATGAAAAGGAAGCAGACCAGGCCGCGGTCGATGCCATGCGGCAGGAGCTGAATGCGCTGCCCATCGATGGCACAATTGTTATCGGCGAGGGCGAGCGCGACGAAGCGCCGATGCTCTATATCGGCGAAGAGGTGGGCACTGGTGGTCCAAAGGTCGATATCGCTCTCGACCCGCTTGAGGGAACCACACTCACCGCCAAGAACATGGAGAACGCCCTGGCGGTAGTGGCGATGGCCGAAGGCGGCACGCTTCTCCATGCGCCTGACGTTTACATGGACAAGATTGCAATTGGCGGCGGCTACCCAGACGGTATCGTTGATCTCGACGCACCTGCGGGCGATAACATTAAAGCATTGGCGCAAGCGAAAGGCGTGGATGTCAGCGAGATTACAGCCTGTGTTCTCGACCGTCCGCGGCATGCCAAGCTCATTTCGGAGATTCGCGGCGTCGGGGCGCGTGTGTCCCTGATTTCAGACGGTGACATTGCCGGTGTGATCGCGACCACCGACGCGACAACCGGCATCGATATCTATATGGGCATTGGCGGTGCGCCGGAAGGTGTGCTTGCGGCGGCGGCGCTTCGCTGCATTGGCGGCCAGATGCAAGGGCGTTTGGTTACAAGCAATGAAGAGCAAAAAGCGCGAGCCGCCAAGATGGGTGTCAAAGACTTCGACGCCAAATACTCGATGATGGAAATGGCCAGTGGCGATGTGATTTTCGCTGCGACTGGCGTGACCAACGGATCCATGCTCGATGGGATCAGGGTAACGAAAGAGGGCGTATCCACGCACACGATTGTCATGCGCTCCTCGACAGGTACGGTGCGCCGAATTCGCGCATTCCATAGAGCGGATTCGAAATTCGAAGCAGATTGAAACGGGCGCACCTGCCCTTACTAGGATCGATCGGGAGGCTGATTGGAGTACGAGCCGGATAGCGGATTCTTAGGCGTCGGTCGGTCATTGACCCATCGCCGTTGGGTCCCTCGGCTTGAGAATGATCGCCTGGCGCTGCAGCTCGCACAGCAAGCCGATGTACCAGAGATCCTTGCGCGGGTTCTCGCCGCTCGCGGCGTCACAGCGGATGATTGCGAGCAGCATCTCAACCCCACTTTGCGCACGTTTCTGCCTAATCCTTCTGTCGTCGAGGATATGGACAAGGCTGCTGAGCGGATAACCAAGGCCATTCTTGATGGCGAGCAAGTCGCCGTTTTTGGGGACTATGACGTCGATGGAGCGACCTCATCTGCGCTCCTAAAACTCTATTTCGAGGCCATCGGCGCGCCGCTGCGGATCTATATCCCAGATCGGATCAAGGAAGGGTACGGACCGAATGCACCCGCTTTCTTGAAACTGAAAGACCTCGGCGTTTCCCTCATCATTACTGTTGATTGCGGGACGATGGCGCACAAACCCCTGGGCATTGCCAAGGAGCGCGGGTTGGATGTGGTGGTGGTTGATCATCATCAGGCAGAACCCCTGTTGCCTCCGGCGGTCGCAGTGGTGAACCCTAATCGACTGGATGACACGAGCGGTCTTGGTCAGCTTGCGGCAGTCGGCGTAACGTTCCTCCTTCTTATCGCGCTCAACCGAACCTTGCGATCATCGGGCTGGTTTGACGGGGACCGTGAAGAACCCAACCTTCTCGACATGCTCGATATCGCGGCGCTGGGCACCGTTTGCGACGTGGTGCCTTTGACAGGGCTTAACCGGGCTATCGTAGCTCAAGGCCTGAAGGTGATGGGATCCCGCAAGAACAAAGGTCTGGCGGCTCTTGGTGATGTGGCAAAGATGCAGGGCGCACCCGGTACGTATCACGCCGGGTTTCTGTTGGGACCGCGGGTCAACGCAGGTGGGCGTGTTGGGCGTGCAGATTTGGGCGCCCGGCTACTCACAACCCATGATGGTGCGGAAGCTCATGAGATTGCGGTTGCCCTCGACACCTACAATCGAGAACGGCAAGCGATTGAAGCCCTTGTGTTGGAACAGGCGATTGAGCAGGTGGAGGCTGCGCTTGTTCACGCCCGGGCGAACCAGCCACCTCCAGTCATTGTCGCATCAGGGGCCGAATGGCATCCGGGTGTCATCGGCATTGTGGCAAGCCGGCTGAAGGACAAGTATGACCGCCCGACATTTGTTGTCGCCATTGACAATAAGGGTGAAGGAAAGGGGTCTGGCAGGTCGGTTCCGGGGGTCGATTTGGGGCGCGCAGTCACAGCTGCGCTGGAAGCAGGGCTCCTGGTAAACGGCGGCGGACACGCCATGGCCGCTGGCCTTACGGTCCGCGAGTCGAAGCTCGATGAACTGCACGAGTTTTTGAACAATCGCATTGCGGACGATGTGATGGCCGCCGGCGAGGAGCGACAGCTAAAACTTGATGGCGCGCTCACGACCGATGCAGCGTCCCGTGAGATGTTTGACATGCTGGAGAAGGCGGGTCCCTACGGTGCGGGGAACCCAGAGCCTAGATTTGCCGTCCCGCGTGTCCGAATTGTGCGTGCTGACCGGGTTGGCCAGAATCATGTCCGCTGTATCCTGGCGGGCGACGGAGGTGGACGATTGAAGGGAATCGCCTTTCGGGCGGCTGACTCCGCGCTTGGCGAAAGCCTTTTGAATAGTGGTGGCGCCGTTTTCCATGTTGCCGGACGGCTTCGGGCCGACGATTGGCAGGGTCGTAGGGGGGTGCAGTTGCAAATAGACGATGCAGCCCCGCTCTGATCTCAAAAAAACCCCAGAAAATCGACAAAAATCAGCGGATTAGGCACTTGCATTCCCGAAAGTGACCCATTATTAAAGCCGCACTGTGCGCCCTTCGTCTATCGGTTAGGACGCCAGGTTTTCAACCTGGAAAGAGGGGTTCGATTCCCCTAGGGCGTACCAGTTTTCTTCTTCCGCATTCACGGTCTGCTGCTGGCCCGGCGTGGCTTGATCTGCGACACTTGCCCTATAAAACGAAAGGGAGAGGTGTCATGAAGGTTGAAGGTGGATGCTATTGCGGCGCGCTGCGATATGAAGCCGAGGGAGACGCTTTGTTCAAAGCGCAGTGCCATTGCCGGGAGTGTCAGTACATTTCGGGCGGGTCGCCCAATGTGACCATGGGCATGCCCGAAGGCACGTTCAAATATACCAAAGGCGAGCCAAAAAGATTCAAACGCACTGACATTGACCCCGCCGTGACGCGCGAGTTCTGTGGCAATTGTGGCACCAGTATTTTATCGCGGGCGCCGGGCGCGCCGGGGCTTGTCCTTCTCAAAGTCGGATCGATGGATGACCCGAAACAGTTCGAGGGTCCGCAAGTAGCGATCTACACATGTGACGCGCAGGATTTTCACATGATCCCGGAGGGGGTTGCGTCGTTTGATAGGCTGCCTGGGTAAGGTTCAGGGGATCGCTTTAGCGCGTGGCTGTGATCTCAAATTTGATGGTCACGTCGTTGCCCACCATTGGGCTGAGCGGTCCGGTGCCCACACCATAGTCGTTGCGATTGATGGTGACGCCGCCTACTGCTTGCGCTGTGTCGCCGTCAATAGTCAAGCTGAAGGGCAGGGAGACGGGAAGGCTTGTGCCTTTCAGTGTGAGGGTGCCATCTGCGACATATCCCTCAGCCGTTTGCGTGACGCTTGTAGAGGCAAACGTCGCAATTGGGTGGTTTGCGACATCAAACCAGTCGGAGCCGGGAAGCGCTTCATCCCTTTCGGATGATCCCGTTGCAGCGCTCGCGGTGATGATGTCGACCTTTATCGATGCCGCGTTAAGGTCGTCAGGGTCGAGCGTGATATCAGCGGTAAAGGCTGCGAAGGATCCCTGGAACGTGGCACCGGCCTGAGTGCCTTCAAAGGAGAGGGTGCTGCTATCGGATTGGACCTTCCATTCTGTGGCAAAAGCGTTTGCCGTCAGCAGGAGAAAGACGGCGAGACTACGAAAAAACATAAAGCGTCCTCTGAAATGAGCTTGAGCCGACGTCCTGGAACGAGCGTCGAAATCAGGATGACCATGGCAGCATTCTGCGCAAGATGTCGTCCTTCAAAATGAAGTGATGACGTAATGCAGCAGCGGCATGGAGGAGCACCGCCGCGCCGGCCGCCCAAGCAAGCAGCCAATGGCCCCATTCCCCTACGGCTAGCCACTGATCCTTGTCTAGATTGGTCGCAATGTAGCCGATATGGGGAAGAGGTATCGTGTCAAAGACGAGTGTTGGAATATTGACTGGTGACGCAGACACGATAATCCAGCCGGTTAAGGGCATTGCCACCAGGACAACATAGAGCCCCATATGCGTGAGCGAGGCGGCCATCTTTTCCCACCAGGTCATGCTGTCGGGAAGTGCCGGTGGTTTATCGAATAGACGCCAAGCCAATCGGAACAGAACAATCACAAAGATGCTGACACCAAATGACTTATGCAGCTGGTAGAGTGAAAACAGGTTGGGATCCGAGAGTTCGAGGGTGCTCATGTACACACCCAGACCGAGATTGCCCAAAAAGAACACCACGACAAGCCAATGAAATCCAGCAGCGATCAAGCCATAACGTGTGTCGCTGTTTCTCCAATTCATCGGATGTTCGCCCTGTAGTTTCGGCTCTAGTTTCGTACGCCTGGCGGCGCCCAGTAAGTCGGCGTCCAGTTCCGGGCGAGCTCCTTGCCGTCCAAATAGTCCGACCGACTGATTGAATTAATCAGATGCTTTCGAAGGCCGTCATTCTGATCCGCCACACCCAGGGTCAGACGCAATGGGTTGACGTCGTAGAGGCGCAGCCATTTGCCAATCTCAATTGGGTTTTTGTCCGGTCCGATGTTTGCTGCATAGAGCGCCAGAAGAGTGCGCTGGGCTTGGAAATGTCCCGCATTTGCGGCCCGGATAACCCAGGTCCGCCCTTGCTGAAATTGGTCGCTGTTCTCTACTCCATGAACGTCAAAGGATGCGCCGCCCTCGGTTGGCAGACCGCCAAGCGACATAAGGCAGAGGCCATAAGCATGTTGTGCTGATTCATAGCCCCGTCCGTTTCGCGCAAGCGGTCTCAGTCGTTCAATGGCCGCTTCGCAATTGCCCTCATTTTTTAGCTCAAAACCCTCCCAATAAGCGGCTTGAGGGTCGCGATAATTGTAGCGTTCTCGAACGCCATAGTGAGGAGATGTGCGAGGATCTTCCTGGCCGTCGGCCTGAGCGGGGAGCATTGGCAGCGCTGGTGCCATTAGGATGCTACAGAGGATGAGGCAAAACGCGGCCTGGATACGAGTCTTCATATAAAAAACCGTATCCTGACCGCGGGGCTGTTTCAATTATCCTTCGTGACCGAAATTCAGCGGTAATGGATCAGATAGCGGCTGCCGGAGACCACATATCCCTCGCCATATCGATTGTAGCACATGGTACCGCCAACCTTCGCCGGGCGCCCATGCCAATACCCTCTTTTGTAGACAGGATGGCAGGCCCGATTGTTCGTATGGCGGTAGCTATGATGATTGTTATAGGCCCCATCCGAGTAGGTGTAGTGCCGCCGCGAATGCCCGCCATAATAGTGAGGCCTGTGGTGGCGCCGAGGGGCATAATAGGGCCGATGGTGGCGCCCATAGCGGTGATGATGGGCGCGGGGGTAGCCATAGCCGCTGCTCCACCCAATCAGACCACCGACAAGCGCACCCGCGATAAAGGCGCCGGCACGGTCGCGTCTATGATGGCGGTGCCCGCCGTGGTGGCCTCGATAATGGCGTCCGCCACGATAGTGACGCCCATGATGCCCGCGCCTGTCGCGCACGTGATGGACGTTGCTGTTCGGTGTGAGGTTGTTCGCGCCAACTGGCCCCGCAGCCGCTGCTGGAGCGGTCATGCTGGCCATAGACCCAACAACCAGACAGGCACTGAGTGCCAATCGTGCGAGTAACATTTCCTTCTCCTAATTCATTTCCCAACTTGGGACCGGTCGGCAAGAGACCGGTGTCACATCCTCAGGAGAGAAGGTGGTCTTCCGGGGTTGAACGCCAGATGAACAGCTTGTTCAGGTTCGCCCTCACCAGTGGCCGGTGTTCTCCATGGATGCCCAGGGCTCTTGGGGGGCAAGGGCCTGGCCGTCCTGCAGAAGTTCAATGGAAATGTTGTCAGGGGAGCGTACAAACGCCATACGGCCGTCGCGCGGCGGTCGATTGATGGTGATTCCCGCATCCGCCAATTTCTGGCAGGTCGCGTAAATGTTATCGACCCGATAAGCCAGATGTCCGAAATTCCGACCTTCATCGAGGTCTTCAGGGTCCCAATTGTAGGTCAACTCGATCTGTGCATCCTCCTGACCTTCAGGTGCCAGGAAGACAAGAGTGAAGCGACCTTCCTCAACGTCAAATCGGCCGACATTTTTCAGGCCGAGATGGGTGCAGTAGAATTCAAGTGATGCATCTAGGTCGGTCACACGGACCATGGTGTGCAAGTAGCGCATGCGTGCTTTGCCTATCCTTTATTGGTTTGTTTTGCGTATCATTTCTGGATCGGACCGGAAGGTCAAAGGTAAGTCTTGGGGAGCGGCCATGTCGGCGGAGTTGAAGGCGCTAATTGAGCAGAGTGAGCGAGCCGTGGTCTTTACGGGGGCCGGGATCAGCACGGAATCCGGCATTCCTGACTTTCGAAGCCCTGGTGGCCTGTGGACCAAAATGGCGCCGATTGATTTTCGAGACTTTATGGCCTCAGAGGAAATGCGGATTGAGGCATGGCGTCGAAAATTCGCCATGGATGGGAGTTTTGCCGCGGCGGAGCCGAATAAAGGCCATATGGCGGTCGCGAAGCTCGTGGACATGGGCAAGGTCAGCCACGTGATCACACAGAATGTAGACAATCTGCACCAGAATTCGGGGGTTCCTCCCGCCAAGGTCATTGAGCTCCATGGCAACAGTACATATGCCACCTGCCTCAATTGTGGCGCACGATATGAGCTCGCTGAAATACGCTCTCACTATGAAGAGCATGGTAAGCCCCAGGATTGCCAATTCTGCAGCGGTATTATCAAGTCGGCCACGATCTCGTTCGGCCAAGCGATGCCCGAAGCTGAGATGGAGCGGGCGACTGAGGCGACATTGGATTGTGACCTGTTCATAGCCATTGGATCGTCGCTTCAGGTCTATCCGGCGGCTGGGTTTCCAATCATGGCGAAAAAGAATGGGGCCCATCTGGTTATCCTGAACCGAGAAGAAACGGAACTTGACCCGATTGCAGACCTTGTCGTGCATGAGGAGATTGGCCCGACGCTCGCGCCGATTGTTCAGCTGAACTAAGCCAGCCAAGTACCTCTATTTTCTACGACTTTTTGTATCGGGCACCTGGCCGGAACTGGATGTTTTCGCGGTCGAGCGTTTTGCCCCGACGCGCCAGCGCCAGGCTATCGATTGGTCTTTTTGTCTGCCGGTCAACGATATCCATTGGTGCGCCTCCCGGACCCTGAAGCCAGCGGTCACCCCATTGGACCATAGCGCACAGCACGATCAGGAGGTCTGTGCCGGCTTCTGTCGGCAGGTATTCATTCCAACTCGTCTCCGTGTTCAGCCGACGCTTCGAGATGATGCCATGCTCCTCAAGTTTCTGGAGCCGGGCTGAGAGGATGTTTTTCGCGATGCCGAGGTTTCGTTGAAAGTCAGCAAACCGTGTGGTGCCCAAGAACATTTCACGCAGGATCAGCACCGACCAGCGGTCGCCGAAAATATCCATAGACTTTTTGATCGAACAATCGCGCCGCATTTGGATCGGCACCGGGTGCTCTGTGCTGTGTTTTAAACTCATTTGGCCGCCGAATTTTGTCTGTTCAAAATTGCGAAACGAATATGCATCGCTGCCTCACAATAGCAGAAGTTAGTGGTTGCGAATTGAAACAAATAAGTTTTTATTTGAAACCAATTAATCTGAAGAAAATTCACACCTAGGAAGGCAAGGGCATGGCAATAGTCGAGTTTGAGATGGATGGTGGCCTCGCTATCCTCACCGTCAATAATCCTCCCATTAATCTTGCGGACGACGCACTGTTCGTAGACCTGCACGAAGCGATTGATCGATTAGAGGCATCTGACGCGCGGGCGGCGTTGCTGCGCGCGGAAGGGGACCATTTCGGCTGCGGCGTCAATGTGAACACCACATTTGTCGGCCGAAACTCACAAGACGCTCGGCCGATGCTTGAGCGCGGTGTTGCCGACCTGCAAAGGTTGGAGCGCATGCCCATTCCAATCATCTGTGCGGTTCAGGGCCTCTGCCTTGCGGCGGGTCTGGAGATCGCATTGCGGTGCGACATCATCATCGCCTCGGAGACAGCGCAGTTTGCCCAGGTGGAACAGCATATCGGTGCAGCCACCTATCTTGGTGGGGCCTATCTTCTGGCTGAAAGATGTGGTCCGGCCAGAGCACGTCATATTTGTTTTTCAGGTGACTTTTTCAGCTCCGCTGATTTTGAGCGCTGGGGGATCATCAACCAGGTCGTTGCGGACAATGAGTTGAATGCCGTCACTCTGGACTATGCGAAGAGAGTCGCAAAAGGGCCCACCAAAGCTCATGCGATTACCAAGCAGACGATCCGGAAATTCCTCGACGAAGGTGTCGAAAAAGCAGATGAGCTGCTGCTAGAGGTTGGGCCGGGGCTTTTTGACTCCCACGATTTTGTCCATGGCGTTGATGTCATGGTCAAACATGGCTCAAAAGCGTTTCGTGGCCTGGCTGAATTCAAAGGCAACTAGCCTTCTAGCGCGCGTTCGCCCATCCACCTGCGAAAGGAATGACTTGGCCGGTGATGAAACCTGACAAGGGACCCGCCAGGAATGTGATGAGGGCGGCGGCTTCTTCCGGTTTTCCCAATCGCCCTAATGGAATGTTCTTCAAGATCTTCGCTTTGGCCTCTTCATTGGCCAAGAGCTCAGGCGGGAAGTAGTCGGGATTCTCCACATAGTTTGGGGCGACTGCGTTTACCTGAATGTTCTTTGGCGCGAGTTCGCGGGCCAGCGAGAGCATGAGCGAGTTCGCAGCACCGCGGGCAGACGCATAGATGGAGTAGTTGGCGAGGCCATTGAGCGGGGCGGCGGACGTCAGAAACAAGACCTTGCCGCCCCCGGCAGACTTCATGGACGGCACGACTGCACGGCTGACGCGGAAAGGTTTGAAGACGAGGGCTTCGTATGTTGCTTCCAAATCCTCATCCTTTGCGGTGTCCAACGGGGCTCTCAAGGCAGGGAAAGCGTCGTTGTTGATGAGGACATCAATGCGGCCCGTTTCCTCAAGAACGCGACCGGCGGCAACAACCGGGTCACTCCCGCTGATTGGCTTGAGGCCAGGCAAGGCCGTCGTCGCAGCCTCGCGTGCGGACGCTTCTTCAAAGGAAGGATCGGTGCCGTAAAGAGTAGCGCCGGCGGCCAGGAGTGCTTTCGCTGCAGGGCGTCCGACAAAATGCTCCAGATCTGTGATCAAGATGATTGTGTCTGACAGCTCGCTCATGGCTTCCTCCAACATATTCTTGCGCCCCAACTCCGTGTAGCATTATCAGGAGACACGCGCGACGGTTTAGGGGAGCGGGATGAGTGATTTGGCAGGGGCACCCTGGTGGAAGGGTGCCGTGGTGTACCAGATATATCCAAGGAGTTATGCGGATACGACCGGCTCGGGCGTGGGGGATCTGGAAGGCATCAAACGCAAGCTCGACTATGTGGCGTCGCTCGGCGTTGATGCGATCTGGTTGTCGCCCATCTACCCCAGCCCCAACAAAGATTTCGGGTATGACGTATCAGATTATTGCGGCATTGCTCCCGAAATGGGGACGCTAGATGGGTTCGACTCCCTTTTGGAGGCGACTCACGAGCGTGGCATGAAACTCATACTGGACCAGGTTCTGGCACACAGTTCAGATCAGCATGCCTGGTTTCAGGAAAGCCTTCTGTCTCGGGACAATGAAAAAGCCAATTGGTATGTTTGGGCGGACGCGAAGGAAGACGGAAGCCCGCCGAACAATTGGATGTCAGCATTTGGTGGGCCGGCCTGGTCCTGGCACCCGGTGCGTCGCCAGTACTACCACCACAAATTCTTGCGACAGCAGCCAAAGCTGAACTTCCATGAGCCGGAAGCGGTCAAAGCGCTCATGGATGTTTTGAGGTTCTGGCTGGATCGCGGGGTGGACGGGTTTCGGCTCGATGTGGCGCACGCCTATTTCCATGACGCGGCGCTGACCGACAATCCGCCAGTGCCGATGGACCAGCGTACGGGTCTTAATTGGTCTCACGCTCCTCGGCTTCAACAACATGTGCATGATAGTGGCCTGCCTGAAAACCAGATTGCCATGAAAGCCGTTCGCTCGGTTCTCGACGAATATGACGACCGGCTTGCGTTCGGGGAATTTGCGGAGACCCCGGAGATGATCGGGACCTATGTAGGTGAGCCGGATCGTCTACACACTGCCTACACATTTGATTTCCTCGAAGACCGGTCGCTCGCACCCAAGGTTTTCCAGAACTATTACCAGAACACGCTGCAATCCAACGGCGACCCCTGGCCCTGTGTGACCTTTTCCAATCATGACCTTACGCGCCCTGTCACAAGATGGGGCGGGGGCAGGGAAGGTGACGATGCATTGGCCAAGTTCGGGTTGGCCCTTCTCCTCGCGCTCAAAGGAACGGTGCTGCTTTATCAGGGAGAAGAACTGGGCCTTCCCGATGTCGATATCGAGCGCGACCAGATAAGAGATCCGGTAGGGGAGCTCTACTTTCCCTTTGGCAAAGGACGGGATGGATGCCGCACGCCTATGCCGTGGGTTGGTCAGGCGCCCAATGCAGCGTTTTCCAGCGGGACGCCGTGGCTGCCCATCCCGGCGGCGCACACAGAGCGGGCTGTCGACCTACAGGAAGCGATGAGCGACACGGTGCTGAAGTTTGCGCGACAGGCAATTCAGTTTCGACGGGACCATGCGTGTTTGCGTCTTGGCGATATCACGTTTCTGGCGAGTGACGGGCCGGTGTTGGCGTTCAAGCGGGCTCTCGGCGATGAGACCGTGACCTGTCTCTTTAACGCAAGCGAAGAAGCCGCGGTATTGCATGGTGAGGCGGCGTCGGAAATCGTCATGAAAGGCGCGCGGCAGCTAGACTTTGGAACGGGCGATGCTTCGCTCCTCGGCACGGAGATCATGTGTGGTCCCCGGAGCGCGGCCTTCTTCGATAGTCCTTAATCAGTCTGATGTTGGCGAAGTGCCTCAGGTGTGTCGAAGTCTTTCAGAGGTGCATCATCGTTTGCCGGCACTTCGCATACCAGTTCCGAGTTATCGGCGATCAGTGCTTTCGCGCCCGTATCACCCGTGAGGTTCTGCAGGTCGTCGAAGAAAGTCGCATCCCATAAGACAGGATTTCCCCGTTTGTTGCCGACGACCGGCACACAAATATACTTGTCCTCTTCAGGGTCCCGTGCAGTGATGAGCTCATTGATAAGGTCTGCCGTCACTAGCGGCATATCACCCAGAAGGATCACGGCTGCGTCGACCGGCGGCTCGAGTTCTGCCGCCGCCTTGATGCCCACCTTGATGGATGTGCTGAGGCCTTCTGCAAAGTCGGGGTTGTGGGCGTAGGTCATGGGCCGCCCAGCGAGGGCTTTCAGCACGTCCTCTTCCTCATGACCCGTCACAAGAATGATGCCGTCGGCGTTTGACGCGAGCGCGGCATCCGCCACATGGGCGATCATGGGTTTGCCTTGAAAGTCGCTTGTGAGCTTGTTTGTCGCGCCCATACGGGTTGAGCGTCCGCCGCCCAGGATGATCGCCGCGACCCGCGGTGTTTCCTTGCGGGCGCGCATTGTATCTCGCGGTTGAGGGCGGGAAGGAATTTCTTTGAGCAGGCCGCCGACGCCCATGGACTGGATATCCTTGGGTGTTACCTCAAGTCCGGCAGCCAAGCGCTGCAAGACCCAATCGACACCATTTAATTTCAGGGACCGCGCACAGCCGGGGAGGCCAATGACCGGCCGGCCCCCAAGCTCCGCCAAGAGCAGCAGATTGCCCGGATCGACGGGCATACCAAAATGGTGGATGGTGCCATGTGCCGCTTCGATTGCGGCGGGCACGACATCCCGCCGGTCGCCGGTGGCTGAAGCGCCTAGAACCAGGATCATCTCAATTGACCCTGGGAGCGATTGTATCGCTCGCCCCAGGGATGCCTCGTCGTGTTGGCATGTCTGGACGGTATCCAATGCGACGCCTAAGGTCTCCAGCCTGGCACGAACGACCTTTTCCGACTTTGTCAGAAGCGACTTTTTTGTGGTGTCTACCTCCGTGAGGATAAGCGCCGCGCGCTTCAGCTTAAATGGGTTCAATGCCAGCACGGGGGATGCCTCAGCAGCCAAAGCGGACGCCTGGCCCACCATATCCTTCGGTGCGGCATAGGGAATGATCTTTACCGTCGCCACCATTTGGCCTTCGGAAACGGCTTCATAGTTCGGAAGCGTGGCGACAGTTATGGATTCAGCGAGGGAATTGATCTCGTCGATGGCCGTTTCGTTCAACTTAAGAACGCCGTTTGCTGCAGCGTATAGGTTGGCCCTGCCGGTAAAAGCGGTGTCTACTCGTGTGTTGGGACCCATCAATGCCGCAGCGATTGCGCTGGCGGCTTCGTCTTCTGCAATATCGTCCGGCTCAAGCTCTGCCGCATAGACTGTCGCGATGCCTGCATTTGAGAGGGCATCAATGTCATCTTTGCTGAGCACCCGGCCTTTCTTGAACGTCTGATCGCCGGCGCGAACAGAATGGGCGAGCACGAAGTCTTCTGCGGCTGATGCAGGAACGGAGCCGAACTTCATGAATGCTCCTGGCGCAGCGTTTGCGTGATTTCTGCAAGGATTGAGACCGCGATTTCGGCTGGGCTTTTAGCGCCGATATCGAGACCTACGGGTCCGCAGATGCGCGCAATCTCCGCGTCGCTGAATTTTGCATCTGTGAGGCGTTGTTTTCGTGCCGCCTGCGTCTTCTTGCTGCCCAGCGCACCTATGTAGAAAGCCTCCGACTTTAGCGCGACGTGAAGCGCGGGATCGTCCAGCTTCGGGTCGTGGGTAAGGGTGACGATGGCCGTTCTGGCGTCCAGTTCGAGAGTTTGAAGAGCCTCGTCGGGCCATTCGCTGATCAGTGAGACGTTTGGAAAGCGTTCTGAGGAGGCGAATGCCTCCCGCGGGTCAACGACGTTCACATCATAGCCGGCCTCAAGGCCCATGCGGGCAAGGGGCTGTGCGATGTGGACAGCGCCGACGATGACGAGGCGCAGCGGCGGATTGTAGACATTGAAAAACCAGGGGGTGTTATCTGGCGCGTCTGCGACACGGCTTTTGTCAGACCGGACCGCCTCTCGCACTTCCTTCAACATCCAGTCTGGTTGGTTGGTGTCATCGGGCGTGAGAACCAGCTGTTCGTTTGTCTCAAGGTTCGTTGCTTGCACGATCGGTCGTTTTGCGGCTTGAGCGCTCAATACCTGATTTAGGGTCTCCAACTGCATCGAGTCACGAACCTGTCAGGGGTTCAAGGTAGACTTTGATCTTGCCGCCGCAGGCGAGCCCCACTTCCCAAGCCATGGCGTCGGCTACCCCATATTCCAGCACTTCTGACGTTTCGGTTTGAATGGCGTCGAGCGCGCGTGTGACAACGTCGCCTTCAATACATCCGCCTGACACCGAGCCGACGAAGGTCGCATCTTCGCGTATGGCAAGCTGGCTGCCGACAGGACGGGGCGCTGAGCCCCAGGTCTCAATGACGGTGGCGAGGGCAACTTTGTGTCCCGCGTTTGCCCATGCTGCCGCTTGGGCCAGCACATTGTCGTCAGATTGTGTCGCTATGTCGGTCATGCTGCTTTCGGTGATCGTTCGGGAGCGCTCAAGGATGCCACAAGGTCTTCCAAGGAGGCCATGTTGTGGACAGGTCTGAACTCATCCACATGGGGTAGCATGGTTCGAATGCCAAGGGCTTTGGGTTCAAAAGCATCGTACCGCAGCAGCGGGTTTAACCATATCAGTCTTCGGCTCGCCCGGTGCAGGCGCGCGATCTCAGGTTCCAATCCCTCGGCGCCATCCCTGTCCAGGCCGTCGGTCACCAAAAGGACTGTCGCGCCCTGGCCCAAGACGCGGCGCGCCCAATCCACATTGAAACGTCTGAGTGTTTCGCCAATACGTGTGCCGCCGTCCCAGTCTTCGACCGCCGTTGAGACTGCAGCCAATGCTTTATCAACGTCTTTGTGCCGAAGCTGGCGCGTAACGTGCGTGAGGCGGGTGCCGAACAGGAAGGTATGGACCCGGTCTCTGTCATTGGTGAGCGTGTGGAAAAAGTGCAGAAACGTTCTTGCATAGATGCTCATTGACCCGGAGATATCACAGAGCACGACCAATGGCGGCGGGCGGTGCCTGCGTTCCCGACGTTTCAGGGGAATGATGTCGCCTCCGCGCAGCGATGCACGAAGCGTCGCGCGCATGTCTATCAGGGATCCGTGCGCAGAAGGCCGAGTCCGGCGTGTGAGGACCTGATCATGTTGCAGCCTCAGTCGAGAGAGCGCCTTGCGCGCTTCAGCGATCTCTGCAGCGCTCATTTGCTCAAAATCCTTGGTGCGCAGAATTTCAGCAGCAGACATGGTTTCCCGGGCGTCGATCTCGATTTCCGGTTCAGGCTCTTGGTGTTGGTTACTGTCCTGGCTCAGTAACGCTTCCGCGAGCCGGCGGCTCGTTTGCTCGTCCGGTTCCTCTGGCGGCGCTGTCAATTCCGGGAGCATCATCGCCATCATGCGTTCGAGCATGCGCGGATCCCGCCAGAATACATGGAAGGCCTGATTGAAGATTTCAGCCATGTCCTGAGAGCGGATGAGGGTTGTGTGGAGCGCCCAGTAAAGATCACTCTCAGACTTGATACCGGCGACTTTAACGGCCTCAATGGCATCAAGCACCTGACGCGGTCCGACGGGCACGCCCGCGCGCCGGAGCACGCGCGCGAAATGTGCGATGTTCTCAGCTATGTATCCTGGCTGATCCGTCATTCCGCAGCGGTTTTCAGTTCATCCAAAATTTGGGCCGCGTCGGAGCCGCGCACCTGCGCGATATCATCCTGATATTTGAGCAAGGTGCCGAGCGTGTCGTTGATGTTGCTTTCGCTCAGCGAGACAGCGTTCAACTGGGTCAGCGCATTTGCCCAATCGAGTGTCTCTGCAATGCCCGGTTGTTTGTAAAGATCGCGGTCCCGCAGTGCCTGAACAAAGGCGACGATTTGCCGGGACAGGTCTTCTGCCGCGTCCGGCGCTTTGAGCCGGACGATCTCAAGTTCTCTTTCTGCGTCAGGATAGTCCACCCAATGATAGAGGCAGCGGCGTTTTAGCGCGTCGTGGATCTCACGTGTACGGTTGGAGGTAACGATGACGATGGGGGGCTCGGCGGCTTTCACGGTTCCGATTTCCGGGATCGTTATCTGAAAATCTGACAGGACTTCGAGCAGGTAGGCCTCGAACGGTTCATCGGTCCTGTCGAGTTCGTCAATGAGAAGGACCGGTGGTCCGTTCACGTCGGGCTCGAGCGCTTGCAGAAGGGGACGTCTGATCAGAAAGCGATCATCGAACACATCCTTAGCAAGCGCATTCCTGTCCTCGACGCCCTGTGCCTCGGCCAATCGGATTTCGATCATCTGTGCCTGATAGTTCCATTCATAGACCGCTGTTGCCGTGTCGAGGCCTTCATAGCATTGCAGGCGGATGAGCTTTCGGCCCAGGGCGCTCGCAAGAACCTTCGCGATCTCTGTCTTGCCGACACCGGCTTCGCCCTCCAGAAAGAGCGGGCGGCCCATTTTGAGGGCGAGAAAGAGGACGGTCGCAAGCGATCGATCCGCGACATAGGCGCCGCTCGACAGAAGCGCCGCTGTCTCATCGATGGAGGCGGGGAGGGAACTGGTCATACGTATAGGGTACAGTGAAAGTCGGCTCAGGTCACATTGTCGCTGCGACAGCGCGGCCAGCCATCACCGTGATTAGGTGGCTTCGATAGTCCGCCGCGCCGTGAAGGTCGGAAAGCAGATCGTCTTCAGGCACTTTTATGTTTGCGATTGCCTCTGGAGACCAGTTGCTGCCGAGGGCGTCCTCCATTTCCTTGACGCGGAAGACACCATCCGCACCGGCACCTGTCACCGCGACGCGAATGTCGATCGGTGTTTTTGCCACGAAGACGCCCACCATGGCATAGCGCGACGCTGGGTTCGGAAATTTAACGTAAGCGGCTTTCTCAGGATGCGGGAAAGTCACCTCCGTGATGATTTCATCTTCCTCGAGGGCCGTTTCAAACATGCCCGTGAAGTAAGGTTCAGCATCGATTAAGCGCTTGGTGGTGTGGATCTTGGCGTCGAGGCCCAGCACTGCAGCTGGGTAATCCGCCGCAGGGTCGTTGTTTGCAAGCGATCCTCCGATGGTGCCGCGATTGCGGACCGCCGGGTCACCGATATGGGAGGCCAGCTCCGCGAGTGCCGGCAGGTGTTTGGCGACTTCGGCAGAAGCGGCGACGTCCGCGTGTGTTGTGGCGGCGCCGATGGTGATTGCGTCGCCTTCAGCTTTGATGAAATTGAGGTCCGCAATGTTACCGATATCGACAAGGGTTGCCGGCATCGCAAGCCGTTGCTTCAACGTTGGGATTAAGGTTTGTCCTCCTGCGAGGAGCTTGTTTTCATCATTTGCGGCGAGAAGGTCAGCAGCTTCGGCGACAGTCTGTGCGCGGTGATAGTCAAACTGGTACATGGGTCTTCCTCAATCGGCAGCGAGTGACGGGGTGGCGAGCGCCGCCCAAACACGTGCGGGGGTTGCTGGCATTTCAATTTCTCGGACGCCTAGAGCATCCGTAATGGCGTTGATGACGGCTGGAGGTGATGCGATCGCACCGGCCTCACCACAGCCTTTCATGCCCATGGGATTGGACGGGCAGTCTGTCTGGGTGAAGCCCAGATTAAAGTCTGGCAGGTCGTCGGCGCGGGGCATGCAATAGTCCATATAGGAACCGGTGATGAGCTGGCCGGTTTCGTCATAGTGAGCTGCTTCAAAGAGCGCTTGTCCAATCCCCTGGGCAATGCCGCCCTGAACCTGTCCTTCGACGATCATTGGATTCACGATGACGCCGAAATCATCGACGGCGACAAAATTCACGATCCGTGTCACCCCCGTTTCTGAATCGATTTCGACTTCGCAAATGTGACAGCCTGACGGGAAGGTGAAATTGAGCGGGTCATAGAATGCACTTTCCTTGAGGCCCGGCTCGAGCTCCGCGGTTGGGAAACCGTGCGCGGTGTAGGCACCAAGGGCGAGTTCCGCCCAGGCCAGCTCCTTATCGGTGCCAGCGACAGTAAAGACACCATCTTTAAGCTCAATGTCGCCCGCGTCCGCTTCCATCAGGTGTGAGGCGATCTTCTTGGCTTTCGCTTCGATCTTATCAAGCGCATTTGCCAGAGCGCTCATGCCGACAGAGCCGGATCTGGAGCCATAGGTGCCCATCCCGAACTGGACGCGGCCTGTGTCGCCATGAATGATTTCGACATCTTCGATGGGGACGCCAATCCGTTCACAGACAAGCTGTGCGAAGGTGGTTTCATGTCCTTGGCCATGACTATGGGCGCCGGTGAAGACTTCGATCTTGCCTGTCGGGGCCACTTGAACTTCAGCACTTTCCCAAAGGCCCACGCCAGCGCCGAGGGACCCTACGGCCGCGGAAGGGGCCAGGCCGCAGGCCTCGATATACGTTGAGAAACCGATGCCGCGTTTTTTGCCCCGGCTCTCCGCCTCCGCCTTGCGAGCCGGGAAATTTTCGTAGTCAACCAGCGCCAGCGCTTTGTCGAGTGACGCTTCATAATCCCCAATGTCATAGTTCATGATGACGGGGGTTTGGTGCGGGAAGCTGCGAATGAAATTTTTCCGCCTCAGTTCGGCAGGATCGAAGTTCAGTTCGCGGGCAGCAGTTTCCACAAGCCGTTCGATCAGATAAGTCGCTTCCGGCCGACCGGCGCCACGATAGGCGTCTACGGGCGCCGTGTGGGTGAAGACCCCATCCACTTCAACGTAAATGGCTGGCAAGGCATATTGGCCTGAGAGCAGGGTGCCATAGAGATAGGTCGGTACCGATGACGCAAAGGTGGAGAGATAAGCGCCGAGATTGGCTTTGGTCTGGACATGCAGCCCGAGAAACGTCCCGTCCTCGGCGAGAGCCAATTCCGCGTGGCTGACATGGTCGCGGCCATGGGCGTCTGAAAGAAAGGACTCGCTGCGTTCCGCCGTCCACTTGATGGGACGTTTGATCTTTGCCGAGGCCCAGGCGCACGCTGTCTCTTCTGCGTAGATGAAGATTTTGGAACCAAATCCGCCACCCACGTCAGGTGCGATGACCCTGAGCTTGTGTTCGGGCGCGACCCCTACAAAGGCAGACAGCACAAGCCGTGCTACATGAGGGTTCTGGCTCGTGGTCCAGAGCGTGTATTCATCTGTGCCGCTGTCATAATCCGCAATGGCTGCCCTGGGTTCCATGGCGTTGGGAATAAGGCGATTGTTGGCGAGATCCAGCTTGATGATGTGTGCAGCGTTCTTAAACGCCGCTTCTGTCTCCGCCTTGTTTCCAAGCTCCCAGTCAAAGCTCGTATTGTTGGGCGCTTCGGCATGGACCTGAGGAGCTGATCCGTCCTGAGCGGAGCCCACATCTGCGGCCGCATCCAACACGTCGTAATCGACGTCGATGAGTTCAGCAGCGGACTTCGCTTGGGCGTAGGTTTCGGCCACCACCATCGCAACGTGGTCGCCGACATAGCGCACCGTGTCTTCTGCGAGGATCGGGTGTGCGCCAGCCTTCATTTCCGAGCCGTCTTTGGAGTGGACGGTCCAACCGCAGATCAACCCGCCGAGCCCATCAGCCGCCACATCAGATCCCGTAAAAATGCTGACAACACCTGGTGCTGCAACCGCTTCCGTCAGATCAATGCCATTGATTTTCGCGTGCGCATGGGGGCTGCGCAGAAAATATGCATGGGTTTGTCCTGGTCGGTTCAGGTCGTCTGTATAGCGTCCGGCACCGGTAATGAAGCGCTTGTCTTCCTTGCGGCGGACGGCCTGTCCTATTCCTGTCGTGCTCATGAATTCCTCCTCCCGGAATTCCCGTGCTGACTCAAGCGGGCGTGGTTTCTGCAGCGTCTAGAATGGATTTGACGATGTTTTGGTAACCGGTGCAGCGGCAGATATTGCCTTCAAGCTCGGCACGGACCGTTTCTTCGTTCAAGTTTGGAATCCGATCGATCATGTCGACTGCTGTCATGATCATGCCGGGCGTGCAGAAGCCACACTGCAGGCCATGATTTTCTTTGAAGGCTTTTTGCACCGGATGAAGCTCATCACCGTTCGCCAATCCTTCAATAGTTGTAATGGTGCTGCCTTCGGCCTGCAGCGCGAGCATCGTACAGGCTTTGACGGCTTTTCCGTCCATGTGAATGACGCAAGCGCCGCATTGGCTTGTGTCACAACCAACATGGGTACCGGTCAGGCCCAGGTTCTCACGAATGAATTGGACCAGTAGTGTGCGGCCTTCGACGTCACCCGATACAGGTTTGCCGTTGACTGTCATAGAGACGAGAGCCATGGGTGGTTCCTCCCGAGGTTAGGCAGCGACCGATTTTGGCCGCCAGGACGTTCGCAGGCGCCCTTTGGGTTTCTTTGAAATAAGTCTCTGCGCTTGCTCGGTCGGCGTCAAGCCGCGCGGTGCCAAGTGCTGAACGCGCGTTACATAGTAACGACGTAGATCGCAATCAATGCGCCAGCGATCACAAGTGTGCCCCACATCCATGGAGCCAAGCCCATTCCGGCTTCCTCGTCAGGCACGAGGGGTACATGAGTTGGCGCAATCGCGTCGACTTCTTCCTCTGTGGTGCCACCGGTGATGGCCGCGAACGAGGTAAAGAACTCGTCAGCCATTTTCTTGGCCGTAGAGTCAATGAAGCGCTGTCCAACCTGGGCGAGCTTGCCGCCGACGGTTGCTTGGACTTCATAGCTTAAGAGAGTGCCGTCTCCGTCTGGCGTCAGCTTTACGACGGCAGAGCCTTTCGCAAAGCCAGCCGCACCGCCTGATCCTTCGCCGCTGATTTTGTACCCGTTGGGCGCATCAATGTCAGAGAGTGTCACATTGCCTTTAAACTTGGCGCTGACCGGCCCGACTTTGGCTTTTGCTACGGCAGCGAATTCGGTATCGCTTATCTTTTCCACGCTTTCAGCGCCTGGAATGGACTGGTGCAGGACTTCCGGGTCGTTAAGCGCAGCCCAAACGTCAGCTTGTGGGGCAGGAATGCGGAATTCGCCAGTCATTTCCATAACAGGTGGCCTTTTTTGCTCAAGAACGGTCGGAGTGATCCGTCACATATAGTTTAGCAGAAGCGTCGCGCCAAGGAGCACAGCAATCCAAAGCACCATTGATCCAGTGGGCCAAGCGCGGGCAAGGAGGCCTTCTGTACCATGCGCCCGGCCAAGGGCCGCGATCCCTATGTTTATGCTGCGCAGTCCCATACCGATAAGACCGCCCCAAACCGAACTGACGAGCGAACGAATTCCTTTGATCAGCGCCGGTCCCAACTTTCGATAGGTCCAATCGAAGTCCAGATTTACGGATTTCAGTTCGGGCGGATAGATGCCGGTTCTCATCAACACCGTAAATGCGAGCGCTGAGAAGAAGAGCAGCTGCAGCTGGGTCACCACATGGGTGGTGGTATAGGGCACATAGTCTACTTCGTAAGGCAGCAACGCATAGAGGGGGTCTGGATAGACTCCGATCGCGATGCAGAGGAAGGCAGTCAAGCCCATGGCCAGCAACATATTCCAGGGTGCTTCCTTTGGACGGAGGCCACTGTCATGCGCAAAGAAGGCGAAATAGGGGATCTTGATGCCAGAATGGTGGAAGACGCCTGCTGACGCGAAGAGTAGGATACCCCAAACGATGTAATGCCCTTCATGCACGGACGCTGACAGGATCAGTGATTTCGTGACAAAACCTGAGAAGAGCGGGAAGGCCGAAATGGATGCGGCGCCGATCACGCAGAAGAGCATGGTGAGCGGCATGGTTTTGTAGAGACCGCCCAGCTCAGAGCCCTTGGCCGTGCCTGTCCGGAAGAGGACAGCGCCCATACTCATGAACAAGAGGGCCTTGTAGAGAATATGGGCAAATGCATGGGCGGCTGTACCATTCAGCGCCAGTTCCGTTCCAACGCCAACGCCCACGACCATAAAGCCCAACTGATTGTTGAGACTGTAGGCAAGCACTCGACGCAGATCGTTCTCGATCACAGCATAGAAGATCGGGAAGAGCGTCATGGTGGCGCCGATATAGATTAGGATCTCGGTGCCAGCGAAACCACGTGCCAGAGCATAGACAGCGAGTTTTGTGGTGAAGGCGGAGAGTACGACCGTGCCAGTGACCGTCGCAGCGGGATAGGCATCCTGAAGCCAGTTGTGGAGCAGCGGAAACGCGCACTTGATGCCAAAGGCGATGAAGATGAACCAGGTGGCGGGGCTCCCGAGCGTCATCGCTTCAAAGGCAATAGAGCCCGTATCGTGGTATTGAAGGACGACGCCCGCGAGCAGTATGACACCAGAGCCCACCTGAATGATCAGATAGCGCAAGCCGGTCCAGTAGGCGCCTTCTGTGCGCCTCGCCCAAATCAGGAAGACAGACGCAATGGCTGTGCCTTCCCAGAAAATGAACAGCGACACAAGGTCGCCCGCAAAGACCGCTCCGATGGCCGCCCCTGCATAGAGCAGCGACATGGTTTGCTGGATGGTATCCCGCACATGCCAGGCATAGATCAGCGCCAGGAAGGCGGCGAGGGAGAATATGAGTCCGAATATGGTCGAGAGCTTGTCGACGCGCAGCAGGGTGAGTTCCTGTCCGACCAGGGTGAATTGACCATGCATGCCCTCCGGCATCATCCAGATGAAATAGGCACTGATGACCGGCACAATTGCGGCAGCGAGGGCGCGGGGGTGGCCATTTGGTATGAGCGGCAGCAGCGCTGCACCGACAACAAACAGGAGGAAAGGCGGGAACAGATCAGTCATTGATCGTCTCCCGGCTTAGTTGGTCTTCGGGAAACGGCTCCGACTCAACATCTTTGGGTGAGTAATAGTCTTCGTCACGCTTGAGGACCACGCGCATGGCACGTGCGCAGATGACGAGCGCAGCGCACATAAAGAATCCGTAGGCGGCGTAGAAGCCGGGAATGTCTTCAATGTCGAGATAGCTGTGCTTGTGATACATAAAGTCGGCTGCGACCAGGCCGGCGCAGAGAATGAAGAGCGCATAGACGATGCGGTCGACATTTTTCATATTGTCGAGCCAAAGTAGCTTGCGCCCGAGCCAAGGGAGCTTTGACGGATCTGTTTCGGGTGTCTTCATGTCGTCACTCATGGCTGGGGTGTCCCTTCCGGGAAGGCGACCGGCTCGATCAAGGTGTAGATGTCGCCCGCATAAAAGAAGAGCAACAGGCAACCGATGGCCGTGAGGCAGGGTGGGACAACGCACCAGAGTGGCGCTTCTTGAATGCCCTTAGAAGGCACTGCGGCTGCGCCAAGCGAATGTGCGACCGGGCCAGGATTTCCCCTATAGAAGCCGCGCGCGACAACCGGCAGCAGGTAGGCGATGTTGAGAAGGGAACTCGCCATAAACACGACCATCATGATGATCTGGCCTGCGTCTGCGGCACCGAGCATCAGGTACCATTTGGACCAGGCGCCTCCTAAGGGCGGCAATCCGATAATGGAGAGGGCGCCGATAAAGAAGGCAGCGTAGGTGAAGGGCATCGCACGACCCAGACCATCCATGTCACTGATCTCAGTCTTGTGGGTCGCAACATAGATTGCGCCTGCGCACATAAAGAGGGTGATCTTGCCCATCGCATGCATGGCAATGTGCATGGCACCACCCATAACGCCTAGCGATGTGGCCAGCGCCATGCCGAGGGTGATGTAAGACAGCTGACTGATAGTTGAATAAGCGAGCCGTGCTTTCAGATTGTCTTTCGTCATGGCGACGATCGAGGCCGCCAGGATGGAGAAGGCGGCGAGCCACATGAGCCAATCTGCTGCGCCCGTCGTCGCCAGGAGGTCTATCCCGAAAATGTAGACACCCACTTTGAGCATGGTGAAGACACCGGCCTTCACGACGGCAACGGCATGCAGCAGGGCGCTGACTGGTGTCGGTGCCACCATAGCCGCCGGCAGCCATCGGTGAAACGGCATCAGGGCCGCTTTGCCGATGCCAAAGGCGTAGAGCGCTAGCAAGAATGGTAGGAGTGTTGGATCGATCTTGTCCGCCAGGATGCCGCCCTGCTCGAAGTCCAGCGTTCCCGCGACAACCCATGTCCAGACGATTGCGACGAGCTGAAATCCAATGGAGGTGGTGATTAGAATACCTAGATAGGTGCGCGCACCTTTCCGTGCGACATCGGTTTCTTTGTGGGCAACCAGAGGGTAGGTTGAAAGGGTGAGCACTTCATAAAAAATGAAGAGCGTGAACATGTTGGCCGCGAAGGCGATGCCCATGGCCGCGGATATGGCAATCGCGAAGCAGATATAGAACCGGGTTTGGTTGGTCTCATTGTTCCCGCGCATGTAGCCTATAGAATAGAGCGCGGTAACGATCCAGAGCCCTGCGGCCACGACGCCAAACAACATACCCAGAGGTTCAATTTCAAAGGCGAGTGACAGGCCTGGCAGCACATCAAACCAATGCGCCGTCGGTTGCGCGCCGTCGAGGACCGTTTGCAGCAATCCCAACACGATCACGAAAAGCCCGCCGGCGGTGAGAAGACTCACAGCCTCGCGGAGGTTCGGCTGCTTATCCAATACAGCCAGCAGGATCGTAGCGGCAGCAGGCAGGAGGATGGTAAGCGTGATTGCGAGTTCAGGACTCATTGGGTGACTCCCTCGCTTGCCAGATCGGTCACCGAATAGAGCGCATTCGCAGCAACGGATGCCGCATCGCTGGTGAGCTCGCTGTTGATCCCAAAGTAGATGCTTGCCGCGACCAACGCATAGGTCGGCAGGATCATTGAGATCGGCGCCTCCTTCGCAGGGCGTCCGTCGGGCACAGGTTCTAGATACGCCACCTCAACAACCCGCCAGACGTAGACTACGGCGATGAGAGAGGAAGCGACGATCAGGCCAGCAATGAGAAGTGAGCCCGTCTCAAGCGACGCCTGGATCAAGTACCATTTTGAGATGAAGCCGACTGTCAGCGGAACCCCGATCAGGCTCAGGCCGCCGGCGGCCAGCGCGGCGGTCGTCCAAGGCATCGTCTTGCCTATGCCCTTAAGGTCGCCCAAGCGGCTGGATCCCACCTGATAGACAAAACAGCCGACCGCCAAAAAGAGTGCCCCTTTGGTCACCGCATGGTTGAAGAGATGAATAATGCCCGCGGTGACGCCAGCTTCTGTCAGGAGTGCGACACCCAACAGCATGTATCCCACCTGTGCGACACTCGAATAGGCAAGCAGGCGCTTGATATCTTCCTGAAAGACCGCGGCGATTGAGGCCGCAAACATCGCCACAATAGCAAGAGGCATCACCACATACTCGAATGTCAGTCCCTGAATAGGATGATCGAACTGGAACACGGTGAACATGAAACGGAGCAGAACATAGAGAGCTACTTTTGTGGCCGTCGCCGCCAGAAAGGCGGTTACTGCTGGTGGCGCGTAGCTATAGGCGTTTGGCAGCCACAGGTGCAGCGGGAACATAGCGAGCTTTAGACCCATGCCCACCAGAATGAAGACGAAGGCGACGCGCGTTACGCGTGTGTCACCAACCTCTGGCAGGCGTACCGCAAGGTCGGCCATGTTGAGCGTGCCAGTGACCATATAGAGGAAGCCCAGACCGATCACAAAGAAGGTTGCGCCGATCGTGCCCATGATCAGATAATTGTAAGCGGCTGTGAGCGCGCGCCGGTCCCGCTTGGCCCCGAAGGCAACAAGCGCATAGGTAGATAGGGATGATATCTCCAGGAACACGAACACGTTAAAGGCGTCACCTGTTGCTGCAACACCTAGCAACCCCGTCAGACAGAGTAGGTAACAGGTATAGAAATAGGCGTGAGTTGAGGCATCAAAATCCCGCTCAATGCTTCTACGGGCATAGGGAAGCACCAGCGCACCGACCAGCGATACAATGAACAGGACAAAGGCGTTGGCGGCGTCGATCCTGTACTCGATGCCCCAAGGCGGTGCCCAACCGCCCATCTGGTAGGAGATGACCGATCCGTCGAGCACAGACGCAAGAAGCAGCGCTGAAACGACGAAAGCTGCGGCTGACGCGACAAAAGCGATGCCCCAGGCCAGGTGCCGGTTCATAAACAACGCGCAGAGCGGCGCAGCGATAAGAGGTATGACTACCTGCAACGCAGGCAGATGAGGCGTGAGACTGCTCAACATTTCTTAGCGTTCTCCGCCTGCCGTTGTGGCGTTTCTCGCCATCTCTTGTTCAATATCGAAGATTTCATCTTCTTCGATTGTGTCGAAGCTCTCGCGAATGCGGATGATCAACGCAAGCCCCAGAGCAGTCGTGGCGACACCAACGACAATGGCCGTCAGGATGAGCACATGCGGAAGCGGATTGGAGTAGACCTCTTCCTCATTGCCGGTGAGGATGGGGGCTGTGCCTCCGAATATTTTCGCCATGGATATGTAGAGCATAAAGACCGACACCTGAAACAGGTTGAGGCCGACGATCTTTTTAACCAGGTTGCCGCGGCTCACCACAACATAAAGACCGATCATCATCAGGACGATGGTCATCCAGTAGTTGTAGTGGCCCACAAAAAATTCGGCTGTCATTCCGTCCCACATCACCAGTCAGTGTCCTTGATATCAGGCGCGCGCGACGCAAACGCTATGAAGACGGCAATCATCACACTTGCGACGGTCAGTCCGACACCCGCCTCAACGAGGATGATGCCCAAATGTTGACCGCCAACCGCATGCTCGGCGTCTGCTAGGGCGGAATAGTCTAGGAAGTTCTTGCCTCGAATGAAGCTAACAGCGCCGGTTCCTGCATAGAGGAGGACCCCGAGCGCGATACCGGCGCGAACGACCGCCGGCGGTGCCACCTGCCGCAGCTTGTCCAGGCCATAGACGAGCCCATAAAGGATGAAGCCCACGGCAAAAATCACACCAGCCTGAAAACCGCCACCTGGACCAAAGTCGCCATGGAATTGGACATAAAGAGCGTAGAGCAGAATAGGTGGAATGAGCATCTTTGAGACGACGCGTAGTATGAAGTGATGATCCATCAGGTATCTGCCCCCTCGCCATCATCTTCACGTCGGCGCCTTGTTGAGCTGTGGAGCAGCACAATGACCCCTATTCCCGCTGTGAAGATAACCACAACTTCGCCGAGCGTGTCATATCCCCTGTAGGAAGCGAGGACGGCGGTGACAATATTGGGAATGTCAATTTCCTTAGGTGTGCGGTCGATGTATTCCGGCGCCACATGTTTTTGCACGGGGGTATCGGCCGAACCAAAGGGCGGTAGATCAGCCGTGCCGTAAAGAAGCGCAGCGCCGGTCACAAATACAACGAGGAGCGGCAAAGCCCTGGAATGCTGCGCCGGTTTTTCTTCCTGCCTTGTCAGAGCCAGGGTCCCGAGCATGAGGACCGTCGAAATGCCCGCACCGACGGCGGCTTCTGTGAAGGCAACGTCGACGGCGTCCATCGCAACGAACAGACCAGCAGAGAGCAGACTGAACACGCCGGACAGCATGACGACAGCGAATAGGTTCCGCAGTTTCATGATCGCGATAGCTGTCACGATAAGAAAGCTGAAAAGGATGATGTCGATATACGCTTCTATGACTTTGTCCCTTTCACATCTTCGTCATCATCGTTCTTGACCTCACCAAGCGGCCGAATGCCAGCGACGTAAGCCGCATTGGCGACGGCATGGGTGCCTGTCGGGCTTGTCAGGAAGACAAACAGGCCGATCAAGATGAGTTTGATCGTGACTTGGGTAAGGCCAGCCTGGAAAATCATGCCGAGCAGAATAAGTTCAGCCCCCGCGGTATCGATCACGCCCGCGCCATGTAGCCGCGACCAGAAGTCAGGCAAGCGGATCATGCCAAGTGCACCGACAATCAGAAAAAATCCGCCGAGAGCGAACGAAATCCAGCTGGCGATGTCGAGAGCGAGATCGATCATTCGGCCGCGCTCCCTTTGTTTTCGTTAGTAGGGATGTGTGACGTCCGACCAAGCGCCCGATACCGGAAGAATTTGAGAATTGCGATTGTTCCAACGAAGTTGATGAGTGCGTAGAGCAGGGCGATATCGAGAAACTCAGGGCGTTCCGTCAGGAATCCAATCAGGCCAATGATCAGGACAGTCACCGTACCGAAGGCATTCACGGCCAATACGCGGTCATAAACCGTCGGTCCAAGAAAGGCCCTGATGAGGATGAGTGCCATCGCGACAGAGACGGCCATGGTTGCGGCAGTAAACATCACGAGCGGCTCTCCACGGCAGAAACGCGCGCGCCCATATCATTGAGGGCGGCCAAATCGGCTGCGTCATCGGTCAGAGCATGGACCAGAAAGGAGTTACGTTCGGTCTCAACTGTGATCGTTCCAGGGGTCAAAGTGATCGAGTTTGCAAAAGTAACCCGTCCCACATCCGTTACCTGGTCGGCGGGAACATTGATCAGCCGCTGATTGAGCCGCATGCGGGGCGAAAGAATAACTTTGGAGACCGCCCAGTTAGCTTTGCCAATTTCTGAAGAGAGCCAAAAAAGGTATCCAAATACACCAAACTTCAATTGCAGCGGGATCGATTCATGATCGACGACCTCCATGCGCGCCGCGATGTAGACACAGGCAACACATGACGCGACTCCGAGACCCAAAAGCAGCGTGTTATCTAGATATCCTGATAGAAGAAGCCAGAGACCAAAAAGGCCCAAGCCCATAGTGACGGCGTGAATCATACCCCTGCTTTCGGACTAATAGCGCAATTTTGTTTTTTGTCATTGTTGCGCTGATCCTCGGAACGTGCTGCGACGGTCTCACTCTTTCTTCGTGTTTACCTTCAACAGCTCATCTCTTTTCTTAATCGCTCATCGTTAAGCCTGCAAGACGTGTGGACATTGAGGTACGCCTAAGCAAAAGCTGCGCTAGTGGGTTTGGCCGCGACGGAAAAATCTGTATAATTAACCATTGCCTCTTTGGGGGGGGCACGCTGAAGATCAAAGACGGCCGGTCTGCCGCATGTGTGAGTTGCGTGAGTAGCGGTACCATATCCGGTCTGATTTCGGGGTGGGGATGGAAGAACAATTCGAATCCACCGGTGAATCACCCGAAACGACTGTTGAAATACACGGCGTTGTTAAGTGGTTTGATTCGGTAAAGGGGTACGGGTTCCTGGTACCAGATGATGGTGCCGCGGACGTGTTGGTACACTCCTCGTGTTTGCGTCAGTTTGGGCGTGATACGTTAGAGGAAGGGGCCACGATTACCTGCGAGGCCGTAAAACGGCCAAAGGGCATGCAGGCTTCTAAGATTCTTGAGATTGATGACAGTACGGCGGTGCAGACAGCGCCCATCCGGCCGGCTGACAAAAATCCAGAGACAGCAGTGGTGCCGGTCGGTGATTTTGAGGTCGCTGTGGTGAAGTGGTTTAACCGGGCGCGCGGCTATGGTTTCGTCACGCGTGGTGATGGGACGCCCGACATCTTCGTGCATATGGAGACGTTACGACGCTTTGGCATTCGGGAACTGGTGCCCGGCCAAGAGGTAAGTGTGCGGTTTGGTGAGGGACCAAAGGGTCTTATGGTGGCGGAAATATCCGCAAGCGGCGACTCCAGCGATACGCCAGAGGATACGCATTAGGTTCTGAGACAGCCACAAGATCAGGTGCAATTCAGCTCTCTCTGGTCTATGCAGTGCCATGTCTAAATCTTCGAAACATTCTCGATTAAGCGACGACGAGTACCCGTGGAACCCTCCAGAAGGGTTTCAGGAATCCACTACGCGCGGTCCCTACACGAGCCATAATGGACCTTTTTTCCACAAAACAACTGATGATGGCTTTTGGCACGGGGTGAGGGTGCAAAAGCGCCATTGCAATTCTAAAGGCATCACCCATGGCGGCATGCTGATGGCCTTCGCGGATGGGCTTCTGGGGACCGCGGTCTATCTCGAAACCAAGACCGTGGCGCTGACGGCTCGCATGAATTCAGACTTTCTGTCATCGGCGAGGCCCGGCGAGTGGCTTGAGGGCACTGCCCGCGTCACGCGCGCCACTTCATCGGTAGCGTTTTGCGAGGCAGAACTCTATGTGGGCCACCGCTCGGTGCTCCGCGCCACGGGCGTTTTCAAGCTCATGCAGCGGCACCGGGAATAGGTAGTCCGGCCGACCGGAATTTTGGCCGATTTTCTTCGATTTGGGCATTGCACCAAAAGCAAAGGGGCGCTAACAAGGCGCCGTCGGGGCATGGCGCAGTCTGGTAGCGCACCTGGTTTGGGACCAGGGGGTCGCAAGTTCGAATCTTGCTGCCCCGACCAGCTTTCCCAGAATTAAACTGATCGACCCAAGCGTGATGTATTCACGCGGAAATGAATTGACATGAGACGTGTCATTAGTTTCTATGGATGCAACCAATAACAGGAGACGTCCATGAAAGTTCTGCGCACCCCCGAAGAGCGATTCGAAAACCTGCCTCTGTACCCATTTGCCCCCAATTATTGCGACGTTGATGATGGCGAGGGCCATGTCGTGCGAATGCATTACGTCGACGAAGGGCCGAAAGACGGGTCCATCATCCTGGCGATGCATGGGCAACCGGTCTGGTCTTACCTCTACCGGAAGATGATTCCCTTATTCACGGCCAAGGGGTACCGCGTAATTTGCCCGGATCTCATTGGCTTCGGTCGGTCAGATAAGCCAACCAGCATCGATGACTACACTTATGCCCGACATGTCGGCTGGGTGACGTCCCTGGTGGCGCAGCTTGATCTGCAGAACGTCACTTTCTTCGGCCAGGACTGGGGTGGGCTCATTGGCCTCCGCGTTGTCGCCGAAAATGAAGGACGGTTCGCTCGGGTTTGCATCGGGAACACCGGTCTGCCGGACGCCAAAGATACGCCGATGGAAATGGCGCCCAAGATGCACGCCTATTATGAGAGCATTGAGGTTCCGACCGCCGAGAACTTGGCGACCCACTTTATTGAGAATACGAATGGGATGGGTTTCTTGCATTGGGTGAAGTTTGCGGCGGAAGCCACTGATTTTGTTGTCTCAAGCATGGTCCAGAACAGTTCGCCGGTTGGGATATCTGACGAGGAAGCTGCCGCGTTTGATGCGCCATTCCCAAGCGATGAGTATATGGTTGGGGCCCGCAAGTTTCCCTCGTTGGTGCCGATCATCCCAGATAACCCAGCTATTCCGGCAAATCGGGCGGCCTGGGATGTCTTCCATAAGTGGGAGAAGCCGTTTCTCACGGCGTTCAGTGATATGGACCCCGTCACAGCGGGCGGCGAGGCGCGGTTCCAAGAGGAAGTACCAGGCGCCAAGGGTCAGCCCCACACAACCATCACCACAGCGGGTCACTTCCTGCAGCATGATCAGCCGGAGGCCCTCGCGACCGTCATTATGGATTTCATCGAAGCCAATCCATAAGCTGGCCCCCAGGAAGATGGGGGAAAGCCATGAGTTGGTGGATGACAGGGCTTCTGGGCCTGATAGTAATTCTGGGAGTTGGCGGCCTTTACCTTTGGCATTCAAATGTGCCGCCCAGGCCTTCCGTGGGCGTGGCGACGACCTTGGTCAGCGGCGACGAAACACGCGGCTACTATGTCTCAGGCACCGGCCCGTCAATTGTTCTGCTAGCGAGCCTTGGGCGCGCAGCGAGTGATTTCAACGAGTTAGTCGTCAGTCTTAATCAGGCAGGTTATCGGACGATTGCTATCGATCCGCCGGGCATCGGCGAAAGCACGCTGATGGGCTCGGAAGGCATGACGGGCCACGACCTCGCGGACGGGGTCCATGAGATCGTTAAAAAGGAAGTGCCAGCCGGAGAGCAATTTGCTGTGCTCGGTCACGCCTTTGGCAATCGCATCGCGCGGACCTATGCGGCTGACTATCCCGAGCGGGTCGCGGCAACAATCCTGGCGGCTGCAGGGGGCAAAGTCGCGATTGATCCGAAAGCTGCTGAAGCGCTCAGAAGCAGCTTTTTGACGTTCATGCCGGATTGGTGGCGGCGCCCGAAAGTGCGCTACGCGTTTTTCAGCGGTGACAATGAAATACCGGACTATTGGATGGGCGGATGGTCTACGGGCACCGCGCAGCTGCAGGGACACACCACCCGCATCACGCCGTCAGCAGACTTTTGGGGCGGTGGCACCGCGCCCATGCTGGTCGTTCAGGCCATGGATGACACGATCGCCCCACCGGAGCACACGGCCGTGCTCTTGAAGGAGGAGTTTGGAGACCGGGTGACAGTCGCTGAAATCGAAAATGCAGGCCATGCGCTGTTGCCAGAACAACCAGATCAAGTCGCTGAAGCGGTACTCGGGTTCCTGAATATCCATCACCCGGCTGATCGTTAAGCCGCGGCGGCGGGGGTAAAATCAATCGGGATTTCGTTGAGCCAGAAGGCTCGCTTCACGAAATGCTGGAGGTCATCTGTGGGATAGCACATATGTCCGCCCGCGAGGTGGTGGGGTGCAAATTCGAGGATGAACTCGACATCCAGCCAGTTGAAGCCAAGGCGATTGAGCTTCCGGGCAGCTTCTGCGGCGGTGATCGTCTTCTGAGAAGTGTTGGTCATGATTGGCCTCTCCATAACGCACGGGTGGACGATTTCGGATAGCGGCTGTTTGCCGCTCTGTGATGCGCCTTTGTCTAAGGATCGGCCATGACCACTATTTGTCTTGGGTGCGATAGTTTGGTGACGTAATTGAGCCCGTTCCGGGACGCCAAGCTCTTGATTTTTTGACACAAATCAGGCGATACAGTGCACAAGACGCTGATTTGATCTTGAGGATTGTTCCATGCTTGCACGCATCTATAAGCCTGCGAAAACTGCGATGCAGTCCGGCACCGCCAGAACGCGGAAGTGGGTCTTGGAATTCGAAGCTGAACAGGCGCGGTCCATTGACCCGTTAATGGGATATACCAGCTCCGCCGACATGAACTCACAGGTGAAGATGGAGTTCGACAGCAGGGAGCAGGCCGTCGCCTATGCCGAGAAACATGGGATTGCCTATCAGGTGATGGAACCTAAAAAGGGCAAGAGGGCCATTAAGGCCTATTCCGACAATTTCAAATTCGGCCGGATTGGCCAATGGACTCACTAAGTAGGCGACGCTTGCGTTCTGCGCACAGGTTAGGTCCCGTAGCTCAACTGGATAGAGCAGCTGCCTTCTAAGCAGCAGGTTCGAGGTTCGAGTCCTCGCGGGATCGCCAATTTGGTCCTTTTGATAGGAACCGACCAACAGCTGATCTTGCCTGCAGTGCAGGTTTCTCCACGAAATGCCATGACAAGATGGCAATTGCGAGTGTCGCTGATCCTGCGATGAGGAAAACTGAGATCGGTGACAGGTTGGGGTCTGATGCAATCACTGCTTGCTGAATTGGGTAGGCGTAAATGTAGACGCCATATGAATAATCGCCCAGCCTGTTGAATTTGCGGATAGGTCCGGCCGGGACATAGGCAATCCACAGAACCGCGTAGCCGACAGCTAAATAAAGCGCAAGTGTTCCGAGCGCCATGCCATGGGATAGGTAGGCAAGAAGTGCCGCTGCCGCTACCCCGCTCCAATGAAGAGGTATCCTTGTCCGATAGTAATAGGCACAGACGCCAATTCCGAAACACAGGCCAAATCGTACGACACTGCCGTATGGCGTTTGCGGGTCATTCGCCATCGCTGTTTGGGACAAAAGCAACAATACACAAGCTGCCCCCAATGCGGCGATAGTGAAACGCCCTGGGGATCTGAGGAACCCTAACATGCCGGCCAGCATGAGACTTATGTAACAAAGAAGTTCGTAGCGAATGGTCCAAAGGGAGGCATTCACATTCAACGCGTCAGGCGTATTTGTAAACAAACCCGGCAGTGTTCTGTCGGTCTCGACAAGACTGCCTACAGAAAGAAGGTAGGCCCAAGTTTCTTGGGCTGAAAAATAGCTTGTCGATGGCAAGTCAGATAATGCAGCACCAAAGAAAAACACGATAAGAAATGCGTAGACCAAGATGGCGGGATAGATCCTCAGCACACGAGCAGTAATGAAGGAGACTGGTGAAGGGGTTCGGTCCCATGACTGCATCACCAAGAGGCCGCTGATCACAAAGAAGATGTTGACAGCATGAGCGCCGAGCGTAAATCCGGTTGCTTCGAGTAGGGGGCGATAGGGATCGTTTGCGCCAAAAACGACAGAATAGGAGTGCGAAAAAAGCACCAAAAAGGCGGCAATCAATCTGGTCAGATTGAAATTGTTGTCACGCCCATCCGTGAATTGAGACAGATGGTGTTGTGTTGAACGAATAGACGGCATGGTTTCCCTCGTTGCAAAATGGGACCCAAAACCACAGCTCATTAGCGGCCATGTAAGGCGTCATTGCATTAGTACCCGCACGGTGTCCCGTTTTGAGACGACATCGACCCTTTTGAAGATTCGTCGCAAAAAACGAGCCGGTTACTGCGAAATCCCTAAAACCATTGTGGCGCTCTGATGTTGCAAGAGATCATCCAAACACTGTCCATTGGCTGATCGGATGTTGCGACCTGTGCAAATCGATTAGAGTAGTGTACGGCGGGTGTAAACAGTGTCGGAGCTGATGGTGCAGGGCCGCAAATGCCAGAAATGAAACTCGCAAAGCCGATGTTTGACATCGGATTAGCCACCAACAAGCTCGAGGACACGCTCTCTTTCTGGCAGAAGGATGTGGGGGTCCCGTTCGACCATGTGTTGAAGATCAGACGCGGACAGAACCAGCATCGGCATGACCTGATGGGCTCAGTCCTCAAGATCAATCATCTTGAAGAAACAATCCCCGACACGCCGCCGGCGGGCTACCTAGAGCTGTTGGTAGCCAGTGACAAGAAGCCGGCCAGCCTTACCGATCCGGATGGCAATGCCGTGTCGCTTGTCACGCCTGGATCCGACGGTGTGACGCAGATTGCTGTCCGGTTGGGTGTGCGTGATCTTGAAGCCCATAGGCGTTTCTATGCCGACGCATTTGGTTTCTCCGAGAGACCCTACAGCAAGGGTCTGGCATTCCAAGCGGGCGAGGGAGTGATTTTGCTGGAACAAGATGCCAATGCACCCAGCGATGCTGAATTTCAGGGGAAGGGATGGCGCTACATCACCTTTCAGGTCTTCAAGGTCGATGAGGAACACAAACGTGTCCTTGATGCCGGTGGTGGTGAGGCGCTCGCGCCGGTGACACTTGGCAAAACGGCGCGCATTTCTATGGTCCGCGATCCTGACGGAAACTGGATTGAACTCTCACAACGCGCGTCGATCGTCGGAAGTCTGGAGTAGCTGATTTTGGGCACTCAATGCCAGCTGGGGTCGTGGGTGGCCTGATAGGCGGGCCTGTCTTTCAGACGCCTTACATATGCTCTCAATTTGTCACTCGGATGCTCGATCGACCCGGTCTGAATGAAAAAATCCACAGTGCCGCCGAAGACGATATCGGCTGCAGTGAATTGATCCCCCAGGGCCCAACCGCTCTCGGGGGTCATCGCTTCAATGGTCGCCAGGCATCGTTCCAGGTCACCAAAGCCCACTGACATGCTCGGGTAGTCACTAACGTTCATCGATTTGACCGTGAACATTGGCTCCAGCGTGGTCCCCGGCACGAACATGTACCGATAATACTGCCCTCGGGCGGGGGAATTCACAGCGGGTGCGAGCCCTTTTTCAGGAAACTTGTCGGCGAGGTAGGCGCAGATGGCGGCGACCTCCGTGACGATGATGTCCCCGTCAGTCAGCACAGGTATTTTGCCCATAGGGTTGATCGCTCGGAATTCGGCAGTTGCTGTTTCGCCAGACTGCAGGTCGACGAGAATCTGCTCGGGTTCAACGCCCAGTTCGGCGAAAATCCAAAGCGTGGTCATCGCTCTGCTCATGGGGTTGTAGTAGTGTTTCATCTGAAATCCTTTCGACACAGCTGCTGAATAGCAGGACGTTCCTGACACCCCGCTGGCAGCAGGAGTGACCTGGCACGTGCGCCTGTGTTACTCCGCTGCGTCTTGATCCTTGCGTTCGGCCTCCGCGTCGAATTGTTCGAGTAGTTGCCGAATATATTTCGAAACAGCGGCATCCTCCGTAGTTTTCCCGCGCATGCCTTTTGGGGCAGAGAGCTGGATGAGCTTGGCGTCTAACTCTGGCGGGATATGGATGGTCCGTGCACGTAGCCGAGGCTGCTCGCCAGGCTCCAGGCGACTCTCTGTCTCCTGACCGGATGGCAGTTGCGTAGCACAGGCTGGGCACGTCTTGGCGCGCCAAGGCGCCCGGGCATTGCAGGCAGGACAGATCTTCCATTTCGTCTGGGTTAGGAAACTCAACACGATCAGTGTGGTTACACCGACGACGACCGACATCTCCGCGAATAGGCGGAACGTCGCAAAGTCGATGATTGAGCTTTTTGGGGTCAGATCGCCTGGGTCAACCAGGCCGGTTAGCGCTGCAATGCTGAGGGGGACAATGATCGCGAGTGTCTGGGCGAGGGCAGCGATGCCTGCCCAAAGAAGGATGCTGCGGCCCTTGAAATGACTGGCTACAAAGGCGGAGAGCAAGACAAAGACGAGCATCACGCTGGCGAGTAGTAACAGTCCTTCCCAATTGGGCTGGAGGAGCCCTAATTCTGCCAATTTTTCTGCTATCAACGACACAGCATTGTGACCAATCGTTAACTTGGCAAGGAGCCAATTCCTCGCCAATGCTCTTCAAGTGACACTATAGTTGGATGTAAGCTTACCGCTGAATTCAGAGAATTGGGTAAACGACCATGACGAACCATCGCGCACCTCGAAACAGAGCTAAAGCGGCTGTTATTTCCGATGAGAACGGGCACTTTCAGCGTCTCGCAATTGGCATGCTGGCCGCTCTTCTTTTGGCAGCGGCGGCAGTCGGCGCGATGATGTCGCAGAGCGGTGCGGCTGAACCTGCTGCGGAGGCTCCAGCAGTCGCGAGCGAAGCCACGGGCCACGATCTGTATCGGCGTGGTTATTACGAAGAAGCGATTGCGGAGTGGACGAAAGCTGCTGACGAGAATGGTGACGCCGGTGCCGCCTTTCGTCTTGGCGAGGAATATTTCGACGCCAAGGTTGTAAAGCGAGATGTGCCGAAGGCCGTCAAATATCTCACCCTCGGCGCTGAAGGTGGGGACGATCGTGCACAACAGGACCTGGCCACAATGTACGACAATGGCTGGGGTGTGACTGCAGATGTCGACAAGGCGGCTTATTGGTACTTAGAAGCGGCCAAGCGGGGCAGCGCGGTGGCCCAATACAATATCGCGACGATGTACGAGACCGGCACAGGCGTCGAACAAGATATTGAGAAAGCGTACATGTACTACCTGCTTGCAATACAGGGCGGATTTCCTCACTTCGCGACAACTGAACTTGAAAATGTTTCGCGGACAATGACTGCAGAGCAGATCAAAGAGGCGACCGTCATGGCCCGTGAATTCAAGCCTTTGGGTGATGAGTCCGAAGAGCGCGACAGCTGAAACAAGTGCGGCTCGCGCAATAATGACGCATTGGTAAAGCCGCACTTTTCTGTTAATCTTAAGATGTATCGTGCGCGGTTTGACGTAGCGACGACCAACAAAAATAACAATTGCTGACCGATATCTGGGCGCTAGTTGGAAACGTTTGACTCTCAGGAGAGGGGTGTCTCATGAAATCTGTATTTACAAAGGGCTCTAACAGGCTGTTAGCGGCGTCGCTGGCGGCCGGGATGAGCCTTATGGCACTGCCGGCGATGGCGGGTGTGAGCGAAAGCGAGGCAGCGCGCCTGGACGGTGACCTCACCCCCATGGGTGCTGAACGAGCCGGCAACGCGGCGGGGACCATTCCGGCCTGGACCGGCGGGATATCCAGCCCACCTGCCGGGATCACCTATACAATCGGAGACCATCATCCGGATCCTTTCGCAGATGATGAAATCCTCTTCACGATTACACCAGAGAATGCGGCAGAATATGCGGACAATCTGACGCCGGGCCATCTGGCTCTCCTGAACACCTATGATACCTACAAGATGAATGTGTATCCGTCTCGGCGGTCCTGTGCGTTTCCTGAAGCGGTGTATGAAGCAAACCGGGCGAACGCGGTGAACGCATCACTCGTCGCAGGTGGTAATGGCGTGGATGGGGCGTTACTTGGCATACCATTCCCGATCCCGGAAGAAGGTGTCGAAGTTGTCTGGAACCACAACCTTCGCTATCGCGGTCACAAGCTGACACGTCAATTCTCCGCCTTCTCGCCCTCCTTTGGTGGCGGGTTCACACCCATCGTGGTGCGCGACCAGGTCATCTTTACCTACGCTGATCCAACAACGGAAAATTTCGCGGATCTCAACAACATTTCACTGAAGTATATGCAGACCGTTGTTTCGCCTGCGCGTCGCGCCGGCGAAATCATTCTGGTGCATGACACGATCAATCAGGTTGCTGGACCTCGTAATGCTTGGTCCTACAGCCCTGGCACGAGGCGCGTCCGTCGTGCACCGACGATTGCTTATGACAATCCGCAAGCCTACTCAGATGGCCTGCAGACGGCTGACAATTTCGACCTGTTTAACGGTTCGCCGGACCGGTACCAGTGGGAAATGCTCGGTAAGCAGGAAAAATACATTGCTTACAATAGCTATAGGATTGGCTCCGACGACCTGACCTACGAGGAAATTTCTCAGGAACGCCATGTTGACCAGGACCTGCTGCGCTACGAACTGCATCGTGTTTGGGCAGTTGAAGGTAAGTTGAACGAAGGCCAACGGCACATCTATACCCGTCGCGTGAAATACATGGACGAAGATAGCTGGACCATGGCAGCTGCCGAACTCTATGACGGTCGTGGCGAGTTGTGGCGGACGCAGGAAGCCCACATCATTCAATATTATGACGTGCCGACCTGTTTCAACGGTTCTGAAATTGTCTACGACCTTATCGTCGGTCGGTATGTCGTCCAGGGATTGAAAAATCAGGAACCG
Organism: Parvibaculaceae bacterium; assembly: GCA_965267265.1. Taxonomy (GTDB): domain Bacteria; phylum Pseudomonadota; class Alphaproteobacteria; order Parvibaculales; family Parvibaculaceae; genus Mf105b01. The sequence continues at coordinate 3,558,121 of OZ253944.1, forward strand.
ATGATCAACTTCTTCGCTGATGAGTTGAACGAAGAACAGTTTACGCCTTCCGGTGTTAGGGCAGCCGCGAGCCGCTGACCTAAGTCTCTTTCTAAAATGAGAGGCGGGTGCATTGTGAATGTACCCGCCTTTTGTATGCTCGACTCCAGGATTGAGGGGGGAAGGGTATGTCGCGTACTGAATGGCAAAACTGGTCAGGCTGGGTGGCGTCGCGCCCGGTCGAGTTTCATCGGCCGGAAAATGAGGCCGAGCTCGCAGAGCTTATGGCTGATTGTGAGGAGCCTATCCGGGTGGCAGGGTCCGGCCACTCCTTCACACCCATCTGTGAAAGCAACGGAGCCCTATTTTCGCTCGAAAACATGAGTGGTTTGATCGCCGTTGAAAGAGACGCTGCCAGAGCGCGGGTGAAGGCGGGGTCGACGATCAGAGATCTCGGCCCTTTATTGCACAAGGCGGGGCTTGGGCTCCTCAATCAGGGTGATATTGATCGGCAAGCCATTGCGGGGGCAGTCGGCACCGGCACGCACGGAACTGGGAAAGAGCTAAAAAGCATCTCAGCGGCCGTGACAGGTTTTCGGCTTGTGGTGCCCGGCGGTGATGTCCTGGAATGTTCGGCAGACAAGAACTCAGAAGTCTTTCATGCGGGTCGGGTCTCTATGGGCAGTCTCGGGATCATGTCGGAGATTGAGCTGCAATGTGCGCCTGCTTATGCGTTGGAGGAGCGTGGCGGACGGCTCTCGGTCGGAGAGTTGTTTGACACTCTGGATGCCCTGAGGGACGGGAATCGTCATTTTGAGTTCTTTTGGTTTCCCTTTGCCGACGACGTCTTGATCAAGACACTGAATGTTTCCGATACCGAGCCCAAGGCCCGCAAGCGAGCGCCGGATGGGCAAGATGGCCCTGCCGATATCACGTTCCGTAGACTCTGTGAGATCAGCAGGTTCGCACCATTTCTTCGCGGCCGACTCCAGAAACAGATGACCGAGCAGGGGGGTGCGCGGTATTCGGGGGATCATCCCGGACGGTCTCGCTGGTCTCACGACGCGTTTCCGAGCGACAGGAATGTGCGCTTTAACGAGATGGAATATGCCGTGCCGGCTGAAAGTGGGTCCGATTGTGTTCGAGACGTTGCCGAACATATGCGTTCGTCTGGTGTGAACTTCCTGTTTCCAATCGAGTACCGATATGTCGCTGCCGATGATGCGTGGCTTAGTCCCTTCTATGAGCGAGACTCTGTGACGATCTCAATCCATCAGTATCACAAGCAGCCTTACGCCAAGTTGTTTGACGGCGTTGAGAATATCTTCCGAAAATATGAAGGGCGACCGCATTGGGGAAAACTGCACACATTGGAGGCAGACGACCTGCAGGCGCTCTATCCAAGATGGTCGGATTTTTGTGATGTGCGGAAACGCATCGATCCAGATGAGCGGATGTTGAATCCGTTTCTACGAAAGATCTTCGGTGTACCAGACTAATCTTCATCGAAGAGGGCGATGGTCTGGCCTTCTTCGACAGGGTCTTCTTCGGCAACCAAGATTTCAACGAGCGTTCCGTCGGCGGGCGCCATGATCGGGATTTCCATCTTCATCGATTCCAGAATGAGGATGGGGTCGTCTTCATCGAGCTTGTCCCCAGCTTTTGTTTCGATCTTCCAGACTTTGCCCGTGATCTCGCTTTTTACTTCTATTTGCGCCACGGTGATCTCCCATGAATTCCGATTTGTTTTTCTTACTCTATCACGAGGCTGGCGCCTTATCGAAGGGCTTCCAGTTCAATGTCGGAGGTTAGGACGACCGCCTTCAAGAGGGCCCAAATCGGTCGGCCAGGTTGCAAGTCCAACTCTTTGGCCGCACGTTGTGTGATACGGGCCCAGACGGCAGGCGCGTCATTGTTGCCTAAGGGTCGAACAAGCACGTCTACCTGAGCGCCGCCGGCTTCGGTCATGACCCCTACCTCACCTGCGATAACGTTTCTTATTGAGAGGCCGGAAGGTTCCGCAGTCGAGAGCACAATGTCGCGCGCACGTATGCGTAGGCGCACCTGATCACCAGGCGCGCCAGTGATGTTGGGGGCGGTCAGCGTGCCCCATGGTGTTTCTACGGAAAAGAGTCCATCGGCGGCTTGAGCCCCGATGGTGGCCGCCATGATGGTTACAGGCTCCGGGTGATCGGCCGCCGCTGCGCCGCCAAGAATAAGCGATTGCACATCAATACGACTCAACGTCTCCTCAACGCCGCCGCGCGCGAGAATCTTGCCCTGATCCATAACGACCACATTGTCGGCGAGCCGGAGTGTTTCGTCCAGATTGTGGCTGACATAAAGGATCGGCAGATCAAATCGGTGCCGCAAGCGTTCCAGAAAGGGCATGATTTCGCGTCGGCGCGCCAGATCAAGACTGGCCAAGGGTTCATCCATCAATAGCGCCGCGGGGGCGGAAAGAAGCGCGCGCCCGATGGCCACCCGTTGCTTCTCACCGCCGGACAGGTGATGAGGCCTACGGTGTAAGAGGCTTTCAATGTCTAACAGCGCGACGATCTCTTCAAGGGAGCTCAGCGCGGGCAGATTGTTCCTGCGCGAGAATGTCAGGTTCGACTTCACCGTCATATGCGGGAAAAGGCGTGCATCCTGGAACACCATGCCGAGCTCGCGATGTTCTGGGCTTAGATTGATATTGGTTTCAGACTCATAAAGCGGTTGTTGATCAAGATAGATTGAGCCAGCGTCGGGCGCGGTCAGTCCCGCGACGGTGGATAAAAGCATGCTCTTACCGGCACCGGAGGGTCCGATGATCCCCGTGACGCCAGAGGAAGCCTCCATGCTCACATCCAGAGCAAATGGGCCTGTTTGTTTCATCACGTTGATGGCCAACACGCTGCTCACATTGCCCCTCCCGTCAGGCGGCTGCGGATTGCGCGTCCGAGGAGTTCAGAGGCAGCAAGTGTCACGATCGCGAGTGCGACCGAAATTGCGACGAGCCGATATCCCATTTCTTCGCCGCCTGGCGACTGGAGGGCACTGAACAGGGCGAGGGGCAGTGTTTGGGTTTCGCCGGGGATGTTGCCCACGAATGCAATGGTGGCGCCAAACTCCCCGAGCGCTCGGGAGAAGGCAAGGAGCGAACCAGCGATCAATCCAGGTGAGACCAAAGGGAGAATGATCGTAAAGAAGACACGGGTGGGAGACGCACCTAACGTACGCCCTGCTTGAATCAGGCCTGTGTCGATGGCTTCGAGAGACAGGCGCAACGCTCTTACGAGAAGAGGAAAGCCCATGACCGCCGCAACGACTGCGGCGCCTTGCCAGGTGAAGACAAGTCGAATGCCAAACTGATCGTTGAGCCAGGCACCGACTGGGCCGTTGACGCCAAGCAAGACGAGCAAAAGGTAACCCGTTGCGACTGGCGGGACGACAAGCGGCAGATGCACCAACCCATCCAGCACGAGTTTGCCGGGAAAGGTGGTTCGTGCGAGGATCCATGCTACTGCAAACCCGAAGGGCAAAGAGACAATGACGCCGGTAAAGGCGATCTTTAGCGAGAGGACCAGAGCGATCCACTCAGCGTCTGTAAGCTCAAACATCACTGGGTGGACACTCTGCTGAACCCATGCTCAGCGAAAACACGCGCGGCATCATAGGATTGTAGATAGTCAAAAAAGGATTGAGCGGCGTCATTAGGTGTTCTGCCGATGAGGGCCACCGGATAGACAATGTCGACACTGTCGATCGCAGGGATGACGCCGGCAATGCGCACCCGATCATCGATGCCTGCATCTGTGCGGTAAACGATCCCCGCCTTTGCTTCGCCGCGCCCCACCCAGGCGACTGCGGCTCTAACGGAGGAGGCGCGGACGATTTGGCCCGGGGAGAGATTGCTCAAGCCGAAGTGCCGCAATGCTGTTGTTGCGTAGCGACCTGCAGGCACTGTTGCGGGATCGCCGATCGCGAGCTTTCCGTCTCCCAGGTAGCTGATCACATCTGCCGTTTCTTGAATGTTGAGGCGTGCGTCTTTGTTTTCCGCTGGAACGATAAACACCAGCTGATTGGAGAGCAGCGAAATCACGTTTCCGCCGCGAACCAGTCCGGTTCTTTCGATCCAATCCATCCACTCGGTGTTGGCTGACAAAAAGATATCCGCCGGCGCACCAGCTTCTATCTGCCTGGCCAGGGTGCCTGAGCCCGCAAAAATCGTGCTGACCGAACATGCTGTCTCTGTCTCATAGTCCGCTGCGATTTGCTCAAGAACATCCGTCGTGCTTGCCGCTGCGAAGATCGAAATAGGTTCGCAGGCCGCCCCCGCGCCAAATGCAGGGACTGTCAAACTGAGGACCAATGCGCAGACGGTGAAGAAAGACGGTTTCATGTGTTGCTCGCCAGTCTTTCAAACCCAGCCTCCAGGTCTGCGATCAGGTCGTCTGGGTCTTCCAGCCCAGCGTGTATCCGTATGAGAGGACCCTCAGGTGCCCATGTTGTCGCCGTCCGATTTTGTGTCGGATCAGCTGGGATGATGAGGCTCTCATATCCACCCCAGGAATAGCCCATTCCGAAGAGTTCTAAATCGTCAAGCATGGCGGCCACAGCCTGCTCACTCACCGGCTTCAAGACGACCCCAAAAAGACCCGAGGCGCCGCTGAAGTCGCGCTTCCAGATTTCATGTCCCGGATCTGTGGGCAGTGCCGGGTGTAAAACGCGGGATACTTCCGGCCGGTCCTGAAGCCATTTGGCAAGCAGTAGTCCGGTCGCCATGTGTCTCTCCAAACGAACGGAGAGTGTTCTCAGTCCCCTCAGCGCGAGGTAGATATCGTCCGGACCCGCCGTTATGCCAATAGCGCCATGGTTTTTGATCGTGGCGCGCCAGGCGCGTTCGTTCGTGGTGATGGTGCCCATCATCACATCCGAATGTCCCACGATATATTTGGTCGCAGCCTGTATCGACACATCGGCGCCGAGCTCGAATGGCTTGCAGAACAGCGGTGACGCCCACGTATTGTCCATGATGACGAGTGCACCGGTATCGTGCGCCGCTTTCGAGATCGCCGGGATGTCCTGCATTTCAAAGGTCTGGGATCCTGGCGCTTCCGTAAAGACGACGGTCGTCGCAGGTTTGAACCGCTGCGCGATGCCGGAACCTATGGTCGGCGGGTAATATTCGACGTCTACGCCATATCGTTTGAGAACAATATCGCAGAAGGTTCGCGTAGGTCCGTAGACGCTATCAGTGACAAGAAGATGATCGCCTGCCTTTAAATGCGCCAGAAGGGCTATAGAACAAGCAGAGAGTCCCGATGGCGTCACAAGACTGCGATACCCACCCTCAAGTTCCGCGACGGCATCCTGCAATGCGAAAGTCGTTGGTGTGCCGCGGCGGCCATAGGTGACCTTAGCGTCGCGCGCATGTAGAGCCTCAACCGTCGGATAGAGGATCGTCGAAGCATGATAAACGGGGGGATTGATGACCCCGTGATTATTGTGGGGATCTCTGCCGGTCGTGACGATGGTTGTATCTTGATGCTTCTTTTTGGTCATATTCCGCCACTCATGGACTTGTGATCACCGCTTCTAGTGTCGCAGGCGACTTCGATGTAAGAATAGGGGGTGGCGGCGATTAGCAAAAGAGCTACGGAGCCAAAGTCAAAGTTCAATATTGAGTTGAGCGGGTTTGAGGGGAGATTTTATGAACAATCGGCTTATGCCAGCAATATTGGCGCTGGTGGTTGGGCTTATCGTCGGATTTCTGTTGTATCCGATCATTGGTGGAGATACTGACCAACCGGCGCCGGTCGCTGCTGCGACGGAAGAGGCTGCTCCTCAGGCCGATCCTGAACCGCTCCCCGTTGTCGAGAGCAGATCAACCCTCGACCTGGTACGTGAACGTGGCTATGTGCGGTGCGGCGTCAGCCAGGGCTTACCAGGCTTCTCAAACCCCAATGACTCCGGTGATTGGAGCGGCATCGATGTGGACGTGTGTCGCGCCGTGGCGGCTGCCGTGTTTGGGGATGCGGATAAATCTCGATACACACCATTGTCCGCCAAAGAGCGCTTCACGGCGCTTCAGTCGGGTGAAATCGATGTGCTGACTCGGAACACGACCTGGTCGCTCACCCGTGATACAGCGCTTGGTCTCGATTTTGTGGGCATCAATTATTATGATGGCCAGGGCTTTATGGTCCGCAAAGAACTTGGCGTGAAAAGTGTGATGGAGCTGGACGGCGCGGTCGTTTGTACAAACACCGGTACGACAACCGAACTCAATGTTGCGGATTTTTTCAGGTCCAACGGCTTGGCTTATTCAATCGTCGCATTCGAGAAATCTGACGAGGTTGTCGCTGCCTATGATGCCGGGCGGTGCGACGCTTTCACAACGGATGCATCGGGGCTTTATTCCGAAAGGCTGAAGCTGGCCAATCTGGACGATCATGTGGTGCTTCCAGAAATCATCTCCAAAGAACCGCTTGGACCGGCTGTGCGCCAGGGCGACGATCAATGGGCGGATATCGTCCGCTGGTCGCTCTTTGCAATGGTGAGCGCCGAGGAGCTCGGTGTGACATCTGAAAATGCAGGTGAGATGCGAAATAGCCAGAACCCCGCTATTCGCAGACTCTTGGGCGTCGAAGGAGCTTTTGGACAGAATCTCGGCATCGCCAATGATTGGGCGTACAAGATCGTCACCCAGGTCGGCAATTATGGTGAGTCCTTTGAGCGGGGTGTTGGTGTGAATACACCTCTTGGAATTCCTCGCGGGTTGAACGCGCTCTGGACAGACGGTGGCTTGCAGTATTCACCGCCGATCCGTTGATCCATCATCCGTGACTCAAAAAACTGACATTGGGCCTACAAGTCCGCAGCCGTGGAACAATCCCAAGCTGCGTGCATTTGGGATCCAGCTGGCGGTGTTGTTCATCGTTGGCTCCTTTGTCTGGATGGTTGTCGACAACACGATCACAAATCTGCAGCGCCAAAACATTGCGTCGGGATTTGGCTTTCTTGAGAACCCGGCGGGCTTTGGGATCGCGCTAACGCTCGTGGACTATACCGAGCAGTCGAGTTATGGCCGTGCTTTGCTGGTCGGGTTTCTCAACACACTCCTCGTCGCCGTGATCGGTATCTTCATAGCGACGATCCTTGGCTTTGCTCTGGGCGTTGCCAGACTATCGTCGAACTGGTTGGTGGCAAAAATTGCGACAGTCTATATCGAAGTCGTCAGAAATGTGCCGCTGCTTTTGCAGCTTTTTTTCTGGTATTTCGCTGTGTTGCGGGCGCTTCCTCTGCCTCGGGAGAGCCTGTCGCTCTTTGAGATTGCCTTCCTAAACAATCGAGGGATTTACGTCCCGGCCCTTCTGTTAGAGGGGAGTGGGCTGGTCCTTATGCTGGCGGCCATCGTCGGTGGGGTTGCGGCGTGGTTTCTGGCTCGATTTGCCAAACGTAAACGGTTGTTGACCGGCGAGACGGTGAAGGGAGCCGCTTTTGCGCCGCTTCTCGTCTTTGCTTTGCCGGCATTGATGTTCCTGATGCTTGGCATGGGGCTCAAGGCAGAGATCCCTGCGTTGCAGGGGTTTGGATTTAGAGGCGGATGGTCGCTTATTCCTGAATTTGTTTCTCTCTTGTTGGCTCTCTCAACCTACACAGCCGCATTCATTGCTGAGAATGTCCGGTCCGGCATTCTAGCTGTCTCTAAAGGGCAAACAGAGGCCGCCCGCGCTTTAGGACTTAAACCGACGCCCATCCTCCGGCTTGTGATCATTCCACAAGCGCTCCGCGTTATCATTCCGCCGCTTACCAGTCAGTATCTTAATCTGACGAAAAACTCATCGCTTGCTGTCGCCATTGCCTATCCGGACCTTGTCTCCGTGTTTTCGGGCACCGTTCTGAACCAGACGGGACAGGCGGTGGAGGTGATTGCGATTACAATGACGATCTATCTCAGTCTCAGTCTCTTCACCTCACTCGTGATGAATTGGTACAACCGCCATATGGCCCTGGTGGAGCGTTAGGCCATGAGTGAGACATTCGTTCGCACATCGCACGCTCCAGAGAGGATGCCGCCGACGACCCAAATTGGTCTCGTGCGGTGGCTGCGCGAAAACCTGTTCTCGTCCTGGTTCAATTCGATCCTGACGATCTTGGCGCTTTTGCTTCTGCTTATCTCCGTCCCTCCGTTCCTTGACTGGGCGCTGTTTAGTGCCGTGTTTTCGGCCAAAGACGGAGCTGCCTGTCGTGTCGATGGGGCGGGAGCGTGCTGGGCATTCGTGGAAGCCAAATTTGGACAATTCCTGTTTGGGCGATACCCGGCGGAAGAAAGGTGGCGGGTGCTTTTGACGCTGTTTCTGGGCGCCGGCGGTTTGGTTCCCTTGCTTGTCCTCAGTGACTTCCCGAAAAAATGGTTTGTCGCCTATCTACTGCTTCCCTTTCCGTTTCTGGCTTTCGTTTTCTTATCCGGCGGCCTGTTCGGTCTTGAAAGGGTTGAAACCAGCGACTGGGGTGGATTGATGGTCACCCTCGTCGTGGCGCTGACGGGGATTGCCGCATCACTGCCGCTCGGCGTTCTTCTGGCGCTGGGCAGGCGGTCCGACATGCCGGTTATTCGCATTCTCTGTGTTCTCTTTATCGAGTTTTGGCGCGGCGTTCCGTTGATCACCGTGCTTTTCATGTCCAGTGTGATGCTGCCGCTGTTTCTGCCAGAAGGCATGAGTTTCGACAAATTGCTGCGTGCGTTGATTGGGGTGGCGCTCTTCTCATCCGCTTACATGGCGGAAGTCGTCCGAGGTGGTCTCGCGGCTGTGCCTGTTGGGCAATATGAGGCGGCCAAAGCGCTTGGCCTGACCTATTGGCAATCCATGGGGCGGATCGTATTGCCTCAGGCCCTCAAAACGGTCATTCCCGGGATTGTGAACAACTTCATCGGACTCTTCAAAGACACCACTCTGGTGCTGATTATTGGGCTCTTCGACCTGTTGGGGATTGTGCAATCGAACTTCACTGATCCCACCTGGTCATCACCGCAAACAGCGACGACGGGATATGTGTTTGCGGCCATTGTTTTCTGGATTTTCTGCTTCGGTATGTCGAGATATTCCATCTTTATGGAACGGCGTCTCGATGCCGGTGAGCAACGATAGGATATTCTATGACCGCCCTGAAGAAGGCCATCATTGAGATCGACAAAATTGATAAATGGTTTGGCGACTTTCATGTCCTGAAAGATGTGTCACTCACGGTGCGTGAGGGCGAGAGAATTGTTGTGGTCGGTCCCTCAGGGTCAGGCAAGTCGACACTCATTCGCTGTATCAACCGCTTGGAGGCGCATAACCAGGGACGCATCGTCGTTGATGGCATTGAGCTTACGGAGGACCTAAAGCGCATCGATGAGGTTCGCCGTGAAGTAGGGATGGTGTTTCAGCAGTTCAATCTGTTTCCGCATATGACCGTGCTGGAGAATTGCACGCTCGCGCCCATCTGGGTTCGCAAGCTTCCCCAGAAGGAAGCGGAAGAGCTTGCCATGTCTTATCTGGAGCGCGTGCGTATTCCGGAACAGGCCATGAAGTATCCCGGACAGTTGAGCGGCGGTCAGCAGCAGCGCGTGGCAATCGCTCGGGCGCTATGCATGAACCCCAAGATCATGCTGTTCGATGAGCCTACGTCTGCCCTCGATCCAGAGATGATCAAGGAAGTGCTCGATGTGATGGTCGATCTGGCCGAGGGCGGAATGACGATGATTTGCGTCACCCATGAAATGGGGTTTGCGCGGCGTGTTGCAGATCGGGTCATATTTATGGACGAGGGCGAGATTATCGAAATCAAATCGCCAGAGGATTTCTTCGAAAATCCGGAGCACGAGAGAACGAAACTCTTTCTCTCTCAAATCCTTGACGATTAATCGGCGGGCGCCTCAAGGATGACTTCCTGCTGGCCGCAGGGCGTGAAGCCGTTTCGCTGATAGAGAGGCAATGCGCTTGGGTGATCAAGCGTGCAGGTCTGGACGGTGAGTTTTTTCGGTCGGTGCATCCAAGCGATTTCGATGCTCTCACACAGCAAGAACCGGCCGAGACCTTGTCCGATAAATTCCGGGAGGATGCCGAGGAACGAAAGCTCCGCCGTTGGCATTTGCCGGAAGTCGAGTTCAGCAAACCCTGCGGGACACCCGTTGAGATAAAGGACAAACACGTGGACTCTGTCATCGTGAATGATGGCGGCGAGCTCCTCGTCGTTGAGTGCCTTCCGGTTCACCCAGAAATAGTCTTTGCCGACCGTGTCATACAGATAGCGGTAAAAATGGATCGGCGGCTTCTCCGCCCTCATGAGGGCAAATTTGCCGCGAGGAGAGGGGCAGCTCAGGCTGGGTTCCCGCAACATCTCCAGATGCGTGACCGTCGTTGCTTTTTTGAGGCCCATAGAAGGCTCCCGTGCCAAGCGCAATCAATTCTTTTCAATGGGCATGCCGTCCGTAGCGGCCCATTCCGACCAAGATCCATCATAGAGGCTGATATGGGGATGTTCTAGGACTGTCAGTGCGAGATAGGGGATTGCGGCCGTCACGCCGGAACCGCAGGTGGTGACGACTGGGCGGCTGAGATCGACGCCTGCTCGCTCAAATGCTTCAGTCAATTCGGCGGGGGGCTTAAGGGTCCCATTCTCATTGAGCAGCTCTCCAAAAGGCAGAGATAGACTGCGGGGGATATGCCCAGAGGAAAGTTCAGGCCGGGGTTCCGGATCGGTTCCCACAAAGCGCCCATAACTGCGTGCATCAACCACCTGTTCGTCGCCGGTCTCCAGGTTGCGGCGCATGTCATTGATGTCTCGGCTAATGGTGCTATTGGGCTGCGCAGCAAAGTCCTGCTCCACAGCCGCTTGGGTGCCTATCTCCGTCCTGTGGCCCTCAGTGAGCCACTTCGGAAGTCCGCCATCGAGGACAGAGACATTCTCGTGTCCCATGGCCTTGAACATCCACCAGAACCGTGCGGCGCTGAAGAGTCCGGCGCCATCATAAATCACAACATGGTTCTCGCAGCTGAGCCCTAATCGGCCAACATGCGAGGAAAACGCGTCCGGCGACGGCAACATGTGAGGGAAGGGACTTTCTCGGTCACTGATCTCATCGAGATCAAGGAACGCAGCGCCCGGAATATGTTGTTCTTCATATTCCTGTCTTGGATCCCGCCCCATCTGCGGCAGGTACCAGGACCCGTCCACGATCCGGATATCCGGTGCCGCCAGATGGCCAACCAGCCATTCGGTCGTCACAAGGGGCGGCGCAGGGGACGGCAATGGTCTCCTCTGTCAGAGCCAAGACGGAACGGGCAGACCCTGTTCCTTAAGGAAGGCGGGATTGAACATCTTGCTTTGATACCGAGTGCCATAATCGCAGAGGATGGTAACGATCGTATGACCTGGTCCCATTTCTTTTGCGAGCCGCATCGCACCGGCGACGTTGATGCCGCTTGACCCCCCAAGACATAGGCCTTCACCGCTGAGCAGGTCGAAACAAATCGGGAGCGCTTCGGAATCCGGGATCTGAAACGGGTGGTCGATGGGTGCATCTTCCAGGTTCGCCGTGATACGACCTTGACCAATTCCTTCCGTGATGGAACTCCCTTCCGCCTTCAACTCACCGTGCTTGTAATAGTTGAAGAGAGCGGCACCCATGGGGTCCGCCAGGCCAATCTGAATATCCTTGTTTTTTTCTTTCAGGGTCATGCCCGTGCCCGCCAGCGTTCCTCCAGTACCGACGGCGCAGATGAAGCCGTCGACTTTGCCGTCTGTCTGGTTCCATATCTCAGGGCCCGTGGTCTCAATATGCGCCTGTCGGTTGGCGACATTGTCAAACTGGTTCGCCCAAATCGCGCCATTTGGCTCCTTGGCCGCGAGTTCTTCGGCAAGGCGACCTGAATATTTCACGTAATTGTTGGGGTCCTTGTACGGCACTGCCGGCACTTCGATAAGCTCAGCTCCACAGAGCCGGAGCATGTCCTTTTTCTCTTGTGACTGCGTCTCCGGAATTACAATCACCGACCGAAAACCGAGTGCATTGCCAACCAGAGCGAGGCCAATACCGGTATTCCCAGCGGTACCTTCGACAATGACGCCGCCTGGCTTCAGGTCACCTTTCGCCATTGCATCTTGGATGATGAACAGGGCCGCGCGGTCTTTGACGGATTGCCCAGGGTTCAGGAATTCGCATTTACCCAGAATTTCGCATCCGGTTTCTTCTGATGCCTTTTTGAGGCGGATCATGGGCGTGTTGCCAATCGCGTCCACTAAGCCGTTTTTGATGTCCATGGGAGGATTCCTGGTTTCTTTTTTTGAAGTCGTTTCTTGGGGCGGCGCACCAGGAATCGAGCGGTCTCTGCTTATAGCAAAGATGGGCATTGGACTGTCCTCACCAAGGCGTCGAACGGATTTTTTTTGACCGTGCCTCTTGTGTCAGTCTGGAGATTTATTATTTAATTAATACATTAATTAAAGGGAGACTGATATGAAAGTGCACTTGTTTAGCGGGAGCGGTTTTGCCTGGCGGGTCCAGCTCGCGTGTGAGCTCAAAGGAATTCCTTATGATCCTGCCTACCTCCAACCAACACCCGAAAATCTCAAGTCGCCAGGGTTCCTGAAGTTAAGCCCACGCGGAAAGGTACCTGCGATCGAAGATGGCGCTTTCTCTCTCTCGGAGTCTCTGGCCATTCTGGCTTACCTGGAAAGCAAGCACCCAGAACGGCCGCTGTTTGGGACGACGCCCGAGGAGACAGGCCGGATCTGGCAAAAATGTCTCGATTTCGACCTCTATGTATCTGGGGATTTTATCCCCAACCTGATCGCGCCGATTGCGCAGGGCCGCGCTCTGGAGGAGGCAGACCAAATGCGCGACGGAGCTGCGACCGCGCATGCGGAGCTTGCCCGACTTGATCAGAGTGTTTCGGCCTCAGGGTGGATGGTTGGCGATGCTGTGAGCGCTGCTGACATTGCGCTCTATACCATGATTGAGCCAGTCATTAGATTTACGACCAAGGCTGAAGTGCGATCTCTCAACCTGGGATTCGATGCATTTGCCAGTCGCTATCCAAAGCTCCAGGCCTGGAGAGAAAAGGTGCAAAACCTGCCAGAATATGACGCCACCTACCCGACCTATTGGCGCGAGGTTGATGCACAACTGGCGGCGGCGAGCTGACGAAGGAGGGTATGATGACACAACACACGATTGTGAGCCGTGATGAGTGGGTGAGCGCGCGCAAAGACTTGCTAGAAGAGGAAAAAGCCTTTGCCAAAGCGCGAGATGCGCTGGCTGCCAAACGTCGGGCGCTTCCCTGGACTCAAGTCGCCAAAGAGTATGAGTTTGCGACTGAAGCTGGACCAAAATCATTAGCCGACTTGTTTGACGGGCGGAGCCAGCTGATCGTTCAACACTTCATGTTTGGCCCGGATTGGGAGGAGGGATGCCCTTCCTGCTCATTCTGGGGCGACAATTTTGATCAAACCGTTCCGCATCTTCATGCCCGCGACACCGCCTTTGTGGCGGTTTCCAGGGCTCCTTTGGCGACGTTGTTGGGATACCGAGATCGGCTCGGATGGTCTTTCCCTTGGGTCTCGTCTTTGGGAAGCGACTTCAATTTTGACTTTGATGTGTCGTTTGATCCCGACCGTGAACCGGGCGCAGCTGTCATCTACAACTATCGGGAGACAGAATTCCCCTCATCGGAAGCACCGGGCATCAGCGTCTTTCTCAAAGACGCTGACGGAACCGTTTATCATACCTATTCGGCTTTCGCGCGAGGCCTTGAGGACTTTAACGGGACCTATCGGCTGCTGGATGCGACGCCAAAGGGGCGTGACGAGGACGCATTGTCCCATCCGATGGCATGGGTTCGAAGGCGTGACCAGTACTGACAGCGTTACTGCAGCTCTTCTTTGTGACGGGAGAGCCAGTTCAAGGCGATAAGTGTTTTACCGTCGACGATCCGCCCGTCGTCGCAGGCGGCGAGGGCGTCGTCAAACGGCACAACGGTCGCGCGGATGTCTTCATGTTCGTGCGCCAGACCAAATATGCCTCCTGCCTCAGAGAGATCGGCGCTCGCTGCGTATAAATAAATTCGTTCACCATAGCCGCCGGGCGAGGAGTAGGTGGTTGTAATAGGCATAAGTTCGTCAATTGAGCAGCCAGCTTCTTCTTTTGCTTCTCTTCGGGCTGTCTCCTCGGGCGATGCGCTTCCATCAATGAGGCCCGCCACAACTTCTATGAGCCAAGTTGTTTCGCCATACCGCAAGCCGCAGGTTCGGAACTGTTCCGTTAAGAGGACGGTATCCGCGCGGGGATCGTAGAGCAGGACGGCGGCCACTTCACCGATTGTGTAAAGGTCGCGGTCAATCAATTCAGACCAGGTATCATCGAAGCGGCGGTGTTTGAGATGATACCGCTCAAGCGTTCCCCAGCCCTCGCCGATGGTTTCCTTCTTAAGGACCTGAACGTCGTCTGCTGTACGTGGTGTGAGCGTGAGTCGCGAACTCATGGCCTCTCCTTGGAAATAGGAGCGGGCAGTCTACTCACATCTAGCGTCGAACCAAGAGAAACTAAGTGCGTGCTAGGGTAAGTTGGGTGACGTCAATATTTCCGCTTCGGAAACCTGCCTCACAATATGCAAGGTAGTATTCCCACATGCGCCGGAAGCGCTCGTCAAATCCGAGGTCTCTGATTTCCGGCCAGGCCGCAAGGAAACGATCGCGCCAGCGCGCCAGTGTTTCGGCATAGTCGAGCCCGAACTCAGTGCTTGTCTTCCAAGCGAGGCCTGCCTGTGTTACCTGGGATTTAAGCGCGGAGGGTGAGGGAAGCATCCCGCCAGGGAAGATGTAGCGTTGGATAAAGTCGACACTGCGCCGATAGGTTTCGAAGGAATTATCATCAATCGTAATGATCTGCAGGCCGGCTTGCCCGCCTGGTTTCAGAACGTCACGCACTTTCCCGAAATAGGCAGGCCAATATTCCTCGCCGACGGCTTCAAACATTTCGATTGAGGCGATCCGGTCAAACTTTTCGTCGACATCGCGATAATCCTGATAACGGACTTCGACCTTGTCAGTGAGGCCTTTCTCAAAGATCCGCTTTCGAGCAAAGTCGAGCTGTTCTTTTGAGATTGTGAGCGCAGTGACGTTACATCCGATCTCACTTGCAGCATATTCCGCAAAGCCGCCCCATCCGCAGCCAATTTCCAGAACGGAATGATTGGGGCCGAGCTCCATGTTTTCAGCCAGGGAACGGTACTTATTGTGCTGCGCTGAGCTCAGATCTTCGCCTGGCTGCTGAAAGCGCGCTGACGAATAGGTCATGGATGGGTCTAGCCAGCGTTTGTAGAAGCTGTTTCCAAGGTCGTAATGATAGTGAATGTTCTTTTTGGAACCTGATTTGCTGTTGCGACGCAGCAGATGGCCGGCGCGTTCAACAAGCAGTGAGAATGACAACCCATTCAGAGCGCCAGTGAAAACACTTCTGTTCTCGGCAAATAGTTCCAGCACAGCGACGATGTCGTCGCTCTCCCAATGGCCCGATAGGAATGCTTCGGCAGCGCCAAGGCTCCCGTTGAGCGCGATTGGCCACGCGAACCTGTAAGAGTTGATAGAGAGGTCCGCAACCGTGCCTTCTTTCTCTCCCTTGAAGATCAATTGCCGACCGTCGGGGAGACCAACCGTCAGTTGGCCAAACTCGAGCGCACTCGCGGCTTTCAGAACGCTCCGTGCTGGCCAGGGAACACCGGTCAGCGAAGTATCGGCAGGAAGATGAGTGTGATTGGTGGGGGCTGCGTCAGCATTCCGATGCAGGGGGGCGGGCATACTGTCTGCCATGACATTACTCCGAGGTCGCTCGGCACAAATCAAATTGTGCAAATCTTGTAATGCGGCAGTGCCAAACAAGCTGGCTTAACGCCGCTTGCGAAAATGATAGCGCGATGAAGTTTGGAGGCAAGAGAAGTATGAAAAAGGAAGCCATTCTCTTGCGATTTTCTTGTCGTCCTTGGTACCGGCGTACGCTTTTGTACACATGATCGTGTGTTGTTTCATTTGCTGCGTTCCATCTATGATCTAGCCATGGATATCCTGCGTAGACATCTTCTGCTAACTGCGACTCTGCTTGTTGCCATTTCGGTGATTGTAAACTTCGCCCGCCCTGCACCCATTGTGCTGGGGAATGACGGTGTCGATGCAGCCTATGTGTCCGAACAGGCAGATGAGTCTGCGCCGGAGAACGCAGGACCTAAGTGTCCATGTCCCACAGAGATAGAAAAGGTCGATTGTGACGGGGGCATGTGCAGCGTCATACTTAACGCTGCTGAGCGCCGTATTATCTCAACCAAACCATTCTCACATGAAGCGGATCGACTGGAAGTCTGGCACTCCGCTAATTCCGCGCCTGACCCTGATCCCCCGCGAACAAATGTTTGAACGCGTCTTCTGACAGAAGGCAATTCATTTCAAAAAACTGTTTGTGGAGAGAACTTTGTTTTCCAAATTATGGGGTGACGTCCCCTCTAACGTCGAGTCCGCACGCGCGGATGTGATTGCGCTCGTCCTGCGGGCCGGTCTTGGTTCCGTGTTTGTCATCGGAGGCTGGTGGAAATTGTCACGTGCACTGAGCGCCGAACATTCGGACGCGCTAGTTGAACGGTATATGGCCGCCGATGGATACATAAACACCTTCTTTCAGCAATATTTGTTTGTTGATGTCGCTGGAGATTTTCTAACGCCGCTTGGATTTCTAATTCTATTGTCGGCATTTGAACTTGCATCGGGCCTAGCTTTGCTGGCGGGTCTTTTTGTAAGAGCGCTGAGTTTCTTTTATGCGTTTCTTATGTGGTCCTTCGTCTTGGCCTTACCGGTTGTGACGGCGACGGGCTATCCGGCAGATGCGTCATCTCACTTCTCACCGGCGCTGCTGGTCCAAATAAGAGATGTCGGACTGTCGGGCATGTTTTTCGTGCTCTTCCATTTGGGGTCCGGCACGGGAGCGCTTGACCGGCAATTGTTCAATCGAGGGAGTGCAGAACCGATAACAGATTGGAACCATTTCGGGTTGTTGTTGCGGCTATCGGTTGCCGTTGTGTTTCTGGTTGGTGGTTTCTTTGCCGGTTATGGACACATCAAAACATTCGTCCCTTATCCCGCTCTGTTGATTCTTGTCGGGATTTTGCTTGCAAGCGGACACCTGGTCCGGGTGGCGGCGACAGCGGCCTTCCTGATCGTTGCCTGGTATTGCGTTGGGAAGATCAGCCTCGATGCAACTCTCTGGAACAATCTCAACGCGATCAAGCGGGAGCTGGCTTATCTCGCGGCGACTGCTGTTCTGGTCGGTGTCGGTGGTGGTCAGGCTTTTCGGTCGGGCAACCTGTTGCGTGCGCCGCAGGCTTCTTTATTGGGCATCAAGCTCGCCCAATAAGGAGTGGTGAAAAGGGAAACGGCCAGAATCGATGTTCTGGCCGTTTCAAACTGGCTCCCCGGGCCGGACTCGAACCAGCGACAAGTCGGTTAACAGCCGACTGCTCTACCAACTGAGCTACCGGGGATCAGATTGGCGGATAATACCGTCAATGAGCGGTGCATATAGCAAACCGTTCCTTGCCTTACTAGCCTGAATTTGTCGCCAAACCTCTAAAATTCTTGAGGTTTTGGTGTTTCGTGCCTAACTGATGGTTCGGGAGAGGGTGCGTGACCTGCATCCAGGTGGTTCGGAGAGGCTTTTGGCGTTTATCAGGTTCAATGGACGGAAGTACCCGCTACCGGGCTCAGCGCCGATTCGGATGGGGTTGGGCATCCTTTTGGTGATCGGCGGGATTTTAGGTTTTCTGCCAATTTTGGGATTTTGGATGATTCCGCTGGGCATCCTGTTCCTTTCGGTGGACCTGCATGCGGTACGGCGGTGGCGCCGGCAGATCGAAGTTCGGCTTGGACGCCGCAGACAGCGCAAGCGGACGGAACGCCGGTCAGGCGGTTTCGACAGCCGGTAACAGGTTTGCTAGGGCAAAGGGCAGACCGCTTATGAGCACCTCAAGCATCCTGAGGTCCTGGTAGTCGCCGTTTAGGGACAATCGCGGCATGGCGTATGGATTGACGCCATGGCTTTCTGTCAGAAAGCCCTTTTGTGTTGTCACTGCCGTGTCGAAACCGAGGAACTGAGCAAGTTCATATTCCCGCGAACCGGCCGACCCAAGGTCCCCATAGGGAAAGGCTAAATGACGTGGCCAAACGCCGGTTTCCTGCTTGATCCGGTCGGCGCCTTCGATGATTTCGCGGCGCGCCTCGGTCTCTGCAAGCTTCGATAGGGCGAAATGATCGACCGTATGCGCGCCGAGGGTGCAAAAGGCGTGGTTTGACAGCTCGCGGGCCTCATCCCAGGTGAGCGCACAATCCAGCGTTAGCTGCCTCATATCGATGCCGCATTTGCGTGCGAGATCACGAATTGCGACCCGTTGATCCAGTTCGGGCAGTCCGCGTAACGGCCAATACAGAGTATCGAAGGCTTGCTGCTTCTCTTCTGGGGTCTTCGTCGTGAGTTCATAATGCGTGCCCGCGACGCTCCATGCAATCGCGTCCTGGGCGCGGATTGCGGCTTCCAGGCCCATCCACCAAAGATCAACCGTACCGTCTGGCATGCCGGAGCTTAGATACACGGTGAAAGGTGCTTGATGTTTGGCAAAAATGGGCGCCGCGAACTCTAGATTGTCCTTGTAGCCATCGTCGAGTGAGAAGACGGCAAACTTACGGTCGAAGTTTTGTTGCTGCAGGCGTCTATGCGCTTCATCCATGCTGACGAGGTCGTAGTCCAGAGCCGACACCGTCGTAAGAACCGCATTCAAATATTCAGGTGTAACCTCCAACAGCGCGTTCGGCGCAAATCCATTTGTTTCGGGCGCGGGCCGTACGCGGTGCAACATGAAGACGATGCCGACGCCAGATAAGCTACGCGGGCTGAGGCCATAAAGACCAGTTTTGTACAGGGTCAGGAGTGCGGAGCGAAACAAAGTCGATTTTAGGCTCATGACGGTCGTCTTCGGGTTCATTCGATGCCGGACAAGGTATGCAACCTGTGAGCACAGCCCTTGCATCAGATGGCAATGACGGCAGTTTGACTGTCTTTAATTGAGAAATGATTGCAGTACGTCACTTCTTGGCGCGTTTATGCGTTCCAGAATGAGACACGTGCTCCTGGAAGGATTCTGGATGTCGGTCAGTATCCAAGAGATAGATCCTGAAACGCTTGGGGAGACCCAAGAAACGGGATTGAAGACGCAGGACCGTGAGCCCGTCTTATTTTCGGTTCATACAGATTTTTCCTCCGTGGAAGCAATCTGGCGCCAGTTTGAAGAGACTGCTGATTGCTTTGCCTTTCAAACATTCGACTTTTTGGCGACCTGGTACACAGAGATCGGGTGCCGGAGTAGTATTGATGTTCAGATTGTGGTTGCTTGGGGCCTTGATGCGGTACCGATCATGATCCTGCCGCTCGGGATTGAGAAAAGTGGGTTTGCACGCAAGCTGACATGGCTTGGAAACGACGTTAGTGATTACAACGCGCCGCTTTTGTCTCCTAGCTTCTCAAGACACGTTTCATCCGGACAGTTCGCCGCTATTTGGCCAGACATTGTCTCGTTGTTACCGCCGCATGATTGGGTCGAAATGCTGAGGCAGCCGGACCTGGTTAACGAGCAAGCCAATCCACTTCTGGAGCTTCCGACACAGCTCAATGCCAGCGGCGCGCACATGACGAAGCTAGGGGAGGATTTTGAGGCCTATTATCAGGCGAAGCGGAACTCTAAGGCACGAAGTCATCTTCGGAATCGGCGGAAAAAGCTGGAGGCGTTGGGAGAAACGCTATTCGTACATCCTCGCACGAAGGAAGAAGTCACAGCATCCATAGATAAGCTTGTTCGGCTTAAAACGGCTTCATTGAGTGCCATGGGGGCGCCAAATTTCCTTAAAAAGCCGGGCCATGAAGCGTTTTACAAATCTCTGGCTTCAAACCAGATCGGTGAGGGCCTCGTTTACGTATCGCATCTGCAGGTCGGCGGCGACTACGTTGCGGGCGTATGGGGGCTGGTGCACAAGAAACGCTTTTACTATCTGCTAGCCAGCTATGATGGGCCAACCTACGGCCGTTTCAAGCCAGGTGTGCAGGCCCTGGTCGAAACAATGCGATGGGCTACGGACCAGGGTATTGAGATCTTTGACTTCACCGTCGGTGACGAAAGCTACAAAGACAAATGGTGTGAGATCCATATTGATCTTCATGATCATTTGGCTGCGCAAAATGTCCGCGGTTCGCTGGCGCTGCTCGAAACAAAACTGTTTCTGGCCCTCAAGCGCAAGATCAAGCAGACGCCGTTGTTCTGGACCACCTTTACCAGACTGCGGGCCCGGTTCTTGGGGAGTTAGCTAGAACATTCGCAAAATGCAGCTTATGTGCACGGATATTGCAAATCCTGGCATGACCAGTGATTTCACTGTCTTCAATTGAGAAAAGACAGGAAATCCGGCGGTCCTGGGACACATGAGTGTGCCAGAACGAAACATGAGATATCAGGAAGACACCCCCATGTCCCTTTCTGCGCAAAAATATACATCTGCTCCGCTGGTCGGAGTGCCAGCGTCCGACGGACAAAAAGACGCCCGGCTCTCAGTTCTCCTGTCAGTTCATAACGAATTCTCGACCGTTGAAGCTGTTTGGCGCCGGTTTGAGAAAGTTGCTGACGGCTTTGCTTTCCAAACATTCAATTTTCTAGAGACATGGTACGAACATATCGGGTCGCGGTCTGACGTTGAATTGCAGATCGTTGTTGCTTGGGGGTCCAAAGCCAAGCCGTTGATGATCTTGCCCTTTGGTATTGAAACGACTGGTGGCTTGCGGAAGCTTTCTTGGCTTGGCGGTGACCTCAACGACTACAACGCACCACTCCTGGCACCCAATTTTTTGGATCATGTAGCCCCTGGCGAGTTTGCCAACCTTTGGGCTGATATTCAGGTGGTTCTTCCCGCCTATGATGTTGCGGAGCTCATGCGCCAACCAGCGATGGTCGATGGCCAGCCGAACCCATTTCTGGAGCTTAGCACGCAGCTCAACGCCAGCGGCGCGCATATGACGACGCTGGGCGACGATTTCGATGCGTATTACGACGAAAAGAGGAACTCCAAAGCAAAGCGTCATTTTCGGAGCCGACGCAAAAAGCTCGAAGCAATTGGCGAGACTCGCTATGTGCATCCAGAGTCATCAAAGGCGATTGAGGCGTCTGTTGAACAGCTCGTCGAGCTTAAGTCTGCGGCGCTCAAGGCCATGGGCGCGAACGATTTTCTGTCCAAACCCGGCTACGTCGACTTCTATAAAGCTCTGTCAGTGAAGGCCGGTGCAGACGGTGGTGCACATGTGTCTCACATGGAAGTTGGCGGAGATTATGTTGCCGGCAATTGGGGCTTGGTACACAAGGGTCGCTTTTATTACCTGCTTGCAAGCTACGATGGCCCCAAGTTCGGTCGGTATGCGCCAGGTGTTCAGGCCTTGGTGGAAACCATGAAGTGGGCGGTCGACAAAGGCATAGACACTTTCGACTTCACCATCGGTGATGAGCGCTACAAGCACGAATGGTGCGAAACCAAGATTGATCTTCACGATCACTTGGCCGCCGAAACCCTCAAGGGACGTCTGTTCTTGATCAACTCCCGACTGAAGCTCGCTGCGAAGCGCAAGATCAAACAGACGCCGATACTTTGGGCGGCCTTCACAAAACTCCGGGAGAAGGTTGCTGCGAAATAGGCAGACGTTCTAGACGTCTGCGGCGTCGTCTGTGAGCCGGCGGTATTGCCGCTGGTCGACACCCGTCAAGAAAACACCAACACGCCGAGTCGATGCCGCCGCGAGGGACTTCAGGCCCCGCATGACAGATCGGCGGTTTGTCGCACCCCACTTCACACACATGACGGTGACGTCCGTCATCTGCGAGAGGACCGGAGCCTCGGACGCTGAGTGCACCGGCGGGCCATCAATCACAACATAGTCGTAGTTCTGCACGAGCGCATACATCATCCAAGTCATCCGCGATGACCCAAGCAATGATGTTGGATTGGAAACCTGGCTGCCGGCCTGGAGGACATGGAGAGGCGTTGCGTGATCACGCATCACCACACGTTCAAATTCCACCCGTCCACTGAGAACCTCTGAAAGGCCCCAGGTCGGGTGAAGACCCAATGTTTGGTTGACGCCAGGGCGACGCAGGTCCGCATCAATCAAGAGGACACGGTAGCCGCTTTGTGCCATCAAGCGTGCGAGCCCACCGGCTACGCCGCTTTTTGCTTCACCATCAACGGCTGAGGTAACCAGAAGTGTTCTCGCTGGCTTTCCATTCACACGGGCAAGCAAGAGATTGGATTGAAGGCGGCGCAATGCTTCTGCGATATAGCCATAGGGGCTGCGGATTGTATTGGCGGCGATGCCAGCCGACGATCTCGATCCTGCGATCGAAGGCATCGTTCCTAGAAAAGGCATCCCTGTTTGGCGTTCGACCTGTTCGGCCGTGCGGAAGCCTGGTGCCATCGCCTCTATCAAAAAAACCACCGCGACTGCGCCAAAAGCAGAGCCAATGATTGCCAGGATCATTGCAGATTTGCGGTTAGGAGCGGCGGGACTGGTCGGGACCGGCGCGCGGGAGACGATGGTTGCATTTGCCACTGCGCCGTCGGCTGAAGCCCGAGCGCTGGCGGCTTCATACCGCCCGAGGAATTGCTCCAACAAGGTCCGATTGGCGACGGCTTCGCGCTCAAGGGCTCGTAGCTCGACTTCCTGCTGGCCTAGACGGGCAACACGCCCTTTCAAGCGACCGACACGATCACTGAGGGTGCGGACGCGTTCATTGGCGATATGCGCCTCGTTTTCCATGCTGCGGATGAGTTTGGCAACCTCGCGGCCGATCTGAAGTCTAAGATCCTGAAGATTGGCCTGGGACGTGCGCATGCGAGGGTGAGAGGGTAGCAGTGTCGCGGACAACTCGGCGATCTGTGCTCTTAGCTGCACTTCCTGCTGTCGAAGGTTCTGAATCAGGGGCGACGCCAGCACTTCTGCTGTCGTGTCAATGGCACCTTCTGTGTCCACCAGCTCCTTGGCCAAGGACAGGCGGGCCATAACCGCAGATCGGTCGGCTTGAGCCTGAACCAATTGCGCGCTCAGCTGCGAGAGTTCTTCGCGCGGCAGCGTCGTGTTGTTCGCTGGGAACAGACCGGTCCGACCGCGGAATTGTTCCACAGCGGCCTCGGAAAGAGCCACTTCGTCGCGAAGGTTCTCGATCTGCTCCTTCAGCCAGGCGGTCGCCTCGGCGTTGAGAGCGTTGCCGTCAGCGACCTGCTGCGCGATGTAGATTTCAGCATAGGCGTTAGCCAAAGCCGCAGCGCGCTTCGGATCACTCGATGTAAAGCGGATTGCGATCACCCGACTGTCACCGCGGCGGTATACGGACAGGCGATCCATTACATTTTCTGTGATCGCGGCAACAGATGCGCGCCTTGGTTTCGACGAAACGCCAAAAATCTGCAAAATTTGGGAGAAGGTGCCTCCGCTTCGCAGCACCGGATTGAACTCTGGCAGTTGGTGCAGATTGAGCTGGCGTATGAGGGCCGGCGCCAGGGCGCCCGAGGTGAGGATCTGCACTTCGCTTTCGACTGAAATCGGATCGGCCTGCTGCGGTCTTTCCGGCGTGTCGAAACGGGAGATCTCCCCGGAGCGCGGCTTGATGGATACCTGAGACTCCGCGACATAGGTCGGGCGCATGGTCAGGACCCAAAAGGACCCAATGGTCAGAAACACAACGAAGAGAACCAGAAGCCGTTCTTTGCGCGCCCAAATGGCTCTTAAAAGATCCCAAGGATCAATGTCGCTACTTGTGGGTGCGCGGCGGCGATCACCGAAGCTGGCGTCGGCACGAGGCGCCGCATAACCGGTGGTGTGAGGTGTGGCTGACGTATCGCTCATAACCTATTTCTGTTTCCCGCACACACAGATGTCGCCAGGTCCGAAAGTCCGGACTTGTTCACGAAGCCCGAGTAGACGGCGTTTAGGTAACGGAATGCTTAACAACACGCGTGAGCGCCAATGAAAACCTACCTTTTGATGGTTTACGTAATATGTGCAGGGAGGCGGTTGGTCGGAAAGTCTTAACGAATTCGGTCTAGCGTGGACGGCAATCTCAGGATCAGCAAAAGGCCCGCTATGAGCCGCTTTTGTATCATCGCAGTGATTGCCCTCACGCTGGGGGCTTGTGCCAATACTGGCGTTCTTTCTGAAATGCCCGTATCCGGCCAAAATGCGCCTTATCGATTGGACAGCGGAGACCGGCTACGCGTTATCGTTTTTGGTCAGGAAGATCTGACGGGCGAGTACGCTGTCGATGGTGCTGGTGAGATTTCAATGCCGCTGATTCAGGCGGTGCAGGCGAGGGGCCTTACAACCGATGAGCTGGAGATTGCGCTCGTTAGCGTGTTGTCCCAGACACTCTTGCGCGATCCCAACGTCAGCGTTGAGGTCCTGAATTTCCGGCCTTTCTTCATCCTCGGAGAAGTCACCAGTGCGGGGCAATATCCGTTCGTGGCGGGCATGACAGTTAATACCGCTGTGGCCATTGCGGGTGGGTATACCCATCGCGCGAATACGAATGTTGCGCGTGTGACACGCAATCTCGGAGATCGGATCATCGAGTTGGGAGTCGAGACGACGGCGGCTGTCCGACCTGGCGACACGATCCTCATACGTGAACGATATTTCTGAGGTTCGCCATGAGTTCCCGAGTTCCCACAGCCCCCTTGAGAATTCTGCATTGTCTGCGCGCGCCTGTCGGCGGTTTGTTCCGGCATGTCTGTGACCTTGTGCAGGCGCAAAGTGAAGCCGGTCATGCTGTCGGCGTTTTGTGTGCAAACGAGCCAAATGACCTTCATACGCAAAATCGCCTAGCAGAGCTGGAAAAGAACTGCGCCCTTGGTGTAACTCGAATTGGATTGAGTCGGCTGCCCGGATTAAGTGACGCCAAAGCCTTGCGGGCCATGGCTGCGACGATCCGCGAGCTCTCCCCGAATGTGGTGCACGGCCACGGTGCCAAAGGCGGCCTGCTTGCGAGATGTGCGACGAATGCCGGGTCCATAGGCAGAGTTTATACGCCTCATGGGGGCAGCATACATTATGCGCCAAACAGTCCTCTGGGAATGTTGTTCGGCTTCGCAGAGCAGATGATGTTGAACCGGACCGACGGTTTGATTTTCGAGTCTGAGTTTGCGCGGTCAGTCTTTGCCGATCGGTATGGCGCACTGCCAGCCAATACCCGCGTCGTTCATAACGGTTTGGGACCGCACGAGTTTGACACCGTTTCGACCAACCATGACCCGGCCGACTTTCTGTTCCTAGGCGAAATTCGCGAACTCAAGGGTGTTTTCACGTTGCTTGATGCCGTCGCCGGTATCGCAGCGGAGCGGCAAATCAAAGTTGATGTTGTCGGAGACGGTCCTGATTTGGCCGCATTTCGCACAGCTGTGGAGGCAAGATCGCTAGCCGGGACAGTAAATGTTCTGGGTCCGCTTCCAGCGCGCGACGCTTTTGCGCGTGCCAAGTCTGTTGTGATGCCCTCGCACCATGACTCATTTCCCTACGTTGCCTTAGAGGCTATCGCGGCCGGAAGGCCGCTGATTGCAACTTCGACGGGCGGCATCCCGGAGATATTCGGTCCTTTCGCCGACCAGTTGATCGAACCCGCCAATGCGCGCGCGTTGCAGCTAGCCATGGTGCATTTTCTGGACCATGAGGAACAACATGCTTGGGGCGCCGAGCGCTTGCGTTTGCATGTGAAAGAAGAATTCTCTCTGTCAAAAATGGCGGACCAGGTCGCGCACGTCTATGCGACCGCATTGCTGGGGATCTCTGACAGGCTGGGCCAACCGTCAGATGCCTCGCGACAGCCAAAATTGGACGCCGCAGAATGACTGGACCTAACCCAACTCAACACGGTGCCCCAACAGATGCCTCCATTGGATCTGATGTTTCAGGTGGGGCTTCTAGTCCCCGTTTTGATCGGGAAGGGCGGCCGACGGGGCCGGTGCCAAGTATTGATCGACGATCGAAGGTTCTCACATCGATCTCTCCCAAAGTTGTCCGAGGCACGTTGCGATTGATTGAGGCTGCGGTTCTTCTGGGGCTCGGCGTCGCGATCGCGTGGTTGTATGTTGGGGCTCATGTGCGCGACGCCCTCGTCTTCTATGCGACGCTCATTGTTGCTTTGCCGATCGTCTACGTGCTCGCAAGCGACTTTTCGCGTCTTTATCGCGTTGCTGTTTTGCAGATGCAGTGGGGTACAATTCGCTCTGCCTGTGCTACTTGGACCGGCGTATTCATTGTTGGGCTTATCGGTTCTATCCTGATCAAAGAAACCGAAAGCCTTTCGAGGGTCTGGCTTGCCACTTGGTTCCTTAGTGGCTTGATCAGCATCGCGTTTGTCCGCTCCACCGCTCATTTCATTATCGGGAAGTGGGCTGAGCAGGGCCGGTTGCAGCAAAACGTTGTTCTTGTCGGCGGCGGTCAAACCGGCCAACGCTTGATCGACGCGCTTCAAGAGTCAGATGTGCACTACATCAACATCTGCGGCGTGTTTGACGACAGATCTTCAGACCGTGCGCCGGATATGGTTCATGGTGTGAAAAAGCTCGGCAGTTTCGACGAACTCGTCCGGTTTGCGCGTTCAAATCGTATCGACATGCTGCTGGTGGCTCTGCCAATGACGGCTGAATCCCGGATGCTTGAACTGCTGCGCAAGCTTTGGGTGCTGCCTGTAGACATTCGGTTGAGTGCCCTTGATTCTCGGCTCCGCTTCAAATCAGGCACCTATAGTTATATCGGAAATGTTCCCTTTCTGGACATCTACAAAAGGCCGCTCACTGATTGGGACTATGTTGTGAAGACGGTCTCAGATCGGATCATCGCAGCGGCGATGCTGGTTGCGTCACTGCCCATTTTTGTCACGGCAGCGATCGCCATCAAACTCGATAGCAAGGGGCCCGTCTTCTTCAAGCAAAGACGATACGGGTTCAACAACGAGCTTATCGAAGTCTACAAATTCAGAACGCTCACGCATGCCAATCAGGATGCGAATGCAGAGAAACTGGTCACTGCTGATGATGACCGGGTGACTACGGTCGGGCGTTTCCTCCGGCGGTCCAGTATCGATGAGTTGCCGCAACTTATCACGGTCCTCAAAGGAGACATGTCGATGGTGGGCCCTAGACCACATGCTGTTCTCGCGAAGGCGGCAGACCAGCTCTATGGCGACGTCGTAGATGGATATTTCGCCCGGCATCGGGTCAAACCGGGCATTACCGGATGGGCTCAGGTTAACGGGTGGCGCGGCGAAACAGATACTGATGAAAAAATCCGTCGTCGGACGGAATATGATCTGTTCTATATCGACAATTGGTCACTCTTCTTCGACCTCTACATCATCCTGCGGACCCCATGGGCGCTGCTGAAGGGCGAAAACGCTTACTGAGGCAATTCAATGGACGGATGGCAGCGTGATATTGGGGGCATGGCCAGTACGGTTCGTACGGGGGGACATACATTCTGGACGCTTGTTTGCAGCGGCTTGTTGTTCCTCACCGTCACCACAGGCTTTTATGTGACCACGGAGTCAAGTGGATCCTCCTCCACGCCGGCACCTTATGATCTGTTGATGGTGGTGACCATTGCATTCACCTTTGCGGTAGGTCTTCGGTTTCCAAAGGATCTGCGCTTGCCTGCAATTCTCTGGGGTCTGTTGTTGCTCGGATATGCGTTTTCCGGGATCGGAGCCCTTTATATTGACCGTGTTACCGATTTTCTGTTGGTGTCGGTGTATCTCGTTTTGAGCATGTTCTTTTTTGCTGCCCTTGTGGTCGCGAACCCGTCACGTAATCTGGCGATTATCTGGTGGGCCTATACGCTGTCAGCTACCATTGCGGCTGCGATCGGGTGTGCTGCCTATTTCGGTCTGATACCCGACGCCGAAAGCTTTCTTCGCTATAGTCGCGTTCGCAGCACGTTTAACGACCCTAATGTTTTTGGACCCTTTCTGGTCGGACCGATCCTTTTTCTGGTCTATAGGCTCTCTATGTCTTCGCAGCGGCGAGACCTTCTTCTAGTACCACTTGTTGGTCTCTTGTTCCTCGGCATTCTTCTCAGTTTCTCGCGCGGTGCGTGGGGCAATCTTGTTGTCGCTGGCGGCGTCTTTCTTGTGCTTACCTGGATGACCGCGACGTCGGCAAGGCAGATTGCGCGTCTTACACTGGCGGTATCGCTGATTGGCGTCTTAGCGGCCTGCGTAATCGCCTGGGCCCTGTCATCCGACATTGTTTC
Organism: Parvibaculaceae bacterium; assembly: GCA_965267265.1. Lineage (GTDB taxonomy): Bacteria > Pseudomonadota > Alphaproteobacteria > Parvibaculales > Parvibaculaceae > Mf105b01. The sequence continues at coordinate 3,586,493 of OZ253944.1, forward strand.
GGACTTATTTGAAGAACGATTTTCTCTGACGCAATCCTATGATGTGTCTGAAGAGGGTGGGCGGTTTGCCGTTCAAGAGCAAGCAATCCAGACCGTCATCGAAAAACCTTTTGGCATCGGCCCGTCGCAGTGGGCGAAGATCGCCGGTTTCGACCCGCATAATGTCTATTTGAACGTCTTTCTCGCGGGCGGATGGCTATCCGGATTTGCGTTCATTGGTCTTATGCTAACAACGATCACGCTTGGCATCAGGGCGTGTTTTGAGCGGACCCCGTTCCAGGGACTTCAGATTGTCGCAGTTGCAACCTTTGCCGCCCACGCGGCTGAAGCATTCATCATCGATATTGATAACTGGCGTCATGTGTATCTGTTGATGGGCCTTGTCTGGGGCGGAATCGCATATGTGCGGCTAAGGTCGGATAGAACGAACGAGGCCAGGCCACTCGTTGGAGGTGCATCGGCCCGTACAGACGGTTTCGCGGCCTGACTGGCTGCAGGCACAATTTTGATATGACAGTGGGAAAACTGGAGGCCACGCCCAGAATCGAACTGGGGTACACGGATTTGCAATCCGCTGCGTAACCACTCCGCCACGTGGCCTCTCCGCCGGGCAATTCACAGCCGGGCAGCGGGGATATACCAAGTTCGGGGAGGTGCTACAATGAAGAAATCGCCGCAGATCTTATGAATAGGGCGCGTCCTGGGGCCTTGAATCCAATTGTTTTTGGCCGCTTCGGTCAGTATAAACCTGCAGGGACTTAAGCCGGTTTTGCAATCTCTGGCATTATTGGTCTATGGGCACTTGAGGGTCTTAAGTTAGAGGGACGATGAGCGAGTTGGACGCTGCCAGAAAGAATATGGTGGAGAGTCATGTCATGACCTCCGGGGTCACCGACGAGCGCATTCTTGGCGCAATGCTCAAGGTTCCACGAGAGAAGTTCGTACCTGAAGCAAAGCGCTCGATCGCCTATGTGGGCGATGACCTGTGTGTCAAAGAGGCGATGCAGGAGACGCCAGACAGATTTCTCATGGACCCTCGCGTATTGGCAAAGCTGATGGAGCTGGCGTCCTTATCATCGACGGACCTGGTCTTGGATGTCGGGCCCGCGACCGGCTATTCGACCGCTTTGTTAGCCGACCTTGCCGACACGGTTGTGGCTATTGAATGCGATTCGGACTTGGCGGAGAAAGCAGGTGCGACGCTGCTGGATCTCGGTGTTGACAATGCCGCTGTTATCGAAGGTGCCCTGGCGGAAGGAAACACCAAGCAGGGACCTTTCGATGTCATATTCTTCAATGGATCGGTGCCTTTTGTACCCAACGGCCTACTGGAACAATTAAATGAAGGAGGCAGGCTCGTCGCCGTTGTCATCGAGGGCAATGTCGGAAAAGCGCGGGTCTATCTGAAAAGTGGTGCTCATTCGACCCACCGGAACGGTTTTGAAGCAGGAATTCATCCTCTGCCGGGCTTTGAGGTCGCAGAAACCTTTACATTCTAATGCTATTTCCCACATATCCTCTGTGTTTATGTTCCGCTAAGGTTAATGTCCCGGTTACCATTTTCAACGCACTATGCGCCGGAACAAACCGGACGAAGTACACGGTACGGCAGGATCGAGCGAGCGAATTTCTGTCTGGGAGAGGGTGAGATGACACAAACAGGTTTGAGTAGGAAACCCATGACATCGTTACTAAAAACGCATCTGGCGCGTTTGTTGGGTAGTGTGGCGCTCGGCGCTGTCGCATTGGTGACGCCTGCGCAAGCTGAAAACCTGTTTGATGCTTTGGCTGCCGCCTATCAATCGAATCCGGCCCTCCTTGCTCAGCGTGCCGGCTTGCGGGCGACGGACGAGCAGGTGCCTCAGGCGCTTGCGGGCTGGCGACCGTCTCTGTCGGCAACGGGCTCATTCGGCAGCGTCGAAACGGATTCGGATTCGTCGATCGCTCTTTCGGGGTTTGGCGGCAAACAGACGTTTGACCCATTGACCGGGACATTGGCGCTGTCTCAGAACCTCTTCACAGGCGGCAGAACGCTCTACGGAGCTCGCCAGGCTGAAGCTTCAGTCGAAGCCGGTCGTGAAAACCTGCGGAATGTTGAACAAACAACTCTTCTCAACGCGGTGACCGCTTACATGGATGTCGTGCGCGACATAGCTGTGGTCGACCTTCGTCGGAAGAATGTTGAGGTTTTAAGACGTCAACTGGAAGCATCGCAGGATAGGTTTCGCGTCGGAGAGATCACACGGACCGACGTAGCACAGTCCGAAGCACGGCTCAGCCTGTCTGATACCAATTTGATTGCTGCCGAAGCGGCGCTGATCGCAAGCCGCGCAGCGTATGAACGTGTTGTGGGCAACACGCCTGGCACGCTTGAGCCTGCTCCTCCTCTGCCAGCACTACCGCAAAGCGAAGCAGAGGCGATGCAACTAGCAATATCTGCCAACCCGGCGCTTGAAGCCGCAAGACATTCGGAGCGCGCTGCCGGCCATGCCGTGACGGTTGCCAAAGGGGGCCTGTTGCCCACTGTCTCGCTAGACGCTTCTTACGAGCATGCAGAAGAACCTTCGAGTACAACTGCACGCTCAACGACGACACGAATTTTGGGCACAATCTCAATTCCACTTTATCAATCCGGCTCTGAATATTCGGCTATTCGGGAGGCCAAACACCTAGAAAGCCAGAGCAAACTGCAGGTAGCTGATACCTTGCGGCAGGTTGAGGAGTCGGTCCGAAATGCTTGGGAACAGTTGCGTGCAACCCGCTCAGCGATCGTCTCCAACCGGCAACAGGTTCGGGCGAACGAAATTGCCCTGGATGGGGTTCGTCAGGAAGCTCAGGTTGGGTCTCGAACCACTCTGGACGTGCTGGATGCGGAGCAGGAGCTTCTGGATAGCCAGGTCTCGCTTGTGACTGCGGAAAGAGACGAATATGTCGCTGGCTATGGCCTGTTGTCTGCCGTCGGACAACTCAGCGCCCGCGATCTTGGTCTTGCGGTCGACTATTATGACCCCGTTGAAAATTATGAAGATGTTAAACATCAATGGGTGGGATGGGGTACGAACGACGAATAGTCGTTTATTGATACAGCGTTAGTTGGCATTACTGCGCTGCTGCCCTAAGATTTTCGAAATTTTCGCCCAGCCCGCCTGGGAAGCACAATGTACAAGTAGGATGCGGTCGATATGAGCGACGAAGCCGAAAGCCCAGAACCAACAATGGAAGAAATCCTGGCGTCAATCCGCCGGATTATTTCTGAGGATGATGAAGAAGGCGGCGAAACAGAAACCGCTGCCGAAGAAGTGGCCGCAGAACCTGCTCCTGAGCCCGAAGCGGAGGCTGAGGAAGAAGACGTGATGGACCTCACGGAGATGGTTGTCGAGGAACCTGAACCTGAGCCCGAGCCGGAGCCCACTCCTGAGCCAGAACCTGCGGAAGAGCCAGTGGAGCTTGAAGTCGCGCCTGAGCCGGAGCCAGCTCCGGAACCAGAGCCTGAGGTCGAGGCTGCTGCGCAGGCTGACGAGATCGAAGACGATATTGATTTCGGCGAGCCTTTCGAGGAGCCGGAAGAAGAACTCGCTCCGGAGCCCGAACCGACACCCGCGCCAGTCGCGGCCGTTGAAGCGGATTCTTCACTCATTTCAGGAAGCACCGAGACAGCGACTGCGGCTGCCTTTGGGGCGCTGGCGAGCTCCATCCTCACCTCAACCGGTGATTCCCGCACATTGGAAGATCTTGTGGCAGATATGTTGCGCCCAATGCTCAAGGAGTGGATGGACCAGAATTTGCCGGAGCTGGTGGAACGTATGGTTCGCGAGGAAATCGAGCGAGTCGCCCGGCGCGGCCGCTAGGTTTCACCACCTGTCGGCCTTGGGCTTAAACCACCCAATTTGCGCCTGACCCACATCTCATGTCTGAGACCCTCTCGGATGCGGAGCCCTTGCGGGCCGGCATCCCTTATGCTGTAACGGCTGCTCAAAGCGGTCTTTCGCGCGCGTCCAAGGCTCTCAGGCCCGCTTTCCTTTGAAATTACGAGACTTTCCATGCTGGAAAAGACATTCCGTCCGCAGGACGTTGAAGAACGACTCTATAAAACCTGGGAATCCTCAGGTGCCTTTAAGGCCGGCGACCCCAAGCGGGTCGAGGCGGGTGCGCCGCCATACACCATCGTCATTCCGCCACCCAATGTGACGGGCTCATTGCATATGGGCCATGCACTCAACAACACACTACAGGACATTTTGGTGCGGTTTGAACGGATGCGCGGCAAGGATGTGCTGTGGCAGCCAGGAACCGACCACGCTGGCATCGCGACACAAATGGTGGTCGAGCGGCAGCTGGCCGAAGAGGGCAACACTGGACGCCGTGAGATGGGGCGTGAGGCTTTCCTTGAGCGCGTCTGGAAGTGGAAGGGCGAGAGTGGGGGCACGATTACAAACCAGCTCCGCCGGCTGGGCGCCTCCTGTGACTGGAGCCGCGAACGCTTCACCATGGATGAGGGCCTGTCCGAAGCTGTCCTAAAAGTCTTCGTACAGCTTCACAAAGAAGGCCTGATCTACAAAGACAAGCGCCTGGTCAATTGGGATCCCACTCTGGGGACGGCCATTTCGGACCTTGAAGTCGAGCAGAAAGAAGTGCAGGGCAGTCTCTGGCATTTCCGCTATCCGATCGAGGGAGAGGAAGGGCGGTACATCGTTGTTGCGACCACTCGGCCGGAGACGATGCTGGGTGACACCGCCGTTGCCGTCAATGCAGACGATGAGCGTTACAAAGACCTGATCGGCAAGAATGTCGTCTTGCCGTTGGTTGGGCGGCTGATCCCGATCGTTGCCGATGAACACGCGGACCCAGAGCAAGGGTCGGGTGCTGTGAAGATCACGCCCGCGCATGACTTCAACGACTTTGAAGTCGGGCGGCGTCATGACCTGCCAATGATCAATATCTTTGATGCCAAGGCGTGCCTCAACGAAGAGGTCCCCGAAAAATATCGTGGGATGGAGCGGTATATCGCGCGAAAGCAGGTGGTTGCAGATCTGGAGGCCCTCGGGCTGGTTGAGAAGATCGACGATCACACGCTTATGGTGCCTTACGGCGATCGTTCCAACGACGTCATTGAACCCTGGCTCACCGACCAATGGTATGTTGATGCACCCACGCTCGCCAAGCCAGCGATTGAAGCGGTGGAACGCGGTCAGACCCAGTTTGTGCCCAAGACCTGGGACAAAACCTATTTCGAGTGGATGCGCAACATTCAGCCTTGGTGTATCTCACGGCAGTTATGGTGGGGACACCAGATACCTGCCTGGTATACCCCCGAGGGAGAGGTCTTCGTTGCCCACAACGAAGACGAGGCCTATGAGCTCGCGCGCGCAAAGCACGGAGCCAACATCGAGCTCACCCGTGATGAAGATGTGCTGGATACCTGGTTCTCGTCTGGACTTTGGCCATTTTCTACACTTGGGTGGCCAGACGAAACACCAGAGTTGAACCGCCACTACAAGACCGACGTTCTGGTCACGGCCTTTGACATCATCTTCTTCTGGGTGGCGCGCATGATGATGATGGGCCTCCATTTCATGAAGGATGTGCCGTTCCATACGGTGTATGTCCACGCTCTTGTGCGGGATGAGCACGGCGCCAAAATGTCCAAGTCAAAGGGCAATGTAGTCGACCCCCTGGGCTTGATTGACGAATACGGTGCCGATGCATTGCGGTTTACGCTTGCCGCCATGGCAGCGCAGGGGCGGGACGTGAAACTCTCGACCTCCCGCGTTGAAGGCTATCGCAACTTTGGCACCAAGCTCTGGAATGCAGCACGATTTTGCGAAATGAACGAGTGTGTGCGGGAAGATGGGTTTGACCCGTCAGATGTGACCCAAACTCTCAATAGATGGATTGTCGGCGAGGTTCAAAAGACGGCGGATAAAATCACTGAAGAGATTGAAGCCTATCGGTTCAATGAGGCTGCAAATGCCACCTACCGATTCATCTGGAATATCTTCTGTGATTGGTACGTGGAACTTGCGAAGCCGTCGTTACAGGGTGACGATGCCGCCGCAAAGGCCGAGACCCGTGCGACTGCGGCATGGGTTCTCGATCAGGCGATGACACTGCTGCATCCGTTTATGCCTTTCCTGACAGAAGAACTCTGGCAGAAAACTGGGGAGACCGGAACGTCGCGGGCAACGATGCTCATGTTAAGCAATTGGCCTCGCCATACCGGGTTGGTGGATGCTGAAGCTGACGCAGAAATGGATTGGGTGATCCGACTGATCTCCGAGGTGCGCTCGGTACGCGCGGAAATGAATGTGCCCGCTGGAGCCAAAATCCCGCTTATCCTGAAAGGGACGGACGCGTCGACGGAAGATCGGCTGGCACGCCATAATGATCTCTTGTGCCGCATGGCACGTCTGTCGGAAGCGCGTCTCGGCGATGATTTGCCTCAAGGGTCCTTGCAGTTCGTGATTGACGAAGCGACGGGTGCTCTTCCCATCGCCGATGTGATTGACCTTTCGGCTGAGAAGGACCGTCTCCAAAAGGCCATGGCAAAGCTTGATGGAGAGATTAAAAAGATCGACGGCAAGCTCGGGAATGAGAAGTTCATCTCAAAAGCACCGCAGGCGGTCATTGATGAGCAGCGGGAGCGGAAAGCGACTGCAGAAGCTGAAAAAGCCAAGCTTGCTGACGCTTTCGGCAAGTTAGAGGCGGCAAGCTAGAGATCGCAAGCCAACGGACGCCGCTTCGGAGAAGCGGCGTCACAACCAGTCAGTCTGTCTGAACTCAGGTGCGCTTAACTAGCGGCTGGTGAGGGGCCTGACCCTTCATCCTTTTGCGCGCGCTGCGCCATGAATTCATCAAACTCCTTTTGGTCCTTTGCCTGGCGAAGCTGGGCAAGGAATTCTTCAAAGGCTTCCTGCTCCTCTTCAAGCCGTTTCAAGGTTTCACGGCGGTAGCCGTCAAAAGCCGTATTTCCGGTCGGCCGCGAACGGCGCCCGTGACGACGACGGCTGCGTCTGCCGCAGCGATATTCACTTCTCCAAGACTGCATCTTTCCACTCCAAAGTAGGTAACCCAGGATCAGCAGGCCGATAGGCCAGGCTAAAATGAACGCGACCACCAAGATCGCAATCCAGGCACCTTTCGACAGGTCGTCGAGCCTCTCCAAACCGAACCCTGATTGGGAGTCGGAAGCATCCGAGGCATAAGACATATCGTTCTCCTTTCTTAAGCGTCACGAAAAACCGTGACCCTCAAGACCTAGGTTTGCGGTCTCACAGCTTCAAGCGGTTGAAACACACTGTTACACTTCTCTTGCGTGCCCATGATGGCCGGAAAGCTGAGGATTTATGCGGGTTTTGATGCTGGCGCTGAGCGCAATGGTGGTTTGGGGAGGGGCTGACCTTGCCCGGGCAGAGGTCTTGAATGCCGAGCAAGCTGCGGAGAGGTTGTTCTCAGCGGACGAAGTGGACATTGCGTGGTTTGCAAATCAGGGCTTGTCGTCAGCGGTTCCGCGCGTTGTGGCCGGGCTGCAGGAGGATCTGGGCAGACTCCAGGCCATTGAACCGTGTACCCCGAAGTGTCTCGCCCGATTTGAGTTAGGAGAATTCAGTTTTGACATTGCGGTTACGTCAGAAGGACTCATTTCCTCTCTGTGGATCGACCCGCCGATCATCTACACGGCGTCCCTGGAGGAAGCTCTCGCGACATTTGCCGATCTGCCGGGGCAGGTTTCGGCCATCGTGACAACTGATGACAAAGTGGTGGGAGATCTGGACGGTGGGGCGCCCCTGGCTGTGGGGTCTACGTTCAAGCTCGCGGTCCTCAAAGCGCTCGATAAGCTTATTGGTGCCGGCAAGTTGGAATGGGATCAAATCGTCGAGATTGACGATGATTGGCGGAGCCTGCCATCTGGTCAGCTTCAGGATTGGCCTGAAGGGGCTCCGCTTACAATTCATTCGCTTGCCAGTCTGATGATATCTGTCAGTGACAACACGGCGACGGATGGTTTGATGGATTTGGTTTCCAGGGGGAGCCTTGAAACCGTGAGCCCTGGGAACCGACCCTTTCTGACCACGCGTGAGTTTTTTCAGCTGAAACGCAGGGATGCAGATGGTTTACGTGCCAGATTCGTTGACGGGAATTTCGATGAGCGCATGCGGATCCTGTCTGACCTCGCTGACAGACCATTGCCTGCAGTCGGGGAGCTGAACACAGACCCACTCCTGCAGATCGAGTGGTTTTTTTCCGTCGCCGAGCTTTGTCGGTTGATGGAAGACGTGCGCAACCTGGATGTGACGCAGATAAATCCAGGTATTGCGCTCAAGTCAGATTGGGATCAAATCGCCTATAAGGGTGGCAGCGATTTTGGGGTGCTGAATTTCACAACGTCTGTGACCAACAAGAGCGGCGACAGCTATTGCGTGAGCGCCACCTGGAATCACTCGGAACCACTGGATGAGACGGCATTTTCGATGCTCTATGCCGGCCTGCTGCACCACCTCAAATAAAAAGGCGGCCCGAAGACCGCCTTTGCTTCACGAGAGGTTTCTTTCCTCAGTCGAACATGATCACAGAACGTGCGAGTTCTCCGCGCTCGAGCTCCTCAAACGCGCTGTTTACATCCGCGAGCTTAATGCGCTGCGAGATCATGTTGTCGAGCTTCAGCTTTCCCGCCATGTAGAAATCGACATAGCGCGGCATGTCGACAGGAAAGCGGTTCGACCCCATCAGCGAGCCCTGGATTTTCTTCTCCGCCAGGAAGTCTGCACCATGTAGTTCGATATTGGTCCCAATGGGGATCATGCCGATAACGGTCGCTGTGCCGCCCCGTGCCAACATTTTAAACGCCTGTTCGGTTGTCGCTTTCAGGCCGATGGCCTCCAGGGCGTGATGGACGCCGCCGCCGGTCATTTCCATAACCTGCGCGACTGGGTCGCCGGCTGACGCATCCACAACATCGGTTGCGCCAAACTCCTTTGCGAGATTGAGCTTGGAGCCCTGCATGTCGACCGCGATGATCCGGCCGGCCCCGGCAATCGATGCGCCATTGATTGCTGCGAGCCCGACACCGCCACAGCCAATGACAGCGACCGTCTCACCGGGTTCCACTTTGGCTGTGTTGGTAATAGCACCAATCCCCGTGGTAACGGAGCAACCGATCAGGGCAGCAACGTCGAGCGGCATGTCTTTACGGATTTTTGTGCACGCGTGCTCGTGGATGAGCATCTGCTCCGCAAAGGAGGAGAGGTTCAAAAACTGGAACATTGGGTCTGCCGCGTTGGCGAGACGAGGTTCTTCGTCTGGGCCGCGCTGTGTTTCTGTGCCGGGGCAGCGGGACATGTGGCCCGTCAGGCAGTGCTCACAATGACCGCAAAAGGCTGACAGACAGGTGATGACATGATCGCCAACCTCAACGGTGCGGACTTCCGAACCAACCTGTTCAACCACACCGGAGGACTCATGACCGAGAACAGCAGGAAGCGGATAGGGGTATGTTCCGTTCACAAAATGAAGATCTGAATGACAGACGCCTGCCGCTGCCGTGCGGATCAGCACTTCATGAGGGCCCGGCTTGTTGATCTGCACATCCTCAATTTCGAGGGGTTTTCCCACCTCGCGTAATACTGCTGCTTTCATGATTTCGCTCCCTGTCGATTTGGTTTTTCGTGGTTGTGGGAATGTTGGCGTGGCCGTAAGCCCGCGTCAATGGCTGAAACATCCCGGAATTGCAGTCCTAACCCGTACCCAGCGCGTTCGTCATGGACTGGTTCAGCCTTGGTTCAGCTGCCGTAACGCAGGGTCGCCCGTTTACCACATAGATTATTCGGTCAGCGCGTCTAAGCAGAATTGAGTATGATGCCGCCAACATTCCCGTCGAGAGTCAGGTCATGCCGTATCACCGTTTGAAGTCCGTTTTCCTCGTCTCACTGCTGTTGTTGCCATTCGCAGCGACCGGCGCCCATGCGGATTTTGACCGCGGCCTTGCACTCTATCAGCGCGGGGATGCCGCCGGCGCCGCTGAGGAGTGGAAGCAAGACGCAGAGAGCGGAAATGTTATTGCGGCCTTTTTGGTAGGGCACATGTACAAGTCCGGAAACGGCCTTACAAAGTCAACACGGCTCGCGTTTCCCTATTTCCTTCAGGCCGCGCAGAGAGGCCATTCGGATGCACAGATCGAAACAGCTCTTTACTACTATAACGGAGATGAAGAGGCGGATATCGATCAGAACTATCTCGAAGCGGTGAAGTGGTTCGAGCAAGCTGCCCTGCAGTTCAGCGGCGTCGCCCAATATTATCTGGGCGTGATGCACCGTGAAGGCAAAGGGGTCGCAAGAGATCGCATTGAAGGGCTTCGCTGGCTGTCCTTATCGGCCAACAAATTTTATGTTCCCACCTATCTCCTGCTCGGAGAAATTTATGCCAAAGGGGACGGGGTCGTCGAAGATCCGACAAAAGCTGCCATGTATCTCGACCTGGCGCGACGTTACTCAGACGAGACAAATCGGGGAATTGTCTCGGACGTTTATGACGCGACTGAACGCTACATCGACGCAGAGCAGAGAGCTGAGGGGCGTCTTCAGGCGCAGCTTTGGGTCAATGCCAACGACAAGCGCTGAGCTGTCATTCAAATGATCTGGTGCTCTTCGCCATACCAGAGCGGTGAGCGAGCAAAGTCGATGAATTTTGCTTCGTCTTCGAGCAAGAGGCGACCTGCCGCTTGCCCTTCGTCCGTCTCTATCGCTGCACGCAAATCCTCCAAACTTTCCCACCATAATTCTGCAACACCGTCATAAATCGCCGGTGCCGCTTCCAGCGACCCAGCACGAGACGCACGCGCGGCGTCGTTTTCCGGCCATTCACGCGTATGAAGCTGGACATATTTTTTGATCCTGAGCTCAGACGCCACCGACTTGACCAGGGGCGCATGTTTATTCAGCCAATAGTCCTGAAACTCTTCCAGGCTTAAGCCATCGCGTTTGGTCAAACAGAACGTGATCCTAATCATGCGCCGGTTCCTCCCTCGATTTCGTTTTCGGTTATCGGTATCGTAGCGACAAGAGGGATCGTTTGCATGAAGATTGCGGTTGGTGGTTTCCAGCACGAGACGAATACGTTTGCGCCGATGAAAGCTGACTGGACTGCTTTCGAACAGGCCGATAGTTGGCCAGGCCTTCAAATTGGCGCGCCGGTGCTGACGAGCTGTCTTGGCATGAACGTTCCCATTGGCGGCTTTCTTGATGAGGCGGAAGGGCTTGGTCATTCGTTTGAACCGCTTGCCTGGTGTTCGGCGACACCTTCCGGATACGTCACCCGCGACGCATATGAACGGGTCACCGCGTTGATCTTAGATCGGCTTCAAATGATCGCCGGCGAGATCGATGCGGTCTATCTGGATCTTCATGGTGCCATGGTTGCCGAGCATCTGGAGGACGGCGAGGGCACGCTCCTGCAGGCTGTTCGAGGTCTCGTTGGCCACGACGTGCCGCTTGTTGCGAGTCTCGACCTTCATGCCAATATCACTGCAGCCATGGTCGATGCTGCGGATTTCCTGACGGCCTACCGGACCTATCCGCATGTTGATATGGCTGAAACAGGCCGGCGTGCTGCAAGGGTGCTGCATCAAATGGCCGTAGAGAACACGAAACCCACCAAACGATTTTACAAACCCGACTTCCTGATTCCTCTTACCGGCAGCTGTTCTCTTGTGGATCCTGCGGCGTCGGTCTACGGGAACATTGAAAAGTTGGATCAGGATGCCGGCCTTCTTGGCGCATCGTTCGCCACGGGGTTTTCGCCGGCCGATATTCAGGAGTGCGGCCCTAGCATTCTGGTTTATGGCACTGAGGCCGCCATTGCCGATGAAACACTCGGGCACTTGAAAGACCAAATCGTTGGTTCGGAAGCTCAGTTTTCGGCACCGCTATTGTCACCACAGGAGGCCATCAGTCATGCTGCTGCGACTGCTGGCGATGGTCCGGTCGTTATGGCGGATACTCAGGATAATCCCGGCGCAGGCGGTAACGGCGATACGGTCGGTATCCTGAAAGCCCTAATTGCTGCAAACGCAAAAAGGACAGCCGTCGGTGTGCTTTACGACCCGCTTTCGGCCAAGAAAGCCCATGAGGCGGGCGAGGGTGCCGAACTATCCCTGAGCCTCGGCGCGCATACCGGCGGGGCGCCTGAAGAAACACCTGTCGTTGGCACGTTCCGTGTGCTTCGTCTGTCAGACGGTGAATTTGATGCCACGGGACCCTATTATATGGGAGTTCGGCTTTCTCTAGGGCCGTCAGCGCTGCTGGAAATCGGCGGAGTGAAAGTCGTCGTTGGGTCGAAAAAGGTTCAATGCGCGGATCAAGCCATGTTTTCTCACCTCGGCCTTGATCCTACGGCACAGGAGATTGTGGTGGTTAAAAGCTCTGTCCACTTTAGAGCTGATTTTGAGCCGATCGCATCGGAGGTGCTGGTTGTGGCGAGCCCCGGACCCAACCCGGCGGACCATCGAGATCTCGACTATCAAAATCTCCGCAAGGGCGTGCGCTTGATGCCGGGATCAAAGGAGACATCATGAGCACTCTTGTTCAACGTCTCGACATGATGGTGCGAACCACGACGGCGCAGGCTGTCTTTGATCGATTGGGCATGAGGCCCCTCTTTGGTGGGATTGTTTTTGCGACTCTATGGGGCGTCGCGGTTGTCTCTGTAGAAGCCATCAGCGGACGTCTTTTCGTCGAGCGGTCTGGTGAAGAATTGGAAACATTCCTTGTGGAACTGGGGCTGGTGCTCATCCTGGGCGAGCTATTGGTCTTTGTTGTTGCTGCCATGGCAGCTCATGAAAACCGGACCGACAAGACGATTGAGGAATTGAGACTTTTGCCAGAGGTGCCCAAAGAGGCCATCGATAAGATTGACGCGGCGCTGAGCGATTATGGGTCGGTGAGGCTTGCGATTGTTGCCTTGAGTGGATTTACCTTCGCGTTCATGGCTCCGATCCTCGAGTTTCCCATCGTCGGCAACTATGACGCCTTCAACCCGGCTTACTGGTCTCCTGAAGTCTATGTACACCGCATTGTCGGGCCGCTTCTTGGGATGGGAGTCGCCTTACTGGTGCATGTGATCATCTCCGACTCCGTTCGGTTCTGGGAACTGTCGCGGGAAATCACATCGATTGAGCTGACCGACCTTGGACGTTACATGCCGTTTACAAACCAGGGCCTGTCCAATGCGGCTATCGTCATTGGTTTTGTGGCACCGTTTGCCTTTGTCGCAATCGTGGATCGATATCTCCTGCTGGTGGCTTCGATCACGCTCTATGGCGTCGTTGCAGCGTTTGCCGGATTGTTCCTGCCGGTCTGGGCCCTGAGGGAACGGATACAGGAAGAGAAAGCCAAAGAAGCAGCGTGGTGCCACAAGCGCATTCCAGAGGCCCGCGCGGCACTACGAGAGAGCAAGCCCGGGGCAGGACAGGACCTCGCTGGATTGTTGATGTATTCAAGGGAAGTAAACGAGGTGCACGCCTGGCCCATCGCTCCTGGCGGGTTTGCGCGCTTTACGCTTTTCCTTCTCATTCCGCTGGGCTCTTGGGGTGGCGGGGCGCTGGTTGAGCGTCTGGTCGACTCTGCACTCGGATAGTCAGATATCCAAATCAATCCAGACCGGCGTGTGGTCAGATGGCTTTTCGCGGCCGCGGGGCGTCCTATCTATGTCGCACGCGGTCAGATGGTCTGCGGCCTGAGGCGACAAGAGCAGGTGATCAATGCGAATGCCATTGTCTTTCTGCCACGCGCCCCGCTGATAATCCCAAAACGAATATCGATTAGGTTCGGTGTGACAGGCGCGGAAGGAGTCGGTGAAGCCTAAGTTCATGAGTTCATAGAACTTCGCGCGAGTCTCCGGCTTAAAGAGGGCATCCTCCGCCCAGCCTTTCGGATCATAACAATCGTCTTCATGGGGGATAACATTGTAGTCGCCGGCCAGCACAAGCATTTCTTCATTCTGCAGCAACTCTTTTGCGTGCGCGTTGAGCCGGTCCATCCATCCGAGCTTGTATGGATATTTGTCCGTATCGACCGGGTTACCGTTCGGCAGGTAGATCGCGGCAACACGGACCACATTCTCGTCCGCTGCGACCAGCGCTTCGACATAGCGTGCCTGTTCATCGCTTTCATCGCCAGGCAACCCGGTCTGAACGTCTTCCAGAGGAAACTTCGAAAGGATGGCAACGCCATTGTAGGTCTTTTGTCCGTGGACAGCGACGTTATAGCCGAGTGCTTCAATGTCCTCCCTGGGGAAGGCCTCATCCACGCATTTCAACTCCTGCAGGCAGACAACATCGGGTTGCGCTTCTTCCAACCATTGAAGAAGATTCTTCAGTCGCGCTTTGATGGAGTTGACGTTGAATGTTGCGATCTTCATTGCGTCCTCTTAGCTTCATAGCTTTCCTCAGTCTTTAGCTGAGACAGCTTCTAAGGTGGTTTTGATATGGTTGACGGCGAAAATCAACGACTTACAGCAGAGGAAATAGAAGATACAAAACTATCTCTTCAGGAGCTTACCCAGTTCGTCAAACTCGCATTTGACCAAAGCCACTCATACAACAACGTGATTATTCTGGCAGGATATGGAGGCATCTTCTCGCTGATTGTGGTTACACGCGAATTCTTGCCTCAATATGTTCTTCTGATTTCAGTTATACTGGTGGCAATTTCACTTCTAGTCTTCGTCGCTTACATTATTTTCAATATGTACATTATGTCGGTCAGCAATATCAGGATGATGAGAGACCGCTTAATTGAAATTCGAGACCTGAATGAGCAGACGGGGTTCGATGTTGTGCCAGCTGAGAAAGCGATTTCTACATTGCGTGGACAAGAACGACTTTGGCTTTGGGTTTTATCCGTGACCGTATCTTTTGGCTTTGCTAGCGGCGTATTGCTTCTCTTCTGGTACGGAAAAGCACTTATCTTTGGTGTTGATTGACTTCAGACAATTGAAATCTCAGACAGAGAATGAGGTGCCGCAGCCGCAGTTTGCGGTCGCGTTGGGATTGTTGATTTTGAATGCCTGGCCGATCAAATCGTCGGCGAAGTCGATTTCCGATCCGCCCATATACATCTGGCTGACACTATCGATCAGAACGGTGGCGCCGGCTTTTTCAAGAACCAGATCGTCATCCTGACGGGTGTCATCCAACGTGAACGCGTATTGGAAGCCTGAGCAGCCGCCACCGTTTACGGAAACGCGCAGCACCGTGTCGCCGCCTTCACTTGCCATAATCTCGGCAATGCGTTTCGCAGCGCTGTCAGACACAGTGATGGGCTCGCCAAGGCCGGGCAGTTCCAATGTCGGTGTTTCGCTCATTCCTTAAATCCCTTCGCTCGATAGGGGATAGTTTGGAAGTATTATAACTCTTCCAGCCTTTCATGTAAGTACAGCAAACAGATTGTCAAAGAGGTAAAAGGACTGGTACAGCGATTCAGGCCTGAAAACCCAAGCCCAACCCCATTTCGAGGCAAATTTTGGCAATTATCAACCCCGCCGCCACAGCCCCTTTTGCGGCAAAAGCCGAGGCAAGCCGTGGGCGTGTTCACCCAGAACATGAAAGTGCAACCCGAACGGCCTTCCAGCGGGACCGGGACCGGATCATCCACTGCAATGCATTCCGGCGCCTCAAATACAAGACCCAGGTCTTCGTCTACCATGAGGGGGATTATTTCCGGACCCGACTGACCCATTCTCTGGAAGTGGCGCAAATCGCCCGGTCTGTTGCGCGGGTTCTGGGGCTCGATGAAGATCTCGCAGAAGCGCTCGCACTTGCGCATGATTTGGGACACACGCCTTTCGGCCATGCAGGTGAGCGGGCTCTGGATAGCTGTATGGCGGAGTATGGCGGGTTCGATCACAACGCCCAGACACTGCGGATTGTCTCCAAACTCGAAGAGCGCTATGCGGCATTTGATGGCCTCAATCTCACCTGGGAGACGCTTGAAGGGATTGTGAAACACAATGGTCCCGTCGTAACGGCGGCGCGAACAACGGATGATTTGCCCAGGGCAATTGCCGAATATGCAGAAACCCAGGACCTGGAGCTTCACACCTACGCGTCCGCTGAAGCGCAGGTCGCCGCGCTGGCAGACGATATTGCCTATAACAATCACGACATTGATGACGGGCTGAGAGCCGGCCTTTTCACCGTAGATGATGTCCTGGCCGTGCCGCTGGTCGGCGACGTTTTCCGCGAAGCGATTGATGCCAACCCAATGATTGAAGAGGGCCGGATCATCTCAGAAGCGGTGCGCGCGCTCATTGGCCGGATGGTGAATGATCTGATCGAAGAGACACAACGTCGAATCGACGCCGCAGATGTTGTTTCTTCAGCCGAAGTGCGGGCGCTCGATCACCCCGTAGCTGCTTTCTCAACAGACATGCGAGAGAATGATGCTGCGCTCAAAAAGTTTCTTTTCGACAGGATGTACCGCCATTACCGGGTCAACCGGATGTCCAGTAAGGCCCGCCGGATTGTCGAAAACCTGTTTGAGATCCTTCACAATGAGCCGGAGCTCTTGCCGCCGGAATGGCAGGTAGGATGCGACGGCTCGAAAGGTTTCAAAACGGCACGGCGGGTTTGCGACTTTATTGCGGGCATGACGGACAGGTTCGCGATCATGGAACATCGACGCTTGTTCGATCTGAACTCGGAGCAGTGATCCAGCACCCATTACTTGGCTGGAAAGGTGGGTCTTGCCTGCCATATTTAGTCGCATTTTCGGGCGGATAACCGTTTCCACTTACCCTGAAAACGCACTAGAGTGCGCCGCTTTCCAGCCATAGCTCAGAACTGAAGAACCGGCACGACCCATGAACATTTTCAGCCACTTCGAAGAGATCGTCTCTGAAGCCCTCAACAGCCTTCAGAGTGTCGGCACCCTTAGCGCTGACCTGGATCTCTCCCGCGTGGCCGTGGAGCCGCCGCGTGACCCCTCCCATGGCGACATTTCAACCAATGCAGCCATGGTTCTGGCGAAACCTGCTGGTATGAAACCTCGCGACCTGGCGGGCGAGGTCGCTGCGGCTCTAGAGAACAGCGGACACTTCACCAAGGTGGATGTGGCAGGGCCTGGCTTCATCAACATGACGGTCAGGGATGCATTCTGGCAAACTCGGCTGGCGGATGTGCTCGCCGCCCGCACCGCCTATGGCGTCAGCGAAATGGGCAAGGGTCAGAAGGTGAATGTCGAATATGTCTCGGCAAACCCGACTGGGCCGATGCATGTGGGCCATACCCGCGGCGCTGTCTTCGGGGACGCGCTTGCCAATCTCCTCGAAAAAGCGAGCTACGAGGTCTGTCGGGAATATTACATCAATGACGCGGGCGGCCAGATTGGTGTTCTCGCTGATAGTGCTTTCCTCCGGTACCGCGAAGCCCTTGGTGAGGATATTGGTGAGATCCCGGAAGGGCTTTACCCTGGCGATTACCTTGTCCCCGTCGGGCGGGCGCTGGCGGCAGATCATGGCGACAAGCTGCTGACCATGGACGAAGCAGAGCGCCATGAGATTGTGCGCCAGGCAGCTGTCGACTCCATGATGGATTTGATCCGGGGTGACCTGGATGCGCTCGGGATCAGCCATGAAATCTTCTTCTCCGAGCGGGAGCTGCACCAGTCCGGCAAGATAGATACAACGCTCAAACAGTTGGAAGCCAAAGACCTGATCTATGTCGGCGTTCTGGAGCCGCCCAAGGGCAAAACGCCAGACGATTGGGAACCGAAGCCACAAACGCTCTTTCGTTCAACCAATTTCGGCGACGATGTCGACCGCGCGCTCAAAAAGTCTGACGGAAGCTGGACCTATTTCGCGCCCGATATTGCCTATCACCTCGACAAATTTGAGAGGGGCTATACCCATCTGATCGATGTGTGGGGCGCTGACCATGGCGGTTATGTCAAGCGGATGAAGTCCGCTGTTGAGGCGGTGACGGAGGGTGGCGCGGACCTCGACGTCAAGATCTGTCAGCTCGTTCGCCTGATGCGGAATGGCGAGCCGATCAAGATGTCCAAGCGGGCCGGCACATTTGTGACGCTCCGCGACGTCGTTGATGAGGTCGGACGCGATGCCGTCCGCTTCATGATGCTTTACCGCAAGAATGATGCGCCACTCGATTTCGACTTCGCTAAGGTGACCGAGCAGTCCAAGGACAACCCCGTCTTCTACGTGCAATATGCGCATGCGCGTATTCACTCAGTCCTCCGAAATGCTGCAGCAGACGAGGGGCTTTCCGGTGTCGACCTAAGTGATGGCGCACTTGCAGCTGCGGATCTCGGAGCGTTGAGCGATGAGGCGGAGCTCGGCCTCATCAAACATATGCTGCAATATCCGCGGATGATCGAAGCGGCTGCGGAGGCCCATGAACCGCATCGAGTCGCTTTTTACCTCTATGAACTTGCCTCCAGCTTTCATGCGCTCTGGAACAAGGGTAAGGATCATCCCGAACTCCGATTTATCCTTCCAGAACAAAGAGATGTTACGCTTAGCCGTCTCGCTTTGATTCGGGCGACGGGGTACGTGATTGCTTCAGGCCTTGGGGTATTGGGCGTGGAGCCTATCGAGGAAATGCGCTGAATGGCGAATATGGGCCGCGGTAGCGATGAGCATTACGAGCTCGACGCAACGGACGAGTTTCATACCTATGACGCTACAGATGGTGGCGGCGGCGGTCGTACGCTTTTCGTATTGTTCGGATTGATTGTTGCCGTTCTTTTGTTTGGCGGGGTGCTTTACCTGGCCTACCAGCAAGGCATGCGCGAGGGGGCGCGCAATGCTCCGCCTGTGATTGAGGCCGACCAATCTCCTGTGAAAGTGGCGCCGGACGACCCAGGCGGCATGGAGATCCCCAATACCGACAAGTTGATCTACGACCGCATGAATGGCGAAGATCCCGCTGAGCCCGGCGTCGAACAACTGCTGCCGCGCGCAGAGGAGCCGATGACAGTGGAAGAGCGGACGCCGGCGCCCAAGCCCGAACCAGCAGAGCCTATGCCGGTTCAGCCACCGGCCCTTGATATTGTGCCTGATCCCGAAGCACGCGCTGCGGCTGAGCGGCAACCCGACAATGAAGGTGCTGACATCGTGCCGGTGCCGGTTGCGCCCGTGACGCGAGGTGAGGCGATTGTGCCGCCACCGGTCGTTCTGCCGCCTGTAGCGGTGCCTGAGACGCCACCCGCTGTGCAGCCGAGGGCTGATGGTCGCTTTGTCATCCAAATTGCTGCCTTCCGCGATCAAGTGCAGGCCGCAGCTGGCTTTGCGCGCCTTCGGACCGCTCACCCAGATCTCGTGGCGGGGCTCACGCCGGATGTGGAGCGGGCTGATCTCGGTGAGCGTGGCGTATACTACAGATTACGTGTCGGAGCGTTTGAAACCAAAGATGCGGCAGCGGCGCTCTGCACCCGCCTTAAAGGGCGTGGGCAAGACTGCCTCGTCAAAGAGCGCTAGGAACCGCGACGCCGCATGACGTCTTCAGCTATCTATGGGTGTTCAGGCCTCAGGCTTACAGATACAGAGAAGCGGTTCTTCGCTGACAGTGGCCCCTGGGGCTTCATCCTCTTCGCACGTAATGTCGACACGCCAGATCAGGTCAGGGCGCTGACCGATGAACTCAGGAGCGCCGTCGGCTGGAATGCGCCGATCCTGATAGACCAGGAGGGCGGGCGTGTTGCGCGCCTTCGGCCGCCTCATTGGCGCTCTTATCCTCCTGGGTGGCACTACGGGGAACTTTATGGGAAATCCCCGTCTGATGGTCTCAAAGCGGCCCGATTGGGCGCCCAACTGATCGCTCTGGAGCTCCGGGATGTCGGCGTTGACGTTGACTGCATACCGGTGCTCGATGTGCCTGTTCCGGGCGCTCACGATGTGATTGGCAACCGCGCCTATGGTGAGGCACCTGAGATCGTCGCAGCGCTTGGACGGGCGGCAATGGACGGCGTACTGGCGGGTGGCGTTCTTCCCATCATCAAGCACGTACCAGGGCACGGCCGCGCGGGTGTCGACAGTCACGAGAAGCTGCCGATCGTCGACACCGATCACGAGACACTGTCTGCCACCGATTTTGCGCCTTTTGCAGCGTTGTCAGACGCCCCACTCGCCATGACCGCTCATGTGATCTACAGCGCCATCGACGGTGAAAATCCAGCCACCACCAGCCGGACTGTGATTTCAAAGATTATCCGAGACGAAATCGGGTTTTCCGGTGCTCTCATGTCTGACGACCTCTCGATGAAAGCCCTTGGGGGCAGCTTTGCGGAACGAACAAAAGCTTCGCTGGCCGCGGGGTGTGACCTCGTTCTTCATTGCAATGGGGACATGGATGAGATGGAGGCTGTCGCTAAAGAAGCGGTTACACTGGGAGGAGAGTCCCTCGCGCGAACGGAGAAGGCCCTTTCGATGCGAACAGACCCAGAACGCGTGGATTTAGAGGATCTTATCCACCGTTTTTCATCTCTGGTCTCGCTTTAAGGAGGAGGGTCACTTGAGAATCGGCTTATTCTCGCCTGATTGTCAGCGGCATATGGGGGTGCCGATGGCCTTCCAGAAACAACCCTGAAGTGTGACGCTTGAGCTTTTATGACCGACCAAGACGCCCAAATAGAGCCCGTTGATCATCGGACGCCTGTTCCAGGTCCTGGCGACACACCCTCGGCCCAGGACAATGAACCTGCTGGTGCGTCCGACGATGGATTTGAGGAGGGAGGCGCTCGGGTTGAGATCGCGGCTCAATCCGGCGGTCTTGTGGTTGACATTGATGGGTTTGAGGGCCCACTCGACGTCTTGCTCGCGCTGGCGCGTACGCAAAAGGTGGATCTGGCGAAAATCGCGATCCTACCTCTGGCAGAGCAATACCTGGAATTTATCAATGAGGCCAAACGTCTAGAGCTTGATCTTGCAGCAGATTATCTGGTGATGGCTTCGTGGCTGGCCTTCCTTAAGTCGAAGCTGCTGTTGCCGCCACCGGAAGAGGAAGAAGGTCCGACCGGTGAAGAAATGGCCGCGCGCTTGGCTTTTCAGCTGCGCCGTCTGGAAGCCATGCGAAATGCCGCCGCCGAGCTTATGAAACGTAAGCGCATGGGCCAGCATGTATTTCAACGTGGCGCGCCAGAAGGCATTCGAGTAACGCGTACAAGTGTTTACACCGGCACACTCTACGATCTTCTCAAAGCCTATTCAGAAGAACGTATTCGCGCGCTGAAACCCACCAAGATGACGATCAAGAAGCAGCCGGTCTTTGCGATTGAGGCCGCCCGTCACCGCCTTGAAAAGATGTTGGGCATGTTGATCGACTGGGACCGTATCGACGCGCTGCTGCCGGAGAGCTTCGTTACAGGCAAGGAACGGCGGACCGCGCTGGCGAGCACATTAAGTGCGTCCCTTGAGTTGGTGCGTGATGGCTATATTGAGGTACAGCAGGGCAATGCGTATGAGCCCATTTTCGTCCGAAAACGCGATGTTCCACGTGAAAACGACCGGGACGCCGCGCCGGAGACAACAGATTCCCAAGAAGCAGAGTAGGCCATGACAGACGAGCAGATCAGCGAAATCGTGGAAGACACCGAGACAGAGGCCGATGAAGCGGTTGAAGTGACGGAGACGCCCGAACACGACGCTGGCGACGAAGCCGACGGGAGCACTGTGGACAATGTGACCCCGTTCCCGGCGGGCGACGACCATGCAGCGCAGCTTCGGATGATTGAAGCGCTTCTCTTTGCCGCTGCAGAGCCGCTGGACATCGACAGCATCGCCGCCCGCTTGCCTGAGGGTGCAGATGTGGGCGCGCTCATCGAAGATTTGCAAAAAATGTACGCTTTGCGGGGGGTCAATCTCGTTCGCCTGGCGAACAAATGGATGTTTCGAACCGCGGACGATCTGACCTTTCTGATGGAACGCGAGGCCGTCCAACAGCGCCGACTGTCGCGCGCCGCTATGGAGACGCTGGCGATCATCTCCTACCATCAGCCTGTAACTCGGGCGGAAATTGAAGAGGTGCGGGGTGTCAGTGTTTCCAAGGGAACGCTGGACGTTTTGATGGAAACCGGATGGGTCCGCTTGCGCGGGCGCCGTCGGGTTCCTGGGCGCCCTGTCACCTACGGCACTACCGAAGAGTTCATGGTCCATTTTGGCCTTGAGAATATCGGTGACTTGCCCGGACATGACGAGTTGCGGGCTGCGGGGCTCTTGGAAGCCAATCTGCCGCCTGACTTCGTGGTGCCGACCCCGTCAGCTGAGGGTGGTGATGGCGACGGCGATTTCAGCGAGGATGAGCCTGAAGAGGAATATGGCGAAGCCCTAGATGATCATCTAGAGAGCGCTGCTGAAGCGGACAGTGCCGAAAAGACCGGTTAACGGATCTCCCTCTTGTAGTTTCGCTAGAAGCGCCCATTTGTGAAGAAGTGGGCCTAAATCATTGAAGTATCGCAGTAAATCTGAGATGCTTGGCTCTAATTCAGTTGATCCCGCCCTCAATTAGTGGTGGCGGATTTGGAGAGAGACAATGGGACAGATAGGTCCGTGGCAAATCATTATTGTATTGGTGCTTGTTGTTTTGCTGTTTGGTCGCGGCAAAATCTCCGAGCTGATGGGCGACGTCGCCAAGGGCATTAAGAGCTTCCGCTCTGGCCTCAGCGATGATGAGCAGCAAAATGCGGCTCAACAGTCAGATCCCAAGACAATCAATGCTCAGACGACTGAGACAACAGCTAAAGACAAAACCGCCGCGAACTAGCAGTGGTGTTCGTAGAACGACTTTAGCGGAACAGTTGGGACGCCATGTTCGACATTGGTTGGACAGAACTTCTATTCCTTGCCGTGCTGGCCATTCTTGTGGTCGGCCCGAAAGACCTGCCGCGCATGATGCGGACCATCGGCCAATACACAGCGAAGATCCGTGGTGCTGCGCGGGAGTTTCAACGCAGTTTCGATGAGATGGCCCGCGAGAGCGAGCTGGATGAGCTGCGCAAACAGATCGCGGAAGTGAAGGCCAACAATCCTGTCACTCAGGTGAAAGACGCAATCAAACACCCGTTGGACTCAGTCGGCAAAGCGCTCGACGATGCAGGAAAGCCGCTTGCCGGCCTTCCAGATGAGATGGTTGGCGATGCAGCAGAGGCCGCTGCAATCGCCAATGAACCGCTGCCCGATGAAAAACCCGCAGCGCCTGAGACCGAAAAACCGAAGGCGAATGTCGCTCGGGACGCTGCCCAATGAGCGAGCAGGACATTGACGCCTCCCGTGCTCCTTTACTCGAGCACCTCATTGAATTGCGCCAGCGGCTGCTCTACTCGATCGTTGCGATCGCTGTTGCTTTTGTCGTCTGCTTTTATTTCGCGGATCAGGTCTTCAATATTCTATTGATCCCCTTTGAACGCGCAGTTGGCGATGCGAGCGAGGTGAAACTGATATTCACCGCGCCGCAGGAATATTTCTTTACCCAATTGAAGCTGGCGCTTTTTGGTGCGCTCTTTATCGCGTTTCCGGTCCTCGCAACCCAGATTTACATGTTTGTGGCACCCGGGCTTTATAAGAACGAACGGGGCGCTTTCCTGCCCTTTCTGATTGCAACGCCGGTCCTCTTTCTGATGGGAGCATCTCTGGTCTTTTTCCTGATCATGCCGTTGGCGCTTGGCTTTTTCCTTGGCATGGAACAGACAGCCGCGGAGGGCCAAGCGGCCATCGAGTTGCTCCCGCGGGTGAGCGAATATCTTGGGCTCACCATGACGCTGATCTTCGCATTCGGACTCTGCTTTCAATTACCGGTTCTCATGACGTTGCTTGGACGGGCGGGCCTCATAAGTTCGGCGCAGCTGCGCAAAGGCCGGAAGTACGCGGTGGTGGGCGTGTTCGGCGTCGCAGCCATCCTCACGCCGCCCGACATAATCAGCCAGCTGGGCCTCGGTATTCCGACGCTTGTTCTCTACGAAGTTTCCATTCTGTCCGTTGCGCTGATTGAACGGCGTCGCAAAGAGGACGCGGAGAAGGACGAGAGGACAGACGGGGAAGCCGCGCCCAGCGCGTAGCCGGTCGTCGCTGTCGCCCAGATGCGCTAGACGCGATTCCGCGAGCCGCGTATACACCTTAAACAAATCATTGTTTCTGGGCCCCTTGTGATTCGGGTCCCGGATTTCCGACTGTTTCAAGGTTTCCGATGTTCGATATCAAACTCATCCGCGATGATCCGGCTGCTTTCGATGCCGCACTGGCCCGACGCTACAAAGAACCGCATTCAGCACAAATTCTGGAGCTCGACGCCAAGCGCCGCGAAGTCGTGGCCGCAATGCAGGAAGCCCAGTCGCGCCGGAATGCGGCATCCAAACAGATTGGGGCGGCAAAGGGTAAGGGGGATGAGGAGACCGCAAATGCGCTGATGGCAGAGGTTGCCGATCTCAAAACTAAAATCCAGGAAGGTGAAGAGGAAGAGCGGCGGGTAGACGCCGCGCTTAAAGATATTCTCTCTGGTCTCCCCAATCTGCCGCATGAAGACGTGCCTCTTGGTGAAGACGAAGAGGCTAACGTGGAGCGCCACAAGGTTGGGGAGCCGCGTCAGTTCAATTTCGAACCTAAGGAACATTTCGATATTGGTGAAGGTCTGGGCCTCATGGACTTCGAAACGGCGGCGAAGCTCTCCGGCTCTCGGTTTGTGATCCTACGGAAAAACCTTGCCCGCTTGGAGCGCGCAATTGGTAACTTCATGCTGGACCTGCACACAACAGAGTTCGGGTATCAGGAAATTGCACCGCCTTTGCTTGTCAAAGACGAAGCCATGTACGGAACCAACCAACTACCTAAATTCGCCGAAGAAGCCTTCCACACGGATGACGGGCTTTGGTTGATCCCAACCGCTGAGGTACCGCTCACCAACACAGTGCGGGAGAGCATCCTGTCGGAGGAGGAATTGCCGCTGCGTTTGACCGCTTATACTGCCTGCTTCCGTTCGGAAGCTGGGTCTGCCGGTCGCGACACACGGGGTATGATCCGGCAGCACCAATTTTCGAAAGTCGAGTTGGTAAGCATCACCACGCCTGATCAGTCTGCCGATGAGCATGAACGTATGCTCAATTGCGCGGAGGAAGTCCTGAAGCGTTTGGACTTGCCATTCCGCACCATGACGCTCTCAACCGGTGATATGGGCTTCGGAGCGCGAAAAACGTATGACATTGAAGTCTGGTTGCCGGGGCAAAACACCTATCGGGAAATCTCAAGCTGTTCCGTCTGCGGTGACTTTCAAGCGCGCCGGATGAATGCGCGGTACCGACCAGAGGGCGAGAAGGGCACTCGGTTTGTCCACACCCTCAACGGGTCGGGGCTTGCTGTCGGACGGACGCTTGTGGCCATCCTGGAGAACTACCAACAAGCTGATGGCAGTGTTGCAGTTCCTGCGGCGTTGCAACCCTATCTTGGTGGTCTTGAGGTCATTACGGCTGATGGCTAAACGCACACGGATAAAGAAAAAGCTGCCTCTGGACGGCATGCGTATTCTGCTCACCAATGATGATGGTATTCATGCCCCAGGCCTTAAGGTTCTGGAGAAGGTCGCCAAACAACTCTCCTCCGACATTTGGATCGTGGCGCCGGAGAGCGAGCAGAGTGGAGCTTCACATTCGCTGACGCTTGCGCACCCTTTGAGAATTCGAAAGGTCTCTGCACGCAAATATGCGGTCGAAGGGACGCCGACCGACTGCGTGCTCATGGCCATCCGACATGTGCTTGTGGATCAACCACCAACTCTCGTGCTGTCGGGCGTCAACCGCGGACAGAATGTCGCCGACGATGTGACCTATTCGGGCACGATCGCTGCCGCCATGGAGGGCACCGTCCTGGGCGTCCCCTCGATCGCGCTCAGTCAGGCGTTCGGCTTTGACGGCACCCAGAATCTGCACTGGGCGACAGCAGAAGCTCATGCACCTGGCATCATCGAGGAACTCGTCGCTGCCGGCTGGCAGGACGATGTCCTCATGAACGTAAATTTCCCGGATGTGCCAGCCGGCAATGTTGGCGGTATCGACATCACCCGGCAGGGGAAGCGGGACCAATCGCTCGTGAAAATTGAGGAACGGATAGACGCCCGCGGGAGGCCTTACTATTGGACAGGTTTTCAGCGGATCCCCTCTAACCCTCCAAAAGGAACGGATTTGAGGTCCATTTACGATGGACGCATCTCCATTACGCCGCTTCACTTGAATCTCAGCCATGGATCAGCTCAAAAAAAGCTTGTTCAAGCCTTTTCGGACCCGTAAGCGCATGGGCAAAGAGGAAAAAGACGGCGGAGGAGACGAGGCCACAGCGGACCTGGAAGCAGGCAAAATCAAGCTTGTGATGGCCCTGCGACGCCAGGGAATCCGCGATGCACGGGTGATTTCCGCCATTGAACGCGTTCCGAGAGAGGCCTTTGTTACGGGTTCCTTTGTTGATCAGGCATATGACGACCATGCGTTGCCTATTGAGTGCGGCCAAACAATCTCCCAGCCTTATGTTGTGGCCTATATGACGGAAAAGCTTGAGGTCGGGGAACGGATGAAGGTGCTCGAAGTCGGCACCGGATCAGGCTACCAAGCGGCCGTTTTGGCCCAATTGTGTCGCCGCGTTTACACAATCGAGCGATATCGGACACTTTTAGACGACGCTGTTAAGCGTTTCGAAATTCTTGGTTTCCACAATATTACCGCGCAGGTTGGCGATGGCTCAAAAGGCTGGCCGGAACAGGCTCCTTTTGATCGGATCATCGTGACTGCGGCGGCGCCTGAAATACCGCTCGAATTGGCTAACCAATTGAAAGTAGGCGGTATTATGGTGGTGCCGGTTGACGTTGACGGCGGACAAGGTGGTCAATTGGGAGGCCAAAAGCTTGTCCGGCTGACACGTGAAGAAGACGGTGCAAACGTGGAAGAGCTTCTTCCGGTGCGATTCGTTCCTCTTGTTGAGGGGGTCGCGCGCGAAAGCTGAGGGGGAGATATGTCCCTAGATGCGGAAAAAATCGGGAAAAACCTTGGTCGGCAGGCAAGCCGACTGGGGGTCTTTTTTCTTGCGCTCACATTGGCGTCCTGTGCTGGCTCATCAGCACCCTGGTGGGACAGCCAATATGACTATCGCAGCTACCCAAGCGCTTCTTCCTCCAACAGTTCATCCGGCCCGGTCGCCCGGCCGAGGGCGCGTCCCCAAGCGGCGTCCGATTATGTTCGAAACAGCGCAACACCCGCTGCTCGACCTTCTTTCTCGGGTCCCCGGTCGCGAAATACGATCGCCGCGCGCACGCATGTGGTGAAACCCGGCGAGACGGTGTACCGAATTTCCTCCATGTACAAGGTCGAGCAGGCGGACCTGAAGTCGGCCAACGGCATCGGCCCCGACAACAATTTGCGTGTGGGCCAGCGCCTCTCCATTCCTGGAGACCAACCGCAAGAGACGCAGGTTGCCGCAGCGCCAGCCCGGCCATCTAGCGGTGCCCCGACCCCGCGAAGCAAACCGCCCCTTCCGACACCGCCACCTGTCACGGGTGATTTCATCTGGCCTGCGGAAGGCCGGATCATCTCCCGGTTCGGTCCCAAGGCCGACGGGCTTCACAATGACGGGATCAATATCGCTGTGCCTGAAGGAACGCCGGTTCGGGCGGCACAAAGCGGCGTCGTCGCTTATGCAGGAAATGAGCTGAGAGGTTACGGCAATCTATTGCTGGTGAGACATGCCAATGGGTGGATGACGGCCTATGCCCACAATGGCGAACTTCTGGTTCAACGCGGGGCGACTGTCACCAAAGGTCAAACGATTGCGCTAGCTGGCCGCACCGGAAGCGTGCAAACGGCGCAGATCCATTTTGAAATTCGGCGTGGTGCGCAGGCTCTTGATCCCATCAAGGCCATGAGCGGCTGACGCTGAACTAGCCGAGCGGCTGGCCGAGCCGCCCCGCAACATCCTGAATGTACTGCCAGGCAACCCGTCCAGAGCGCGCGCCGCGGGTCGCGGTCCATTCAATGGCGCCGGCGCGAAGCTCCTCTTCCGAGATTTTCAGATCATGATGCGCCGCATAGGCCTGAACCATGTCCAGATATTCATCTTGGCTGCATTTATGAAAGCCCAGCCATAGACCGAAACGATCAGAAAGGGACACTCGTTCCTCGACAGCTTCGGACGGATTGATCGCAGTAGAGCGTTCGTTCTCCATCATGTCGCGGGGCATCAGATGGCGCCTGTTTGAGGTCGCATAGAAAATCACATTGTCAGGGCGACCTTCAATGCCGCCTTCCAGGACAGCCTTCAGGGATTTGTAGCTGGTTTCGTCTTTGTCGAAGGACAGATCGTCACAAAATACGATGGTCTGTCGACCGGCATTCTTCAAAAGCGACATAAGGGCCGGCAGAGTCTCCACATCTTCGCGATGGATTTCGACCAGAACGAGAGCCCTCGGCCGATCCCGATTGATCGTGCCGTGAACCGCTTTGACGAGGGAACTTTTGCCCATGCCTCTGGCCCCCCATAGGAGCGCGTTGTTGGCGGGCAATCCGGCCGCGAACCGCCGGGTGTTCTCCAGCAGTTGATCTTTCAGGCGGTCCACACCAATCAGCAGATCAATATCCACCCGCGAAACCGTCGGTACCGGGCTCAGGGTCTCCGTTCCGGACTGCCACAAAAAAGCGTCCGCTGCGCTTAGGTCGGGCGCTTTCTGTGGCGGCGGCGCAAGTCGTTCTAGGGCAATTGCGATCCGCTCCAGCAGGTCGCGATTGCTTGTTGAATTTGCCTTGGTCATGGGGCCGGACCGTATCATTTGAGCCTCTATCGTCAATGGTATCTGACGGCCATCCGATATCGCCAAAAAACGTCCTAAGTCCTGGTTTGCAAAGGGATACTGGCTTTGCAAAGTGTGTCGGTGCCGGTATAGTCCGCGCCAAACTTGACCCATTGCCGGATTCTGTTTTCCGGCCGCCACGGAGAGCTGCCTCATGTTCATTACGCCCGCCTATGCTGAAACCGCCGCTGGGGGTGGGGGAGAGCTTCTATCATTTGTTTTTCCGCTCGTTGCGATCTTCGCAATTATGTATTTCCTGGTCATTCGTCCGCAGCAAAAGCGCGCGAAAGAACATGCGGACATGGTGAATGCTGTGCGCCGTGGCGATGATGTGGTTACCGCAGGCGGCATCCTTGGCAAGGTCACTAAGGTGAGTGAGGGTGACGATATTCAGGTTGAAATCGCGGAAGGTGTTCGGGTCAAAGTCGTAAAGAGCACGTTGGCGAATGTGCGTTCAAAGTCTCAGCCGGCACCTGACGCGGCAAATTCCAACAAAGACGCCTGACGGTCATTCCGTTTCGCTTCGCTCAAAGGCGTTCTCATGCTTCGTTTCGAACCCTGGAAAATTACGCTCATCGTTCTGGTGAGCCTTGCCGGCTTCATCTACACGATCCCGAATTTTTTCGCAGAAGAACAGTTGACCGACCTGCCTGATTGGGTGCCCCAACGCCAGATCGTGTTGGGACTTGATTTGCAGGGTGGGTCCTATCTCTTGCTCGAGGTCGACACGCAGGCAGTGCAGACGGAGCGGCTAGAGAACTTGCGTGCGGATGTCCGTGCAACACTCCGAAACAGGGATCTTGTAGGCGGACCCATTGGCTATACAGGCCTCGGCATTTCGCAGGGTGAGGTCGTCGTTCGAATTCGGAAGCCGGAAGATGAAACTCGAGGGCTGGAAGCCTTGCGCGGGTTGGCAACACAGATAAGCACCAATCTGTTTACCGGTGCGGCTGAGCAGGATCTGGAAATCACGTTGGGCGACGGCGGCAAGATTACACTTGCACCAACAGAAGCGTCCCGCAGCGCCAGAGCGCGATCTGCCGTCTCGCAATCTATCGAGATTGTCCGCCGGCGTATTGATGAGCTTGGAACCACCGAGCCCAGCATTCAGCGCCAAGGCGAGAACCGTATTGTTGTTGAAGTCCCCGGTCTCGATGATCCGGAGCGATTGAAAGCTCTTCTCGGCAAAACGGCCAAGCTTTCGTTTCGGTTGGTTGACCAGACCATGACCGCTCAACAAGCGCTCGCGACCCGTGTGCCGCAAGGGGCTGAAGTGCTCTACATGACCGAGTTCGATCCGCCGCAGCCTGTGTTGGTGCGCAAGCGGGTGATGGTGAGTGGCGAAAGCCTGACGGACGCCCAACCGGGATTTGACCAACAGACAAATGAGCCGATCATCACCTTCCAATTCGATACATCCGGTGCGCGCAAGTTCGGCGAAGTTACGGCGGCCAACGTGGGCCGTCCCTTTGCCATTGTGCTCGACAATGAGGTCATAAGCGCGCCGAATATTCGCGAGCCCATCCTGGGCGGGCGCGGCCAGATATCTGGCGGCTATACCGTGCAGACAGCGAATGATTTGGCGGTCTTACTGCGGGCAGGTGCGTTGCCAGCGCCCTTGAATATTCTGGAGGAACGAACGGTCGGTCCGGGCTTGGGGGCAGATAGTGTCGAGGCGGGACGGATTGCCGCCATCATTGCTTTCTCGGCCGTGATCCTTTACATCGCGCTTTCCTATGGGCTGTTTGGCGTGTTCGCAAACGTTGCTCTGATCGTGAACGTATTTTTAATTGCGGCGACATTGTCCATCCTTGGAGCCACCCTCACCTTGCCAGGTATTGCGGGGATTGTTCTGACCATCGGGATGGCGGTTGATGCGAATGTGCTGATCTTTGAGCGTATTCGTGAAGAGGTCAGGAATGGCAAAACGCCGATCAACGCCATCCAAATCGGGTATGACAAAGCGCTGACGACCATTCTTGATGCGAACATCACAACCTTTATCGCCGCGGCAATCCTGTTCCAGCTTGGGTCAGGTCCTGTGCGTGGGTTCTCCGTGACACTGGGTGTCGGGATTATCACCTCTGTCTTCACCGCCTTTGTCGTCACGCGACTGATGGTGGCTCTTTGGTTCCGCGCGCGGCGGCCCAAAGAGCTGGTTCTTTAGGAGCGCCGCCCATGTTTAGACTGAAGCTCGTTCCCGCAGACACCGCATTCAAATTCATCGCTTTGCGACATATCGCATATGCCGTATCCGTCCTGATGGTTGTTGCATCCATGGGATTGTTTTTCACAAATGGCCTCAACTTCGGGATTGA
The DNA here is from genome assembly GCA_965267265.1 of Parvibaculaceae bacterium. Lineage (GTDB taxonomy): Bacteria > Pseudomonadota > Alphaproteobacteria > Parvibaculales > Parvibaculaceae > Mf105b01. The sequence goes on from OZ253944.1 coordinate 3,617,624, forward strand.
TTTTCGGGGCGGCACAATGATCGAGATCGGGACCGAAGGCCCGGCTGACATCGGCGATCTGAGGAGTCGGCTTTCTTCACTCAATCTCGGGGATGTTCAGGTCCAGGAATTCGGCGCACCCGACGACGTGCTCATCCGTGTGGAACAGCAGGCTGAAACTGACGGCAGTGACCAGAACGTTGTGGACATTATTCGGGCTGAGCTCGGTGAGGATGTCGAATATCGTCGCGTCGAAGTCGTTGGCCCAAAGGTCAGCTCGGAGCTGGTCGAAGCGGGTACGCTTGCGGTCGTCTTGGCTGTGATCCTGATGCTCGTTTATATCTGGTTCCGTTTTGAATGGCAGTTCTCTGTTGGAGCGGTATTGGCGCTCTTGCATGACGTGCTTTTGACCATCGGTATATTTTCTCTCATTCAGTTGGAGTTTAACCTTTCTATCATCGCTGCCATCCTCACTATTGTCGGGTATTCAATGAACGATACTGTGGTGGTTTATGACCGTGTGCGGGAAAACCTGAGAAAGTACAAAAAGCTAGACTTGGGTGAACTGCTGGATCGGTCGATCAATGAAACGCTGTCACGCACTGCGATGACATCCATCACCACACTGCTCGCGCTCTTGGCGCTCTATGTGTTTGGCGGCGAGGTTATTCGCGGGTTTACGTTTGCGATGATGTGGGGCGTCTTTATTGGGACCTATTCCTCCATTTTCATCGCTGCACCGCTCCTCATGATCCTGGGCGTCAAGCGCGATTGGAGCGTGGCTGCGCCGAGTTCAACCCCGTCAGTGTAAGCGGATGGAACTATCCAACACGGACTTCGGCGCTCAACCCCCCATTGAAGCCTATGGCGATATGGGGTTTCGGATTGATAAGAAACGTGTTGAAGGGTCCATGTTTCTGCTGCCGGATGCAGGCATGTTCCCGTGGAGGGTGAAAGCGATCGGCGACCTCACCTGTGACCATTTTAGCGAGATTGCTGACGCGCGTGAAAGCTTTGATCTTTTGCTGATTGGCACAGGACCTTTGCTTCATCTACCCACTGTTCAGGTGCGGGAGTACCTCGCAGGCATCTCTTTGCATTTTGAGGTTATGGATACGGGTGCAGCGTGCCGCACATATAACGTTCTATTGGGGGAGCAGCGCCGCGTCGCGGCGGCCCTGATCGCGGTTGACTAAAGAAAATTCTTTACTTTTATCCGCTTGGATTGCTTGGCTTTTTGGATTGAAGCTCCTAATCTTTCCAGATTACTTCTTTGACTCGCCCGGTGAGTCGCTGCGGTCTTTGGCCGATTTCCAGTCTGGTGGGGCGAGGATGTGGTCTGTGCGTTGACCATCTAGCGCGCACGCAAAATAGGGGGATACAACCCATGTCTGCAATTCTCGATTCTCTGCGCAACACCGTCATTGCCGGTTTTGTTGTCGCAGCAGTACTTCTGCTCATGTACATCAATTGGGGCGGTACTTTTGATCACGCTTTTGGGGCCTTCATCATGCGTTGGCTGCATGTGCTGAGTGGTGTCATGTGGATTGGTCTTTTGTGGTACTTCAACTTCGTGCAGATCCCCAACATGGGGAATATTCCAGACGAACAGAAACCGGCTATTTCGAAAGTCATCGCGCCGGAAGCACTCTGGTGGTTCCGCTGGGGCGCGATGGCAACGATTGTCACTGGTATTCTGCTTGCCGCGATGAATGGCTACCTGCTCGATGCTTATACGCTGGGCGCGATCAATGGTTTTGCGGTTGAGAAGAACATCGCCATCGGTATCGGCATGTGGCTCGGCACGATCATGTGGTTCAACGTCTGGTTTGTTATCTGGCCTAACCAGAAGATTGCCTTAGGCATGGTTGATGCAGATGCGGACGCCAAGGCCAAGGCTGCTGGTACGGCCAAGACCTTCTCGCGGACCAACACTTTGCTGTCGATCCCAATGCTCTTTGCAATGGTTTCAGCGCAAAACATCTACTAATGCGGACCGGGGGATAATCCTCGGCGCGTTACTGTGTATGCGGGGCTGCTTTCGTTCGAAGGCAGTCCCGTTCTTTTTTGAAGTGAGCTTCATGAACCAGGATCGGTTCCAGTATTGCCTCGACCAACTAAAGCGGTTCGACCATGACCGTTACTTGTCCATCCTGCTTACGCCGGAAACAAACAGGGCGATATTCGCTGCCTATTTTGCATTTGACGCAGAGATGGTCCGCATCCCGACAACCGTCAGCGAACCCATGTTGGCCGATATCCGCTTCCAATGGTGGCGTGACACGCTTGAAAGCATGACACCTTCAAGCGCACCAGGACATGAAATAGCGGCCGCTCTGTCGATAACATTCTTTGATCGGGATTTGTCGCCTTATGAGCTTCTCCCCTTGATTGAGCTCCGCGGGCGAGACCTGGCAGAACAGCCTTTTGAGACGATGGAGGATCTGGAACAGTATCATCGAGAGATCGCACAGCTGCAGATGAGCTTATTCGAACGTGTCGCTGACACAGTGCAGGACAGCGAGACACAAGCGCAGCTTGAAACACATCTGTCTGCATATGGGATGGTCAATCAGCTTCGTCGATTGCCTCGCGACGTCGCCTCATCTCAGTTATGTCTCCCTCTTGATATGCTGAGTAAACATGATGTGGATCCGCACGATCTTTTTCAGGGAAAACTTACCGCCGGATTTAGACTGGCAATTGAAGAGATGTTGCGGCATGCCCAAACGATGCTGCAACAGGCGGGGCCCGTTGATCTGCGGAGCAGTCAGGGTTTGATTGCACCTTTGTTGCCAACCACGTTGACGGGATTTTATCTCGCGAAGCTCTGGCAGCCTGATTTCGACCTTTTTAGGCATTCCAGCGAAATCCCAGCATTCCGACGACAGCTTAGATATCTACGGGTCAGTTGGACTAAGAAGATTTAGGCCTATTCTGCGGCCATTGACGTTGGATTGAGCCAGGTCTCCAGGTCCCGCAGGGCTCTGTGGCTCATCGCCGTTTTGCGCGCCCGACCTTTTTCTTTGCCACGAAGCCGCTTGCCGTTTGCGGGTTTGGGCAGCTCAATTGGAGGCAGTAGTCCGTAATTCACATTCATGGGCTGGAAGGTTTTTGCGTCCGCGCCGGCCGTAATGTGATTGATAAGGGCCCCAAAGGCAGTTGTCGCCGGCGGCGGCGTTGGGACATTGCCGGCTGCCTCGCTGGCGGCAAACCGGCCAGCCATCAGTCCCATGGCTGCACTCTCAACATATCCTTCGACACCGGTGATCTGTCCGGCAAAGCGAATGTGTGGATGCGATTTCAGACGCATGGTCGCATCCAACAGCCTTGGAGAATTGAGGAAGGTGTTCCGGTGCAGACCGCCTAACCTCGCAAACTCTGCCTTTTCAAGGCCTGGGATCATTCGGAAGATGCGTTTTTGTTCGCCGTGTCGAAGCTTGGTTTGAAAGCCCACCATGTTGTAGAGCGTCGCCAATTTGTTGTCCTGGCGGAGCTGCACGACGGCGTACGGTTTGACATCCGGGTTATGTGGGTTGGTCAGACCAACAGGCTTCATCGGTCCGTGACGCAGCGTTTCTCGCCCGCGCTCAGACATGACTTCGATCGGCAGACAGCCTTCAAAGTAAGGCGTGTTTTCTTCCCACTCTTTAAAGTCCGTTTTGTCGCCTTCGAGGAGCGCGGTAATGAAGGCGTTATACTGCTCTTCATTCATAGGACAGTTGATGTAATCCCTGCCGTCACCATCCGGTCCGACTTTGTCGTATCTGGATTGATACCAGCACACATCAAAATCGATGGTGTCGGTGTAGATAATCGGGGCAATCGCATCGAAGAAGGCCAACTCATCTTTGCCCGTCACGTCACCTATCGCGTGGCTTAGCGCTTCTGAGGTCAACGGTCCCGTCGCAATGATTGCCGGTCCCCAGTCTTTTGGCGGGAGTCCGACAACTTCGCCGCGTTCTATGGTGACAAGCGGCTCGGCCTCCAGGGTCTGCGTCACGATTTGGGAAAAATGCTCCCGGTCGACTGCCAACGCACTGCCGGCAGGAACTTTCGCGTCTGCGGCGGCCGACATGATGAGCGACCCGCACCGGCGCATTTCCTCATGAAGGAGACCGACCGCATTGTTTTCCCAATCATCGGAGCGAAAGGAATTGGAGCAGACCAGCTCCGCCAAACCATCTGTCTGGTGGGCGTCTGTGCCGCGCTCAGGGCGCATTTCGTGGAGGATGACCGGTGTGCCGGTCCGGGTGACCTGCCACGCAGCTTCCGACCCCGCCATGCCGCCGCCGATGATATGAATTGGTTTTGTCATGGTGCTGAGGTATCAGGCTTCGCGCGCGGCGGCAACACGCGTGTTATGACCAGATCGGCGGCCGCTTCTGGATCCAGGGCTTTTCCTTCTCTAGCTGCGCCGCCAGGCGGAAAAGCGTCGCTTCATCACCGTAGCGCCCGGTGAACATCATCCCAAATGGCAGTCCGGTTTCGCTCCAGCAAAGTGGCAGTGATAGGGACGGCTGGCCAGTAAAGTTGAACGGAGGTGTGTAGGGGAAGGCCTTGCCCTGACGCTTGTTCACTTCCCTTGGTTCCAGACGCACGGGATCAATGACGCCAATTTCCGGCGGCGGGGTGCCCAGAACAGGCGACAGAAACACGTCAAACTCCTCAAAATGCTCCAGCACCTGGCGGTTGATCAAACGAAGTGTCTGCCAGCCATGCATGGCCTGTTCTGCAGTAACCCTGGACCCATTTTTAAAGGCAGCCCAGGTGAGGGGTTCGAGCTCATCTTCTTGTGGTTCGCGGCCGATCTGTTCGATGCGCCGTCGCATACCAGCTGCGAAATTACCGGCGCTCACAGCGCCTTGAGCACGATAGTAGGCCTTAAAATCGACATCGAGGCTTCGGTCTATCATCTCGTGGCCAAGGCTTTTCAACATATCGACCGTGTCCTCGAAGCCTTTCTGGACTTCTGGGTCGATTGGTTTTTTGCTTGGCGTTTCGCTTGAATAGGCAATCTTCAGCTTGCCCGGGCCGTGCTGGATTTCCTCCATATAGGGCCGCTCTTTCGGCGCCGGGGCGTAAGGTGAAGCAGGCTCCGGATATCCGGTTGCATCCAACATGGCCGCGCTATCGCGGACAGTCCGGGACACGACATGGTCGACGCTAAAGCCGATCGCGCGATCAAAATCCTCAGGGCCATTGGGGTTTCGATCTCTTGTGATCTTCATACCAACAAGACCGCAGCACGCAGCGGGAATACGAATGGATCCCAGACCGTCGCTCGCATGCGCCAACGGCACGATCCCGGCGCCCACCGCGGCGGCCGCGCCACCAGACGATCCGCCGGAAATGTGATCCGGATTCCAGGGATTGCGACATGGTCCAAGGAGGCCGGACTCGGTTGTCCCGGTGATGCCATATTCAGGCGTGTTGGTTTTTCCAACGAAGACCACGCCGGACGCACGGAAGCGTTTGGTCAGTTCACTATCGATGGTATCGATTGTGTCCTTTGTGAATTTACTGCCATTCGTGCGGGGCCAGCCTGTGACCTTGAGCCCCAGATCTTTAATGAGAAAAGGCACACCCTTGAACGGTCCATTTGGCAGGTCGGACTTTGCAGTCGTGCGCGCGTCTTCATAACCCTTATGCACAACAGCATTGAGCTTGTCGTTGTGCTCTTCGATGCGCTCTATCGCGGCCTCCGTCAGCTCCGACGGCGTCACGTCTCCTTTCGAGACAAGCTCTGCCAAGCCGAGGCCGTCATACTCCGCATATTCCTTAAAGCCCATTTTGTCCTCCCCAGGATGGTGGCTATTCGAATTTCGTTAGTTCCAGACAGTAGGGTGCCTGTTCACCCATGGTTGTGCTTGTTCTAATTGCCCAGCAAGGCGGTAGAGCAAACCTTCTTCACCAAAGGCTGCGGCGAACATGACGCCGACCGGCAGGCCTGTCTCACTCCAATGCAGCGGCAATGAGATCGCAGGCTGGCCTGTCGCGTTTTCAATGGCGGTGAAGGGAACATAGTCAATGATGGGATCAAAGGCTTCCTGGGCGTTCCGGTTTCCAGTATCGATTTTACCGAGTTCAATGGGCGGCGCCCCCAGCGTGGTTGTCATCCAAAGGTCATAGGTCGAATGAAAGCGGGCCATCTCGCGCCCCAACATCTGAAAGCCAGCAAGGGCATGCTGATACTGAGACGCTGTGATTTCCTTGCCTGCCTGGTAAAGCCCCCAAGTGAGCCCTTCAAGCTCATTGTCGCCGGGTGTTTGGCCGGTTACGCCAGCGAAGGCATCAATATTTGCAGCAAGGCCGGCGGCCCAAACCGCCATAAACGCGTCTGACAGCAACTCCATGGGCACCGCTGGCGCTGCTTCCTCAACATGGTGGCCCAAATCACTTAGAAGCTTGGCTGCGTTTTCGATCGCTTTGACGCATTCCGGGTCGAGGCTCTTGCCAGCAAGATCCTTTGTGCTGAAGGCGATGCGCAACTTACCCGGGTCGCGGCCTACTTCATCAAGATAAGGACGTTCTTTTGGCGGCGCGAAATAGGGGTCGCCTGGTTCCGGTCCTTCGGTGCAGTCCAGCATCGCCGCGCTGTCGCGTACCGTGCGGCTCACCACATGTTCGTGAATGAGCCCGCCCATGACATCGCCCAGAACGGGCCCAAGCGGATTTCGCGCCCGCGTCGGTTTGAGACCAACAAGGCCGCAGCACGCCGCGGGAATACGAATGGAGCCGCCGCCGTCATTCGCATGGGCGAGGGGTACAATGCCGGCGGCCACAGCGGCCGCAGACCCGCCTGACGAGCCACCGGTAGAATGGTCGGTGTTCCAGGGATTGCGTGCAGGGCCATAAAGGGCGGACTCGGTCGTTGGGAGGAGTCCGAATTCGGGCACATTTGTTTTACCCAAGATAGATACACCGGCGGCTTTGAAGCGTGCAGTCAGCGTCGAGTCCTGTGCGGCGGGCACGCCAGACATGAAACGAGAGCCTGACCGCGTTTCGACACCGGCCAGATCCCCCAAGATATCTTTGAGCAGAAAAGGCACGCCCTGAAACGGGCCCTCTACAGGATGTTCTGCCGCTTTACGCCCCACGTCATACAGTTTGGTGACAACAGCGTTGAGTGTGGGATTGTGTTTTTCGATCCGGGTGATCGCCTCTTCGGCGAGTTCGGCGGCGCTTACATCGCCGTTTTTGACCATTTCCCCGAGCGCGAGCCCATCAAGCTCTGAATACTCTGTCACCGCCATGCCGTCTCTCCCATCCTCATGTTTTTGTTGTGATCATGATAGGCAGGAAATGACGGATGTGTCACGAAAAGGGGAAGGGTGGCGTTCCTTCGAAAGTGGGACCGTCAAGATTCGGCTGGGTCCCGTCTGTCCATGCGGGGACGTTAAACGTTGCACGGCGCAGAACAGGCTGACCGTCCGGACCGGGCTCTTTCAGCACCGGTCCAACATTGACCAGTGAAACGGTCGCGCCCTCAGACGTGATCGTTGCAAGACCAAACCCATGGGCGTTGCCGTCCATATAGTCCAAGCCTGGACTTGCTTTGTCCGATGAAAGAAGTCCCGCCAAAAAGGAACTGCCCGTGTAGGAAGCGCTCAGGCCGCTCAACATGCCATTGACGACCGTGTTGTTGAAATTTTCCACGAGCTTTCCCCCGCTTTCGTAGGTCACGAACGGTCGAAAGGTATCGCCTTCCGGCGTGCCGCGTTCCGCACCGTTGAACAGATTGCCGGAACTGATGCTGGTGGTCGCAAAATCAACTGCAACAAAATCCGGATTGTCGTCGTCCAGGTTGGGGGCAAGACGTCCCGCCGCGTGGGTGTGATAATCGCCAGAACAGGTGATGGTGTTGGTGATTTGATTGTCGCGGAGGAACGCCATCAGCTCGCTCAGCTCGCCCGGAAAGCCCTGCCATGCATCGACGCCCAGATAGCTGTCTTCCAGATCCGCTGATGGCACATTATTGAGGTCCAGTCTGAGCGATACCGCGGGGATGGAGCTGGCCCATATGCGCCATGATGCCGAGGACTTCCGCATGGTGGATTTAAACCAGGCTTTTTGTTGAGCCCCCATACAGGTTCCCACGGGACTGTTTCTTCTGGGGTTGTCGATTTCTTTGCCTTCATAAGTCAGCTTGTCCAAAGGTTGCCCATTGTGTGCGGTTTTTCCTGCATCGAGTTCCTTGATCAACCGGACCGGCGCAAGACGGGCGCTACCACTCAAGAGCTCACGGACTTCTTCCGTCATGACAGGTGGGCTTCGATAGGACCGTAAATCAGTCACTACGAGATCGAGCATCTTGCCCCAGGACAGGGAGCGGTAGATCGTCATGGACTGCAGCGCTCGAAGGTTGTCGTCATTCGTATTGAGGAAGGACTCGTCATACTCACCGAAAGCGGAGTCCTGAACACGCGTCGGTTTAAAGTCACCCGCTTCATTCGCGATGTCCGCAATCGACTTTGAGTTGGTTAAGAGTGCGGGAATGAATTCGAACCACGCCTGGTTTGCCGCCACCTTTCGTTTCTGCGCCGGGATGCCGGGCCGGAAATAGGTGTCGTGGCTCTGCCAACTGTCGTTTGTGAATTCGTGATCGTCCCAGGTGCAAATAAATGGAAAGCGCGCACGCGCGGCCTGAAGGTGAGGGTCTTTAAGGTAGGTTTTGTAAAGGTGGCGATAATCGTCAACGGTTACTGCCCACGTGGCGCCGGCGGTCCAGTAAGGTTTTGTCCCATCAGGTACCCAGGGTGTTGAGCCGTCCGGAAAAGGTGGGACTTTTCGAGAAGGGTCGACGCCTTCCGGTACGTCGCCAATGACTTCATAAATGAAATCTCCCAGATGCAGCACAAAGTCCAGCTGTTCATCTTCTGGGGTGGCAATATCGTCTGCAACGAGGCGTGCCCAGGCGCCATAGAATCCAGACTCGTATTTCTGACAGGACGCGAAGACGAACCGAACAGGGCGCTCGATGTCAGATGCAGGCGCGGTCCGGGTGCGCCCGACATGGGCGGCGACCTCGCCACCGGAACCTGACGGGGCGATGAACCTATAGAAGTACCTTGTGTCCGGCGTGAGGCCCTCGGCGAAAACGCGGGCGGTGAAGTCGCTCTCCGCCGTCACCGTAAGTGGCTTCTCCAGCACAACGGATGCAAAGTCCGGGTCTGTCGACATCTGGCAGATCAAATCGACAGCGCCCGCCGGCATGTCAGGCACCGCTCGGGTCCAGAGGATCACCGCGTCTGGTTGCGGATCGCCGGAGGCCAGACCTTGCGGAAACCGGTCAAGGTTTGTACGCGTGTCGTCGGCGAAGGCGGGTATCGCGGGAAGTCCCGCTGCCGCCACAAAGGACCCCGCCAATGCCGAAAAACCTTTAAGGAAGTCGCGACGATTCAGATTGTTCATACATTCCCCCGATGAGTGCCGGCTTGATGAAATACCGGTTCCATTTTGACGATCTCGTATTAGTCTATCGAAAGGCTGACCAGAGAGCACATAGCTCTTTTGTGAAAATGGGAGGGTGATCATGGCGGGACCGGACTGGAATTTTCACTCGACGGATGTCTCGGGCGCCGTCCGCCGCATCACTGGCGGGTCGGATGATCCGCGGAGAATCGACTGGCGCGGCGTGCGCGTTGCCCATATCGATACGGGCGTTAGGGATCACCCCGTCTTTCGAGGTCTTAGCGGCGGTAGCAGCTGGATTAAGATTTCCTCTGGTGTGAATTATATGGAGCCAGGAGACACTCCGGTTGAGCCCCCACACGATCAGAGCGGCACGTTGATCGACGATGCGATGGACTGGATCTCCGATCTCTCCGACAAGGGTGTCGACGGTCATGGGACCCGCACACTGAGCGTTCTTTGCGGCGACGGAGATTACCGAAAAGGCGCCCGGAAAAGCCGGGTAGGGTTGCTGCCGGGCCTTCCAGTCGTCCCTTACCGTGTGACGGACACAGTGCTGCTCGCGCAACGCACGGTGCTCATCAATATTGCCAAAGCGATCACCCATGCTGTCGACGCCGATTGTAAAGTGATCAGCATGAGCCTCGGTTTTCCGGTCTTGCGTTCTAAGGCGGTGGGTAAGGCAATTGATTACGCTTACGAGTCAGGAGTGATTGTCGTTGCCGCGGGTGGTCAGTTTATCGATAAAGTCACCTATCCCGGCAAGTTCAGTCGAACGATTGGCGTGGGCGGACACACGCCAGAACGAAAAATTTGGCACCTCGGTCATTACTCAAAAACCATGCAACGGTTTGTCGATGTATGGGCGCCGTCGACCGACATCGTACGGGCCAACCCGGCCTGGTTGGATGACGGTCGTCTCTATGATGATGTAGCGGGAGAGGGTACATCGTATGGGACCGTTCATGTTGCCGCGGCGGCGGCCCTTTGGCTCCGGCACCATGGTGACAATAAACTTTCTGCGTATTACCCAAAAGGCTGGCAGCGTGTCGAAGCTTTCCGCAGAGCCCTTCGGGATGGTTCAGTGCCTTTGGTCGAACCGCGCGATCGCCAGCCAGTAAACGGAACCGGCCGCCTCATCATCGATGCATCCCAGAAGAGGAAACTTGTTCCGCGGGCGGCGCTGGCAATCAGGCCAAAAGCGGAAACGCAGATCGTTTGAGGGGCGTCACTCAGCTGCCTGGCGGGGTGTGCGTTTCGCTGTTTTGGACTTGGATGCAGGCTTTTTCTTAGCGGTCTTCTTTGACGCAGCTTTTTTTGTGGTGCGTTTCTTCGCAGCGTTTGTTGATGTCGCCCTAGATTTTGGTGTAGCCGCTTTCTTAGCGGCGACCTTCCTTTTCGCCGGCGCACGACCAGAGCGTTTCAGAAGGGCACGGAGATATTGTCCGGTATAGGAGCGCGGTTCTTCTGCCACATCTTCCGGGCGGCCTGCGGCAACGACTTCGCCGCCGCCGTCACCACCTTCAGGGCCCAGATCAATGATCCAGTCCGCGGTCTTGATCACCTCCAGATTGTGTTCGATCACGACAACAGTGTTGCCCGTGTCGACCAGTTCGTGGAGCACCTCGAGAAGCTTTTTGACATCATGGAAATGGAGGCCGGTCGTGGGCTCATCCAGAATGTAGATCGTCTTGCCAGTTGCACGCTTGGATAATTCCTTTGCGAGTTTCACGCGCTGAGCTTCGCCGCCTGACAGAGTCGTGGCCTGCTGCCCGACCTTGATATAGCCGAGGCCCACCCTTTGCAGGACGTCCATTTTTTCCCGTACGGAGGGGACAGCCTTGAAGAAGCTCTGCGCTTCATCCACGGTCATCTCGAGGACGTCAGCGATCGACTTATCCTTGAACTTCACTTCCAGGGTTTCGCGATTGTAGCGGTGTCCGTGGCACGCGTCGCACTCAACATAAACATCGGGCAGGAAGTGCATCTCGATCTTGATGACGCCGTCCCCCTGACAAGCTTCGCAGCGACCGCCCTTTACATTGAAAGAAAAGCGGCCCGGCTTGTAGCCACGGGCTTTGGATTCAGGCAGGCCTGCAAACCAATCCCGGATGTGGGTGAAGGCGCCGGTATAGGTCGCAGGGTTGGAGCGGGGCGTCCTGCCAATGGGCGATTGGTCGATGTCTATGATCTTGTCGAGATGCTCCAGCCCCTCAATCTGATCGAAGGGCGCCGGGTGGGTGCGCGCATTGTTCAACCGCCGTGCGATCGCTTTGTAAATCGTCTCGATGAGCAGCGTTGATTTCCCGCCGCCTGAAACGCCGGTCACACAGGTGAATGTACCCAGCGGAATTTCCGCGGTGACTTCTTTCAGATTGTTGCCGCTCGCACCGACAATACTCACCTTTTTGGCGTCTGATATCGCGCGGCGCTCCGCCGGAATATCAATCTGCTCCAGCCCGGTCAGATACTTGCCCGTCAGGCTATCGGCACTCGACATGATGTCTTTGGGCGTTCCCTTCGCGACAATTTCGCCGCCATGAATGCCGGCGCCAGGTCCGATATCAACAACATAGTCGGCCGTGCGGATCGCATCCTCATCGTGTTCCACCACAATCACGGTGTTGCCAAGGTCGCGCAGTCGCCGAAGAGTTGCCAGTAGCCGGTCATTGTCTCGCTGGTGCAGCCCGATGGAGGGTTCGTCCAGCACATAGAGCACGCCCGTCAGCCCTGAGCCGATCTGGGAGGCCAAGCGAATACGCTGACTTTCCCCGCCAGATAGGGTGCCGGAATTGCGTGACAGGCTCAGATAGTCGAGGCCTACATTGTTCAAGAAGTGAAGGCGTTCGCGGATTTCCTTTAGCACCCGCCCGGCAATTTCGTTCTGCTTTTTCGTCAGCTTTTTGTCGATATTGGCGAACCAGGCATCAGCCTCCTTGATCGACAACTGAGCGACCTGACTGATGTGACTGTCTCCGACACGGACCGCAAGCGCTTCCGGCTTTAGGCGGAAACCAGAGCAAGCTTCACAATCAGTGACGTCCTGAAACTTCTCAATCTCTTCTCGTGCCCAGGCGCTATCGGTCTCGCGCCAGCGACGGTTGAGGTTCGGGATCACACCCTCGAAGGGTTTCTTGGTCTTGTAGGAACGGAGGCCGTCATCATAGGCAAACGTAATGACGTCATCTCCTGAACCGTAGAGCACAGCATCCTGAGCCTTTTTAGGCAGTTCGCTCCACGGCACAGTCACGGAGAATTTGTAGTGCTTCGCGATGCTGTCGAGGGTCTGGGTGTAGTAGGGAGAGGTCGATTTTGACCAGGGCGCGACCGCGCCTTTGCGGATTGACAGCCCCGGGTCTGGGATCACCAAGTCGGGATCAATGAAGTACTGCGTGCCCAAGCCGTCGCAGGAAGGGCAGGCGCCAAACGGGTTGTTGAAGGAAAAGAGCCGTGGCTCAATCTCGTCGATCGTAAAGCCGGAGACCGGACAAGCGAAGCGGGATGAAAATACGATCCGCTCCGGTTCCTTTTCGCCCTCTTTCAGATCGGCGAACTCGGCCACAGCGATTCCGTCTGTGAGTTGCAATGCGATCTCAAAGGAGTCCGCCAGGCGATTGCCCAAATCATTCCGCACCACAATCCGGTCAACGACGACATCAATGTCGTGCTTGTACTTCTTGTCGAGGGTCGGCAGGTCGTCCAACTCATAGAAAGCGCCGTCGACTTTGACGCGCTGAAAGCCTTTTTTCAGAAGCTCCGCAAACTCTTTGCGGTATTCGCCCTTCCGTCCCCGCACGATGGGCGCCAGTAGATAGAGGCGCGTGCCCTCCGGCAGCGCTTTCACCCGGTCCACCATCTGCGTCACCGTCTGGCTCTCTATCGGCAGTCCGGTGGCTGGGGAATAGGGGATTCCGACGCGTGCCCAGAGGAGGCGCATGTAGTCATAGATTTCCGTCACGGTGCCGACGGTTGAGCGCGGGTTCCGTGAAGTGGTCTTCTGCTCAATAGAAATCGCCGGCGACAGCCCATCGATCTGGTCGACGTCCGGCTTTTGCATCATCTCCAGGAACTGACGCGCGTATGCCGAAAGGCTCTCTACATAGCGTCGCTGTCCCTCAGCGTAAATCGTATCGAACGCGAGAGACGACTTGCCGGACCCCGACAGGCCGGTAATGACAATCAGCTCATCGCGCGGCAGATCAATCGTCACATTTTTAAGGTTGTGTTCTCGTGCCCCTGTTATGGAGATGTTCTTTTGCATCAAGTGGTACTCATTCTTCCGTCGGGGTGAGGCTTACGAAGGTAGACCGTGTTGGGCCAGGTAGTCCGGGCGATCGAGGGCGAAATAGTTGTGAAGCTGATCGCTTTTCATCAGGTCTCCCGCATAGGGCAATCCGAGCTTTTTCATGACCGCGTGAGACGGATGGTTGTCCGGCAAGATCACGGCGACAACTCTTTCTAACCCCAAATCGATGAACCCATGGTGGAGCAAACAGGATGCTGCTTCCGTGGCGTAGCCTTTGCCCTGCGCTGCGACGTGAAAATGGTAGCCAATCTCCGGCTCCCCGGTTTCCGGTAGCGGTTGGAGTGCAACCTGTCCCAAAAACTCGCCCGTCTCGCGCAGAAACACAGGCCAAAACCCCATCCTCATCTCTTCATAGAAACGTAGCTTTTCCGCGAGGATCAGTTCCGCCTCTTCCAACGTGCCAGGCTCCGATCGCCAAAACATCACCCTCAGATCACTGGTTATCGAATGAATTAGATGAGCCTCGTCTGTTTTATAGGGGCGCAACAGAAGGCGTTCTGTCAGGAGTGTTGTCATCTACAAAACTTTCTCAGCCACTTGACCTGGGCCGACCGACGGGAACATAGTAGGAACAAATGCCACCGTCGCTCGATTCTCGCAAGCTCTATTCGGCACTAAATAAAGGCTTTCTAGCTCTTTTTGGCGTGGCGGTTCAGAGGCTGTTGCTTTAGGTTCGGCGACAATTAACCAGCTTTAAGCGGAAAAAAGAAGGGGCGTCTCAACATGGCCGGAAGTGTCAACAAAGTCATTCTTGTAGGAAATCTGGGTGCAGATCCGGAAATCCGCAGCATGCAGAACGGCAACCCGGTGTGTAACCTGCGGATTGCGACCAGCGAGAGCTGGCGTGACAAAAGCTCAGGTGAGCGGCGGGAGCGTACCGAGTGGCATCGGGTGGTGATCTTCAACGAAGGCCTCTGCCGAATTGCGGAGCAATACCTCAAAAAAGGCTCCAAGGTTTACATTGAAGGTCAGCTGCAGACGCGCAAATGGCAGGACCAGCAGGGTCAGGACCGTTATTCGACCGAAGTTGTGCTCCAGGGCTTCAATTCCTCTCTTACAATGCTCGACAGCCGGAATTCTGGCGGTGGTGACTTTGGCGGCTCCTCGAGCGGTGGCTACGAGCAGGGCGGTGGTGATTTCGGTGGTAGCAGCGGCGGTGGGGGCGCGCCCATCGATGATGAAATTCCGTTTTAATCGGGCCGTGGTTTGACATTGAGAGGGCCTTGGACTCGTTGAGTTTCGAGGCCCTATTTTTCGCTTTGATTTCAACGGCTTAACGGCTGCTTTCCGACGTCCATTTTGTTGCCTGACCAAGTGGCAAATGATAGAATTTCAGGCAAATAAACAGGGGATTCGGCCGCAGCCCGAAGCCCCTTTTTTCAAGAGAAATCGGGGCCGCTGCGTGCAGCGATCAGAGCTCCGAAGAAGGTCTGAATTTGTCCGATACACACGATACGGAAGCGCCAGGTGAAGAGCCTGTTCCCGGAGGTAATGGGGATTTGAACGGCGGCGGCTCTTCTGGTGGGACTGGCAGTGGCGATGGGGGCGTCCCCCCGGAGCGCGATGTATCGCCGATTGCCATCGAAGAGGAGATGCGAAACTCCTATCTTGATTATGCAATGAGCGTAATCGTGAGTCGTGCTTTGCCGGATGTTCGTGACGGCCTGAAGCCCGTTCACCGCCGCATTCTCTACGCGATGAATGAAAACGGCTACGACTGGAACAAGCCCTACAAGAAGTCTGCTCGGATCGTTGGCGATGTGATGGGTAAGTATCACCCGCATGGTGACCAGGCGATATATGACGCCCTTGTCCGCATGGCACAGGATTTCTCTCTACGTCTTCCGTTACTCGATGGGCAGGGCAATTTCGGTTCTGTTGACGGTGATCCACCTGCGGCCATGCGGTACACGGAAGTTCGTATGGGCAAGCCTGCTCATGCACTTCTGAACGACATCGACAAAGATACGGTCAACTTCCAGGACAATTACGATAACTCCGAGCAAGAGCCGGAAGTCCTCCCGGCGGAGTTTCCAAATCTCCTGGTCAATGGCGCGGGCGGCATTGCCGTCGGCATGGCCACGAACATTCCGCCGCATAATCTGGGCGAAACCATTGATGCCTGTCTTGCCCTCATGGACGACCCGGAAATGGGCATTGATCGTCTGATTGAGATTATTCCGGGGCCTGACTTTCCAACCGGCGGTCTGATCTTGGGCCGACAAGGCATCCGGTCGGCCTATCATCTGGGTCGCGGTTCCGTGCTCATGCGGGGTCGGACAGAGGTGGAGGAGTTCAAGAAGGACCGCCACGCCATCATCGTCACCGAAATTCCGTACCAGGTGAATAAAGCGGCGATGATAGAGAAGATCGCCGAATTGGTGCGCGACAAGAAGATCGAAGGCATATCCGACATTCGCGACGAGAGTTCTCGTCAGGGCATGCGGGTCGTCATTGAACTGAAACGTGACGTTGTGCCGGAAATTATTCTGAATCAGCTTTATCGTTTCTCGCCGCTGCAAACATCCTTTGGCGCGAACATGGTGGCACTGGATTATGGCCGTCCCGCCCAGATGAACCTTAAGCAGATGCTTGAGGCGTTCATTTCGTTCCGGGAAACCGTTGTTGCGCGACGGACGAAGTTTGAACTGAACAAAGCCCGCGACCGAGCGCATGTCTTGGTGGGTCTTGCGATCGCTGTTGCGAACATTGATGAGGTGATCGCGCTCATCCGATCTGCTCCTGACCCCGCAACCGCTCGCGCGCAGTTGATGGAGCGTCATTGGCCAGCGAGAGATATTGCGCCGATCATTGAGCTCATCGACGATCCGCGTCATCGTATTGCGGAAGATGGCACCTACCGACTATCGGAAACGCAAGCGCGGGCCATTTTGGATCTTCGGCTGCAGAGGCTGACGGCGCTGGGCCGTGACGAAATCGGAGACGAAGTCCGTGACCTCGGTGAAAAGATTGCGGACTATCTCGAAATCCTCCGGTCGCGCGAACGCATTCTGACGATAATTCGCGAAGAGCTTGGTGCCATCAAAGATGAGTTTGCGACGCCGCGGCGCACCGAGATCATGGAAGCGGCTGACGACGTCGAAGATGAAGACCTGATTCAGCGGGAGGATATGGTCGTCACCGTCAGCCATCAGGGCTATATCAAGCGGGTGCCGCTGTCGACTTACCGTGCCCAGCGTCGGGGCGGGAAGGGACGCTCCGGCATGGCGACGAAGGATGAGGATTTCGTCGCGCGGATTTTCGTGGCCAGCACCCACACACCGGTTCTCTTCTTCTCGTCGACCGGCATGGTCTACAAGATGAAAGTCTGGCGTTTGCCGCAGGCCACCCCTCAATCGAAGGGGAAGGCGATGGTGAACCTGTTGCCGCTCAAATCAGGCGAGCGCATCACGTCGGTTATGCCGCTGCCTGAGGACGAAAAAAGCTGGGATGCGCTGGACATTATGTTCGCCACGCGCTCCGGCAACGTCCGTCGTAATAAGCTTTCGGACTTCGTGCAGATCAACCGCAACGGCAAGATCGCCATGAAGCTCGACGAGGGCGACGGCATTGTGGGCGTTCAAATCTGTACTGAGAATGACGACGTGCTGCTCACCAATGCGGGTGGGCGATGCATCCGCTTCCCGGTCACTGATGTGCGGGTGTTCTCCAGCCGGAATTCGACTGGCGTTCGTGGGGTCAAACTGGATGGGGATGATGAGACAATCTCGATGACCATTCTCAACCATCTTGACGTGACGCCTGCAGAGGCTCGCGCCTATCTGAAGCAGGCTGCTCTCGCGCGGCGGGCGGCAACAGGCGAGGAGATTGATGACGCGAGCGATGCTCTTGAAGAAGATGATGATGGCGAAGAAACGACGTTGACACCAGAGCGCTACGCAGAACTCGGCGCACATGAACAGTTTGTTCTGACCGTCAGTGTTAAAGGCTATGGGAAGCGCAGTTCCTCGTTTGAGTACAGAACGTCAGGTCGGGGTGGTAAGGGTATTATTGCCATGGCTGTTTCTCAGCGAAACGGCGAGCTGATCGCCTCGTTCCCAGTTGAAGAGCAAGACGAGATCATGCTGGTGACCGATGGCGGGCAGTTGATCCGATGTCCAGTAAACGACATCCGCGTGGCCGGCAGGTCAACCCAAGGTGTGACCATCTTCCGAACCGACAAGGAAGAACAGGTTGTCTCTGTAGAGCATCTTGGCGATAGTTCGGACGAAGAATAGGCCTCGCGCCAGAACCTCAGGGATTTCTCATGAAACGTGTTGGCCTTTATTCAGGGACCTTTGATCCCGTCACGTTCGGTCATATCGACATCATCCGGCGCGCCTTTCGCCTGGTGGATCATCTGGTTGTTGGCATCGGGATCAACTCCTCCAAACAGCCTCTCCTGAGTTTTGAAGAACGCGCAGCGCTCATCGAGGCGGAGACTAAGTCATTCGGCGAAGAGGTCGGCTCGACGCTGGAGGTAACCTCATTCAAAGGTTTGGTCGTAGATGCGGCGGACGATGTGGGTGCAGGCATCATTATCAGAGGCTTACGCGGTTCGGTTGACTATGAATATGAAGACCAGATGGTGGGGATGAACGGGATCCTGAACCCGCGGGTCGAAACCGTTTTCCTGACGGCGTCCCCAGATGTCGGTTTCATCTCCTCTACGCTTGTCCGTCAAATTGCCACAATGGACGGAGATATTTCCCGCTTCGTACCGCCCGCCGTGGCGGAAAAAGTGCTTAGTGCCGTCAAAAAGAAGTAGCGGTGTGATCAAAGGAGTTCTTATGTCTCGAGTTTTTAGCGCCCTTACGGCGATTGCCCTGATGGTGGGGCTTTCCTTCCCTGCCTCGGCCCAGGATCCGGAGAACACCCTCTATCTGGATCTCAAAGACGGTCGGGTTGTCATTGAGCTTTTGCCGGATGTCGCACCAATGCATGTGAAACGCATCAAAACCCTCACGCGGGAAGGCTTTTACGATGGGATTGTGTTCCATCGCGTCATTGACGGCTTCATGGCCCAGACAGGCGATCCAACAGGCACCGGTCGCGGCGGATCAGACTATCCTGACGTTCGCGCCGAGTTCTCCAGTGAACCGTTCATCCGGGGCGCAGTTGGCGCCGCACGCTCGCAACACCCAGACAGCGCCAACAGTCAGTTCTTCATTGTCTTTGACGATGCAACCTTCCTTGATGGCAACTACACGGTTTGGGGCCGCGTTGTCGAAGGAATGGAATTTGTCGACAATATCAAGCGCGGCGAACCGCCGGTGAACCCAGACAAGATTGTTCGACTTCAAGTTGCAGCTGACGCTGCCCAATAAACCAAACTCAATACCACCAGATAGGGAATTCAACTTAATGGCTGATATCAAAGACCCGGAAAATGCGCTGTTGCTCGATCTCGAGCACGGCCGGGTAACCATCGAGCTCCGTCCTGACCTTGCGCCCAACCATGTTGCACGCATCAAAGAATTGGCTCGTGAAGGCTTTTACGACGGGATCGTGTTTCACCGCGTGATTGAAGGTTTCATGGCGCAGGGTGGTGATCCAACCGGCACGGGTATGAGCGGCTCCGGCAAGAACCTCGATGCAGAGTTCTCCGCTGAGCCTCATGTTCGAGGCGTGTGCTCTATGGCGCGCGCGCAGGACCCTAACAGTGCAGACAGCCAGTTCTTTATCGTCTTCGACGATGCCCGTTTCTTGGACAACCAGTATACGGTCTGGGGCAAGGTTATTGACGGGATGGAACATGTCGACAAGATCAAGCGCGGCGAACCTGTGCAGGATCCCGACAAAATCGTGAAGATGCAGGTTGCTGCCGACGCCGCTTAAGGTGATACCTTAACGCGAAGAGACACCACATGCGGGTTGATGCCTTTGATTTCGACCTTCCGGACGCGCGGATTGCCTTACGGCCCGCGCGTCCTCGTGATTCCGCACGTCTGCTTGTCGTCGGACCCAACCCCGGCGAGTTAAGGGATGCCGGCGTGCTGGACCTCCCCGACCTCTTGCAACCGGGTGATGTACTGGTTTTCAACGATACAAAAGTCATTCCAGCCCGACTTACCGGAACCCGAACACGGGGCGATGCCGTCGCCAATATCGAGGTGACGCTTCACCAGAGACTTGAGCCGGATGAGTGGCTGGCGTTCGCCAAACCTGCCAAGCGTTTGTCGGAGGGTGATGTTGTTCAGTTCAACGGCGGGCTGGAAGCCCGGGTGCAATCTCGAGCTGGCGGCGAAGTCCATTTCAAGTTTTCCTGCTCAGGCCCTGACCTCGACGTCGCCATTGCCGAAGCTGGGGTCATGCCGCTTCCGCCTTACATTGCGAGCAAACGGCCAACCGATGAGGAAGATCTGGAAGACTACCAGACCCTTTTTGCAGATGAGCCGGGAGCTGTCGCGGCACCGACCGCGGGCCTTCACTTCACGCCGCGCCTGATGAGTGCACTGGCGGAGAAGGGCATAGAGACGGCGAGGGTCACGCTTCATGTCGGGGCAGGGACATTTCTTCCTGTCAGCGTTGACGACACGGATGCGCACAAAATGCATTCTGAGGTGGGCATCGTCACCGAACAAACTGCGGCTCAGCTCAGCCGCGTTCGGGAACGCGGGGGGCGCATTGTTTCTGTCGGTACCACCAGCCTGAGACTCCTTGAGTCGGCTGCAGGTGACGACGGGACGATAGAGCCCTGGTCAGGGGCGACAGATATTTTCATCACGCCTGGATATCGGTTCAAGGCAATCGACGCATTGATGACCAATTTTCACCTGCCCAAATCCACGCTCTTCATGCTTGTCTCTGCCTTTAGATCACTGGAAGAGATGCAAGGCGCCTACGCCCATGCTATCGAGCATGAATACCGTTTCTATTCCTATGGCGATGCCTGCCTGATTTTCCCGGAGAGCTGAGGCGCATGAGCTCCTTCACCTATGAACTGTTGGCGGAAGATGGGCCGGCGCGGCGCGGGGTCATCCACACACCGCGCGGCGCTATTCAGACACCGGCCTTTATGCCGGTGGGCACCGCCGGTACGGTGAAGGCGCTCTATACGGATCAGGTGAAAGAGGCCGGTGCGGACATCGTCCTTGGCAACACATACCACCTGATGTTGCGACCGGGGGCAGAGGAAGTGGCAAGCCTGGGCGGCCTTCATTCGTTCATGAATTGGCAGGGCCCCATCCTCACAGACAGCGGCGGGTTTCAGGTTATGTCGCTCTCCAAGCTCAGGAAGATGAGCGAGGAAGGCGTCACCTTCCAAAGTCATATTGACGGGTCTTCCTATGATCTCTCGCCGGAACGCAGCATTGAAATCCAATGCCTCCTGGGCGCCGATATTCAAATGGTGCTTGACGAATGTACCCCGTTCCCAGCGACCCATGAGGAAGCCGAACAGTCGATGCAGCTCTCGACGCGATGGGCCAAACGGTCAAAAGACGCATTCTTATCCCAACAACACCGAAAAAAGGGCCAGGCCCTGTTCGGGATCGTGCAGGGGAGTGTCTATGAGGATCTGAGGCGCGCAAGTGCCGTCGCTCTGCAGGAAATCGGTTTTGATGGCTATGCGATTGGCGGGCTCGCGGTCGGCGAAGGTCAGGAGGAGATGCTCCGCGTTTTGGAGTTTACTGCGCCCTTGCTGCCGAAGGACCGGCCACGCTATCTCATGGGCGTTGGGACCCCTGACGATCTTGTGGAAGCCGTTTCGCGCGGGATCGACATGTTCGATTGCGTGATGCCGACCAGATCCGGCCGACATGGCCAGGCGTTCACGCGGTTTGGCAAGGTGAACCTTAAGAATGCGCGGCACGCCAACGATCCACGTCCCCTCGATGAAACAAGGTCGTGTCCCGCGGCCCGAGACTATTCCCGCGCTTATCTGCATCATCTCCTCAAAAACGGCGAAATCCTCGGCATGATGCTGCTGTCCTGGAACAATATCGCCTACTACCAGACGTTGATGGCGGATCTTCGCAACGCCATCGAACGAGGCGGTCTCGCCGAGTTTATCTCTGGTTTCAAGGCCGGACAGGCCAGGGGAGACCTGCCTCCTGTATAAATACTCACGGCGTTAAGTTCGTGTTTACCATGTGAGTAGCTAATCGGATTAGAGATTTCCAGCTCACGAGAGACACGATGGCGAGCATATCAGGTAGCCTTATTGGACACGAAGACTTCGAATTAGGTGTTCCACGGGAGGTCCCAGTGACCTTCGATGTCGAACTACCAGAGAGCGGTCCTTCAGACGGGCTTGTTTTTCTTATTCCTGGTTTTGGTGGTGACAAAGACGAGGCATTTACAAACCTAATACGACGACAGATAGCCGCTAAACACAACGTGGTCGCTGTCACTGTGCGGGCCCATTGCCACTATTGTCGCCCAAGTCAGTCTGAACCTGGACTATCGGTGGGTGTTAATCTCGATCCCTGGTCGATCGCCAAAGCGATAGGAGCCCTTGTTCTTCAAGGCGACTCGCTAGAGGGGTACAAGCCGGGAAATGATCAGGAAACACTAGCATTTCTAAAGTCACGTACTGACCACAAGTTCAGCCTGTCTGCTACCTTGGTACCCCCGGGAAAGGATTACCAAAACTTTGGCGTTCTGGCGGCGCTGGACCACCTGCTGGTACTCAATCACTTGATTGACGAGGGTGTTGAGTTTGATCGGTCCAACATTGTCGCAACCGGAACATCACATGGCGCCTATATCGCTCATTTGATTCAGAAATTTGCGCCGAACACCATATCCGCAGTGATCGACTCGTCTGCATATCCAGAAACGGTCCCGACTTATCTGGGATTCGGCGGCGACGAATATCGAGCATTGGACGGCAACCTTGAGTATGTGTGTTCCACAAAGACCGCTTGGACCAATGAGTATATCGGAGCTCCCACCTATTTCGGAATCGACCAGGCTCGGATCCGGGATGTCAGCGATCGAAGTCAGCTTGAAGCAATGCTGAGCAATTCTGTGAAGCGAAAAACACAATTCCGGATGCTTCACTCGGTTGGTGACCGGCTCGTCAGCATCGGTTTGAAGCGACACCAGCTGGGCGTTCTAAAGGAATTCGGCTTTGACGTTGAGCTGCATGAGGTAACCGACGCCGACGTTGATGGGAAGATAATTACCACTCTAGAACACGGGATGGGCATTGGCATTCATAACCTGTTCGACCGGTTCTATCCGACATTGACTAGAACCCGGAGCCCAATCGATCGGGACTTAAAAACGGAGCTTTATTTTCCGGGAAACCGGGTAAACTACCTAATTCGGCATGGGTCGCCGGCGGTACATGCCAGCATCACGGTCAATTCACAGAAACCTGCGCAAAGTGACGCATTATCTGCATAAATCGCCCTATTTGGTTGACCGGAGACGCTCGGATGACTAGGTTCCGCCCGTCCAAGTCGGGGTTCCCGATTCAGGCGGGCCCTTAGCTCAGTTGGTAGAGCAACTGACTTTTAATCAGTAGGTCGAAGGTTCGAATCCTTCAGGGCTCACCATTCTCTCAGACCATTGTTGTTTGGCGTTTCCCGGTGAGCGACGGCGCGGGCGCTCCTGTGCGTATAATCGACACCTCCGCCAATTTGAGACCTCGATATGCGCTCTTTTTTCTCGATTTCGGCAATCCTGATCCTGCTCGCATCAGGGGCCAACGCTCATACTGTCGACCTGACGGCTCTGCCGCTCAGCGATGGACAAGTTTCGCGGGAGCCCAAAGTTGGGTCCGTCTTCGCGTGTCAGTCCAGGTTCAACCCGAATGCCCCCGGCGCACAAAGAACTGGCGATTGGATCAACAAGGCTGCGAACACGTTCGATCTCACCCAAAAACCGGTTGTTGACGGAAATGTTGTGCATCTGTCTGAACTTGAGATCGCTCTCTCTGGGTCAAGGCTCATTATCACCGGCAACGCCTTGCCGGACCATCCAACAGGCCGGTTCCCTGTCTCACGATCTGACGATGCCTATTTTTACGACCGAAATCCCAATGCGATCCGTGAGCACAATTTCTCTGTTTCTCTTCCAGCAAACCCGACCATTGCCGATGTCCCAAACTGCCTGCCCATGGGGGCCATTGGGATTATGCTGACGGGCTCTGTGCTCTTTAATGCGCTCGATGCCCGTGGCGAAAATGCGCTCGCCCATGAAATCCTCGACAAATGTCAGGGGCACCCACAGCAAAGCGGGCTGTACCATTATCACGGGAAAAGCCCGTGCCAGGAAGACCCCGCATCAGACGCGGAACATTCGGCGCTCATCGGGTATGCGTTCGACGGCTTTGGCATTTATGGAAGCCGGGACGAGGGCGGTGTGTTGCTCTCAAGCAGTGATTTGGATGCGTGTCACGGCCATGTGGGGAAAGTGATGGTCGATAGAACGATGCAGACCGTCTACCACTATCACGCCACCTTTGATTATCCCTATACGGTTTCCTGTTTCAAAGGAGCCGCCGTTTCGGTAAGCGGTCTGTCGGAAATGCCTGGACGAGCCGGATCAGAGGGCCCGAGGCGGGGGAATAGCTTCGGGCCACCGCCAGGCAGACGCCCTTGGTGAGCGGGGCTTGACGCGGGCCGTTTACCAGAAATTTACCCTGTTTCTATGGAATGACCGGGAGTTTTCCGCGTTCCATAGGAAGAGCGATGACGCTGCTATCATTTTGGAAGAAGTCCGACCGAGACACGGTCGCGCAGCGTATTCTTGAACGTCTGGACCAGACACCAGATCGCCTCTATGCCCGTGTGCATGTCGGCGATAGCACCCATTCCATCAGCTACCGACGTCTTGCAGAAGGCGCTGCACCCTATGCGGCCGCCTGTATTGATGCACATCTCTCGCCAGGAGACCGTGTCGTTGTTCTGAAAGAGCAGGGACCTGATCTCCTCTATGCCTTTTTTGGCACCATGTTCGCCGGTGCTGTGCCCACCATTCTGGCCCCTCCCAGCCCGCGACAAGATCCTGCTCATTTCTGGCAGGGTCACCGGGAAGTGATGGAGCGCATTCGCGCGCGTGTGTTGTTCACCTCGTCAAAGCTTAAAGCGGAGCTGAGCAGCTTCCCCACAGATCACGATATTGTTGCAATCACGCCGGAAGACCTGCCTGCGATTCAGCGCCTTCCGACGTCCCGTGCTCATTCACAGGACATTGCTTTTCTCCAACATAGTTCCGGCACGACGGGAACGAAGAAAGGCGTCATGATTTCTCATGAAGCGCTGCTTCATCAGGTTGACGCTTACGCGGACTGTCTGTCTCTCAACGAGGATGACCATATTGTCAGCTGGTTGCCGCTGTACCATGACATGGGGCTCATCGCTTGTTGCCTGCTGCCGGTGTTGACGGGCGTGCCTGTTACGATGATCAGCCCTTTTGAATGGACGCTGCGCCCGAGTGTGCTGTTTGATCTCATCGAACGGACGCAGGCCACACTTGTCTGGCAGCCCAACTTCGCCTTCCAACACCTGATCAATTGTGTCAGGCCAGATGAGAATTGGGACCTCTCATCTGTCAGAGCCTTCATCGATTGTTCCGAGAGATGCCGCCCGGAAACCCTTGACCAATTCGCGTCGAAGTTTGGGTCGATGGGCGTCAAGAAAACCGCGTTGCAGACCTGTTATGCGATGGCCGAAACCGTGTTCGCGGTGACACAGAGTGAGCCCGGTGCCGCTCCACGGACGGAGACGTTAGATACCAATGCCCTTGTTGAAGAGGGCGTTGCACGCCTCACCCTCGACACTCATGCTGCGACCACCGCCGTATTGTCATGCGGCAAACCCATTGACGGTCTCACGGTCCTGATCATGGATAGCGATGGAAACCGTCTTCCCGATCGCCGCATTGGCGAAGTCTGTGTCAGCGGTCCCTGTTTGGCGCGCGGTTATGACCGGCAACCTGAAAAGTCGGCAGCTGTTTTTCGCGAGGGCTGGTACCACACGCGCGACCTCGGCTACCTCTCCAATGGCGAACTCTTCGTCACGGGGCGGATTGATGATCTCCTTGTTTTGAACGGCCGAAACCACTATGCGCACGACCTGGAGTTTGCACTGCGCGATACTTCAGGGGTCATTCCTGGACGGGTCATCGCTCTATCGGAGTATCGTCAAGAACTTGGAAGCGACGCTCTCATCGTTTTGGCTGAAACGCGCGAAACCGACGGCGCCGCACTGAAGATCATCAAAAAGAACATTCGCGACAGGATGTTGGATGAGACAGGCCTCGTTCCATCTTCCATCCATCTCTTGCCGCCTTTATGGCTCATCAAAAGCACAAGCGGCAAAATCAGCCGAGACGCTACGGCAGAGAAATTCAAATCCAATGCCATGGAAGAAGAGCTCACATGAATATGAACGCCGAGGTTTTTGTAAAAGTATGTTCCATCATCTCAGCTGAACTTGGGTGCGCTGCATCAGATCTCGTCTCCAGCACGACAGCAGAGGACATTGATGGATGGGACTCTCTTGCCCATGCACGTCTGATCATGGCGCTGGAAGACAAATTGGAAATCCGTTTCCCTGGCGAGAAATTGTTCGACCTGGATTGTGTTGGTGATCTTGTATCTCTCGCCGAGGAGGCGCTGGTGTCAAAGAAAGAAGGCCTACATGACGTCGCATAGGTTTGAGATTGCGGGACAGCCTGACTTTGAACTCGGCATAGAGCGAAGTAGGCCTGTCGCTGTCATCGCCGAGGTGCCCGAAGCGGATGATGCAGACGGTCTGGTATTCGTGATCCCGGGGATGGGCGGAGAGAAAGACGCCGACTATTCCGCCATGCTTCGACGGTACATTGCCGCAAAATACAATCTTGTCGCCGTCTCCGTTGACGCCCATTGCAATACATGCCGACCGGCACGTTCAACAGAGTTTGGTGACGTCGGTATCGACTTTAACGGCGAGTCAATTCTCGATGCGCTTGGTCGGTATGTCGCGTCAGGGGAGAAGATTGATCGGAAGCTGGAAACCCACGCGGACATTCTGCAAATGCTTCGGTCTGTAGCGCCAAAGCAGTTTGCCATCAAAGCCATCCTCACACCCCCAGGCGGCCAATATCAGAATTTTGGTGTCCTATCCGCTATGGACCATTTGTCTGCACTCAACGCCTTAGTGGATTCGGATATCTCCTTCGATACAGCCAATGTGCTCTGCGTCGGTTCCTCACACGGCGGATATATTGCGCATATGATGCACAAGTTTGCCCCCAACAGTTTCAACGGAATTATTGACGCGTCGGCTTACACTGAGACAGCAACCACATTCATCAACGGTGGGTGGAAGGAAGCCAATATCAGCGATGGAAACCTGATCTACACATGTTCGACACGACAGGAGTGGCAGTTCAACAAACCAGGTTTGCCCACCTTCTTTGGGCCAGACAGATATCTTATTCGCGACACGGCTTATGATGTCCATATGGAAGCCGTTGCTGCTTCGGCCTCTCGCAAATGTCAGTTTCACATGATCCATTCAACGAGTGACGCAGTTTCGTCGCCTGCGCTTAAGCAACGCCAAGCCGACACTCTGGGCGCACTAGGCTTTGACGTTTCTCTGGACCTGGTTGGTGAGGATCAAGTGGATGGGAAATTCATCAAGTCAGCGGATCACGGGATGGGGATCGCGCTTAACCTGCTGTTTGACAGGTACTATCCCAAGATCGAGCGCCGCGCCGGTCCGACTGATCGGGAACTCGGAACTGAGCTTGTGTTCGACGGGCCCAAATACACCTACCGCGTTGCCCACCGAGCATCAGACGTGCAGGTAACGGCAACCTGCGAGGAACGGTCACCAAACGATGGGACATTGGCGGAGCGGATTGCGAGCTAGGTCGGCACCTTAAAGACCCTCTAGCGGCACCACCTGACACCAGATGCCCCGATCTTTAAGGCTCGCACATCTGCTTTCGGCGGCAGCAGGATCAACGGGCCCCGCGACGAGACGGCGATACAAACCATCATGTGTGCTCTTGTAGTCGACAATCTGGAGGGATAGGTCTGCAAGCAGGTCCCCATGTCCTGTCACTAGCTCATTCCATCCGCGTTTGACGTTTTCCGTATCGCGATAAGAGGCAAGATGGATGCCGACGGCGGGCAGGGCTGTCGCTGCAGGGGCCCTGTAAGCCGGGGTACTCGCTGCTTCCGGAGAAATGGACGCGGTAATGGGACCAAACGCCCCTTCAATAGCTTGAAGGCGCGCTTCTATGCCGGTTTCCGCGGAAACGATCCGCTCCATTGACGGGCGCACGACTGAGTAGTCAATACGAAGCGTTGCCAGGTCACGCTCCAGTCGGTCGACCCGCTGTTCCAGCGTTTCCCCAGAACTAGGGATCTGATTGGAAGAACTCCCTGAGGCCCTATCTACCTCTGAGTTCGCACATGCCGCGAGAACCCAGATCAAACCCGCACATACAAGCCCTCGGGATAGAGATCGCATCGTTTCTTTCCCCCTATGGGACATGAATTCAATCCCCAAACTGGCCTGACCCTGCCAACGGACGTCCAATTCCAGGTGCCCGCGCAAATCCTGTGTTTCTGCCTAGAGTGAGTCGCGGATGTCGTCAAATACCGTCAGACCCGCGCCGGTACCGCTCACTTTGTGAGCATTTCGATTAATATTTCGTCAACCATAATCATAGAGCGCTTAAGAAATGCGCAGTCGCGCTAGACATGCCTTGCGGCCCGACTTTTGCTCATGGTTCAATCGCGAATATTTGGGCCACCGCGCTTTGTAGGGATGGGACGAAAGAATATGGGTTTTGAAGGTTTTTATGCGCTGCCGCCGGCCGCCCAAATTGGGATCATTGGCTTTGGTGTGGCTTTGGTCCTGCTGGTAATTGCTCAACTCTTTATGGCGGCTTCCCTTCGTAACAGATCCCACTCTGCCGCGCTGGACAGCATTCGCAGCGATGTCAAAGCTCTGACCCGCCATTCAGATGCCAACGCCGCGGGAGCAACATCCAATGGTCTTGCGCCACCGCCTAAGCCGGTTAAACGCCGAGGACGGTCCGTTAGCTCCAAATAGCCGCTAATCGGCCTTGAATTTCAGCTGATATACCTATAACTCCACATAAATTATTTGGGATTTATCTTATTTTCCATTTTTTTATGTGAATAGGGTTTGCGTCGGTGTCATCTGACCTGAAATCATGCACGCGGCCGGGCGGGCAAACTGCACTCGTCTTCGGCCGGCCAGAGCGAAACGCTGATGAGCATTTCTCGGCATTGCGAACGCTGGGCGCTGAAGCCGTCGTCGATTTTAAGGGCAGTGATTGGTTCGGTTGGTCTGCGGCAGAGAGACGTTCGGTGGTGCCCGTTGTTCTTTTGGACGCATCAGAGGGCATCTCTGATATCGATCGGTACTTTGCGCGTTTACTGACTTTTCTGGGTCTTCCAGCACCTATTGTGTTCGTCAGCAATCTGTCGTTGATCGGATACGACCGGGAGCAATTCGAACTCGTCGAGGAAGAATACCGCGTAATTCTAGCGCAAACGAAACTCTCGCCTGCAGCCGTGTTTCCACTTCCTATGAATAGGCCCGACCTTATTCCTTGGTGGCAAAGCGAAGTACCCTCCAGCGCGGACCTCGGTTTTGATGCCGGCGTCTATTCACACCCTGCGTCAGCGCTGAGACTGGCGGTAACGCTGTCTGAAAGCGACGGATCGATATGGAGCGTGGAGGGCGATCTACTCTCTGGCTCTCTTGCTGAGGGCGATGAGGTCCTGAGTTCGCCCTCAAATCTCCGTGGGCGAATTCAAACGCTGGCAACTACCAATACAAATAGGTGGAAGCTCACATTCGAGGAACCGTTTTACATCGAGCCCGGCGAAGTGATTTCGCATGTTGAGCAAGCACCCGTAGAGTCGGATGTCTTCCGGGTGAAAGCTTACTGGTCTGGAGCACCCCGGAGAGCTGGCGACCAACTTAAGATTCAAACTGCCTATGGTGTCGCGGAAGGGACGATTCAATCTGTAGAAGAAGTTTTCTCAGAGACCGCACACAAAATTGGTTCAGACGGGAGTGTCGAGACCGGCAATCTTGTGGACATCATAGTGCGAGCTGATGCGGTCCTGGCGATCGATCATATTGAGGGTCACGCTGAACTCTCAGGTGCCGCACTTTTGTCTGCGGATGAAGATTCCTGCTTGCTCGGGACGGGGTACATTTCTATGGAGGGCTATGCCGACCAGCGAAATTTGCGGACGTCAAAGACAATCAACACGACGCCAATCCAATTTGATGTTGGAGAAGATGCTCGCGCGACCCGGAATGGGCATAAGGGCGGGGTGCTTTGGTTCACTGGATTATCAGGGTCGGGCAAGTCGACTCTCGCGGTCGCGCTTGAAGCCCGGATGTTTGAGAAGGGTTATCAGGTTTTTGTTCTCGACGGAGATAATGTCCGCCAGGGCCTGACCGCAAATCTTGGCTTTTCACCGGATGACCGGTCGGAAAATATTCGGCGGGTCGGGGAAGTCGCTGCTCTGTTTCGTCAAGCAGGTATCATCGTCATTTCTTCCTTTATCTCCCCTTATAGATCGGACCGGGACCGGGCGCGCCACGCGGCGTACTCCTCCTTCCACGAGGTCTACATCAAAGCGGATATTGAGACCTGTATTGGTCGTGACCCCAAAGGTCTTTATGAGCGGGCAATCAAAGGCGATATTCCCGACTTCACTGGTATCTCAGCTCCCTATGAAGCACCCGTGGCACCGGACCTGACCATCGATACCGAGGCTTCATCCATAGAGGCTTGTGTGGAGCAGCTCATTAATTACGTAGATAGGAACTTCCGGGTATAACCTTTCTTAGAATTCGGGACCGGGAGAAGTTCATGAGCGTTCTAGTCACAGGTGGGGCAGGCTACATCGGGAGCCATATGGTTTTGGCCCTCGCTGATGCGGGCGAACAGGTCACTGTATTGGATAATCTGTCCACCGGATTTCGCGCCGCCGTTGACGGCCGCGCGGAGTTCATTGAAGGCGATATTGGTGATCCCGAGATTGTTCGAACGACCATCAAACGACGAGGCATTTCCGATGTGGTTCATTTCGCAGGGTCGATCATTGTGCCCGAGTCGGTTTCTGATCCGCTCAAGTACTATTCTAACAACACGGCGAAGACCCGCAACCTGATTGAATGTTGCGTACAGGAAAACGTCCCGCGTTTCGTCTTTTCATCAACAGCAGCTGTATATGGGTCGCCGGAGCGGGTGCCCGTCACCGAGGACGTTCATCTCGCCCCCATGTCTCCTTATGGGCGCTCTAAGCTCATGAGCGAGTGGATGCTGCAGGATGTTTCAGCTGCTCATGAGCTCAGTTTCGTTGCACTCAGATATTTTAACGTTGCAGGCGCGGATCCTGCGGGCCGGTCTGGTCAGTCAACCAAAGACGCTACCCACTTGATCAAGGTTGCCGTTCAGACGGCGCTTGGCATCCGTGATCACATGAGCATTTTTGGGGATGACTACGCGACGCCCGACGGAACGTGTATTCGCGACTATATCCACGTCAGCGATCTAATTTCCGCCCATGAAGCCGCGCTGCGCTACCTTCGATCGGGAGGTGAAAGCCTCACCGCCAATTGTGGTTATGGCCACGGTTCAAGCGTCAAACAGGTGATCGATGCGGTTGAGCGTGTTGCTGGGAAGAAGATCGATGCGCGGACTGGCGCGCGCCGAGCCGGCGACCCGGCGGAGATCGTCGCCGATGCAAACCGCGCCCGCCGGGTTTTGGAGTGGACGCCTCAATATGATGATCTGGACGAAATCGTGACGCACGCATATCGCTGGGAAAGCAAGTTAACTCAAAGGGCTGATTAAGCGCGTATTTCGATCCTAATTCCCAGAAAAGTGGGCTTTTTTGAGCGGTGCATTCGGTGACAGCGCCATAGGAGCCATGCTATCACCCTCTTCAGTAGTCGCAGCATGCGGCGTATTTGAATAACTCGTCGGAGCTATTTTCGCGTGGCAAGCAACGACCCTTCATCTTCAGGCGTACTGCGACGCACTGCAGTCATTTTCCTTTTTGACTTGGTGCTTGCGGCCATTTCCTTTCCGATCTCGCTCTATCTTCGTCTGGGCTCAGGGCTTTTCAGCTATGATTGGGATCTCGTGGTCACATCAACCGGCGTTTTCACCCTCGTCGCCGCTGCTGTGATTTTTCAATCCAAGCTGCACCGCATTCCCTGGCGCTATATCTCCGTAGACGACGCCATATTGCTGGGCCGCACTGCGCTGATCATCAATATGATCTTCTTGGCCGTGATGTTTTTCACCGTCCGTCTTGATGGCATTCCGCGATCCTCCGTCGTGATCGACACCATGGTACTCACCGCGCTGTTTGTCGGAGCCCGGTTAAGCGTGCGTCTTTGGTATGAAAAACAGATCGGGCTTATGCGAATTTCCGGAGCCCGAGCGGACACCCAATCGGTTTTGCTTATCGGTGCGACGGATGAGGCTGAAGCGTTCATTCGAAAAATGGCCCGCGACCCAAACGCTCGGTATCGGGTGCTGGGGATTATTGAGACGGGTTTGCGTCCTGTCGGCAGTCGCATTCGTGGGATTAAGATCGTTGGAAGCGTCGATAACCTTCCAGATATCATTCTTACCTATAAGAACATCCTCTCGAGTTTGGTTCTGGCAGACCCCGATATGCGCGGCGAACCCGTTCGAGAACTTTTGGAAACGGCACGAACTCATAACCTGAAGCTAGATCGATTGCCGCAGATCTCGTTGTTGACGAAAGCCTCCGCGCAGGAAATTGATATTCGACCTGTCGATGTGGAGGACTTACTCAGTCGACCCCAGGCAGAACTTGACCGGAACGCAATGGCAGACCTCATTGGGAACAAGCGCGTGCTTGTTACCGGCGCGGGCGGAAGCATTGGGTCTGAACTGGTGCGGCAAGTAGCTAGTTTTAAACCAGCACACCTCACATTGATTGATAGCTCAGAGTTCAATCTGTACGAGATTGACCGACAACTCTCAGAGAAATACTCGTCAATTTCACGCTCAGCAATTATAGGCAACGTTCGGGACGCCGAGCATATTGAGCGGGTGTTTTCTCAGGAAAAGCCAGAGATCGTGTTTCACGCAGCAGCGCTGAAACACGTACCTATGCTCGAGCCCCAGCCATCGCAAGCTGTCCTCACCAATGTCATGGGGACGAAGAATATCGCCGACGCGACGCTACGGCACGACATAGACACGATGGTGATGATTTCGACTGATAAGGCAACCCATCCGGTTAATGCCATGGGTGCGTCGAAACGGATTGCAGAGACATATTGTCAGTCACTGGATATTGATGCACGAAAGAACAATCAGACCCGTTTTGTCACCGTTCGATTTGGAAACGTCTTGGGGTCGGCGGGGTCGGTTATCCCCTTGTTTGAAAAGCAGCTGCGCCAAGGTGGGCCCATAACGGTTACGCACGAAGAAATGACGCGCTACTTCATGACTATCCGAGAAGCGGTTGAGCTGGTTTTGCAGGCAGCAACCCTTAGAGATGAAACTATTGACGAAGGGGGTGGCATCCTTGTTCTGGACATGGGCGAGCCGGTCAAAATTCTGGATATGGCTAACGAGATGATCAAGCTTGCCGGGCTGACACCTAACGTCGATATCGAAGTCAAGATCACCGGCCTTAGGCCAGGCGAACGTCTCTATGAAGATTTGTTCGATGACGCAGAGGAGCTTCTACCGACCAGCCACGCCGCTATGATGGCAGCTCGACCTCGGGTGGCTGATCGGGCTTTCGTTGAGAAAGGGATCTCGGCAATGGTGGAGGCAGCCGGCAAAGGCGACGATGCCACGGTCAGAGAGCTTATGGGCAGGCTCATCCCCGATTTCACCGGGACCGGCATTCCCGAAATGCAGAGCCCAACGTCCTCCAAGAGTCCCAGCGCAACAGAATGAAACATTAAGTTATTTTGGGTGAAAATGGTGATATGCCATTTTCTGGCGCGAATTCTGGCGTGCCATAAGCCGCATATGCAGAGAATTATTGGATAGATGAACGGAAGCGACACCACCGTCATAGTGCTAGCTGCTGGCAAAGGAACCCGCATGAAGTCGGACATTCCGAAGGTCATGCACGAGTTAGCAGGTCGGCCACTTCTGGGCCATGTGTTGGCGGCTGTAAAAGCGTTTTCCGCCAGCCAGATTGTAACAGTTGTCGCACCGGATATGGATAATGTCGCCGAGTACGCCCGATCCTGGGGCAGCGAGGTTGAGACGTGCGTTCAGCAGGAGCCAAAGGGAACCGGCGATGCAACGCGCAGCGCCCTTGGTCATGTGCCAGCCGAACCTGGGATTGCGCTGGTAGTATTCGGCGATGCTGCATTCATTGAACCTGCGACGCTCGTCGAAATGCGCGATGCCTGTGCCGGTGGGTCAGCTGTTGTTGTTCTTGGCTTTGAAACTGACAACCCGACAAATTATGGCCGTCTGATTTGCGACGACAATGGTTCGCTGGTGCGTATTGTCGAAGAAAAGGCGGCAACCGCAGATGAGAAACAGATCACTCTTTGCAATAGTGGCGTCATGGCCATCTCACGAGAGCTGCTTCACGAGATGATAGCCGATCTTGTGCCAAATCCTGCGAGCGGAGAGATTTATCTGACCGATCTCCCTCAAATCGCACAGGATAGAGGTTTGAGATGTTCAACGACAAAACGTGATTTGGGCGACGCGGTTATTGGCATCGATAGCCGCGGCGACCTAGCGACCGCAGAGGCAATTATTCAGAGCCAATTGCGCACTTCGTTTCTGGCAACCGGCGTAACGCTGAACGACCCGGACAGCGTCTATTTCTGTATCGATACTGAGATCGGCAGGGACGTTACGATTGAGCCGAACGTGGTCTTTCGTCCGAATGTGCAGATCGGTAACAATGTCACCGTGAAGGCCTTTTCGCATCTTGAAGGCGTGCGCATCGAAGACGGCGCGAGCGTCGGACCTTTCGCACGGTTGCGGCCCGGGACAGACGTGGGCAAAAACGCGAAGATCGGCAACTTCGTCGAAACAAAAAAGGCCAAGATTGAGTCCGGCGCCAAAATCAGCCACCTCACCTATATCGGCGACGCACGCGTCGGCTCAGAAGCGAATATCGGGGCAGGGACCATCACCTGCAACTATGATGGCTTCAACAAGCATTTTACCGATATTGGTGCCGGCGCCTTCGTCGGTTCCAACAGCTCTCTTGTTGCTCCAGTGAAAATTGGCGACGGCGCTTATATCGGCTCCGGCAGCGTTGTGACAAAAGATGTGGAACAGGATGCGCTTGCGGTGACACGTGCCAAGCAGATGGCAAAATCCGGATGGGGCGCCACCTTCAGAGCGCGGCACGACAACTCAAAACAGAAGAAAGACTGAGCCATGTGCGGGATCATTGGTGTCGTCGGTGACGAAACAGCATCTCCTATCATCCTCGAGGCTCTCAAGCGTCTTGAATATCGTGGATATGATTCTACCGGTATCGCGACCCTCGTTGATGGAGAGATTGATCGTCGCCGAGCCGAAGGAAAAATAACGAACCTTGAAGCGGCCCTAAAGTCCGCTCCATTAAATGGTGCGATTGGTATTGGCCACACGCGCTGGGCGACGCATGGCGCTCCCAGTGAGCGCAATGCCCATCCTCATGTTTCTGATGACGTTGCGATCGTGCATAACGGGATCATTGAAAATTTTAGGGAGCTCAAAGAAGGTCTCGTAGCCTCGGGGGCGGCCTTCGATACAGACACCGACTCAGAAGTTGTTGCCCATCTGATTTCTGCACAACTCAAAGATGGACTCGCGCCTGTCGACGCTGCCAAAGCTGCCTTCGACATGCTTGAGGGTGCATTTGCACTCGGTGTTCTGTTTCAGGGTGAAGAAGATCTCATCGTCGGCGCGCGTCGGGGCAGTCCCCTAGCAGTCGGCTATGGCGACAAAGCAATGTATCTCGGATCAGACGCTTTTGCGCTCGCTCCGATGACAAACCGGGTCACCTTCCTCGACGATGGCGATTGGGCGGAAATCCGTCAAACCAGCGTTACTATCCGGAATGCCGACGGTGATGTTGTAGAGCGTCCGGTCAAAATCACAGACGCGTCCTCACAGCTTGTCGATAAAGGCAATCACCGGCACTTTATGGCGAAGGAGATCTTTGAGCAGCCTGAAGTGATTGGCCACACGCTGGGCGATTACATTGATCCGATGACTGAGACAATCCGCCTGCCGCAGATGCCTTTCGATCTGGCCACGGTTCCAAAGATTACGATTATCGCCTGCGGTACAGCATCCTATGCAGCCCATGTCGCGAAGTATTGGTTTGAAGACAAAGCCCGCATTTCCGTTGAAGTCGATATTGCCTCGGAATTTCGGTATCGCGAAGCGGCGCTCCCCGAAGGCGGGCTGGCCGTGTTCATCTCTCAGTCTGGCGAGACGGCTGACACCCATGCAGCGCTGACATATTGCCGCGAACAGGGCCAGCATATTTTGTCCATCGTCAATGTGACAGAGTCGACGATCGCAAGGGCGTCGGATGCCATTTTGCCGACATTCGCCGGCCCTGAGATTGGCGTCGCCTCCACGAAGGCGTTTACCTGCCAGCTTATCGTGCTCGCAGTCTTGGCTATTGCGACAGGGCGGGCGCGGGGCACGATCTCGGAACTTGATGAGCACCAGCTGGTTCGATCTCTGCTGGAAGTTCCCCGCCACGTTGCTACAGCCCTTGGCCATACAGAGAAACTTGAAGAGCTTTCACATGCTTTGTCACGTGCACGCGATGTCCTTTATCTCGGCCGAGGAACCAACTATCCGATCGCGCTTGAAGGTGCGCTTAAGCTCAAGGAAATTTCCTACATTCACGCCGAGGGGTACGCTGCAGGCGAGCTCAAACACGGCCCCATCGCGCTGATTGACGATGATGTTCCGGTCATCATCATTGCGCCCAGCGATCGCCTTTTCGACAAGACAGTCTCCAACATGCAGGAGGTCATCGCCCGTGGCGGCAAAGTCCTCCTGATCTCAGACGCCAACGGGATTTCCAAGTCGGCGGACGCTCCCTGGCAAACGGTCGAACTCCCCACCTGTGATCCGTTTATTCAGGCAATCGTGGCGACAATTCCGGTACAGCTTCTCGCTTATTATACCGCGGTTGCTAAAGGAACCGACGTGGATCAACCGCGAAATCTGGCGAAATCCGTGACCGTCGAATAAGCACAAACCTTGCGTCCGCCGCAAAATATGGTTTCATACTCCTGAAAACACTGGGAGGAAGGGGAATCATGTCTTTTCAAGAAGCGATTTCGTCAGGTCTGTCTAGGTATTTCGATTTCAACACCCGGTCATCTCGATCCGAATACTGGTATTGGGTGCTATTCGTTGTGCTCCTGTCCATTGTCACGGGCGTTATTGACGCCATCATTTTTGATGCACCCATTTTGAGGTCTCTGGTCACACTCGGGCTTCTAATCCCAGGGATCGCTGTCGGTGTTCGCCGGTTGCATGACATTGACCGAAGCGGCTGGTGGTACCTTATCGTATTGATTCCGCTTATCGGTGCTCTGGTGCTGATTTACTGGTTTGTGCAACCGGGGACCCAGGGAAGCAATGAATATGGCGACAACCCGCTTGGAGATGCCGCTGCGACTTAGCGCTGTGCGTTACCGCGTCCTCAACTCTTTGCTGATGTCGCAATCGCGTGAGGTGGCGACAAAGCCGGTTCATTGACATACCCTAAGCTCTCACACCGTCCGTGATTCGGTCGTCGACTGAATCTCGAAAAATGGGACGAGAGACGCATGGGTCTGAAACTTACTGCTGCGGGAGATTCAGGTCAGGGGCCGCTGCACTTGGGCTTCTTGCTTGGTCTTTTCATGATCGGGTGTTCGATTATGTCTCCCGCTCAGGCTCAGGCAGTGACAAGTGAGGAAAAGGCAGCGGCCATCGCTTCTCTAAACGCGGGAACGGCTGCCATTCAATCTGGCCGCGCCCTTGAGGCAATCGATTATCTCAACGCGGCGATAGAGGGCAACGCGCTTGATGCCGAGCGTATGGCGCTCGCCTATCACCACCGCGGTATCGCGAACCAAAAGCTGGGTCTCGGTGGACACGCAGTCGCTGACTACACCAGTGCTATATGGCAGGGCGGTCTCCCAGCCAGCATCTTACCGCGCAGCTATTATAACCGGGCAGTTGCCTACGCCGGAATGGGCCAACAAGACCGCGCCGCCCGCGATTATGACAAAGCCATAGAGCTGGCGCCTAACTATGCTTCAGCGTTTCATAACCGCGGAAACCTTCGCCGGCATCAAGGACGGCATGAGGATGCTATCGCTGACTATGATCGCGCACTCAGCCTAGGCATGGGCTCGCGAGCACATCTCACCTATTTCGCGCGCGCGCTGTCCCACAATGAAATGGGCGATAAATCTGCTGCAGTTGAGGACGCCGCAAGCGCCCTTGACATAAATCCTGATTTTGAGCCTGCACGAACGTCTTTAGCCGAATGGGACGACACACGGCTCACGCGCGTTGCGGCAGCGCCTCCAGCAGAAAATCCAATTGTCACGGCTTCCATTCCTGAACCAGTTCGGAGCACGTCCGTGTCGCCGCTCGAGAGTGCTGTTGATCGGGCATCACCTGCGTCTCCTCCTGCGGCCACAGAATACAAACCCGCTGAAAGACCTCAAACGGCGGGGCTGGACGGTGTCCGGATTCCAACGGCAGCATCGAGCGCTGGCCAGACAGTTACCCTGACCCCGCCCAACGTCGCCGCGATTGAGCCTCAGAGTGGCAATGTAACTGTGCGCCCCCTGTCGGAGGCTTTGCCGCCTCCAAGAGCCACAAATAGCAATAGTTGGCAAGCTACGGTGACGCGCTTTGCCCAACCGCCCGCAACTGGCTCTCAAGGCTCCGGGCGTGTTGCCGCTGTGCCAGCGGGTGACCCAACAATCACAGCCTCAATCGACAGCACAAGCCGGATGCCTGTTGCGCGCGATAATAGCCTCCTGACACCGCTACGCACCACGTCTTCACAACAACCTGTGCGCGTCGCACAAGGCACGTCCTCGACCGCCAGCGATGCGAGCCCTGCGTCTCCTGGCCTGCGCGTACAGATAGGCTCCTTCCGCTCAGCTGCCGACGCAACCGCGGCTTGGGACAAGACCGTTGCCGCACATCAGGAACTCATCGGGCAAAGACAGCCTTATATTGTTGAGGCCGACCTTGGCGAACGCGGGATCTTCTACCGACTACAAATCGGACCTTTGCATTCAAGAAATGAGGCGAAGACCCTCTGCAATGCGTTAAAAGCGCGTGGCCAGGATTGCATCCTTGCGGCTCGATAGCCGAGACGACATATAGCGCCTCAGTCTTAGGTCGACGGTTGGCTTGGCCGGGTCACGACATAGCTCGCGACGCCAATGAGGATCGAAACGACACCAAAAACAACGATGAGGGGTGCGTCTGTGCCAAGGGCAAGCCAAAGGCCGCTTGCCGTCATCATCATCACTGCAAGGACTTTTGCGCGGACGGGAATTATCCGATCCCGTTCCCAGTCGGTGATATAAGGGCCAAAATAGGGGTTCTCGATGAGCCATGTGTGGAGGCGAGGCGAAGAACGGGCGAATGCCCAAAGCGCCACCAGAAGGAAGACCGTTGTCGGCATGACGGGCAGGACGATGCCTATGGCACCCAGCGCCACACAGAACCATCCAAGGCCCTGCAACAGGTGCCGTCGATAGGCTCTTTCCGTCTCCAAACTCATCTGGACACAGGCCCGCAGAATCTTGTTTCCGGCTTCCGTGAGATTGCCCAAGGCAGCCCCCAATTCAAAGTCGAGCGGACTGACGCAAGGTCTTGTTGGTCTTTTGACGTCTTCACGTCCGCGGTCTCCTTATTGTTGTCGAAACCCAAAAACAATCGGTAAACTGCTGCTCAACACCCAGAAACAAGGGCTTTTAGGCCCAAAAACTATCTGGGACATATAGTGCCTTTTAGCATTCAGGGAAGAGACACATGGCGCAGAACACGATCGGTCTCAAGGCCTATGGGGGATATATTCCACGGCTGCGGCTTCAAAGGAAATCCATTACGAGCGCAAATGCCTGGATTGCCCCCAACCTGGTGGGCAAAGGCAAGGGCGAACGCTCCATGGGAAATTGGGACGAAGACAGCCTCACAATGGCGGTGGAGGCTGCCCGCGACCTTCTTGGAACCGACGAGGACCGATCTCACATTGATGCGCTCTATTTCGGGTCGACCACGCTCCCGTTTAGCGATCGGCTGAATTCAGGCATCATTTCCGCGGCTCTGACGCTGGATGAGGGCATTCAGGCGGTAGATGTTTCTTCCACCCAGAGGGCGGGCACCACAGCGCTCCTCCAGGCGCTTAACAGCGTTGGGGGCGGCTCCGCCAAAGAGGCCCTTGTCTGCGCCGCGGATCATCGCAAAGCCCGCGCTGCGAGCGCCCAGGAGCTTGAATTTGGCGATGGCGCTGCGGCTGTCTCGGTCGGGTCGGACAACCTCATCGCGACTTTCCTGGGGTCCCACACGCTCACCGTCGACTTTGTCGACCATTTCCGCGGCAGCGGTGAAGAGTTTGATTATGGTTGGGAAGAACGCTGGATCCGTGATGAAGGCTTCAGCAAGATCGTCCCCAAGGCTGTTGCGGGTGCGCTTGAGAAAACCGGCCTAACTGCTTCAGATATCGATCATTTTGTCATGCCGTGCACCTTTGCGCGCCTGCCTCAGAAGCTCGCGAAAATCTGCGGCATCAACCCCGATGCCGTTGCTGATCCACTGGGTGCGGTCTGCGGGGAAACCGGTGCGGCCCATGCTCTCGTCATGCTTGTGCACACGCTGCAGAGCGCCAAACCAGGCGAGAAGGTGATGCTGGCCCATTTCGGGGGCGGGTGCGATGTCCTTATTTTCGAGACCACGGAACTGCTTGCATCCATTTCGGACAAGCGGGGTATTGTGGGGTCGCTCGCGGACCGGCAGGAAGAAACGAATTATATGAAGTTTCTCACCTTCCACGGCCTTGTGGAGTGGGAACGGGGCATGCGCGGTGAGCAGGACAAAAAGACAGCGCTCACGACCCTTTACCGCAACGAAGACACCGTTATGGGTCTTGTCGGTGGACGATGCACAGAGACCGGCGTGGTTCAGTTCCCGCGCTCCCGGATCTCCGTTGCGCCCAACAACCCCACGGTAGACACCCAGGAGCCCTATAAGTTCGCGGACCGCAAAGCGACCATACTGTCTTGGTCAGCCGATTTCCTGAGCTTCTCCATGAACCCACCCAACCATT
Organism: Parvibaculaceae bacterium; assembly: GCA_965267265.1. Classification (GTDB taxonomy): domain Bacteria; phylum Pseudomonadota; class Alphaproteobacteria; order Parvibaculales; family Parvibaculaceae; genus Mf105b01. The sequence goes on from OZ253944.1 coordinate 3,658,603, forward strand.
ACGGCATGATCGTCTTTGAGGGTGGCGGCCGCATTATGATGGATATTGGCGATGTCGCTCAGGGTGAGGTCGAAAGCGGCATGGACGTGCGGATGGTCTTCCGCATCAAGGATTTTGACGATCAGCGCGGGTTCAAGCGCTATTTCTGGAAGGCGGTTCCGGTTCGCAACACGGTGCCCGCTGCCCAGGCCGCAGAATAAATGTAACGACACAGAAAACTGAATATCCAAAGCCCGGCCCCGGCCGGGCGACCCGATGGAGGGAAGAATGGCACGAGGAATTAAAGACAAAGTCGCAATCCTAGGAATGGGTTGCTCCAAGTTCGGCGAGCGCTGGGACAGCGGCCCGGAAGAACTGATGGTCGAAGCCTACCTTGAAGCGATCGAAGATGCGGGCATTGAGCCAACTCAGCTGGACGCTGCCTGGTTCTCCACTCATATCGATGAAATCGGGACAGGCAAGGGCGGGACGCCTTTGTCCGTCGCATTGCGCCTTCCCAACATCGCTGTCACACGGGTTGAGAATTTCTGTGCTTCTGGCTCAGAGGCGCTGCGCGGCGCTGTCTACGCCGTCGCATCTGGCGCTGCCGATATTGCGCTAGCGCTTGGCGTTGAGAAGCTCAAAGACACGGGCTATGGCGGCCTTCCCGTTGCCAATCCAGGCACACTCAACCCGCAGTTGACGCCGAACGGTTCCGCGCCTGGTAACTTTGCGCAACTCGCGTCTGCCTATCGTGCGAAGCACGGTGTTGATAAGGACGATCTGAAGCGGGCGATCGCGCACGTATCAGTCAAGAGCCATGCCAATGGTGCGAAAAACCCCAAAGCACATCTGCGCAATGAGGTGAGCGAAGAGCAGGTAATGAATGCACCGATGATCGCTGAGCCGCTGGGACTGTTCGATTGCTGTGGCGTGTCCGACGGTGCTGCCGCTGCGATTGTGACCACGCCAGAGATCGCGAAGTCGCTCGGCAAGAGCGATATCGTGACCGTGAAAGCGCTACAGCTCTCTGTCTCCAATGGCCTGGAAAGTCAGCACAATAGCTGGGACGGCAGCTACTTCCACACGGCCCGCATTGCCGCCAAGAAGGCCTATTCGGAAGCGGGTATTGAGAATCCCCGTGAAGAAGTCTCGATGATGGAGGTACATGATTGCTTCTCCATCACCGAGCTGGTCACGATGGAAGATCTGTTCATCTCGCCCGAAGGCGGCGCTGTTAAGGACGTCATGGATGGATTCTATGACAGTGATGGCGACGTGCCCTGTCAGATCGACGGCGGCTTGAAGTGTTTCGGCCATCCGATCGGCGCGTCGGGGCTGCGCATGGCCTACGAGATGTACCTGCAGCTTCAAGGCAGAGCGGGCGAACGGCAGTTGCCCAATCCGAAGATCGGACTCACCCATAATCTGGGTGGCGCGCCCTCACAGAATGTCTGCTCTGTGGCCATTATCGGCGCCTACGACGCGTAGGCGTCTCCAACAGGAAATGACGAAGCCGGGTTCGCGAGAGCCCGGCTTTTTTTGTTTCGCTACAGGGTTTAAAACACAAGCCAAAGGGTCAACCTACTTTGTCAAACTGTCGCTTGGTCCAAGCCAAAAATGAGCTATAGGTTTGTTCGCTAAACAATCCGGCAAGCGCGGCAAAAAAAACATACCCGTATGGATTTAAATTTTGGGCCACCCCCGGCGTCTCAACAATAAAGACTGAAACTCCACCCAACAGCAGCATACATATGAGTAAGCCGATGCTCGCGCCGACAATGACATCCCTTGAAATACTACTTGCAACCATACGCAAATTTACCAGCGGTGACCCTGTCTCGCCGCCGCCCTCAGTTCGCTGAGGTGCTTTCCAAACGCTAGCCAACAGAACACCCAGAATCCCACTAAAGATCATCGCAATCGTTATTAGCGCTGTTGTACTTTGTGAACCGACCAGACTTCCTATCAATGAGAGGTTCTCTAGAGTCTCGGATGTTGTAGCTCCAGTTATCACATCCTCTTGAGCTTCTATTTCTATCTCTATTGTGTCCAAATCCTCTTTGGTATCCAGAAACTGCTGGGAAATTCCTGAGTTACCCATCACTGCTGGAATGTCCCGCAGCTTTTGCAGCAGACGCGCGCGATCTTCTTGGAGCTCTGTAAGTCTGTCGTTACGTTCCGCGACTTTGGTTATTGTGGGAACGACGACTAACAAAGCGAAGGTGATGATCACATACCTGAAAACAGTAGATATCATCTCCTGGCCTCTTAATTGTGGGCGATGTGCTCCGATACCTTTGATAAAACGGATATTTTTTCAAGTTTATGCCTTCTTTTTTGAATACCGCAACGTCCAACTACCGAGTATTCGACTATGAGTCGCCTCAAGTATCTTCACGATGCCGCAGAGCGAACTGCCGAAAACAATGGCTAAGCGATACTGGCGTGCCTTTAGATCTTCCTCGCAACGATGAAGGGGCTAAATGCATTGTGGTATTCGCTTTCCAGAATCTCGAACCCTGCAGCGACCAGCTGGGCCTCAATGTCGGACCCTTTCAGGAAAGTCACATAGGGGGCTTTGCCGAACAGTTGCATAATAGGGATCGCAATGCGCCCAACGGCGCGCCATTTCCAATCGCCCAAGCAGGGTGTTTTGGAGATGAGAAGTCCGCCGAGTTTCAGGCAGTCCCGGAGCGCCAACAAGTCCGAAGGCAGGTCTGGCAGCAGATGCAGAATGTTGAAGCCCAATACCGCATCAAACTGTCGGCCCGAAAGCTGTGGGTCGGATGGAACGGCACGCAGAAATTCAACATTTGTGACGGTTTGCGCCTTTGCTTTCTCAGCGGCGATCTCGACCATGCTGCTAGAGATGTCCGTTGAGGTGATGTGCTCCACCGCATCGGCCAGCAGCAAGGCTGTCGATCCCGTGCCGCAACCGATTTCCAGCACGCGATCTGTTGGCTTCAGCCTTTTCCGAGTTTCTGAGAGTGTGCGCTCATAAGCTGCCTGGTCCTTCACCGGGGAGGCCGCATATTTTTCCGCAATATTGTCCCAGAAATCTGCGTCCGTGCTCATATCCAGTCCTTTCCAACAACAGCTGTACCGAGCAGCCGCTTCCTATGGTCAGCGGTCGCTGATGTAGCAACAACGCCTGCACTCTGCCCAAAAGCGCCCATCCGGTCGCCCCCACAGAGGGGGAGACGAGGACCCCCAAAAAGGGGGAGATGTGCCGTTCGGAGTTCGAATTAGTGCGTTCGCGGCCTTAATAGCGCTGCACTGCACAATCTGGAATTGCCGAAATCGGCACCTCTGATATACAAAAATGCATGAATTGGGAAAAAGTAACGTTCGACTGGAACCAAGCACGTGCATTTCTAGTGACCGCGGAGGAGGGCACATTGTCGGGTGCAGCGAGGGCACTGGGCCTCACGCAGCCGACGCTCGGCAGACAAGTCGCCGCTCTCGAGGAAAGTCTGGGCGTTGTGTTGTTCGAACGTGTCGGCAGATCGCTTGCGCTCACGGATGCCGGGCGCGAGCTCCTCGCCCACGTCCGCACTATGGGAGAGGCGGCTGCACGGCTGTCTCTGAGCGCCTACGGTCAGTCTCAGATGTTGGAGGGAAAAGTGAGCATCACAGCCACAGATGCCATGTCCACCTATCATCTGCCAACGATCCTGCGAACCATTCGAGACGCAGCGCCTGGGATCGAAATCGAAGTCGTCTCATCCAACAGTCTCCAAGACCTGCGGCGGCGAGAAGCCGATATTGCTATTCGGCACGTACGCCCTGAAGAGCCGAACCTCATTGCAAAACTTGTCCATGAGACATCGGCACATCTCTTTGCCGCGCCGTCCTACCTGGATACATTCGGGCGGCCGACCAGTCCAAAGGATCTGACAGATGCGGCGTTTGTCGGATTTGAGGAGCCTAGCCGGATGCTGCCGACACTGGCCGAGATCGGGCTTCATCTCAGGCGCGATCAATTCAAAATCATCACAAACAATGGCGTCGCTATGTATGAAATGATCAAACATGGGCTCGGGATTGGTTTTATTCCGAGGGACAACGCGCTTGAGACACTGGGTCTTGAGCAGGTGCTCCCAGACACACCGCCCATTGTGGTGCCCGTCTGGCTTACGGCGCATAGCGAGGTGCACACAAGCCCCAGGGTGCGGCTCGTGTTCGACATCCTCGCCGATGCGCTCAAAAGATAATGAGACGACAGATCGCCTTACCTGAGTTCAGATCGGGCAGAAAAACGAATTCAGAGAGAAGCCCCTCACTGGTTCCAGAACGCATCCACACGGCGAGACACATCTGCCCGCAGATTCATATGGAAGAGATTATAATCGTAAATGTGATAGTCGCCGCCAAAAACGCCGAAGGTGAATCCCTCATCGTCCGCGGGAGGCGACACGATCAGCATCCCATCATTGCACGCAGCACCGGTTGCTTCTTCGCGCAAAGCACGAACCGTTTCTCCGCTGGCGGCAAAGGGCTGTGCGCCTAAGTTCGCCGTTGCATCGGCCACGCCACCCAGACTGCCGGTAATCGGATTTACGCACGCAATTTTGCGCCCTGCAATGTGCTGCAGCTTGTCGTCAATCCAGATCTTCGTTGTTTCTTTCCAACCGGTGGTGTCCGCATCGGCCGTCACTGAGTTCCAATTGAGATAACAGCCTATTGCCTTCGCTTCCCGGCATGGTTGTACGCCGTCGGCACCCAGCTCTTCGGGAATAGAGAAGCCGATCAGGTAAGCAGCGACCATACGTTTCGCCAGATCGGTGCCAGCGATTTTCTCTTGCAGCAGTTTCATGCTGTGGAGAGATCCCTGGCTATGGGACGCCAAAATAAATGGCCGGCCGTCATTCAGGTTTTCAACAAAGTGATCGAACGCCGCCGCAACATCTCCATAGGCAAACTCCAAGGCCGCGTAAGTGTCCGGCTCCTCGCCCATAAAGGCATAGAGCGTTGCTTGCCGGTACCGGGGCGCGAACACACGAGCGCTGCTGTTGAACACAGCTGCCTGATGACGAAGGACACCATCTTCGAGAAATTGTTTTGTCTCGTCTGGCTCGTCAAATCGCGCATTCCACATGTCATCCTGATAGTAGGTCGTGGGATGCACGAAAAAGACATCAACAACGGCTGAGTCCTGGCCGTCCAGCACGCCACTCTCTGGTGGGACCACGTCTGCATTGTCGGACATCGTTGGTAGCGCCGCCCAGGCATCCGGCTGCGTGTAGTCTGGGGCGGGCGGCACATTTGCGACATCAAAGGCGGCGCTTGGTTTGAGGAAGAGGCGCTGGCCGAGTTCTGGATTGAGATACAGCGTCAAAGCGGCCACTGCGGCGATCGCAGCTAATGCACCTAGCCCATAAAAAATCTTCTTCAACATAGCGTCCGTCTTCTATCTCACGTGTTTATGTCTTCGCCGCCGGCCATAAACTCAGCCATCAGGCGCAAGGCTTCTTCGTCTTCGAGAAGAAGCGTAGAAAATAGCCCCCGCTCTTTAGCACATCCGTCAGCCAATGGCGTCACTGTTGCAGATTTTACCAGGAGCTTCGCGTCCGCCAACGCGCGGGCAGGCTTACTTATAAAGTCTTTTGCGATTTGTTCCGCAAGCTCAAGGGCTTTTCCGTCGGCCAGATAGTGAACCATACCAATCTCTACCGCGTCTGCCGGACCAACGGTCCGGCCACGGAGGATCAGCTCGAGAGCGCGGGCTTCACCAATCACACGAGGTAAGCGCTGGGTTCCGCCGGCACCCGGGAAGATGCCAATATTGGTCTCAGGCAGACCAATGCGATAGTCGCCATGTTCCGCAATCCGGATATCGCAGCAAAGGGCGAATTCGAAACCACCGCCCTGGCAGAACCCGTTGATCGCCGCGATCGTTGGTTTGGGGAGTTGGTCTATCCGATCAAACAAGTTCGAGATCGGGTTCCCACGTTTTCCCGCTTCCATGAGACCAGCCGCGTCGAGCCCGCTCCCACGCACCGCGTCGGTCGCCCCCTGAATTTCGCCGACGTCATAATGGCGAATGAAAACGCCGGGTACGCCCCCGGTGAAAATCACCGCTCGTATGGCGTCATTCGTCTCAATCTCATCAATATGCGCCGACAGCTCTGCCACCTGGGCCTGATTGAGATATCCCCTTGGTGGATTATTGAAGGTGATGATGGCCAGGCCATCTCTCGTTTCCATGCCGACAAAGGGATCACTCATGAGCGGCTTTCCTCCAACGCTTTCTTGTAAGCAGAGTATTTCGGTTGATCGATGGAGAGCTTCGTGAGCGTGCTGCTCCAGAGGTGTTCTTTCAGGCCAGGTGTGTCCAGTGTGAGTGCACCTGTTTCGATGTGATCGCTTAGCTTTCTGTTCAAGGCTTCAAGGTCTGTTTCCTTGGTAGACAGAAGAGCCTGGAGCCGAGCAATTTCCATTGTGTTCGCGGACGGGGCTGTTTCCAGTTCACGCCGGACGATATCCAGGGCATTGGCGGCGACCAAAGCGTGGAAGCGCGTTCTGCCCTCCAATTCGGGCAGGACTTGCTCCCGCATAAAATCGCTCACCACACCGACGATTTCCAATGAGGTAGGGAGATCTTGCATCAGGTCCTCTCAATCCGCAGCCAACAGATATAGCAGGTCAATCTCGGTTTCCGATGACCGACGACCAATGGCGGCCCTCTCAACCGATCTGTCCATGCCCGAGTTGAAGGCTTCATACATGGTGGTGCACATGACGCCCCATTTGAGCGTTCCCAGCACCTCCCAGAACTTCACCCGGTCCGGGTCAACCTTGGGTCCGCCGGCCGCTTCGTAGCCCGCAAACATGTCTTCGCGGGTGCCGAAACCACCGACAGGCTTATCGATGCCGCCAAAACGCCAGGAGTTGACACATATCCAGCCGAGATCCTCCATCGGATCTCCTATATGGGCGAGTTCCCAGTCGAGGATCGCCGAAACCCCGTGTGAGGGATCAAACATGATGTTCCCGTTTCTGAAGTCACCATGAACCAATGTTTCCCGGTCATCAGCTGGAACATTGTCGGTTAGCCACTTAAAGGCCAGGTCAAAGACCGGGTGAGGGTGCCCATGGGTCTTGTAGACCTCTTTATATCTGGCGATTTCCTCAGTCGCAGGAGATACCCGGAGCTTGGGCAACGATCCTACCGGGACGGTGTGAAGCTTCGCGAGCGCTTCGCCGCATTGTCGCGCGAGCTTTGGCCGGACTTCCGCAAAGTCGTCGCTGCGCACAATTTTTGATCCAAGAGTCTCACCTTGCACATGGTTCATGATGAACCCGCTGCCCAGACCATCCGCTGGCACTGCAACATACCGTACCGCCGGCACGACAACGCCTGCTTTTGCCGCCAGCTGTATGAGCTCTGCTTCGGTTTCCAACCCGACAGCGGTGCCGCTGGCGTTGCCATCCCCACCGCCGGGCGCCCGCCGCAGGATCAGCGCTTCCACATCCCCATCTTTATGGGTTTTGAACGACCATGTTTCCTGGCTCGCACCCCCGGAGAGGCGTTTGACATCGGTGATGCTTGCACCACCGAACTGCCGAGCCGCTACTTTGGTGAGCGCTTCCGTCAATAGTTCCGCAGGTGTGCCCATTGTCAGAGAATTCCCGAAGGCTTGCCGTCGATGATCTGATCAAGATATTCGGACAGACCGTACCCGACATGCCCATCACAGCGATATTCTGTCATGCCTTCGGTGATGCGCGTATTAAGTTGACGGCCGTCCGGTGTTTTGCGGCGGTTCCTGAGCGGTATGAGCGAGAGGACCTTGCCATCCACCTGGTAGCTCGCGCCAGATTTCGTTTTGACGTCTGCCCGAAGCGCCGTCTGGTAGAAGTTCTCGTCCCAATCGCTCTCAATCTGGACTTCATCGATGAGATCGTAAGCCCCGTCCTTCAGGACCATGCCGCCGTGGCGTTCCACACCTTCTTCATTAGTGACGATTGAAATCATCATGCCAAAGTCACGACCAAAATTCATCGGCAGCCATCGGTACCAATTGATGGCCTGCCAGTGTCGGGGCCCCCAACTCTTATCTCTCAAACCGAATCCGGAAACGGCCCAGCTCTCCTCACCAATTGTGATGGTCCCACTGGCGGCCATGTGCTGTTCGTAATGCGCCTTGGCAAAGGACTTTTCCGGATCAATTTCCAACGATGTTCCATCTTCCTTCACTGTTTCGCCGCCGAACATGGGCGACACGCCCTCATAATCGAGAGAAACAGAGCAGGGCACCGTTGGGTGATCTTTGAAGGCCTGGGACGGATTCGCCATGTCGAAGGGTTTGTCGAGCAGCAGGACCTTTCCTTCGTAAGTCACGGTTAGTCTCTTAAAGGGCTCGACAACCTCGATCTTGAGACCGCCCGCGTCCATGGCATCATTGTTTTCGATTTTTGGCCGTCCGAACATAAACCCCACCCGGCCATCTGGGAGATAGAGACAGACGGATGTTTCCGCATAATGTTCGTTTGGCCGATTGCCGATGCGAAACCACCCGCCGACTTTCTGCTCGGGGTCGAACATGTTGAAATACATGCTCTCATTATAATTCGGGACGTCGTCTGGGGTGTGAGTGTACTCGTCTTGTGGATCAAGGCGCACTTTCAACCCTTTTGCCAGTTCTGCCATGGTTTTCTCCCTTTCAATGTTTTTCCAACGCCGGAAAGGGAGCTGCGCCTAGGATCGCGCTCACCTCAATCGGCCTTCATGCGGTCGGGTCTTGTCGCCCGAAAATCAGCATATATTTCTGACATGAAACACCGGAAATGGTAAGGGTGACCTAGGGTTAGGTAGAGGCGAAAAATGAAAGACCCAGAAGAGCGGGACCATCACACGATCTTACAGCCTGCCAAAAAAGTCGGGATTACTTCGCGTCTGCGGACCTATTTCCTGACCGGACTGGCTGTCGCCGCACCCATCTGGATCACCGTCTATCTGCTGAGATGGTTTGTCGAGTTCATCGACACTTACGTGGTTGGGTTCTTTCCTGACCAGTATAACCCCGACCAATTCCTGCCGTTCACGGTGCCTGGCATTGGCGTCGTCATCGGCCTCATCGGGCTGACGGTCTTGGGTGCCCTTACCGCCAATTTTCTGGGGCGGCGAATTCTGGCTTTTGGCGAGCGCCTTGTCGACCGGATGCCCATCGTCCGGAATATCTACAATGCGGTAAAGCAGATATTCGAGACGGTCATCTCTCAGAGCGGAAGCTCCTTTAGGGAGGTGGGCTTGATTGAATATCCACGGCGAGGTCTTTTCGCCCTTGTTTTTGTGACCACCCAAACAAAGGGCGAGGTGCTCGAAAAATCACCGAATGACGGTGACCTGGTGAGTGTCTTCCTCCCGACCACACCAAACCCGACTTCCGGCTTTCTGCTCTTCGTGCCGAAAGATGACATCACCATCATGGACATGTCGGTGGAAGAGGCGGCCAAGCTGATCATCTCAGCTGGCCTCGTCGAACCGCCGCGGGACAATGGGGACGCGGCACTCGACGAGGTTGAGCCGCAGGCGCTATCGAACCCGAAGGCCTAAGACACAAATGTGACGGTGTCGCCCAACGGTGCGCGACTGGTTCGCAGCTGATTGACTGGCGCTGCTGTGTCTTCCTTGCCAACGGCCAGGCCACAAAACAGCATCTGTTCTGACGGCGCACCGACAAAGTCGGAGACGAATTGCGGCCAGATGCTCCAGGCTTCCTGTGCACAGGTCGCATAGCCTGCTTCTTCAAACAGCAACATGGCCGTCTGGAGATACATGCCCAGATCGGACCATTGAGGTGATCCCATCGACCGGTCAATGAAGCAGAAAATGCCCACGGGTGCTCCAAAGAAGCGGTAATTGTTCTGCAGCCACGCAAGACGCATCAGCTTGTCTTCGCGACCTATTCCGAGCAGGGCATACATCTCTTCGCCGACATTGAACCGGTAAGTTCTGTAGGGATCCACCAGGCCCTTTGGATAGACCGCATATTCCGGTTTTTCGCCGAGCGGGTTCTCTTCCATCTTGGCTTCCAGGTCCGACCGAAACCGCGCCATAGAATTGCCGGAGACAACATACAGATGCCAAGGCTGAACATTTCCTCCGGAAGGCGCGCGAAGCGCTTTTTCTAGGACATCACGAATAACCTCGCCCGGGACCGGGTCTGACAAGAAGGCACGTGTGCTTTTGCGGCTCGCGACGGCTTCACTCACTGATGGGGGCATCTCACTCTCCTTGTTTTTCTATTTTTACTGTTGATAAAATTTTATGTATATGCAAATTTAAGGTATGGCAAGTCAGACCTTGAGAGAAAAAAACAAACTCGCGCGACGAGAGAGAATCCTCGCGAACGCCATGCGCATGATCGCGGCCAAGGGCGAGCGTTCCTTTACCCTCAAGAAACTGGCAGAGGAGTCGGGGGTCACCATTCCGACGATCTACAACCTGCTGGGAGGCCGGGAGGAAGTCATCCTCACGTCTATTGAACTTGCGCTCAGCAAGGTTGATGAGGCCCTTGTGTCGGACAAGCAGCTGACCGGCATTGAGCGCGGCGTCGCGCTCCTGGACTCGCTGTTTACTCTTTTGGCCTCAAACAAACGCTCCTACAAAGCGGTTTTCCGGACGCTGTTTGAATTGGAGTCGAACGCCGTCAGCCAGGCCATGGCCAATCTGTTTCGGAGTGCCGGCAGTCGATTTGAGACGGTTGTCGAACAGGCTGCCGCAGCGGGAGATTTGCGCGGTGAACTTAAGCAGCTCCCCATGGCCCATGATGTCGTGCACTCCTCTATCGGCGCCATACGCATGTGGTCCGTGGGTTCTTTGAGCGACGAGGTCGCCCTCGCGAGGGCTAAATATTCGTTTCTCTTGACATTGCTGTCTGATGCAACGCCCAAAGGCCGACGCAAGCTCATGGCCTTGGTCAAAACATCCGAAGAACTGTTGAACAATTAGATGTCGTCTGTTTCGAATTCTGCGATCGCTGACCAACAATATTTTGACTGGTGCGGTAATAAAGTCGCCTTCCGGCAGTATGGAACGGGCCAGGACTTGGTTCTGCTTCATGGCTTTCCGTCTTCGTCGCGCGACTGGGATGTTGTCGGCGCTGGGCTTGCAGGCAAATTTCGCGTGCTCCAGTTCGACTTTTTGGGCTATGGCGAGTCGGACAAACCAAAAAACACCTCCTATTCGGCGTACCGCCAAGCGGACCTCGCCAGCAGTATCATTCGCGAGCGGTGTGGCGGGCCCGCCATCGTTGTTGGCCATGATCTTGGCGGCATCATTTTGCAGATTTTGCTTACGGGTACATTCGGTGCGCCTGACACCTTTGTGCATAAAGCCATCTTCATGAATTCCAGTGTCTATGCGGCACTCTACCGGCCAACAACGAGCCAACGGCTACTCACAATGCCGTTCATCGGTCCGCTGTTTGCCAATGCGATGAACGAAGAAACCTTTCAAAAGGGCGTTCAGGCCACCGGAGGACACAACCGAGACCGGTTGCGCGCAGAAACCAGCCGTATGTGGCGCGATTTCGCCTCCAATGGCGGCAAACATCTGGCGCCTAAGCATCTCGTCTATATGCGAGAACGGGCAAAGGCGGCCAAAGAGCTCGAAGCAGCGATGGAGAGCTTCGGGGCTGAGAGACTGGTCTTCCTGTATGGCGACGCCGACCCGGTGTCCGGCCTCCATCAATTGAACCATATCCGATCAAGAATTCCATCGGCTCAGACTGTCCCGCTCCCTGGACTTGGGCATTTCCCCATGTTGGAGGCTCCGGATCTTGTCTCGGCCGAAATTCAAAAAGCACTAGTGTAAGAGGTACAGGATGAGTTTGCCGAAATCTGCCGGCGTGTGCGTCGAAATGAGCGGCACCGGCGGCCCAGAGGTTCTTCGAGAAACGGAAAGAACACTGGCAAAGCCAGGCCGCGGCGAGGTGCGCGTCAAAGTAATGGCCACCGGTGTGGCATTCGCCGACGTCAAGATGCGCCATAGCATCTATCCAGGCACACCAAAATTTCCCTTTGTTCCTGGGTATGATTTTGCCGGCATCGTCGAACAGGTAGGGCCGGGTGTAGACGGCTTTCGGTTGGGTGACAGGGTGGCGGGCTTAAGTTTTGTTGGCGCCAATGCAGAACGCATCACGCTGTCCGCAAAACGCGTTTCATTGATGCCGGAGACTGTCAGCTTCGACGACGCGGCGGCGTGCGTTCTCAACTATCTGACTGCCTACCAAATGCTCCATCGCAACACTCAGATCGAGGATGGACAGGTTGTGTTGGTGCACGGTGGCGCGGGCGGCGTGGGAACCGCCCTATTGGACCTGTTGAAAGACAAAAATGTCCAGGTGTTCGCAACAGCGTCGCGCGGGAAACACTCTGTAGTGGAGGGGTATGGCGCCACCCCAATCGACTACAAAGAAGAAGATTTTGTCGACGTCATCAAACGTCAGACCTCTGGTGCGGACATTGTGTTTGATCACCTCGGCGGCGGCCATCTTTGGCGGTCACGAAAGGTACTTAAATCAACGGGCAAACTCATCTGTTATGGATTTGCCGATTCTGTCTCAAGCGACGACAGGATGGCGGGTGTAAAAACCGTGGGTCTGATCGGTTTGATCCAATCGCTCCCGGGCCCCAGCGCCGCCTTTTACGCGATCCTGAGCAAACCCTTTTCGTTCGAGGATCATATTTCGCAGGATCTAGCAGCCATTCTCAAGCTGATGGTAGAGGGACGGTTGAAGCCAAAGATTGGCGCTCGCCTGCCGCTCTCTGAAGCGCCCAAGGCCCATGCCATGCTGGAAAACGCGGAGGTCTCCGGAAAGATCCTTCTCATCCCCTGACGGTCTATCCTGACTCCAGATAGCGGATCGCCTCATCGCGCTCAAACAGATAGAGCAGGGTCCGCAGCGCCTTGCCGCGTTCTGTCTGCAGGATTGGGTCCGTTTCAAGGATCAGACGCGTGTCATCGTGTGCCGCGGCCAGCAGATCCGCATGAGCGACGGGATCGGCGAGCCTGAACTCAGGTAAGCCGCTTTGCCGGGTGCCTAAGACTTCTCCGGCCCCACGGAGCTTCAAGTCTTCCTCCGCGATCAGGAAGCCGTCTTCCGTCTCCCGAAGGATGCTGATCCGTGCTTTGGCGGTTTCACCGAGCGGTGTTTGATAAAGGAGCAGACAGCTTGATTTGCCGGTTCCACGCCCCACACGACCGCGCAACTGATGAAGCTGTGACAGTCCAAACCGTTCGGCATGCTCAATCACCATGATGGTGGCTTCAGGCACATCCACGCCGACCTCAATGACCGTGGTCGCCACGAGGACTGAGATTTCGCCCGATTGAAACTGCGCCATGACGGCATCTTTTTCCGCAGATTTCATGCGCCCGTGAATGAGGCCCACTTTGTCGCCAAATTCTGCTTTCAATGCCGCGGCTCGGTCTTCTGCTGCTGCAGCGTCCAGCTTTTCAGACTCCTCTACCAGCGGACACACCCAATAGGCGCGGGCGCCAGAGGCGATTGCACGTCCTATCCCGCTCACCACTTCGTCCAGCCGGGAATTCGGTAGGGCCCGCGTATCAATGGGTTGGCGCCCTGCGGGTTTTTCGTTCAGGCGGCTCACGTCCATGTCGCCATAAACTGTCAAAGACAATGTCCTTGGTATGGGCGTCGCGGTCATCACCAACACATCCGCGGGGACACCGCCCTTGGCGGAGAGCTGAAGCCTTTGGTGCACGCCAAATCGATGCTGTTCGTCGACCACAGCCAGTGCCAGATCCTTGAAGGCGACATCGCCTTCGAATATCGCGTGGGTACCAACCAGGATCTGGATCGCGCCGCTTTCCAGGTCGGCGAGGAGGGCTTCGCGCTTCTTGCCTTTGTCGCGCCCTGTCAGAACCTCCAGACGAACCCCTGCGGCTTGGCATAAGGGTCCCAGGCTTGCGGCATGCTGCCGAGCCAGAATTTCCGTGGGCGCCATCATGGCGCCCTGGGCACCCGTTTCGACAGCATTGAGCATCGCCATCAGGGCGACCGCTGTCTTGCCGCTGCCAACATCACCCTGCAGCAGGCGAAGCATGCGCTTGTTCGCGGCCATGTCGCCGTCGATTTCAGCCAAGGCCATCATCTGGGCGTTGGTGAGTTTGAACGGCAGGGCTCCGAGCACCTGAGACCTTAGTTTGCCGTCGCCCTGGGTTTGACGTCCTGCGCGTGACCGCATGCGCGTTCTGACAAGGCCGAGGGCCAGTTGGTTTGCCAGCAACTCGTCGTAGGCCAGTCGCGACCGTGCCGGCGTCCCGGGCTCTAGATCGGCAGCATTCTGAGGCGCATGGACCGTCGTCAAAGCATCTTTCCAAGCCGGGTATTTCTGCTTGGCCAGCCAATTGGGTTCCTGCCATTCATCCAGATCAGGGACCAGGTCCAGAGCGCCGCGGACGGCTTTTGACATAACCTTCAATGTCACCCCAGCTGTGAGCGGGTAGACTGGCTCAATCAGCGGCATTTCGGCGGCGTTTTCCGGAGCTACAATATGGTCAGGATGGGGCATCTGCGGGTCACCCTGATAGTAGTCGACCCGACCGGAGATGATCCGGCGGGACCCTTCCGGGAGCACCTTGGTCAGATAGTCCGGCCGCGCCCGGAAGAAGATGAGGGGCATCTCACCGGTTTCGTCCGACACATGAATGCGATAGGGCAAGCGCTTGTTTCTAGAGGGAATATGGACCCCCACGTCCACTTCCAGCGTGGCAATCTCCCCATCCACGGTTTCGGCAATTTTGGGACGGCTCTGTCGGTCAATCAGGCTGGCGGGCAGGTGCCAGACCAGGTCGATCACATGTTTGCCGACTGGCTTCTCCAGCAGCTTTTCAAGGCGCGGCCCGATGCCCGGCAGCCTAGAAATGGGTGCAAAAAGAGGAAAGAGGATTTCGGGCCGCATGAGGTTCCGTCAACCGGTTGAACAGTTCGTTATCTTACCTAATCCTAGCCGGAGCGGGCTGACAGGCAGAGCGGAACCGTATATATCCTGCGGCCAAAGCACTACCACACCGATATTGAGGCTTTTCATGACCGACGAGACGGTAGACGTCCGCCGCAAACGATTGCAGTTCCGGGCCTGGCACCGGGGGATCAAGGAAATGGACCTCATTATGGGGCGGTTTGCGGATGCCCACATCCAAGAGCTGGATATGGCGGATCTGGACCTGTTTGAGGCGTTGCTCGAACAACCTGACGATCAGGTTTACGGCTGGATTGCGAATCGGGAACCGGTGCCAGACGCCTTCAATACCAATATTTTCAAGCGGATCTGCCAGCTCGACTTCATGGGCACCCCGGTTCAGAAGGGAACTGATTAAGCGTCGTGACCCTCCATGACCGCATTCTGACGGCTTCGGGTACGCTCACATTGGGCGAGGCCCCGGAGGGCTATGACGCGCTCGTGCTGGCGGACATTGCGCGCGCCGCGACTGCACCCGTTCTGCATATCGCCCGAGATGATGCCCGCCTCAATGCACTGGCAGACGCCTTAGCCTTTTTTGCGCCTGATCTTGAGGTTCTGAGGTTTCCCGCCTGGGACTGCCTGCCATATGACCGCGTCTCGCCGCAGTCGGAAGTCGTTGCGCAACGGATGGCGACGCTGGCGCAGCTGGTGCGCTCCGGAGACCGGACGAAACCTCTCGTTGTTCTGGCAACAGTCAACGCCGCTCTACAACGTGTCCCACCCCGTCAGATGCTGGAAGAAGGGGCTTGGGGTGCAGCGGCAGGTGACCGGATCAATCTAGACGGTCTGATCGAGTATTTGACGCTCAACGGATATAACCGAACCGGCACGGTCCGGGAGCCCGGCGAATATGCGGTGCGCGGCGGGATCGTCGATCTCTATCCGCCTGACGGCGACACACCGCTTCGCCTCGATATGTTTGGCGACACGCTGGAGGCCATTCGGACGTTTGACCCCGAAGATCAGCTGACCACGGGCAAACGCCAGCGAATGGATCTCGTACCTGTCAGTGAAATCCATTTGGATGAGAATGCCATCCGACGGTTTCGTGCAGGATATGTTGCCGCCTTTGGTGCTGTGTCAGACGCCGATCCGCTCTATGAGGCGGTGAGCGAAGGCCGCAAACATCATGGGATGGAGCATTGGCTGCCGCTCTTTCACGAGAACCTCGACACGCTCTTTGGGTATTTGCCTCAATCGCAAATTACCCTCGACCAGCTCGTGGATGACGCACGCGAGTCGCGTTTGGACCTGATCAAGGACTATTTTGAGGCGCGTGAAACGGCGCTCAAGATGAAGAACATCGAAGGCACCAGCTTTAAGCCACTGCCCCCGTCCGAATTGTATCTCGGCGAAGAGGAATGGCAGATGCATCTCGGTGAGCGGCAGGTGCGGGTGTTTACGCCGTTTGCTCAACCCGAAAGCGACTCATCCCTCAGCCTTGGCGCCAAGGAAGGGCGGAGCTTTGCGCCAGAGCGTCAACAGGACGGTGTGAATGTCTTCGACGCGCTCGCGGCCCACATCAAAGCCCTTAGGGCGGCGAAGAAGCGGATAGCACTCGCAAGCTGGAGTGCAGGTGCCCGGGAGCGGCTTCAGGGTGTTCTGAATGACCACGGCGTTGAAAACACCGCCGCGACAGACGATTGGGCGAGTGTGCTGTCGAGCAATCCCGCCATGGTGCATTTGCTTGTGTTGGGCCTGGAGACCGGTTTCGAGACGGACGATATAGCCGTCATCAGCGAGCAGGATGTGTTGGGTGACCGCCTGGTTCGCCGTCACCGTAAGAAACGGGCTGACAATTTCCTCAAAGAAGTGTCCAGCCTCACGCCCGGTGACATTGTGGTGCATGTGGACCATGGCATCGGGCGGTTTGACGGTCTGCAAACAATTGATGTCACCGGCGCACCACACGATTGCGTGCTGTTGCTCTACCACGGGGGCGACAAGCTTTTTCTCCCGGTAGAAAACATCGAACTGTTATCTCGCTACGGGTCGGATGACACGGTTGTTCAGTTGGACCGGTTGGGTGGCACCGGTTGGCAAGCTCGCAAAGCCAAGCTGAAAGAGCGCATTACGGAGATGGCGGGTGAGCTAATCAAAATCGCTGCTGCCCGCGAACTGAAGGACGCGCCCAAATTCGTCCCTCAAGAAGGGGCTTTCGATGAGTTTTGTGCGCGCTTCCCCTTCGACGAAACCGATGATCAGCTGCAATCGATCGAAGCCGTCGTTGAAGACTTGTCGCGCGGCCGCCCCATGGACCGGCTGGTTTGCGGTGATGTCGGCTTTGGCAAGACGGAGGTTGCGCTCCGCGCCGCCTTCGTCGCGGCGATGGAGGGACGCCAGGTTGCTGTCGTGGTACCGACAACCCTGCTGGCTCGGCAGCACTACAAGACTTTCATGGACCGGTTTAAAGGTCTGCCCATCCGGCTCGGACGCCTGTCACGGCTGGTTGGAACCAAAGAAGCTAATCAGACCCGCGAAGAGCTCGCCAGCGGTCAGATCGATGTGATCATCGGGACCCACGCGCTGCTGGCCAAAAGCATCAAGTTCAAGGATTTGGGTCTGCTCATTGTCGACGAAGAGCAGCATTTTGGCGTGTCGCACAAGGAACGCCTGAAACAGCTCAAAGCAGACGTGCATGTCTTGACCCTGACGGCTACGCCTATTCCGCGCACGCTGCAGCTGGCGCTCTCCGGTGTGCGGGAACTCTCTATCATTGCCACGCCGCCTGTCGACCGCCTGGCAGTCCGCACCTATGTGACGCCATTCGATCCCGTCGTTATCCGGGAAGCCATCTTGCGGGAGCATTATCGTGGCGGACAGAGCTTCTATGTCTGCCCGCGCATTGCGGACCTTGGCGAGATCGAAGAATTCCTGCGCGAACAGGTGCCGGAGGTGAAGTTCATCACCGCGCACGGGCAAATGACGCCCAGCGAGCTCGAAGACAAGATGACCGCCTTCTATGATGGGCAATATGATGTGCTGCTTTCCACCACCATCGTGGAGTCTGGCATCGACATTCCGTCCGCCAATACGCTGGTCATTCACAGGGCAGACATGTTCGGCCTCGCGCAGCTCTATCAACTTCGCGGGCGGGTCGGACGCTCCAAGTCTCGCGCGTACGCATATTTGACCACACCAGCAACCCGCAAACTCACGGCCAATGCCGAAAAACGCCTGCGGGTCCTCCAATCGCTCGACAGTTTGGGGGCCGGCTTCACCCTCGCAAGTCATGACCTTGATATTCGCGGTGCGGGCAACCTGCTCGGTGATGAACAGTCGGGCCACATTCGTGAAGTGGGATACGAGCTCTATCAGGAAATGCTAGAGGAGGCGGTTGCTCAGCTCAGAGGCGAAGAGGGCGAAGGCTCAGACCAATGGTCGCCACAGATCAATATCGGCGCACCGGTGTTGATCCCCGACAATTATGTCGCTGATCTGGACGCCCGGATGGCACTCTATCGGCGTCTCTCGCAGGTTGAGAGTCGTGCCGATATCGACGCCTTTGCTGCAGAGCTGATTGATCGCTTCGGTCCTCTGCCGGAGGAAGTCGACTCGCTCCTTAAGATCGTCGAGATCAAAGGTCTCTGCCGTGCGGCGGGCATCGAAAAGATCGATGCCGGACCGAAAGGCGCCGTGCTTTCTTTCCGCGACAATGCATTCGCCAATCCCATTGGGCTGGTCGAATTCATCAATGATGAACGTGACAGAGCGAAGCTGCGTCCAGATCACAAACTGGTCTTCAAGCGAGCCTGGGATCTCTCCGAAGACCGCCTCGACGGGACTTTCAAGCTAGCCCGGAAGCTGTCAGAACTCGCTTCTGAAACTGAAGCAGCTTAACCCGCTTCAGCAGGCCGCTCGATCAACCGCTCCTGAACACGGCTGAAGACTTTGGTCAGCGTGTCTACCTCTTGAGCGCCCACAACGGAGAACTTGTTCTCAAATAGGAAGCAGGGGACGCCGGTGACACCCATCTCGCGCGCCAGATGATCTTCATACTCGACCTGTTTGCGATCTGAGTCGGTGCCGAGCAGTTCTTTCACGAGATCAGCGTCCATGCCGATGTCGGACGCTACCTCAATCAACACGTCCGCATTGCCGACATCTTCGCCCTCTTCAAAGTAGCGTTTGAAGAGAAGTTCGACAGCTTCCATTTGAAGGCCCGCTGTCCCGGCCCATCGGACGAGACGATGACTGTCGAGCGTATTCGGAGACCGTTTGATTTTGTCGAAAGCGAAGTTGATGCCTTCTTTTTCGCCCAGCTCAGAGATCATCTTACCGGCTTCTTTCGCGCGTTCGGACCCGAACTTGCGCTCGTAATATTTCTGTCTGTCCACACCCTCAGCCGGGATGGTGGCATCCAGCTGGTACGGTCGCCAGGAGATGGCAATATCGACATCCTTGCGATCCCAGGCGTCTACGGCTTTGTCGAGGCGTTTTTTGCCGATATAGCACCAGGGACAGACTGTGTCGGATATGACGTCGAGTTGCATGGGATTTCCTCAGGGCAGGTTGTTTTGATTTGTCCAGTATGCAGCTTGTGCCTGGGCGGTGCAAAAGCTGAATAGTCACAACGACTTGACGCTGTGGGTCCGCCACCTAGGATGCGCCGACATCTTATTTCAGGAGCGTTTCCATGACATTTGTGCCCCCGTCCCCGCAAGACCTCTCAGGCAAAGTCGCGATTGTGACAGGCTCGACAAGTGGGCTTGGACATCGGTTTGCGCAGGTTCTGGCGAATGCCGGGGCTGCCGTCGCTGTGACAGGACGGCGGGTAGACCGATTGGAGACTCTCAGCACGGAGATAGAGGCCATGGGGGCCCGGGTCCTGCCGGTTCAACTCGATGTCACAGATGTCGCGTCTATCGAAAGATGCGTGCGTGAAGTTGAAACGGAGCTCGGGCACATTGACATTCTCGTCAACAATGCCGGGATGAACGTTCAATCAGCGGCCGTCGATATTTCGCCCGAGGACTTCGACACGATGATGTCGACGAACATGCGGGGCGCTTTTTTCATGGCGACCCGGGTCGGCCAACGCATGATTGAGAGGGGCGAGGGCGGCAGCATCATCAATATTGCCTCTATCGGCGCCCATACTGTTCTGCCTGGCCTGACGACTTATTGCATGTCGAAAGCCGCTGTCGCGATGATGACCCGGTCGCTGGCGCACGAATGGGCACGACACAATATCAATGTGAATGCGCTTTGCCCTGGCTTTATCGAAACGGAGCTCAACAGCGAGTGGTTCGCGAGCCCAGGCGGCCAAAAACAGATCAAAACCTGGCCACGCCGCAGGCTGGGTGAGGAAGCAGATCTGGACGGCGCATTGCTCATGCTGGCGTCTCAGCAGGGACGCCTCATGACAGGGTCTATTCTCACGATTGACGATGGGCAGTCGCTCTAAAACACCCGCGAGTCCTCTTGTTGCCGGCCTGTCACGCAATTGCCGCATGCGGGGCGCATACTTGTCGCTCAATCGGGCTGGCAACCGCCCATCCTGGCAGTGTTTGAGCGACCAAATGTTTCACCGACGTGTTTGGCGATATAAGTGGCTAGTGCTGGCGCCGTTTGAGAAGCATATGGACGGCGTCAAATATGCCGAGATCATCGGCCCGTACGAGAAGCGGTATCAATTTGGTTCGGTGAGCGGCCTACATGGCCTGCCATTTTGTGTCTCCATTGCGTATGCCCGAAGTGTATGGCAGGGCGAGCACAAACCAACGTCGAAAGCGAAGGCAACCCACCTGATTGTACGGCCTCATCTGCGTAAGGAGTGGCATCGTCCGCTGTCCAATTCCGCTCTGCGTGAACGTCGCGAACTACATCGGTTTCAAGAACGGCTGTCCGGACATTCAAGACTCTTTAGCGGCGAGTTCGAGGACAACGAAAAACAAATACGATGGGTTGGCATAGAACTCGTTCTTAGCGTTGCCGACATAGAAAAGTCTCCCGAGCAGGCGTATGACGCATGGCAAAATGAAGTTTCACTATATTGCTCCGAACACGGTCGAATTTCATCCGCATGATACTTGCCAGCCGTTTTTAGACACTTCTGTCTATTCAACGAATTCCCTTGTAGTACTTGGTTTTGGGGCCGGGCAGAAATTCCTTCAAATCAAACCCAAGCTCACACATTGTCAATAACTCGCCTCTAATTTTCCTTTCATTGCGGTTGGTCAGCTTGGGCCGGGGGATCAAACAGTGCCCGATGCGACCGACGACGGGAGGCATGTTGTGTTTGAGGGAAAGATTAGTGATCTGAAGTGGCGCGTGCTCGCTCGGCTTGAGCGTGAGCACAACACGCTCGCCTTTTCAGAGGCGGTCAATGCTTATGGGAAACACCATTTCTATGAGGGTAAGACCCCATTCGCCGATTCCGTGTTCTGCGTTGCGATGGTTTATGCGCGAAAAAGCTGGCAAGGAGTGCTTACTCCATGTGCCAAAAAAAGGGCTACGCACCTGATCGTCCGGCCGCATCTCCGATGGGAGCTTCCAGAGGATTTCACGTCTGACAGTGGCGGTATTCCGTGGCTGCATGAAAGGTTCGAGCTGCACGTTCGGCGTTTCTTCAACGCTTATGCAGATGTGAAAACACGCGCTGGAAAAACCACGCACGTCGTTGGCGTGGAAATAGTTATGAGTGCACGCGACATCTGTGCTGACCCAGGTGCGCCCATTGACCTGTGGGACCGCGCTGTGAAGTCCTACCTTGCGCGATCAGGCCATCAGAATGAGGACGTAGCCGCTACCGATGCATGGCGTTTGCGAACAGCGCTGCCAACTCGCGACGCAGCAGCTTCCCGTTGGTCGAGCGGGGTAGCGTTTCAACGAAGACCAATTCGCGGGGCTGCTTATAGGTGGCAAGGCGGCGCGCCGTGTGGCTAAGGATAGCTGCCGCATCAGCGTCATCCGGGTCGGTCGGGACAACGAACGCCGCAATGATCGATACATCTGATCTCACCTGAACTTCGCAAACCCCTACATCAGCGACATTCGCATGGGACGCGACCGCGGCTTCGACCTCTAAGGGAGAGACGCGATATCCCATGGCGTTCATCACATCGTCGGCACGGCCCTCGTACCAAAGATAACCGTCATCATCGAAGCGCGCGAGGTCGCCGCCAATGAACCAGTGGCCACGATAGACATTGGCATCCTCTTCCGGCCGGTTCCAATAGCCCAGCATCAGACCGGGGTCTGACCTATGGATCGCGAGCAGTCCGGTTTCCCCGGAGGGCAATGGCTGATCGTTCGTTGGATCATCGACATCAAGAACCGCAATCGCGCGGCCAGGCTGGGGCTTGCCGGGACTGCCTTCGCGAATGCGCATTGCCGGACCGGTGGAGATGTAGGTCGAACATTCGCTCATGCCGAGCGCCTCATAGAGGTCGGTGCCGGTCGCTCGTCGCCAGTTCTCAAGCAATGTCGGCGACAGGGCTTCGCCGGCCGTTAGGCCATGCCTGAGGCTGCTCAGATCAACGTCAGACAGATCGCAATACTTCAAAATCTGTCGATAGAGCGACGGGACAGCTGCGAAAAGGGTCGCGTGGTATCGCTCGAGAAGCCTCGGCCAAACCTGAACGTCCTTTTCGCCAGTGAAAAGCACCGTTGTCGCCCCGTTGGCCCATGGGTCAGTCAGACCGACACCTAACGTGTATGTCCAGTTGAAAGCGCCCGCATGGAGGACAACGTCATCGTTCCACATCCCGTACCAGCCCTCATACATTGGGCGACGCCCCCATGCGGCTCGATGAGCGTGCAGCACACCTTTGGGCGTTCCGCTCGTGCCGGACGTGTACACAAGATAGCCTGGGTCTTCTGCTCGTGTTGCTGCGTAGTCCATTGCCTGCGGAAACTTGATCATGGCCTCCACGTCCGAAGGCGTGAAACGGCGGGCTGCGCCGGTTGCCATGTCGAACTCGTCGGCAATCGCGATGGCCCGCGCACCAGAATCGTTCAGAAGGAACTGTGCTTCCTCTGACGTGAGTTGTGACGAAGCAGGCAGCGGCACCATGCCAGCGGCTAACGCGCCGAAAAACAGAAGCGCATACGCACTGGTGTTCGGCAGACGTATCATCAGCCGGTCACCAGGTTCCAAGCCAGAGGCATGTAAAGCCGCTGCAACCCGCCTCACAGCAATATCAAGCTCGCTGTAGGTCCAATGTTCCGCTGCGTCCTGGGGTGCTTTTTCATCCTGCACTACGATGAGCGCTGTTTTATTCGGCTGCTTGGCAGCACTGGTCGCGAGGCAATAGCGCGCCATATTGAATTCAGCAGGCGGAAGGGGTCCTGAAAAAGCTTGGGCTCTAACCAGTGGTTTCATAAGCTTGGTCTACAAGGGCTGCACGGCATTGCCAAGCGCCGCGTGATTATGAGGGTAGGGTGGTCGCTTCAGTTGAGGAAAAGACCGGCTTGAGGGTCAAAGCTGGTGGGCTCACGCCAGAAGGCTATCAGCTGATCGCGTCAAGCGTCGGCTGGGAGGAGCGTACGACGAAGCAGGCCCGGGATCTCATCATCCATGCTCGACATGTTGTTACGGCTTGGGACGGGAGCAACCTTGCCGGCATGGGACGTGCGACCGGCACGGGGGCGCATTATGCCCATCTCTCCGACATCGCTGTCTTGCCAAACCTCCAGGCGCGCGGATATGGAAGCGCTATCCTGGAGCACCTCCTAAGGCTGGTGGACCGTGAAGTGCGCAATGACGCCACGGTGACGCTTCATGCGACACCTGGTACTGAGCCGTTTTATGAACGATTTGGCTTTAGTGCTTCGGCAACGCCCTTGCTTATGACCCGAACACGACAGGAATAGGCAGCACGCCCCTGCGTCACGCTGCGGTAGGGATCGGCATGGTTTACGAGCGCCCTCCCGCGAGGGTAAAACCGTAGCAACAATCACATGATCAGGGAGAATGTCATGGGCAAGGGACCGCTCTCAGGAGTGAAAATCGTCGAATTCGCAGGGATTGGACCTGGACCGTTTTGCGGCATGCTCCTGTCCGACATGGGCGCGGACGTGGTCCGCATTGACCGCAAAGGTGGCGGTGGCGGTGGCGGTTCCAAATTTGAAGTCGGCGCGCGTGGACGTCGGTCTGTTGCCATGGACCTTAAAAAGCCGGAAGCGGTGGAGGCGTGTCTCAAGCTCATCGAAGAAGCGGACATGTTGCAGGAAGGCTTTCGTCCAGGCGTTATGGAACGGCTGGGCCTGGGTCCCGATGTCTGCCTCAAGCGAAATCCCAAGCTCGTTTATGGCCGCATGACTGGTTGGGGGCAGTATGGATCCCTGGCCCAGGCTGCCGGGCACGACATCAACTACATTTCGCTCACGGGTGCACTTCATGCGATTGGCCGCCCCGGTGAAAAACCCGTGCCTCCTCTGAACCTCGTTGGTGACTTTGGCGGTGGCGCACTCTACCTAGCACTCGGTATGGTCTCAGCGCTCATCAGCGCGCGGACGACCGGCGAGGGGCAGGTGGTCGATTGTGCTATGACAGACGGTTCTGCATCTCTTATGTCCATGTTCTTCGGCTTCACGGCGTCGGGAATGTGGCAGCCGGAGCATGGGACGAACATGCTCGATGGTGGCGCGCACTTCTACGACACTTACGAAACGTCGGATGGCAAATGGATATCCATCGGGTCTATCGAGCCGCAGTTCTACGCACTACTTCGCGAGAAGGCGGGCCTTAGCGACGCGTTGTGGGATGCCCAAATGGATCGGGCCCAATGGCCGGAGATGAAAGAAAAGATCGAAGCGGTTTTCAAAACCAAAACACGTGATGAATGGTGTGAACTGATGGAGGGAACCGACATCTGTTTCGCACCTGTGCTTGGCATTGATGAGGCGATGGACCACCCGCACAACAAAGAGCGGCAGACGATCGTTGAGATCGATGGGGTTAAGCAACCGAACGTGGCGCCGCGCTTCTCAGGCACACCGTCCGAAATTCAGGGGCCACCACCTGGCGTCGGCGCCCACAATGACGAGGCGCTTTCCGATTGGGGCTTCTCGTCTGACGACATCGCAGCGCTCAAATCAGCTGGCGCGCTTTAAGCAGGACCGCTCATGTCTGCACTGCCTGGCACCACGGGCCGTCGGCGCATCTATCTGATGCGCCATGGTCATGTCGACTATTTTGGAAGAGAAATCCGTGAAGCCGGAGGCGACTTCTCTGTGGTACCGCTGACGCCTCTTGGGCAGGAGCAGGCAAAAGCGGCCGGCATTGCTCTGTCGCACGTCTCATTCGACAGAGCAGTCTGCTCTGGCTACCCACGGACAAAACAAACAGCGGAATATGTGCTCGCGGCGCAACCTTCCGGCTCCGCACCTGCCTTGGAAGTGGATGCGGGCCTGGTAGAGGTTCATGGGGGCGATTACGGTCATGTCAGAAGCCGGGCAGAAATGGCCGCCAAAATGGCATTCCATTTCGACATCGCGGGCGAACCTGGTGCGTCCATGTTGCCAGGTGGCGAGGTATTTGCAGTTGCCATGGAACGCGCCGTGGCGTCCGTTGAGCGCCTGCTGGCAGAACCTGGTTGGCATACTCTGTTGATTGCCGCCCACGAGGGTATCAATCGGTTGCTCCTTGGCTGGGCGAGCGGTGGCGGACTCTCAGCGGTTCGCGCCTTCGAACAGGATACCGCCTGCATCAATGTGCTCGATTTCGATATGGTGCCCAATGAGAATGGCGGCACCCAGATCGAGCGGATCATGATTAAGGCGGTCAACCTCACGCCTTACAATTACGTCAAACACGGCATGAATATGAACAGCCTGGAAAGCATTTTCGCCCAGGATCAAGCCTGACGCTGCGTGTTTTTGAGGTTGCGTGACTTCCCACGCCTTCGTGATAGGATTCCACGCCTGGACTTCGGAGGAGGAATGTCATGGGACGGGAATTCCACGGAACGGTTGATCATCTTGACGAGATAAAAACGCCGGCGCCGACGATCAAAGGCATGCACCACATGGCTTACCGGGTGCGCGATGCGGAAGAGACCAAAAAGTTTTATGCGGATATTCTCGGCCTGAAACCGGCCGCTGCACTCGCGTTTGACAAAGACCCGAGCGGCGCCGACAGACCTTACATGCATCTCTTTTTCGAGATGGGGGACGGCAATTATATCGCCTTCTTTGATGCCCCTTCCAATGCGGAGGAGGATCAATTCAATATCAAGGACGGTATTGAAGACTATCACTTTGCCTTCGAAGTTGAGTCCATAGACGAACAGAAAAAGTTCATGGACCGTCTAGCGGAAGCCAAAGTGCCGTGCTTCGGACCCATCGACCACGAGTTCTGCCACTCCATCTATTTCTTCGACCCAAGCGGGCTCGCTTGCGAGATCACCGTCCGTGATGAAAGCCACGATGCCTATCTTGATAACGAAGCGGCACACATGGAGAAGCACATTCGGGAGTGGGAAGAAAAGACGCGCGCGATCAAGCAGGCGCGCCTTCAGCTCTTTGCTGCAGACTAGCTCACCCGTGCTTCGGGGAAGAGCCTCAGGAAATTCTCCGCATAGAAATTGTCTTTGACGGCTTCCGGGCTGTCGCCTAAGTATTTCTCAAACTTCCGGATCGGATCGCGGCCGCCCTCCACATGGGGGTAGTCGCTACTGAAGAGGTAGAGCTCTGAGTTTGAGTCATCCATCAGGCGTGAAACATCTTCATGTGGGAAGGGCGTAAACGCCATTTGTTGGGTTAGCTGTTCTGACGGCTTGCGATCAAACCGAATGGACTCGTCCACACGGCTGTAAATCTTCGTGATATCGTCCAGCCGCCGGAGCATTTCCGGCACCCAGCCAGCGCCAAGTTCAACAGCCGCCCCGCGCAGGTTCGGATGGCGCTCAAAGACACCGTCCATCACCATCATGCTCACAAAAGTTTCAGGCGGTTGATGCATCAGAACCGCGTCTTTGCTGCGCACATTCTCACCGCCGCCCATCCAGTCTTTCACCGCCTTGCGGCCATTATTGCTCCAGGACTTCAGTGCCTGCAAAGGTGAGCCGCCGACGTGCAGAACGAAGGGTGTTCCGCTTTCGGCCAATCGCGCCCAGAAGGGTTCGAGCTCTACGTGACCGGGAGCAAACCCGATCGGCGAACGGTGGGGCACCCAGATCGCCTCCATGCCGTTCTTTAACGCAAATTCGAGCTCTTCGATCGCGAGAGCCGGATCATCGAGCGGGACCACGCCAACGCCCATCAGGCGGTCATCGTCGGAACAGAAGTCCGCCATATGCCTGTTGTGGGCGCGGGTCGCGCCATATCGGAGTTCGGATGAGGTTTTGGAACTTGGATGAAAGGGCATCACGACAGAGTGGGTCGCAAAGACGAGTTGCTTCTTGAAGCCCAGCATGTCGAGCGCGATTTTGCGGTCAGCTTTGTCAAAAGCACCGAGCGCCTGGATTTCTTTCGATGTATTGATCAGGGTATCGCCCAGGTCGATCATACTCTGCACATGCTCGCGACTGTGCTTACCCCCCTGTTCCATGATCACGGCGACCTCTTCATCGGTCACGAGGGACGCGCTATAGCTTACTTCCGGAATCTGATCTCGTAGCTTTGGGTCTGCATAATCCTTCAAAAAGTTAGGCAGCTCCATAATGTGGCTGTCGGCGTCGTAAAACGCGCGCGTATCCGGGGCGTAAGCCATGATCAAGTCCTCCCAATTTCATGGGTATGAGCCTAATGGGAGTTGAACCGCCACGGAAGTGGAACCGGCGCTTCTAAGTGCGTTTGACCTTGTGCGTCGCAGCAAACTTGAGTGTTTGGTCCGGTCTCAGGCCGACAGGTATTCCTGCTTCAGCCTGCCGACGAGGTCCCTGACGCTCTCAATCTGGTTGATAGCGCCCACACCATGACCCGCAGACCAGGTATTCGCCCACCTTTTCACGCCGGATTGTGGATCGGTGAAATCGACATCTGGATCTGTCTCCAGCGCATCAGGGTTCATGCCGGCGGCAATAAGTGATTGTCGCAGCCAGTTTGCGTGGACACCCGTCACAGCGTTGGTAAGGACAAGATCCTCAATCGTGCTGTCGACCAGCATCTGACGATAGTCGGTGTGCGCAAGGCTTTCATGCGTCGCAATGAACCTTGTCCCCATATAGGCGAGGTCAGCACCCAGAACTTCGGCTGCTTTGATTGCGCGACCATCACCCATACCACCTGCCAGAACAATCGTGCCGTCAAAAAACTCACGGACCGCCGGCACAAATGAAAACCCCGTCATATTGCCGGTATGGCCACCAGCACCTGCTGCCACGAGGACAAGCCCATCGACACCTGCCGCCGCTGCCTTTTGGGCGAAGGTCACGGAATTCACATCAGCGAACACGGCGCCGCCATATGCATGGACGCGCTCCACGATCTTGCGGGGACTCCCGAGCGCGGTGATCACAATTGGGACTTTGTATTTTTCCACCAGCGCAAGATCGTCCAGAAGGCGGTCGTTGGACGGGTGCACGACCAGATTGGCCGCCAGCGGACCCGCATCTGTCGCGTCGGCCAAACGGCCTGTGATATCATCCAACCACTCGTCCAAGATCGCCGGTGTTCGCGCATTTGGAGTGGGGAAACTTCCCACGATGCCTTCGCGGCAGGCCGCAACCACGAGGTCAGGTCCGGATACCAGAAACATGGGCGCCGCGATCAGTGGCAACTGGAGTCTACCTCGCAGGCAATCGGGCAGGGGCATCTTAGTCCTCGGCCCACCAGGTGTTGATCTTGTACCCGTAGAGCGATGTCGCTTCGGGGTGTTTCAATCGCGACCAATGGGCCACCCATTGATCAGGTTGATAGAAGAGCGGGATAACATAGTTGCCGGATAATAAAACACGATCGAGCGCTCTCACTGCGGCGACGAATTCGTCGCGCTGCCGCGCCGCGAGCATGGCGTCAATCATGCCGTCAACAGCCGCTTCTTTGACCCCCATATAATTGCGCGTGCCGTCTTGGTCCGCAGCATCCATCCCCCAGTAGAAGCTTTGTTCGTTCCCGGGCGACAAAGACGCATACCAAAAGTTGAAAATCATATCGAAGTCATAGGTTTGGCGAAGCTGCTGATACTGGCTCGAGTCCACGTATCTCACATTGCCTTCGACGCCTATGCTCTTCAACGCATCGGAAAAGTTGAGGGCTAGTCGTTGGTCTTCAGGCGACGCCACCGTGATTTCAAATGAAAGCGGTTGGCCGGTAGCGGTAGCCACCATAACCCCGTCCTTGATGACCCAACCAGCCGTTTCGAGGGCTTTGATCGCCGTGCGTCGGTTTTGGCGATTGCGGGCGGTGCCATCGCTCACCGGCGCGACATAGCCGTTGGTCATAATCTCGTCGCTTACCACGCCGACAAAGGGGGCGAGCAAGGCGCGTTCCCTGTCACTCGCCTCACGTCCTGTGCTCGCGAGTTCGGAGCCATCATAGAAGCTCTGCGTGCGCTGATAGGCGCTGTAGTAGAAATTGGTGTTAACCCACTCGAAGTCGAAAACCAGTCCGAGCGCCGCTCTGACTGCGGGATCGCTGAACACAGGCCGTCGCGTGTTGTAAACGAGGGCCCGCATGCCCGAAGGCGTTGCCTTGGTGAAACTCTGCAATACGATCCGCCCGTCGCGGACGGCGGGAATATCAAATCCGGTGGCCCAGCGCGTAGGGTCGTCTTCCGGGCGAATGTCATACAAGCCAGCTTTGAAAGCCTCAAAAGAGGCATTCGCGTCACGAAAGTAGTCGTAAATCAGGCGGTCAAAATTATGGTGGCCGCGGTTCACTGGCAGATCTTTTCCCCAGTAATCCGGCGAGCGGGTGTAAACCAGCCGGGCGCCTGGATCGACCTCGCTGATAACATAGGGACCGCTGCCGATTGGTGGCACCAAGCTTGTTTCGTCGAAGGTCCGTGTCTCATAAATGTGTTTTGGGATGATCGGCATCAATCCCATGATGAGGGGCATTTCCCTGTCGCCGTCGGGTCCGAAGACAAACCTCACCGTTTGCGTGTCAGGGCGGACAATCTCGGCGACCTTCGAATAGTAGTATTTGTGGTTCGGACGACCTTGGTCCCGAAGTGTTTCGAGCGAGAAAACCACATCGTCTACGGTGACCGGCACACCATCGGAGAACCGCGCTTCTTCTCGCACTCGAAACTCTACCCAAGACCGGTCATCTGGCGTTTCGATGGTTTCTGCAAGCAGGCCATAGAGGGAGAAGGGCTCATCATAGGCGCGGGCCATAAGGCTCTCGAAGACATAGTCTCTAATCCCGCCAGCGGACACACCTTTAATGATTAACGGATTCAAGCTATCAAAGCTGCCAATGGCGGCGAGTTTCAGATCGCCTCCTTTCGGCGCGTCCGGGTTGGCATAGGAGAAATGTTCAAAATCCGGCCCATGAAGTGGATCCCCGTGCATAGCGATCCCGTGACGCGGCTCAGCAAATCCTGCGGTGCTCACCAGGCCCAGCAGCGCGCCCGACAGGGCTGAGACCAACTTCTGACCAAAACGCATTGCTGAATCCTCCGATTACCTGACCTAATCTGTCCCCGTTAACGCTTGTCGCGCTTTTTTTAAAGACACGCAAGGTGGGTGTGCATCTTCGCTTCCCTCGTCCTATACTGAAAGAAATCAAGCGGGGGTCGTTGGGGCAGACGCCCCTAACCAGAGGAATTTTTTATGTTTGAATTAAGGCGCGTCGCAGCTGCGCTGTTGGTCGCTATGCTTTTCCTAGGCCATTCGATCTCAGCTGAGGCTGAGACCGTCACTGGCGCTGACGGCTCCACAATTGAAAAATTTGGCAATTGGCGCGGGAAATGTGCGTCCCCTGACGGGATCAACAATATCTGCACGGTTTCTTTCGAAATTCGATCGGAGCAGAGCGAATCGGTCGCTTTGTTCTTCGCCGTCGGACGCAATCCCAACAACGAATATTATGCGATCACGATCGTGCCCCTCGGCACGCATTTGCCAAATGGCGTTAAGTTCACCGTTGACGGGACAGAGCTTGCAGCAATTCCGCTACAGGTGTGCATCCCAATTGGATGCCAGTCGATTTCGCCAGTCAACGCCAACAGTCTTCAACGTCTTAAAGCCGGCAACAATATGGTCGTCGACTTTATCGACATCCGCAATGGGCCTGTCTCGCTCAACGTCAGCCTGTCCGGCATGACTGCGGCGATCAACTGGCTGGATCAACAGACTCCGAGCTAAGACCTGCTCAGTCAGTCTCTCGACGGAACGCTTAGCATGTAATAGCCCAGAGTTAGCATGAACATTCCAAATGCACCCGCGACCATCATAAGGTAAGCAAAATCAGCGTCGGTCATAGTTTCGTCCTCCAAGGTGTTTAGGGGACAAAAACCTGAAAGCGCCGACTCCTCATTGATTCAGATCAAACGCAGATGATCTTGGGCTTTACGTCAGTCTCGACGGCTGGGCTTAACCATGCTCCTCAACCAGGTGAAGAGCGTATTGTGTCGGAGCAAATATCGATTGAGTTGATCAAATTCGTAGTTGATCGCATCTGCATCGCCCAGCATGTCTGAGCGTTTTCGAAGCTCTTTTGTTGGGTCAAGTTCCCTAAGAACTTTGGCGGGGTTGCCCGCGGCGATAACGTTTGCGGGGATGTCACGGGTGACCACCGCCCCAGCGCCGATGATGGAATTCTCGCCGATGGTCACGCCTTTCCCCACAATAACACGGCTGCCTATCCAAACATTTTCCCCGAAGGTGATGGGCGCGTGCTTGTCCCGCTCTGAGGTCCGGTCGTACGTGTCGTGCCAATCAGAGTCCGAAATATAACACCCACTGGCGATCATGGTGTTGCTGCCAATGGTGATCCGCTCAGATGCGATAATCTGATTGCCGGGACTTATCAGCACATAGTCGCCAATATGGATTTCTCCGACACGGTCGCCACTATCCCAGGTGGCGAGGCGGATCATGTTTCCTTTGGCAGCGCGGAGATGAAGATGTTTGCCGGCATTTATATTTGCCCCCCACAATTCTACGCCTCGGGGATGAGCGACATTCAAACCGGTGCCCACACTGTCAAACTGGGGCACTAAAAAATGGCGGACATACCAATTTGCATAGGCGTCTCGAAACCGGCGGACGAAATAGGGACGGGTATCACGCCGCATCGAACAGGTCCTTTTTGATGCCTTCTGTTGGGCACTATGGTCTGCTGCGCTAGTGCGCGGCTTCACCCTTCAAGGTGTAAATGCCGCCTTCCATGGGACCAAACATTTTGCTCACGTCGGAATGGCCAACCGGATCGCCTGTTTCGTCTTCGAGCAAGTTTTGCTCCGACACATAAGCGACATACTCAGACTCTGAGTTTTCTGCCAGCAGATGATAGTAAGGCTGATCTTTGTGCGGGCGGATCTCTTCCGGGATCGACAACCACCATTCTTCGGTATTGTTGAACGTTGGATCGACGTCAAAAATCACGCCCCGAAACGAAAAGTAACGGTGCTGGACAATCTGCCCGATATGAAATTTTGCCTGTCTGTCGATCATTACGCGTGTACCTGTCAATTGAGGCCCAACATCCCCGGATTGCCCTATATTTTACTGTGAATCGGATATATTTGATAGCGGGCTGAAGATCACGCAGCAACCCCTTGTGGCATAAGGTCTTTTAGCGCTCGATATCCAATCACGTGAATGTTTTCCTTGGTGAGGTGCTCGGCTATTTCGCCGCTCAAAAACATCTCCAGGTCCTGAACCCGCGCACGCCAGTCCGGGCAAATTCCTCTGAGCTCCGGCGTATCGTGGCTCGGATGCAATATGAAATAGCTCATCTGGCCGGGACGGATCGAACTTAGAGTCTGCCTTGTTTTTTCAGCGCGCTCATCCTCATCCGACAGCGGCACATTCAGTATGCGATCGAGCACAGGGATGCCCGCGTCTTCGAGTTCCAGGACGCGCCGCTCAAACAGCGCACAAGACTCGTTATCATAGCCGCCCTTAGACCATTGATCTGCTGTGAGCCGGAGCGCAAAAGGCGGTATTCCATATTCCAATGCGAGGTCGACAAACACATCGTAGAGGGGCCCGTGCATCACCGATCCCATATGCGTGTCAATGTGGGTAGGGCTTATGCCGGCCGCTTTCGCATGGTCGATCTGAGCTTTAAGCTCAGCCTTAGCAGCAGCCGGGTCGGCATTTTTGGCGACTGCCTCGGAGCTTTTGTGGAATTTTGCTTCCGGATCCGTCAGGCCACCTTGTGCTGCGTCAGATGTGAGAGGCCCCCAACGATAAGGATGCCACTCGCTGGTCAATGTTGCATGGACGCCCATGTCGGCATCGGGGTTCTCGCGGCAATAGTCTGCTGCAGCATTGAACCAGGCGCAGGGGACCATGGCGGAACCACAGGAAATCGCGCCCGCCTGCCAGAGGTCAACGAAGGCGCTCACTGAGGCCTGACACATCCCGATGTCATCGGTATGGATCAAGACCACACGGTCTTTCTCGGAAAATCCTAGTTTCTTCAATGCTGGATTCGGTTCCATTTCTTCCCCTTCAACTCATAGACCCTGACTATTTGCCACAATCGCGCAGAAACACACAGGCCGCCCTTGATCCAGCGCCGGTGTCACGCAATATACGCCAAACAAAAATTTGCGGTCAGGTTCTTCGACCGCCACACAAGGAATACTTGCATGGGCAATTCAACAGAGAAGCTGTTTTCGCCGTTTACCTTCAACGGACTCACTATTCCCAACCGAGTCGTTATGGCACCAATGACCCGTAATTTCTCTCCTGGCGAAGTTCCGGGTGCAGACGTTGCGGCATACTATCGCCGCCGCGCCGAAGGTGGCACCGGTCTTATCATCACGGAAGGCACAACGGTCGGTCACCGGGTTTCGACCATGGCGGACAATATACCCGCCTTTCATGGTCAAGCCGCGTTGGACGGCTGGAAGAATGTCGTTTCGGAGGTTCACGAAGCAGGTGGCAAAATCATGCCGCAGCTTTGGCATGTGGGTACGATGCGCAACCAGAAGGAAGCACCAAATCCTGAAGAGCCAAGTGCGGGTCCGTCCGGATTGTTTGTGCCCGGTAAGCAGGTTGCAGATCCTATGACCCCTGAAGACATTCAGGCTTGTATTGATGCTTTCCGGCGATCTGCCGGTGCCGCCCGCGAGGCAGGCTTTGACGGCATTGAATTGCACGGTGCCCACGGCTACCTGATCGATCAGTTTTTCTGGGAAGGAACAAATCAACGAGAGGACGAGTATGGCGGGAAGGATGCCGTCGCCCGGACCAAATTCGCCGTCGACATCATCAATGCTGTCCGGTCCGAGGTGGGCGATGACTACCCACTCATTCTCCGTTTCTCCCAATGGAAGCAGCAGGACTTCGATCACAAAATTGCCCCGACATCTGAAGAGCTGGCTGCCTTCTTGAAACCCCTTTCTGACGCAGGCGTGGACGTGTTCCATTGTTCTACGCGTCGCTTCTGGGAGCCTGAGTTCGAAGGATCTGATCTCAACCTTGCGGGATGGACGAAAAAGCTCACCGGCAAACCCACAATCACAGTGGGAAGTGTGGGCCTCTCGGGAGAGTTCATTGCCGCTTTTGCCGGCGAAGGCTCCGAACCGACCAGCATCGACAAGCTGCTGGACCGACTGGATGCCGACGAGTTTGACATGGTCGCCGTCGGTCGGGCTCTGTTGGTTGATCCTGAATGGGCCAACAAAATCCGCGATGGCCGAGCAGATGAACTCAAAAAGTTCAGCCGGGAAGCCATGGCAGAGCTTGTCTAAACACGAGATCGGAGGCCGCCTGACCATAGGCGGTCTCTTGCTGCGTTAGGCAAGCACTATTGTTTGCGGTCCGGCGCCGGTCTATAGAGAGGCTAGAGGCGGCACGCCGATAGTTAACCCGCATCCGGGGACAAATTGTCAGACATATCTTCAATAGACTTGCCGGTGCGTTCGATCACGCCAAAGTCTGTGCTCATCTATTCCTGCGAGGAAGTTATCGGTGACGGAATTTTGAAGCTGACCTTCGCACGTCAAGTGCGACAGCGGTTTCCAAATGCAAGAATCACCTGGATTGCGGGCACCGGCAAAACCGTCTATGCGAGCGTTCTTAAGCCGGTGGCTGAAAAGTTCATCGACGAGGTGATCGAGGAGGCCGGGATCGGCGACAAGACTCACCAACTCTTCACGATGTGGTCGCCGCTACGTGGTCGCGCGTTCGATCTGATCATCGATACGCAGCGGCTGGTGGCGAGAACAATGATCCTTAAACGCATTCGCCATGGAACATTTATCTCCGGCACTGCCGAATTCTTCTTCTCAGATGTGAAGCCGCCCAAAAATTTCGAAACAGCTCCGTCATTTGTAGGTGGACTGATCGACATGTTGGACCTTATCTCCGATCGACCCACAGATGACGGGAGCAGCGTTTTTGAGCTCTCTGGCGAATACCGGAAAGTGGCAGCGCTTCTGATGCCGGTCGGCGCCACCTATATTGGTATCGCACCTGGAGCAGGCGACCGGCGCAAACTGTGGCCTATCGACCGATATTTGGAACTTGGGCGACAGCAGGCCGCTATGGGCCGCGTGCCGGTTTTTCTTCTGGGGCCAGATGAAGCCGAGTTGGTGGATCAGGTGCGCCGGGAAGTGCCTGGCGCATTGTTGCCCGAGTGGAATAGATCAGACGCCTATCCGCACATTAAGGGACCGATGTTGGTGATGGCACTTGCTGCACATATGTCGGCCGCAATTGCGAATAATTCTGGGACCGGCCACATGTTAGCTGTTGGCGGAGCTCCGCTCGTGTCGATTTTTACTCAACACGACCCAGCAAAATACGGCGCGCAGGCGAGGGCATTGAAAATCCTCCACGCCCTCCGGGATTATGGGGTCGACGATGCATCCCGCATTCCGCTTTCAGCAGCACTCGACGCTATTGATACGTTCGTCAAATATGAAAAACCGCTGATCGGCTAGGACCGGCATTTAAACGCCGTATGCCTTTCCAAGTTCAGGATCCCGCTCAGCGACCCGTTTGGCCAAGTCCACAATGACCTTTGCCTGTTTCCAGGTCGCATCATCTTGCATCTTGCCGTCCAACATCACAGCCCCCGTGCCGTCCGGCATGGCTTCCAGAATGCGCAGAGCGAATTTCACTTCATCTACATCCGGGCTGAATACTTTTTTCGCGATGTCAATCTGTACCGGGTGGAGAGACCAAGCCCCCACACATCCAAGCAAAAACGAATTGCGAAACTGAACCTCGCAGGCATCTACGTCCTGAATATCGCCAAAAGGGCCATAGAACGGTCGAATGCCGTTCGAAAGACAGGCATCCACCATGCGCGCAACGGTGTAATGCCAGAGATCCTGCTGCGCGAACACGCGGTGACTTCCATCCTCTTTCGGGTCTTCAATCACCCCATAGGAGGGATGGCCGCCACCGACACGGGTGGTCTTCATGCCCCGCGATGCTGCCAGATCAGCTGGACCCAGGCTCATGCCGTGCATACGGGGGCTTGCCGCCGCGATCTCGTTCACGTTTTTCACGCCCTGTGCCGTCTCCAGGATCGCGTGGATCAGGATCGGCTTTTTGACCCCGTTTTTCGCTTCAAGCTGCGCCAGAAGCTGATCGGCGTAGTGAATGTCCCAGGCGCCTTCCACCTTTGGCAACATGAGCACGTCAAGCTTGTCGCCAACCGAACTCACAATTTCCACAATGTCGTCCAGAGCCCAGGGACTGTTCAGAGCATTCACGCGTGTCCACAAACCGGTGTTCCCGAATTCATTCTCACGCGCGACCTTAATAAAGCCGGCACGGGCGGCCTCTTTGGCGTCTGCCGGGATAGCATCTTCCAGATTTCCCAGGATGACGTCGACCTGCGGAATGAGATCCGGAATTTTCGCGTGCACTTTTTCGTTGTGTGCTGGAAAGAAGTGGATCATTCGCTCCAGCGCAAGCGGCAATTCCTGGAAGGGAGCGGGGGCGCCGATGGAGAGGGGTTTATAAAATGACGCTGGAAGCTTCATGGTCGTCTACTTTGTTGGTGGCGATTTGGGGCGCAGCATAGTCTTGGCAAGACCATTTCGCCAGCTGGAATTTGTTATACAAAATCAGATGGTTAGTGCTTCTTGTTCGCGTGCCATGGCCTGTTTGAAATCCGCGGTCTCCGAAACTCGATGTTCGCCTTTTGAATAGGCTTTGGCATTCTCGTAATAGAAGGCTGCGTTCACAATATTCGCAGCTGAGCTGTCGCGCTCTTTGACGGTTTTGCCGGGTGAACCAACAACAATTGAATTGTCAGGAATGATGGTACCCTCTGTGACAATCGTGTGGCCTCCGACGATGCAATTCTTCCCGATCTTTGCCCCATCCATGATCGTGGAGTTGATTCCAATGAGACAATTGTCGCCGATCTCCGCACCATGGATCGTGCAATGGTGCGTAATGGAACAATTATCCCCGATGATTGTCGGAGTCGTATTGCCGACATGGATCATCACAAAGTCCTGAATATTGGTTCGCTTCCCAATGCGCACTTCCTGCATCTCGCTCCGGATCACAGTGTAGGGCCAGAGAGAGGCACCTTCATCTATGAAAACTCTTCCATAGATGAGCGCCGTTGGATGGATGAAGGCAGGCTTGTTCAGCTCTACACCAGGGCCAAGTTCAGACATGGTCATTCCTTATGCTTACTCTTCTTTTTGTATCACGGGCCCGGCCGCCAAGATCGCGGCGAGGCCTACCAATGAGGCTGCAGCGCCATAGAGATAAGACGCCGCATATCCATTTGCAGCCTCATAGATCAAACCATAAACAGCCGGGCCACTGGCCACCCCAAAGGTCGTAAACAGTTGAGATGTCGAATAGATGCGGGCGTAGGCCGCAGTGCCAAAGGCCTCCGCGATCAGCAAAGGTTGCATCATCAACAGATTGCCGACGGTCATGCCAAACAAAGCAGCCACCATCAACAAAGGCGCGGGGGTTGCCGCAAACGCATAAAAGCTCAATGCGATTGCCTGAACGACCAAAAGACCGCCCATGAACATTCTCGAAGAGATATGGGGGAGGACCCAGCCCCCCACGAGGCGTCCTGCGATACTTACGCCCGCCATCACTGACACTGCCAAAGCGGCCAAATCTCTGTCGTCTGCGCGACCTGCAACCAGGGAAAACTGATGCGCGATGGATCCAACCTGGGCCATCATGGATGTCATAAAGGTGATTGTCGCAAAGATAAAAAATCTGCTGCGAACAGCAGTTTCATAAGGAACACCGTTGGCAGCGGGCTCTCCGCTCGGGTTATTTTCGGGCGCCTCTTCCCCGTCCGGCATCAGCCCCATAGAGGAAGGGTTTGGACGGAATAAGAGGACCGCTACTGGCGCAATACCAAAAAACATACCGGCGCCAAGCCAGGGTGCCGCGCCACCCAGACCGAGTTGTTCGATAAGCTCGGCGGAAATTGGCGTAAGTAAGATCCCTCCAAGAGAGAGACCCGTCGAGGCAACGGAAAGAGCGACAGATCGTTTCTTCTCAAACCACCGAGCAACAAGCGTTGTGCATGGCAGGAGCGCGCAAGCGGAATACCCAACGCCGAAAAGCACATAAAATAGATAGAGCTGCCAGAGTTCGCTGACCCAGCCGGCAGCAGACAAGACCAAACCAGCGAGGACGGCCCCCACTGCAATGGTCCAGCGAGGGTCATAGCGCTCAATCAGCCACCCAACACCAAGGCCCGCGATGCCGGACGAAACAAAAAAGGCTGCGGTTGCCCCAGACGTGTAGCCAACGGAAAAACCACGCTCATCGACAAAGGCCTCGAGGTACACCGATAGATTGTAGAACCCGAAGCCGGCGGAGATGGTCATCACAACAAACGCCGCGAGCACAATGTACCAACCATAAAAAATGGGAGGCCTGCCGGAAGGCCTTGTTGACGTCGGGTTTTCTGTCATTTGTCTGAGGGGCTAAAAGGAAATCAAATTAGATGTCCTAGACATAGCAGACGCGCTCTTGATGGCGAGAGCCAATTTGCATCTAGACACATTCCGGCTGTGCAACTCTCATTGCGAAAAAGTGGCGACGCCGGTTCTCATGGGCTAAGACTCCAGGCAACCAAAACAAACATATGGGAGCGCCGCCAAATGAAACTCTATAACTCAATTGGGCCAAATCCCCGCGTCGTGAAAATCTTCATGGCGGAAAAAGGGATTGAGCTGCCTTTCGAGGAGATCGACATTATGGCCGGCGCCAACCGTCAGGCGGAGTACCTGAAGGTCAATCCTGCTGGGCAGCTGCCAGCGCTCCAGCTTGATGATGGCGAGATCGTCACTGAGATTACAGCGATCTGTGAGTATCTAGAAGAACATCAGCCATCTCCAGCGCTGGTCGGAACCACCCCGGCTGAGCGCGCAGAAACACGCAAATGGGTGCGCCGCGTTGATCTTGGCGTTTGTGAGCCTCTGGCGAACGGCTTCCGCTATGCCGAGGGCTTGCCGATGTTCAAGGACCGCTTTCGCTGCCTGCCCGAAGCCGCCGGCGGTCTGAAGGCGATCGCCCAGGACAAAATCAAATGGCTTGACGAACAACTTAAAGGCAAACAATGGCTGGCTGGGGACCGCTTTACTCTGGCGGACATCCTTCTGTTCGGGTTCCTCGAGTTTGGGGCGTCGGTTGGACAGCCCATTGATCCTGCGAACAAAAATATTGTTGCCTGGTACGACCGCATGCAGGCCCGCCCAAGTGTAGCAGCTGCTGCCTAAAGGCACAGGGACATTCCCGACGCGCATTTATTTCACGAAAATAGAGGCAGGTGATGCAGGAAGACATTCTCACCATCAAAACAGCTGATGGCGATATGGAGACATTTGTCGTCTCCCATGATGACGGTGAGCGGGCACCCGTGATCCTTTACATGGATGCACCGGGCATTCGTGAAGAGCTTTATGAATTCGCACGGCGCATTGCCGGAGAAGGTTACACCGTCTTGCTACCCGATATGTATTACAGGTTGGGTCGCCTTCGGTTTGATCTGGCAAAGGCAGACGACTTGGTCCGCGAAGAAATGTTCTCCGCTATGCGGTCACTGAACAATACGCTTGTCATGTCAGACACGGCTGGAATGTTGGCGTGGATGCAAAGTGATCCACGGATTAAACAGGGTCCGGTTGGCTGCATCGGCTATTGCATGAGCGGGCAGTATGTCGTCTCGGCGGCAGGCACCTATCCTGAGCAGTTTGCCGCCTCAGCGTCCCTCTACGGCGTTGGCATCGTCACGGACGCGCCGGATACACCTCACAAGCTGGCGTCCAGCATGAAAGGCGAGCTCTATCTCGGGTTTGCGGAAACGGATGAGTGGGTGCCCGACAATGTCATTCCCGACCTGCAAGCTGAATTGGACACCCACGCCGTGCCTTACACGCTCGATATCTGGCCTGGCACCGGCCATGGCTTTTGCTTTCCTGAACGGGACGCTTATGTGAAAGACGCTGCGGAGCAGGTCTGGGGCAAGGTGTTCGATATGTACAAACGGCAACTGAGCTAAACTCTGAATTCGTAAAGACGCTTTACTTTATTTCTCGATCTGCAGTAAATTCTCCTGAAGCGGTGGGGGCCGTCTAATGGGAGAGTCACGTGCGTCATTTCACTCAGGTTTTTATGCTGCTCGGCGCAGCTTTGTTTCTTTCATCAGTCGTTGCTCAGCCTGCAGCAGCTGCGACCACGTATGAAGAATTCCGACACTGCCTGGATAGTCCAACACAAGGCAATCCTGCCGCCGGCGATGGCTGGTGGAGCAGGCGAAGCGCTGAGGAGCAGCGCTATTTGATTGAGCTGCCGTGCGAGGAAAAATACATCGTTGCGATCTGTGTGTTCCTCTACGATCCCGATCTGAAGGGATGCACGAACAAGGGTGTCGCTCGATTTAGGGCAGACCGGCACTGCGCGGAACAAGGCCACGAGATTCTGTCGGAAGAAAGGGCGGCGTGCACGCAAGAGTACGTGGCAAACTTCAAGCCGGTGTTCTAGTCTCATTGAATGAACGACCTTCCACCTACAGACTGGGAGTCGCCCGCTGCGGTGACCCTCGGCAAAAAAGTCTTAGAACTAGATCCGGAACGCGGGTACATCAAAGCCTCTTACGAGGCGGGCGAAAACTTCGTCAACCGCGGCGGACGTATCTTTGGTGGCTTCCTCGCCGCTATGCTGGATGGCCTGTGTGGCCACGCCGTGCGATCAACCACTAGCACACCGACACCTCAGGTGACGCTTGAGCTCAAGACAAGCTTTCTCGGGCGCGCCGATCAAGGCACTTTGATCGGAGAAGGGTGGGTGCGTCATCGTGGCAAATCGATTGCGTTCGCAGAAGCGGAATTGCGGCGAGAAGACGGAGAGCTGGTCGCCAGGGCCAGCGGTACCTTCAAGCTCGGGCGTCCGTCAAACCCCGCGACGTGAAGCACTATCGTTCGAATACCCGCGATGCGCCGCCCAACAGGGACCCTTCACCCTGGTCCGATCCACCGGCTGACGGAGCATGTTCAAGCACGCGGTCGGCAAGGCGGGAGAAGGGCAGACTCTGAAGCCACACCGTACCTGCTCCCTGCAGCGTGGCGAGGAAGAGACCTTCACCGCCGAAGATCATCGACTTGAGGCCGCCGGCGCGTTCAATGTCGTAATCCAGCGATGGGGTGAAGGCGACAATACAGCCGGTATCCACGCGTAGCTTTCCCCCGTTCAGCGTCTTTTCGACAATTGTGCCGCCGGCATGGACAAATGCCATCCCGTCGCCTTGGAGGCGCTGAAGAATGAAGCCTTCGCCGCCGAAGAAGCCTGCACCCAGTTTTTTGTGAAAGGCGATATCAATGCTCGTGCCCAATGCTGCTGCCAGAAATGAATCCTTCTGGCAAAGTACCTCACCAGTCACCGCCTGATCGAGTGCAATGATTTTCCCAGGGAAGGGCGCGGCAAAGGCAGCAGATGCCTTCTTGCTTCCCTGATTGGTAAAATGAGTCATGAAAAGCGACTCACCGGTGAATGTGCGTTTGGCGGCTGAGAACAGTTTGCCCATTACGCCCTCATCGGGTTTTGAGCCATCACCCAGTCTGGTCTCGAATTCGATGCCGTCTTCCATGTAATTCATGGCGCCGGCCTCCGCGACGACGGTTTCGCCAGGATCGAGTTCGATCTCCACGAGCTGCATGTCATCACCAATGATTTTGTAATCTACCTCGTGGCAGTTCATGTTCGTCTCCCGGTTAAATCACTCACCAAGTATCGATGAAAGATCGTGTCCTTTTTGTGTCCGGCGATTGGGGTGGCAATGACTGTAGACCGCGCATGATCCAGTGCCGCGTTTCGAACGGATCGATAACGCCATCGATCTCGAGGAAGGACGCCATATTGATGGCTTTGCCGTTTGCGTAGGACTTTGCAACCATCATCTCGAAGAACTCCTGTCGTTCTTTCTCGTCTTCGATGGCTTCCATTTCTCTGCGGTAGCCAAGACGCACCGCACCCTCTAGGCCCATACCGCCAAACTCGCCAGTTGGCCAAGAAACATTGAAAAAAGGAGCATGGAAGGTGCCACCCGTCATGGCCTGAGCGCCGAGGCCATAGCCTTTGCGTAGCACGATGGTGAAGACGGGCACCGACATGTTGGCGGCTGTCACAAACATCCGCGAGACATGACGCACCTGAGCGGTCTCTTCAACTTCCGGACCGACCATGAATCCGGGCGTGTCACAGAAGGACAGAATGGGCAGGCCGAATGCATCGCACAGCTGCATGAAACGCGCAGCTTTATCGGCAGCGTCTGCATCAATCGCGCCGCCGAGATGGAACGGGTTATTCGCGATCAGGCCCATCGGACGACCTTCAATGCGGATGAAACATGTCAGGATCCCAACGCCGAAATCCTTCCGAAGCTCCAGCACGCTGTCTTTGTCGGCAACTGTGTCGATGACGGTTCTCACATCATAGGCGCGCAGGCGATTTTCAGGGATCAGATGGCGCAGCTCTCTCTGATCGGCTGCTTCCCAAGTTTCCAAAGGCCCCTGAAAATAGGAGAGATATTTCTTCGCGGCAGCGACGCCTTCGGCTTCATCCGCGACCGCGATGTCCACCACGCCATTTTTCCGGTGAACATCAATAGGACCGATGTCTTCCGGTCGGTGAGCGCCCAAACCACCGCCTTCGATCATTGCCGGACCGCCCATGCCGATATTGGAGTCCGCCGTTGCGATGATGACATCACTGCATCCGACTAAGGCGGCATTTCCCGCAAAGCAGCGTCCAGAGACGATGCTCACCACCGGCACATTGCCGCTCAGCGCCGCAAAGCTTTTGAAGGTAGGGACATCGAGGCCGGCCACGCCGGCTGTGTCGGTGTCGCCGGGACGTCCGCCGCCGCCTTCGCCGAAGAGAACGAGGGGCAGGTCCCATTGGTGCGCGAGACTCAGCATCCGGTCGGTCTTCTTGTGGTTCATATGGCCTTGGGTACCGGCGAACACAGTGAAGTCATAGGCGAGCACCATGGCCCGCGACGCCTCTTCGCCAAATTTATCCCCGTTTATGGAGCCGACACCGGTGATCATGCCGTCGGCGGGGCTCATTTTGATGAGGTCTTCCATGGAACGGCGACGACGCTGGGCGGCGAGAACCAGGGCGCCATATTCGATGAAGCTGTCGGGATCACACAGGTCTGCGATGTTCTCTCGCGCGGTGCGTTGGTTGCGGCCACGACGGCGGGCGACGGCGTCCGGGCGCCCCTCATCCAAACCGATAGCGTGTCGATCTCGGACTTCCTGCAGGTCGGGGCGGATATAGTCCAGGTCCACTATGGCAGCAGCGGCACTTTCGGACATGCCGACATCTCGTTCTTCAATGAAGAGAAGGGGCGCGCCTTCCATCACCGTATCATCCGGCTTCGCCGCCAACTGGCGGACGATGCCGCCCGTATCAGCGGCAACGATGTGCTCCATCTTCATCGCTTCAAGGACGGCAATCTGTTGGCCGGGGGCGACGCTGTCGCCTTCAGCCACATCAATGCTGACGACGCGACCTTGTAGATGGGCAGGCAGCGCCCGCGTTCCATCCGGTCCGTCTATGACGATCGTCGGCTCCACCACGCGTTCCACCGCACCGCCTTTAGCAAAGCGGGTTTGATGGTCGCTGTCCTTGGCGAGGTCCGAGGCATGTTCTGCGATAAAGGTTGTGTGGACATCGTTCTGGGCAAACGCTGGCATATTGAGAAGGTTCTGATGGAAGGGGATGTTTGTCGTCACGCCTTCAATGTAGAACTCTTCCAACGCCCGCTGCGTTCTTTTCACCGCATCCAGATAATCTGAGCCAGGCGAATAGGCGATCAGCTTTGCCAAAAGAGAGTCATAGTGTGGATTGGTTGTGTAGCCACCATAGCCAAATCCATCTACGCGAATGCCCGG
The DNA here is from genome assembly GCA_965267265.1 of Parvibaculaceae bacterium. Classification (GTDB taxonomy): domain Bacteria; phylum Pseudomonadota; class Alphaproteobacteria; order Parvibaculales; family Parvibaculaceae; genus Mf105b01. The sequence goes on from OZ253944.1 coordinate 3,703,001, forward strand.
ACCGCTTGGCGGTTGGTATGCCGTCAGCGTCCCGCCGGAGGGCACAGCTTCGCCGGCCTCATTCATGCTCTCCATATTGATCCTCAGCTGGATGGCATAGCCGCGTGCCTGTGGCGTCTCCGCCAGACCAATGGCGCTCAGCGTCTTACCGCCTGCGATCCGCAGCTGGGTTTTCACAAGATCGACACCGGTCACTTCCTCAGTGACAGTATGTTCCACTTGCAAGCGGGGATTGGTCTCCATGAAAGCAAAGCTTTGATCGGCTTCGTCCACTAGAAACTCGAATGTCCCGATATTGTCGTAGGACGCTGCTTTGGCAAGCTTGACCGCCGCGTCTGTCAGTTTATCGCGGAGAGCACCCTCAAGCGTCGGACTTGGGGCAATCTCGACGAGTTTCTGTCTGCGTCTTTGGAGTGAGCATTCGCGTTCACCTAAGTGGACGACATCTTTTCCGTCACCGACGATCTGGATTTCTATATGTCGCGCTTTTGTGATGAGGCGCTCTACATAAAGCGTGTCGTCGCCAAACGCTGATTTAGCCTCAGATTGGCAACGCGCATACGCATCATCGATATTATTGATGTGGTGCACCGGCCGCATGCCACGCCCGCCACCACCGGCAACCGCCTTGATCATGATTGACCCGTTGTCACCAAGATCCTTGAAGAATGCTTTCGCGTCTTCAAGACTGGTTGCGCCGTTTGTGCCGGGCAATAATGGCACGCCGACCTGGTCCGCCAAGTCCCGTGCGCGTGCCTTGTCGCCAAACAAAGCGAGTGCATCGGGGTTCGGCCCGATGAAGGTCAAACCGGCGTCGCGACAGGCTCTCGCGAACTGAACATTCTCGCTCAGGAAGCCATATCCTGGGTGGACAGCGTCGCATCCGGACTCTTTTGCTGCCTCTATGATCTGCCGCGCGTCGAGATAGGCCGGGACACCGCTGCCTTTCAGCGCTACCGACTCGTCAGCCGTGTGGACATGCAGCGATTGGGCATCGTCTTCCGAGAAAATCGCAACAGATCGAACGCCCATTTCCGCTGCAGCGCGCGCAATGCGCACCGATATCTCGCCCCGATTGGCGATCAACAGTTTCTGAAACCCCATGGAATGTTTGCCCCGTTTGTTCCCCAGTCAGGCGATGTGTGCCAGCTGGCGGTTATTATGAATTTCGATGGGCTTAAGCTACCAGAATGAGGGCAGGGGGATCAAAATTCGCCACCCCCATCAAGGTCACCGCCCTGGGCTGAGACGATTATCTGCATCAAAGGTGCCCGGTTCAGGATTGTGATTTTTCCGTAGGACACATCGATCCAAGACTTTTTCTTCCAGACATTCAATTGGCGCCCGACAGCCTCGCGCGTCGCGCCGACCATCTGACCCAGTTCTTCCTGCGGCAGGTGGAGATCAATGAGCACGCCCTGATCGGCCGGCGCCCCATGTTTCTCCGCCAGGTCCAGGAGCCGCTTGGCCAGACGGAAAGTCACATCATGGAAAACCGTTTCTTGAAGCAGCTCGCCCACCAATTGGATGCGAGCGCCCAGGAGTTCGACAATCGGCATGAACATGGCTGGTTCGCTTGTCGCAAAGGTCAGCATGTCATCTCGAGTGAGGCACAGAAGGTCCGTTGGCTCCGCCGCTGTGGCATCTACCAGTCGGTTGCCGCCTTCAAACAATCCCAGCTCGCCAAACCACTCGCCTGCATCCGCCTGATTGAGGGCCGCCGTTTTTCCGTCCGCAGAGTCGACGGACAGGCGCAATCGGCCTTTAAGGATGCCGAAATACCGGTCAGACGGGTCTCCGCGGGAGTAAACAGTCTCACCAGCGTCTAGGCTGAGCGGTTTCGCCCGCTTCAAAACAGCTGTTCTTGAGGCGTCTGACAGCACTGAAAACAAAGGACTCTTCAGGACCAGATCATCGGCCGTAAATTTCTGGCCCGGTTTTCCCACAGTTTTCCTCGTTTTTGGGGGTAATCAGTGCAAATGTGACCCAGATCGCAGTCTGAATTCCAGTTTCTCTTTAAGAAAGCTGCATGGCCTGACCGAGGCCGCACGCAAACGGAGGAAAACCATGTCAGTCCAAGAAGCCGCCCCAACCAGTGTTCGCGAGAGTGTCTCCCCTGAAGAATGGGAAGCCCGCGTCAATCTTGCCGCCTGCTACCGCCTTGTCGCTCATTATGGATGGGACGACATGATCTTCACCCATATCTCATCCAAACTCTCTGACGGGACATTTTTGATCAACCCGTATGGGTTCTTCTTCGACGAGATCACGGCCAGCAGCCTTGTCAAAATCGACCTTGAAGGAAATAAGCTCGACGACTCCCCCCATTTCGTGAACCCGGCAGGCTTTACCATCCACAGCGCCGTTCATGAGATTCGCCACGATGCCAATTGCGTCATTCACCTGCACACGATCCCAGGCACGGCCGTTTCGACGGCGGAGGAGGGGCTTCTGCCGCTCAACCAGACCGCCATGCTGATCCGGGAAGAGCTTGCCTATCACGAGTATGAAGGTGTCGCCGTCGATCATGACGAACGCCCCCGCCTTCAAGAAGATCTGGGCGACAAGAATATGATGCTCTTGTGGAACCACGGAACTCTCACTGTAGGTGAGACCGTCGCCGAAGCGTTCATGCGGATGTACTATCTGGAGCGTGCTTGTGAGATGCAGGTGGCGACACTTTCGTCAGCCAAGCAGATCCACAACCCGATGCAGGGCATTCCGGAGAAAACAGCAACACAAGGGACCGATCCCGAGCTTGCACAGAAAGTCACCAACCACCTTGCGTGGCCTGCCATGCTCCGGAAACTGGACCGGATCGATCCGTCTTACCGCGATTAGTCGCAGACTATTTTCGAAAAGAAAAGGCGGCGCTCGCATGAGTGCCGCCTTCTTTGTTGCGCTAAAGTGGATGCTTATCCCTCGACCTCAAAGGTCAGACCAGCATTTGCGCGGAGCCGATCAATGATCTCCATGCCGAACGCAGGCGCCGGCGTGTAGATCCCGCCTGGCAGGTCCGCCACGTTCTGGATCAGGCAGATCGCGCTTTCGGCTATCATCTTGGAGGTTGAGCCGTAGCCCGGGTCCTTGTCTCCAGTAACACCAACCTTGATGGAGGCACCGTCCGGCATTTCACCGATGAAGAGCACATCATAGTTTCCTGCTTCGCGCTCTTCCTTGGACGGGCCATCGCCCGGCTTTGGCGCATCGTCACCACCGGTGATGTCGGTTGCGGCAATCGCCTCAGCTGTTTGCTTGCCTGTGTCACCCGGGCCCGCCAGCATCATTTCGTCATACTGAAAATCTGTGCCGTAGGCATGGTCGAGGAGGAAGTTGGAGCGATGGATGTTCTTGGTGTTGATCACCGCCATGAAAAAGGGCGCCACCCACATATCAACAGCCGGGTCTTCATAAGGCTTCATGCCGTCCGGCTGTTCGATGCCCTCGTATCCAGGGGCCAGTGAGTAGGGGTTAAAGAGATGGCCCATCATCTCCGGGTCTTTTTGAGCGAGCTCGAACGTCGCACGGCCACTGGCGGCAGTGCCACCTGAGAGCGTTCCGTTCATGGCGCGCACGCGGCCTTTGACCCGCGGTGCTGGCTTGCCGAATTTGGCTTTTGCTTCCTGTTGCAGGAAGTAAACGCCCATATCGAAAGGGATCGAGTCGAAGCCACAGGAGAAGACGATGCGTGCGCCGGAAGCCTTTGCCGCTTCACCATGGGCATCGATCATTTTCCGCATGAACGGCACTTCACCGCAGAGGTCTACATAGTCTGTGCCGGCAGCAGCACACGCGGCAACAAGCGGCTCGCCGTAGTGCAGGTAAGGTCCGACAGTCGTGATCACGACCTTGGTGCTCTCGACCATTTTCTTAAGCGCCTCGGCGTCAGCCGCATCTGCTGCAATCAGAGGCGTGTCGGCCGGTGCGCCAATCAGATCACGGACAGAGGCGAGCTTCTCGGCACTCCGGCCGGCCATGGCCCATTTCACGGACCCATCCGCATATTGTTTGCTCAGGTATTCTGCCACCAGACGTCCGGTAAAACCGGTCGCGCCATAGACGACAATGTCGAACTCTCTTGTCCCTGCCATGAATTCATCTTTCTTCTAGTGTGATTTCGGCTTTTCTTATCTGGCCGCTACCGTAGGGGAAATTTCACTTTATTCAACAGCGTCCGCACAGAACGATTAGCTGTTTTCCCCAAAACCGTATATGACCCGGGTTTGCCAGCGCCGCCCACTCCCTCGCAGGCGCTTAGAGCCGGAACACCAGAAACTATGCCAGCAGCTGACAACATCAACCCTGTGCTTGCGCGCGCGCTCGAGAAAAAGTGCTATGCCCAACTGACCGAGGTGCAGAAAGCCGTCCTCGCGCCTGAAACGGAAGGCGCGGACCTTCTGGTGTCGGCACAGACAGGCTCCGGCAAGACGGTCGCATTCGGGCTCGCCATTGCACCGACCATTCTCGGGAACCAGGCGACATTTGGTCCAGCGGTACTGCCACAGGCGCTGATTGTGGCACCAACCCGCGAGCTTGCAATCCAGGTGCAGCGCGAGCTCACCTGGCTTTTTGGGGAAGCCAAAGGGCGGATCGCCTCCTGCGTCGGGGGCATGGACCCGCGTGCTGAGCGACGCGCCCTTTCGAGAGGCGCCCACATTGTGGTGGGCACACCCGGGCGCCTGAGGGACCATATTGAACGCGGTGGCCTTGATATGTCTGGCTTACGTGCTGTCGTGCTGGATGAAGCCGATGAGATGCTCGATTTCGGGTTCCGCGAAGATCTGGAGTTCATTCTCGACACGGCACCGGCGGAGCGCCGGACGCTCATGTTCTCGGCTACCGTCCCCCGAACCATTTCCAAGATGGCGAAGCGCTACCAAAAAGACGCACAGCGCATCAGTACTGTGAGCGAACGAGAGCAGCATAGCGATATCGAGTATCGGGCGCTGACGGTTGCGCCGAGCGACAAGGAAAACGCGATCATCAATGTCCTGCGCTATTATGAGGCCCAGCGTGCCATCGTCTTTTGCAAAACACGGCAGGACGTCAATCGGCTGTCCAGCCGGTTTGGCAATCGCGGCTTCTCTGTCGTGGCGCTCTCCGGCGAGCTCAGCCAGAACGAACGCACGCATGCGCTCCAGGCTTTGCGCGACGGGCGTGCACGGGTCTGTATTGCGACAGATGTCGCCGCCCGCGGGATAGACCTGCCAGGTCTGGAACTGGTGATCCACGCAGACCTGCCAACCAATAGCGATGTCCTGAAGCATCGGAGTGGACGAACGGGTCGGGCAGGGCGGAAAGGCATCTGCGCGCTCATCGTGCCCCATACCATGCGGAAGCGGGCCCAGCGTTTGCTGCAGGGTGCCCGGCTGGAGGCCGAATGGGCGGCGGCACCGAGCCTTAAAGAGATTGAGGCGAGAGACCAGGAGCGTCTGTACGCCGATCCGTTGCTCACTCAGGCCTACAGCGAGAAGGATCTGAATGCGGCGCGAGACCTTTTGGAGCGCCATGGGGCGGACAAGGTTGCGGCGGCGTTTCTCCAGCAACGAGCGGCAAAGATGCCGTCGGCGGAAGAGCTTCTCGATGCGCCAGTCCACAAAGAGAGCCGCGCGAAACGAGAAAAACAAAAACGGGAGCGGGAGCCGTTTGGGGACTCTGTCTGGTTCAAAATGACAGCCGGCTGGAAACAGCAGGCAGAACCCAGCTGGCTGTTGCCCATTATTTGCCGCCTCGGTCATGTGACCAAACGGGAGGTGGGCGCCATCAAAATCGGCGAGACGGAAACCCGGTTTGAGATCCGCGCGAAAGATGCAAGCCGGTTCATGGACGCGGTTAAGGCTTCAGGTGGTGGGGAGAAGTCGATCCGGATCACTCAGGTGGAAGAAGATGCTGCCGGTTGGGTTCCCGAAGTCACATCGATGGAAAAACCCAAGCCGTCCTCGAAAAAGAAAGACGGGGAGCGGAGCAAATCCAAACCGCGCAAGAAAGAGAAATGGTCGCGAGCGCGCAAAAATGCCGCAAAGAGACAACGTGAGCAGGAACAGTCAACCATGAAAAAGAAGGCCCGCAAGTCCGGAACGAGCTCAGACGGCATGGAAGCGCTGATCAGAAAACCGAAAGCAAAATGATGAGCCGCCTGGACGGCGGGTGACCGCGAACCCGAAAAACGAACGATCACCCATCCAGTCTCTATTTTGACAATTCAGGCAACCTCTCATTCTGCTTTGATCGGGCGCGCGTTTCAGTCCGATCCGGAGTCAAAGTCGGCGCATCCAGTGCCCGCGGTGCGTGCGCTGCAGCAAGACGCCTGTTCATGCGCCCATAAAGTTCAGCAGGTGTATCAGGAGACAAATACCCGACTTCCGGGATTGCAATTTTGTCAATTACCCGATCACGGCGAACAACCTCGCGCCATCCGGCTGCTGCGTTTCTGTCCCTGCCGGGATTCTTTTCGAATGCCCAAAGGCACGCCGGCCAAAGATCTCGCTCGATAGCGAAGTTGACCATTGCGTCCATAACATAAACCCCAACACTCAGCTTACGAACTTCCGGCTTAAAATAGGCGGCATTGAACAGCGCTTTTGCCGTTGGGATGTCAGGGTCGCCCTCGTCGTTTGCATGGGCAAAACCAACAAGATCATTGTCGAGACGAACTGCAAGGAGCAATTCGTTTGGGCGATTTTGGACCAAGACCTCTTCCCATTGCTCATATCGATGGGTGAGATTCCTGGCTTTATGCACTGCGTCTGGCAAAAAAGTGTATATTTCTCGCCAGCAATCCACGTGTATCCGGGCAATTCCGGCGAGGTCTTCACGCTTGGCACGTTCAACAATAGGCTCCATCTTTCTCTCCATGTTTGACAAGTTGGAACATGAAGTGAAACATGTATTTTGTTGAAAAGGGGGAGAATCAAGTGCTTGATGCGGGCTTGCAAGCACGACTTCGACGGGTCATTCCCGTTCGAAACAGAAAATTTGAGGTGCTACTGATGGTTGGCGGGGTGTCCGCCGTCGTCATAGCGTCAATAGTGAGTTTTGCGTTTGGCGTTTTGCGGTCTGAGGCTACAGCCATTTCTGACCGAACTCTTATGGATGCCGTTGTTTTAGCCACGTGCGAGGGCCAGACCCCAGCTAGCGTCTATGTTGAAGCCAGCAAAGCAGTCGGCAACCACCCCCCAAATCGGGAAGCAATGCTGACCTTCTTAATCGATCGGGCCAGAGATGGCTCCTGCGGCGTGCTGGAAAACAACAGTGTAGAACGGAAACTTGTCAGACGCGCGCCAGGCGACGGTTAGGGCAAAGTTCTCGCGCGGCTCATGCACATATCCCTTTGATGCGCCAGCCGCATGATCTTCCAGAACAGAGTCAATCAAGTTTCGGGACAGGCGCGTTTCGACCGGCGAAATCGTCACGACACGACCGTCTTCCGTCAGAAGCGCGCCACCGCAACTCTCCAGGCACCAATTAAGAGGTTCTTGGATTACGCGAGGATCAAGGATTCCTGTGATGACCGCGTCAATGGACGGCTTGAAAACACTGATCGGGATAAACGGGAATCCACTTGTCCGTCCCACAGCGATCTCGTCAAACTGAAGGCGATTTGCCGACAGCCCACGTCGAAAGTACGTCCTGCTCCCTAGATTGACCTTTGGTGCTGGGAATGAATAGGCGTCCCAAAGTATGTCGCCATCTTGAGAGAGCACAAGTATCGACCGCAAACCGTCAATTCGGTCAGCAGTCGCATCCAATTCCGCATGTACTATTTCGCCTGGTGCCTCCGAAAGAGCTATGAATGTTGCTAGGTGCTCGAACGCAAACTCAATCGCGGTTGCAAACCTTTCGGTTTGCTCAAGCACGCGGCCAGCGGCCGCATTCATTTCTTTTTCCGATTTAATGCCAGGAGACGATAGCGCAGTGCCTGGACTAATGACGAGGCAGAGAACTAGCACCAGCCAAGTCGCCTTAATCGTCTCTTTCTTGATGCGGATATTCATAAGGTTTGGATTCTAGAGTTGATCGGTCCAAATATAAGCTTCCGCGTTATGATAGAGAAAAATCGCGGCCATGTTTCTTTTTCTTGTCTACGTCAATACTTGGCCTTTCTAAATTTCTCTATCCAGCTTTGGCTTTCGGCGTCGGCTAGTTTTGCGGTGATCGGCTCAATGGTTTGCGCGATCGAGGTGTCTTTGCCTATCGCCGACAGGATCGTGGCCATCACAGACTGTGGGTTGGTTGCCAATTCCTCATATGTGATCGGCACCGGCGGTATGTTTTGGGCCGTAAACCAATTCTGCCAGGCTGTTTCATCGCGCGTGAGGGCGGCGACCTCTTTTTCGATGGCGATCGCATCGTAGCGATTTGGCTTGGGATTTCTTGCGCCTTGCCGTACTGACCCATCCGAGGCCAGATGCCAGAGACCGCTTTGTTCTGCTCTGACAAGCGAGACCGCCTGCGCGACCTTGTCTTCGCGCATGAGGTGGAGATAGACCGACTTGCCGAACGCAGTCTCGAACAGCGCCACGTCGCTTCGTTCTTCGGTGAAAATGGGTGACAGACGATCAATGAGACCTTCAATGGTGTCCCACATCACGCGGAGGCCGAACATGCCGGAGGCATCTGTGCCGTGCTCCTGGATTGCGGCCAGATAGGCACGTTCAAAGTCGGCGTTACTCACCACAGTATCAACACCCAATCGATCAGACCAATCAGGGATCGACTCGGGTCGGTAATATGAGGCCGGTCGCCCCAGCACGCCCGTCGCAGCCATCAGATCGCACAGCATCGTGCTGCCGCTTCGCGGGGTCGCACAAAGAATGATGGATCGGAAATCAGACATGCCGTCAGCGTAGGGTCCGCTTTGAGGCGTACGCAAGAGGCGGAAACTAAAAAGGCCGCGGCAGTGCCGCGGCCTTCCCAATGTGGCTGGAACTCGATGTTCGATCAGATCCAGCCTCCCTCACTCAAGCAAGATCAAACCGGTCGAGGTTCATAACCTTTGTCCATGCTGCCACAAAGTCGGTCGCGAATTTTTCGCTCGCGTCTTCGCTAGCATAGACTTCTGACAGCGCACGGAGTTCTGAGTTGGACCCGAAGATGAGATCGGCACGCGTGCCGGTCCATTTGACCGCGCCGCTCGCGCGGTCGCGTCCCTCGAACACCGCATCATCGTCTGATGCCGCTTTCCAAGTCGTGCTCATATCAAGCAGGTTCACGAAAAAGTCGTTCGTGAGCTTGCCCGGTTGATCTGTGAACACACCATGTTTGCCACCATCGGCGTTCGCGCCAAGGACACGCAGTCCGCCGACGAGTACCGTCATTTCAGGTGCTGTCAGCGTCAACAACTGAGCCCGGTCGACCAAGAGCTCCTCGGCAGTGACCGTGTATTTGGCCTTGAGGTAATTGCGGAAACCGTCGGCTGCCGGTTCCAACATAGCGACAGACTCAACGTCCGTCTGGTCCTGAGTGGCATCTGCGCGGCCGGGTGAGAAGGGAACTGTCACATTGTGACCGGCATCCTTTGCCGCCTGCTCAATCGCGGCACCGCCGCCCAGAACAATCAGGTCAGCCAGCGAAACCTGTTTGCCGCCGCTCTGAGACGCGTTGAAGGCGGATTGAATGCCTTCAAGGACCTGCAGCACCTTGGCGAGCTGTGTTGGCTGATTGACTTCCCAGTCCTTCTGAGGCGCCAAGGCGATCCGCGCCCCGTTGGCACCGCCACGCATGTCGGACCCTCGGAAGGTCGAGGCTGATGCCCACGCCGTCGAGACCAGCTCAGACACGGAGAGACCGGAGGCCAGGATTTTCTGCTTGAGGTCTGCCACATCCTGATCGTCGATCAGCGCATGCGTTACCTGCGGAATGGGGTCCTGCCAGATCAACGCCTCCTCAGGCACGTCTGAACCCAGGTACCGGGAGCGCGGTCCCATGTCGCGGTGAGTCAGTTTGAACCATGCCCGCGCGAACGCGTCGGCGAACTCGTCGGGGTTTTCATGGAAGCGCCGCGAAATGGGCTCATAGATCGGGTCCATGCGAAGCGCCATGTCCGCCGTCGTCATCATGATCGGCACACGTTTGTCCGAGCCGTCGACCTCTGGGGCATGATCTTTTTCCGCCAGATCCTTAGGCGCCCATTGGTGCGCGCCTGCGGGGCTCTTGCTCAGTTCCCACTCATAGCCGAACAGAACATCGAAGTAGGAATTATCCCAGGTGGTCGGCGTTGGCGTCCAGGCACCTTCAATGCCACTGGTGATCGTGTCGACACCCTTGCCGGACCCGTGCGAGCTCAGCCAACCCTGGCCCTGCGCTTCGATTGGCGCGCCTTCCGGCTCGGGACCAACCTGAGCCGCGTCACCAGCGCCATGGCCTTTACCGAATGTGTGACCACCTGCGACGAGTGCCACGGTCTCTTCGTCATTCATCGCCATGCGCGCGAACGTCTCGCGAATGTCGCGACCGGACGCAACGGGATCAGGATTGCCGTTGGGGCCTTCCGGATTCACATAGATGAGACCCATCTGCACAGCGGCGAGGGGATTTTCCAATTCGCGGTCGCCGGAATACCGGTCATCGCCGAGCCAGCTGTCCTCAGCGCCCCAATAGATGTCCTGCTCAGGCTCCCAAACATCGGCACGACCGCCGGCAAAGCCAAATGGCTTCAGGCCCATAGACTCGATCGCACAATTGCCGGCGAGGATCATAAGGTCGGCCCAGGAAAGCTTATTGCCGTATTTCTTTTTCACCGGCCAAAGCAGCATGCGGGCTTTGTCGAGATTGCCATTGTCCGGCCAGCTGTTGAGCGGCGCGAAACGCTGCGTGCCTGTTCCGGCGCCACCGCGGCCATCGCCCGTACGATAGGTACCAGCGCTGTGCCAGGCCATGCGAATGAAGAGGGGACCATAGTGGCCGTAATCCGCAGGCCACCAGTCCTGCGAATCCGTCATCAAATCGAAAATGTCCTGCTTTACCTTCTCCAAGTCGAGCTTCTTGAATTCGCTCGCATAGTCAAAATCTTCGCCCAGCGGATTGGATTTGGCGGAGTGCTGGCGAAGAATGTTGAGCTTCAATTGGTTGGGCCACCAGTCCCGGTTTGATGTGCCTTCGCCTGCTGTGTGTTTGTCTGCGCCACCTGAGAAGGGGCATTTGCCTTCGCCGTCCATCATTACCTCCGATTGATCCTGAGACCCTATTTTAGAATCTCTCTAAAAAGAGATATAGCAAGTTAGAATTATTCTAACAAGTGTTTGGAGCGAATTTATTGAATAGCCGCGCAACATTCTAGAAAAGGCAGGTTTTCTGCGCGGTTTCGCACGCCGCTAAGGCACATCGTCCATCAGTTGGGCAAGAAGCGGGTTGGGGAACCGGCGCTCCAGGGTCACACCATAGAAGGTCTCCGTGAGGTTTGGGACCTTTGCGCTCTCTATCAGGGCGCCACACTCCAGCTCATCTCGGACCACAATGGGAGGCAGAATCGCCAAGCCAATCCCTTCACGCACGAGGAGGCGCATCATGGCCATGTCGTCGACTTCTGCAACGATCTGCGGGGTGACGTCTAAGCGATCAATGAGGGCATCGATTCCCATTCTCAAGCCGCTGGCCGTCGTCGGCAAAATCAGCGCCGCTCCTGAAAGGCGATCGGCAAGGGATAGTTTTGGCGGGCAAAGCGACTGCACCCCAATAAGGCTGAGGTTCTGTTCATCCAGACGCTGAACAACGTAAGACGTCAGCGCATCGACGGGGGGCGCCTGGTTGGTCAAAACAAGGTCCAAATGGTGACCCGCAAGGGCGTTGAACAGTTCAGCGGCGCTGCCGGATCGCAGAATGACCTCGACATCTGATCGACCCAACATTGGCCTTAAGAAGGCGAGCTGAAAGTTGCGAGAGAGGGTCGCCAAAGATCCCACCCGAAGGGGCTGTCTGGTCCCACTGCTTTGTTGGAGCGTTGCGATTAGTTCCTGTCCGGTTGCAAAGATCGTGTCCGCGTGATCGAGCGCGATACGGCCCGCTTCCGTGAGCAGCAAACTTCTGCCACGTCGTTCAAAAAGCGGCTGACCCAACCATGCTTCCAACTGTCGTATCTGGGTCGATACCGCTGATTGCGAGACGTTCAACTGCTCTGCAGCTCGGGTCAGGTTGCCCTCATGGGCAACGGTTTGGAAATAGCGTAAGTGGTGATAATTCAGCTCTGCCATATCGTTCTTTTATATAGAACGTTTTCACAAAAACAATGTATTTTTCTTATGTTTGGGTAGCGCATAGATACAGGGGCGATTGAAATCTGTGCGGGAGCCCCCGATCCATGCCTTACGACCTCGTTCCCTTGACTGCGCCAGCCATTTTATTGGTGGCAGCACTCACTGCCCTCATTCAACCTGGCCGGCGGCCAAAGCTTGTGACCAGGGTCACTGAAGCAGCCACTCTGGCCGCGCTGGCAGCGGCGGCGGCCTCGGCCATACTTCTCATCGTGCAGGGTCCTGGAACCGGCCCATTGCTTGGGGTGGCAGGTATGGGCCTCGCCACGCAGCTTGATGTGGTGAGCGCGATCATGCTCCTGCTCGTCGCCTTTGTTGGCTGGGTGGTTGTGCGCTATTCGGTCACCTATCTGGACGGCGAGGCACGCCAGGGAGCATTTCTTGGGTGGATGGCGGCGACACTTGCCGCGGTCATGTTATTGGTCCAGGCGGGCAATCTGGTTCATCTGGTGGCCGCTTGGATCGCGACGGGCATCTGTCTGCACCGTCTCCTCTTGTTCTACGAAGACCGGGTTAATGCCATCCGCGCGGCCCGCAAGAAATTTGTGGTCGCGCGGGCAGGGGACGCTGCTCTTATTGGAGCCGCAGCGTTGCTTGCCTTTGGCTACGGCACTTTCGATATATCCATGATCCTCGACGCAGCACGGGACGGCATCGTCCCAAGCAGCGTCACTTGGGCAGCGGCATTGCTTGCGCTCGCGGCGATGCTCAAATCCGCCCAGTTTCCGGCTCACGGCTGGCTCACGGAAGTGATGGAAACACCGACGCCGGTGTCGGCGCTCCTGCATGCCGGCGTCATTAATGCAGGCGGCTTCCTGCTCATCCGTTTTGTCGATGTTATGCTGCTCGCGCCCAGCGTGCTTGCGGTTCTCGTGATGATCGGCGGCTTCACCGCACTCTTCGGCGGACTTGCAATGTTGGCTCAATCGGCGGTCAAGACCTCCCTCGCTTGGTCAACCATCGCCCAGATGGGCTTCATGGTCATGCAATGCGGCTTAGCGCTTTTCCCGCTTGCCCTTTTGCACATCGTCGCGCACTCGCTCTACAAGGCACACGCATTCCTGGCTTCTGGGACAGCGGTCGATCTGGTGGCTTCAATCCGGCGACCGGGACCCATTGCCATCCCCAATGCCAAGGCAGTTGCCCGTGCGTTTGGTGTGGCGTTGGCGATATATGCCGTGATTGGTTTCGCCTTTGGGTTCGATGCCAAATCGCCGCAAGCGATTGCTCTCGGCGCCATTTTGATCTTCGGCGTGGCTTATCTGCTGGCACAAGGACTCGCTGACGCCGCGCCCTGGTTCCTGACGCGGCACACAGCTTTTTACGCAGTGGCCACCTCGATCAGCTACTTCGCTCTGCAAATAGGGGCTGAGTGGCTGACCGCTGGCACGCTTCCGGCAACGCCGGCGCCGGGTCCCCTTGAATGGGCTCTGCTGGCGCTAGCCGTCACCAGCTTCGGGCTGGTCGCCATCGCGCAGGCGACATTCCCGCTTTGGGCCTATCACCCTGCAGCCGCTGGCTTGCGCGTCCATCTATCAAACGGGCTTTACGCCAACGCCCTGTTCGACCGCTTGGTTGGCAACTTAACCATCCGCAAACAATCAGACGCGTGAGAGGAAACCCCCATCATGAACATCACCCCCACAATAGACGTCTTCAACACTTCAACGCTTTCAAAAGCGGTAGATGCAGCGGCCAGACAGATCCCCCCATTATGGCCACTTGCGTCTTATGTTGCGGTCAATCCCTTCCTGGGTCAGACGCATGACACGCTCGCAGATGTCGGTGCCCGGCTCGGGCGTATTGGCGGCACGCCGGTCGTGATGCCGCGCGAATGGTATCAGGAGCGTATTGCGTCGGAACACATCTCTGATGACGATCTGGCTGCCGCGCTGACCGCATCACCTCATGCAGCAAAGCCAAAAGACCTTGCTGAGCTGAAATCAGTGGCTTGGGACGCGCGTGTTACACCCACGGCCCTTCCAACGATTGCCGACCTGGCGGCAGAGGCCAGCGGCACAGACTGGCCAAGTCTCATGGCTCAGTGTTTTGGTGCCTGGGCGAGCGGCTATTTTGATAAGGGACAGGCGCTTTGGGCCGCGCCGCGCGGCAAACACGCCTGGGCCGCTTACACGGCACATGCCACCCACGACCTGACACCAGAAATCATGGGACTTAAGAATTTCGCAGCTTTTGTGGCCGATCTGCCTGAAGATCCTAAAGAGGCGGTGGCCAACTCGGTGAAGCGGTTAGGCTTGAGCCAGCCTATGTTCGACAGCTATTTCCATCAGCTTCTCTTTTCCCTCGGCGGATGGGCACAGTATGCGCGCACCGAGTTTTGGCGAGCCGAGCTTGCTGATGACACCGACACGACCATCACCGATTTTCTCGCGATCCGGCTTCTCTGGGAAGAAGCATTGTTCAACCAGTATGAAGACATGATCGCTCAGAAATGGGGGGAGGCTCGCTCTGTCCATGAAGCACCGATCACTGCAGATCAGGGGAGTGTCGTAGACGAAATCCTGCAGGAGGCGGCGGAGCGCGCTGCCCAGCGCGATCTTGCAACGACGCTGCAAGCCCCGGCCTCCCAACCAGAAAGTATTCGGCCGACCTTGCAAATGGCTTTTTGTATCGATGTGCGGTCTGAGGTTTTCCGGCGCGCTTTGGAAGCTGTTGATCCGTCTATCCAAACACTCGGGTTCGCCGGGTTCTTTGGAATTTTCGCCAAACACCGGCGGTTCGCCTCTGATGTTGAAGAACTGCGGCTTCCGGTTCTGCTGAACCCGACCGTCAAATCATCGTCCGGCGACGCAACGAACATCGCAACCGACTTGACCACTCGATACGCTGCCCGGGCCCATCGGGCCTGGGGCCGCTTTAAGCTGGCCGCCGTTTCTTCGTTCGCTTTTGTTGAAGCGATGGGACCTGTTTATGCGGGTAAGCTTGTGAGAGATGCCCTGGGTCTCAGCGCGGCGCCGGTACCCAACGAACCAGCGCCGAGTTTCGACACGGAACTCGATACGGAGACACGCATCAGCTCAGCAGAGACGGTGCTGCGTGCCATGTCGCTGACCAATGGCTTTGCTCGTGTCGTCGTGCTTGCAGGCCACGGGGCGAATGTCGTCAATAACCCGCACGCGAGTGGCCTGCATTGCGGCGCTTGCGGTGGATATTCCGGCGAAGTCAATGCCAGGCTTCTGGCATCGCTCCTCAATGACGCAGCTGTCAGAAAGGGTTTGGTGGAAAAAGGGATCACGATCCCGAAAGACACACTGTTCGTCGGCGCGCTGCACGACACAACCACTGACGCAGTGACACTCTATAGCTCCGATTTCGCGGCACAGGATCATGCTGACGACCTTGCTCAGATCGAGCAGTGGTTAAGCGCAGCAGGCAGTGTTACGCGCGGTGAGAGGGCCTTGCGCCTTCCTCGCGCCGACGACCAGAGCGACATCGCTGAGCGGTCGCGGGATTGGGCGGAAGTTCGGCCTGAGTGGGCGCTCGCCGGCTGTAAAGCCTTCATCGCCGCACCGAGGTCTCGGAGTGCCGGCAAGAGTCTGGAAGGTCAAGCGTTCCTGCACGACTATGATTGGTGGCAGGACAGCCTAAACGGATTCAGAGTTTTGGAGCTCATCATGACTGCCCCAGTCGTCGTGGCGAGCTGGATCAGTCTGCAATATTACGGCTCCACCGTGGCACCGGATGTTTTCGGGTCGGGCAACAAACTGCTGCACAATGTTACTGGTGGTATTGGTGTCTTGGAGGGCAATGGTGGCAATCTGCGAAATGGTCTGCCCTGGCAATCCGTCCACGATGGCGAAAACTACGTGCATAATCCCTTGCGCCTGTCAGTCTGTATCGAAGCACCGATCGAAGCGATGAACGGCATTCTCAATCGGCATGACGGCGTGCGCGCGTTGTTTGACAATCGCTGGCTGCATCTGTTCGCGATGGACGGCGAGGGAAAGCTTGCCCACCGGTATATGGGCGACCTGACCTGGGAGCCGGTGGAGACACAGACCTCACCGGTCGTTTTCGATACGGCCGCGTAAAGAATGACGAAGGGCGGCTTCAATGCCGCTCTTCATTCGCATCTAAACAACTTTGTGCGCAATAAGGGAATCCGCCCCCGCCTTGATGGACTCAGCCGCGGGCCGAAAGCTGACCCCGAGCATTCGCTGGGCCTTTTCGTTGGACGCCATGCGCTGCTTGTCCAGTTCCGGCAGGATCTGCTTCATCACGGGATTGAGCATTGCCAGGAACGAAACCAGGAAGCTGGGCAGGGACCGCGTCGGGAGCTTCTTGCGGTAGTCAGGATAGCCGTCCCGAAGCTTATCGGCGATATCTCGGAACCATTGGTATTCGCCGGCGGCAATGAAGCGCTCGCCCGCGGCCTCCGGCGTTTCCATGGCCGCTACATGGGTTGCTGCGACGTCGCGGACATCGACAATCTGGAAGCCCAAGTTCGGCGTGGCGGGGAGGGAACCACTGAGCAGTTGAGTGAGGAGCTCTAACGAGGCTGAGAAGTCCCCACTCAGCACCGGGCCCAAAACCGCTGATGGATTGACGGTCGCAAGTTCCAGCCCCTTGCCCTCGCCATTCACATAGTCCCAGGCGGCTTTTTCGGCGATGACCTTGGACCGGGTGTATGCGGTATTGTCTTTCAGATAGTCGGGGTTTGACCAATTCTCTTCCGTCAAAAGTTCCGGCAGTTTTTTGTAGCCATAAGCAATCGCTGCAACAGATGACGTCAGCACGACCCGTTTCACACCCGCTTTTTTTGCAGCTTTCAATGCACGAATAGCGCCGTCGCGCGCAGGTCCAATGAGATCATTCGGGTCCTTCGGCAATTGCGCGGGTATGGGAGACGCCACGTGGTGGACATAGGTGCAGCCCGCTGTCGCCTCATCCCAGCCATCGTCCGAAGTCAAGTCGGCTGCGAACAGTTCGATCTCATTTGCTGCTGGATTTTCTTTTGCGAGCAATTCCTTGAGGGCCGGGCCCTTGTCCAATGAACGGATGGTGCCGCGGACTTTGTACCCTTTTTCTAGCAGTGCCAGGATTACCTGCTGGGCGATGTATCCCGACGCTCCGGTAACAAGGACGGTGGTATCTGCATTGGACATGGTGGCTCTCCCTGAACTGATGCGGTTTGATCCTATGATGGGGTGTCCCGCCTTGGGAGCCAACACTGTTCAGTTGCTTCTGGCGTGATTTGCGGGGTTTTGGCGTGATCTGCAGATAAGACTTGATCAGCAAAGCGCATAATTGCCAGTGTCACGTAGCTACTGGTTTTCAATCCGAAGGTTTTCGGCCGCTACAGACCACGAACTCACCCGGGATCCTATAGCCTTCAGGCGTGCGGTAGTCGGCGATTGAGGCCAGATAATCCCTGTGCACGGCGGCGCGTGTCTGCTCATCGAACCTTTGATAGGCAAGGGCGACCGGACCACCGACGAATGCCGCCTCAATCGCACCGGCGTCATCCGGATACCTCAATTCGGAGGTGAGGCGACAGGTCTCCACATCAGTAAATCCGATGCCCTCCATCTCACGAGCCAATGTTTCGCCAGTCCCAAGCCGAAAGAAGAGGGGGCAGACCTCGGATTTAACCCGCGCATCCACAATCGGAAAAATATCGGCCCAGCCGCATTTTGCGCGCTCACCCAGACGGCGAAGACCGCACGACCGCCCGGCTTCAGAGTCCGAAGGGTTTCGGCCATTGCCTGGTCCGTATCCGGCACATACATCAGACCAAGGGCGCAGGTCACAAGATCCATGCTGGCATCCGCAACCTGACCAATTGATTCAGCGTCTGCGCGAAAAGCGTCTAGCTGACTTAATCTGCGCATGTGAGCCAACGCCTGAATGCTCTCAATCATCGCCTCGGAGATGTCCGTCGCAACAACATAGCCATTGGGCCCGACCGCTTCTGCGAGCGGCAAGCTGACAAGACCTGTACCGCAGGCGATATCGAGCGCATGCTCGCCGGTCTGGGCATCTGCCATGCGCAGCAATTCGTGTTGGGCATCGGCTAGGCTGTCTTTCCAGCCGTCTTCATAAGACGGCGCCGCCTTATCCCATCCATAACGTTGAATGCGCTTCTGTAACCGCGGGTCCATTACTCCACCGTCTCCCTGAGTTCGGCTGCATCATCGCTGACGGTCACGACCCGATGAGTCACCGACTGCGGACGAATGAAAACATCCATGAGGGGGCTGTATTTCAGCGTCTCTTGAACGATGTCTTCGACGACATTGGAAGGCGACGACGACGTGACGGCGATGTTCAATCTAATACCCTCAAAGCCGGGCGTAAGGTCGTCAACCACACCGAGCTGACCTCGAGCGTCCACGTCGGTCGCCACCGTGACCTCGACACGGTCAATTGGAACGTCGCGCCGCGCGGCCCACTGTTTGATGCCGATCGCGACGCAAGCACTCATGGCGGATCGCAATACCATGCTCGGGTTCGGTGCCGACGCGTCGCCGCCGAGTGCCTTGGGCATGTCCATCGTGATGCATTGACCCGCTTCCTCCACCTGACAGAAAAGACCGTCGTCGACCGTCGCGGTGTTTCGATAGACGCGCTGCCCACGCTCGGGACGTAGTGTCACCGTTTTTACGGCTCGCTCCACTGCCTGTTTGATGATCTGCAAATCTGTCATCGTCGTCTCCAATCAGGCCGCCGTTGCCTGCCCGGCAAGGTGGGCGTGCAGATGTGCCGAAAGTTCACGTGCGTCATCGCCAACGCCGGAGATTTGATGGGATCTGCGTCGACGCATAAACACGAGCCCCATGGCGTAGATGCCGGGTAGATCGACAACACCGCCGCGATGGCGCAGACGTCCACGGGGATCGAACACAGGTATGTCGAGCCAGGAAAAATCGGGACGGTAGCCCGTGGCCCACACAATCGATTGGATAGCGCCGTCGGTCAGGCTGCGCTGAAGGGGCGGCGCGATTGGTACATTGGTCGGAGCCGGCCTGTCTGGCGGCGATACACGCTCCTCAAGGCCACACTCGGCAATCCATTGATCGATTGCATCGAGCAGACGGTGCATTTTGAGATCCGCGGAAGCGCAGGCGTTTGCCAGTCCGCCAGAAAAGAGGGCGGCACCGTCTCGGATGTCCATCAAGCGACCGACGACCTCGACACCACACTCCTGTAAGGCGTTCAGGTCGACGGGTTCCGGCCCGCCGACGATCTGCGGCGAGGGCGTTCGACGGGCGCGCCCGATGTCATCGACTTCATCAAACCTTTCGTCCAACAGACCGATGGTATCGAGCCACCACTCAACATCACGCCCTCGATAGGTCCGGGGCAGGCGTGTGTGCCAACCAACCGCCAGTGCCACTTGGCGTCCTGACGCCTGAATTTCACGGGCGAGCTGCACGCCGGAGGCCGAAGCACCCACCACCAGCACGCCGCCGTCTGGGAGACTGTCTGGCCGTTTGTAGGCCGCAGGTGTTGTTTGGAACATCCTGACCGGGACAGACGCAGAGATGGCGGGCCAGTTCGGACGGGCGCAAGCCCCCGTTGCAAGCACAAGGGTCCTGCATGCGAAAGGGCCCTGGTCGGTATCCACGCGGAACCCCGCGTCAGTCTGAGAGGCATTGCGCACTTCAGTACCCCCCTGGACCGGCGCTTCGATCTCCGAGGCATACGCTCCCAGGGCATCTGCAAAGTCAGATACCTGCATATAGCTGTCTGGATCCGCTTCTGTTGGGGAAGCCCCCGGCATGCTGTTCGCCCAGTTGGGCGTCAGCAGCCGGAGGCTGTCCCAGCGATCCTTGCGCCAAGCATTGCCAACCGACCCCTGTTCGAGGATCAGATGATCAATGCCGCTGTTCGTCAGCTCCCGGCTCATGGCGAGCCCCGCCTGGCCGGCACCGACGATAAGGGTCGTTACGGTTTTCAAGGAATCGCTCCCAAGTTTGATCAGTCGACAGTGACGTGGACGTTGGTCGGGTTGGTGATGATGTCGAACACGGCTGATCGCTTCTGAGACTGAGCGATCAGAGCGGCGATTTCATCGGGCTCCGCATCTGCATCAATGCTGAACGAAACGCGGATGGCCTTGAATCCGTTTCGTACATCCGCGTCCACACCCAAGATGCCTGCGAGGTCCATGTCACCTTCGACTTTCGCCTCGAACGAGCGGAGTTGAATGCCACGGTTTTGCGCGACGGACGCCACGCCCGCACTGAGGCAGCTGGCCAGTCCCGACAGAACAATCTCTGCCGGCGTTGCACCGGCATCCTCTGCAGCGAACTGCTCAGGATGGTCTGCATCGATTGTATGAGGCGCCTTACGAGCTTGTTCTTCACCGAAGCCGTAAAAGCCCTCAATCGTTGATCGGGTATGAACACCATCTACCCACTTGCACCGCGCACGCCAGGTGAACTGACCCGCTTCCGGTGTTGTTTCGAGGGTCTCACGGGCGCCTAGAAGCGCCGCTACATCGACGCCATTGTTGACGGTTACGTTTTCTGTTTGGTCGGTCATTTGAATGTCCTGTTCTTTTGGGGGTCATGTGTCCCGTCGGCCGACGTTGCCACTGAACAGAAAGCGGCTCTCTCGCTTACTGCTCATCTGGTTCTTCAGCATTTGGAACGCGAGGCATATCTAGTGGTTGACAGGCGGGCAGGTCAGAACGATTTTGGCCATGTCCGATCCATTCATGCCAATTTCGTGTGTCGCTTCTTATGACTGACCCAGCACCTCTTGACGCCTATCTCCTTGCTCTTCCGGAAACAGCAGGATCATCGCTCTATGGGATGGTTGATGTCCTCACGATCACCGGCGCTGCCTGGCGGAACCTCGCCGGCGAGGAACCTGGACCACCCCTCATCAAAACACACATCGTCGCGCAAACGCGGGAGCCATTTACCTGCGGCTACGGAATACCGGTTCAGCCGGAATTTGCCATTTCGGATGTTCGCGCACCCGAGATCCTTATCCTCATGGACGTCTGGATAAGTGAAAACGATCCGATGACTGATCGATACAAAGACGTCAAAGAATGGCTGAAAGAGTGTCATGCCGCAGGTACAACAATCTATTCTGCCTGCTCAGGATCTGTTCTTCTGGCGGCAGCGGGCCTGCTGGATAACCTGGACGCGACGTCGCACTGGGCATTTGAGGATCTCTTTCGCCGCAACTTTCCAGCTGTGCGGTTCGATCCCGCGCCGAGCATCTGCTTCTCCGATGCAGAAGGGCGTCTGGTCACCGCGGGCGGTACATCCTCGTGGCACGACCTTGCGCTCCACATCATTTCTCGACACGTCTCGCCAGGCGAAGCCGTTCAGACGGCAAAGTTTTTCCTCCTGAAGCAGCACACCGAGGGGCAGTTGCCTTATACCAATCGGGCACGCCGTGTTGACCATGCCGATCGTGTCGTGCGTCAGGCAGAAAACTGGCTCAGTGAGAACTATCGTGACCCCGACCCCGTTGCGGGTGTTCTGGCGGAATGCGGCATCGCAGAGCGCAGCCTCAAGCGACGTTTCCGG